>VIAD01000002.1:0-189409 GCA_006546595.1 Moraxellaceae bacterium AER2_44_116 | reverse complement strand
GATAAGCCTCTTTAGTATCTAACGCAATCGCTTGACGATATGCTTCCTCGGCTTCTACATAATGCTTTAAACTTTGTTGTAAATTCCCTAAGTTATTAAATAGCGCAATATCTCTTACTCCTCTTTCGATAGCATATCTATAAGCTTTTACTAACCACTGATCTTTATGATAAACACTCAAAATATCACATGCCGCACTTATAGAGACAGGATCGGTAAAACAAGCTTTAATTTGCTGATACGCTAATTTTGCATTGGGACAATCAGGAAAAAATTCCCCTAAAAAAACTTTATCTGTAATAGGTGTTAAACTGATACCATAGTTATTAATACACCATTGATCATCACTATCAAACTTATCCATCAAACTCGTATATTGTGCTTGTGTTAATTTGGCGCTAATAGATGCCATCTTCTCCTTTCCAGATAGACTAAAAAGAACACTGCCTAATACTTGTTTAACAACATATTGCTTCTCCTCCTCCGTTTTGGCATGTGGACACTGCCTCAATAATGCAGGTAAAGCCTCCAAACGACGTAAATAATCATCTGAGGTGGAATAAGGCTTGTCTTCTCCTGATAAATCAAAAAGTTGCGCTAAATTTTCATGCTTCCGTCGCGCCTCACAAAAAACAGACCACTCCAATTGATACCGTGTTGAAGAGTCATCCGATAACGCCTGAGCCATCGCCCGTGAATATTCTAAATCGTCTAAAGAATTGAGCTTTCCTGTTTTTAAGGCGTGTGAACGTTGTTTTGCCAAGCCATCCAACTCGTCATTGGAGTACCACATACGCATAAACTCAACCAGCCACGTTAAACGCATCCGCAAACGCCGTGGTGCATAACGCATCAAATACCAAATATTAAAAAAGCGTTCAGCGACCTGATAACCATTGCGACGGGTTTCGGGTAAATTAGTGCGTTCTATCAAGCCCTCTTCTACTTCCAAACGTTTTAATTGCGGGCTTAGAATATTATTAGGGAAACCTGCAGCATGAGATAAATCCTTTAAAGCAATAGGAAACCAATGTTCCATAATATGCGCCAATATTTTACGCGGCTGATCGGCTAAGGCCTCGACACGTGCTTTGTATAAAGGTGTCATTAAATCTAATAGCCGCTCTAAATCAGCCTTAACACTATCATCACCACCTGCGGCAAATAACTCATACAGCATCACCGTTGTCCTTGGATTGCCACCCGTGAGTTGTCTTAAAATATGCAAACGCTCTGGACGGCTAACTAAGGTACGATTCATCTCGGCAATTGCTTCATCGCCTTTCAAACCTCTACCTGCACCAAAAGCTCCCGCCAACGCTAACAAAGCATCACGCATTTCTTCTAACGCCAATGGTTTTAATTCAATGGTATGAAAAAAATCTAAAAAAGCATCGTGATACATGGTCTCGGTTTCTAATGCTAAATAACTGCCACCCAACCAAAATAGGTGTTTTTTATGTTGTAGCGTTTTGCGTAACGACCATAAAGGCAAAGCATCTCCTGTTTTTTTAGCACTCACCGCAGAGACCAAATTGCGAAATAACATATCCGTATTATCAATCAACAACACTAATCGCTGCTGATGGGTTTGACACCAGCTCTCTAACAATGAAGTTATCGCTTCTTCTCTTTGTTCTACAGGCAACAAAGCAATTTGATTGGCTGCTGAATCTATTTCTTGCGTCGCTTGTTGCCGACGCTCTAAAGCATCCGCCAGCGCATCTAAAACATTAGCCCAAAATTCCGCCAACGTACTAACCGTGTATTGTTCTTCTGGAAGGCGCAATGGCAACCATAATTGTTTTAACGCCGTATCTTCTATTTCTAATGCGACACGATGCAACAAGGTAGATTTACCCATGCCTCGCTGACCTGTAATCAGTAAATGCTGCGGCACTTCATTTGCACGCGTCTGACGGATTGCATCAATAATATTTTTTAATTCTCGCTGCCGCGCAACAAAAATGGCGCGTAACTCATCAGCACTCCACAATTGGGGATTATATTTAGCCGCAGCACCCAAATGAAAAATAGGGGCAGAATTTGCCAATATTTCAGACATGATTACGTCTCCACCAATCTTGCAAAGGGAATGACAAAAATTGAACTTGCTTATTTGCATTGGGTGTAGTGATGTAGCCTTCATCCGCCAAGATAATTAATACACTTTGTAAAAGCACACTTCGCTTATCAGAATCAGGTTCACGCTTAGCCAAACGCGCTTTTAATTGTGTAATTGTTAAACCTTGGCCTGCACTATTAGACAATGCTGTTAATACGGCTTTAGCAAATGACAACGTAGGCTCAAGCAAATCACGCTCTAAGCGTTGTTGCCAATGGATAAAGATAGAACGTTTGCTTAATAGCCTGTCATATCCAGCTTCAACATCGTCATTAGTAATAACTCGTAAGCTTTGCCTAGACTCTGTTAATCGATCCTCTCCTGCATTCATCACCTCATCCAAAAGCTTGTTTAGCATATAGGGTGATAACCACCCCACTCTAGCCATTACATCTTTTGCGGTAATTGGCTTTAACTCCCAAGTGCGCCGCTGTGCAAACTCAATCAGCATATTTTCTGCATCACTCGGGCTAAATGCGCCCAAAGTCATGTCATGACAATCATTAAAATAAGTATGTAATTGATGTTTTTCTAATAAGGCCGTTAAACAAATAGAACCCGTAAATAAAAAACGACTGGCCATATTGGGCTGCTTACGCCATGCACACAACCAAGCAACTAGGCTTTCGGCCTCTGCTTTATTTTTATGAATGAGGCGTTGCAAAAACACCGAAAACTCATCAATGAAGATTAAAACAGGTGTATTTTCTAAACGTTGCCGTAATTGCTGCCCAGCAACCTGCCACGCTGGCACTGCTGCGCCTTGCAACTCAAGCGCAAGACCAACGCCTGCAGGACCTTTGACTTCTATTTTTTTGAGTTTTTGCAATAAAAATGATGCTTGTTCGCCTAAGTTTGCGAGGTGGGAGCTAATATCTTGCGTAGGAAAGGCTTGATTCAGATGGGCAATAAACATCTCTGCGGAATCACAATCTTGTACATCTACCATACGCGCCAACCACCCCATCGGCGTGGCGTTCTCACAAATACGATTGATAAGCGATGACTTGCCTAAACGACGCGCTCCACTGAGCAAAATATTATCTTGCTCTATATAACGCCAAAAGCTTGCTTGCTCAATTTGTCGACCAAAAAAACTGTCACCGTATGCTATCCCACCTAATTTCATCGCCGCACTCCAAAAATCAACAAACCAAGTATATATACAATATTGCATATATACAATATTGTATATATTTTTGTGCGGCACTTATTTTATTTACATATTCCTTCGATACTGCCCACCCACCGAAAACAACGCCTCGGTAATTTGCCCTAACGAGCATTAACACGCCGTTGTCACCAACTCAGAAAAAAAACATTAAAGCACAGCCTAGTTGCCACTTCCTAACAAAACTTATAATGTAGCAACGTTACTACATTCACACCAAAGGTGGTACAACATGATAACCATGAGTAGCCGCGAGTTTAACCACGACATTGGCAAAGCCAAAAGAACCAGCCATACCAACCCTGTGATTATTACCGAACGAGGCAAACCCACACACGTCCTTTTAAGCTATGAAGAATACCAACAGATGGTCAACACGCAGCCCAAAATCACCGACTTATTAAGCCTCGCGGTTGATGTTGATTTTGAGCCTACAAAAGTCGTCATACAAAGCAAAGCTGTGGATTTTGACTAATGTTGCTACTTGATACCAATGTCGTTTCCGAACTACGAAAAGTGAATATCGGCAAAGCAGATGCACAATTTATCGCGTGGTCTAAGCAACTGATAGTGAGTCAACTTTACGTTTCTGCCATTACTGTCATGGAATTAGAAATTGGCATTTTGCAAATTGAACGCCGAGATCAACAACAAGGCCATACATTGCGACATTGGTTTGAACAGCAGGTTTTACCCACATTTGACGGTAGAATTATTGCGATAGATGCCAAAGTCGCGCTGACCTGCGCGCGTTTACACGTCCATGATCCACGCTCCGAACGTGACGCCTTAATCGCTGCAACAGCCATAACGCATGGTATGACCATAGCAACTCGAAACGTAGCGGATTTTCAGACAGCAGGGGTGGTGATCTTAAATCCTTGGAGTCGTCTGTAGGCTGCATATCATGCACCCTCACGCCCAACGAACCAAGCTATCTAAATATACTCTTAGTTCGTAATCCTTATTTTACTGCTACGAGCTATTGATTTTGACAGCGGTTCATTTGGTCATAGGCAGTTGAAATGTGGTCACTGTCATATGCCCCATCAATTCTAGCTTGCATGCCACGTTCAAGATTTGATTTGGCTTCACTCAAGCAGCTATCCACACTGACACTGGCCAACTCAGATTGGATACCTTGCAAGTTACTAAGTCTCTCCGATGAGTTACTGCTATTCGATAACACGGTTACGAACTTATTGTAAAGACTGCTCAGTTGCTCAACCTGCATCCGAATTTGGGTTAAATCAACACGGGGCGGCTTTTCAGCCATTTCAGGCTGATTTGTATCAACATTACTAACGGTAGCTGCATGGCTAGAATTCATTGCCTGCTTAGTGGCATTCGCTGCATTGGTTTCCTGAGTTTTTTGTTGTAATGCCTGTATTCTTTCATCTCGTGCTTTGGACTGTGAATAACTAAAGCCTACGATGAATAGAATAACTATCCCTAATCCTATAAAAATCATCTGCGGTTGAACAACTCCACGCTGTGTATTTTTATTACTTCCCAATAACATCATTTCTTAACCTTCCACAGAAGCAAACATGACAGGGGGCAGCTTCTTGCTACCCCCAATAATTTCAGGACAAAGCCTAACTCATTTTATCATGTCATCTAGCCCAACTGACAGCCGCTAAATATAATAAAAATCACATATTCCTTCGATACTGCCCACCCACCGAAAACAACGCCTCGGTAATTTGACCCAACGAACAATAACGCACCGTCGTCATCAACTCGGCAAAAATATTGCCATTGTTAATGCACACTTCTTGCAAACGCGCCAAGGCAGTCGCGGCATGGTCAGCGTGTTGATGCTGGAAACCACGTAAACGTTGCAATTGCGATTGTTTTTCCTCATCGGTCGAACGCGCCAATTCGAGCGTTTCCATCACCATTTCACCTTTAGGATTACGGAAGGTATTCACACCAATAATCGGATACTCACCACTGTGTTTTAAGTGCTCGTAATACATTGACTCTTCCTGAATCTTACCGCGTTGATAACCTGTTTCCATTGCCCCCAACACGCCACCACGCTCACTAATCGCTTCAAACTCTTTTAATACCGCTTCTTCGACCAAGTCCGTTAATTCATCAATGATAAAACTGCCTTGATTCGGATTTTCGTTTTTTGCCAAGCCCCATTCACGGTTGATAATCAACTGAATAGCCATTGCCCGACGTACGCTGTCTTCGGTCGGGGTAGTAATCGCTTCGTCAAAGGCATTGGTGTGTAAGCTATTACAGTTATCGTAAATAGCAATTAATGCCTGTAAAGTGGTACGAATATCATTAAAATCAATCTCTTGAGCATGAAGACTACGGCCACTGGTTTGAATATGATATTTCAGCTTTTGGCTACGCTCGTTTGCACCGTATTTTTGGCGCATGGTAATTGCCCAAATACGACGTGCTACACGGCCTAACACGGTATATTCTGGATCCATACCATTGCTAAAGAAGAATGATAAATTTGGCGCAAAATCGTCAATACTCATGCCGCGCGCTAAATAGGCTTCAACAAAGGTAAAGCCATTCGCTAGCGTAAAGGCTAATTGCGAAATCGGGTTCGCGCCTGCTTCGGCAATGTGATAACCCGAAATCGATACTGAATAAAAGTTCCGCACCCGATTTTCGACAAAATATTGTTGAATATCGCCCATCACTTTTAAGCTAAACTCGGTGGAGAAAATGCAGGTATTTTGGCCTTGGTCTTCTTTAAGAATATCCGCTTGCACCGTGCCACGTACGTTCTCTAGAGTCCATGTGGTTATTTGCGCCAATTCGCTCTCTGAAGGCTGTTTTTTATTTTTATCCACATACTTATCCACATTTTGTTGGATTGCGGTATTTAAAAACATCGCCAAAATTGTCGGTGCAGGGCCATTGATGGTCATGGATACCGACGTCATTGGGTTGGTTAAATCAAAGCCGCTATACAAGACCTTCATGTCTTCTAAGGTCGCAATCGACACGCCAGAATTACCGACTTTGCCATAAATATCGGGGCGTTCATGTGGGTCATTACCGTATAAAGTCACGGAGTCGAAAGCTGTTGATAGACGTTTGGCAGGCATACCTTCAGAGACACGCTTAAAACGGGCGTTGGTTCTAAAAGCATCACCCTCGCCTGCAAACATCCGCGTAGGGTCTTCGCCTTCACGTTTAAACGGGAAGACGCCTGCGGTAAAGGGAAACTCACCTGCAATGTTTTCGCGGAGTTGCCACGCTAAAATATCGCCGTCATCGTGGAAACGTGGTAATGACACTTTTGGGATTTTCGAGCCTGATAAACTGGTGTAGGTTAATTGCGTACGTAGTTCTTTATCACGAATTTTGACCACTAATTCGTCTTGCGCGTAACGTTGTTTTAACTCAGGCCAACGACTTAATAATTGTTTGGATTCTAGGGTTAATTGCGCGTCTTTTTCCGTCATCAACTGGCTAATTTTAGCTACAGAATCCTGCGCCAACATCTGCTGCACCGCTTGCAATTGCTGACGTTGCCGCGCTAATTGCGCTTGTGCTTCAACCCACGCATGATAACCACGCACACCATCGGCAATCTCAGCCAAGTAACGTACGCGTTGAGCGGGGACAATGGTATGTTGCTGGCTCGAAGCGCGCACTGTTACTATAGGTAATTGACTTGCGCTCGGTGCTTGCCAACCTTTAGCGATTAAGTCGGTTTTTAATTGTTGATAGAGTGCGGTAACACCATCATCATTAAAACGGGCGGCAATCGTGCCAAAGACGGGCATGGTGTCAGGCATTTGCATAAAGGCTTCGCGGTTACGTTGCACTTGTTTACAGACATCACGTTGCGCATCTTTTGCGCCTTTGCGGTCGAATTTGTTAATGGCGACAATATCTGCAAAATCGAGCATGTCAATTTTTTCCAGTTGTGAAGCTGCGCCAAATTCGGGAGTCATCACATATAAGGATAAATCGACAAACGGCACAATCGCAGCATCACCCTGCCCTATACCTGAGGTTTCGACGATGATTAAATCAAAACCTGCCACTTTACAAGCGGCAATAACATCGGGTAAGGCTTGAGAAATCTCACCGCCTGTACTGCGTGTCGCCAACGAACGCATATAAATATTGGGATGATGAATGGCGTTCATACGGATTCTATCGCCCAATAATGCGCCACCTGATTTACGGCGTGATGGGTCAATCGAAATAATCGCGATATTGACTTGATCATTAAAATCTAAACGGAAACGACGTAAGACTTCATCGGTCAAACTCGATTTCCCTGCACCACCTGTGCCTGTAATGCCAATGACGGGCGTTGTTTTTGGGATGGAAGCGGTTAATAATTCTTCTTTATAAGGCAATACGCCTGCTTCTAAGGCTGAAATAATCCGCGCTAAAGTACGATGACGGACAATGATGTCATCCGACGCTAAATCACTAAAATCAGCAGGATATTGATGGGCTAAATCTTGGTCTGCGCCTTCGGCACATTGGTTAATCATGCCTTGTAAGCCAATTTTTGCGCCATCTTCTGGCGAGAAAATTCGTGCCACACCATAGGCTTGTAGGGCTTTAATTTCGCTTGGCACAATCACGCCACCGCCACCGCCAAACACTTTGACATGACCCAAACCGCGCTCGTTGAGCAGGTCAATCATATAAGCAAAAAATTCGTTATGACCACCTTGATAGGAGCTAATGGCAATGCCGTGTGCGTCTTCTTGGAGCGCACAAGTAACAATTTCATCGACCGAACGGTTATGGCCTAAATGAATCACCTCACAGCCCGTTGCCTGCAACATCCGACGCATAATGTTAATGGCGGCATCGTGGCCATCAAACAAACTCGCGGCAGTAACAAAACGCACTTTGTTGGCAGGTTGATAGAGTTCGGGCTTGTGATAAGTGGTCATCGCGTACTTCTCGATATTAGGCTTTAGGTAAGCATAGTCGGATAAACCTGAGTTTATCCTTTAAAATGGTGCGAGGAGATTAAAGCAAGCACTTGCTTGGTGGCAATGTGTTTTTAGGACAAAGCGATTCATAGTGCGTTCACTAAACTCGAATATATTTGCAAATTACCTAAACCATCCCCATTAAGTTTGGAATGTCATAAAACCCGAGTAAATTGCTCAGTTTTACGTTCTATAATCAGTGACTGACGATATATTTTTGTCTTGAGGATTGCCTATGAATGCCCAACTCACCCAACAACTGGCTTGGTTAAGTCCGCAAGCATCGGTGTTAAAAAATATGCGTCGCGGTTTAGAAAAAGAGTCTCTCCGCATGACACCGACTGGCCATTTAACCCAAAGTCGCCATCCCGATGGCTTGGGTGCAGCACTCACTCATCCGTATATCACGACTGACTATTCAGAAGCGTTAATTGAACTGATTACCCCCGCCACTAAAAGCATCGACGAAACACTGACTTTTTTAGAAGACTTGCACAGCTATACCTATCAACATCTCGGCGATGAGCGGTTATGGTTAAATTCCATGCCTTGTATGATTGGTTTAGAAGATGAAAGCATTCCGCTCGCGTATTACGGTGAGTCGAATATTGGCAAACTCAAAACCTTGTATCGTCATGGTTTGGGCATTCGTTATGGCCGTAAAATGCAGACGATTGCTGGCATTCATTATAATCTGTCCTTTCCACCTGAGTTTTGGCAAGCGTGGCAAAGTGCCAGCCAAACATCGGGCGAATTACAAGATTTTATTAACGAACAATACTTTGGTTTGATTCGTAATTTTCAGCGTCATAGCTATTTATTGTTGTATTTATTGGGTGCTAGCCCTGCCGTTTGCGCCTGCTTTTTATTGGGTCGCGACCATAATTTAGCGAGTTTAGGAACAGGCACGTTATATCAACCGTATGCCACGTCGTTACGGATGAGCCGTTTAGGTTATCAAAATACCGTTCAGCGTGATTTACAGGTTTCTTATAATCATCTCCCTGATTATATTAGTGATTTAAGCCACGCTATTCATACACCGTATCCTCCTTTTGCTGAATTAGGGGTGAAAAAAGACGGTGTTTATCAACAAATGAATACCAATGTCTTGCAAATTGAAAATGAATATTACGGTTTGATTCGTCCCAAACAAACCATTCAACGCGGTGAAAAACCAACTCAAGCCCTAAAATCTCGCGGCATTGAATATATTGAAATGCGTTGTGTCGATTTAAACCCGTTCACGCCAACAGGCATCGACAGCCCCACCGCACACTTTTTGGAGGTTTTTGCATTACATAGTCTGTTAAGTGATAGCCCTCACTTTGAAGCCGATGAATATGCCGAATTAGCGATACGCCAAGAACAAATGGTCGAGCAAGGTCGCAAGCCTGATTTGCATATTGATATCAACGCATCTGCTACCGATTTTAAAGCCTCCGCCCTACGCTTAATGGCCGAAATGCAACAAGTGGCGTTAGTGTTAGATAGCGCACATGACACCACGCGTTACAGTGCCTCTATTGCCGCGCAGATCGCTAAAATTGAACATCCTGAGCAAACCTATGCCGCTCAAGTATTGGTTGAAATGGAAAAGCATCAGAATAACTTCTTTGCTTTTGGTCATAGTATTGCCGAACAGCATCGGGATTATTTCTTGAGTCGTCCGTTATCGGCAGAGCGTCAGGCATTTTTTAACCAAGAAGCACAAACGTCTCATGCCGCACAAAAAGCCATTGAAGACAGCGACACGTTAAGCTTTGATGACTTTTTAGCAGCGTATATTGCGTAACCAATTTACTGTTGTTTGTTACGTCAATTTTTCTTAGGGTTAGACAAACTACTTTATTGAGTAAGACCGATGACGCTACCTTCTCCTCGCCTGACCAATTTGGGCTTATTTTTGTTTATGTTAGCAGGCATGGGCGTGGCGTTGTTTTTACAACACCATGACCATTTAGAACCGTGTCCGTTGTGTATTTTTCAGCGTGTGGCGTTGATGGGCGTTGGTATTAGCGCGTTAATAGCAGCGTTACATAATCCTGCGGCTTTGGGTCGGCGTTTATATGCAGGGCTAACCTTATTGGCCGCATTGGCAGGTGTAGGTGTCGCAGGTCGTCATGTGTGGCTACAGCATTTACCTGCGGATGAAGTGCCTTCTTGTGGGCCGGGTTTAGATTATTGGATGGATACTTTTCCGTTTCAAGAAGTGGTGCAAAAAGTCTTACGTGGCTCAGGTGAATGCGCCAAAGTCGATTGGATGATGTTAGGTTTGAGTTTGCCTGAATGGACGTTGGCGATGTTTTTGGGTTTGACGGGTGTGGTTGTTTGGCAGATTTTGCGGAAGAGTTAAGCGTTGTCGTTTTTGTAGCCCGTGTGAAAACACGGGTTTTATTTACATGAATTTTCAACTATAGCACAACATCACCCTTCAGTTCAATTATCTTCGTCATAAATGGGCAAACAAAAGAATCAATAAACGCAATAATAGAAAGTACTATTAGCTCAACTTTCTCTTCGTATCGAAAGTTACGGTCAGACATGCCATTTATATAATCATCACCTAGCGTCTCGTTTATTCTATTATAATAACAAGAATACGACTCACGCTTAGGAAACCAATATTCCGAAGCATAAATATCCCATTCCACATCTAACGCACCCAGTTGAAAAAGCCTATTTGCAGGCTGCATTACTTCTGCCATCACAGAAATATCTTCATAGTCTTTCGGAATCCTAATTAAAGCATCAAAGAACGGGATTGCCTCAACGTACCACCCAATCAATGCTCTTATTGGGTATTTTTTAATCAAATAAAATACAATGCAATAAGTTGTCTGACCAACTTTTTTCTCAATTACGAATGCGTTAGACGTACCTATTGTTTGAGCATCTTGACCTTTAATTTTTCTCAAACTCACATCTGATGGCTGTAATAAATCAGACTCCTTTAATATTCCATACAGAATATTCATAATACTTCTTGCCTGCATAGCACACCTTTACATTAAGAAAGAAGATCAAAACTATGGCTTTTCCGTTTTTTTCACCTTTCCCACCAACACTGCTTTTTCACTTTGATCGGCATATACGCTAATTTTCAAATCGACCGCCGTACCTTTGGTCAATTCTACGTCACGTTGAATCCGTGCTTTGCGACCATCCTGTAAACGAATCAAATAAGCACGCTCATACACCGTTTCTATCACCCCTTGAGTCGCATAAGTGCGCACCAATTTTGCTTGTTTATCAAAAAAACCACCGAACCAAAGTACCAACATCATCGCGACTAAACCATATACTTTGGCGGCATGACGACTCAGTAGTAAACCTTGCATGTTGATTTCTCTGCTATTTTTTATGAGTGTTGCGTGCTTTCTCGGTTGACTTGGGCGCATATTGTGGTCGTATTAACATTTGCCGTAATAAACGTACCGTCTGTTGCGCCTCATCAGCCAAATTATAATTAAAAATCAGTGACGGCATAAAACCACCGGGTTCGCCTCGGCCTGTTAACTCTATTTTGGTGCCGCCTGTTGGCAAGGGTGTTAATCGCCATGTACTGCTTAAATTATTTAGACGCACACGTTTAATGACAATATCGGACGGCAATGGATAGTTGGGCACTGCGTTACTTTGAATCGTGACAATCGATGTTTTAGGATGTTTAGTTAAACGGGCATATAACACCGTATCACGCTCAACAAAAGGATACGGCAATTTATAAATCACATAGACCCAACTTTGGTTTTCTTGTTTTTTGAGAATCTGAACTTTTTTGATACGCGCTAACCACTGTGGCCATGCGCCAATATCGGCTAAGACTGCAATCACCGTTTCTATAGGTTGGGGGACAATGGTTTGAGCATAAAACTCATGATAAGGCAGCGTTTCTTGCGGGCGAACATACACTTGGATATTGCGTTGCGTATCCTCTTTGCTCAACTCCCACTCACTTTCGGCGTAAGTGACAACGCTCATGAGTAGGCAAAGAATAAAAACAACATACGACATAAGTTAATCCAAACGCGGCCACTCTCGGTCAGCCGCATAGTTCTCGGCCTCCACAAGCGTAGCAAAGACAGGATGAGCGTTGTTATTTAGCCAATCGGCAAAGGCATAATAACGGACGGGATCGTCATCGTGATATGTGATAATGCCCTGTCGTTTAGACCAATAGACAATACAAAAGTCACGTTCATTACTGCCAATCAAAAACGGAAAATAGTTTTCGTCTTGCCCTAACAACTGCCACATATCAACATCGTGATACTGTTGAGCATAGTGCTGTATCTGCTTGAAGTCTAAACTTTGCTGAGCATATGATTGAAACATAGGCATCCTGAAACTAAAAAGGGCAGCTTAACGCACTGCCCTTGATCTCGACATGGTGGCTCTAACTTACTGAATATGCGCCAAGATGCCGTCTAATTCTTCAAAGGAATTGTAACGAATCACTAAGCGACCTTGACCCTTTTTGTTGTAGTCAATCTGTACTGCCGCCCCCAGTTTATCGGCCAAACTCTGTTGCAATTGCGCAACATTGGGGTCAATTGTTTTGTCATCGGCAGGTTTTTCGTTTGCTGCTAACAAGCTACGCACTAAGGCTTCGGTTTGTCTCACCGATAAGCCTTTAGCCACCACTAAACGCGCACTGTCAATTTGCTGTTGCTCAGGTAGCGATAACAACGCACGAGCATGACCCATTTCTAAGTCGCCATGTTCTAACAAGGTTTTGACTTCACGCGGTAAGGACATTAAACGCAATAAATTAGTCACTGTCGCGCGCGCTTTGCCCACCGCTTCGGCAATTTGTTGATGCGTCAGGGCAAACTCTTCAATAAAACGGTGCATCGCGGTGGCTTGTTCCATCGGGTTAAGGTCTTCCCGTTGGATGTTTTCAATTAACGCCATCGCAATGGCTGTATCGTCGTTAATCTCACGAATAATGGCAGGAATCGTCTCTAAACCCGCCATTTGTGCTGCGCGCCAACGTCGCTCACCTGCAACAATCTCATAACGATCATCAGCCAGTAAGCGCACGATAATCGGCTGCATAATCCCTTGGGCTTTAATCGAGTCCGCTAATTCTTGCAACGCCGTTGGATTCATATCACGACGGGGTTGATAACGGCCACGTTGTAATTGCTCTAACGGTAATTGCTGCAAACTATTGAGCATGGTTGGCGGAATGGTATGAGACTCCACCGCCGCAACATCATCACGCACTTGGCGCACTGCACCTAATAAAGCATCTAAACCGCGACCTGTTCCTAATCCACGTTTTTTGGTACTCATACGGTTTTTCTCTTTTTATCTTTTTTAATCAGTTCAGCCGCTAAACTCAAATACGCAAACGCACCACGCGAGCCTTTATCGTAATACATGACAGGTACGCCATGTGCGGGCGCTTCCGCCAAACGGATATTACGCGGAATGACGGTGCTAAAGACTTTATCGCCAAAATGTTTAATTAACTCAGCGGAAACATCGGTAGCCAAGGTCATACGGGGGTCGTACATGGTGCGCAAAATGCCGCGAATTTGCAGTTGTGGATTGAGCTTGGCAGTCATGCGTTCGATAGTATTGGTCAAATCCGCCAAGCCTTCTAAGGCGTAGTATTCGCATTGCATGGGGATGATGACACCATCAGCGGCCACCAACGCGTTTAAAGTCAACATGCTTAATGACGGCGCGCAATCAATCAAAATAAAATCATAACTCTTTCTAATTTCTTCAATCGCTTCTTTCAATCTTAATTCACGTCGTTCTAAATCAAATAGGCTAATTTCTGCACCACTTAATTCTCGATTCGCGCCGAGTACGTCATAACCTGCTTTCGGTGTTTTTTGTATGGCGACTTTTATCGGGGTATCACCTAATAACACGTCATAAACGGAATACGGTAAGGCATTTTTATCCACACCTGAACCCATGGTGGCATTGCCTTGGGGGTCTAGGTCGATTAACAAGACGCGACGTTTTACCGCTGCTAACGAGGCAGCTAAATTGACGGTAGTTGTCGTTTTACCGACACCGCCTTTTTGGTTGGCGATGGCGAGAATTTGGGTCATGTTCACATTCCTACTCTAAGTTTAGGACTGACGCGGTTATCGCTTATTTGCTCACTAAAGAATCGTTTCCAACGATTTTTAGTTCACAAAACGCGCTAATTTCGGTGAAATGCGTAAGTCCTGAGTTAAGCGTTACCTAGCACTAGCAAATGTCGTGCCTCATCCAAAAAAGGGACGGTCAACGGAATACTTTCCAATACGCGTATGTCCGTAGGTAATGCGTCTATTTCTGCTTGCGGAAACTGTCCTTTCATCGCCAACAACACGCCTTCGTTGGCTAAAAAATGGCGACAGCCCAGATTAAAATCACTCAAACTCGAAAATGCGCGACTAATCACCTGCATTTGCGGCGGCAAATCTGCTTGCTCTACCCGCGCATGATGCACTTTGACGTTTTTTAGCCCCAACTCAGCGACCATTTGCCGTAAGAATCGGGTTTTTTTGCTATTACTGTCGAGTAAATCCACGTGTAAATCAGGTTTAACAATCGCTAGTACCAAACCCGGTAAACCTGCGCCTGTACCCACATCTAACAAAGTATTAGCGCGTAAATGTGGCAACACGGTGAGTGAGTCTAACAAATGTTTGATGACAATCTCACGCGGCTCACGAATGGCGGTGAGATTATAAGCGGCATTCCACTTTTGCAAGGCAGCAACATAGTATTCGAGTTGCTCAATAGCGGCATCGGGGATGGTAAGGCCGAGTTGAGCAATGCCTTGGGTTAATAAATCATGTAGAGAATTCATAGAAAGATAATATCAGTCGCTAAATGCAGATAATGGAAGGCATCCTTGCCGAGAAAAACACACATAACGCACAAAAGTAAACGCGATCAACCCGCCAATTTCATATTAGCCATGCCATGTTTTTTCAAATAAATCAGCAACAACGACACGGCAGCAGGAGTCACACCTGAAATCCGTCCTGCTTGCGCTAAGGTTGCGGGTTTAATGGTTTTCAGTTTCAAACGTACTTCATTGGATAAACTTTGCACGCGATCATAATCAAAATCATCGGGCAAGATCATTTCTTCAGACTTACGCAAACGCGCCACTTCGTCGTGTTGACGGTCAATATAACCCGAGTATTTCGCATTAATTTCAATCTGCTCGCCCACTTCAGGCGCAACCACGGTATCCGTTAACGAAGCCAATTGGCTATAACTCACTTGCGGACGACGCAATAAATCTAACAAGCTATTTTCACGCGCTAATTCTTGGCCTGTCGCGGTGGTAAAACGTGCTGCCAACTCCGAATTAGGGAAAACAAACATTTGTTTCATGCGTTGTGTTTCTTGGACGATGGCTTCTTGTTTTTCACAATAGGCTTGCCAACGGGCATCATCAACCAAACCTAAACGGCGGCCTACTTCGGTCAAACGGGCATCGGCATTGTCTTCACGCAATAACAAACGGTATTCAGCACGCGAAGTAAACATCCGATACGGTTCTTTGGTGCCATGGGTAATTAAATCATCAACCAACACGCCTAAATAGGCTTGGTCACGCAAGGGATACCACGGCTCTTTATCTTGAGCGCGTAAACCTGCGTTAATCCCTGCCAATAATCCTTGTGCGCCTGCTTCTTCATAACCTGTCGTGCCGTTAATTTGGCCAGCAAAATACAAGTTATGGATGACTTTGGTTTCGAGGGTGTGTTGTAAATCTTGCGGATTAAAATAATCGTACTCAATGGCATAACCTGGTCTAACGATATGAGCATTTTCTAGCCCTTTCATCGAGCGGACTAATTGAATTTGAATATCAAACGGCAAGCTGGTGGAAATACCGTTGGGATATAACTCATGAGTGGTTAAGCCTTCAGGCTCAATAAAAATTTGGTGGGAATTTTTATCGGCAAAACGATGAATTTTATCTTCAATCGACGGGCAATAACGCGGGCCTACGCCTTCAATGACACCTGTATACATCGGTGAACGGTCTAAACCACTGCGAATAATATCGTGGGTTTTTTCGTTAGTATGAGTAATCCAACAACTGATTTGTTGCGGATGCATCGCTTGGTTGCCCATAAACGACATCACTGGCGTGGGTGTATCGCCTGCTTGTTCAATCAATTGACTAAAATCGACCGATTTAGCATCAATACGCGGTGGCGTACCTGTTTTTAAACGGCCAACGCGCAACGGTAATTCGCGTAAACGATTAGCCAACGCAATTGACGGCGGATCACCCGCACGACCACCACGATAATTTTCTAAACCAATATGAATCGTGCCGCCTAAAAATGTGCCTGTCGTTAACACCACACATTTGGCACTAAAATGAATACCTGTTTGCGTGATCACACCTTTCACGGTATCGCCTTCAACAATTAAATCGTCTGCGGCTTGTTGGAAAATGTCTAAATTGGCTTGGTTTTCGAGGATACTACGAATCGCCGCTTTGTAGAGCACACGGTCGGCTTGAGCGCGCGTGGCACGTACCGCAGGGCCTTTGCTGCCATTTAAGACACGAAATTGAATACCACCTTTGTCAGTGGCTAAGGCCATTGCCCCGCCCATCGCGTCAATTTCTTTGACTAAATGACTTTTACCAATACCACCAATGGCAGGGTTACAGCTCATTTGCCCTAAAGTTTCGATATTGTGCGTTAACAATAGCGTTTGGCAGCCCATTCGTGCCGAAGCTAAAGCCGCTTCTGTTCCCGCATGACCGCCACCAATCACAATCACATCATAAACTTTAGGATAACGCATAACACCACACCACGAATAAAACAGGACTTCAATCGTCCAAGAAAAAAACATCCGACCGATGCGCTGTTGCATAAGTCTTAATTTAACCGCCTATTATAAAACGTGTGCTCCAGCTACAGTTAGGGAAATTTTGAATAATTGCTAATCAGCGAGGGCGTATCAATAAGAAATCATGGCAATGTTCTGTAACGAACAGATCGCGGATGATGATGATGATATTTTTTAGTTACCTAAAGCAGTCAACGAACAGACGCTGCTGATTGTTGTATTTATAACTAATAAGGAAACATCACCATGAAATCCAAATGGATGAAAGGCACAGCAGCCATGCTGATTGTCAGTTGCACCAGCCTCAGTGTTCCCATGCAAGCCTCTGCCGCCGTTATCCCTACGGATGCAGTGATTGCCCAAGCGACGGTGATGGATTTATCTCGTCAACGCACTGAGTTAACAACATTTTTAGCCCGCAATGACGTACAAGTACAGTTGGTCAGTCTTGGTGTAGACCATAACCAAGCCGCTGCGCGTATTGCTGCACTTTCTGATGATGAAGTGCAACAACTGTACGGCAAAATGCAAACACTGCCAGCGGGTGGTGACATTTTGGGGACTTTAGTCTTTATTTTTCTCGTGTTATTGGTCACCGACCTTTTAGGCTTAACGAGTGTGTTTCCCTTTACCCATCATCGTTAACAAACTCAGGGAGGGACACACCACTCCTCCCTTGTTTTGCTTGATAAAATAATTCTATGTCTATTCGTCACCTGCTTTGCCTATTGATGTCTGTGCTCATGGTTGCTTGTACTGCGCCACAAACACGCGCATTACATCAACAACAAGCCATGCTAAAACAACGTCAGACGGTTGAACTACAAACTGTGCCATTTTTTGCGCAAGATCTCCATCAATGTGGCCCTGCAGCCTTAGCAACGATGTTGCAACAGACAGGCGTTAATATATTGCCTGAACAGCTCGTAGCCGAAGTATATGTCCCACAACGTAAAGGCAGTTTTAGCCTTGAGCTGGTCGCCAGTGCTCGACAACATGGTCGTTTAGCCTATCGACTTCCCCCTAATTTAAATGCCATTTTTACTGCTTTAGACAATGGCTATCCCGTTTTAGTGTTACAGAATAATGGCTTAAAGCTGTATCCCGTTTGGCATTTTGCAGTGGTGGTTGGGGTTGATTATGCGCGGCAACAATTAATCTTACGTTCAGGCGTTGATAAACGTTTGGTGTTGTCTTTTTCCACCTTTGAATATACGTGGGCGCGTGGCAACTATTGGGCAAGTTTGATTATTGACCCTGAAAAATTACCCTCTTGGTTAGATGCAGATAAAACCTTACAACAGCTGAGTATTTTAGAAAAACAGGGTTCAATTCGTGGCGCACAAGTCGGTTATGAACATGCTAGTCAGTATTGGCCAAATGAAAAAATAGCTTGGTTGGGATTAGCCAATAGCTCGGTGACTTTGGGTGATGTCACCAAAGGTGAAATTGCTTTGAGAGAGTTAATACGTCGCTTTCCTGATGAAGTGTCAGGTTGGAATAATTTGGCGGATTTGTTGCTGCATCAAGGGCGTGCTCGCGAAGCACTGCCTTTTGCGGAGCAAGCGGTAAAGTTGTTGGATATTCCTGTGACGCAGGAGACGTTGATGGCGGTTAAAGTTAAAGCGGCAATCCACCCTTAGGAGCGAATAATCATTCGCCCTTGTTGTTTGAACCCATAGGGCAAATGATTATTTGCCCCTACGTCACACACTCAAATACTCTTTGACAATCTCATCACTCAACTCGCTAATCTCGCCTTCCGCTACCAAACGACCTTTATTCAAAATATGAAAATCGGTGGCATAAGCACGGGCAAAAGGTAGTTTTTGCTCAACTAGTAACACTGTAATACCGTGTTCACTGTTTAACTTACGAATCACACCACCAATATCCCGCACAATATTCGGCTGAATGCCTTCGGTGGGTTCATCTAAAATCAATAGCTTAGGTTCTAATACTAAGGCGCGACCAATAGCGAGTTGTTGTTGCTGACCACCCGATAAATCGCCACCCCGCCGTTGACGCATTTCTTTTAATACAGGAAATAACTCGTAAATATGGCTCGGTACTTGTTTGGCTTTGTCTTTACGTGCCCCTAAAGAAATTTTTAGGTTTTCTTCGACGGTCAGTAGCGGAAAAATCTCTCGGCCTTGGGGGACATATCCTAAACCTTGACGCGCGCGTTGCTCGGTGGATACGCCAGTTAGCGATTGGCCGTTGAAAAAAATATCACCAGTTTTGCTCGGTAATAAACCCATTAAACATTTTAAAAAGGTGGTTTTACCGACACCATTACGTCCCATTAAACAGGCGCATGAACCTTCTTTAATGTTGAATTCTAAGTCCCACAAGATATGACTTTGGCCATAAAATTGGTTGAGTTTTTCGACACGCAACATGGTTGTTTACCTTTATCTAAAACGCTGTAGGGGTGAATT
Source organism: Moraxellaceae bacterium AER2_44_116 (assembly GCA_006546595.1). GTDB lineage: Bacteria > Pseudomonadota > Gammaproteobacteria > Pseudomonadales > Moraxellaceae > Agitococcus. The sequence goes on along the minus strand of VIAD01000002.1, from coordinate 169,876 downwards.
GATTCGCCTAAGTCATAGTCAGTTGGCGAATAAATTCGCCCCTACTCGCCTAAATACACTTCAATGACTTTAGGGTTGGCCTGTATTTCGTCCATTGTGCCTTCGGCCAATACTGAGCCTTGATGCAAGACAGTGACTTTTTTGGCTATCGAGCGGACAAATGCCATGTCATGCTCAACGACAATCACCGAATGCGCGCCTGCTAAGGACACCAATAACTCCGCCGTGCGTTCGGTTTCTTCGCTAGTCATGCCTGCAACGGGTTCATCGACCAATAACACGCGTGGGTTTTGCATCAGCAACATACCGATTTCTAGCCATTGTTTTTGCCCGTGCGACAAAATGCCTGCTAATTGATGACGTAAGTCGCCTAAACGAATTAACGCTAACACTTCATCAATTTGGTCTTGTTGCTCGCCTGATAATTTATAAAACAAACTCGCCCACACGCCTTTATTCGACGACATCGCCAGTTCTAAGTTTTCAAATACTGTTAATGCTTCAAAGACGGTGGGCTTTTGAAATTTTCGGCCTATACCTGCGTTAGCAATTTGTTGTTCGTTTAATTCCAATAAATCAATGTGTTGGCCAAAAAACACTGTGCCGCTATCGGGACGCGTTTTGCCTGTAATCACATCCATCATCGTCGTTTTGCCTGCACCGTTTGGCCCAATGATGCAGCGTAGTTCACCTTCGCTAATGTCTAAAGACAAGTTATTTAGGGCTTTAAACCCGTCAAAACTGACCGAGACATCTTCTAAATATAATACCGAACCGTGGGTGGTATCCAAGACTAAGGGACTGGCTAAGTCTGTAGCCATATTCACCGTTTTGCGGCGGGTGATGACTTTAGGGTTGGAAAAAAAGCTCATACTTTGACTCCTTTGGCTAAGGTTTCAGCGTCTGTTTTCGGCTTTTTAACTTTAGCCATCAGTTTTTTAGCTAGGTCAACCAAACCTTGGGGTAAGAATAAAGTCACCAAGACAAATAACGCACCAAGCGCAAATAGCCAAGCTTCGGGATACACTGAGGTCAGCCAAGTTTTGCTGTAATTGACAGCAAATGCGCCCGTTACTGCACCATATAACGTACCCCGACCACCGACCGCCACCCACACCACTTGTTCAATCGAGTTTAACGGTGAAAACTCACTGGGGTTAATAATGCCCACTTGCGGCACAAACAACGCGCCTGCAATGCCTGCCAACATCGCCGAAAACACAAACAACCATAATTTGTAAGATTCAACAGCATATCCACAAAAACGCGTGCGACTTTCGGCATCCCGAATGGCAGTAATCACGCGACCAAAACGTGAGGTGACGATAAAACGACAGGCGATATAAGCACTCGCCAAAGCAAAAATAGAGGTTAAAAACAGCACTATACGCACGCCATCATGCGCTAAAGGAAAGCCTAAAATTTCTTTAAAATCGGTGAGGCCGTTGTTACCACCAAAGCCCATTTCGTTTCTAAAAAACGCTAATAACAAAGCAAAGGTTAAGGCTTGGGTAATGATCGAAAGATACACTCCTGTCACCCTTGAGCGAAACGCCAACCAACCAAAGACAAAGGCTAATAACGCAGGCACAACGACAACCATTAACATAGCAAAAGGAAAACTACTAAAGCCGTACCAATACCAAGGCAACTCTTGCCAATTTAAAAACACCATAAAATCAGGTAACTCGGCATTGCCATACGTCCCGCGTGTACCAATTTGACGCATGAGATACATCCCCATGCAATAACCACCTAGGGTAAAAAATGCGCCGTGTCCGAGTGATAAAATGCCGCAATAGCCCCAAATCAAATCTAAAGACAAGGCCAATAAGGCATAACACAAAAACTTGCCCAATAAAGTGACGGTATAACTGGATAAATGCCACGCCGACTCAACAGGCACGACCAAATTCAATGTTGGCACGACAACAGCTAACAAAGCTAACAGCGCCATCATCACCATGCCGCCTTTATCACTCGTTAATAAACGTTGTATCAGCATGATTAAGACTCCACCGCACGGCCTTTTTGCGGAAATAAACCGCGTGGACGCTTTTGAATAAAGAGGATGATAAACACCAACACCAGAATTTTAGCTAACACCGCGCCTGCATAGGGTTCAAGAAACTTATTGGCAATACCCAAACCAAACGCCCCCACCAATGTTCCCCACAAATTACCGACACCGCCAAACACCACAACTAAGAAGGAATCAATAATGTAAGCTTGGCCAAGATTGGGCCCGACATTGGTTAATTGCGATAACGCGACGCCTGCAATGCCTGCAATCCCTGCGCCTAAACCAAAGGTCATGGCATCAATCCAGTCAGCACGAACACCTACTGCTCGCGCCATTGAACGGTTTTGCGCTACCGCACGTAACTTCAAGCCTAAACTGGTACGTTTAAGGACAATTAACAGCACCGCAAACACGACTAAGGCAAATATCAAAATATATAAACGGTTATAGGTGAATGATAAGACGGGGTTGATTTCTAAAGAACCGCTCATCCATTCAGGTGAGGCAACCGCACGATTTAACGGGGAGAAAATCGTCCGTACTGCTTGTTGTAAAATCAAACTAATCCCAAACGTTGCTAACAAGGTTTCTAAAGGACGACCATATAAATGACGAATGACACCGCGTTCGATAGCAATACCGACTAAACCTGCAATCACAAAAGCAGCAGGAATCGACAGCAACAAACTCATCCCCAATTGCTGTGGAAAGATTTGTTGAATAACATAAGTGGTATAAGCACCCAGCATCATTAACTCGCCATGTGCCATGTTAATGACACCCATGACACCAAAGGTAATGGCTAAACCAACAGCAGATAACAACAATACCGAGCCTAAACTCAAACCAAAAAAGATATTTTCGGCCACTTGATACACTTTTAATTTATTTTCTAAAGCCGTTAACGAAGCTTTAGCGGCATATTTGACTTCGTTAGCACTATCGTTATCGGCAATCTCTTGTAAACGAGCGCGTACTTCGGGATATAACGACTCGCTCAGTTGATGTACCGCTTGCGTACGTGTGGCGACATCTTCGCTTTGTAATTGCAATAAACTACTGACCGTTTGTAATGCTGCTTTGACTTTACTGTCGCTTTCTTTTTTCAGTTGCTCATTGATGATCGGCAACATGGATATATCAGGTTCATTACTAATTAATTGTTTAGCGGCCGCTAGACGTAAATTTTTATCGGCAGACGATAATTGCAAACGGGCAATAATGGCGCGTAATTCACCGCGTAAAGCATTATTTAAAGGAATGGTATCGAGCGTAAACTGTGAGGATTTTCCGATGCTTTTGCCTGTCAGCGCATCCACCACATCAGGGTCTTCACCTTCGGCAGCGACAATTAATACTTCTGTAGGATTTGCTGAATTACTGTTTAATTGGCCTTCAACCAGTGCATTTAAAATTCCTAACACTTGCGGTTCTGTACGACTGGCTAATTGTTGAATGAGTGCTGCACGAAGTTCAAAATCTTCGGCTTGTACTAGTTGACTTAATAAAGACGGTAAATCGGCAACAGGTGTTGGTGCTGCTACGACTTCTGTACTGGATGTTTCCGTAGCAGATTCAGTGATGACGGGTTCTGTAGCTGTCACCTCTTCGGCAAAAACAAGAGTGCTTTGTAAACTTAACAGACAGAGTAAAGTCATCATCGCACGTAATAAGACATTCACAGACTTTTCTCCTTGATGCAGGTGGCATCATCCACCGCAATCCGTGCGTGGATGATGTATTGATGGTGCAGATCCTGTTAGCCCTCTCTCCCAACCCACTCTCTCGAAGAGAGGGGGCTAAGTTCTCTCTCCCCGAGGGAGAGGGTTAGAGTGAGGGTTTGATTAATAAACCTGACCAGAACACTTTTTAGTGACCGTGTTGTAGTTACCGCACTTCAATTTCACCCAATCAGCGGTGATGATTTTGCTGTCTGGCAAGAAGTCAGACCATGCATCACCTGCCACTAAGCCTTTGGTTTTCCAAACAGTAGAGATTTGGCCGTTACCTTGAATTTCACCAATTAACACTGGTTTAGTAATGTGATGGTTAGGCAACATCTCGGATATGCCACCTGTTAAGTTTGGTGTTTTAATACCAATGATGGCGGCAGACACTTTGTCGGTATCAGTCGATTTGGCTTTCTCAACGGCTTGAACCCACATATTGAAACCAATCACATGTGCTTCCATCGGATCATTGGTAACACGCTTAGGATTCTTGGTAAAAGCCTGCCATTTTTTGATAAAAGCGGCGTTAGCTGGGCTTTTTTCGCTCATGAAGTAGTTCCATGCCGCTAAATGACCCACCAATGGCTTGGTATCAATACCAGACAACTCTTCTTCACCGACTGAGAAGGCAACGACAGGAATTTTCCCTGCTGTAACACCTTGATTACCTAACTCTTTGTAGAAAGGTACGTTAGCATCACCGTTAATGGTCGAAACAACGGCAGTCTTTTTACCTGCGGAACCAAACTTTTTGATATCAGAAACAATACCTTGCCAGTCGGAATGACCGAATGGTGTGTAGTTAATCATGATGTCTTCTTGCTTAACGCCTTTCGCTTTTAAGTAAGATTCCAAAATTTTGTTAGTGGTACGTGGGTAAACGTAATCTGTACCCGCTAATACCCAACGTTTTGTGCCTAACTTCATTAGGTAATCAACCGCAGGAATCGCTTGTTGGTTTGGCGCTGCGCCTGTGTAAAAGACGTTTTTAGACGACTCTTCGCCTTCGTATTGCACAGGGTAAAACAGCAAGCCATTCAACTCTTCAACAACAGGCAATACCGATTTACGCGATACCGATGTCCAGCAACCAAAAATGGCAGAGACTTTGTCTTTTTGAATTAACTGACGGGTTTTTTCGGCAAACAATGGCCAATTAGAGGCAGGGTCAACGACAACTGGCTCTAACTTTTTACCTAATAAGCCACCCTTTTTGTTTTGCTCTTCAATGAGCATGAGCATTGTGTCTTTTAAGGTAGTTTCGGAAATTGCCATCGTGCCTGACAACGAATGCAAGATACCAACTTTAATGGTATCTGCCGCTTGAACAGTAATACTGCTCATGGCTAAAGTGGCGGCTATTACGCCTGATGATAATGTTTTTAGCAGGGTCTTCATGTTCTCTCTCCATTTATGCAATAGGTATTACAAAGTCATGAGTTGTACGCCAACACCAATTTGCGTGTTGTCTTCTTTGCTCGCAGGGGCACTATCCGAAAATTGAGTATCTTTCACAAACAAACTCATTTTGGCATTGAAGGATTTAATGATGTAGTTAACGTTGAATTCACTGGTATCTTGGTCATAGTTAGCCGTGTTGCCATCTTTAAAAGAAGCAGAGCCAAACTTCGCCAACAATTGCACTTTACCCGCACCAATTGGCTTTGGAATTAAGTAAGACGTTAGGGCATAAAAACCATCGCCATTAGCAAAGTTGCTATCATAACCACCCAGTTTGTCGTATTTGATGTATTCACCTTCGACGGTAAATGCGCCACCACCTGCAACTTTTTTCTCCATTAAGAAATCAACATTTGTTGTGTTCTTGCCATCTACTGCATTGGCAGCAACCGCTAGAGCTAAAATATCTTTTTCACCTAAGTACGTGCCATTGAGGTAGTAACCTGCTTCGGCATCCCAAAAATCATATTGTACCCGTGCTGCACTCATGACTTCATTTTTGCCCAACGTACTAGGTACATCAAACAAACCTGCGGATAATTTGAGTTTTTTATCCGCAAAATCCCCCCAATAAGCCACACCATCAGCACGACCAAAGGCGGTAAATGGATAACCGTCTTGCACACCATCGGTGGCAAAGTTCCAGTTATTCGAGAAGTACGCGCCATAACTATTGGCACGGTCGGTTGGCGGTAAGAAACGTCCTGCCCAGATGTTCATGGTGGGAGAAAACTCAAACTGAGCAATCGCATCCTGAACCTGCACATTGTTTCCTGTCAGTTCTGAAGAAAAGCTCAATTTGATTTTGTCAGTGATTTTACTGTTGAGGTAAATGGAAAAGCTATTAAGGCCAAAATCCGCTGTTGAACCACTGTCTTTGTCCGTATAGACAAAGCTACTGCGTAAACTCGCGGTAATCGTGGTATCAGGAATTTTGACTTCCGTTGCCTGAGCAACACTGCTCAAGGTGGCCAATGCAATAGAGGCCATCAGCAAGGTTTTACCGCGATTTAATACAAACGTACTAAGCATGATCTATCTCCGTTGACGACCATCAGAACACGAGGAGTCGGTCAGTTCTCCCCGCAAATACGGCCTAAGCCATTTTTCTACGGACTCACACTTAGTAGAATGCAAGTCCTATTCCGTTTCGCCCGCTAATGGATTGCGCGCGCTATGTAACATATGAATGGTGATTTTTCGGACTTCGGCTTTGCTCGCTTCAATATGTGTTTTCAGCAAACGCTGGGCTTGCTCAACACGGCGCGTCAAAATCGCTCCTAAAATCTGACCATGTTCGATATACGTCGCTTCAATACGCGCCGTTTTGTTAAAGTCCAAACGACGAATAATGCGAATACGTTCGGTAATACCTTGATGGATTTTTGCCATCTCCTGATTACCCGTCGCTTCCACCAACATTTGATGAAAACGCTCATCCAAACCTGCGACCGTTTGTGAGTCCTGAATGCGTTGTTCAGGCTCTACTAACCAAATTCGTTTCAAGTCATCCAACAAACTGGAGCGCACTTCTTGCTCACACAGTTTTTTCACTGCTGCTAGCTCGAGGATGATGCGGACATCATAAATTTCCTCAAAAAAGCGAAAATCAAAGGCTTTGACTTGCCAACCACTGCGATACAACACCTCGACATAACCTTCACGCTGTAAGCGAAATAAGGCTTCACGCACAGGTGTTCGGCTTGCCTCCATACGTTCAGCGACTTCGTTTTCGCTGAAACGGTCGCTGGGCAATAACTGAAAATCAAAAATCTCTTGTTTCAGTCGGTGATAAATACGCTCCGCTAAATTCTCGGGCGTTTCCTTACGTTTATGGCTGCGTAAGGGTGTAACAGTGATGGCTTTTTCGGTCATGGCTTCATCCTCAAAGTGAGCATGATTAGCATCACGCTCTACAGTTCGATATCAAGCAATGCCTCCCCGGCAACAACGGCTTTACTAGGGCGACAATGCAAGTCACGTACTATGCCACTGACCGAGGCATGAATGGGAAACTCCATCTTCATCGCCTCTAAAATCACCAAAGGTTGACCGACTTCCACCTGCTGACCTACTTCGACTAACACTTTCCAGACGTTGCCCGAAATATCAGCACATACCCGTTGAATGCTGTCGTCGTCTAAATCTGCTGCAACTTGTTTGGTTTCTTCTTCCTGTGCGTCAACGTTATCGGCCTGCCATAACGCGACTTCTTGGTCGTAAGCAATCTTTTGCTTATCGCGGAAGCTTTGAATACTGTCGTTGTGATCAACTAAAAACTGTTCGTAATCGGCTAAGGCAAAACGCTCTTCTTCAATACGAACGCTCACTTTACCTTCACGGAAGTCTTCACGAAGCACGGTTAATTCGGCTTCGTTGACGGGATAAAAACGCACTTGGTCGAAAAACCGCAACAACCAAGGCGAGCCAGAAGCAAACTGTTTGTTCTTTAAAAACTTATTCCAAATCGGCAAGGTACGACCGACTAATTGATAACCGCCCGGTGAATCCATGCCATAGACACACATATACACACCACCAATACCGACCGTGCCTTCGGCGGTAAATGTCCGTGCGGGGTTATATTTAGAGGTCATTAAACGGTGACGTGGGTCTACAGGCACTGCACATGGCGCACCTAAATAGACATCGCCTAAACCTAGAACCATATAGCTGGCTTGATAGACGATATCTTTGACTTGCTCACGGCTGTCTAAGCCATTGATACGTTGTATAAAATCGACGTTATTCGGCAGCCAAGGCGCTTGTGCTTTAACAGTTTCACGGTAACGAGTGACGGCATCTAAAGTTGCAGAATCTTCAAATGCTAAGGGCAAGTAAACGACACGCGTCGGCACAGTCATGCTATCAACGAGCGGTAAACTTTCTTCAAGTACCAATAACTGCTTAATCAACTCTTGTTGATGTAAAACGCGGCTGTCATAACGAATTTGTAGAGAACGCACGCCCGGAGAGAGCTCGTGAATGCCGATAATCTGGCTTTGTTTTAAAGCTTCCATTAAAGCGTGAATGCGAAAACGCAAACGCAGATCAAGGACGTTTTGACCATATTCGAGCAGAATGTATTTATCGCCCGCTTGACGATAAGTAACAATAGGACGTTGTTCAGTAGCTTCTAAACTGGCAACGATACAAGCGGAAGACGTTTCGGGTTGTACTTCTTTAGGGCTAAATAAACCCTTCAAATACGTGCTAATGCTATGCCATGTACTGTGATGCTCGGTGCTACTAACCACTGGCGCGAGTTGTTCAATGGCTTGGTCTTGTGCTAACTCAAGTGCCAGCGCTTCATCAAAACTCAAGCGACGGAAATTGATTTTATCGCCGGGTTTCACTTGCCCGACTTTCCATAATTCAGCTTTCGCAATCGTTGCGACACACACAAAACCACCAAGACTTGGGCCATCACACGCTAAAATCACAGGCATATCACCCGTAAAGTTAATACTGCCAATAGCATATTCGCAGTCGTGGATATTGGAAGGATGCAAACCTGCTTCGCCTCCATCCGAGCGTGCCCAAGAAGGTTTAGGACCCACTAAACGCACGCCTAAACGGTTGGAGTTGTAATGGACTTGCCACGGCTCGGCAAAAAATTCATCAATCGATTGTTGAGTGAAGAAGTCTGGCGCACCATGCGGTCCATACAACACGCCAATATCCCACTCATTGACATAATTAGGCACTAATGCTTGTGGCGCTGCGGCTGGCTCGGCAATCGGTGCAGGCGTATTACAGGCGGCCATCTCTGGCGAACTGACCGCTAACATATCGCCTGTGCGTAAGATGCGCCCTGCATGACCCCCAAATTGCCCCAAGGCAAACGTCGATTTACTACCTAAATAATCAGGTACATCAAAACCATAACGCACAGCAATATAGGTACGACAACCTGACGTCGCACGACCGACTTTTAATACTTGACCTGTTTTAACGGAAATCGGCGACCAAAACTCAACCGCTTCGCCATCTAAAGTCGCAGGCGTTTGCGCGCCAGTTAAAGCGATAACGGCATCACCATGAAAACGTAACATCGGCCCTTGAATCGTGCATTCAATGCCTGCGGCAGAGGCATGATTGCCGACAATACGATTAGCTAATCTAAAGGCATAATCGTCCATTGCCCCTGACGGTGGTACACCAATATCCCAATAACCAAAACGTCCTGTATCTTGAATACTGGTATACGTTCCTGCTTCGATGACTTCAATTTGACGCGGTAAATAAGCAAAGTGTGCTAAAAATTGGGTGGATAATTGCGCTTCGCTAAACGCTGAACTGGCGATAATTTGTCGTAAATAATCTAAGTTAGTGGCAATACCGTATAAACGGGTATTGGCTAAAGCGGTTTGTAATTTTGCTAAGGCTTCGGCACGATCGACACCAGTGACAATCAGCTTGGCTAACATTGGGTCGTAGTAAGGCGATACTTCCGTGCCTGTTTCCACCCAACCATCCAAACGCACATCGTCGGGAAAGGCGACATCAGTCAAAATACCCGGTGAGGGTTGAAAGTTTTTCACAGGGTCTTCGGCGTATATCCGCACTTCAATCGCTGCACCTTTAGGCTCAGGCAGATTGTCAAATGACGGCGGTTGACCTTCGGCGGTTAAAATCATCCATTCAACTAAATCAATTCCTGTCACCGATTCGGTAATTGGGTGCTCAACTTGCAAACGGGTGTTGACTTCTAAAAAGTAGAATTCGTCGCGTTTACCATCGTAAATAAACTCGACCGTGCCTGCGGATTGATAACCTACTGCTTTACCTAAACTTACCGCTGCCGCTAATAAGGCGGTGCGTGTGGCCGCAGGTAAATTTGGAGCGGGCGTTTCTTCAATCACTTTTTGATTACGCCGTTGCACTGAGCAATCACGCTCACCTAAGGCAACAACATCACCCAAACCATTACCAAAAATTTGCACTTCGACATGACGCGCTTCATCAATAAACCGCTCTAAAAACACGCCACCGTCATTAAAAAAGTTTTTTCCTAAACGCTGTACCGACTCAAAAGCCGCTGCTAATTCTGGCTCATTATTACAACGAGATAAACCAATACCACCGCCACCTGCGGTGCTTTTGAGCATCACGGGGTAGCCTAAAGCTGCCGCAGAAGTCACCGCTTCTTCTAACGAAGCTAATAACGGCGTGCCTTTGGTCAGTGGCACACCTGCTTGTTCGGCAATTTCACGGGAGGCATGTTTTAAACCAAACTGACGCATTTGTGTCGGCGTTGGGCCAACAAAAATTAAGCCTGCGGCGGCACACGCTTCGGAAAAATCAGCGTTTTCGGACAAAAAGCCATAACCAGGAATAATCGCTTGTGCGCCAACATGTTTGGCAACTTCAATGATTTTATCGCCACACAAATAGCTTTCGCTGGGATTGCTACCGCCAATACATACCGCTTCATCAGCAGCACTAACGTGTAAACTGTGTTTATCGGCTTCGCTATAAACGGCAACGCTACGAATGCCCATCTTCTTTAAAGTTTTGGCAATGCGAACTGCTATTTCGCCACGATTGGCAATTAATACCGTGCTAAACATATGATTAACCCTTGTTCCGTGAGGCGATATACGCACGCCATCCGCCTAATGCGGTAATGTCTTGAGCTTCGGCAATGGCCCATGCTTCACAAATAAAACCTTTGACTTCGCGGCCATCTTCTAAGGTCAACGTACCAATGCCTAAAGGCGCAGGAATCAGGCTGACAAATGAACCGAAATGCGCGACAGGCATTGCCCAGACTTCAACAATAATGGCTGCACCCTCGCCCGCTTTAACGCGTAATAAACCCGGTTTAGGCGGCACAGTACCCGCTAAGGCAAATAGGCGATAACAATCTGCGGTGTAGGTTGTTTCTAGTAATACCGCGCCACGTTCTTGTAATTGGTAATTCAGCGGCATTCCCGTGAGATGCGCGCCAACAACGGCAAGCGGAATGGTTTCAATCGCTAATGGAATCGTCGGGGTCGGTGGGCAAGTGACTAAAGCACTGCCTGTTGCCCCCAACGTAACTGCCGCCATCGACTGCCAACGACGACCAAACTCAGCTAACTGACCATCACACCACGCAGGTGCAATCACCGTAATACCAAACGGCAAACCATCAGCGCGTAAACCCGCAGGCAAGGCCAAGGCACAGCCATCTAATAAATTGACAAAATTGGTATAAGTCCCAAGTTGGGTATTTAGCGTGATGGGGTTTGCTAACACGTCTTCGGTGCGATAAATACTGGGCGCAGTCGGCACTAATAAGCCATCAATGCTTTGATAAATACTTTCGACGACACGTTTTAATTCGGCTAATTGATATTGACCTTTAAACGCATCAGCTGCGCTCATCGTCTTAGCCCGTTCAATAATGCTACGAACGACAGGATGGACAACATCAGGATTGCTTAATAACAACTCTTCTAAGGCAATAAAGCGTTCGGCGACCCACGCACCTTCATATAACAAGGCAGCGACTTGATAAAACGGCGTGAAATCAATTTTTTTAAAGACCGCACCTGTTGCCGATAATTTTTCTAAACTGGCTTCAAAGGCTTGTGCAGCCAAATCATCACCAAACCAATATAATTGTTCAGGAATGGCAAAAATGGGCTGCTTGGGCAATGCGCCTTGAGCAACAGGAATCGTGCGTGAATACGGGTCTTGCTCATCAAAACCACTGGCAATACGGGCAATGTATTCGGCATCATCGACCGTTAAGGCAAACACCGAGACACAATCCAAACTGCGACAGGCAGGTACAACTCCTGTCGTGCTTAACCAACCACAGGTGGGCTTTAACCCGACAATATTATTTAAACCTGCGGGCACACGACCTGAACCTGCGGTATCTGTGCCTAAAGAAAAGGGCACTAAACCACGCGCTACCACCACTGCCGAACCTGAGCTTGAACCACCACTGATAAAGTCCGCATTAAAACTATTTGCGACTGCCCCATAGGGCGAGCGTGTACCAACTAAACCTGTGGCAAATTGATCGAGATTGGTTTTACCGATAACGACCGCCCCTGCGGCCATCAGTTTGGCAACAACCGTGGCTGATTGTTCGGGTTGATAGGCAAATTCGGGGCAAGCACAAGTGGTCGAAAAACCCTGCACGTCGATATTATCTTTAACGGCAAAAGGAATACCATATAACGGTAACTGCGTTAAATCACCATTAACTTGCTGCAAACGTGCAGCTAACTCTGCCAAAATAGCCGTTAATTGTGATTGAGATAATAAGGAAATCCATGCATTATCATTAGTGCTCGCGTTATTTACTAAGGTCGATAACAACACCTCAGGTGTTGCTCCTTGACGGTAGGCTTGCTGCCACTCTCCTAAAGTCCACGCTGTGCTCTGTAACATGTGATTAAACTCGTATGTATTCCCACTTGTATACAAGTTACAAAGCAGGAGTCATGCCAAGTTTTGTCATCGGACAATAAAAAACATATAAAACCCTTGAAATTCAACAAGATAACAACAGAAATTAAATTCCGACTTTTTCCAAGGGTATTGAAGGGGAAACAAAATGCACTACGAACACACCTCAAGGCGTGGTTTTGTTGCACTAATATTTCATCAGTGGGGGGAGAAATGCGTTTTGGTGGTGCAGAAGTTAAAGGATCATTTCGACAAATTTGGTATCTCATGTAGTGGCAAATAATCATTTGCCACTACAACATCTCGAACAATAGGCGAATAAATTCGCCCCAACAAACTACGGCTTTAATTTTCTAAACAATGGCGTTCTTTGCACCATATCCATCACTTCGGGCACTAAACGTTTACCTGCATATAGCACCCACGCTTCAGGACTCACGGGCACAACACTACGATTATGGATAATCGCGCTGACCACCGCTGCCGCAACCCCTTCTGGGCCATAATTACGCTTCTTATAAATATCAACAATTTTGCTTTGTGCTTCAACTAACTGACCATTAGTACGCATCGCTGCCACAATATTAGTATTAATCACACCAGGGCAAATCGCACTCACGCCAACATTAAACTCCGCCATTTCTATCCGCAAAGACTCAGTTAAACCCATCACTGCGTGTTTACTGGCGGAATAAGCCGACATATCAGGTGCAGCATAATAACCTGCTGCCGACGCGATATTAACAATATGACCGCTGCCACGTTCGGCCATCGCTGCACCAAAGGCTTTACAACCATGCACCACACCCATGACATTTATGCTAAACACCCAATTCCAATCTTCTATTGGTGTACTTAAAAAATCACCAGATGTGGCTACGCCTGCGTTGTTAATCAAAATATCCAGCGCACCATGTTTATTATGGACACGGGTTGCCAAAGCTTGCATGGCTTGCCAATCAGAAACATCGGCCGTTTCGCTATAGACTTCAACTCCGTTATTTTGCAACAAGGTCGCTGTTTCTTGGAGTGAGGTTGGGTTGCGATCACAAATAATCACTCGTGCGCCTAACTGGCCTAACAAAATAGCCGTTGCTCGACCAATGCCTGAGCCTGCGCCTGTCACTAACGCTAATTTTTGCGTCAATGTGGATGATTTTGACATCGCTACTTCCCCCTCACGTAAAATTTCTATGACTATGTCGATGATGCAACACGGCCGATTTAATGGGCTTATCATGCCGAAATTGGTACGATAGTGCAAGTTTACGCTGGGATTATTTTGGCTGTATAGCAGATATTACTCTGTTGACGAACCTAGTCGCCAACAGAGTAAACTTTTGATGTATCTGTGCATTGCTACCCAATATGGACAACAACACACGGAATACGAAGACTGGAAAGAACTATTAACTCCAACTTGCCGTAATAACAGGATCAAGTGTTGCGTGTTGCGCGGCAGTTAAAGTCGTTTGACCTAAAGGCGGAGGTGTCATCGAAGCCATTGCCGTCACTAAGTTTTGGACATTGGCATCCGTTAAGGTTTTACCATCACCTGAATGCAATTCCTCAACACGATACTGACTACCACTAAACCAGTTATTAATAACAATATGGTCATTCGTGCCAATAATCTGTACATCCAAATTAGTGCCTGACTGTGTAAACCATAATTGGTCACTCGTAACATTGGCATCCAATATCACATGATCTTTATTACCGACAGTGGTGTCGTTATCAGTAATCGTATCAATGCCTTGGCCACGACCAAACAGGTAGGTGTCATTTTCAACACCACCATTTAGCGTATCGTTACCGATGCCACCGATCAAGGTATCTAAGCCCGTAGAGCCATTTAACACGTCATTGCCTGAGCCACCCAATAAGCTGTCATTGCCATTACCGCCATTGAGTGTGTCATTACCGTTTCCACCATTTACGGTGTCATGGCCTGCGCCACTATCCAAAAGGTTATTACCAGTGTTACCTGTCATAACATTACTTAGGCTGTTACCCGTGCCATTAATTGCCGCAGTACCCTGTAAGGTTAAGTTTTCTACATTCAAACCTAAGGTATAAGTTACCGTGGATAGAACAGTATCTGTACCTTCATTGAGATTTTCAGTCACTACATCTAAAGTACTATCAACGCTATAGGTGTCATTACCTGCACCACCTAGCATGGTGTCGTTACCCACACCGCCTGTTAAGGTATTGTTGGCTGTGTTACCTGTTAAGACATTATTGAGGGTATTGCCTGTGCCGTTAATCGCTGTTGCACCTTGTAAGGTCAGATTTTCGACATTCACACCTAGTGTATAGGTTATGGTGGATAACACCGTATCTGTACCTTCGTTAGCCAATTCTGTAACCACATCACCCGCATTAACAACATAAGTATCGTGGCCTGCACCACCAATTAGTGTGTCGTTACCTGTCGCGCCACCATTTAAGAGGTTATTGCCTGTGTTACCTGTGATGATGTTGTTGGCACTGTTACCTGTACCATTAAGATTGGCTGTGCCTTGCAAGCTTAGATTTTCCAAGTTAATGCCCAGTGTATAAGTCACACTGGAAAGTACTGTATCCATACCCTCATTAACATTTTCATTAACACCATCTAATGTGCTATCAACAACATAGGTGTCATTACCCAAACCACCAGCCAATAAGTCGTTACCTAAACCGCCATTCAGAATGTTATTGCCGCTATTACCCTCTAAGGTATTACCAAGATCGTTACCTGTGGCATCAATATTCGCTGTACCTGTAAGTAATAACTCTTCGACATTGGCACTTAAAGTATAAGTAGCACTCGATTGAACAATGTCATGGCCTTCATTGGCTAACTCAACAATCACATCGGCAGTATCGTCTACAATGTAGATGTCGTAACCTTCACCACCGACTAAACTATCAATCCCAGTCCCGCCATCTAATTGGTCGTTACCTGAAGCACCATATAAAGAATCGTTACCACTACCACCGAATATCGTGTCATCTTGGGTTAAACCATAAACAATGTCGTTGCCGCCCAAGGCATCAATTACATCGTTAAAATCGGCTGGATTTTGGTCGCCGTAGATAATATCGTCGCCTTCTGTGGGAACACTGCTGATGGCGGGAGTCGCAGGAAATAAAGCAGCTATTTCGGCGTAGGTCATTGTTTTGTTGGCAAAATGAATCCCGTCAATGACGCGTGAATAGTTGATGGGGGTATTTCTAGGAGCGAAATTAGCAAAAAATAGTGATAGTAATTGATGCTGTTGATAATCAGGCATCGTATAAGCATCTAGGCCTTCATACTTCAGCTCGGAATATGACGCCTGTATAAAAAAGTCATCAATCCGAATCTCGCCACCATTGACATTCATAACCAGATCATTGCCTAAACGACTGCTGGTCGTTAAAACATCACTGTTAATGCTAATTGCTCTCAAATCTAATTCATCATAGCCAATAGTTGCTGCACTATTTTGATCAACACCTTGTATTAACACCTGCTCTGCACTGTTCAAACTACTAATGACAAAGGTGTCATTACCCCTTCCACCACGATAGCTATCACTTCCACCAACACCATTAAATCGCCCAAAAGCACCAAAAGTGGAAAGAGATGCGTCGATCACTTGACCTGCCGATGTTGCCGTCGCAAATGTGAAACCTGGAGGAACTGAAGTCCCTTCTGGCATAGCCAATATATGCTCTGAATGATTGGCCAATTTGCCCAAGAAAGTATCTTCAAACGTGGATATGAGTGTATTGCCTAAATCAGAGTAAAACTCTACGTCAATGAGGCTTGCAGTATTTAAACCTGCGCCACCTTTAATCTCACTATAATTCCCCATGCCATTATCATAACGAATGGTGACATCGCCATTAGTCGCAATATCAACACTCAATTTATTAACGTCAGCAATATTGAGAATTTTAATTTTGCTCTTATTATTTTCATAAGCTGTAACGAGTGCCGTCAATGCTGGCATTTCTAACGTGTCTTTACCGTTATTTAAAACATCGTGTGCGATGGTGGTGTTTTGCCCTACACTTATCGTGTTATAGTTTCCGCCCGCGTTCAACACAATGCCTTCATTCGATGACGCTTGATCCGCGTAGAACATTTGGTTGATATCTGCATCAGTATTAATATGAGTCTGACCAGGTGTAAGATAAATAGTGTCTGTCGTTGAAACTAGCATTTGCAATATTTGTTCAGTCGATAAAATGACACCGCCACTAAACTCAAAAACACTTTCACTACTGTTTAAGTTTGAGGTGAGAATATCACCCGTATTATTATGCTTAATTTCGAGAAGCCCCCCCACACGGCTAACAGTGTAGTCTGATTGCGCTCCATCAAAAACGACATGTGCGGAGTTTAATAAGGCATCATGGCCAAAACCTGTATTCAGCGTTATTACCGCCAATGGTGATGTACTCGTTGCCACCATAATCGTTTCATCGGCAGTGCTTGATGTAAAACTACTGCCTCCCGCTAAGAAAACAACACCGTCATTATTAATATCACGTTCTGCAAATAATATACTCAAGTCTTTTGGGGGATTATCATTGACTACTACTTTCCATGTTGTGTTAGTACCATTAATTAACGAGGAGGGATCTTCAATATCAAGACGAGCTGTGCTACCTCGTATCGCCAAATAAAGCTGCGCCCCTTCGTTTGCCATGTACACATCATCAACGCTCAAGGTTGGATCATTAATCACAATATTTACAATCGCATCGTACTGCGAAATACTCACTGCATCATGGTCGCTATTTTCACCAAAAATAATATCGGTTTCTGTTGCTTGACTCTGAAACCAATCATTCCCCGCGCCACCATCAATCACAACATGAGTATTAGCACCATTTTGATTAAATGCTAACAAGTCATCACCTGCGCCACCCGTGAGAGTAGCATTCGGTTCGGCGTAAAAACCTAGGAAGCTGTCATTGGGAGTACCTTGCATGATTAAGGCACGAATATCAGTTTCTGTATTAGGTTGCAGAGGGTCTGTATCCTGAAAGGCTATTTTAACATCTGCATCACTTTCAAAATAATCTTTGATTTGCAACCAGTCACTGCCCACATGTACAAACAAATCATGATATTGGCGGTAAAATGTTGCTTCGCTTTTTTGTGCCGCAAATTTAACTGTATGTATACCACTGTTACCAGTATCTATTTTATCTATGCCAAACCCCGCATCAAACGTATAAGTTGTATTTGCCCCATCGCCATACAACTCATCGTTACCTAAACCACCATTTAGGGTGTCATCTAACACAAGGTCGTCATTGCCGCCACCATGTAGCGTATCATTTCCTTCATTACCCAACAAAACATCTGCACCAATCGTGCCTTGTAAATTATCATTCAAGCTGTTACCAGTAATAATCGCCATTTGCTCTTGCTCCAAGTTGTTCAGTGTTATGTCAATGTGACTGCCACATAACCTACATTTCTACGTTAGAACGAAAGTTAGCGGCGCGTTATTATACAAACGCACAGATGAAATACACTGGCTTTTCCTGCCAATTTCACATAATCCGATAAATGGCGAACCGTATAACGTTAGTGTAAAAAAATCGATTGCCAACACTTTTTTTAGATAATGACGATGCCCATTAGCCCCTTGCACTCCCTCCATGCACTCTTTAGACTTAATCCCCCAAACCGCTTCACTATTATCGTGATTGATTGCCAATGCCCAGAATATTTCCCGCTGATTCCGTCGGTTTAGTAACACCGCAACGAATGGACGTTAACGAGCCATTAACGCTAGCCTGTGCCCGTGTTTTAGACTCTTATACGTTGGTCTATGAAACCTACGGCACACTCAACGCTGACAAATCCAATGCCGTGCTTATTTGCCATGCTTTGTCGGGTCATCATCATGCCGCAGGTTATCATCACGAAAACGACACAAAAGCTGGCTGGTGGGATAATTGTATTGGCCCGAATAAAGCCCTTGATACTAATCAGTTTTTTATTGTTGCCTTAAATAATTTAGGTGGCTGTCATGGTTCGAGCGGCCCTTCATCACTCAACCCCGAAACAGGCCGTATTTATGGCCCTGACTTTCCGTTGGTCACCGTTCGTGATTGGGTACAAGTGCAAGCACGGTTAAGCGATTATTTAGGGATTGATTGCTGGGCAGCCATTGTCGGTGGTTCATTGGGTGGTATGCAGGTTTTACAATGGGCGGTCGATTTTCCTGCTCGTTTACGCAGTGCGGTGATTATTGCCAGCGCCCCCAAACTCTCTGCACAAAACATTGCTTTTAACGAAGTTGCGCGGCAGTCGATTTTATCCGACCCTGATTTTTATGGTGGCCGTTATACCGAAATGGATACCATTCCTAAACGTGGTTTAATTTTGGCGCGAATGGTGGGTCATATAACCTATTTATCTGATGATGCGATGAAGCAAAAGTTTGGTCGTGACTTAAAATCGGGTAAGTTTTTGTATGGTTACGATGTCGAATTTCAAGTTGAATCCTACCTACGCCATCAAGGTGAAGTCTTTTCACAAAACTTCGATGCCAACACTTATTTATTAATGACAAAAGCACTGGACTATTTCGATCCTGCGCGTGAATTTGACGACAATCTACAAGCCGCGTTAGCGCGGGCGACCTGTCGATTTTTAGTGATTTCGTTTACCACGGATTGGCGTTTTGCTCCTGAACGCTCACAAGAAATTGTCAATGCCCTCATGGCACAAGGTAAGCAAGTGGCCTATGCCGATATTGACGCGCCTCAAGGCCATGACTCTTTCTTATTTCCGATTCCGCGTTATGTCACTTTGTTAAAAAACTTTATGAATAGCATTGATGGAGGCCGTCATGCGTCTTGATTTACGATTGGCCGAACGCTGGATTAAACCACAATCACGGGTGTTAGATTTAGGTTGTGGTGATGGTGAATTACTCGCGCACTTACGCGATAAATTTGACACTAAAGGTTATGGTTTAGAAATTGACGAAGAAAAAATTAACGACTGCGTGGCACGTGGTGTGAACGTCATTCAGCAAAATCTCAATAAAGGCTTGAGTAATTTTGGCGATAACAGCTTTGATAGCGTGATTATGACCCAAGCCTTACAAGCCGTCGAAAAGCCAGATCAACTGTTAAACGATATGTTGCGTGTTGGCAAACAAGCCATTATTACCTTCCCCAATTTTGCTCATTGGAAAACGCGCAGTTACTTGTTTTTTAAGGGACAAATGCCTGTTTCCGAAGCATTGCCCTATTCTTGGTACGACACACCGAACATTCATTTATGTACTTTTAGAGATTTTGAAGCCTTGTGCCACAAACTTGATATTAAAATTTTGAATCGTTTAGCAGTGGATGACGACCAACAAGGCAGCTTTTTGATGAAATATTTACCCAATTTAATGGGCGAAGTCGCGATTTATCGGGTGAGTCGGTGATACACACTCTAGCCATAATTAGCCAAAATTCAGCGAACGAGACAAAACCTCATCAAACTTTCGTATCACTACGTTTAAGTATTTCTTAAGCTGTTGTGAATATTCTATAGGGATTAACCTCGCAATCACACTTTGTTTGTGAGCGGAGAATATTTCACTTCAACCAAAGGATACTATTATGATTCGCCATACAATGTGGATACTAGCGGCTATCACCTTCAGCAGTGCCGCACATGCTCAAAACTGCCCTAAAACTAGCCGTATAGCACCTGATAGCCGTTATGAATTGCAAAATGACGGCGCAGAAATACTCGACAAAAAAACCAAACTCATTTGGCAGCGTTGTAGCCTCGGCCAAGTTTGGGATGGCGGTTCATGTACTGGCACAGCCACTCACTATGCATGGCAGCAGGCAATAGAAGCCGCTAAAATATCAACAGGCGGCTGGTCTTTACCCGATGCACACGAACTACGCAGCCTATTGGAGCGTAGCTGTAATAATCCCTCTATTAATGCCACCATCTTCCCTAACACACCAAGCACAGGATTTTGGTCTTCCACCTCGGCTAAAAACAACAATAGTCATGCTTGGAATGTCTATTTCAGTTATGGCAATGGCTATTATGATAGTAAGAATGACCGCTACTCTGTGCGTTTGGTTCGCCGCCAAAAAAAATGAGGGCTTAGAAATTAAACCACATCATCCCGCTAACTGTCATAGGAGGGTAGGCAATGCTCTACCCTCCTGCAAATGACGCTTTATTCACGATCAATTGTTGCAACATGCTTTGGTGGCAAAACTGAGTTCGCACGACTCACAATCAACCGATCCACTGCGCCAATATTGTTTTCGTCTTTGTTAGGATAATCAAACCGATTCAATACATAACGCATCGCGTTTAAGCGGGCGCGTTTCTTACAGTTGGATTTTATGACGTACCAAGGTGAATCTGTCGTATCGGTATGATAAAACATTGACTCTTTGGCAGTAGTATAATCTTCCCATTTATCCAAAGAAGCTAAATCAATCGGCGATAATTTCCATTGTTTGAGTGGGTGAATTTCTCTTTCTTTAAAGCGCAGTCGTTGCTCTGTACGACTGACTGAAAACCAAAACTTCATTAAATGAATGCCGCTACGCACTAAGTTTCGCTCAAACTCAGGACACTGGCGCATAAACTCAGCGTACTCTTGTTCGCTACAAAAGCCCATCACCCGCTCAACCCCTGCACGGTTATACCACGAGCGGTCAAACAACACGATTTCACCACTGGTTGGTAAGTGTTGCGTATAACGCTGAAAATACCATTGACCCCGTTCTTGCTCGTTTGGTTTTTCTAATGCCACAATGTGTGCACCACGCGGGTTTAAGTGCTCAATAAACCGTTTGATCGTGCCCCCTTTACCTGCCGCATCACGTCCTTCAAACAGAATCACTACCCGCTGCCCTGTCTCTTTCACCCATGCTTGAAACTTCAGTAACTCTATTTGCAATTTATATTTTTGATGCTCGTAACTCGCACGCTTCATTTTAAATTGATAAGGGTAACTGCCATCACGCCAATCTGGACTTAATACCTGATCTAAATCCTGTTCTGGAACTTTATCTATTAAATCATCAACTTGACGTTTTTTAAGTGCGCGCAGCAAGGTTTGTTGCTCATCCACAGACAAACTTTGTACTAACGTATCTGCCACTTCTTGCACATCACGAATCGGTGTTATCGGCAAAATATGCTGAATAGCGATTCCAATTTTATCAAACTCTGCTTCTTGACGACTGTCCACGCTCACATCTTCAACCGTTTCTGCTGTTAATTGTCTCTCTTGCATTAAAATCCCCTCCCATTTATTTTGAATGAGTCTTAATTTGGACTTGTGATTTGTTGTTGAAGTCGCTTTTCAAGCCAAATACAGGCAAAAGGCATGACTGAAACCAATAATGTAAGCAACCAAAAACCAACCGACCATTTTTGTTGATGGCTCACTATGAGCGACATAACAACATAAATTAACCACAAGCTACCATGTGTTATCCCTGCAATAGGCACTACCCCCGAAATGCCAAAGTGATATTTGGCGGGCATGGCTATAAACAATAAAACAACCAATGATAAGCCTTCGATAAGACTCAACACTCTAAAGGCTTTTGACATAATGAACCCATTTGATGATGACTTTCAAGAGGATTGATGCGTATTGCGACTATCGTTAAAAAACTTATATGCTACGCACCACAAAGCGATGATTTCCCGATTTAGGATAGCAATTGGCTGAATGTTTGTCGAAATGTTCTGTACGCAATGAGAACTCATCACAAACTCGCCGCTAATACATTTCCAACACATCAATCACTGGTGGCATGGCAAAACGCAAAGGTAAACCAACCATGCCAATACCACTGCTGACAAAAATTTGATTTTGCCGCGCTAAAGGATATAAACCTCGTTGATAATGCCCGTGGGTAAACTCCATTAGCATTCTTTTGCTAAGAATCGGTAAGTTCACTTGTCCGCCATGCGTGTGACCTGCCAGCATCACAAACGGTTGTGTAATGGGAGGTAATTCGTCCAGCGTATCAGGATCATGTGTTAATAATAACAAGGGTTTATTATCTGATAACGAGAGCAAAAAATGCACCGACTCTACAGGCTTCAGGTAATCGACACCCACCAACCGCACCCCACCTAAACGAACACTTCGCCCTTCAATCGGATGAATATGATTCGCGATCAATGCTGCGTTTAACTCACGCTCCAACGGTGGGCCGGGGGTTTGCTCATCATGATTCCCCGTCACCGAATAGATGGGGTGTTTCAGCTGACTAAATGGCTTTAATTGTTCGGTTAAGCTGATCTGTTGGGATGGCTCATACGTCCAATCGCCTGCCACGACAACCGCATCAACATCCAAGCTATTCAGCTTATCGACTAAACGCTGCATTTGTTGCTGCGTGGAATACAAGCCATAGTGCATATCGCTAATTAACGCTAACTTTACTGTGTAGCCTGTTTTGATTGACGTATGCTTAACGAGCAATAGATTAGGCTCAACAAAGCGCGCATAAATGCCCAATATCAAAGCGATGACAGAAAACACCGTCATGCCTAAAGAAACGTACTGACGTTTAAACCCCATCACCACTAAGGGCAATAAGAAAGGCATGAGCCAGCTTTCGTAATACAACACCGATTTGATTAAGGTTTTACCCTCATTGGTCGGCCACGCATCATGCGCTTCTTGCCAGCCTAATCCTGCTAATACCACCGCTAAGATCAGCACAATGCACAATAGATAAATGGGTAAACGGGTCATCATCGCGTCAATTATCCTGTTTGTCTCAGCCTGTGAAGGGCTGAATCTGCTACTATTCGAGTTCTTTAGGACTTACGCGGTTATCGCTTATTTGCTCATTAAACTATCGTCTTAAACGATTTTTAATGAGCAAAACGCGCTAATTTCGATGAAATGCGTCAGTCTAGATATTATAACGGCTACTGACAGGCTACGGACTCTCTATGCAAAAACTCGTTATTGCGACAGGTAATCAAGGCAAGCTTCACGAACTGCAAACCCTACTCCAAGACTTGCCGATTGAGCTGATAACGCAAAAATCCTTGGGCATTAGTGATGCCGACGAAACAGGTTTAACCTTTGTCGAAAACGCACTAATTAAAGCGCGTCATGCTGCTGCAATTTCGGGTTTACCTGCCTTAGCCGATGACTCAGGCTTATGTGTCGATGTCATGAATGGCGAGCCAGGTATTTATTCTGCCCGTTATGCAGGTGCAGGCGCAAAAGATAGCACCAACAACGAAAAACTACTTAATGATTTATTACCGTTTCGTGGTGAACAGCCCATCAAAGCGCAGTTTGTCTGTGTTTTAGTTTTTTTACGTCACACCAACGACCCATTGCCGATTATTTGCCAAGGTATTTGGCACGGTGAAATTTTACCCGCCAAACAAGGGGATAATGGCTTTGGTTATGACCCGTTATTTTGGTTGCCTGAACGCAATTGCAGCAGTGCCGAATTAGAACCGAGTTTGAAAAACCAAATCAGCCATCGGGGGCAAGCGATGGCGCAACTAAAGCAAGCGTTAGCTAAGATTTGTTAAGGTTTTCACCTTAAAAGAGGCTTCGACTCCGCTCAGCCAGCGTAAAATGCTCCCTGAGCGGAGTCGAAGGGAAAACTAATCAAACCTCAACAACCTACATTGAACGCTGACACAAGCCTAAAATAACCTGCCACTGCTGCTCAGAAACAGGCATTAGCGATAAGCGATTACCTTGACGCACCAACGCCAACTCCGCCAATTCGGGCAAAGTTTTTAAGGTCTTGAGTGATAAGGTGTCGTTAAATTTTTCGACAAACTCAACATCTACGCCCGTCCAACGTGGATTATCCAATGTGGATTTAGGGTCGTAGTATTTATGTTCGGGGTCAAATTGCGTTGGATCGGCATAACCGCCACGGGCAATGGTCATCAAACCCACAATACCCGCAGGGCAACAATTAGAATGATAAAAAAAGGCCTGATCGCCAATTTGCATTTGCCGTAAAAAATTACGTGCCTGATAATTACGCACACCATCCCACAACGCCACTTGCCGCTGTGCCAGATGGTCAATACCAAAGACGCTCGGTTCTGACTTCATCAACCAATAAGCCATTTTTTATGTCCCCATTACCACCGTTAAGTTTATATATTCATGTGCCTTGGTGTGTACGCAAATGTCCTTATTGCGATTTTAACTCCCACGCCAGTCCGCAAAGTTTACCCGAAGCCGAGTACATTGCCGCACTTTTAGCCGACTTAGATGCTGATTTAAGCAAAGACTTAAACTGGCTGCAAAATCGTGCCATTAGTAGCGTTTTTATTGGTGGCGGTACACCGTCGTTATTTTCGCCAGAAGCCTATCAACAATTGTTTACTGGTCTTAAACAACGCCTGACTTTTACTCAAGACTGTGAAATCACCTTAGAAGCTAATCCAGCCACAGTCGAACATGGCAGCTTTGAAGGATATTTAGCGGCAGGGATTAATCGTTTATCGTTGGGTATTCAAAGTTTTAATGGTCTACAACTGAAAAACTTAGGCCGTATTCATGGCCAAAGCGAAGCCGAAAAAGCGATTCTTTTAGCCAAAGCCGCAGGATTTACCAATTTCAACCTCGACCTGATGCACGGTTTACCCAATCAGTCTTTAGAAGATGCGTTATTGGATATTGAAACGGCATTAAGTTTTAATCCGCCGCATTTGTCGTGGTATCAATTAACCATTGAACCGAATACGGAGTTTTATCGTCAACCACCGATTTTGCCCGAAGATGATACCTTATGGGCGATTCAAGAAGCAGGACAACAACGCCTCGCGCAAGCAGGCTTATTACAATACGAAGTCTCGGCTTACACGCACGATAAACCGAGCCAACACAATCTCAACTATTGGCAATTTGGCGATTATTTAGCGATTGGCGCAGGCGCACACGGAAAAATCACCACGCCCGAAGGTATTTTTAGGTATCGTAAAACTCGTTTACCGAAAGATTATTTAGCCGCCACGCCTAATCAACAAGCCCGTATTGGCTTAGAAAAAATCAATACCGAAGACTTAACGTTTGAATTTATGATGAATGCCTTACGGCTAAAAAATGGCGTGCCACAGACTTACTTTTCAGAGCGTACAGGTTTGCCATTAAGTCATATTGAGGGGCAATTGCGTGAATGCGAGCAAAAAGGCTGGATTAGTCGGCATAATCAACGCATTGCTTGTACCGATTTAGGCTTTAATTACTTAAACGAAGTGCTAACATTCTTTTTACGTTAACTTATAGGCAATTAACGTTTGGTTACCCTTCGACTCCGCTCAGGGAGCATTTCGGCGTTGGCAGAGTAACGTCATGGTGGCTGAGCGGAGTCGAAGCCAAGCCTCTTTTACGAATTTTTTCATCACTTGGAGCATTATTTTGAAACGTTTGACACTCATTCCAGCAACGCTCATTTCTTTATCTTTGTCGTTTTCTGCTCATGCCTTTGACTATCAAAGTGTCATTAACAAAGGCGTACAGGGCGCGGTCACAGGCGCAATTGAAGGTAAAAGCGGTAAAGAAATTTTAAACGACACCAAAACTACGACCAGCCAAGAAGCTCAACAACAAGTGCAACAACAAGCCGCTGAAATGGCAAAAGCTGCACCCACAGCCGATACTAACCCGATGGGGGCTATTGCTACTGACATTGCTGCCCAAAAAGCCGCACAGAAAGCGGGTGGCGGTGTGGCGGGTCAATTGGCAAGCGACCTCGTCAAAGGGGCAAGTGGTGCGGCACAAAGCAAACTCATGGGACAGCCCGCCGCACCTGTGGTTGAAGCCGCTCCCGTTGCCACGCCTACCCCTGTGGCAACCCCTGTAAAAGCAGCCAAAACAACTAAAACTACCAAGAAAAAAGCACCAGCCAAAAAAAGCACGACCAAAAAATAATAATCCTGTAAGGGCGGATGTTTCCGCCCTTCTTGATGCTGGGCGAATAAATCCGCCCCTACATCACACGTTGACACGGAGTGTATATGTCCAAATATCTGCCACTGCTTTTAGGCGGTCTGCTCACCCTTAGTTCTCCCAGCTTTGCCGCTGAAACCAGTACGTCTCTCAGTCATCATCCTGCGGGTATCACTGTTTTATTATTATTTATTGCAGCTTACGTGTGCGTGATTCTAGAGGAAGTCACTCATATCAAAAAATCGCTGCCTGTGATGTTGGCAGCTGGATTAATTTGGATTGTTATTGCGCTGAGCTGGACAGGCGAAGCGCACCTTGTTGAAGAAGCAGTCAAACATTATTTATTAGAATATGCGGAATTGTTATTATTTTTGTTAGTCGCCATGACCTATGTCAACGCCATTACGGAACGTGGCATTTTTGATGCGTTACGCGTTTGGCTCATTGGCAAAGGCTTTAATTACCGCGCCTTATTTTGGCTCACGGGATTTTGTGCGTTCTTTTTATCGCCTGTCTTAGATAATTTAACCACTGCGTTAGTGTTATGTGCGGTACTCCTTGCTGTAGGCAAAGACAACCCCAAATTTATTAGCTTAGGTGCTATTAATATTGTCGTTGCGGCTAATGCGGGCGGTGCTTTTAGCCCTTTTGGTGACATTACTACGCTAATGGTCTGGCAAAAGGGTCTCGTCGAATTTTGGACTTTTTTTGCTTTATTCCTACCCAGTTTAGTGAATTTTATTGTCCCAGCTTTCTGTATGTCTTTGGCCATTAGCACTGAAACGCCCCCGACGACAAAAGAACAATCACCACTCAAACGCGGCGCATGGGTCGTGTTAGGTTTATTTATCTGTACCATTGTTTTAGCGGTTTCTTTCCATAGCTTTTTACATTTACCACCGTTTTTAGGCATGGCGACAGGCTTAGCGTTGCTCAAGTTTTACGGCTACTACCTGACAAAAACCCACCATAAACAAATAAATGACAAAGCGGCCTATGGGCAAATCGGTGATATTTCCGCCTTTGATAGCTTTAAGTTTGTTGCCCAAGCAGAATGGGACACTTTGTTGTTTTTCTTTGGTGTGATTATGTGCGTTGGAGGCTTGGGTTTTGTGGGTTATTTAGAATTAGCCTCCAACTTGCTGTACACCGATTTAGGCGCAAGCACAGCCAATATTTTAATTGGGATGCTCTCCGCTGTTGTTGATAATATTCCGATTATGGTGGCGGTATTACAAATGAATCCGAGTATGGATACAGGTCAATGGCTGTTAATTACACTGACCGCAGGGGTAGGCGGTAGCTTATTGTCCGTCGGATCGGCCGCAGGGGTAGCCATGATGGGGCAAGCCAAAGGCTACTATACCTTTTTCAGCCACTTGCGCTGGACATGGGCAATTGCCTTAGGTTACGCGCTGAGTATTGCGTGTCACTTTTGGTTAAATGCCGTTCTGTTCACAGGGATAGGCAACTAAAAACAGTAAAGCCCCCTATTTGGGGGCTTTATTATTAACATCCACAACCTTTTTTTAGACCAAACTTAAAACACAATCCGTCGATGTGTTTTTGCAAATTCGTCTTCATCGTCGGCTTTTAATACGTCTTCTAAACGCTCAAGCAACTTCACAAAATCGCGTCCGCGCAGTGGCTTTGGTAGCATAAACGGCGTTGGTGAGTTCGCAGACATTTTTGATGTATAAGCCACCACAACATGCCCTGCTTTGGCATCAGGCAACGGTAATTTTTGGGCGTGTGATTCAAAATCAACAATAATGACATCTGTATTCGCCGTCGTATCTTGGTAAGTCCACTTATTATCGCCACGATCCCCAAAGGCCGCCAATAGCGATTTGACTAAGGCTTTATCTTGCTCTTCGGCAAGCACAGAAATCACATAATGACAGGTCATGGCATACATCCTATAGCAACACTATTCTACTCAGGTAAGCATTAATTCTCTGCTTTACGCTCAGCAACACAATATAGGGCTTTGAAAAAAGCCTTTCTAGCTGGAAATTATCTCAGCTTCTTCCGTCTTTATATCGCACAAAGTGAGAGTTTGTCACTAGCTCAAAAGCGATATCCGTGAAATCAACCACCTTATTTATCTTGACTCAATACGCGAATGCCGTTTTATGTTCATCAACAACGAGTGGCCGATGATTATCAACGACTTTGGTGACATGAGTCGCTGCTTGCGCCTGTTTATTTAAAGCATTCAAAGACACTTCAGCTGCTGATAGCATTGATAGTACATCTCTTGCTCTGGCAGGTTTATGTAAGACTAAGGTATTAACAGGTAAATGAGTGACATCTTTCGCGTAAAGAACAACAACACGCCCCAAGCTACGCGCATATTCCAGCTTAGACAAATAGTGTTCATCCATATCCAGCAGAACAACATCGACATATCCTTCGGCTTGATAATTCCAATCGGTATTCGGTTGGTGAGCAAACGTTTTTAATACCGACTTTAATAACACTAAATCGCGCTCAACCTGAGTCACAAAACGAATAGAGCTGGATTTACGCATAGTTACACCTCATTGAACCGTCCGTTGTCCTTTTGACAACATGTCAAAAGTGAGAGGCTCACCTGAGCCAATCTAAGAACCAATTCTAGTGTGCGTTACTCAACTTGCAGATTAAAGATAGTGGATTCGTGACGGTTTTCTCAATAATTTATTAGGGCTTGTTGACGCTTGCTTAAACTATCCCTTCGACTCCGCTCAGAGAGCTTTTTTGCGCTGGCTGAGCGGAGCTGAAGGCAAGTTTTTTATCAAGTTAGTAGGCAAATTCTGTTTTATCTCCCCCTAAAATCAGAGCTTTCAATTTAGTACTGGTTGTTGTTTGAATATTGGTGGTGACCGTACTTTGGATTGCTGCATGATGAGCCTGTAACAACACCTCTGCTGCCGACAAAGCGGACAAAATTTCTTTTGTATGTGCCTGTTTATGCAACACTAATGGTTTTTGCGCCACTAAGCTTAAATCTTGAGTGTAAAAAACGATTTCTCGACTAACTTTATGGGCAAGCTCTAACTCACTCGGAGAGCAATAATCTGCATCAAGAATAACGACATCAACATTACCTTGCTCTTGATAATGCCAATCCACAGAAGGCTGATGACCAAATATTGCCAATACCGATTTCAACAATGCTTCGTCATGAGCAATATGGGTCATAAAACGAATGGAATAGGACGCACGCATAATCTTACCTCGCTAAATATCCTTATTATCCCTTTGAGAAACTCAAAAGCGAGCAGCTCTGTTTGAGCCGTTCTAACAGCAAATGTAGTTCGTTTTTAACTTTATGCGTATTAAATTCACCATTTTTGTGAATTAGCTCACAATTAAAACACCTAGCATCTATCCGTATTAACTAGGGTTCATTGACGTTTGCTTAAACTCCCCCTTCGACTCCGCTCAGGAAGCTTTTTGCGCTGGCTGAGCGGAGTCTAAGACAATTTTGACGGTGGTTTGGTTTGAATTTTTTAGGCAAAATCCCCTAAACTTCATTTACTCAATTCATCACGCTGTTGGTGATACTTTTGATATTCCTCTGGTGTACGCTCAAAGCACTTTTGCTGTTGGGCATCGGGCAGTTGCCGACACTCATTCATTTGCCCTTGTCGAACCCCCTCGTACAATGCCGCAGAACTACAACCTAATATGCTTAAAAACACACAGCAACTCATTAATTTCAAACTAATCATCATGTAAAAACCGTCCCAACTCTCGAATAAACTTAATAGGCTCATCCACTAAAGGAATATGTCCCGAACGATGAAACGGCACAATTCTAACGTGTTGAGCATAATCAGCAATCGCCATTTGCCCTACGGGTGCATATAACGGTGACTTCATCCCCACCATGACGGTAATAGGCGTATGACAATCACGCAAACTTTGGCGATAATCGTGCCCTCCGCCAATATATGCAGAGAGATAGCTCACGCAATCCTGTAACTGCGTCAACGGCAAAAATCGTGATAAAGAAGGTCGATTAAGCATGTGTTGAAAAATGGGTTTCAACAATTCACGCCCCGTCATTAACGCTAAAACTTCGGCTAAGATCACTGAGGTTTGCTGCCGTACCTGTGCGGGCAATTCACTGATCGCGGAGTATTGAGGATAAATAGCGAGTAAATCACGAAGGCGATGTAATTGACCAAATAACTCATCTTGCCGAATGCCGAATAGACCATGCGGCCAATCATGGCGATTGCCGACACAAGGCGACTGGTCGATATGCAAATAACGACGCACCCCCGTAAAACCACCTTCTTTTTGCAAATGTAATGCCGTTGAGCCACCCAAAGAAATACCCGCCAACAGAAAATCCTGCAAACGAAAATGGCGAATGATATCTTGAACATCTTGGCTGTGATTATGAAACACATCGCTTTGATTCAAACGAATATCCGCAGATAAGCCAAAACCTCGAAAATCGGGTAAATAGAAACGAAATTGGCGCAAATAAGGCAAAATATACGGCAGCCATTGGCTACTGCTCATGCCTAAACCTGGCAACATCATGACAGGTTGACCGTGTCCCAACACGCGAACATGTAATTGTTGACCATCACGAAGCGAAATAAGCGGCATAGCAACATACTGACGAGCAAATAAAAGATAGATCGATATTGCCCTGTTGTGCCTATTTTAAGCAACCGAAAATACCAATAAAAACGGCATCTATTCAGATGCCGTTTTTAAGAACCTAACGAGTCCCGTATTAACGGTTACGTTTACGTTCGTTTTCAGTCAAGAACTTTTTACGAATACGAATCGACAATGGCGTTACTTCCACTAATTCGTCGTCTTCAATAAACTCTAAAGCACGCTCTAAAGTAAAGTTAATTGGCGGGGTTAAGACGATGTTTTCGTCTGTACCTGCGGCGCGAATGTTGGTTAACTGCTTACCTTTAGTTGGATTAACAGCCATGTCGTCGCCACGCGCATTTAAGCCAATGACCATGCCTTCGTAAACTTCAACACCATGACCTAGGAATAAACGGCCACGCTCTTGCAAGTTAAACAAGGAGTAACCTAATACTTTACCTTGAACCATAGACACCATCACGCCATTTTGACGTTTGGCCACGCTACCCGCTTTCATCGGCGCATAGTGCGAGAAGCTGGAAGTCATGATACCCGAACCTGAAGTCAAGGTTAAAAACTCAGAACGGAAACCAATCAAACCACGTGAAGGTACAGTCGCTTCAATACGCACACGACCTTTACCATCAACGACCATATCGGTCATTTCACCTTTACGTAGACCCAATTGCTCCATAACTGTGCCTTGATGTTGCTCTTCCACATCAAACATCACCGCTTCAAATGGTTCATTGATCTCGCCGTCAATTTCTTTCAAAATCACTTCAGGACGAGACACGCCTAATTCAAAACCTTCACGGCGCATATTCTCGATCAAGATACTCAAATGCAATTCACCGCGACCTGAAACTTTGAAACGGTCAGCACTGTCAGTGGCTTCAACGCGTAACGCCACGTTATGAATTAACTCACGATCTAAACGGTCTTTGATCACCCGTGAAGTCACAAACTTGCCTTCTTTACCCGCAAACGGCGAGTTATTGACTTGGAAAGTCATCGACACGGTTGGCTCATCAACGGTTAACGGCGGTAATGCTTCAACATTTTGCGGATCACACAAGGTATCGGAAATATTTAAGCCTTCCATACCTGTGACACAAACGATATCGCCTGCGCCCGCTTCGTTGACTTCAATACGTTGTAAACCATGATAACCCATGATTTGTAAAATACGGCCATTACGTTTTTTGCCGTCTTTATCAACGATAACGACGTTAGTATTCGTTTTAACACTACCGCGTTGAATACGACCAATACCAATAACACCCACATAGCTAGAATAATCTAACGAGGAGATTTGCATTTGGAATGCGCCATCGGCATCCACTTGTGGGCATTTAACACGGTCAACCACTGTTTGGAACAATGGATCCATGTTTTCGGCCATTGTATCAAGTGATAAACCTGCAATACCATTTAATGCAGAAGCGTAAACAATAGGGAAATCTAATTGTTCTTCGGTTGCGCCTAAACGGTCAAACAAGTCAAATACTTGGTCAACAACCCAATCAGGACGTGCACCTGGACGGTCAACTTTGTTGATAACAACAATCGGTTTTAAACCTTGAGCAAAGGCTTTCATGGTAACGAAACGGGTCTGTGGCATTGGGCCATCAACCGCATCTACCAAAAGTAACACGGAGTCAACCATGCTTAATACACGTTCAACTTCGCCGCCAAAGTCAGCATGGCCTGGTGTATCGACGATATTAATACGGTAGCCGTTCCATTTTACTGCCGTGTTTTTGGCTAAAATGGTAATGCCGCGTTCTTTTTCAATGGCATTTGAGTCCATTACCCGTTCAACTTCGCCTGCACGATCACCGAGCGTGCCAGATTGCTGTAAAAGTTTATCTACAAGTGTGGTTTTGCCATGGTCAACGTGAGCGATGATGGCGATGTTACGCAGGTTTTGAATGGACATAATAGCCTTAAACAGAGTGTTGCAAGATTAAAGGCGCGCAGTATAACCTAAGAGTGATGACAGTGGGATGTTTGTGTATAAAAAGAACTAAGGCTATCCGAAGATAGCCTTAGTTTTTAGAGCATTAGCGAAAGAAATAGGCTGAAGATTATTTAGCTTTTTTCTTGGCTGCACCTTTTTTGCCTTTTTTGACGGCTTTTTTGCCTGTAACCGCTTTAGCAGGCTTAGTCATGACTGTCGTGACCATGCTTGTTTTTTCAGCAGTCAATACCGCAATCACACGACGGTTTTTAGCTTTGCCATCTACTGTTGTATTATCTGCAACAGGCTTGCTTGAGCCAAAACCAATGGCAGTGACGCGAGCCGCAGGAATACCGTAATCGCTAATCAACATATTCATCACAGCCGTTGCACGCTCTTGTGACAATACTTTGTTTTTCGCTGGATTACCCGATGCATCGGTATGACCCTCAATGGTAATAAACGCATTACCATTTGCTTTTGCCAAATCAGCAACTTTTGCTACTTCGCCTTTGAATTCAGGCTTAATAATAGATTTGCTGGAATCAAAGACGATATTAATTTCTTCTTTGATCGCTTCTTTGACTTCTTTAGTGACCGTTTTAGCACAACCTTTGTCATCAACAATGACGTTAATAGCTGTACCTGGGCACTTATCTTTCGAGTCTGTGACACCATCTTTATCTTCATCTAATGGGCAACCATTAGCACCAACTTGCATACCGCTTGGTGTATTTGGACACTCATCAATGCTGTTTGGTACACGGTCACGGTCACTATCCAAAGGACAACCGTCAACACTGACTTCCCAACCTGATGGGGTATTTGGGCAACGGTCATTAGCATCAACCACGCCATCACCGTCAGTATCAGCAGGAACAACGTTCACTGGCTCAACAGGGGCAACATATTCTACTACTTGCTCTTGTTTACCACCAAAACCGTATTGTAAACCTGTTAATACTAAATAATCGGTCATACTTTTATCAGAATTATGAATGCCTCGTAACTCTGCACGCAATGACAACACATCGCTAAGGCCATAAACAACACCACCACCGAGATTCATCACGGTATCTGTTGTAGCGACTGTTTTTTTACCAGTATTCACATAATCTAAGTCTTGCTGACCAAAACCTGCTAATACATAAGGGGATAATGTACTGGTTGCCCACGACTCGGGAGAAATCAGCATATTAGCATTCAGCAATTTAGCATCAGATGCTTTGCCATATTCTGCTTCGATGGCGACCGCAGGTGCAATTCTAAGCCCTGCTGCCAAACCAACATAAGCTCCAGCATCACCTTTATCAGGCG
Organism: Moraxellaceae bacterium AER2_44_116; assembly: GCA_006546595.1. Lineage (GTDB taxonomy): Bacteria > Pseudomonadota > Gammaproteobacteria > Pseudomonadales > Moraxellaceae > Agitococcus. The sequence continues at coordinate 135,421 of VIAD01000002.1, read as the reverse complement.
AATGATAGCCCAACAAAGGAGTCACGGAAAATAAACCTGTTTGTGCCGACGCGGCTAAGGGAGCTGCTAAGACAACAGCAAGTGCAATCCGATTGAGTTTCATTAAGGTTCCTCCTGATTAGGAATATCATTTGCCTGATATGGCTACTTTAAAGACTGCCTAAGTATGTGCCAAGTAAATTGACACTTCATTGCAGTGTCTTCAAAAACTGACTAAAGCTACCCATTCGACGAAAAAACGTCAAGTAATACTGTCAAACAGTCGTGAGTATTTGCGCCGATTATATGCTAATTCCAATTACTTTTGAGTAATTTTAGCGGCTACTGTTAAAATGAATGACTATTTTTTGATAATGGGTCATGTTTATGCGCGATTTACGACAACGCTTTTATTTTGCTCATAGCCCTGTTCGTGGTGAAATCGTACAACTGACACAAACGCTGAACGATATCTTTAACAAACATGATTACCCCTTAGCCATCAAGCGTCTTTTGGGTGAATTATTAACCGCCAGTGTCTTGTTAACTGCGACACTCAAATTAGAAGGCCGATTGAGTCTGCAAGCACGCGGAAATGGTGCACTTAAAATGATGATGGCAGAGTGTAACCATCACCATGAAATTCGCGGTATCGCGCAATTAGATGAACAGGCTATTTTTGCTCATGATGCCAGCTTAAAAAGTTGTTTAGGTGAAGGTATCTTAGTCATTACCTTAGAGCCTGAACATGGCCAGCGTTATCAAGGGGTGGTGTCTTTAGAAGGTGAAACGATTAGCCAATGTTTAGAGAGTTATTTTAGTCAGTCAGAACAATTGCCTACTCGCTTGTGGTTGGCTTCAGACGCGACTCATGCCGCTGGTTTATTATTACAGGCACTACCGCAAAACCAAGATGACGAAGATGAAGACCGTTGGCCACGGGTAGTTCAACTCACTCAAACTCTCAAACCCGAAGAGTTATTAGAACTATCAACCGATGAGGTGTTGTATCGTTTATATCATGAAGAGTCCGTTACCCTACCCAATGCCGAACAGGTGACTTTTGCGTGTACGTGCTCTCGTGAGAATACGGCGAATGCACTCGTCAGTATTGGTCAGGCCGAATGTGATGATATTGTTGCAGAGCAAGGAGATATTCGGCTAAATTGCCAATTTTGTCATACCGAATATGTCTTTACAGCACGCGATGTCAGTCAGCTATTTCAAAGGCAGGTGCATTGAGGATTGGCTTCGACTCCGCTCAGTCAGCGTGAAATGTTCCCTGAGCGGAGTCGAAGGGAAATGAAAAACCAAGCGTCAATAAACACCATTTAACTCGTTTTGGGTAATGGCAAACTGACTGAAACTTCTAATCCGCCATCAGGATGATTGCGTATATCTAGCGTACCTTTGTGTATTTTCACAATCCTCGACACAATCGCTAAACCAAGCCCTGTGCCTTGTGTTGTTCGTGCAGCCTCGCCACGGACAAAGGGCTGTAACAGATCAGGAATTTGGCTTTCTTCAATACCTGCACCGTGATCGCGCACGGTCAGCACGAGTTGTTGACGGGCTTGTATCGCCGATAAAATAATCGGTGCTTTGCCATAACGCAAGGCATTATTGACTAAATTACCAACCATTCGTTTAATCGCTAAACGCTTGATTAGAATATCTGGCAGAGGCTCAGGGTTAAACTCAATGGTTGTTTGTGCCGAAAACTGTGCCGCAACCTCCGTTAGAATTTGATTCATATCAATCAATTCTAAAGTTTCATCCGAACCATCACGCATAAACGAAATAAACTGTTCTAAAATTTCATCCATATCCTGAATATCTAAAATCATGCCTTCCGCTAATTCTTTGTCCGCCATAATCTCTGCGGTTAAACGTAAACGGGTTAATGGCGTGCGTAAGTCGTGCGAAATACCCGCCAACATGACCGTTCGGTCTTTGGTAGCTTGTTGAATATCATAGGTCATTTGATTAAACGCTGCGTTAACTGCACGTATTTCTGAGGGGCCTCGTTTAGTTTCCAACATGGTTGCATGCTGCCCTTTCGCCACTCGTAATGCGGCTAATTGCAAGCGTTTGAGCGGACGATTGAGTTGTCGAACTAAAATCACAATCGCGACAATTGCCATTAACGGCACGCCAATAATCCACGCAATAATAATAAACGGGTTGTATTGGGCAAAAAACAATAACGGCTCGCGCACCCAAACATCTTTTAAGGAAGGGATATATATCCATAACCGAGGCTTGGGCTTAAATTCAAAATACACATCAATGTTCTCACCCAACTCAACGCGTAATTGATGCTCTAATTCTTGGGTAAAAAACTCGGCTAAGGGCTTATCTTTTAATGAGGGAAATGTCTCTGGATCACGAATGACTTCTATCCCTGTTGAGCGTTGAATCCATTCGTGCATTTCTAAGGCTTGAGGATTTTTTAAGGCTTGTTGCTCGGCATCACGTAATAAAGACAGATTAACGGCGACATAATGTGCATGTTGACGCATTTCGGGCAAATACAAATTCCACCAAAAGAACGCCAATGACAAATACTGACTGACCACCAGAACGATGCTAATCACCAGTGTTGTTCGCCAGACCGCACTTTTAGGTTTAAGCATCGTCCAAAACTTGTCCATACTGACCTTTCTCTGTCTTATTTTTGATGGCGGTTACAACTGCTATTACAGATGGTTATGCCTTACCATCGGGAACAAACACATAACCTACCCCCCAGACCGTTTGAATATAACGGGCTTTAGCAGGATTTTCTTCAATCAAACGCCGCAAACGCGATACTTGAACATCAATTGAACGCTCCATTGCTCCCCACTCACGGCCTCGCGCTAAATTCATGAGTTTGTCACGCGTTAAGGGTTCACGAGGATGCTGTACTAAGGCTTTTAAGACGGCAAATTCGCCTGTCGTTAAGGAAACCGATTCGCCATCTTTGTGAAATTCGCGGGTGGATAAATCCAGTTCCCAAGAGCCAAAATTAATGACTTCGGCATGTTGTGAAGGCGCACCCGGTAATTCACGCACTTGACGACGTAACACGGCTTTAATTCGGGCTAGCAATTCTTGAGGATTAAACGGTTTGGGTAAATAGTCATCTGCGCCTGCATCTAAGCCGCTAATACGGTCAGCATCCGCACCACGAGCCGTCAACATAATGATGGGCATGGGATTATTAGCGGAACGTAAACGACGGCAAATCGACAAACCATCTTCACCCGGTAACATAAAGTCCAGTACCATCAATGAAAACAACTCACGCGCCAAGACTCTATCCATTTGTAAAGCATCGGGAACGGCTTTTACGCTATAACCGTGTTCTTCTAAAAATCGCTGCAACAAGGTGCGTAAGCGAACATCATCATCAACAACTAAAATTTTATGTATTTCTAGATGGGTTTGCGTATCCATGAGTCTCTCTCAAGGCAAAATTATAATGAATTAGCACTTTTTATGACTTAGGTAAGGCATAAGTCTAGAGCAGTTTTACCACAAAACCGAAACTGGCTGATACAGGCAATAAGTACAAGACATTGACATTAAATCGTATCAGCGCAATTAACGAAGCAATTGTCAGTGATATTGCCATGAAATCAAAGGATTGTGTCAAACCGTGTGGCCAAAATACGTGTTGAGCAAAGAATAATCCCAAATTAACAATCACTCCCACCACTGCCACGCTGATCGCGGTTAATGGCGCAGTCAATTTCGGCATGTTGCGACTGGCTTCGACCAATGGCGCGCCTAAAAAAATAAAAATAAATGAGGGTAAAAAGGTAAAAAACGTCGCTACGGAGGCCACCAACATTCCCGACCATAAGGGATCGGCAAATACGGCTTGTTGCCAACCTGCGACAAAACCGACAAAGGCGACAATCATAATTAACGGGCCGGGTGTGCTTTCGCCTAAGGCTAAACCATCCATCATTTGGGCTTGTGTTAACCATTGATAATCAATGACTGCGGCTTGATTAACATACGGTAAAACCGCATACGCACCACCAAACGTCAACAATGCCGCTTTACTAAAAAATACGCCAATATTCGTGAGTAAACTATCTGCGCCAAAAATCTGCACTAAAAATCCTATTGCCACCAACCATAAAGTGATGCCAACAAATAAGATGGTAAAACTACTTTTTTTTGTCCATTGCGCGTGAGGGGGGATGGAAGAATGGTCGTCAATGATTGCCTCACCATAGTTCTTATGATTCGTTCCGTGTCCACCGCCAACAAACAATTGCGGTTGCCAATGTGATAAAGCAACGCCCACGCCTGCCGCTAACGCCAAAATCAGCGCAAAATCTAAACCCACTTGCATAGCCACTAATGACGCGCCACTGATTACCCATAAGTACGGGTTTTTCAGCGTTTTTTTACCCAACCTAAAAGCCGCCGCCAACACCAATGCCACGACAACGGGCTTAATACCCCACAATATGGCTTGTAATGACGGCAGTTGACCAAAACGCATATACAGCCAACCCAACAACCAAAACAACAACAATGACGGCAAAACAAATAAACCGCCTGCAACAATACCGCCCCATCGACCGTACATCAACCAACCGATGTATGTCGCCAATTGTTGGGCTTCAGGGCCGGGCAGAATCATGCAGTAATTGAGCGCGTGTAAAAAACGACTTTCGGAAATCCAGCGTTTATCTTCAACTAACTCTTTGTGCATGAGGGAAATTTGTCCCGCAGGCCCGCCAAAACTGAGCAAGCCCATTTTTAGCCAAAAGATAACGGTTTGCCAAAAACTAGGCATGATGGGAGCTGACATGTAAACATCCTAAAATTAGGCGTAGCATTCTGTAGCTCGCACGGATTACTGGGAAAATATATTTTAAAGGAAATGGCTATTGACAGGTAGGCTGTGGCTTTCTAATGCCGTTGTCAAATAACCCGCGAGAAGGTAATCTCGGACTCGTCAGTAGCCTGCTCTACAAGGTTATCGCCACCAATAGCCAAGACCAACAGATTAAGGGTGATATTATGAAAAAGGTAAGGGACGTTTTAAACGCCAAAGGGAATAATGACACTTTTAGTATTATCCCTACCGCCACGGTTTGGGATGCTATTAAGCTGATGACCGAAAAAGGCGTGGGTGCTTTGCTCGTCACCGAGAATGACGCTCTAGTGGGTATCGTGAGTGAACGCGATTACTTAAAGAAAGTTGAGCTGATGGGGCGTGCATCGCAAACAACGACAGTTAGCGACATTATGACGGCTAACCCCTTTACAGTATCACCCAATTTTGACATGGAAGCCTGTATGCAGTTAATGACCGATAAACGCATTCGCCATTTACCTGTGGTCGAAAACGGTAAGCTGCTCGCCATGATTTCAATCCGTGATTTATTAGAAAGCACCATGCAAGAACAAAAATATTTAATCCAACAACTCGAACAATATATTCGCGGTGAGAGTTATTAAACTCAGTTTTGTAGGGTGCACATAGCGCACCACAGGAGTTGATAGCCAATAATAATGGTGCGTAGTACGCACCCTATGCTTAATAAAATTTATCTTTTGTTGCCAACAGGAATAAAAGACTGATTAAAAAGAACTTCGTTTTTAGTGTACTTTATGTAGAAAGTATTCCTGAACGGAACAACACAATTTAACAGAAGATCAATGATCATTTCTCTAAAAACATTATCAGATACTGGGAAGTTCTCTGGAAGAGCATAAGGAAGAACCTTGAAGATAATACCACTAACATCATTTTTATCATCATATAAAAATCTTTTTTCACCATATTGAAATAAGACTATATCTTTACCCATAAAAAAAGCATAAGAAGCGGGATGATCTTCACCTGGGCTTGCAATAACTCCATTTAGGCCAATGACTACAGCTCCACTATCATCAACATAGCAGGATGCCTTAGACTTTAATGGGTAGTTATAGTTATGCCGCTGTTGCACATATTGTGGAACTTCGTTGTAATAGCGTTGCAGATAACTGTTAGCTAATTCTGCATCTGTAGAATCTCTAAAAGACATAATTACTCTCTCAGCAAGCGTAGGATGAATAGAGGCACGAAACCCATCACAAACAATGGCTTGTACAAGATTCCTTAATAGTCCACCGCCATGTTCAACCCGTCAATGATGGGTTTCCTTCATCTACCCTTCCTACAATATCTTAACTACCCCACCAAACACCGCACATGATGCGCAAAATGATCCGCTATAAACGTGCTAATAAAATAATAACCATGATCGTAACCATCATGACGACGCAAGGTTAAATGCTGATTATGTTGCTGACAGGCGGCTTCAAATACATCGGGATTCAGTTGATTTACTAAAAATTGGTCACTTAATCCTTGGTCTATCAAAATAGGCGACACACGCTTGCCATCTTCTACTAATGCGCTGGCATCATAAGCGCGCCATATTGCCGTATCTTCACCTAAATAATGACTAAAGGCTTTTTGCCCCCACGGACATTGACTCGGTGCAGCAATTGGCGCAAAAGCCGACACCGATTGATATAACTCAGGATGACGCAACGCCAACACCAACGCGCCATGTCCGCCCATCGAATGCCCAAAAATCCCAACTTTGCTCGCATCAGCAGGAAAATGATTAAGAATCAAATCGCGCAATTCTTGGGTAACATAACTTTCCATACGGTAATGTTGTGACCACGGCTCTTGCGTCGCATCTAAATAAAAGCCCGCGCCGACACCAAAATCCCAATAATCGGCTTCGCCTGCAATACCTGCACCGCGCGGACTGGTATCCAGTGTCACCACCATCAAACCATATTCTGCCGCCAAGCGTTGCGCGCCTGCTTTAATGGCAAAAGTTTCTTCGGTACAGGTTAAACCTGCCAAATAAAACAACACAGGCACTTTGCCATGTTGTGCTTGTGGCGGTTGATAAACAGCAAAACGCATCGGTAAACCAATCACCGCCGATTGATGCTGATAAAAGCCTTGCAGACCGCCAAAACAGGCGTGTGTGCTACGGGTTTCAAAGACCGCCATGATTAAAACACCACTACAGAACGAATTGACTCGCCTGCTTTCATCAATCTAAACCCTTCGTTAATGTCTTCGAGTTTTAAGGTATGAGTGATGAGCGAATCAATATTGATTTTACCTTCCATATACCAATCGACGATTTTAGGTACATCGGTACGACCACGCGCGCCACCAAACGCCGAGCCTTTCCATGTTCTGCCTGTCACTAATTGGAAGGGACGTGTGCTAATTTCTGCCCCTGCTTCGGCGACACCAATAATAATGCTTTGTCCCCAGCCTTTATGACAGCATTCCAAAGCTTGACGCATGACTTTAGTATTACCAATACATTCAAAACTGTAATCTGCGCCACCGTCAGTCAGTTGAATAATGGCATCGACGACATTTTCCACTTCGTTGGGATTGATAAAGTGCGTCATGCCAAATTGACGGGCAAGTTCTTGACGCGCAGGGTTAATATCGACACCAATAATTTTGCCCGCACCAACCATTTTTGCCCCTTGAATGACATTCAAACCAATGCCACCCAAACCAAACACCACGACATTTGCGCCTGCTTCTACTTTAGCGGTAAACAACACTGCGCCCAAACCTGTGGTCACACCACAGCCGATATAACAAACTTTATCAAACGGTGCGTCTTCACGAATTTTTGCTAAGGCAATTTCGGGGACAACGATGTAATTTGAGAACGTAGACGTTCCCATATAATGCAATAAGGGCTGACCATTTAACGAGAAACGGCTGGTGGCATCGGGCATTAATCCTCGGCCTTGGGTGCTACGAATCGCTTGGCACAAATTGGTTTTTTGCGATAAACAAAACTTACATTCACGGCATTCAGGCGTATATAAAGGAATCACGTGGTCGCCTTTACGCAGCGACTTCACGCCTGCACCGACATCAACCACCACGCCCGCCCCTTCATGGCCTAAAATCGCAGGAAATAAACCTTCAGGGTCTGCACCTGACAGCGTGTAATAATCGGTGTGGCAAATACCTGTCGCTTTAATTTCGACTAATACTTCGCCAGCTTTAGGCCCTTGCAGTTCAACTTCTTCAATCGTTAATGGTTTACCAGCTTGCCAAGCAACGGCGGCACGAGTTTTCATGGGGGATTCCTTGTTAATAATTTAAAAGAGGGTTTGTTAAAATACGCCTAATTATCTCAGCAGAAGTTTCACCGTTTATGGTGAGCCTGTCGAACCATTTGCACAGCACACTTCGACAAGCTCAGTGCGAACGGAATACATAGACACACTTTGCGGTAATACTTAACACGCACTATCGACAGATTCAATCTCTCAAAGAAAATAGCCAAATTAAGGGCTAGTTTGGTCATGTGGGATGGTTATAATGCGGCACATTTTAAGCTAACCCGTACGGCCTTGCATGATGAATTCTCTCAGTCTCAAAATCGCTCAAGAACTTAGTGTTAAACCTGAGCAAGTTGAAGCCACCATTCAACTCCTCGACAGTGGCGCAACTGTTCCTTTTATTGCCCGTTATCGTAAAGAAGTCACCGATGGCTTGGACGATACGCAATTACGATTTTTAGAAGAGCGATTATTGTATTTACGCGAATTGGATGAACGAAGAAATACCATCCTCAGTAGCATTGAAGAGCAAGGCAAACTAAATCCTGAATTAAAAGAAAAAATTCTCGCTGCCGATACCAAAGCCCATCTCGAAGATCTGTATCTCCCCTTCAAACAAAAGCGTGTTACCAAAGGTCAATTAGCTATTACTGCTGGCATATTACCGTTAGCGGATAACCTACTCAGCAATCCCGACTTAACACCAGAACAAGAAGCAACTGCCTTTATTTGTGAAGGCTATGCTGACGTTAAAGCGGTATTAGAAGGCGCGAAATATATTTTGATGGAGCGTTTTTCGGAAGATGCCGATTTACTCGCGAAATTACGCCCTTACTTTATGGAAAACGGCCATTTGTTTAGCAAAGTAATTGCTGGCAAAGAAGAAGCTGCCGCTAAATTTAGAGATTATTTTGACTATCACGAAGCCTTGCATACCGTGCCGTCGCATCGTGCTTTAGCCGCTTTTCGTGGTCGTAATGAACAATTTCTCAGTATCAGCGTCAATTTACCCGATTTAGACAGTACCTTGCCGCATCCGTGTGAAGGCATTATTGGCCAACAATTTGGTATTAGCCAACAACAACGGGCTGCTGATGCATGGCTCAATGAAGTGGTGCGTTGGACATGGCGCGTCAAACTGCAACCGCATTTAGAAAGCAGCGTGTTAACCGAATTAAAAACTCATGCTGATGGTGAAGCGATTCGGGTCTTTGGTCATAACTTAAAAAATCTATTAATGGCTGCCCCCGCAGGTCAACGCGCCACCATGGGTTTAGACCCTGGTATTCGTACAGGCGTCAAAGTCGCGGTGATGGATAAAACTGGCCAGTTAGTAAACCACACTGTTATTTTTCCGCATGAACCGAAAAAAGAATGGGATCAATCCCTCGATACCCTCGCTACATTATGTGCCGAACATCAGGTTGAATTAATAGCTATTGGTAACGGTACAGCCTCGCGTGAAACTGACCAACTCGCTGCCGAGTTAATGAAAAAACACTCTGAATTGAATTTAACGAAAATTGTAGTCAGTGAAGCAGGTGCATCGGTGTACTCCGCGTCGGCATTGGCAGCGGAAGAATTCCCGACTTTAGATGTGGTTTATCGGGGTGCGGTGTCGATTGCTCGTCGTTTACAAGACCCGTTAGCTGAATTAGTGAAAATCGAACCGAAAGCCATTGGTGTCGGTCAATATCAACACGATGTCAATCAAGCGCATTTAATGCGTGGTTTGGATGGTGTCGTTGAAGATTGTGTGAACTCAGTGGGTGTCGATGTCAACATGGCTTCCGTTGCCCTCCTCGCACGGATTGCGGGTTTGAATAAAACCATCGCACAGAATTTGGTGAACTTCCGTAACGAACATGGCATTTTTGCCAATCGTGATGCGCTGAAAAAAGTTCCACGTTTGGGCGCAAAAACCTTTGAACAAGCGGCAGGTTTCTTGCGTATTGCGGGCGGCAGCCATCCTTTAGATGCGTCTAGTGTCCATCCTGAAGCCTATCCTGTCGTCGAAAAAATTCTCGCTAATCAAGGTATTACACTGGCTGATCTGTTGGGTAATAGCGAAATTCTCCGCAAAGTTAACGCCGCTGATTATATTGATGAGCGTTTTGGTTTACCGACCGTGCAAGACATTTTGCAAGAATTAGAAAAACCTGCACGTGACCCACGACCTGCCTTTGTTGCTCCTCAGTTTATGGATGGCGTGAGCGATATTAAAGACTTAACCGTCGGTATGGTGATGGAAGGCGTGGTGACTAACGTCACTAACTTTGGCGCGTTTGTTGATATTGGCGTTCATCAAGATGGTTTAGTCCATATTTCGATGTTGGCCGATACCTTTGTCAAAGACCCACACGCCATTGTTAAAGCGGGCGACATTATTAAAGTGAAAGTGATTGAAGTGGATGTGGCGCGTAAGCGCATTGCGTTGACTCGTCGCTTGGCCGAAAAAGCTGCGCCAAGCTCACAACCGAGAAATGAACCTAGAGCCGCTGCTGCACCTACGAAAAAATCGTATAACAGCCCTAGCCCACAAAAACAGCAAGGCTCCACGCCGATTAAAACAGGCACGTTAGCTGATTTGTTTGCGAAAGTGGGATTGAAGAAATAGTATTTCTGTAGGGGCGAATTTATTCGCCTATTTAATTTGACATTTGGCGGTTAAAACCGCCCCTACAGGATATAAACAGAGCGATAAGCTTGTGATAGGATGAGACTCTTTTATCGCTATCAAAATGGAGAGAGATATGTCGGACAACCCACTACTCGGCGAGCGTTTCAGTGATGACTCACACGCTGGCACAGGAAGAATGACGATTAAAGGTACTATCAACCGTCTTGCGATGTTATTAGCGATGACAGTGATTACCGCAGCTTGGACATGGCAACGTTTTACTGTTGACCCTAGTGAAGCCATGCTATGGGCAATTGGCGGCGCACTAACGGGCACCGTGATGGTGTTTGCCCTGATGTTTAAACGTGAGTTAGCACCTTATCTTGCCCCTGCATATGCCTTAGCAGAAGGCTTATTTATTGGCGCCATTTCAGCACGTTACGATGCTCAATTTGGCGGCATTGTCTTTCAAGCCGTGATGCTGACATTTGGTATTATGTTTGCCATGTTAGGCGCTTACAGCACAGGTTTAATCCGTGCGACGCCGATGTTAGTCAAAACGGTGGTAATGGCGACGCTTGGTATAGCTGTGTTTTACATCATTGCAATGGTGATGATGTTATTTGGCGCAGAACCTCCTTTAATTTATAACAGTGGTCCAATTGGCATTGCCTTTAGCCTGATTGTGATTGGTATTGCTGCTTTTAACTTAATTATTGATTTTGACACCATCGAAAATGGTGCCAACATGGGTATGCCTAAATACATGGAGTGGTATGGTGCATTTGCCATGCTAGTCACTTTAGTGTGGTTATATGTTGAGGCATTACGTTTAATCTCAAAACTTCGTGATTAATTAGTGAAGATCAGGACTTACGCATTTCACCGAAATTAGCGCGTTTTGTGAACTAAAAATCGTTGGAAACGATTCTTTAGTGAGCAAATAAGCGATAACCGCGTAAGTCCTTAGATGCTAGCAACAAAAAAGAGCCGTTAACGGCTCTTTTTTTATGGTGATAACAGCAACACGATGGGTTTCGTAGCCCTACCCATCTTAACAATTAGCGAGCTGCCAACTTCCCCGCCATCCAAGTCACACACTGGCGCGGCATCAAACGAATAAAAAATGGCAACGGTTTATTCATCAACCCCGTCACCACCATTGGGCAACCACACTTCATCGCACATAATGCTGTTTTGGCGACGGTTTCAGGCGTATCCATAATTTTTGTCAAAAATGTACCATGATTTCCTGCCACATCATGGAACGCGGTTGCTGTTGCGCCGGGGCAAACAGCAATTACTTTAATGCCATTTTTCTTTTCTTCCGCCGCTAATGCTTCGGAGAACATCAAGACATACGATTTAGTCGCGCCATACACGGCAAAGTTCGGACAGGCTTGAAAGGCCGCTACCGAAGCAATATTCATAATACGGCCTTGCTTACGCTCGCGCATACTGGGCAATACCGCATGGGTTAATTCCGTTAATGCCACCATGTTTAACTGCATCATGCCTTGCACACGGTCAATAGCCATATCGCCAAAGTTATCGTTAAGACCAAAGCCTGCGTTATTAATCAGCATATCTATCGATAAGCCTAAAGCTTCAACCGCTGCAACCAGTTGTGTTGCTGCACCGACTTGCTCTAAATCTAAACCAATCACTTCGACACGCACACCATGTTTGGTTCGTAATTCGGCCGCCAAGTTAGCTAACTTATCTTGACGACGCGCCACTAATACTAAAGCCTGTTTTTCTTTAGCGGCTAACTGACACGCTAAGGCTTCACCAATACCACTCGATGCACCAGTAATCACGGTAGCTAAGGTTTGACTCATGATCGAAATCTCATAATGTGGATAAGTGATGAATAGACTATACGATAATTCGACAATTATCAAACTATAAAATTATCAAATCCGATGAGTGGCTAATTATTTTTCTGTCCATTATTGCTTCTTCGTACTGACACCCCCATAAAAAACCACATACCATGTTCTAACAATTAGCTAACACTTATAGATGGATTTATTCCTATGACTCTCTCTCAACAAGGCATCCTTGCCCCCGTTCCGCCAGCCTCGCGCTATTTAACGTTTCGAGCGAAACATCAATGTGACATTCAAGCAGCACTACGCGCTTTAAATGAATTAGCCGATGGCGAAAAGCTCGTCGTTGGTATAGGCAAAGCGTTATTGTTGCAGTTGGCTATCACTAAACCCGCTCTACCGAATTTTCCCAGTTATACCAATGCAGGTATTCAGATTCCCTCTACCCCTGCCGATTTATGGTGTTGGTTGCGTGGCGATGAGCGCGGCGAGTTGTTACTTCGTAGTCAATCGCTAATTGATTCCTTAGCGCAAGCCTTTGAATGCGTGAGTATTATTGATGGCTTTTGTCATCAACAGGGTCGAGATTTAACTGGTTATGAAGATGGCACAGAAAATCCTGTCGATGATGCTGCCATTGCTGCGGCTATTGTCAGCAATCAAGGTGAAGGTTTAGATGGTGGTAGCTTTGTTGCGGTACAACAGTGGTTACATGATATGACGACATTCAAAGCTATGTCCGGCGAAGCCCAAGACAATATGATGGGTCGCCGCCGCTCTGACAATGAAGAGTTAGACGATGCCCCTAAGTCAGCACACGTTAAACGTACTGCTCAAGAAAGTTTTAGCCCTGAAGCCTTTGTTGTTCGTCGGTCAATGTCGTGGAGTGAAGGTCAACGTGGAGGCTTAGTGTTTGTGTCGTTTGGCCATTCACTGCAAGGTTTTGCAGCACAATTACGACGCATGGTGGGTTTAGAAGATAGTATTACTGACAGCTTATTTCAGTTTACTCGGCCAATCACTGGCGCGTATTTTTGGTGTCCGCCGCTTAAAAATGGGCGTTTAAATTTTACAGCCATCAAATAAGGCGTTAAGAACACCCCACGGCCGATAACGGCCATGGGGGAGTGTCATTTAAACAGCCACCAAACACGATAACTGTATAAAGTTGATACCAGCTTGGGCAACTCTAACATTATCAGCTTCAACCATCACCCGAGGATTTGTGCTTATAACTATTAAATGCAACCCTTGCCTTTATCGTGCATACAGAGGTTCTCAATCTCTTTTTTGCCCTGATAATTTACTATAAATCAACTCTACATAAAAACAAATGCTAGGAAAATGATCAAGATAATGTGATATACATCACAAAACAGTCTCACTTTGCGAATGTCTAATTAAGCGTTAAGCTATGGCAATGCTTTGAGGAATATTTTTATGTTAAACCCCTTGTTAAACAATTCATCATTACCTGCGTTTTCAAACATCACGCCTGAATTAGTTGCGCCAACCATTGAACAACTATTGGCACAAAATCGAGAAACGATTGCTGCACTCGCCCATCAAACCTCACCAACATGGCGGTCTTTACCTGCTCAATTAGAAGAACTGGACGACAATTTAAGTAAAGCATGGTCGATTGTCAGTCATTTAAATGCTGTGACCAATAGTCCTGCATGGCGCGAAGCTTACAATGGCTGTTTAGCGAAAATCTCGGCTTACTATACCGAACTGGGTCAAAATAGTGATTTGTACAACAGCTATCAAACGTTGGCCGATAGCAACGAGTTTGCCCAACTGAACCAAGCACAACAACAAACCATTAACAACGCGCTTCGCGATTTCAAACTCAGTGGCGTGGCATTACCGACTGAACAAAAACAACGCTTTGCCGCCATTGAGGAGCGATTGTCGGCGATTTGCGCCAAATTTGCCGATAACTTGCTGGATGCGACTCAAGCATGGCACAAAGAACTATCACCAGAAGAGTTAGCAGGCATTCCTGAAGCAAATCAAGGTTTATTGGCGCAATTAGCGCAACAACGGCGCTTAACAGGCCATATTGTCACCTTAGATGCACCTGCTTATTTAGCGGTAATGATGTATGCCGATAACCGTCAACTGCGTGAAACTGTCTATACCGCGTATTGCACACGCGCCTCAGAACTCAGCAACGACGGCAAGTTTGACAACTCGGTATTAATGGAAGAAATTTTAGCCTTACGGTATGAGCAAGCGCAGTTATTGGGCTATCAACATTACGCCGAATTATCTTTAGTGCCAAAAATGGCTTCGTCTGTTGACGTGGTGATGCAGTTTTTACAAGAACTCGCCGTGCGTGCTAAACCTGCCGCCGAAAAAGACTTAGCCGAATTACGCGCTTTTGCTGCAACCTTAGGCATTGATGATTTAAAACCGTGGGATAGCAGTTACGCCTCGGAAAAACTGAAACAGCAAAAACACAACTTGTCACAAGAAACCTTACGCGCTTATTTTCCTGCACCAAAAGTGATTAGCGGTTTGTTTGCGATTGTCGAAAAACTCTATGGCATTGAAATTCAAGCGATTGATACTGAAGTTTGGGCGGATGGTGTGACCTATTACGAAATCAAAGAAAACGGTCAAGCCTTAGCGAGTTTTTATTTAGACCCCTATGCCCGCGCCAATAAACGCGGTGGTGCATGGATGAGTAATTGCCGCTCGCGTCGTTATTTAGCCGATGGTTCGCTACAATTACCCATTGCGTTCTTAACCTGTAATTTTAATCCGCCTGTGGGCAATCAACCTGCGCTACTGACCCATGATGAAGTCGTGACGTTATTCCATGAGTTTGGCCACGGCTTACACCACATGCTGACACAAATTGATATTAGTGCAGTTGGCGGCATTCATGGTGTCTCATGGGATGCCGTTGAGTTACCGAGTCAATTTATGGAACATTGGTGCTGGGAAAACGATGCGCTGAATTTAATGACTGCACATATCGACACTCAAGCCCCCTTACCCCAAGATTTATTAGATAGTTTATTGGCCGCCAAAAACTTTCAATCTGGCTTACAGACCTTACGCCAATTAGAGTTTTCGTTGTTTGATATGGCGATTCATAGTCAAGCACCACTCAAAATTGACGGCATCCAAGCCGAAATCGACCGTGTGCGCCAAGCAGTGAGTGTCATGCCACCGCCTGCCTTTAATCGCTTTCAACATGGGTTTAGCCATATTTTTGCAGGCGGTTATGCCGCAGGTTACTACAGCTATAAATGGGCAGAAGTGTTATCAAGCGATGCTTTTTCGCGCTTTGAAAATGAAGGTATTTTTAATCGCGCCACAGGTTTAGACTTCCGTCAGCAAGTCTTGGCAAAAGGTGGCAGCGAGCCAGCATTAGCGTTATTTACGGCATTTAGAGGCCGTGAACCGAGCATTGATGCCTTACTGCGTCATTCTGGCTTAGAAGAGACCACAAGCGCATGATTAAAAAACGCTTTATTGCTGGGGCAAGCTGTAAAAAATGCCAACAGCAAGATGTCATTCGTTGGTGCAAAGACAGCGAAACTGAGCAGGAATGGGTAGAGTGTGTCAGTTGCGGCTACCACGAAGACAAACCTGATGAAGTGATGGCGGCCGAGCATCCACAGACTGAGCCTGCGGATATGGTGCAGATGGTGAAGTTTAAGTAAGTTAAACTGTTGCGAGTAAACACCTTTATTTTAGGGTGTTTACTCGCACATAAACGACGCAAAAGAATCTTTGATGAAAAACGACCTCGACCCGAACAAACCCGCCATCCCCATCGCTTATCCGCGTGTATTGTTAAATATTATGGCGGAAAAAGGCTTTGGTCGAACGGAAGTGTTAGCAGGCTCAGGCTTAGCCGACAGTGTGTTTGATAAGCCCGATCATCGCATCACTCCCGCTCAATTTTTGTTTATTCTCATGAATAGCTTTTATTTGAGTAAAGACCCTGCCCTCGGTTATGAAGTTGGTTTACGAACTCCCGTCACTTCACATGGATTTTTAGGCTATGGCGTGATGAGCTGCGCCAACCTAGCTGAAGCCATTAAACTCGCTGAACGTTTCGTGCGGTTACGTACCGTATTAATGAGTTTTCGCCTATCTGTTGACGGCGATTTTGCCATTGTTGAAGCCAGCACCAATCATCCTGTTGGCATCTTAAGACAATTCGTTTTTGAAAGTTTATTGTTAAGTTTAGCGCGTGCAGGCAGTTTTATTACGGGCAACGGCTTACAATCAGGTGAAATTCATTTTGACTTTCCTGAGCCCAGTTATTATGCCGCGATTAAAGATCGCCTACCGCCGATTTTCTTTAATCGAGCCGCCAATCAATTACGTTTTCCCCGTGAATTTTTAGAACAAGCCTTAGTCATGGCTGATCCTGTTGCCGCGCAATTAGCCGTTGAACAGTGCGAACGTGAACTGGCCTTATTTGAAAAACATGATGATTTAGCGGCACAAGTTCGGGCGATACTCAGTCAGAGTCAAGGGCAATATTTACATTTAGAAGCCGTTGCCGAACGTTTATTTATGTCTTCGCGCACGCTAAAACGTCGGCTACAACAAGTCGGTTTAGGCTATCAACAATTGTTAGATGAAGCCCGTAAGCGCGATGCAATTAAGCTGATTCAAAATACCAATTTAACGATCGAACAAGTCGCGCAACATTTGGGTTATACCGATGCGGCTAACTTTACCCGTGCCTTCAAGAAATGGACGGGTGATACGCCTAGCCACTATCGGCTCAGTACAGATTAATTAGGTTATTGCCCCCCCTTCGACTCTGCTCAGGGGACGTTTAGTTGGCTGAGCGAAGTCGCGGTGGCTGAGCGGAGTCGAAGCCCCTTTTACGAGTATTTTGGTAAAAATCACCAAAAATTTCAAAGCATCAATAAACCCTACAATTTCGCCCACATTTTTGCCGTACTATTAAACTCGTCATCATCGTCATCGTCCTTTGCCTTATCGCTCAGCAAAGCAAACTCAAATTGACTGAGACTCTGTGTTGCTAACACTTGCTTTGTTAACTGTGCCATGACTTCCTGACCGTTAATACTGATTTGCACCGTACTATGAGTGGTTAAACCTGAGTTAATGGTAATTAACGTGGCAGGACGCTCTAAAGCCTCCATTTCAGGAATCAAAAATCCACGCATATAATCACTGGTGGGTTTACCATTTTTAATCAAACAAACACCACATGGTTTGGGATGTGCATCTAAGAGTTCAACTCCCGCCTCAAAGGTTTTATTTGAAGTTTGCCGCAACCAGTGTAAAACACCGACCCCCCAACCTTCGCCACGTTTTTCGCTCATCCCAATAATTTCGCCAACCCGTAACGTGGGTGGTGGTGTTTCCGCCCAAACAATGCCATAACCTGCGGGGCAACGATTGACTGCTGTGACCCGATAAGGCATATAGGTCATGGTCGGAACGACAGGCTGTTGTGCATCCTCGTCTGTTTCTTGGTCAATACCTTTGACGGTGCCATAACACACTTGCCACGCGTCGGGTTGTTCCTCAACAACTTTGTCTTCTTCTAAACCAAATAAAAAGGCGGGTTGTTTGACCTCTTCTACTTTTTCTTCGCCTTTGACCACTATTTTAAAGGGCGTTTGCCCACCGACATAATAATGCGCAGAAGACATACCCACACATAACAAAATATTTTTATGACATACGGTGCGCTCAAACATGCGCTCTCTCGCGGCTCGCCATGTTTCATATAAATGTGTGAGCAAACTTAAAGGTAAAGGAGTGGGTACGGCTTGACTTATTTGCATTTCAAAATGCTCTGCCAATGCCTGACTATGCACATACCAACTTTCATAACTCGTTGTGATTAAATGATGATATTGGGGTGAACTATCATCCAAATTACACACCAATAAACTGCCTTTTGCGGTTGTATTTAAGGTGAGCAATGCTGCTAACTCTTGACTATGTTGATAGACCAATTCCATTTCTGATGGGCGTAGTTTGTGTGTTTGGCTGGCGGACAACAATACTGTTGCCAAATACGTTTGGCGAATACTGGTGCTGTCTTGCTGATTTAACCCTGCTTTTATGGCAATGTCAGCTAAGCCTTGTCCTTCTGCTACCCGTATCAATCGGTGTAGGTCTGTCCAAATACCTGCGGGTGTTTCTTCATATTGACGAAAGCAATCCAACAGATAACATTGTAATTCTGCCATCATGCGCTGAATGGCGGTCGCCGCTAATAATTGTGCGCCCTTGCGTCCAAAATCCATAAAACCGACACGGCCTTGTAATTTACGCAACGTTTCGGTGGCTATCGCTTTATAATTTAATGCCAATTGCCGACGTAAGGCCAAAATGAGTGCAAAAACTCGTCGTCCTTGAATCGCTAATAACAACGGTTGATTTAAGGTATGTTTTTCGAGTGCCGTGATTAAATTTCGGATCGTAGGTTGCAGAACTTCTAATAATTCAAAACGTAAGTCTTCCTCAATATGCAGACTGACTAACTCACTAATGGTTTGATACAGTTGTTTGCCACATTCTGAGGCATTCATAATCGGCAAACCGTTAACCCACAACTGCATTTGTGCTTTGTTATGCTTAACGAGGGTCAAATGTGCTCTATCGCGTGCGGGTAGCGACAGGTCTAAACGATTAGTACGTGTTGTCATAATTGCCAATCAAATAAAAAGCTGCTAATACCCAATGCCACATCGAACAATCCTGTCGCTATTTTTTATAACTATCCATAATACTGTGATCGTTTTAACATTTTAGATGAAATTATGAAAGAGTCGTCATAATTGATTCACGTCAATCTTCTCAACGGTGGTATTCATACGATAAGTAGAAATTAATCGCCCTAAAAAAGGGTGGAGACCACCCTTCGATCATGCCTGAATGCTTAGGCTTTTTGCCACAATACGTTTATATCTCGGACAAAATAGGCTATTAAGCCCATCATAATCGCGGTCATGCCTATCCACGTAAACTGAGTAAAACGTTCGTTATTGAGCCAAAAGCCCCAAACCAATGCCAAGACAGGCGTTAGCATCGTCGTCAGAGAAACTGTCGCAGGGCGAAGATGTTGAACCAAATAAAAATAGCAAAACATCGCCACAACTGAAGCCATCATCACGCTATATATAATTGCGCTAATCGTGACGATATTAGGCATCTGCGTTGGCATTTTGTCCCAATAAAAAGGCAAGACAAATGCCATCGCCAGTGCTGATAAAATCAAAGCCCCTGTGGTTTGCGCCAATGGATGAATGCCTGAATCTTCATGTTTTAACCAAAAAACCGAGCCGACATAACAACTTACGCCAATCATCACATACAAAATACCTAAACCTTGTGGATGGGCTTCATTATTACTATGACCAAAAATCACTAATAAACCTACAAACGCGACACACAAACCGAACCATTGCTCGGCACGTAATAATTGCGTGCGAAACACCGCGTGCGCCAATAAGCCTACGATTAACGGAGCTAAACCAAACAATAAAGAAATCAAACTCGATGGCAAATAAGCCGCGCCTAAATAGGTAAAAATCATCGCGCCAAATAAACTTAATGTTCCTGCTAAATAGCTTCTAAGTGCTGCGCGCGTTAAGGGTAACGACTCTTTCATTAACCATAAACACAAGCCTGCAAAAGGCGCAGATAAGGCAAAGCGAATGGCCAACGACCACATGGGATGCAACTCACGAATGCTCAATACCACCGCCAATGGCGTAGTTGACCAAATAAAAACCAATAATAAGTACCGACTAATTAATTGGCTCTGTGGGGGTTCTGTGTCCACCGCTTCTCTCCTTTCATTGATGATTGACGAAACCAAACGCTAAAAACAAAAAAGGCCGCTATTAGCGGCCTTTGAAGGGTATATGGCTTAAATCAACTATCCCGACCGCCAGAATAGAGACGAGTGCCATACTGCCGCAATTCGCAGCACACTCTTGACTCGGACGGAAGGACAAATAAATAAGTTCATAGTGGCTTGATAATGTCTAACAAAGTGTTGTTGGTCAATAGCTAATTCGGCATTTTATGCTGTCAATTTCACAGATCAATCATGATGAAAGGTTTTATTCACTACTTTCCATTCATCATTAATTTTTAGTAAAGATAAATAATCGACGTAGTTTAAGGCTTGGTAAAGATACTGTGTTTTCACATGAGCAATATCAGCAACAAGATCAATATGAGTGATTTTCATATCAAAATCTTCACCAATGGTATTCGGTGGCGACATACGTTTTAGAATATTGATGTACTCTGCTAATTTGAGCATCACTAACTCGCCTTCGTAATAACCAAAAATCTCAGCTTTTGGCAAAAAAACATCAAGAAGCCGATCGGCATCACCTTCATACAAGGCTTTGAAATAGACATTAACAATGGCTTCTATTGCTTGAAAATCGGACATTTTCTACACCTAACATTATTCCCTTCGACTCTGTTCAGGGAACGTTTTTACGCTGGCTGAGCGGAGTCGAAGCCTCGTTGGCAGCGATTGCACAGAGACGTTTTTATCAAGGAACTCAATAAAAACATCAACTCACCTACAAGCCAACATACACATGCTGAACATCATCATCACCATCAATGGCATCTAAAAAAGCTTCTACTTCCTCACGTTCGGCATCCGTTAGCGTCACAGGGTTTTTAGGCCGATAACCAAACTGTGCGGAATTAACGACAAAACCATAATTCGGTAGTGCGTGACTGACGGCATCCATATCCGTTAAGGCGGTAAAAAATAAGGTTGCGCCATTGTCGGCTGGCTCAAAATCTTCTGCACCTGCTTCAATCGCGGCGACTTCTGCATCGGCATCTGCCGATGTTGGTGATGCTTCAACCATGCCCAAATGGTCAAAATCCCATGCCACTGAACCTGAAGCACCTAACTGCCCTTTGCGAAATAACACGCGAATACTGGAAATCGTGCGGTTAATATTATCAGTCAAACATTCGACAATCACAGGTACACGATGCGGAGCAAAGCCTTCATAAGTCAGCTTCTCAAAGTTCACACCACCATCGACCAAACCCGCGCCTTTTTTAATGGCTCGTTCTAAAGTTTCACGCGGCATAGATGCTTTCTTCGCTTGTTCAACAGCCAAACGCAAACGGGGATTCATGCTTGGGTCTGCACCCGCTCGCGCAGCAACCATGATTTCTTTCGATAATTTGCCAAAAATACGCCCTTTGGCGTTGGCGGCTACTTCTTTATGTTTTGCTTTCCACTGTGCGCCCATATCAATTCTCTTTTAAATTTTGTTTATTTATCCATCGGATTAGCTTCGACTCCGCTCAGCTACCATAAAAATGTTCCCTGAGCGGAGTCGAAGGGAAAGGATAGTTTAAGCAAACGTCAATAAGCCATACATCACGCCATGCGTAATTTTATCACCGTTGCTAACTGCACGAAGATAAATAATAACGCAGCAACTAAGACAATACTTGGCCCAACGGGAGTATCCCAATAAAAACTACTCGCCAAACCGCCACTAACCGCTACCATGCCTGTGAATGCCGCCAATAATGCCATGCCATGTGGATTGCTAGCTAAGGGTCGCGCCACCAATGACGGAATGACTAACAGTGCAGTAATTAATAAGCTACCGACCACTTTCATCGCCACCGTAATCACTAAGGCTAATAATAACAGCAATAATACGCGTAAACGTAATACGGGTAAGCCTTCAACTGCTGCTAAATCTTCATCAATCGCGGTTAATACGAAATCACGCCAACAAAATGCTAAGACCGCTAAAACGCCGATTAAGACCATCATCAATAACGGTAAATCTTGGCTATTGAGACTGAGTAAATCACCAAACAAAAAGCTCAACAAATCAACACGCACGCCTTGTTGTTGGCTTATTACCACCAAACCTGCGCTTAATGTTGAGGCTGATAATAACGATAACAACGCGTCCGATGGTAATTGTGGCCGCCCCAAAACACTCGCCAATAACAACGCCAACAGCACACAAACGGTGACAATGCCACCCCAAACAGGCACATGCAGCCAAATACTTAAACCAACACCCAACAAAGTGGCGTGCGATAAGCTATCGCCAAAATACGCTAAGCGTCGCCACACTAATAAACACCCTAATGGCGCAGCGACCAACGCCACTAGGCTGCCGCCCAACCACGCAGGCCATAACAATTCCCACATACGTTTTTCCTTTAACTCTTAGCCCTCACCCCAGCCCTCTCCCTCAGGGAGAGGGAGTTAAACATACTGTCTTTAGTCGATGCAGGCGATAGAGCAACTCAGGAGCAGTTGCCCAAAGTTAGGGTGAGGGTTTATTACAACTTCACACAACCATTGGCATCGTGTTGATGGTCATGGTGATGGCTATAAACCGCCAAACCTTTACTGCCCTGCCAACCAAACAAGCGCAAATACTCAGGATGAGTGCTGACCGCTTCAGGATGGCCTTCGCAACAAATATGACCATTTAAACAAATGACTTTATCGGTTGCGGCCATGACTAAATGTAAATCGTGCGACACCATCAAAATGCCGCAACCATGACGTTTTGGGACATCGGCCAGCAAATTATAAAGCTCTTCTTGCCCTGTTAAATCAACACCTTGCATTGGCTCGTCCAACACTAATAAATCAGGTTGTTGTAATAACGCCCGCGCTAATAGTACGCGTTGCCATTCACCGCCCGATAAGGAATGCACTGAACTCTTTAATAATCGCTCCACACCTACTTCCGCTAAAGCCGTGACAATTTGCGGAGTTTTGGGACGATGTGCCGTTAACTGTAAAAAATGCTGAACCGAGATAGGTAAGGATTTATCTAACTTAAGAGCTTGTGGCATATAGCCAATGTTGATATTGGGCAATAATTGGCGTGTACCCGTATTAGGACGGAGCAAACCAACGGCGATTTTGACTAAAGAGGATTTACCTGAACCATTAGGGCCAATCAACGTGACGATTTCTCCACGCGCCACCGTTAATTGAATACGACTCAGAATCGCTCGTTCATCACGAACTAAACCAATATTATCAAGCGTTAGCAGAATATCACTCATCACACTAACCCTAATTATTCGGCAGAGTTTGGCAGTGTTTGCATAAGCCTGTGACTTCTAAAATTGGCTGGCGCACACTAAAACCTAAACGCTGCGCATGGGCGGTAATTTCTTGCTGTAAGGTGCTGCTATCATCCAATTCTTCGGCATTGCCACACTGTTGACACAAGAAAAAACAGGCCAAATGTTGTTGCGTCGGATGCACACACCCCAAAAAGGCATTGAGTGAAGCGATGCGATGAATCAAACCTTGTTCTAATAAAAACTCTAAAGCGCGATACACGGTCGGTGGTGCAGGTTTGTGACCTTCGGCGGTCAGCTTATCTAAAATGGCATACGCACCTAACGGTTGATGACTTGCCCACACCAATTCTAAAACACGTTTACGAATGGCGGTTAAACGCACACCTCGTTCGGAGCATAAGGCTTCAGCCGAATGGAGGGCATCATGGATACAATGTTCATGACGATGAGGGTTAAAGGCATCTTGTTTCATAAAGACACTTGGTAAATCATGTTAATAATGTAACAATATAACATATTATCTACTCCTACGCGCTTGTAGTCGTTTGCCCCTATGAAATTCTTTTTGTTTATGCTGTTGTTGAGTTTTAACACGGTGAGTTCTGCCGCCATTCTTACCACCATCAAACCGTTAACCTTAATTGCCAATGAAGTCACTCGCGGCATTGAACAACCGCAGCAATTATTGGCCGATGGTGTTTCGGCGCACGACTATGCGCTGCGTCCATCTGAGCGTTTACGTTTACAGCAAGCCGAATTAGTGATTTGGGTTGGCGGCTCACATGAAACTTTTTTACGTTCATTGTTGAAAAACAATACCAAAAATTTGAGTTTAGAAACCTTAGCTACCAGCAAACGTTTAACATGGCGTAACTTAGAAACGAATTTAGCGCAAGCCAATACTTTAGACTCTCATTTATGGTTATCATCCGATAATGCCATTGCTTTAGCTAATGCTATCGCCAGTGTTCGCGGTAAACAACGCCCGAAAGATGCGGCTAAGTATCAACAAAATGCGCTTACTTTTGCTAAAAACTTAAAAGCAAGTTTACAACCTATTCAAGCCAAATTTGCCCAATTACCTCAGCGACAATATATTGCCTATCACGATGCTTATCAGTATTTAGAAGCCAGTTTCGGTTTGCAATATCGTGGCAGTATTAGCATTAGCCCTGAGCAAAAATCAGGATTGAAACACTTATTGAGCTTAAAAAAACAGGTGCAACAACAGCAATTACGTTGCTTGCTGGCAGAACCTCAATTTGATGAGAACCTAGCTAACCAGATTTTTGGTGATGCAGGACGTTATGTGATAGTCGATGAGTCGTTTGCACAGGCAACCAGTTATAGCGCAGGTTTAGTGCAAATGGCCGAAGCGATTTATGGGTGTGTGAAGTAAAAGAAAATCATCTTGTCATCAAGCCTAAAGAATTCGCGCAGATAATCGCCAGCCTAAACTCTATTAATCATAGGCGCAAACGTGCTTTTACAATGGCTAGTGAATATCTTAACGCAATCTATCACAGGCAGTTTTCGGCAACGGCTTGGCATTACCGTTGCTATTTCGGTGTTTATTTCCGTACAACTCGTGTTTGCTTTGCTGTTGATACTGGAAGAACTACCTCTTCATCTCTTAGCTCGACTATTCGGCTGGAGCATCTTAATAGCCTGTTGTTGTTGGCTATTAACATGGTTATCCGCACGCCGTTTGATTTTACCGCTATTACAATTAGGTGCAACCATTGAACAAATTCAACGGGGTGAAACCTTAGCGATTCCGCAACTTTCGGGACGTGATGAAATTGCCAAGTTAAGCCGCCAATTTGCCGAGTTAATGACCAGTTGGAATCGCCAACAAGACGAACTAAAAACCTTTAATTTAATTCTTGAAGAGATGATTGAAGAGCGCATGGTCGCCGTTGAAACCATCAATAAAAAACTCAAACATGAAATCATCGAGCGTGAACATATTGAACAAGCACTACAATTGGCCAATCAAGAACTGCAACGGCAAAGTTTAGAAGACGGACTGACAGGCATTGCGAATCGACGGTGTTTTGATGAACGTTTAGCACAGGAATGGAAACGTGCTATTCGGACGGGTCATTATTTATCCATTCTATTATTGGATGTGGACTATTTCAAACAATACAATGACATCTACGGTCATCAACAAGGTGATAAATGCCTGCAATATGTGGCGCAAACGCTTGCTGAATCAGTGCAACGTCCGAGCGACATTGTTGCACGTTATGGGGGTGAAGAGTTTGTGGTGATTCTGCCTGAAACCGATATTGACGGCGCAAAACAAGTTGCCGAACGTGTTCGCCAACGCATACTGGCATTAGGAATCGTGCATTCCGCCGCAGAAAATCACACGCTCAGTGTCAGCATTGGTGCGGCAACAGCAACCGCGAAAATGCTCATGACCCCACAAAAACTGTTAAGAACAGCAGACAACTTACTCTACCAAGCGAAAGAAAATGGGCGTAACCGTGTAGAAGTCGCCATGGTAACGGAGTTTAGTCGTGTCACTCAGACCTAATGAGTATGCGATCACGCCAAACCAAAGACTTCAAATAACGCCGCAATAATCGCCAGCACCACCATGACGATTGCCATCATCATAAACTTTTTTGGGAAAACTAAAGCTTCTTCGTCATCACTGCTCAACGCATCCATTGGCAGGTTACTTTTAGCGGTTGATGGTTTAGAACCTGCATTTTTGACAGGCATATTTTTACCCGAAAAGGCTAAACGCAGACTTCTCTCACTCTGCTTCTCCCATGCTTGTCGGCAAATATCGGGTTCAGAAATATAACGCGAAGCGTCTAAAATCACCGAAAATGCAGGGGCTAATTGTTGCAATAGTTCAGGCACTGACACCATCGCCGCTTTATCAAAGACCATCGGTTCAACATCTAACCACAGCATAAAATGTTTAATTGGCCGCGAGCTACTGTCACAATGGCTGGGGTCAAAAAAGGCAACAGCCATTGCCCTCCCTCCCTCATACGTCACTTCGGCGGCGCGTAATTGCTGACCACCAATTTCAAAATGAGGAAAAGCCTGCTCAATGACATCTAACCAAACAATGCCCGATGTTCTGGGCGCGAGTAATATCTGATAACCCACTTCAACACCACAGGTCATCCAAACCAATTGTTTATCAATAAAAATAACGCTTTCAGGCCGCGGACTCATGGCTATTTACTCGTAGCAAAGGGACATAATAGTACTTTTGGTTTTCGGGCTTGCGTAAGGCGATTTTTAATAACGCTTCGGCGGCTTGTAAGGAATGACCCGCTTGTTGCTGCACGCTCAGTTCTTGCTGTAAATCACCCGCTCGACTATTGAGCCACGTTTCTGCGCGGGAAAATAATAAATCCGCCAATTCACGCGTCGAACGTTCTGGCCATTTTGCCAACCATTGCCGCAACATGCCAAATACCGCAGGTAAAGCCCCACGATCCGCACTACCCGCAAAAATGCGTTTTAAGATCGCGGATTGCTCAAAATTTTGCAGCTCTTTTTCTAAGAGGGTTCGTAACGCCAACGGTGCTATTAAATCCAAGCCAATGGTTTGATGAATATCAACAATTTTTTGACCAACTCCCAACACCGATGAAAACAACAGGTAATTCATCCCCAACGATGGGCAACCTGCCTCCCCTAAACGCTGACGCAAGGTATGAATTTGGTCGGAAGCATAACGATTAACAAAATCGGCAAAGTCGCCTGCGGTGACATTTTTTTCTAATAAGTCGGCTTTACTTAAAGCCAAAATCCACACCATGTCGCGCAATTGTTTACTGCGTTTTTTGCTGTTATTTTGCCGTAACAAGTTAGCGATTTCGTTGGTCATGTGGGCAAGATACGAGCGTAAATACTTTTCGCCATGTTTTTTTAGCTCTGCACCATCAATCACTAAAAAACAGACTTGGCTTTTCATCATATTGCGTAGGGCTTCGTCGCGCTGCTTACGCTCTTTGGCATCCATAGGCTCACGTTCCCACCATTCACCAGGGTAATCAAGCCATTGGATTTCTAAGGGTACGCCATCGCAATCTTGGACGTGCATGTGAAAACGGTAAGCGGTAGCACGTTTAACCGTTGCTTCAGGAAAATAGCCATCACACAAACCTTGAAACTGACTGTTCAAACGTTTGGAATCGGCTGAATCGGGCGAGCCTAAATAATATTTATGTTCTTTTTGCCAGCGATGACTCGCCATATGACCTAAATAACTGGCCATTAACGTCGTTTTTCCGCTACCTCGACCGCCTAAAAAGGCGATTTTTAAGGTTTGCTGAGGTTTATTATTTTTGGCCATTCTGTCTAAAGCCTAGAAGTTCTGGAGTAATTCGGGTGATTGTCGCCTAAAATGCTGTTTTTAAGCACCTGAGAAGGCAATCACGTAATGTGCCGAATTGCTAGCCACTAGGTCAAGTATGATTTTTGTCTTATTCACCCTAAACCAAACGAATGCCCGTTGGCTCAATCACAATACTGCGTTGTTTAAACAGTATGCCGATTGCTTGTTTAAAGACTTTTTTACTAACACCAAAGACGTCGTAAATATCATCAGGGCTACTTTTATCACTGAGGGCAATAAAGCCGTTATGTTCGGCTAACTTCGCCAAAATTGTATCGGTGATGCTGGCTACTTTGGCAAAACCAAATGGCGCAAGTGAGACATCTAAACGCTGATCTTCACGCAGTTTTTTGATGTAACCTGCCATGACTTGGCCTTTGTAAATCGGCTGAAAGACTTCGTTGGCGTACAATAACCCCCAATATTGATGATTAATCACGACTTTGTAGCCCAAGTCAGTGGCATTACCGATCATGATAGAAACTTGTTGACCTTGCTCAAATTCAGCGGCTTCATCTTTTAAGAACTCATTGAGATACGATGAAGCATATAAGCCTTTTTTCTCATCAAACAACACACGCACCATGCAATAACGATTCATATCGACAGGGCTTTGCTGTTCACTACGCGGCAAAAATAAATCTTCGTCCACGCCCCAATCTAACCATGCACCTTCACCATTGGCATCAACCACTTGCAACCATGCAATTTCACCCACTTGCGCCTTTGGCTTGTGTGTCGTTGCAGTTAAATAGCCTTCATTGTCGATATAGACCAATACTTCGACCATTTGGCCAATACGAAGATCAGGTTGTGCATGTTTTTTGGCAAGGGGAATATCACCAAACTTACCGCCCTCTAAGAGCCATTCTTGTTTGAACTGACCCACCACTTCAAGGCTGTTGAGTTGACCGATGTTGACCATGAGGGATTTTCCAAACGAGAATTGATTAAACTGGGACTATTGGTTGACGTTTTATAAACAGTCATAATTAGTCTGATTTTTGTGCAAAATCGGCACTTCCCCCTCACTTGAGCTCTCTCCCCACGGGAGAGATGACTATGCTCCCTCTCCCCCGAAGGAGAGGGCTGGGGTGAGGGTTAGATGACGAACCAAACACCAACGGATTTTAGGTGCTTATTTTAGCCGATTTTTTCTCAAGCCAAACGCGCTTTTACCATGTTGAGCATTTCTTGCGGGTCTTTTTGCAACACATCATCGTTAATCCTCCCCTCTTCGGTATTGCGTCGAGCAACACTGAGTCGCGATAGCCAAAATCGAGTTGCTGCCATCGCTAAAAACGTCGGTAATACTTCTTGCTCGTCATCCGTTAATGGCCGTACTTGCTGATAAGCCGCCAAAAACGCCTGATACAACTCATTGTTTAAGCTGACATTCGGCCAATCGCTACAAAAATCATTCACTGTAATCGCGATATCTAATAACCAATAGTCTTTACCTGCTTCGGAAAAGTCTAAAATCGCCGTTAATTTATCGTCATCAAACAGCGTATTATCTCTAAACAAATCGCCGTGAATTAAGCCTTTGGGCAAATCATCAAAGTCTTCAATGGTTTCTTCAAAATCGTCTAACACCGTATCTAACAATAACTGCTCAATGGCCGTCATTTTCGCACGCGCTTTTTTCGCTTCTGCCTGCCACCATTTTAAGCCATGTGCGTTATGACGTTTTAACGGGTATTTTTTTAGTGCCAGATGCAAGGTCGCTAACGCCTTGCCCATCGCCATACATTGCACCACCGTGACAGGTTGTGGATGTGTTCCCACAATACGCCGTGCAAGTTGTGCTGGTTTACCTTTCAGTGTTAACAAGCATTGGCCATTACTCGCTGTTAATGGCGCGGCGACAGAGACACCAGCTTGTTGCAAATGTTGTAATAAGGGGGCTAAAAAGGCGGCTTCTTCGGCATTTAGCTCTTCAAAGAGTGTTAATACGAATTCGCGGCCATCGGTGTTTTGTACAAAATAATTACTGTTTTCAATGCCGCTTTGAATGGGTTGGCAACTGACAATCTCTAGGTTGTATTGATTGGCGAACTGTTGGATATCCGTTAAAGATAATTGCGTATAAACAGACATATGATTTCCTAATGCTAAAATTTATCCAGTATGGCCGTTTTAAACCATTGCGGAACAGTATCCACTTTTAATTCCAGCTCAACACCATCGGTAACTTCTGCCAACAATACGGAGTCACTATCCGTTGAGTTATCAAAAAGATAGGCACGATTAGCGTAGGTAACGGCATCAATTAGATAATTTAACGAGCGATAATAACGTTGAATAATCTTATCAGGCGGCACAGGGTGTCCGCCCATTTTTACTCGATAGGCAACACGCGAAATATTGATTTCAGGATCAGCCGTGGCAACAAAATACAAATAGGTTCTAAAACCTTGTTGTTGCGCCAACTGCAAAAATTCAATTTTGTCTTTTGAAGACATCACCGTTTCAAAGCTGAACGAGATTTTTTCTTTGAGTAATTGGCGACGCAAAAAATCAACCAGTACCGAGGAAAAATAAGAGTTTATAGCAACGCCACTAAAATCAAGAATATGACCTTGCGCCTTAATGTGTTGAATTTGCTGCTCTAAGCCAGCACTCAACAAAAAAGTGGAGGCTTGAAAGTAGTGAATAGCGTCTTGTGCCGAAGCTGTTTTTAGATATAACGCAAGATCACAACGCCCCGTTTGCCGAATCTGTTGCTCAATGTCATCGGCATTTAAGTAGACACCTAACAAATGTGCAGGAATGACCTCTTTAATGGTGCTTTTACCTGAACCATTCGGGCCTGCAAACATACGCAGGCGAGGTGTTTTAAGATGCACGTTTTATTTTCTGCCCACGAACAACACGAACAGACTCACTAAGTTGCTTACGTACTTGACTGCTACCATCAGGCGATATTTCGACTAAGGCATTTTGACGCACCGTTAGCACGCTATAGCCTGCATCAAGCGCATCTTGTTGTGCTTTTTTGAGCGCCAGATGTGCCTGTTGAGGAATATTTTCTTCTTGAATGCGGAATTGCCGCTCACTAAGACTCATAACCAGTCTCCTGCATCGCTGTTCGTTTGGCTATTCTGTTTTCGCAGCTATCGCTATGCGTAACTCAAGTATTGTAGCGGAATTTCCGAGCAAGAATCGCTTAAATTTCACCCACTTCAAACCCTACCACTTGCTCACGCGGCAAACGTTTTTTCATTCGTTTTTCAATCAATTGAAAATGCGCGTATTCATCAGGACAAATTAAGGCAATCGCTTGGCCTTGTTGCCCTGCCCGACCTGTACGACCAATACGATGAATATAATCATTCGGTGAACGCGGCAAATCAAAATTAACCACATACGGCAATTGTTCAATATCAATACCACGCGAGGCAACATCGGTGGCAATCAATACCCGAATCTGCCGTGCTTTAAAATCTCGCAAGGCATTGTTGCGCGCACTTTGGCTTAAATCGCCATGAAATGCCGCCGCTTGTATGCCTGCTTTTTCTAGCTTTAATACCAAACGATTACAGGTATTTTTCGCACTGGCAAACACCAACACTTGTTGCCAATCGCCCGTTTGAATCAAGTGAATCAACAGTGCGTTTTTACGTTCGGCTTCAACGGTATAAACGTGTTGCTCAATCAACGAGTCATCGCGCTTAGCAATATTAATTTCGACGGGATTTTTTAATAACTTAGCAATTAAAAAGCTTAATTCTGGTGGGAATGTCGCCGAAAACAATAAATTTTGCCGTTTTTTGGGTAATAACGCTAAAATTTGATTAAGCTCATCACTAAAACCTAAACCCAGCATTTTATCGGCTTCGTCTAAAACCAAGGTTTCTAAGACATCAAACTTTATACCGTTATGTTGCACGATGTCTAATAATCGGCCTGTGGTTGCAACAACAATATCCGCCCCGCCCCGCAAGGCTAATAACTGCGGATTCAAACCGACACCACCAAACACGGTACAGACTTTTAACGCGGGTTGTTGATATTGGCCATACGCGGCAATCGCTTCGCCAATTTGCACGGCTAACTCACGCGTCGGCGCAATAATTAAGGCTCGAACTTGATTACCCATTGATCGTGTAGCGGTATTGGGCGTGGTACTTAAACGCTGCAACAATGGCAATGCAAACGCCGCTGTTTTACCCGAACCTGTTTCTGCCCCTGCCACCAAATCTCGACCTTGCAATATCGCAGGAATAGCCGCCAATTGAATCGGAGTTGGTTGTTGATAGCCCAAGGCATTGATGGCTGTTAATAAGGAAGTCTGTAAGCCTAGTTCGTTAAAGGTAGGACTCGCTATGGTGACAGAGGTTTCGGGAGAGGTAATTAAAGGTTCAGTCATTAAAAATTGGCCAATCAAAAAGCGGGTTACAATCCCATAGTTTATCTTAATTGACACTGTACTGCCGTTTTTCTGTTATTTTACGCCGACTTTATATATCCCTTATTTTCGACAGGTACAGCGCATGGCTCTCAAGTCCACGATTTTTAAAGCCGAATTGCAAATTAGCGATATGGACAGAAACTATTATCAAAACCACGCGCTGACGATTGCTCAACACCCTTCCGAAACCAATGAACGCATGATGATTCGCGTGTTGGCTTTTGCAATTTATGCCAGTGAATCCCTACAATTCACTAAAGGGCTAAGTGCCGATGATGAACCTGATATTTGGCAAAAAAACCTGCGTGATGAAATCGAATTATGGATTGATTTGGGTCAACCCGACGAAAAGCGTATTCGTAAAGCCTGTGGTCGTGCCGAACAAGTGGTGCTGTTTACCTATGGCGGCAGTAGTGCGGATATTTGGTGGAAAAAAATCAGCGACAAACTGACGCGTTTTAATAATTTAACCGTGATTAGCATTAGCCAAGCTGAGAGCACCTTCTTGGCCAATATGGTTGAACGAACGATGCAACTCCAATGCACCATTGAGCAAGGACAAGTTTGGTTGTCGATGGATGATAAAAGCGCGGAGATTAATCCTGTGTTTTGGCAACGGGCGGGTTGATGCAACGTTTAATAATTAGCAAGAAACCCATCGCTGTCAACACGCCAACGATGGATTTCTTTCTTCAACTCATGCGAGTTTGTGTTACATTTTGCTCAAATCAGTTTTGGTTTTAATAATCCAAAGCTGCGTAGCGCGCTCTTCAACCTTCCCTTTCACCAACTGATAACCAACGACTTTATTGGCTTCGGCAGGTGTCATCACGCCATTGTTATCTACCGTTAACGCTGTAGGGTCAGTTTCGGTGGTATTGCTTAACTTAACACCCAAGCCAAAATCGTTATCGTTAATAATGGCAATCGTTTTGCTGTCAATTAACGCTAAACCTTCGGCTTTTTCGGCTAACCAACCATAATCTTTCAAGTCAAACAAACGCTTTTTGCTACCGAGGACAATTTGAGCAGAGGTTAAATCGCTCAATTTAGTCACATATTCCAACTCTTTAGCGTCCACTTTTTTCGCGCTTAAGTCGGTGGCGTTGGCTAAATCCAACAAATAAACATAGTTGTGAATTTTACCATCAGCAAACTCGCCCTGTTCAATCACTAAAAACTGGGTGTTATTTAAGGCGACGATATCGCCCAATTTTGCTTTGTTATTTTTAGGCTTGCTAACATCGGTAGCGTAATCAGCGGCCACAATCGGATAACCAAACATTTTGGTCGCGCCTGTGGTCGGATTTAACTCAACGATACGGGTAAATAACGCTTTGGCTTTAGTTTTTCCGTCCACATCGAGCGTACTTTGAATCAGCGCATACACATTACCATTCGGCGTAATCGTCAACCCTTCGCAACCACGATTCGCTTGACGTTGCGCCAAAATCGCAGGTAACTCGATGCTAGGACTGTATTTTTTCAGAATTTTACCGTTGGTATCCATTTTGACGATAAATGGGCCATATTCATCACACGTCCACAAATTCCCTGCGCTATCTTTAGCAAGGGCTTCGCTATCTAAGCCATTGATATCCGTAGTGATCGGCACGAGTTTTTCGTTTAATGGCGTTTCGCCACTGCTACCTATAGTACCGTTAGGAATAGGCAAACCTGAAATATTGACACCGTTATTATTCAATGGTTTTAAACTGGTGATTTCTGCTTTATCGGTGATGCTGATTTTAGCCAATGTCGGGGTAAAATGGGGTGCAGGAAAAGTTTTGGTCGCCACGGCTGCCGCGTCGCCATTTTTATACTTGGGTGAGTCACCATTAGGACCACGGTCAGTAATGGCATAAAACGTTAAGGCATCGCCTTCTTTACCGTTAAAATATAAGCCCGAACCCACGGCCAATAAAAAGCCTTGGGGAAACTGAGCTTTAATGGTGCTGTCCACACCTTTGTAGTCCACATAACGGTTAGGCACAACAAAACGCTGAATGCTACTAATCAGCGCATCGTTAATCGTTTGTGTCACATGACCCTTGGTATTGGCTTCTGTTTGCAATAGATGGTCAAGCGCAATTTTATCGTCAATCATCGCTACGGTTAATCCTTTGCCTTGTAACTCAGTCACCAAGGCACTAAGCGTTGCACTGTTGAAGTTTGTGGCATCAAACTCATTCTCTGTTAGCGTTTTATTTTTTAAGGCTTCTAGTAGAGCTGGGCTAAGTTGAATGCCATTGTGAGCATCCGCATCACTATCCAACGATTGTAATAATACCGCACGATTGATGCTACGCTGACTGAGTTTACCGTTATTGTCCATGCCTTTGTTTAATTGTTTTAATAGTAATTTAGTTGCGCCTTGGCTATCGCCTAAAACGATGCCGCCCATACTAAATACGACACTTTCGCCTGCTAAATACTGAAACTCACCTTGTGCGTTGGTGACACCTTGTTGAGTAGTAGTTTTATATTGAATGCCTGCCACTGCTGAGTCTAATAACACACCTGTTTGAACAGTCGGGCTGGCGACGCTGTCATGGTCATTACTGTTACAAGCAGCCAGTGTGCTACAAATAAGCATTGCTAATACGCTTTTTTTATACATGAGATAAGCCCCTAAACAGCTATGAAAAGATAGCGGTAAGGTAGGCGTGGTTTATCGACAAAAAATGACAGATATGTGACGGTTTGGTGAATAATTACCACGAGCCACAACAGCTAACGTATAGGCAATTATTCGTCAAAAGCTACGGGAAGAATTAAAGTCGGCCGATAAACAGAGTTAATACTCAAGCGATTATTTGGGTGTAAACTCATTTTCGATTAACATCGCTAAAAAGCGCAATCTTACTGCGACCTGCACTTGCTGATTTTTACAGGATTATAGTCACCATGACTAAGCATTTAGACTCATTAAAAATTCAAAACTTTAGAATGCTAGAAGACTTTGAAGTTGAAAAGCTGGGTCAGGTTAATTTGATTGTCGGTAAAAACAACTCGGGTAAGAGTACGGTATTGGAGGCTTTGAGGATTTATGCGGGGAATGCTGATAGATGGCTCTTACAAAAGATATGGCAAGAAAGAGGCGAGCGTTTTACTGCATCCAAACATGAAGGAAAAAATATTGATGACTTTATTTTTTTTGCAGATTTCTTTCACAATAGAGTAGTAACTGATTTTACCCAATTTTCGATAGGATCTATAAACTCTGACCCAGTTAACTTCCAAATTAGTCATATAGATGCCTATAAAAAACACCATGCGTCTTATCCTGCCGATGAAATTATTGAAACAGCTATACAGCATAAACCATTAAATAAAAGAATTTATGTAGCTACTAAACACGAAGCATATAGCGTAATGTTTTTCGACTATTCAGATGACGAACAAATTAGCATTATGTCTGTTTCGACAGGATTTTGGTCTTCGATACCAATTAGTTTGGTTGGTACACAACTGACAGATATTAAAGAACTAGCACAAAAATGGGACTCCATCGTCTTTACAGATTTTGAGCAAACCGTAACCGAAGCTTTGCGTATTATTGAGCCGACTATTCAAGGTGTTGCTTTCATTCAAGATAAAAACAAAGTAACAGGCGAACGTACCGCGATTGTTCGCTTACAAGGTCAAGCTCAACCCGTCCCCCTTAAAAGTCTTGGCGACGGGATGCAACGTATTTTACAAATCGCTCTCAACATCTACCAAGCCAAAGACGGCTTTTTACTCATTGACGAATTTGAAAACGGCCTTCATTACAGCGTACAAGAAAAAGTTTGGGGCTTGATTTTTGAAATGGCAAAACGCCTGAATATTCAAGTATTTGCCACAACGCATAGCTGGGATTGTATTGAAGCATTTAGTGAAGTTGCATCTAAACGTGAAGATGTAGAAGGATTATTATTTAGCATGGGACGAAGTGCCAAAACCAGTGATAACGGCAAAATTATTGCCACTATTTTTGATGAAGCCAAACTACAACGCTTTACCCAAGCCGACATGGACGTTAGATAATGAGTAAAATGAATCACTCCGCCAATCTTTTAATTGTTGAAGGAGAGGTTGATAAAAAATTCATTAAACGACTCTGCAACCAACACGGAATGTCATTAGTTCATGTTTTTCCTGCCACACCCGAAGACTTATTAAGTGATGGCTGTGGCAATGGCAAATCAGGCGTTTATCAAGCACTTGAAGACTTTTTGCCAAACTTAGCCGATGCGAGCAAGCCTCTTAAACGCCTAGCCATTATTGTTGATGCCGACCAAGCCAAAGACGGACAAAGCTTTCACACCACCTTTGATACCATCACGCAGCGATTAAAAGCGTTTGACTATCATTTTGATAACCAAGCATCAAATGACTCAAGTGGTTTAATTTTTAGTCACTCAGATTCAGGTTTCAACCCTATAGGCGTATGGATTATGCCAAATAATCAAGAAGATGGCGCAATCGAAAGCTGGATTTCTGCGTGTATTGACCCAACAAAATGTGATCTTTTTCCTCATGCTCAAACTGTAGTTAATGGCTTATCAACCTCTTTCAATCGTATTTTTATAGGGAATAAACAAGCCAAAGCCGAAGTTGCGACATGGTTAGCATGGCAAAAATCACCCAGTATTGGGCTTTATGCTGCGGTTAGTTTATTAGATAGCCAATCCTCTGAATACAAAAATCTAGTCACTTGGCTAAATTACGTTTTTCCTGAACCACCAAAACATTAAGCCACTTTCACCCCTAATCGTTTGCGTATTTCTGCTAATGCCGTTTGACTAGCTAACAAGCTTTTAGCACTTTTAGGGGGTGCAGACTCACGCACCGCCTTGCCCTCTGCCAATAGCTCCCACAAGGGTTTTCCCACTACAACCAATGGTGCGGTAGGCTTCACTATTTGAGTCGTTGTGCCTTTTTCGCGCTGAAGCCATTTAACGTACTGAAACTCCCATTGAGCTTGCGTGTTTTTAAAGTGTTTGACTTGGTAATAAGCAATAAAATTATTGAGATTTTCAGGAGTGTTTTTGTGGGGTTCGACGTTGAGTCTGCTGATGAGTGCCGCAATTGCGCTAGGATGTGGTTGAAAATTAAAATTCATAACAAAAGGTGTTGATGTGTGTTTTTGAATTTCATGTGCGTCAACTACGACAACTTCTTGTTTTAATTCTTCTTTTAGTTCTAATTCTCCCCCTTTAGTTCCCCCAACTGAAACGGTTGCCGCGTTACATAAAACGTTACACTCCGTTTCATGTAACGTTTCAATCAGCGTTTCATGAGCTATTTCGGCGGTGAGGTTATTTTGTTGGCGTAAGGCGCGATGTTTACGAACACGGTGGGTAGATGTTTTGGCCAAAGGTTGAACGTGTACGGTTTCTTGAGTTGTTGCTGTATTGGGCTGATACGCATCCATCAACATTTGGCTGTAATAACGGTTTTCTTCGGCGTTAAAAACAAATTGTGCAAGGACGAGGTCTTTTATTTTTAGCCATTTTTGTAAGCTAATGCCCAACCATTTAATGAGTGCGCCGTCATCGTTGGGTACAGAAAACGCAGGCCGTTGTTTCATGGCGATGCAAATTAAATCTAAATAAGCGGCTTTGGCAAAGGCGTTGGCTTTGGCGCGAAATTCACTAAAAAAATACTGATCGTGGTCGAATTTTAGCCACGGAAGGGCAGAAAAAGCAAATGACGGATAGGCCTGTACTGTAGCAATAGTTGCCATGATGGATTGTCCTTAGATAAGAAATACACCATCACCATAGGAGTCGAATCAATGGTGACGGATTAAGTAGGGTTCGACTTACCAGTCTAAGGGCTGGCGAGCTTTGCAGCTCCCCTACCTAACCCATCATAACGGACGTGCAGGCAGAATTTAGCGCAAAAAAAGCCGCAGAAGCGCGGAATTTGGCTCTTAGAATAGGCAGGAGTCGAAGCCTGACCTTGCATGTGGCAAGGTGGGGAAATCATGACGGCAAAGGGGTAAGTAGTCAAGGGATTGGTGAGGATTTAGGGGTTGGAATGATGGTTTGCTTGGCGTGAATGGGTGAAAGTTATGATAAGATTGCCTTTCTAACTAATCAATGATTAACACTATTAAGGAAGACGACATGGCATCGCCGATTCAAGAAATTTTATTTGGTAGTCCGGGAACGGGAAAGAGTCATCGAGTTGATAAAATTATTACTCCTACTCGACTAAAAATTACTAAATCACAAAATATCATTAAAGCAGTCTTTCATCCCGAATATACTTATGGTGATTTTGTAGGAAAACTACTACCCATTACAAGAATGAATACTGTTCAATATAACTATTATGAAGGTCATTTTTTAAGAGCCTTAGCACAAGCATATAAAAATTTAATTGATGTAAAAGGTGATATTAAAAGTTGTGAAAATGTCGTTTTGGTTATCGATGAAATTAATCGAGGTAACTCTTCTGCCATCTTTGGTTCTGTCTTTCAACTATTAGATAGAGATGATGATGGATGGTCAAGTTACTCTATAAACATTAGTGATATGGAGTTAATGAAAATAATAGCTCTATCAGGAATAGAAGTACCTTATGATAACAAAGGCGATATAGATACAAGTATAGCTAAATTCAAGAAGGCGCAAGATGAATATGAGTATTTACGTTTTGACTTCATGAACAAAAAAATAAAAATGCCACCAAATTTATCTATTTTAGCAACCATGAACACATCCGATAGTTCTATTTATTATATGGATAGTGCCTTTAAACGTCGATGGGATTGGACATTTATTACACCAGAATCAGAAACCATAGAAAAAGAAGGTATTGCCTTTCAAAATAATGATGAATGGATTAAATTTATCTCACAATTAAATACCTTCATCAAAACCAATCACAAACATATTCGAGGCATTGAAGACAAACAGATTGGTCGATACTTCATTAAAGGAGAACCAATAAAAAAATCTTGCATACAGAACAAACTTATGTTTTTTATATGGGACAGTGTTTTCAGTCGAGACAAAAGCCCTTTAGTTAAACTATTATACGGAAATCAATCCAATAATGATTTAGTTACGTTTGGTGATTTTGCCAAGGATGTAGATAATTTTATTTCAAAGATAAAGAATTTTAAGATATAAAACATGTTTAACCTTGCACAATTAAAAATAGAAAAACGCTCAGATAATCCCAGCACTAACTCCTTTGTTGGTATTAGAAGAAACGATGATACAGGCGAATTAGTTTTTCGCCTGCCGTTAGGTTTTGACGCTTTTCCTGAAGATGACTTTAGTGAAGTAAAAAGTCTATTTTTTAAAATGTATCGAACGTTTAAAAAGTTTGAAAAAGACAACTACGACAATAATAAAAAAAATATTCAAGATGAAAAGCCATCAGCTAAGGACAATACAAAATCCTCTTCAAATGGCTATAGGTTTAAAGATAAAGAGGAGAATGATGTTGTTTTGTATAGCAAAATTGCAGTTATTGAAAAAATAATAGAAATTTATGATGATTTAGTTATTAATAGTATCGAAAGACATGTTAGCCGTTCTGAGTTAATTGATTTTTCAAAAATTGATAAATATTTACATCGGGCTGTTTATCTTTCTAACCATACGGTTTTTATTGATGAAATGAATCTGCCTAAAAATACTATCAAACTTGAAAGCTCCAATTTAATTGAGCTTTATTGTTTTATTTTAGCAGAGATAATGCACGAACTTGAGCAAGACATAGACTCTCATGTAATAGAAATATCCAATAAGTTCAAAGAATTACATTTATCAAATGATCAATCGATATTTAATGAACAAACTTTTGAAACGACTATTAATGTATTAAAAGAACAGCTAGATGATATTGATAAAAATACTGCCTATAAAGACGATGACTATTGGATGATATACGAAGCCATAGAAATATTTTTGTATGGCGAGCTAGATATGAGTTGTACCAATGAAGATGGTATATTTTGGGGTATAAATAATTTTTATCAAGTATGGGAGGATATGTGCAATACATGGGCATTTAAAAAAGAAAACTTCAATATATTGTATGCTGATACCAATATAAAAATAAATGGGCAAAAAATATCAAACAAAAAAATAGGTGGCTGCTCCGTTTACTGTAAGGAGAATTTCAATGTGCCATTTTTTATTGGCTTACATGAATACAAAAGATGGATGAGACCAGACCTCGTTCGATTTCATAGTATGAATAATATTTATGAGGACTCAGTCAATATATTATATATAAAAAAACATCCACTAGACAGGGTTGATTTTAAAGTTATAAAAAAACTAAATGGCTATGACACGATTTATGATGACTTTATAAAACGATTAAAGAGTAAATTATCAGGAAAGACAAGCTTAATGCATGGTTCTAGGTATATTACCAATAAAAATATCTTTATAAATTATGACAATAATATATTACAAGAAGTAATTAGCAATATGTTAAAGACAAATTCTTCTTATATGATTATTGATTGGAAATATCATGACGAATTATTCTTCAAATCAAGCTCCGACAAACTAAAAAAAGACATAACAAAACAATTATGCTATGAGTTTACAATGTCTGAATCACTTAACAACTATAAAATTGAAACACAATTCGTCATTCCTAACTTTGAAAAAAATACCGATAATATTGGAGACCGCATTGAAAATGCACCTTTATTTTCAGCATTAAAATCAAGCGGAATAGTTGTTTTTAAAGCAAATTTTTATATAATTCAACAGGCGTATCTTCATCATGATGAATAATAAAGACGACTTATGCAGCAAGTACAACCCTTATTTAAGTTTCAAATCAGAAACAGCAAATTATATTAATAAAAACTTAATCACCCCTAAAATAAAATATTTTTTTGATATAAGAAAGATAAAAAAATACGCTGAAGTAGATAGCAAAAACTATATATCTGATTTAGACTTCATGAGTATTAAATTTTCTTTATTCTACACACACTTATTACAAGATATAAATAGAGATGAAAATGGTAGTATAGTTCTCCCAATTAAATACTGCATAACCATAGATCCATTCTTATGCACAAAAACATGCGCGACAACAAAAATAAAATATGATGAAATTTGCTTAGGAAAAACACCCGTTTTGTATTACATATTTATAGACATAACCGAAATTATGGAATGCGCGAGACAGTCTGAAAAACAAGCTATTAATGTAAAAGTATAAATCACACATCAACACATGCTTAATATCTTATTACACTCCCAACTCAAACAGCGACCTCACTCGACGCGTCATGCACCCCACAGGCGAACAATCACCCAGACTACGCTATAATCCACCACAATCACTCGCTTTTTGTGGATCGCCTTCATGTCGCGCAAACCTCTCGTCTTGGTAGATGGCTCGTTTTATATCTATCGCTCATTTTTTGCCTTACCGCCGTTATCCACCAAAGACGGTCAACCAACAGGCGCAATCAAAGGCGCATTAAACGCCCTCAATAAATTACTCAAACAATATCAACCCACGCATGCAGCCGTTATTTTTGACGCAGGTGGCGCAACGTTTAGACATGAGCTTTCTGCCGATTACAAAGCCCATCGCCCGCCCACACCCGATGACCTGAAAGCCCAATTTGCCCCCTTACAAGACATTGTGCGCGGCTTGGGTTTGCCCGTTATTTTAGAGCGCGGCATTGAAGGTGACGATATTCTTGGAACATTAGCGGTAGAAGCGGCTAATCACGGTTGGGATGTCATCATCTCGACAGGTGATAAAGACATGACTCAATTGGTTAATGACCGCATCACCATTGTTAATCCGTTTATGGATACTATTTTAGATGACGCAGGAGTCGAAGCTAAATTCGGCGTTAAACCGTCACAAATCATTGATTATTTGGCGTTAGTGGGCGATGCCTCCGACGGTATTGCAGGTGTGCAAGGCGTAGGGCCCAAAACGGCGGTGAAATGGTTGCAACAATATGGCTCTATCGCCAATCTGATTGCCAATGCCGATAAAATTACGGGTAAAGTTGGCGAAACTTTTAGAAATAGCTTGCCGCAAGTGGCATTGAGTCAACAACTCGCCACCATTGATTGCCAATTAGCGTTAAAAGTTCATCCCGATGCGTTAATTCGTCAAGCTGCTGATAAAGTGACATTATCCGAACTGTATCAACGCCTAGAATTTAATGGATTATTAGCCTCAATTGATGCCACTGCCTTGCCTGTCGTTGAAGCCGACGAAGCACCTACACCGCCACCCATTGCCACTAAATATCACACCGTGACTACCGAAGTAGCATGGCAACAGCTATTACAGCGCATGACCGAAGCACGCGCCTTTGCCTTTGATACCGAAACCACCAGCCTGAATTATAAAGAAGCCAAAATAGTCGGTTTTTCGGTGTGTATGGTCGTTGGTGAAGCCTATTACGTGCCTTTAGCGCATAACTATTTAGGCGCACCTGAACAGCTAGACCGCATCAAAACCTTAGCCGAACTGAAACCGTTATTAGAAAACCCGCATATTGGTAAAATCGGGCAACACCTGAAATACGACACTCATGTTTTAGCTAATCATGGTATTGATTTACAAGGCATTGTCTTTGATACCATGCTCGCTTCTTATGTCTTAGATGCCACTGCCACCCGTCATAATATGGATGATTTGGCGAAGTATTATCTTAACTATCAAACCACGACCTTTGAAGAGTTAGCAGGCAAAGGCGTTAAACAACTGTGTTTTGATGAGATTGATATTGAAGTCGCCAGTCATTACGCCTGTGAAGATGCCGATATTACTTTGCGCCTAAAAGAAGTGTTTATGCCGATGTTATTGGCACAACCTGCGTTGCATCACTTATTTCACGATTTAGAAATGCCTGTTGCCCCGATTTTGCAACAGATGGAAGCGCGCGGTATTTTGCTCGATTTTAACCAGTTGCAAAAACTCAGTCAGAGTATGGGTGAGCGTTTGTTAGTGCTGGAAAAACAAGCCCATGACATTGCCGGACAACCCTTTAATTTAGCGTCGCCGAAACAATTAGGCGAAGTGTTATTTGAAAAACTGGCGATTGCTGGCGGCAAAAAAACCGCTTCGGGTCAATACGGCACAGGCGAAGCCGTCTTGGAACAGATAGATCATCCTTTAGCGACGCTACTGTTAGAACATCGGGCGTTAAGTAAACTTAAAGGCACATACACCGACAAGTTACCGCAACTTGCCGACCCGCTCAGTAAACGAGTACACACCTCTTATCATCAAGCGGTTGCTGCAACAGGGCGTTTATCGTCCTCCGATCCGAATCTACAAAATATTCCGATTCGTAGTGCCGAAGGCCGACAAATACGCCAAGCATTTATTGCCGCTGAGGGTTATCAACTCGTCGCTGCCGATTATTCACAAATTGAATTACGGTTGATGGCGCATTTATCACAAGATGAGCGTTTATTAGAAGCCTTTAAACAAGGTGAAGATATTCATAAAGCCACCGCTGCCGAAGTGTTTGGCATTCCTTTAGCCGAAGTGACTCACGACCAACGCCGTAATGCGAAAGCGATTAATTTCGGCCTGTTATATGGTATGTCCGCCTTTGGTTTAGCCAAACAAATCAATGCCTCACGCAGCGAAGCACAAACGTACATCGACTTGTATTTTAGCCGTTATACGGGCGTGAAGCGTTATATGGAACAAACACGCCATGTGGCAGGCGATAACGGTTTTGTCGAAACCTTATATGGCCGTAAATTACCTGTTCGTGAGATTCATTCGAAAAACCCGACCTTACGC
The DNA here is from genome assembly GCA_006546595.1 of Moraxellaceae bacterium AER2_44_116. Taxonomy (GTDB): domain Bacteria; phylum Pseudomonadota; class Gammaproteobacteria; order Pseudomonadales; family Moraxellaceae; genus Agitococcus. The sequence continues at coordinate 91,217 of VIAD01000002.1, read as the reverse complement.
CAAGCGGCTGAACGAGCTGCGATTAATGCACCGTTACAAGGTTCTGCGGCGGACATCATCAAACGAGCGATGATTGCTGTTGATGCTGAACTGAAACATCAAGGTTTTGATGCCTATTTATTATTACAAGTGCATGATGAATTGGTATTGGAAGTCCGCACCGAACAAGTTCCTGTGGTCACGGAAATGCTGAAAGTCGCCATGAGTGGCGTTGCTGAATTATCAGTGCCGTTATTGGTTGAGGTGGGTGTGGGGATGAACTGGGACGAGGCGCATTAATATCCTTTCATTGCCTCTTTTTCCATCAAAATAATGCTGCTAGTATCCTGAGCTTGATTACAAATAAGAACAGGATACTAACAAAATGAAAACGTTTAATCTCAATAGCCATTTACTCGCCACCGCTATTTCAGCCGCATTACTCGTGGGTTGTAACAGCAATGACCACGATGCACCCGCATCACCCGCAGCCAAAACAACTACGCGCACCGTCTTGGTGTATATGGTGGGTTCAGACTTAGAAAGCAAAGGTGGCGCGGCAACTGCCGACATTAACGAAATGCTCAAAGTCGGCTCTACAGAAAATCTTAATATTGTCATTACCACAGGCGGCGCAGAAAAAGACGGCTGGAAAACCGTTAAACGCTATTTGATTCCTAAAGGCACAAAAACAATCACCAGTATTAAAGAACTCACTGCCATTGCCGACTTAGGCGATAAAAACATGGGTGATACCGCCACCCTGCGTGACTTTTTAGATTGGGGCATTAAAAACTATAGTGCCGATAAATACTCTTTAGTATTTTGGGATCATGGCGGTGGCGCAGTCGGTGGCAACGGAACCGTCGGTAATGACGAAACCAAAGGCGGCGATGCGTTATCTTTGCCCGAAATTAAACAAGCCATTAGTAACGTCACCACACTCTACAAAACAAAATTTGATTTTATTGGCTTTGATACCTGCTTAATGGCGACCATTGAAACCGCTACTATGTTAGTCCCTTATGCCGATTATATGGTCGCCTCAGAAGAGCTTGAACCGGGTACAGGTTGGGATTACAACGCGTGGTTATCTGCCATTAAAAACAACCCTGCTATTAGCACTTTAGATATTAGTAAAAAGATTATTGATAGCTACTACGCTTCTTTTAATAGTAATCTTGATGAGCAAAAAACGGTCACTTTGTCAGCTATTCAACTCAATAAAATAGCGGTATTAACAACAGCCCTAGATAACTTAGCAAAAAAAGCAGGGAATAATCTCAACTCTACGCCTGATGTCGCACGTATTGAAATTGGTCAAGGCCGCGAAAAAAGCGAATCTTATGGCCAACAAGCCAATGACGACTCAGGCATGATCGACTTATTCGACTTTGTTAGCAAATTGTCCGCCACTTACAGCACAGAAGCCACAAACGTAAAGGCAGCTATCGCCAATGCCGTTGCTTACAACAAACGAGGTAGTGCCAAGCCTAAAGCACAGGGTTTAAGTATTTACTTACCCAGCTCGGCAACTATTCGTGCCACCGATAGCCGTATCGAAGCCATCAAAACCTATAAAGACATTGGCTTTTTAGCGTCATGGACAAGTCTTGTGGATAGCTACACCACTAAAGCGGCGGCTGATGTTGTTCCTCCGCAAATTAACAACCTGCTGATTACAGGCACTATGCTCACCGCCGATGTCGTAGGCAATAATGGCAAAGACATTGAGTCGCTTGATGTCTTGATTACGGTAAGCCAAGAAGGGGGAGCGCAGATTGTTATTGCTAAAGAAGAAGTGGATGAATTTGCCAATAACAAAGCCCAATATGCTTTTAATGGTCAAACTATCAACCTCAATGGCAATGCCGTGTTTGTTGAAGTATTGGATCAATACGATGACAACTCAGGCTTAGCGGGCGTTCCAGCTTTCGTGAATGGTCAAAAGGCGACAATTTATATTGAGTTTGAAGTTGTCGGCGACACCTTAAATTATAATGTCCTCGGCGCACTTCCTGAGAGTTTTAACGGTGCAGTGGCACGTATGCTACCGATTAAGACAGGCGACACAATTAACCCATTATTCCAACAAATTAATGGCGATGACAGTACGGAATTTGTCACCTTAGAGGGCAATAGTTTTACCGTTCTCAGTACAGGTATTACCATTGGCATTGGTAGCTTAGATGCAGGCAACTACAATCTACTCTTACAAGCCACTGACCTTTCAGGTAACGTGACCACTGAAAATGCGGGTACAGTCACATTTAGCCCTGCAAGTTAACAACTACGTTGTGATTAAAAAGAGCCTTGTTTATCAAGGCTCTTTGACTTACTGCGTATAACGAAACGCCAATGGCATTTTCATCCGAGCATACTCAGGTTTTTGCGTCATTCGATACAAACCCAACATCGTGGCATACGGTGCTTGCCGTTGAAACATATTCACCGTCCATGCAGGTAAATTGCCTGACGGGTCAATATAACCTTCAGCATCCATTTGCGTTTGACCGTTCACAAGAGGTGTAAACTTAATATCCATCTCAAATGCTGAGATGCGAGTAATACCTTCAGGAATAGCAGTCAACGACGGCGCACCACGTAAATGCAAAACCATGTAAGGATGATTTTCTTGATAAGGTTCAATCGTTGCGCGAATGACAACGTCACGGTCTGGTGCGAGTGGCGTATTAAACTTCATGTAGTAAATGTATTCGGTATCTGACACTTTGCTAATCAGTTTTGATTCCAGAGTTTCCCAATACCACTTTTTAATATTCGCAATATCAAAATGCACACCTGCCAACGTCGCTAGCGAGGCATCAACACGCGCATCAATTTTAAAAGAGCGAATACTTTTGCCGTCTTCGTGTTTGGCATAGGTAATAATATGACGAGTGTCATCTTTTCTAACCACATACCAGTCATTAGAGACCGCATGCTGCAAGACTTGTAAATCTTCTTTATCGGCATGGCAGACATTAAACGAACAAGCGAGTAATAATGCAACCGAGTACTTTTGAATATTCATAAGCGTTCATCCTAAGAAGATGCGATGCAGGATGAGCATATAAATGTTATGTTGCAATCCAGCGAAAAGCTGACTACTTGTCGAACAACTGGCGGAGCATTTACGATAAGCGGTTCAAAAAACAGACTGAACGGTTATTTCTAGCACAATTTTTCTCGTACGACCATCAACGCAAAGCCCAATAAATTGAGTCCGCGCCAATGATGAGGCTGTTGAGCATGGGCATGATCTTGAGCCAAACCAATGCCCCAAATATTATCGACAGGACTCGCTTCGACTAAAACTCTCGTACCTGTTGCCAATAAAAATGCTTTTAACGCTGGATTTTGGCTAAATTTTGCTAAGTTTCCCTGTACCACAATCTCAAAACGATGGTTCTCCCAAACCTGAGCATCAAAATTTTTAACCATTCGACCCAGTTGTTTAGCTTCGTTGGGATGCGAACAAGCCATAATTTGGGAAAAAGTAGCATCGTCAGCAAATAATCTTGCTTTTTGCGCCATCATATAATGTTCGGCGGTTAAATAACGTAAGCCATCTATGGTGAAGGATGACTCATACCACTGGCTTAAACAGCTTTTAGTCACTTCACCTGTTGGTGATTGTGAATGTCCCCAAAAGAATAAATACTTAGGGGTTAAACCTTGATTAATCTGGGTAATCAGTTGTTCTTTATGATTGATACTTAACATACGTATGATGCTCCCCTGCCAGCTCCTCACAAATGATGGGATAAATAATATCCCAATCGCCACCCGCCAAACCTGCGCCGATTTTAGGATAGCCAATTCGCTTACCTAAAAACGCTGTTTTAATGGCTTTCATCACTTGTCTAATCGCATGATAATCTGCTTTAACGCCACTTCCTGCCCAATCAAACTGCGTGTAAGCATTGACGACAATAAACTGTGTTTCACCTCGCTTTATTTCAGCAATCGATATCGTGCCAAGTTTGGATTTATCACTTTTAGGTGTTTGGCAGTCGGCCACATAGGCTTCAGGCAATTGCTCTTTAATGGTTAAAGCAATGCCTCGACCCATTTGACAATGACAGTTACAACCATGAACAATGACATCAAACTCACCTGCTAAAGCTAATTGAATCAAGTCGCCTTGTTTAATATACATGACACGCCTCAAACTAAATTTGACAGATCAAACTTCTTAAGTGCTTTACTCCTATAGAAATATCGTCAAACAAAGGAATAGCAAATTTCTTTGCCACAATATCGACATTTCCTTTTTTCCAATATCCTTCTGGGCATACAACAATGAGTTTTCCACTTTTGGCATACAATCCAAGCTCTAACAAAGAGATAGGTGCATAGCTGTTAGGCGCAAAATACATAAATATATAATTTGCCTTTTCGAGTGCATCCAGCTCCCAATCCACTTGCTCTTTTAAATATGTAGTTTCAACACCCCTTGAGCTATCCCATACTTCGCGCCTAGGGTTTAAAATAACCACCTCTAAATCGTCAAGCTGAGAGACCAAAAATGCTTGCCAATCTATACTTTTACCTTCATCTATCGTTCCAGCTAAAAAAACAGTTTTACCCGCAACATGCCTAAATGACATAGGCGACTTTACCTGTATGGCTCGATGATGATCATTTAACAGTTTTACTGCATTCATTAAATAACCTCATCAACTGGCGCTCCTAACGCCAAGTAAATAAAGACGCTCTCTTTAAGGCAGGTTTAATAATAGCTCTCGCTCTAATCTCAGCAAAACACTCATTCACTAACAACTCACCATTGCGATACACTGCCCGTAATACGTTTTCACGGCCTGCCAATTCATCTTCACGCACAGTTGCAACTTGGCCATCTTCAGTACGAATCAACGCTAAACGACCGCGTTTACTACGTTTGCCGCTATCGGTAATGGGGTCTTTATACACATCACGCCAGTCACCATTCACACAAGCGGCCGAGGCTTTCATGGCGAATTTTTGCGTATCCCGATTCACTTTTTGCAACAACTCACCGCCCATACCAAAGGCAATATTGTCGGCAGATAATTCACGTTGTTGCAATTCAACCAAAATCGCTTCAATGGTTGCCAAGCAAATACCATCGCCTTGAATCACACGCACACAAGCAGGTAATACTTTATAGCCTTTGCTATTGACGGTATAGCCAAACTTCGCCATCAATTTTTCAATAGTGGTGCTAACAATTTGCACAGGATCACCACTGTCAGGACGAATCACCAATGTACCACCGCTATTGATTACCGCATCGCGTAACTCATCACCCCAAAGATTATCAATGGCATTCCATAAGTCATAAGAGTCACTCACCACCGCTACTAATTTACCCTCACCACCAAATTGCTTGAGCATATTGGCGTAAGCGTCTTTTTCGCCATCACGCCCCCAGCTAGTAATCGTGCTGTGTTCAGCCGCAGGAATAGAAAAGCCTGCCATTGGCTCTTGGTAATAACGACGTGCGGCAACGATCGCATTGACGGTATCGCTACCCATAAAATTAACTAAGTGCGCCATGCCACCAAGTGCGGCGGTATCTTCGCTGCTTGCGCCCCTTGCACCGAAGTCGTGAAGCTTAAAAAGTAAGCCGTCCATGCTGTCTGCTGTTACGGCCAAATAACGGGCAATCACTTGTTTGCATTGGTAAGAAACCGTCGCAACCGTTGTTGGATACCACACAGCGCGTAATAACGCTGTTTCAATATAACTAGTTAACCAAGCACAATTGGCATCAGTGTTTTGTACTTGCACTAAAACATTGTGTGTGGCAACGACTGAACCTTCGGGCACAGCTTGGATTTCTAAGGGTAAATAGCCGTTATAGTTATCCAAAATATATTGCCAACCTGCACGATTAAACGGCACACCATGAGCGGTTAATAATTCATCTGCTTCATCAATATCGGCTTGGTTGAATGGTTTGAGTAGCGTTTGTTTGATAAAAGCCTGTAAACCAAAAAATAACGTCGCCTCAAACAAGCCACCACGAGACTCGATATAGCTCGAAACAGTCGAAGTGTTTTGTGGATATTGTAAAAAGTGCGAGGCTTTGTACGAATCAGCATTAAGAAGAATGTTGCTCATGATGGAATCCCCAGTCATTTTGTTTTAAGTACTCGCCGAGTAGGTCTATCCTGCTTGGCTTTCTTCAACGTGGTAGAACCCCTACCGCGTTGCATGTTTATATATTGTCCTAGAGACACTAATTAAGCAAGCACTTTCTGTTATAATTTAAAAAATATTTTTAATCGTTAGAACCGTAGGGGCAAATGATTATTTGCCCCTACCGAATTATGTGAAGAATGTCATGCCACAGCCAACCCACACCACCGAAGCCGACTTTCTCGCTGCGTACAGTATTCACGACTACCCTATTCCCTTAGCGTCCGTAGATGTGTGTATTTTTACGCTGCATGAAGACCATCTTAAAGTCTTATGCGTCAAACGTAGCGACCATCCGCATAAAGACCGTTGGGCATTGGCAGGTGGTTTTGTTGATATTCGAGGTGATGACAACTTAGAAGCGACTGCATTGAGAGTGCTGGCGAAAAAAACGGGTATTACGACTCCCTATTTAGAACAATTAGTCACCATCGGTAATAACAGCCGCGACCCGCGTGGTTGGTCGATGACTGCCGTTTATTTCGCACTGATTCCCTATGTCGCTTTACCACAAACAGGTTCAGAACAAAGCCAGTGGCAAGACATTACTATTGCCTTAACGCTCAACTTAGCTTTTGACCATCAACAGTTATTGGCAATGGCATTAACCCGTATTCGCGCCAAAGTGTTATATAGTTTGATTCCTGCCAATCTCATTCCCGCGCCCTTCACCTTGACCGAGTTGCAACACGCCTATGAAATTATTATGGGTTATGAGATTGAAAAAAAATCGTTTCGCCGTCGTTTAGAGCGAGAACAAGTGTTAACGGCAACAGGTCAAAGCAAACAAGAAGGTGCAGGTCGTCCTGCGGCTTTATATACGCTCAAGCCTGAATGCGCGCTGTTTAATTTTAAACGACAGTTGGATTCGGAGTAAGCCAAAGCAAGCGAAATAATCCTCATAATTCCCTGTACTTAGCTTGACGTGCTGACCTAATCAGACTAATAGTTAGCCATCATTTTCATGCAGGAAGAGCAAGATGCCTTCTCCGCTGCGTCGTTGTTATTATGGCTTGCAATACGCAGTACTGGCAGCATGTTGCAACAATGCTCAGGCCAAAGATTTATCATTTCGTGTATTAACCGTAGACAATAAACCATTAAGTGAAGCCGTTGTTTGGTTAACCCCTAATATCGCCGATAACAACAAACACAATGCGGTGATGGATCAGCTACACAAAACCTTTGTGCCTTATATTTTGCCTGTCCAAGTCGGCACGATTGTCGACTTTCCAAACTCTGACTCCATTAACCATCACGTTTATTCTTTTTCTCCCGCAAAACGCTTTGAATTAAAACTGTCGCCATCGAGCCAAACCAATCACACCATGCTTTTTGATAAAGCAGGCATCGTGACACTGGGTTGTAATATCCATGATTGGATGCTGGCCTATGTCGTGGTGCTAGAAACTCCTTATTTTAGTCAAACTGATACGAAAGGTTTTGCTCGGATTAAAGAGCCTGAAGGAGGAGCAAAACAAGTTCACCTGTGGCATCCGCAGATTAACGATAAGCCAGAAAACCTAGCCTTTCCCATCAATAATAACGAGATGACGTTAACGCTAAAAAAACCGTTAAAACCTGATTTGCGCCGCAGCGCACACGGTTACTGAGGTTCACTATGCGTAGCCTACGAAGCACTATTTTCTTCTTTTTTGTCGGCTTATTATTGATTGCGCTGTGTATTAACTTCGCATTGGTGTATCGCACCACTTATCAACATACACGCCAACAAGTTGAGCAACAATTACGCTCAGGCTGGCAAGTCTTTAGTAATGAATTAGATGCGCGTCGGAAAACGCAAGCCGCTATCGCCTCGTTGATTACCCAAGATTTCGGCCTACGCTCGGAAATAGCCAATTTTTCTGAACAAGAAAATGTCGAGTCTTTACGCGTCGTTTTAGACAATTTTCGTCAACGCAGTGCTGCCGATTTAGCAATGGCCGTTGATGGCAATGGACACTTACTGGCCGCCACCGACAGCCATTTCACCTTGAGTAATCATCAATTATTACCGATGATGACCAGCCACAACACCACTGAACATGGGGACGCACTGTTAATCGAAAACGGTCATCTGTATCATTTTTTTGTCACGCCCATCTATGCTCCTGCACCCAATTTAGTCGGTTGGTTTGTACTGGGCTACGCGTTAAACGATACAACCGCACGGCATTTAGCCGAGTTAACCGATTTAGAAGTTTCTTTTGTCTATCGCACAACACAACAAACGACAATTTTGGCCAGTAGTTTAGAGGCAAAAAACCACGCTCTTATAAATACCATTGATTGGACTGCCTCCGCTAACTCAACCAAGCTACAAGCCGCTAACGACCAACTTTTTTATTTGAATCATCTCAATAGCCCGATCAAAGGCGATTTGCAGGTAGTACTACAACGCTCACTGTCAGAAGCGATGCAAGGATATCAACCCTTATTTTGGCAACTGGTAGTCATCGCTTTTATCACCTTAATATTAACCATTATCAGTGCTTTTTTTATTGCTAGCACCGTCAGCAAACCCTTGTTAGCCTTGACCCAGTATGTCCGCAAAATTGGTGCAGGTGATTATGCCGCTACGCCACCAGCGCACACCCAAGGTGAAGTAGAGGTGTTGTTTTCTGAGTTTGATACCATGCGTGGCGCGATTGCCGAACGTGAAGCGCAAATAGCCTATGCGGCTTACCATGACCCTTTAACCGAACTGCCTAACCGTTTACGCTTTCAACAATTACTGCAAGAACACATTAATACACACGCTAATCATGCAACGGCCATTATTGTCTTAGGACTGAATCATTTTAAAGATATTAACGACACGCTTGGCCATCTCAGTGGTGATTTATTGTTGCAACAAGTGGCGCAACGATTAGCGGCGATGCGCCGCGAGCAAGATACCATTGCCCGTTTTTCAGGTGATGCCTTTGTCGTGCTATTAACCGCCATTGAGCGGCACGAAGTCTTAGCCTTAGCCATGTATTACAAGCAAATTTTAGATGATGCTTTTGTCATTGAAAATATCGCCATGTCCGTCAATGCCGCTATGGGTATTGCGCTGTATCCTGATCACGCCGAAGCAGCAAGCACCTTGTTACAACGCGCAGAAATTGCCATGTACGTCGCCAAAGAAAAACGCTTGCCCTGTGCCTTATATAGCCAGCAACAAAACCGTTATAGTTTGCTGCGCTTATCGTTAATGAGTGAATTGAGAGGGGCAATCTCACGCGGCGAATTAGTGTTGTACTATCAACCGAAACTTGACATTCGCGCGGACAAGATTACCAGTGTCGAATGTTTAGTGCGCTGGCAACATCCCTTACATGGCCTGATTTTTCCTGACGACTTTATTCCTTTAGCCGAGCAAACAGGTAATATTCGCTTTTTAACCTCATGGGCGATTGATACCGCTTTAGCGCAATGTGTCCGTTGGCAACAACAAGGTATTGAACTCGAAGTGGCGGTGAATATTTCATCGGTTGATCTTCAAGACCCGCAATTTGTTCATCAAATTCAACAAGCACTCAACACGCATCAACTGCCAGCTCAATGCTTATCATTAGAGGTTACAGAAAGTGCCGTGATGCACGATATTGAAAAAGCAGTCGAGTTATTAACCGCGTTAAGACAACTCGGTATTCGTTTAGCGATGGATGATTATGGCACGGGTTATTCGTCAATGGCGCAACTCAAACGCCTGCCTATACATGAAATGAAAATCGATAAATCCTTCGTCATTGACTTACATCATAATCAGGATGATGCCATTATTGTCCGTTCAACGATTGAATTAGGCCACAATATGGGCTTGATATTGATTGCTGAGGGCGTAGAAAGTGAAGACATCTTACGCATTTTAAGACAATATGGCTGTGATATAGCCCAAGGCTATGGCATTGGCCGCCCAATGCCTGTCGATAAATTTCAACAATGGTGGCAACAATATCACTCACGGACAAACGATCAGCCTATCGTTTAATGAGTTCATCATAATGAAAAAAATAGTCATTCCCTTACTACTATCGTCCTTTTCAATGAGCTGTTTTGCTTACGAAGATGAATGGCATGGACTGATTGATATTCGTTTGCTCAATAGCAACAGCGAACACAGTTGGCTGAATGACGGACTGGATAAACAACGCTTTGATGATAACGATAGCCCCATTCAATTAGGCCAAGCAATCTTGGATTATCATGCCGAACTCACCGACACCATTAATAGTCATATTTGGCTCAATGGTTATGACCATCGTGATAAGGGCGTAGCTTTAGGTGAAGCCTATGTCAAATGGCGACCCATTCCCACCAGCGCATGGCGTTGGCAAAGTAAAATCGGCATGTTTTTTCCTGAACTCTCGTTAGAAAATTCAGGCTTAGGCTGGACTTCGGATTACCTCATCAGTAGCTCCGCCATTAATACGTGGGTTGGCGAGGAACTTCGTACTTTAGGTACAGAAGTGGGGGTTCATTATGATGGCACACGAGTCGGCAGCCCTCATGATTGGCGCGCCAGTGCCGCCGCTTTTCGCTGGAATGACCCTGCGGGTGGCTTATTAACATGGCGCGGCTGGAGCATTGGCGACCGCGTGACAGGCAGTTGGGAGCAAGTCCCCTTTCCTGAATTAACCATTTTTGATAGCAATGGCTATTGGGCAGGTCAAATCCAAGGCATTAAATCCTTCAGAGAAATTGATAATAAAACAGGCTATCACGCTAATCTTGCTTATCAATACCTAGATTTAGTCAGTATTTCCGCCATGCGTTACGACAATCGTGGCGATCCTAAAGCCTTTGTTGCAGGCCAATGGGCTTGGGACACCACCTTTAATCATCTGGCGATACGTGGCCATTACCAAAAGACTACTTTACTCGCGCAATATATGACAGGCCGAACGATTATGGGTTATGTGCCGTTTCACGATTTGATTGTGGACTATCGCTCTTGGTATGTACTGTTCAGTCAACAAATAGGCACACATCAAGTGAATATCCGCTATGATAAATTTTGGTTATATGACAAAGACCACAAAGCAGCTGACCCAAATCAAGAGTATGGCGATGGCTTAGCGATTGGCTGGAAATGGGGCGTACGTAAAGATATGGACATTTCGACGGAATGGTTACGGCAACGCAGCGACCGTGATGCCCGCGCCATATTGCTCGGCCAAGAAGCGGAGCGGACTGAAGATTTATGGCAAGGGCGAGTGAGATGGTGGTTTTAGCATAACCCTTTCTCTTATGATGTATCGTGATTAACAAACTCAAAACACAATAAAAAAACAAACGGAGTTTTTATGAATGCACTCGAACAAGCTCAACAAGATGTAAATACACTGAGCCAAAAACCCAACAAAGACATTCTTCTTTTTCTTTACGCCCACTATAAACAAGCGACAACGGGTGATGCTTCAGGCAAACGCCCTAGCATGTTGGATGTGATTGGGCGCATGAAATTTGATGCTTGGGAAAAACTAAAGGGTATTAGTAAAACCGAAGCAGAAGCGCGATATATCGCTAAGGTGAAGGCGTTGTTGGCGGCAGATGGAAAATAAACTAGCCCATAAGCTTTTTTAATGAGAAAAGCCTCACCCATCGTAAGCGTAGCCTACTTGCGCCAACTGAGTGCTGCTTTGAATGATGATTAGCGATTCAACCTTATTCGCACACAAAAATACTACACCCTAATAACGCTGCAAACCATCGTATCCGCTCATCCTAAGCTATGCTAGATTAGAAGTAGGACAATATGGCCAATCAAGAGCCAATATCCACCTCTTTATACGGTGCGCCTATTAAAAGTAAGGGTAAAAACAATGAATAACCACAAAAACTTGTTGCAAACAAGTCTGCTATGTTTGGCTTTGGCATTGACTGCCACCACCAGCCATGCTGCCAAAAATGACGACGACGAGGACAAGACTGAATACCTCCCCTACAACGAAAAAATGGTCAAGGAATGGTCACTCATCAAGGACGATCAACGGCATCAGATCAAAACCTATTCCAAGCAAGAAGACAACCGCCGCTATCGCTCGTTCAAGGTGCAAGGCATTTTGAATGGCTCGCTGGAAGCCGCCGCACGCTGTCAATTCGACATTGAGAACCTAACGGCTTGGTATATGAATGCGATTGAATCGAAGCTTTTAAAGCGGGTCAGCGACACCGAATACTATTTTTATTTTCGCCTGAAAATGCCGCTTGGCGTACCACAGCGTGACGTGGTAGTACATGCCAATGTGCAGCCTTATTCGACCAAAACTGGCTTTTTGGGCATTACTTACAGTGCTGAACCTGACTTCATCCCAGTCAAAGCAGGCGTTATACGTATACCTGCCTATGAAACCAGCATTAAACTTAAACCGCTAGGGGAAGACAAAGTCGAAGAAAATATGGAAGGGTATGCTGATCCAGGTGGTGCAGGTATGCCGACTTGGCTCATCAACTATGCCCAACGCCGTGCGCCCTACGCCAATATGCTGGGCAGACAACGGGTCATTGCTAAATGCGCTGCCAGCGACAGCCCTATTCCGTTTAAGTATAAAGAGTGATGACTTAACATATGTAGCAACGGTTAATACTCCAAAAAACCAAAAAAAAGCCCCGTCTTTTCTCAAAGAACGGGGCTTTTTACTTGTTTATTACTTACGCGGTTATCGAGGCTCAATGCGTAAGTCCAGAACTCAACTCAATGCAAAAATAACGGTTTTGCCAAGCGAATCCATTCTAAAACAGGCTGCGGATACATACCCACTAACAACACCAAACCCGCGACACCAAGAACCATTAATCCACCCGCACGTTGTCCCCAGTTCTCAGCTGTATCATGACGTAACATACCGGGTGTTGCCATATATAAGGTCACCATGACACGCAAGTAGTAATACAAACCAATACCGCTACCAATAATCACTGCCGCTAACAAATCCCAGCTGCCTGTATTAACACCCGTTAACATGACATAGAACTTACCAATAAAACCTGCGGTCAACGGAATACCCGCCAATGACAACATCATCACCGTCATTACCGCCGTTAAATACGGTCTGCGCCAAAACAAGCCACGATAATGCTGCAAGCTATCGGCATCTTCACTATCACCCGCCGTTGACATTAAGGTAATGACACCGAAAGCACCGAGCGTGGTTAACACATAGGTCAGTAAATAAACATGTATCGTTTCTAAGGCTGTACCGCCACCCGCCGCCAACGCCACCAATAAATAACCAAAATGGGCGATGGAAGAATAAGCCAACAACCGTTTGATATTTGTTTGCGTTAACGCCAACAAATTACCAAAAATAATCGACAACACCGCCACGACAGCAAAAATCTTCTGCAACGGTTGGGTATATTGAATCGGCGTTTCGATTAAGAAGCGCACCAATACCGCAAATACAGCCACTTTACTGACAGTAGCTAAAAATGCACCGACTGGCGCAGGCGCACCTTGATAAACATCGGGAGTCCATAAATGGAAAGGCGCAAGCGATAATTTAAACAGGACGGCAATAATAATCATCGCCACACCAAAGGTTGCTAAATGGCCTGACGTTTCCGCCATTTGTTCGCCAACACTGGCAAAGGCCAATGTTCCTGTTTGTGCGTACATCAAGGCCATACCAAACAGCATAAAAGCAGATGCAGAAGCAGATAACACTAAGTATTTAATACCTGCTTCTAAAGAACGACCGCGTTCATGGGTATAGGCAATCATTCCATACACTGGCACAGACAATAACTCTAAACCAATAAAAAACGAGGCCATGTGATGGCTATACACCAATACCAACGCGCCCGCAGTCGCCATTAATAACAATAAATAAATTTCTTCTTTATTATTTTGGTAGCTTTCCATAAAAGCGTGGGTCAAGGTGCAACACGCTAAGGCCGCTACCAAAATCACTATCGAATAGAAATAGGCATATTGGTCAACAATTAATAAACCCGTCACTGCGCCTGTACTAGACTGTATGGACAAATAAATCGTTGTTATTAACGAGAGGTTTAAACCAACCACCGCCAGTGTTGCATTCCACCAATGATTGCGACGGAAGGCAACCGCCAACATCACCAATACTGTCGTGAGGCTAACAATCGCTAGCGGTAATAAAGGACGAAATGTGTCAAATGTCAGATTCATAATGACCTCAAGGAGCAAGCAACGGTACGGAGACCGCAACTGGCGCATAAGACTGCTGGATAACTGACATAGCACCTGCGGACACATTTAATACAGGTTGTGGGTACAGTCCCAAAAACAATAACGCCGCCACTAAACTCAGCAGAATGGTTAATTCGCGACCTGATAAATCGGCCAATTTTTCAGTCGATTTGGGCTGACCAAATAAGGCGCGGTGAATCATGATGAGAGAATAAACACCACCCAACACTAAACTTGAAGTCGCAATAATGGTGATGACAGGCACAACTTTAAATGCGCCTAACAGAATCAAAAATTCACCAACAAAATTTGCTGTACCAGGTATTCCCAATAAGGCTGCTGCAAAAAACATCAGTAACGGTGGCATATAAGTGAATCTTGCCCACAAGCCACCCATTTCGCGTAAATCACGGGTATGCAGACGCTCATACAACTGGCCACTAAGAATAAACAAGCCACTCGCACATAATCCATGCGCCAACATTTGAATGACCAAACCTTGTAGCGTCAGGAAGTTACCTGCATAAATACCAATCAAGACAAAACCCATGTGTGAAACACTGGTATAAGCGATCAAGCGTTTAATATCGGTTTGGGCAAAAGCCAAAAATGCGCCGTAGAAAATACCAAATACCCCTAAGCCCATGGCAATAGGCGCAAACTCATGCGAAGCATTGGGAAATAACGGCAAGGCAAAACGCAACATACCATAAGCAGCTGTTTTTAATAAAATCCCTGCTAAATCGACACTACCCGCAGTAGGTGCTTGGGCATGAGCATCAGGTAACCATGAATGAAACGGCACAATTGGTAACTTAACGGCAAAGGCGGTAAAGAAACACAGCATCAACGCCATTTCTAACTCAGGACGCATATATTTATGCGCGCCTAAAAGAGCATCGTAATCAAAACTCAATGTTCCTGTTGCTTGGAAATTGACTAATACCAACGCCAAAATACCGACTAACAACAGCAAACCACCGACTTGGGTATAGATAAAAAACTTGGTCGCAGCATAGATACGAGATTTTCCGTCTGAGCCTGCATGACCCCATAAGGCAATCAAGAAATAGACAGGTACAAGCATCATTTCCCAAAAGAAGAAAAAGAGGAACATATCCAACGCAAGGAACACGCCAATAACGCCCCCTAAACTCCACAACAAATTGAGATGGAAAAAGCCGACATGACGCTGGATTTCACTCCATGAACAACCAATTGCCAAAATGCCGAGCAAACCCGTCAGCAACACCATCATTAATGACAAGCCATCAATCGCTAAATGAATGCTCACGCCTAAATGCGGAATCCATGTATAACGCTCTTCAAGCTGCCAACGAGGAGTAGAGCCAACCACTTGATTGGCGAGTGAGTAATCGCCTTGCGCCCATAACAGCAGGCCTAAGCCAAACACCGCAAGCATACTAATTAAGGCAATCCACCGTGGGATGCCGACACCTAAGCGTTCACCGAGCCAACATAACAGGCCACCAATAAACGGAATTAGGATGAGTGCCGAAAGAATCATGGTGTGGCTTATCCTCTAATTTGCAAAAGTAGCACTGCGCCCAATACCAACACTGCGCCGAGGGCAATGCTGGAGGTGTACCAACGAATGCGGCCATTTTCAGAAACACTCAAGCTATCGTGTCCCATTTTCGCCAATCGTGGTATTAAACCCCATGTTTTATCAATCGCATCGTGACGATTGATATGGACAAGCAATAAATAAGGTTTGACAAATAACAGGTTATAGAGCCAATCAAAGCCCCAACCATTCAACCATAAACGGGACAATAATTGGCCGATCGCGCTATTGGCGACAGCAGTTGCTAAACGACGTTCACCCAAGAATAAGAACGCCGATAACGCTAAACCGACTAAGCCTGTGCCAATCGCCAACATTTCGACCCAATGCTTGGCTTCTTCACTGCCTGTGTCAACAAACGCGGGTAATACGCCCTCTAAAGGTTGATGAATCAAGGCACCAACGGCAGTTGACAACACCAACAGCACACCTAAAGGCAACCAATAGGACACACCATGAATTTCATGAGCGTGAGTTTTTTCTTCACCGTGGAAAACAATAAAGATGAGACGGAAGGTATAAATAGAAGTAAAGAACGCGCCTAATAAACCCGCCCAAAACAATTCGGTATGACCACTAGCAAAGGCTTGCCATAAGATTGCATCTTTACTGTAGAAGCCGACAGTTAAGAATGGGAATGCTGCTAACGCACCGCCACCAATTAAGAAACAGGCATAGACAAAGGGAATTTTTTTCCGTAAGCCACCCATTTTGAAAATATTTTGCTCGTGATGACAAGCAACAATCACCGCACCTGCCGATAAGAACAGTAAAGCTTTAAAGAACGCATGCGTCATTAAATGGAAAATAGCCGCATGCCATGCACCCACACCCAAAGCCAAGAACATATAACCAATTTGACTCATCGTTGAATACGCTAAAACACGTTTGATGTCGGTTTGAACTAAAGCGGAGAAGCCTGCTAACACGAGTGTAACTGCGCCAACAATACCGACCAAATACAACACATCAGGCGCTAATAAGAACAAACCATGCGTACGCGCAATTAAATACACGCCTGCTGTCACCATCGTTGCCGCGTGAATTAATGCCGAAACAGGTGTTGGGCCTGCCATTGCGTCAGCCAACCATGTTTGTAACGGTAATTGTGCTGATTTACCGACAGCACCGCCTAATAACATTAAGGTGGCGGCAACCACCATCGGATCACCCACTTGCCAATGTTGAGGGGCAAGGGTCAAAATTTGTTGAATATCTAAAGTGCCTAATTGTTGGAACAAGATAAACAAGCCAATCGCCATAAACACATCACCGACACGAGTGACGGTAAAGGCTTTAATCGCGGCCTCACCGTTGGCTTTATCAGAGTAATAAAAACCAATCAGCAAATAACTACATAAACCCACGCCTTCCCAGCCTAAATATAACAAACCGAGGTTATCGCCTAAGACCAATAACAACATACTGGCGACGAATAAGTTCATATAAGAGAAGAAACGTTCATAACCTGCTTCGCCACGCATATACCACGAGGCAAACAAATGAATAAAGAAGCCAACACCTGTAACGACGCCGAGCATCGTTAACGATAAGCCATCTAAATGTAAGGCAAAATTTGCGGTGAAGTCACCGACTTGCATCCACGTCCATAAGGTTTGCACATACGCGCCACCTTGAGGAATGTTTTGCATAAAGTCGATGCCGACATATAACGCCGTTAATGCCGATAAACCCATTGAGCCAACGCCAATGACAGCAGCCGTATTCTCAGACAAACGAGTACGCAGAGTAGCCAGCAGTAAAAAGCCGACTAAAGGAAAAATAAAAGTTAAATACAGTAAATTCATCCGTGCATCTCGCTTGCTGCATCAATATCCAGCGAATGGTGACGACGATAAAATTGCAGCACAATAGCTAAACCAATACTGGCTTCAGCAGCAGCCAAGGTCAGAATCAAAATAAACATCACTTGGCCATCAGGTTGTCCCCAACGACTACCAGCAACGACAAATGCTAGTGCCGCTGCGTTCATCATTACTTCGATGCACATCAGTACAAATAAGATATTGCGGCGAACCATCACGCCGATTAACCCTAGTACAAAGAGCACGGCAGCGACTGCCAGCCCTTGCTCCATCGGTATTGCTATCATACCCGTATCGCCTTTTTTGCTTGGCGCACTGCGCCCTACCATTTTGAAAGCTGTTTTGTCCTTCTCCATATCAGAGAAGGACTATAAATTACTCGTCTGCGCGTTTACCTAGGTGATAAGCGGCCACCAATGCGGCTAGCAATAACAACGAAGCCAACTCGACCACCAACAAATAAGGGCCAAACAAGGCAATACCCACTTGTTTAGCATCTACCATGGTATGGCCAGCAGGGTGCCACGCACCTAGAGATAACAAATAAATCATTTCGCCCATCAACACGGCAGCCAAAACACTCGGGCCTAGCCATGATTTTGGCTGCATCCATTGTTTTTCTTGGGCAATAACCGTCGAACCCATGTTCAACATCATCACCACAAAAACAAACAGCACCATGATTGCGCCAGCATAAACAATCACTTCTAGCGCGCCAGCAAACGGTGCGCCCAACATAAAGAAAATCATTGCCACCGCTAATAACGACACAATCAAGCTCAATAACGCATGAACAGGATTGGTATTGGTAATGACCCGCACTGTGGCATAAATGGCTATCGCCGCCGCGAGATAAAACGCTATTTCCATCATCAACCTCGCAAAATTAGGGCATCAAGCTCTTAACATCAATCGGAGCGGCTTCGTTTTGGGCTTCGCCTTTCGCTTTACCCGCAATCGCCATACCCGACACTCGATAGAAGTTGTAGTCTGGATTTTTACCTGAACCTGCAATCAACAAATGTTCTTTTTCATAGACCAAATTTTGACGGTTAAATTCAGCCATTTCAAAATCAGGAGTGAGTTGAATCGCTGTTGTTGGACAGGCTTCTTCACACATACCGCAAAAAATACAACGCGAGAAGTTAATACGGAAAAACTCAGGATACCAACGTCCATCTTCGGTTTCCGCTTTTTGCAGCGAAATACAACCGACAGGACAAGCAACGGCACACAAATTACAGGCCACACAACGCTCTTCGCCATCAGGATCACGCGTTAACACAATACGACCACGATAACGCGGCGGTAAATACACTTTTTCTTCGGGATATTGAATGGTGTCACGCTTACGAAAACCGTGGCTAAACACCATATAGATACTACGGAGTTGCGTACCCGCCCCTTTTACTATGGAAACTATGTCTTTAATCATGGTTATAGTCCTACAGATAAAATGATGGCGGCAGTGATTAATAAATTAATCAATGTCAGTGGCAGACAAAATAACCAGCTAAACTTCATCACTTGGTCATAACGCGGACGCATGACTGAACCACGCACCAAAACAAACATCATAATAAAGAAGGCTGTTTTACCTGCAAACCAAAAGAACGCAGGAATAAAATCAAGGAACGGTAACGGTTTCCAGCCACCAAAGAATAGAGTGACAATCAACGCCGACACAACGACAACACCAATATATTCAGCAACGAAAAACATCCCCCATTTCATGCCTGAGTATTCAATATGATAACCATCGGCTAACTCTTGTTCTGCTTCGGGTTGGTCAAAGGGATGACGGTGGGTGATGGCAATGCCCGCGAGCATAAAGGTGCAAAAGCCAAAAAACTGAGGAATAACGTTCCAAACAGTGCTTTGTGCTTCAACAATTTCACGCAAGTTAAATGTGCCTGCCTGAGCAACCACACCCATCAGCGATAAACCCATAAACACTTCATAACTTAAGGTTTGAGCTGCAGCACGTAAGCCACCCAATAAGGCGTATTTGTTATTTGATGACCATGCGGCAAACATCACGGAATAGACCGCTAAACCTGCCATACCAAAGAAAAATAACAAGCCGACATTTAAGTCGATGACACCCCATGTTGGGGTAATGGGAACAACCGCCATTGACAACAATAACGTGCCCATTGCAATCGCAGGAGCTAATCTAAAGGTAAAAATATCGGCAAAAGGCGGTGTCCAGTCTTCTTTGAAGAACATTTTTAGCATATCGGCGACGATTTGAAACATACCGTTTGGCCCAACACGGTTAGGGCCATAACGATCTTGCCACCATGCTAACAAACGACGCTCAATAAAACTGAGTAACGCCGCGGCAATCACTGTCACTAATAAAATCACCACCGCTTGAAAGATGGTGTAGATAATGGTGATCACATCTGGAGTGAGCCAATCAAACATTACGCACCCTCCCCTACCACAGTAACCCATTCATTACCTTGAACCACAGGCACACCCGCTAAACCGACTGGAACACCTAATGTGCCTTCAGGTTGAGTCGCGTCGATACGCGCCGTCAGCTTTAACAATTTCATGTTTAGGCCAACAATGACCGTTTGCTCATCAGCAATACGTAAACGTTTGGCATCACGTTCCGATAACGAGACATAGGCCGTTGGAATACGACTTTCCATGACAGGAGCGCGGGCAGATAATTCATCGCTACCAAAAATATGATGAATCGGTTGAACTAAAAACTTATCAGCAACAGGCGTAAATGGCGCAGGGATTTTGCTGTGATAACCGCCAGCCTGGCGCGGTAAGCTATCAAACAAACGCACACCTGCATCGCCTTTGCGTGAGTGACCACCGACTTCATCTTGGAATTTGTTCCACGCTGACGGCGAGTTCCAACCTGGCGCCCATGCAAACGAGGTTAACGCGGCATCGTTATCCACACCGACATAACCTTCCATAGAATACGCCAAGGCACTGTCTTGGTCGTGCGGTTGACGGGGTTCATGGACGCTAATATCGGCGCGCATGGCGGTACGACCACTATAACGACGCGGTTCGCGCGCTAATTTTAAGCCTTTGATGCGGAATAACGCATTAGGTGCGGCGGCCGTAATACCTGCTAACACAGGCGCAGCTTCAGCAACGGCGGCAATCACTTCATCCAGTTGCGTCCAGTTAATATCGGTACTGCTCATGCCTGTATGTACCGCGTGTAACCAACGCCAGCCTTCTTTAATGTTAAATTCAGGCTTGTAATAAGAGGCATCATATACTTGGAAGAAACGCTGAGCGCGACCTTCGTTGTTAACCGCAGTACCATCACCTTCGGCAAAACTAGCGGCAGATAAGACGATATGGGCTTTTTCTACCGTTGCTGTTAGTTGATGGTCTAAGACGATGACTTGTTTTGCTGCTTGTAAGGCCGCATCTACAATGCCAGCAGGTAAACGACGGTATAAATCATTTTCGGCAATAACCACGGCATCGTAAGCACCATTTTTCAGGGCATTTAACGCAGTATCTAAATCTTGGCCGCCTAATAAGCTGACACCTAAGCTATTCACTTCTGGCACAACTAAAGTAATGGCCGCTTTTTTCCCACGAATGAGCAAAGCTTGAACAATATTAGCAGCAGCTTGTAATAACTCTTCGCTGGCCGCAGAAGTTCCTGCCACTACTAACGGCTGTTCAGCCGCTAATAAATCCGCAGCCACACTTTTTACCCAGACAAAAGCATCTAAACTGAGATTAGGTACGGCTGGTGAATTCGGGTCGATTTCATGAGCAATAGCAAAACCTAAACGCGCTTGGTCGGCAACGTTGGCCATGCACACTTCTTTGGCGATATCATCTAAACGCGTACCGCTAAAACTGGTGATATAAACAGGCGACAACGCATGCTGGGCGATGTTTTGTACCGCTAATTGTTGCCAATCGCTGGTTTTACGTTGCGCGGCTAATTGTTCAGCTTTGTTTTTGGCACTTTGACGTAACGCTAAGGCAATACGCGGTGCAGTTTGCGTGACATCTTCACCTAATACTAATACTGCGTCTTTGCTTTCAATATCGCGTAACGATGGTGTTTCGATGGCTTCGGTTTGCAGGATTTTCGCTACTAAAGCGACGCGTGCTTGTTCGGCGGCGGTGACACCTGTAGAGAAATTCTCTGCACCGACTAACTCACGCAAGGCAAAGTTCGTTTCGATGCTGGCACGAGGCGAACCAATACCTAAGACTTTTTTACCCGTTAATGCCGCAATCGCGCTGTCTAAAGCATGATCAACTGTGGTAATGGTTAATTGCTCGGCTTGACGAATCAAAGGCTGACGTGGGCGGTCATCACGATTGACATAGCCATAACCAAAACGACCACGATCACACAGGAAATAATGGTTTACCGAACCGTTGTAACGGTTTTCGATACGACGAATTTCGCCATAACGCTCGCCCGGACTGGTATTACAACCGACCGAACATTGTTGGCAGATACTTGGCGCAAACTGCATATCCCATTTACGGTTATAACGCTCAGAATGGGTTTTGTCGGTAAATACGCCTGTCGGACAGACTTCGGTTAAATTACCCGAGAATTCGCTTTCTAAAGTACCGCTTTCAGTACGACCAAAATAGACGTTATCGTGTGCGCCATATACGCCTAAATCTTCGCCACCTGCGTAGTCTTTGTAATAACGCACACAACGATAACAGGCGATACAACGGTTCATCTCGTGGCTGATAAACGGCCCTAAATCTTGGTTTAGATGGGTACGTTTAGTAAAGCGATAACGACGAGTGTCATGGCCAGTCATTACCGTCATGTCTTGTAAATGGCAATGGCCGCCTTCTTCACAGACGGGGCAATCATGGGGATGATTGGTCATCAACCATTCTACGACACTGGCGCGGAAATCCGTTGCTTCTTGGTCATCAATGGAAATAAACGTATTATCTGTAGAGGGTGTCATGCACGACATCACAATACGGCCACGCTTGTCTTCGGCATTGGCGTATTGTTTGACCGCACATTGACGGCACGCGCCAACACTACCCAATGCAGGATGCCAGCAAAAATAAGGAATATCTAAACCTAAGGACAAACAAGCACTCAGCAGGTTATCAGCACCATTCACTTCGAACTGTTTGCCATCGACAAAAATCGTTGCCATGCCTGTTTACCCGTTTACTACGGCGGTCGCAGGAGCGATGCCTTGTTCAAATTCGGAGCGGAAATATTTTAACGCACTCATCAGAGGTTCCATCGCACCGGGTGCGTGGGCGCAGAAGGTTTTACCAATCCACAAGTCACGAGTCAGTTTACTTAACTGCTCGATATCTTCAGCTCGGCCTTCACCACGCTCTAAAGCACGCAGAATTTTTACTCCCCACGGTAAACCATCACGGCATGGGGTACACCAGCCACACGATTCACGGGCAAAAAACTCTTCAAGATTACGTAACAGCGAAATCATGTTTTGTTTGTGGTCAACTACCATAATCAAGCCTGTACCCATACGGCTACCGGCTTTACTGATGGTGTCGTAATCCATCGCCAAATCAAGATGTTCGGGTAACAAAAAGTCAGTGGATGCACCACCCGGCAACCAGCATTTCAGCTCCAAACCGTCTTGCATACCGCCCGCGTGAACCTCTAATAACTCACGAGCTGTTGTGCCAATCGGCAATTCCCATACGCCAGTGCGTTTGGCTTTGCCCGACACGCCATACAATTTAGTGCCTGAGTCGGGACTTTTGCCTTCGGATAAACCTTTAAACCAGTCCGCACCACGCATGACAATCGGCGGTACGTTGCACAGTGTTTCGACATTATTAACGATAGTCGGTTTGCCCCATGCCCCTGCAATTTGCGGAAACGGCGGTTTGGCGCGTGGATTTGCACGACGACCTTCGAGTGAGTTAATTAATGCAGTTTCTTCGCCACAAATATAACGGCCTGCGCCTGTATGAACGTATAAATCCATACTCCAGCCCGAACCTAAAATATTCTCACCCAAGTAGCCTGCGGCTTTTGCTTCTTTGATGGCATCGTTTAGGCGTTCAGCAGCTAAAATATATTCGCCACGTAAGAAGATATAAGCGCGAGTGGCTTGAATGGCATAACCTGCGACAATCATCGACTCGACTAATTGATGGGGTAATTTTTCCATCAACAAACGGTCTTTGAACGTGCCCGGTTCCATTTCGTCGGCGTTACAGACAAGGTATTTAACCCCTGCATCTGCACCCATCGGGATCAAACTCCACTTTACGCCTGTCGGGAAGCCTGCGCCGCCACGTCCGCGTAAATTGGCATCTTTCACCACTTTTTGTACATCTAAGGGCGACATCTCTTTGACAACTTTGCGTACTGCGGCATAGCCTTCTAAAGACTCATAGGTCTTAATATCAGTAATCGCGTCGCCATGTTGAAGCCGCCACGTTAATGGCCGAGTATCGGCAGAAACCACGGTCATGGGTACTGCTCCAATAAAGAAGAAATCTGGTCAATCATGACGGGACCATGTGTGTCCTCGTCAATCATTAAAGTCGGGCCTTTGTCGCAGTTGCCTAAGCAGCAAATCGGCAGCAAGGTAAAACGGTTATCGGCTGTCGTTTGACCGTAATCAATGCCTAGCTGTACTTTGATGGCGGCGATGAGATCTTCATAACCTGTTAAAAAACAGCCCACGCTGTCGCACACCATAATGACATGGCGACCAACAGGCTTACGGAAAATCTTGTTATAAAACGTCGCAACACCATCAACATCGGTTGCTGGAATTTTCAAAATATCGGCAATCGCGTGAATCGCGCTATCAGGCACCCAACCATGCTGTTTTTGCACGATTTTTAAGGCATCGATCGTGGCGGCGCGTGAGTCTTCGTAATGGTCTAAAGCATGCTCAATATCGTGGCGCTCTTGCTCTGACATCACATAACCGTCATTAATTTTTGGACGGCGGTCGGTACAAATAATCATTTCTTAGAGTCCCCAATTAGCGGTCAACGTCAGCCATCACAAAGTCGATACTGGCCAAATACGCAATCAAATCAGGAATCATGCTGCCACGAATCACTGCGGGAATTTGCTGCAAATGGGGGAAACTTGGCGTACGAATACGCGTTCTATAGCTCATCGTCGCTTTATCGCTGGTCAAGTAATAACTGTTGATGCCTTTGGTGGCTTCAATCATTTGACTGGCTTCACCTGCGGGCATAATCGGCCCCCACGATACGCTCAAGAAATGCGTGATCAAGGTTTCAATATCTTGCAGCGTTTTTTCTTTCGGTGGCGGACAGGTCAACGGATGGTCGGCCTTATAAGAACCTGCGGGCATATGTTCTAAACATTGCTTAATAATGCGTAAACTTTGGCGCATTTCTTCGATACGGACGATACAACGATCATAAGCATCGCCGTTGTGCGCTAAAGGCACATCAAAATCAAAGTTTTCATAGCCTGAGTACGGACGCGCTTTACGCAAGTCAAAGTCGATACCTGTCGCACGTAAACCCGGCCCTGTCACACCCCAAGCAATCGCTTCATCGGCATTGTATTGAGCAACACCAATGGTACGCGCCTTGAGAATGCTGTTTTGAATAGCCGCTTTAACGTACTCATCTAAACGCTTAGGCATCCAGTCGATAAAGTCTTTAACTAACTTTTCCCAACCGCGTGGTAAATCGTGGGCAACACCGCCGATACGGAACCATGCAGGGTGCATACGGCCACCTGTAATGGCTTCAATGACATCGTAAGCTTTCATACGATCGGTAAACATAAAGAAAATCGGGGTCATACCGCCGACATCCTGAATGTAGGTACCCAAAAACAGCAAATGACTGGTGATACGGAAGAATTCCGCCATCATCACACGAATCGTTTTCACACGATCAGGCACAGTTATGCCTGCTAATTTTTCGACTGCCAACACGTAAGGCAAGTTATTCATCACGCCACCGAGGTAATCAATACGGTCGGTGTAGGGTATGTAACTATGCCATGATTGGCGTTCGGCCATTTTTTCGGCACCACGATGGTGATAACCAATATCTGGCACACAATCGACAATTTCTTCGCCATCTAACTGCAAGACAATACGAAACGCACCGTGCGCAGAGGGATGGTTAGGCCCTAAGTTAAGGAACATAAAGTCCTCATCTTTAGTGCCACGTTTCATGCCCCATTCTTCAGGGTTAAAACGCAAGGCTTCTTGCTCGGCATCTTGTTTAGCAGCATCAAGCATAAACGGATCGAATTCGGTAGCACGGGCAGGATAATCTTTACGCAGCGGATGACCTGTCCATGTTCGTGGCAACATAATACGCACTAATAAAGGATGACCATCAAAGACAATACCAAACAAATCCCACACTTCACGCTCGTACCAATTGGCATTCGGCCAAATCGCAATCACGCTGGGCAAGCTAAGACTATCACTCGACAACGCCACTTTTAAGCGAATATCACTGTTTCGCTCAATAGACAACAAGTGATAAAACACGGTGAAATCGGACGCAGGCAACCCCTGACGATGGGTACGTAAACGTTCATCCATCGCACTCAAGTCATACAGCATGGAGTACGGACGAGAAACGTGACGCAAAAAGCGTAGCACTTCGACAATTTTATCGCGCGTCACCCATAACGTTGGCACGTCGTCTTTCGTTGGCTGCAAGACAAAAGTCTGCTCACCAAATTGGGCATATAGTTCTCGCACTACCTCAGGCAAGGCAGTGTTTGGGGTTGCATGATCGGTCATCTATCGACTCATCATTAAAAGTAAATTGTTCGGATAGTTGTCGCCGCCAGTCCATACCGTATTTTATACGGGCTACCACAGACAGCGTTATCGCTTAAACTTGGTCTGGTGTGCGTAAATTAGTCACTTGAATACGCTCGGCTTGTTTGACATCACGCTCCGCAGGCATAACAGGCCGATACACACCTTGATCGCCACCCACCCATGTTAAAGGCCGACGCTCTTTGCCAATCGACTCTTGCAATAACATTAAACCTTGTAAAAAGGCTTCTGGACGCGGCGGACAACCGGGAATATACAAATCTACAGGTAAGAATTTATCTACACCCTGAACCACAGAATAAATATCGTACATACCGCCTGAGTTGGCACATGAACCCATCGAAATGACCCATTTAGGCTCTAGCATTTGCTCATATAAACGCTGAACGACAGGTGCCATTTTGATGAAACATGTACCCGCAACCACCATCAAGTCGGCTTGACGTGGTGATGCACGAATCACTTCCGCGCCAAAACGCGCCAAATCGTGAGGCGCAGTAAAAGCGGTCGCCATTTCAACATAGCAACATGACAAACCAAAGTTGTAAGGCCATAAGGAGTTTTTGCGTCCCCAATTCACCGCGCCATGCAACATATCTTCGAGTTTGCCCATATAAATGTTTTTATGGACTTGGTCTTCTAATGGATCGCCAACGGTTTCACGACTTTGTTCGGGATAACGCTTTTGCGGATTATTCGGATCAATACGCGTCAGGGTGTAGTCCATCAGTGCGACCTCAATTGGTGTGCTGTTTGTGGTCTTTGATTCTACGGCGACGTGCCTCAGGCGACCAATCTAAAGCCCCTAAACGCCAAATGTAGATTAAGCCCACCAACAAAACAGTAATAAAAATAAAGACTTCGATAAAGCCAACCCAACCACTTTCGCGCACAGACACCGCCCACGCGTACAGAAACAGAGCTTCAATATCGAAAATAACGAAAAACATCGCAATGAGATAAAACTTAGCGGAGAAACGTAAGCGTGCACCACCTGCGGGCACAATACCTGACTCAAAAGGTTCGTTTTTTGCGCGACCTGAAGTACGACCACCCATCCAAACAGGAATACCAAGCATAAATACGCAAATAAAGACAATGCCGAAAATATATACAGCAAAAGACCAGTTATGCGCCATTGCATCAACAGGGGACATGCAGGGGAACTCCTAGCACTGACAAATCATCGGGAAATTCTGTTTGTGTACGACTGGAATCGACAAGATTTATACACAATTGCCGCCATTATACTACAAAAGCAATTCTTTGTACTAGAGAGGGATTGTGGCGAAGAAGGGGTAGAGTTGAAGTAGATATACTTGATGAAAGACAGCAAAGTCCTCTATGACGATTCTCAGCCTACAAAAAAATAGGGAGACACAAATGATGTCATCTCCCTACTCTACGATAAGCGTGTGATTAAAAGCTAGCTTTTAATTTTTCATAAGCTTGTTTGATTTCAGTGCCGAGCTGGTGCGCGCCACGCTTCACTTCATCGGTTGTTTCTTCACCAACTTCTTCTAACTGAGTCATGAAATGACCGACTTTGGCTTCAACTTCGTGCCATTCATCACGTGCTTCGAGCTTTGCCAAACCCAATTGGAGCTGTAATTCATCACGCTGTTGAACGATATTGGCTTTCAGTGTTTCTAATTCAGTTTGAAAACTCATGTGCAAACTTCCTTAAGCTGATGTTAAAAGAGACGCTTGGCAAAAACACGTTTTGCTAGCGGTCATGGGCTGTTAAACGCAAGACTCGGCTGACAGTCAATTGCTATGATTCCTGCCAATGGAACGTCAACATTGGGGGACGTTTCAATACCTAAGTCACAAAAAGATTAACACAGAAATCATAATGTAGGGCGTAATTTATCCTTGTTTTTTGCAAGGTTATTTACAAAAGACTATCTCATCTCCTCGCCAAACGCCTTTAATCATAGATCAACATCTATTAATCATTGGTGTTGAGTTGCTATGTGGCTATAAGTTCATTACTTTCTTAGCCTGAATAACTAACATTGGTGTTTAACAACAAAGAGTAATAAGAATGACAACTCATAGACCCATAAAAAAAATTGCGCTTTTTATGCTCTTAGCCATCGCTTCTGTATCGTCTTTTGCTGCCAATGATGACGTGGATGACCTACGAGCTACCACCAAAAATGAGTGGGTGATGATTAAAAATGACCGCCGCCAAAACATCAAAGCGTGGTCGAAAATTGAAGAAGGCAAACGATTACGGTCTTTCAAAATTGAAGGCTTTGCTGATACCTCAATGGAATCATTAGCACGAACGATTGTCGATGCTGATAACTACACGCGATTTTTTTGGGAATGTTATGAGTCACGAATGCTTAAAATTGTATCGCCAACGGATTTCTACGCATATCTAAAGATTAACATTCCACAGCCTATCCCCGACAGAGATATGGTTTTGCACGGTGTTATTGAGCCATATACTAAAAAAAATGGTTATATGATGTTTCGCTTTACCGCCTCACCTCACTTTTTACCATCAATACCAAATTTGGTACGCGTACCTGAATACACTTTTTGGATTAAATTAACGCCTATAGATGCAAAGCAAGTGAGATTTGATATGGAAGGCTTTGTTGATCCAGGTGGATCAGTTCCGATTTGGGCTGTTAATTTTATGCAACGTGCCGCGCCTTACACTAGCATGGTGGGTTTGTTTCGTCGGGCGGAATTAATAAGCTTCGATACACCATCGCCATTTCGCTTTTTTGACGAACGTCCTTAACTTTTATATAGGTGGATAGGGGATTTTACTCAATACGCTATCCACAACACCCTAAATTTTCCTCAATAACCCGCCTAATCTCACTACACTGCCGTTCTTTTTTGATTTGCTCAAATAATAATTTTGCTTCAGGCCAACCTTGCGTCAACATCGCCAGCCATTGTTTGTAGCGGCCAACCACGCCCTGCTCTGTCCACTTTAAGACGCTTTTTCCATCAATGTGATACGGGTTAGCCTCAGTATTACGCATACCATCTAAAAAAACCAATTGCCATTTCAGTAGTTCAGCCCATGTGAGCTCAATGTTTTCACCGCGTAATCGACGAATAAAATCAGGGCGAATGACTGCACCTCGGCCAATCATTAAATCATTACACTGAGAATCGAGTCGACATTTAGCGGCATCATTAAGATTACAAATATCGCCATTGGCAAAAATCGGTATTTTGATATGTTGACGAATTTGCGCTAAAACATGCCAATGTGCAGGCGGGCGATAACCGTCGGCTTTGGTTCGCGCATGAACGGTCAGCCAATTTGCTCCCGCACTTTCAACAGCATAGGCATTATCCAACATCCGAGAATAGTCGTTAACGCCTAAGCGCATTTTGGCACTGACGGGAATTTCATTAGGAACGGCTTTTCTGACCGCCGCGATAATGGCATGAACAGTTTCTGGCTCATCTAGCAGTATTGCCCCTCCGCGATGGGAGTTAACCGTTTTGGCAGGGCAGCCAAAATTTAAGTCTATCGCCACCGCACCTAATTCAGCCGCACGAGCGGCGTTTTCGGCCAAGAGTAAAGGCTCACTACCCAATAATTGAATATGGACAGGTGTTCCCGCTAAGGTTTTGCCATTATTTAAAAGTTCGGGACAATATTGATAAAAGGTATGGGCTGGCAATAAATGATTCGTGACCCGAATAAACTCTGTAACACACCAATCAAAGTTGTTTTGACCTGCAATACGGGTTAAGACATCACGCATATAGACATCAGTTAAACCTTCCATGGGCGCGAGAATGATTTTCATGGGGTATTTGACTCAGCGATCAGTCGACGTATAGACAAAGCATCAGGTTTCTAGTCCATCATCCTGCTAGTTTGCCAGCCCATCACAGAACGACTGCTTAGAAAAAACTAAAGAACAACCAAAATATACCCGCGACGAAGGTACAAATAATAAAACCGACAACAAAAAACCATAAACTCGCTTCTGTAGGCCGAATACGCTTCCCGTCGTTTAAATATAATACGCCTTTGACAATACGATAAATAAACCAAATAGCGTCTATGATTAAAATAACAAAACCTACACCCACCAAGAGCGTGATAAAACCAAGAATAGACCACAATAGCGTGTACCAAAAGGTATGAATTTGCCAGTCAAAGTGGCTTTCTAAAAATGTACCTTTCACCTCTTCCCGCTTTATGTAATTGATCATAATCGCAATAAAATAGGGAACCACAAAAAAAACAGATATGCCATACAAGACATAAATCAACATGGTTAATTCTTTGTTTTTTTCTAAATTTTGCTCTACTGACATAATACTATCCTTACTCCCTGTTACCCTGCAATCATAATCAATAGGTTAGAAGCTGCATACCTTTAATTTAAACAACACTAAAAATAGCTTTTAGCGTTGTTTCTTATGACCCTCATCCCACTTCTTTTGCCGATCTTCATTAATAAAATCAGGAAACCATTTCACACGCGGAAAAAACAACACACGCACTAAACCCACTAACATCCACAAATAACACACACTAAACACTAAACCGCACCACCATGTCACATACTCAAAGTGAGGCGACACATATTTAATACCCCACCACGAAATGACATCGGTGCAAGAAGCCGCTAAACCTAAAGGGAATATCCACTGATACGGTTTTAAGCGGTTAAAATGCAACGAGAAAGGAATACCAATAATAAAAAAGCTGGTGGTAAAACCGAATAAATGGGCATGGGTAAAAGCTATTAACTTACCGACTCCCATTTGTTGAAAATAGGCTTCGGCACTGCCATGTAAACTCATTTGATAATGCGCTTCTAAACCTCCAAAACAAAAGGCAATACCAAACAACACCACCGCGATGCCAATACCCCGTTGCGCGGCAACAGGTAAATCATGCAAATCAAAATGCATATCCGTTTCTTTAAACGGAATCAGCCATTTGACAATCAAACAAAAAACAAAGAAAAAGGCTAACAAAGCAACAGGTGCGCCATACAACAGCCAGTCGGGTTTGGGTTCGGGGGTATGCACTAATGCCGCTTCGGGAATCGGTTGGTTGCTAAAAAAATTTATATCAGGCTCTGCGCCCCACACTACCGCAGAGAAGGCCATTAACAACGCCAACCAACCAAAAAATCGCTTCATGCCTACGCTCCTTTAAGACGTAAATACAATAACGCCCCTGCATTTTTAACGGCTTGGGTAATGGCGGCATCAATATCTGTGCCTGTGGCCGCAGGAACACTTTGTGCTGCTACACCTACTAAACGCTCATAGGCTTTACTGCTTTTGGCGGCTGGCACATTTTTGGCGTTCATCACCTGTACTTTACTGATTTTTAATTGTTTATCGGTAGTCATTAATAAAAAGAAGGTTTTACCTTGAAAGTTGGCAGGAAAAATTAACGCCGTACCCGCAGGGCGTTGATTTTCTACGGGAATATAAATCGTATTTTCGTCTGCCAAACTCAAGGTTGCGCCCATAGCTTTGGCGGCAGCAATGTCAGCAGGTGTTAAAGTGGCATCTTTAGGCAACCAACTGCGAATAGTGGGAAATAAAGCTTGAACTTCTTTGGGTATCAAACTGGCGAGGTCTAACCATGTCCCCACTTTACTGGGGGTAGAGTTTTTATCACCTGCATTGGCTTTAGCTTGCGCTTCAACGGCATTGGTAAAACCATCACCATCGCTGTCGAGTGAAGCTATTTTGCTCAGTGCTGCTGCATTTTTACCATTGTCTTTAAACGATTTGCCAAAATTATTGACAGGCGTGCCGCCACCTTCGGTATGACAAGCATGACACGACGGCATATAACCGTATTGCTGTTTATAAAGACGAGCATAAGTAGGCATGGCTTGGGCAGGAATCGCCTGCAAGAGTAAAAATAGTGATGATAAAATCAAAGGAGTAAAACGCATTATTATTTTCCTCAACATAAGTCAGCCCTCACCACAGTCCTCTCCCTCAGAGAGAGGGAGCAATGCCTTTTGTCCTCTCTCACCGAGGGAGAATTAAGAGAGAGGGTTCAACTAAAAATCAAACAAACTCGGCACAGTTTCACGCATTTTTTGCCGTTGGGCATCGCCTGTCGCACCTTTTTCTTTGAGACGATGATACTGCACCGAATCACGCGGCGGCATTAATTTACTGGCTTTATCTGTGCCTTCATAACGCTCCCAATCAAGCGCATCACGAATTTCTTTTTTTGCTTTGATGTTATCGAGTACCGCTTGTTCATTATCGCCCGCCATAAAATTCAATCGCTGAGCAGGATTACCGCGATGACAAGCAAAACAACTGTCCGCAAAGTGCTGTAACTCAGGAAATTGTTTAATGGTTAAGGGCGGCACTCCTGAGACGACAGGCGGAGACATTTCATCGGTTTTTAGACAGCAGTATTCACGCGGCTTACCCAATAAGGCTTGCATCATTGCCACGCGGGAAAATGGCTTGGCGGTAAAGACTTCGTCTGGCAGCGCGTTGACTTTGGCTTGTAAGTTTTTGACATCATTGCCGTGTTGCTCGGCTAATGTTTTTAAGTCAGCTTCGGTAAAAAAGCTAGCTACACCATAAACGCCATCAATATCTTGGGCGTGTAAGGTCTTTTTTGGTGCACGAATGGTTAAAGGATCAAGCTCTTTACGTAAAGGCGGTAATTTATCAAAGGCCGATAAATCTTCGTTGTCTTTTGCACCTTCACCAAAACGAATATCTCTTGTCACTAAGGAACGCAACCAGCCTTTGAAGCCTTGTTTTTCGCCAATGGGGTCGCGATTTAATAAATCTGACTCGGTGACGGTAATGCCTTCTTTGGGAAAAGTCGCTGCTTGTAACTGGCGTAATTGTTTGGCTTCGGCACTTTCGGGATTAAAGCCACCTGCATTATTGGTATATTCAAACGCCAGTGACAACATCTGCCGACGACAGGCATTACCTTTTTCGCCGCAACCATCTAGCCATAAACGCTGTGTGGCTTGATAAAAATTGCCAATATCGGTTAACTGGTCAAACCGTTCGGATTGCGATAACGGTTGCTGTACCGCAACGCCATGATACGGTTTATTGCCCCGCGCTAGAGTAATGGCTTCTGTCGTGGCTTGTTGGCCATTAGTTTCATTCCACGGACGTTGCGAGAAAATTGGCGCACCGCCATTTTGGTGGCAAGTGGTACAAATTGCTCGGCGAGCATAAACAATTCGCGGCACACAACCTTCACAATAGTTTTGTACCAGTTGAAACTCAAAACGCCCCGCCGCTTCGTTATAACTTAACACTTCTATTTCATTGGCGTTTTCGACAAAGCCTAAAAATAACTGTCCTCGCGCCGCCAAACCCAAACCAACCGCAGGATTATTACCCTCAAAATCCGCAGCGACAACAATGCGCGGATGGGCGTTATCCGCTTGACCTTTTAACAATGAGCGACCATTCGGGATTAACAAGGCGACAGGCTCTTGACCTGTAGGATTTTGCTCTTTTAACAAATGAATCAATTTACTAAATGGGTAAGGTAAACCATTATTTTGGACAATTAAATGATCGAATAACGAACGTGTCCCTGCGGGCGGTAAATCAGTCTCGGGAATAATGTGTTGCGAAAAGTATTTTTTAATTGACTGGCTATTTTTAGCTAATTCGGCAATAGGCGGCGTATTTTGATGGCTCATCAAACCTAGTGCTAAACCGATGAGGACAAAGAACAATCCTGCTAATACTATTATTTTGCGTTTAGTCATGGTTTTTATTCCAAAGAATAAGGGCGATTCACGAATCGCCCTTTTTCGTCACAGCCCTCTCCTACTATGTTTCAAGAAAGAGAACCGTGTCGGCTTACATCATTTTCAAGAATTCACGCAAAGCACGTTTATCTTGTGGTGTTAAATCAACACCAAACTGATGGCCTTTGTTTTCAACGAGATCATCACATTTCATAAACAACGGACTGTGCGGATTAGATGAAATCACATGGGCGACTGGTGTGCCTTTTTTAACAGGCAACAATGCGGGACCTTGTGCATCTTCACGACCTGAAATTTTGATATCTTCAGTCAGACCCGTAATTTTTTCTGGACGATGCGGCGACACTTTCGGGTTATCAGAAGTCATCAACTCATCGTAGGAATTTTCAAACTGTCTAATGCGTCCAGCCAACGTGTAATCAGGTGCACCATCCGCCAAGAAAGTCACTTCACCAATGGCGTTATTGTGCATAAACGGTGCAGTTGCCCAAACTGACAATAACGAGATGTTACGCATATAACCCGGCCCACCTTCGATTTTGCGCTCACCAAACGGTAAGCCACCAATCAACGGAATCAAACGGTTAAATACTTGCTTAACACTACCCACTGATGGTGCATTTTTATAGGTTTCAGACGAAAACTCTTCCCAAATGTGGCCTTGATTATGGTTGTCATGGAGCGCACGGCACATATTAGTACCAACAATATTAAACGGTGTCCGTTCATCATTGCCTAACCAATCCTGACCAAAAATGCCTTTATCAACAAACTGCTTAGGACGTAATTGGCCTTTGGCATCTTTAGCAAAATATTTACCCATAAACGTGAAGTCTTTAAGCTTGGCGGCAGAAAATTCATGCTTCCAGTAATCTTCTTTGCCAAAGACATGACCTTCGTAAAACTTCGCCAACGCGTTTTTGTCGGCACGAATATTTTCAGGCGCGACTTTCGAGCTATGGCAACTGGCACATTCGCGAGCAAACACATCGTGACCTTGAGCAACTACTTTTGTATCAATGTATTGATTGCCTACGGAGTTATCTTTGTCTTTTGCTGCCATCAAATAGGTAGGACCGCCCGTTAATAAGAACGCCGTTAAATCATCCATTTTACTATCGGCATAGTTCCACGCATCGCACTTGTTCGCACATTGCATAATCCGCATGGGGCTTTGTTTGGTGCCACGACCAAAAAACTGCCCTGGGTGTGGAAAGTTGGGTGTCCAACATTCTTCGGTACACATACCAATATTGACATAGACACGAATCAACGCTAAATGCTCACCAACCGTATCTTCCGCACCTTTTAGCACATGACGGGTCATCGCTTTTTTGATTTCGCCCGTGACAGGGTCTTTCATTTCATGCTCAAACAGACGCTTGTTATGAAAATCCATAATATTGTTTTGTGTACCCGGATTGTGTTGCCAATCGGAGGCGACCACCGACGTATCAATCGTGCCTAAACGCCCTGCTAACACCACTTGGTTCGCCAAATGACTTGTGGGCACACCTTGGAAAAATGCTAACGGTTGACGAATATGCTGATTACCAATAGTAGCACTCAGGTTTTTCCATTGAGGTTGATTCGGATTTTCAGGCGGATTGGTCGGATCAAAACCAACGTGACATTGCACACACGGATGGCCAATGACATAACGCTTGTTTTCTTTGATTTCAGTGGCTTCGTAAGGCGCAGTTTGTGGGTCGTAAACGACTTTGCCTGTTTTGTCTTTAATCGGGTCAGCATAGTATTTACGATAACCTAAAACCCCTGATGAATGCGGATCTTGGCATTTATCGTACCAATTCGTTGACGCATCACCTTGCACACAATCGGGGTCATTAATTAAACCCCATTTGGTGAAGCGTGCATAACGAGTACGCGTGTCCAACCACGGATAATTCATGTTTTCTTTGCCAACGACACGCGCTTGCAACATGGTGTTTTCGTCTTGATTGCCAAACGTGCCTTTAAACCAGACATCACGGCCACGACGCGCTTGCTCCCGCATTTTTTGTGCTTTGGCAGGGTCTTTCGCGGCCACATCAGTGAATAAACCATTCACATAACGGCAACCTTCGGCATCATAGCCTGTCGGTTGCGGTTGATCACAGGGAGGAGGAATATATTGGGGAATGGGTTGATAATCCCATGTGACAGGCCCACCGCGCGTATGCGTGCCTTCTTGTGATGTGCCTTTATGCCACACTTTACGGGCGGCTAAAGTGTCATAAAAATGGGCTTCAAACCAATTGGCTCGTTGCTTCCAATACGGTGTGCCTGTATAGACACCCGTCGTTAATTTACGGTCAACCAAGTCGGCAATGCCTACACTACGGTTGGTTGAACGATAAGGCTCATCAGAGACAACAACATGACCTGTTGGCATATCATAAGGGCTTAATGCGGGTACGACAGGCAGAGCTATTTTATCTGGCACAGGCGGCACAACAGGGGGTGCAGGTGGCAGCGTGGCAAAATGTACAGCGACCGAAACTACCGCAACGGCAGAAACAGTGCTGAGACCCCAAAATAATTTTTTCATGTTGGCTCCCTTTGAGCGTTTGTAGCGGCAGTGTAACTGGATTATTTTCTGTACACAACTGGTGCAAAAGCTCTAATTTTTGTTTTTATTTCAATGGATTAGCGTTGTTTTATTTAGAGTAAAAACTCTGTCTAAGTTACAGGTTGTTGGCGAGCATAACGCAATCACTCGCCCTATTACCAATTTTTTTTACGCTGATGATTCACGGCTATCTTCGATGATGATTTTGTTCAGCATTTGTTCACTCGCAAGCCATTGTCGCCATACCGCCATCAATACTGCCAAGATGACAGGGCCTAAAAATAAACCCACCATGCCAAAGGCACTCAACCCACCCAAGACACCAAACATCACCAATAAAAAAGGAATTTCGGAAGAGCTAGAAATCACTAAAGGGCGAATGACATTATCAATGGAACTAATTACTACTGTGCCCCATATCGCCAAACCAATCGCTTCAACGGTATGCCCTTGCACCAACAACCACACTGCGATACTACCCCACGCAAAGGGCGTTCCAAAAGGAATCATCGCCACCAACGTCGTTAATGCCCCTAAAAAAATAGGACTGCTCACCCCTGCCACGGCATATCCAATGCCCGCTAAAAATCCCTGTGCCAAGGCCGCTAAACCAATACCGTAAACCACTGCTCGTGTAGTATCGCCAATGGCTTTAACATAACTATGAACGTGCTCACCAATGAGCAAACTGAGTGCTTGTTGAATCTGCGCCAGAATCGCCAAACCATCACGATAAAAGAAAAACAAGGTAAAAAACACCACGCCCATTTCGCCGACACTTTTACTAATACTACCTGCTACTTGTGCCGCCGCACCAAAACCTTTCTGAAACCACTCTTGCACTTGAGCTTTAAAAATTAACGGGTTTTGGGTGATGCTATCTAAAAACTGTTGTAACTCATGAGCAAAAGGCAAACGTTGAAGAAAAGGCGGTAAAATCAAGGTGCGCTGACTGATTTTTTCAGCGACAACATCGTAAACATCCATCGCTTCAATACGCAGCATGAAGATAAAAAACAATAATGGCAGAGCAATTAACAACGTCAACGCAATAGTCATTAATGCGGCTGATAAATTCGGGCGATGACCTAAACGTTGATTTAGATGCTCATACATCGGCCACGTCATATAGGCCAAAATACCCGCCCACGCCATTGGGCTGATAAATACTTCTAGGACGTAATAACCTAAAATTAACAGCAAGCTGATGACGACAGCAAGAATGAGGCGATGTAGCGTTAACGCTTGAACAGAAGGCATTATGTATTCCTAAAGATGAACTTCACCTTATCACACTACCGCTCGTCCCGATTGATAAATACGGTAATGATGGCGACCATTATCTTTCACTTGATATAAGGCTTCATCGGCTTGGCGAATCGCATCTTGCAAGGGTTGTCCAGAAGTCGGGGTTAATGTGGTAATACCTATGCTAACGGTAACGTGTGGCGCAACGGTTGACGAAGCATGAGGAATTTGGCACTCGTCCACTGCCCGCAGGATTCGCTCCGCTACCATAATAGCCCCTTGTACATCGGTGTCAGGCATCAAGACAACAAACTCTTCACCACCATAACGCGCTGCTAAATCGGCGGGACGCATCATGGCATCACGAATGGCATGAGCAATAGATTGCAGACATTTATCACCGCTCTCATGGCCATAGGTGTCATTGTAGCGTTTGAAAAAATCCACATCTAATAAAAGTAAAGAAAGTGATCTTTGCTCACGTAAGGCAATATCCCATTCCCGTTCCGCCGCGTTGTTGAAGCTGCGTCGGTTGGCGATATGGGTCAGCGCATCCTCGTGGGCAATTTTGTCGAGCTGTTGATTAAGACGTGTTAACTCTTGCGATTGATAACTCACCAACAACTCTTGTAAAAAGGCAAATCGCTCTTGCCGCTCCGAAATCCACGCCAGTACGGTAATCACCACGCCAAACAACACAAAGTAATAACTAAAAGCCAGTACGTTAATGGGCAAATGTAAGAAGCTTCCCAAAGCCAAACCGCTAGAACCACCCAGCATATAAATCAACAGTAAAACTTTGGTTGTGAATCGTAAACCTAGCGCAATCAACAACATACTGATGGCTTGATTGAAAATAGCATACAGATAATAACCCGTTTCGGCGGTTAAAAAGATGTGCAACTGAATATCGGTAATCACAAACACTGCGACGGGAAACATGACACGATGAAAGTTGGCGCGTACCTCTGAGATTCGATGGCCGTAAATAATAAATAGAATGGAAAGTCCGAGCGGAAGCTCAATAAACTTTAACTGATAAAAATCATTAACAATAAATATGTCCTGAAAAAACACCCAAGCAATGACAATAATCGCCAAAAACATGGCTAACAGCAGCCATTGCCCTGAACGGATGTAATAGAGACTGGACTTAACACGCGTCTCTAAAAACTCTGCTTCCATGACAGGAGGAAAAAAACAAAAAAATGGGCGATTTTGTAGCGTTTGTTTGATGTAATCCTGTTCGGAAATGCTGTCTGTACTCACAGGGATTGTGATCATGGCGACTTCGTCTGTTGTGATTATTATTTTCTAAGCATAGCACTATTGTTGGAGGAGAATAACAACTGTGGGAGTGGGATTTTGGAGAAAGCTCACCTCTCAACAAAACGACAACTTTTGTCGCACACTTAGTCTAAGCTATCGCTTTGCTCTTGAGATTGACACATAAAAAACGAATAATTCGGCATGACTTAAAACATATTAGGGACAAGAACGATGACAACATTTAGCCATAAAAAAACACAATCAGAAATTACTGAAATAATTAATGAATCCGATGTGACAATCCGTACACTAAATAGAGCCTTAAAAACCGCACTTACCACTCTATTTACAGAAAAAATTCCTGCTAACATGTCATACCCAATTGACAAGGCATTTGCTCAACTTGTTCAAGAGTTAGCAACCATTTCTGAAACAGACTTTATCGACTCTATTAAAGTCATTAGCCAGACAATGATGTCTATACAAAAATATTCAGATACTAAACTTGATCATTTATGTGAAGAGAGTCGTAAATACCGTTATGTACAAATAGATATATATAGATATTTTTCACACCTAATAATTACTCATCCCTTATTTTCGCATATGGATGCACAATTAAAACTTTTTCGAATAGTCTCTCAATTCATCATTACTCACAGGGTGGGAGAGCTTTGTTTTTTATGGATGAAAGTAATTGCTGATTTACAACGTCAACAACCATTTTCTACTGACCTTTTGGAAGCTATTAAGTATTATTTTCCTAAAATATCTCTATTACTTTTTAACAGTAATAAATCACGTGACCGCGCTCTAAAACTATTAGAAGCAATCACGTCACCACCAATTCCATTATATCTATCTAAATTACCCATCGAAGTCATTGGAGAACAAACAGTTATTTCAGACAAAATCTATGTCGCAGCAACAGATTGGCCACTTAAAATTGCCACCGATTTTAATGCCCTACCCAACGATACACAAAATCTATGGCGCGAAGTTTTACAACACGCCGCTACTGCCACAACGGCGCAACCCACAACAACATGGCTCAAGCAAGCAATCCCATTGGCAGAATCATTAAAACCCTCCTTTAGCCCACAACTCAATAGTTGGCTAACGACTATTTTGGCTGACGTTCCACGCAAAGATGCGCCATTGAGTCAAAAAAATGCCCAATTAGTTCGCGGTTTATTGTGGTTTGCAGGCTTAGGTGATGTTAAATATTTCACCAAACTCATGAGCGCGTACGTTAAGTTTTTTTATCACAAAGTGGCAGGGCTTGGGCCAAGATCAACGATTGTCGCCAATGCCGCGTTATATAGTCTTGGTCAACAAGGCGTTTCAGGAGTTATTCAGTTATCCAAACTACGTGATGAAGTCACCTACGCAACAGGTCAAAAAGCGATTGAAAATGCCCTGACAGAAGCATCAAAAAAAGCGGGGATAGACAAACACAATTTAGAAGAAGTGGCAGTACCTGACTTTGGCTTTGATAACGTGGGTCACACCAAGATTAACATTGGCAATTATGACGTTAACATCACTTTAGTTGGTGAAAAAACGGTGGATACCTGTTGGCTAAATGGCGAAAAATTGCTTAAATCAGCCCCCACCACATTA
This sequence comes from Moraxellaceae bacterium AER2_44_116, assembly GCA_006546595.1. Taxonomy (GTDB): domain Bacteria; phylum Pseudomonadota; class Gammaproteobacteria; order Pseudomonadales; family Moraxellaceae; genus Agitococcus. Next base: position 50,234 of record VIAD01000002.1, on the reverse strand, counting down.
AAAACAACACATCCCACGGAGTTTAAATACCTTAAAGAACAACTAGATGAAATTAAAGATGTGTTGATTGGTCAAAATAAGCGTTTAGAGCAGTTTTATCTTAATCAACGAGTATGGGATTATAGTACTTGGCGCGCACGTTTGATTGACCATCCCATCTTAGGTTGGTTTGGTCGTCGTCTAATCTGGACATTTCAACAGTCGAATCAAATTTGGCACGGCCTATGGTTAGATGGCAAGTTTGTTAATGCCATTGGCGAAGCATTGCCTGAGATGAATGCGACAACACAGGTTCATTTATGGCACCCGACAGAAAGCGATGTCGCAGAAGTTAAAAACTGGCGTGACTATTTACTGTTAAAGCAAATTATGCAGCCGTTTAAGCAAGCATTTCGTGAGATTTACTTGTTAACACCTGCCGAAGAACAAACAAAAACCTACTCACGTCGATTCTATCAACACTTTTTAGCCCAAAAACCGTTTGCAGAATTATGTCTGCAAGCAGGCTGGTCATATCGTTTACAAAGTCATCGCCACGAACATCCGAATGCCACACGTTTTAGTGAGGCTTTTGGTATAGGCATTAAATTAGAAAATAGCATTAGTGATTATGACCTCGATAAGCCTTTTGCAGATATCTATGAATACATCATGCTCAACAATGTGCGATTTTATGATGCTAAAGATAATGAAGTTGCGCTGAAAGACGTGCCTGTTATCTTTTTTTCGGAGCTAATGCGAGATGTTGACCAATTTGTCGGCAAATGCTCGATTGGCATCAATGCCCCTCAACCCGATGAGCGTACCGAAAGATATGAGGATTTTGGCGTATGGAATTATCGTCAATATTTAACCGAATCGTCGTTATCTGCGAGTGCCGTTGTCCGTAAACACGCGCTGGATGCCATTATTTCCAAATTAAAAATTGCACCGCTTTGCCAGTTTGATGATAAATACTTAATGGTGAAAGGACAGTTAAAAACCTATAAAATTCATTTAGGTAGCAGTAATATTCTGATGTTACCCAATGACTTATATCTTTGTATTGTTCCAGATATGAAACAACAAGAAAAAGCTACTCAGGATTTATTTTTGCCATTTGAGGGTGATGATATGTTGTCGCTGATTTTAAGCAAAGCTCTACTTTTAGCCAATGATCATCTCATCAAAGATAAGAGTATCTTGCAGCAAATTACACACAACTCGTGAACTTGATTTAGGCGAATACTGAGCGGAGTCGAACCATCACTTCGACTCCGCTCACCCTACACAAAAAACACAAATACACTGACGCTTTAGTGCTTATATTAACCGCCCACCAATGGCACTAATTTAATAAACTGAATCGTTGAAAGCGATGACACTTGAAACTCTGTATCTAGCTCAGTGATTTGATGATCATCAACCAATAAAAAAAAGCCATTGTGACTAAATGCGTGGATAGCTTGCTGACATTGTACTTGAACATCAATATTAGCGTATTGATGGCTATTAAGTTCCATTTCTTTTGGCGTTGGTATCATCACGCCGTTAAAATGACTTTGCTTTTTTCCACTCTTAAAGAGCGTCACTTCTTGAGTTATTCGTTGCTCAATAAGTTGGCGCGCCGTCGTGGTATCACTGGGAATGTTAATACTCAAACGCTGGACGATACTGCCAGATAACGTACCATCACTCATTTTTACGGTAATAGACATGGTAAATACCTCGGGTGCTAGCCATCAGAACCGTTTAAGTCTAACAAATTAAATTGAGATCAACGATGTACCACTTTAACAATGCGACATTGATTGTCGTGTTGTCGCCATATCCATTTTAGGACGCTTTCTTGGGTCATATTGTCCTCAGTGAGCCGAATAATTGCAGGATTCGACTCATATCGTGAGGTGAATATACGATTTTTCGACCATGATACAATAAAAAACGGCTCATCAAGAGCCGTTCTTTACTACCACAAAACGTATTATTGCAACTGCGAAATATCCGCCACCGCCAAAAACAACGCCCGTAAACTGGCCAACAAATTCAAGCGATTTTGACGAATCGCTAAATCATCAGCATTCACCATCACCGTATCAAAAAAGCTATCAATCGGTGCGCGTAATGCCGCTAATGCCGTTAATGCAGAGGTGTAATCGCCTGCGGCAAATAATGGCGTTAGCTCAGCTTGCAGCTTGGCCACTTGTGCGGCTAAAGTTTGCTCGGCTGCTTCGCTTAATAAGCTGTTATCGACAGCACCTGTCACCGTCACACCATCTTTGCTCAAAATATTGGCAACACGTTTGTTGGCGGCGGCTAAGGCTTCGGCTTCGGCTAAGTTACGGAAGTTGGCAACGGCTTTAATACGACGGTCAAAATCTAAAGGCTGCGTGGGCTTGAGCGTTTGTACTGCTTGAATGACATCAACACCAATGTTTTGCTCTTCATACATCGCGCGATAACGGCCAAGTAAGAATTCAAACACCTCGTTGACGGTATTGGCGTTGCTTAACTTGCTACCATAGGCGTTGACCGCTTGTTGGCTTAACACGTTAATATCTAACACCAATTCTTTTTCGATGATGATGCGCAATAAACCAATGGCCGCACGACGTAAGCCAAACGGATCTTTAGAACCTGTTGGCGGTTGATTGATGCCAAAAATACCGACTAAAGTATCGAGCTTATCGGCAATCGCCACCGCTAACCCTGAGTGCGTAGTAGGCAACACATCGCCCGCAAACTTTGGTAAATATTGCTCATTGAGAGCCAAAGCAATTTCTTCGCCTTCGCCATCGTGTTGAGCGTAGTAATAGCCCGCAATACCTTGCAACTCAGGAAACTCACCGACCATTTCTGTCGCTAAATCGCATTTAGACAAAATACCTGCTCGTTGAGCCAACGCAACATCGCCACCAATTTGCGCAGCAATAAACGCGGCCAACTCGCTAATCCGTTCTGCCTTTTCGTAAACCGTACCCAATTGCGCTTGGAAAACAACGGTTTTGAGGCGTTCGTTACGGCTTTCTAATTTGACTTTTTGATCTTGTTTAAAGAAGAACTCGGCATCGGTTAAACGTGGACGTACCACTTTCTCGTTGCCTTCGACAATAAACTTCGGGTTTGAACTTTGAATATTGGCGACGGTAATAAAGCGCGGTAGCAATTTGCCCTTGGCATCGACCAAACAAAAATACTTTTGGTTGTCTTGCATAGTCGAAATTAACGCTTCTTGGGGAACGTGTAAAAAACGTTCTTCAAAGCTACACACTAGCGGCACGGGATATTCCACCAAGCCTGTCACTTCATCTAATAAAGCGGGAGGAATTAAGGCTTTGCCGTTTTCTTTCGTTGCTAAATCAGTCACTTGTTGCAAAATAGATGCTTGACGCTCGGCAAAATCGGCAATGACATAAGCCTCTTTTAAGGCAGCAAGATAATCATTGGCGTGATTTAAGGTAATCGGTGCAGGCGCATGAAAACGATGACCACGACTGACGCGCCCTGCTTTAAAACCTAAAATTTCACCGTCAACAATATCGCTACCTAATAACATCACCAACCATTGCACAGGACGCACAAACTCAACTTTGTTTGCGCCCCAACGCATCCGTTTCGCAATCGGTAATTGCGCTAAAGATTGATTGATAATCTGAGTCATTAACGCAGTAGCACTTTCGCCTTTTACTTGGCGGCTGTAGCGTAACTTTTCACCGCTACGATCCACTTCGCTAATATCAATACCGTTCTTTTTGGCAAAACCTAAAGCCGCTTGTGTCGGGTTGCCATTGGCATCAAACGCTGCTTTGACAGGAGGGCCATCAACGGTTAATACACGATCAGGCTGTTGCAAGGCAAGGCTATCAATATGAACTGCTAAACGACGAGGCGCAGCATAATAACGCGCACCTTCATAGGCTAAACCTGCTTGTTTTAAGCCTGCTTCAATGCCTGCCAAAAAGCTTTCCGCTAAGATTTTTAACGATTTTGGTGGTAATTCTTCACAGCCTAATTCGACTAAAAAAGGGAGTGTCGTCATTATTTGCTCTCCGCCGCTAATTTGGCTAATACTTCATCGCGTAATGCGGGGGTCGCCATCGGGAATCCTAAGGCAGCGCGTGAATGTAAATAACTTTGTGCCACCGAACGTGCTAATTGGCGCACGCGTAAAATATAACGCTGACGCTCAGTCACCGAAATGGCACGACGCGCATCCAGTAAGTTAAAACTATGCGAGGCTTTAATCACCATTTCATAAGCAGGCAACGGCAACGGCTTTTCTAAAGCCATTAAACGTTGAGCTTCGCTTTCGTAAAAGTCGAAGAGTTTAAACAACTCAGGTACGTTGGCGTGTTCAAAGTTGAAGGTGGACATTTCCACTTCATTTTGATGAAACACATCACCATAAGTGACTTTACCAAATTGGCCATCTGTCCACGTTAAATCGTACACCGAATCAACGCCTTGCAAATACATCGCCAGACGTTCTAAACCATAAGTGATTTCGCCTGTCACGGGATAACATTCGACACCACCGACTTGCTGAAAGTAGGTAAATTGCGTCACTTCCATACCGTTAAGCCACACTTCCCAGCCTAAACCCCATGCGCCGAGCGTCGGTGACTCCCAGTTATCTTCCACAAAACGAATGTCATGCACCGTCGGGTCAATACCAATATGTTTTAACGAGTTGAGATATAACTCTTGGATATTGTCAGGGTTGGGTTTTAACACCACTTGGAATTGATAGTAGTGCTGCAAGCGATTCGGGTTTTCGCCATAACGGCCATCGGCAGGACGACGCGACGGCTGCACATAGGCAGCGTTCCACGTTTCTGGCCCTAAAGCACGGAGGAAAGTGGCGGTATGAAAAGTACCTGCGCCCATTTCCATATCATACGGTTGCAAAATGACACAGCCTTGCTGCGCCCAGTAATTTTGTAAGGCCAAAATTAACCCTTGAAAGGTGTTAATGGCTTGGGGAATAGGATTGCTGTTCATTGTTATCAAGAATTTGGTGTAAAAAAGAGCCGTAGTATAATCGGGGGATGGGATGGCGACTAGCAAGGCAATCGCAAATAAGCTTAGGATTGTCGTAGAAATTAAGTATAGGCATCAATTTTATCGCGCAAACGCTGTGCTAATTGTATATTTGCGGTATCCAATTCTTGGTAAATGTAATCCGTTAGTCGGTGGTGACTGTATGAACAATTGCTTGACCACTAACTCGCTGAATAAAATGACACTCATTATCTTTAGGATGCTTACGATATTGACGACATTCATAAGTTAATCCTTTACACAAATTGTTCATTTGATCGGCTAAATGTTTAAATGATTGACCTGCTGGTGTGTTCATCACTTTTTTTGCTAGCGTCTCACATTGCGGATTTATTTTGGATAAATCAGCAGCAATACCCTGTGGCTGCTCTAACATAGTCTCAGGTTTATCAAGCTCCGCATGAGTTTTTGCTCGCATATCGTCTACCATTTTTATGCGAGTATTTATTTCCTCAACCGTAAGCTGTTTTTGTTTAACGATTGGTATATCAACCTTCACAGATTTTGAAGGTTTCACTGCCTCAATTTGTTGCTGATCGCCAAAATGCACACGCCCCTGTGCATCTGTCCATTTATAAATTTCTCCTGCATGGATGATCAAACTAAACCATCCAAGTAATACTACTAATGCCGCACATAGGATTTTTCTTAACCCACTATTCACATCCTAACTCCCTTTTTTGTCCAAACGATATCCAAGCAGCACACCGTCTCATCGGCGTGTGTACCGCACATTATGTGACCACTTTAAGAATCTGATGGCGTATCTTTCAAGCGATTCATACCGACCAACTTGAGAATGTATTTCTCATAAAACGGTTCTGATGAACCATTTTTCATTTTATACAGAAAATATTTCTCAAAACCAACTTTAGCCCAATGAACCCAACGCCCCTTACGAAACCACGTGACATTGCGCGGCGGAATCTGTGGCATGGCTAAAAACGCCGCTCCCGTATCCCCCATATCGGCCAAACACAGCGCATTCCACGTACCAACAGCATCACCAATCTCACCATTCAAATCGGCAGCAATATTGTGGCAAATTGCTGTCCACATCGACTCAATCATATATCCTGTCTTTGGCGTTCCTGTGGGTACAGGTGTCTGTTCAACAGGAGGAATAGCCACACAAACACCTGCCGAAAAGATGTTTTTATACCTTGGACTGCGCTGATGTTTATCCACAATCACAAAACCTCTAGGATTGCACAATCCTTCCACACCAGCGACAGCATCTACACCTTTAAATGCGGGCAACATCATTGAATGAACAAACGGTAATTCATGCTGACGAAACAATTCACCTTTATCATTCAACTCGTCAATAAACATTTTGCCTTCTTCAATTCGGGTGACACGGGCGTTGGTAATCCATTTAATATGACGATTTCGAAACTCAGACTCCAGCATAGATTTTGAATCACCAACGCCACCTAAACCAAGATGGCCGATATAAGGCTCGCTGGTAACATAAGTCATTGGCACACGGTCTCTCACTTTATGTCGGCGTAAAGCCGTTTCTAAAATGAACGAGTATTCGTAAGCAGGGCCAAAACAACTCGCCCCTTGGAACGCGCCAACAATCACTGGCCCTGTATTTCTTAACAGCTTTTGAAAATCGTTATGCGCTGCTTCGGCATGATCTAAGGTGCAAACGGACTGAGTATATCCACCATGAGGCCCTGCCCCTACCACTTCTTCAAAAGCCAACTTCGGCCCAGTGGCAATAACTAAATAGTCATAGCTCAGTAGCTCCCCATTCGCTAAATGCAAGGCATTAGCGGCTGCATCAATACGTTGAACACGTTGGGCGATAAAATCTATATTTTTCTTTGCTAAATACGGCGCAGCGGGAAAACTAATATCGTCTCGCTTACGCCAACCAACAGCAATCCAAGGGTTTGAGGGGACAAACTGATAATGGTCTCGCTCGTTAACCACCGTAATTTTGATTTCTTTTGGGAGATTATCACGCAGCTCATAAGCTCCTGCCATGCCACCCAATCCAGCACCAACCACGACAATATGAGTCATTAGCCTACCCTCTTAGTTATATTTATTTAGATTACCATCTCCTTTGATACTATACTCGGATGGGTATAGTATCAAGTCAAAATCTAAGCAAAAATAACAACACATAATAGGGTCTATTGAACAATTGATAAGCCAGCATAGATACTGTCTTGCTTTCACTTCCCCTGAGCGTGTTTTTACGAGAAACTAGCCCCCGCCAATCATTTATTAATACTCCTCAATCGGTTGAAACATGCAAAACGCCCCCGCCGCAACAACTGGCAATCTTTACGCTGATCTTTCGCAATACTATGACGGCTTTTGTCACGACGTAAATTATGCCGAGCAATGCGACTTCACCAAACGTGCTTTTGATTGTTTTGCTGAATCCGATGGCCACCATTACCTTGACCTCGCTTGTGGAACAGGTCAACACCTGAGCTTCATGCACAAAAAAGGCTTTACCGTCACAGGGTTAGATAACAGCCAATACATGCTTGATGCCACGGCACTACGATGCCCTTCTGCGGCCTTGATGTTATGTGACCTTGCTTCTTTTGATGTTGATGCCCGTTTTGATTTGATTAGCTGTTTTTTGTATTCAATACACTACAGTCATCCCATTTCTGCATTAAGCGAAACGCTGCAACGTGCATTTTCGGCATTGAAGTCGGGCGGTGTTTTGATTTTTGACATGGTGGATAAAAGCGGCATTGCTGCCCGTGATGTAGTCACTCAACTGGAGCAAGAAAAGGCAAAATTTACCTTTCGCTCAGGTTGGCGTTATAGCGGCAGAGGCGAAAGCATGGAGTTACAAGTCGCTATTCGGCGTGAAGACACATCAGGCGTACAAGACTGGCAAGATCATCACCCAATGACCGCTATCACCATTACTCAGATGCAAGCCTTAATGAGCGCAACAGGTTTTAATGTGACGATTTTAGAGCGCGATTACACCATGCTCAAAGAATGGGATGGCGACAGTTTTAACGTCATTATGGTGGGTCAAAAGCCCCACATTGATTAAAAAGCTACCACTGTCCCTTTCAACGCCAATGGCTGTTGTAGCGCATCTACCCTTATCTTACGCAATACCAACTGTGATAACTCAGTCCCCACGCAAGGCCGTTTGCTATAGGCCATCGCACAGATAAAACTCCCTGTGCGTGTTGTACTATCGTAGGGGGAGGTATTGGCGGAACTCGTCGCGCCTTTGATTCGAATAATCAACGCCTCCTGCTCGGCATCGTATTGCACTAACGGCAGCTCAATTAACTGAGAAGCTACCGTAGCATTCACCGATAAGTGATGAGTAGCAAAAAATTGAGCCATATTTTGCTGCTCACTCGCGCTTAAACTACTGGGAGGGTAAGCCTGTACTGTCAATAACTGCCAGTGATTGACATATTTATCGTCCATGTGTGCCAAACGACTTAAAGGTCTAAACAATTTCTGATGCAGTAGCGTTAAATTGGCATCATTAAACGACGATTTATAGGCATAACCCAGCTCACACGTCCAACGCTGACACAACTCAGCTAATGGACTACCAGCCGCTAAACTTAATTGCCAATCAACTTGCACCGCTACATCATAAAACTGGCCATCACTACTCGGTTGTTTAGCGACTACCTTGGTTTGAATCGGTGTTTGTTGCCATTGTTGAAACAACCCACCAAGCCATGAGCTGATATTATCCGCCGTTGGAGTCGGTAAATTTACGACTGTTGCAACTTGCGTATTTGTTGTTGAAACAATGCTTTGTTGTGCTAAAGCTTGTAACTGCTCGCGGAGTTTTTGATTATCCTCTGCTAACTTTTTTTGCTGCGCCTCAATCACCGATAATAGCGGCTGTTGGCTTTGCCGTTGCTGCACAATCGCCTCTAATTGTTGGCGCATTTGACCGTTATCCTGCACTATTTTTTGCATTTCCTCCGCTTTCAGTGCTTGTAGTTGTAAGGCACGGACGCGTTGTTGCAGAATAGATTCATCTACATTGGCCTTTGCTGCTAAATATAATTTTTGCTGGCCATTTGTTGCCAACTCAAAGCGTTCCGATAACACCGTCAACGTGACAACTGCCGCGCTTTCTTGATGAATCTGCTCTTCTAATTGGTCATTGACAAGGCGGGTACTACCTTGAATATATGTACCAGCCTCTTGCGCTGCTTGTAATTGTATTTGCGCTAAAGCGTTCTGCTTGGCACTCAGCCGACTGTCATTATCACCCAACACATATTGGGTCTGATAATCCTTCGACCACGCCCAGCTTTGTGTTGCCAGCACACAAAGCCAAGCACAAACGCTCCATTTTAAGTGAGTATTCATTGGGTGTTGACCTAATGATTATTGAATAGAAGTTATTGAATAGAAATCACCGCTTGCGCTTGTTTTTGATATTGACGCTGTTGCAAGCGTTGCTCTAATTCGGTAAATGCCTGTTTCATTTCAACCGTTTGCGCTTGGTTTCTTTTACTTTGCAGGGCTTTGTTGAATTCGGCATACGGTAATTTGAGCAAGATATACGCCTGAAACTCGCCATTAACGGCTTTAACATCCTGCTTCACGACTTCAAAACCAACGACGGAAACATAATTCACCAACGATTGAATCAAACTTTGATAATTGCTGGATGAACTTGCGCCTGCATCTTGCTGCATCGCTTGCTCGCTACCAGACAACTCTTGGTTGTAGAGTTTGGCAAGGCCATATTCGGCTTGTAGTTGGGCTTTTTTTAGGGCGATTTGTACCTTGTCACTTTCGGCTATGCCAAGCGCGTAAACACCTGTTCCGTCTGGGCGAGGTACATTGGCTGCCCACGAAGGCATGGCATCTATGGTTTTTTCGGCTTGTTGTTGTGCGACTTCACGACGTTGATTTTCGATGTGTAATTGTTCTTTAACAATGCTTTTGCTAGTAGGTGCGCTGCTGCAACCTGCTGTTGTCAATACATAAGCAATAGCGGCAATAGCAGTAAGTTTTTGGGTAGATAACATCATGGCGAAATCCTTGCGGTTTTAGTTATTAAGGTAAAAACTAAATAGCAATGCGTGTGCCAGAAGAGGAATTAAAATAAATACGATATAAATCAAACATATAACAAGAAATAAAAATATTAAATGATAAAGGTACGTCAAAATATGAATGACCGACAGTCATAAAATGAAGGAATGATATTAAGGCCGAACAAAACACCTTGCTTGTTCTTGCTCATTTTCATCAAAACCAATAAACAACTCGGCACGAGTCGTTGCTAATGGCGGTAATTGCCGCACCGAAACCAAAGGCAGACCTTTGTTAATTTGCTGGTCAGCTAACCATTCATCACGGTCAACGTGCCGCCAGTTTAATTGAGCCGATTCTGGACTGTGTACAAATTCATCCCACCGCCACCAATTGCCTTGTAAATGTTGTGCCGATAGACAATCTAAGGTTTCGCCATATGCCGTTTTCAACAAGGTTTTATCACTACTCGGATAAAACAATCGGCCTTTTACGACTAAACAACGCTGCTCTATTTCATAATCTTGATAGCAATCATAACGAAATTGTTTTTGAGCTAAATGCTCCAGTTTTCGGCCAAATGAGTCGTTATCATTTGCTCCTAACCAACATAATGCATCGGTTAACGGTGGATGACCAAGATAAAATTTAATCGCGACTTCCCAATGTTCAATTTTGCCCGTTTCTAGATTTTTAATAAGAAAATCTAACTCACCAATGGTAGTTTTTCCTTCAAATAACGTCGCGCGATGTTTAATTAATTCAAAGGGATGAAAATCTTTATCTAGCAGCCAAAACAGTAATAAATACTCAAAATAATAACCTAAACGATGGTTTTTATGTTGCGTCAAAAAATCGGTTAGCGCTTGAGGATTAAGGTCTAAGGCTTGCAGTTTGGGGATGTAGGCTTGATAGTGCTGCTGCCAAAAATCATCATTTAATACCGTTAACGGCTGATGAAAATTAGGTAGGTACGATAATAATGCAGGTGAGGATAAAACCCATGCCAAATTACGGACATGGGGGTGGTGATAATTTTGCCAAGCGAACACAATCATCCTATTTATTTCTTAATTTTCGGATGAGCAAAATGCAGTTGACGGTCACAACCATAAGATACTTTACTTTCTGTTAATGAGATTTGACCAATTGCTTTCCAGTCCTTGCTATCTTGGTCTCCTGAGCTATCGGAAACAAAAATTTGCATCGCTAACATCGGCAAATGGTGCTTTTCAATATTCAATTCATCTCTAAAATCTTTACTGTCATTGCGAGGTGTTTTTGGCATTGCTTGCACCATCAGGAAACGCGGGGCTTTGACGGTTTCCCCTGCTTTTACACCCAATGTAGCAATGTTATCGACAGGTCTATAACCCGGATTGTCATCAGCATTACGAAACACGCGCCCGACTTGAAACGCTAATGGAATAATGCCAAAACGAAAACCAGTTTTAGGCTCATTGGTCATTTTTACATCTAAATAATGATCACGGTCTGCACCTGCCAAAACATCCACCGTAAAAAAATTGGCGGTTGGCACTGTTTGTGTGGGTTTCAAGGTAGGAAATAATTTGCCTGCAAAAGCAAAGGCGCGTGGTTCACCTTGTTCTGTTTCGGTGAGTGCCGTTGAAGCACGGCCAATAAATAAGGCTTGGCTACCTTTTTTGAAATAACCACTGTACGGTGTATCAGCCGTAATTTGCCAATTACCTGTTAGACAAATACCATTACTATGTAAATGCTTTTCTAGACGAGGGTAATAATCATTTTTTTCTGATAGCGTCCGCTCTGCATCTTGTTTAAGTAAATTCAATCCATCTTTAAAAAAATTAGCAGCTTTCACCTCATAATGCGGCAATTGGCTATTTTGATAAACCGCCATTTCTTGCTCTTCAATGGCATTGAGCGCGTGTGAGGGTGGCGTAAAAATAACATCTCGGACTTCATTAAAACTGGCATCGGCGTAGCTAAACATCGATACTGACAGTAAACACAGGGTAGTAAAAGTTTTCATTCAATCATTTACTCTTCGGCCATTGGCATTAAAAACCACAAAATCAGATACACTAAAATTCCCGGTACAGCGGCACTGACACTTGAGACAATGATGAATAACAAGCGGACTTTGAATGGACTCCAGCCCAAATAATCGGCAATACCCCCCATCACGCCTGCAATGATATTGTGTTCACGGGAACGGGTTAGTCTTTTGCTACTCATCTTTATTACCTCTCAAAAACATTAGTTGCGACAGAATATGTCGCTCAACGCATATCTACACGCATTAGCATACTTTGTTTTATGCTATCGTTTGCCCTATAAATCAAGTCAAACCTACAATACATTACAGGACTTACGCATCGCTACGCACTTTATAAATCGCCCCTAACCCCTCTTTTGAAAAGAGGGGTTCTTTGCTCCCCCTGTAGTAAAGGGGGGTTGGGGGATTTCATAAGTGATAACCGCGTAAGTCGTAAAAAAGGAACTTACGCGGTGGATACTCCCCAAATTAGCCCAGAACAAGCTTTTCAATACGCGCCCGATGACAGTTCTGTGAAAGCCGCGAAAAAACTCGCGGCCATCAATCACTGGCAAAGCGTTCAACAACACGCGACCACCGACGGCAAAACCCTGATTTGGGGTGAAATTCGCGGTAGTAGCTTATATCAAGCATCCATTATTCTCTCTGAACCGCTTAATTTTGCCTGCAACTGTCCGAGCTTTAAAAAGCCCTGTAAACACAGTATTGCGTTGTTAGTCTGTTATGCCAATACCACTACCGCTTTTACCGCAACCCATGAGATACCTGCTTGGGTTGATAAACACCTCACCAAACAGAGCGATGCGGCGGCCAAAAAAGCCGAAAAAGCCTCACAACCCGCCAAGGTTGTCGATGAAGTCGCACAAGCTAAACGTAGTGCGGCACGCGAAAAAAAGGTAGAAGCAGGGATTACTGAACTGCAATTATGGCTGAATGATTTAATCCGTAGTGGTTTAGCTCATGCCAAAAATTTAGGCCATAACCACTTTCAACGGATGCAACAACGCCTTGTCGATGGCCAAGCGACTGGCTTAGCGACGATGGTTGACTCCTTACAAACCGCCTTAGCGCATCGAGATTGGCAACAACTCGCGGCCGCACAAGTGGGACGGATACAATTATTGCTTTCTGCCTATAGCAAACTCGCTACCCTACCCGAGCCACTGCAAGCCGATATTCGGACTTTAATTGGTTGGAATACGCCTCAAGAACAGGTCTTAGCTAACGCCAGTCCCGCCGAAGATTGGCTAGTATTAGGTCATAAAGAACTAGAAACCGATAATAATGTGCGTTATCGGCGGCAATGGTTATGGGGAATGAATAGTCAAAAGCCTGCCCTTAGTTTAGTGTTTGCGGCGGGTTTTCAAAATCTTCCCCCTGCCTATTCTTTAGGAGTGATGGGCAATGCCGTTGTCGCTTGGTATCCGAGTGCATGGCCTCAACGCATCATTATTAAAGAACAATCCGTATTTAAGCGCGCCGAACCATTACCCCATGTCGGTTTTGCCACTATCGCTGAAGCCTTAGAACAACAAGCCGAAGCCTTAGCCCAAAATCCCTTTATCTCATTATTACCGTGGCTATTAAATGACGTAGTACCTCAATACGAACACGGACAATGGTGGTTACGTGACAATCAAAATCAAGCGATTCCCTTCATGCTGCAAGGTGAAATTTGGCCGTTATTAGCGTTATCGGGTGGTCATCCTGTCACGGTTTTTGGTGAATGGGATGGTCAACAACTCACCGCATTAAGTGCGTGGCAAGGACAAGAGGTATTAGCTTTATGAGCAGCAGCAAAAACGCGTGGCGAGAATGTGAAGTCGCCGCGTTATTAGGCAGTCAAAAATCATCAGCGATTAGCCAATGGCCAACGGCGGAGCTACAAGCGGTTGCTCGTCAACTACCTCAAGATAATCCTTTGTTATTATCCCAATTGGCGTTAATGGCGGTTTATCAACGCGCAGGGCAACAATCAACAAGTTTGGCTGCCGCCACAGCCGCCGAAGCAGAAACACAAGCTTATATTTCGCCCGCCGCACAAAAGCACGCTCAGTTTATATTGACCAATGAAGGCCAAGTTTATCTTGAAGATTGGTTAAATTTAGTCGCCGCCGAAAATGCTATTTTACCGCGCACCTTATTGCCATCATTTTTACGCCTTGGTGAAAACAACAAAAAATGGCGTTTGGCGATTGGTCAAATTGCAGGTCAACGCGGCGCATGGTTAGGACAGCAAAATTCTGATTGGACATGGTTAGTGGCTGCACAATTTGACCTAAAAAGCCCAGAGCTTGACAACTATTGGCAAACAGCTTCTTTAGCCTGTCGAGAGGTGTTATTTGAACGGTTACGGCTTGAACAACCTGAACGTGCATTAGCGTTTGTCATTACCATTTGGCCAAACGAAAGCGCGAATGTTCGCAAACTATTGCTAGAAAAACTCAGCATCCATTTATCGATGGCCGACCATGATTTTTTAGAAAGTTGTTTAGATGACCGCAGCAAAATCGTTAAAGAAGTGGCGATTGATTTATTAGCGCGTTTGCCAGAATCGTTATTTGTCCAACGGATGCAACAACAATTAAGTCAAATACTGCTGTTAAAAAAAGGCATCGTCCGTAAGTCTCTTGATGTTATTCCTTTAGAAACTATCAGTCCTGAATTAGAGCGTGATGGTTTTAATGCGAAGGCCGCCACCGTGCAAGGTTTAGGCGCAAAAGCGCAATGGTTGCGCGATATTATTTCTTATGTCTCTTTAGATTGGCTGACTCAACATTACGGCTTAGATGCACCGAGTTTTGTCACACTGATTCTCAAAACTGAATGGGAAGAAGCGTTAATTGCGGGTTTAACGATAGCTGCCATTCGTCAACAACAACAAACGTGGTTACAGTCGTTATTGACCGTTGAAAGTAACAAAATTGCCCTACGTCGCGTCGATTTACAAAATGCACTTAGCCCCACTATTCGTGAACAATGGTTATTAAACGCGCTGAAAAAAGCTAAAAACTCAACCGAACAATTAACGATATTAGCAACGGCTTTACGCGAACTCAGCTCATGGCAATGGTCACGTGATTTTACTTTAGTGGCGATGAGTATTTATCAACATCCGCAATTACAAAACAGCCAGTCTTATGAAGTAGAACGGCGGTTATTGCCACAACTACTGGATAATTTAGCGGTTTGGGGTGATGCTAGTTTGAGTTTGCAACCGAATCAATATCCGACTGTGGTGTTGATTTCTTGGAAGTTTAAGTTGGAGATGAGGGCGGCGTTGCATCCGCCACCATTGTAGGGGCGAATAATCATTCGCCCTATGGGTTCAAACAATCAGGGCAAATGATTATTTGCCCCTACGCCGAATTAATGTGTTGTACTGATAGGAATTAACACTTCATTACGACGCAAAAACCACGGTGTGAACGGCGGATTATAACGCGCTAACACAGGCTCACCTGATGCACTCAGGCCATTTTTGCGAATCCATACTTCTAGTTCTTGTTTGTGTTGTAAATAGTTTTTTTCAGTCCATAGACCTGAGTAGGTGACGGACGCTATCCGACGAGCAGGAATTTGACGTAATGCGACTCGCGCATCAGTGGGTTTAGGCGCAGTTTCCAGCGTATAAGAAGCGGGCATGGCAAAACTCACCACCCATTTATCTTGCACACGTTGCTGACTCACGGGGGCAGTCATGCTGATTTTTTCACCCATCGGTTGCTGGGAGACAGGTGCAGTCATCGCGACTTTGGTTTGTGACTGATTACTACCCGAAATGTAGCGAAACAATACGCCAAAGGAACTGTTTCCCGCCTGCCCCATATCACCATCGGCAATGGTTTCGGCAAGCACATGAGGTGCGTAATCACGGATTTCAAAGTGCTGGTCTTTCTTGACGACACTGTAAGCTGTTTCTTCGACTGCCATAGCATCCATCGCTCCACTCATCGTGACGATTGTTGTCAACATTACTAACCTTAGATGCTTCATAACGACAACTCTTGACTGTAGATACGACTCGGATAAACGATAGGCTTCGACTCCGCTCAGTCTGGGTAGAAACGTTCCCTGAGCGGAGTCGAAGGGCTAATTTAAGCAAATACCGACATGACCTAAGACTTTACGGCATTATCGTTCATAAAATGACGCAGTTATCGTCTCAGGCCATCATCCGATTCGCAACACTACAAGGTCAAATTTTTTGCATTGACAGATTTTACGCCACGCAAGCCTTTTGCCAAATCAATCGCCTGTAAACGCTCGACCGAACTACCAACTTTGCCTGTCAATGTCACAACGCCTTTGTTGGTCGTCACTTTAATACCTGAGCCATCCACATGGGTTGAATATAAAAAAGTGGATTTAACTTTTGTGGTAATCCAACTATCTGAAATGTCGTTACCCACTTCTTTGGCTGAACTTTTCACTTTGTCGGTAGCCGTTGTTTTGCTGGTATCAACAACTAATTGGTTATCAACTGAAAGCACACCACGCGTATTGGCCGCCAGTCGTCCTGCTAACTCTTTTGCTTCAGCCGTCTTAGCTGTACCTTGCAAGGTGACTTTTCCAAACTTAGTCTCAACGTTAGTCGCTAAGCCATCGGCATGTTTGCTCCACATCAACTTTGATTTAACCGCCGAGGAAATCGTAGCATCGTCAATCACTTCGCCGTATGTGCGATCTACAGAGCGTTCAGGGTGAACATAGTTGGCTTCAACGACGATTTGATTATCGACTTCTTTTACGCCATTCACGCCGAGCGCAATTTGTTTGGCTAAGTCTTTGTTAATCTCTTCTTCCACTTTGCCTGTCAGTGTTGCTTTACCATTATGCACAGTCACATTGAGGTCATTGGCGCGTAAGTGAGGGCTTAAAGCAAATGTTGTCCAGATTTGGCTTTCTTGACGCGCTTCTATGACATCTTGAGCTGTTGAAGCGGCAAAGGCACCACCGCTACTCATTACGCCAAACGTTAGCACAGCGATACTTGATGCAAGCACAAGTTTATTGGATTTGTTAATCATGTTGTTTCACCACTTTAAAAGGAGTTAGGATGGATTAAGACTTCATGCAGAATAAAGGTGAATTGACGTGATGTCGGTACGCTATCGCGCTTAGGTAACGGATAGAAATAGTCGCATTTAGCGTGTTACCGTACAGAAGCTATCAAACCATAACGGTTACTCTCATAATGGGTGCAATCATGTTCTTTTATTGAGCGGCTATGTGTGTGACACTGAGTTAAACTTAACCTTATATTGATGAGTTGTTTTTATGCGATTTTCTCTCATGCTAACGTCATTAGCGATCATGCTGAGTAGTAGTGCCGTCAATGCTGCATCAACCGTCGTGCCAACCACAACGTCGTTTGCTCATTTAGCGCAGGGGCGTTGGCAAGGTGAAGAAACGGTCATCGTCAAAAAAGGGGATACGCTGTCCAGTATTGGCGGGCGATATGCAACAACACCGAATGAAATCGCCACCTTAAATGCCATCAAACCCAACAAGTCTCTGAGGATTGGTCAAACGCTGAAGGTCAACTATGTTCACTTAATTCCGAGTGATTTACCTGATGGCATTACCATTAACATTCCACAGCGATTATTGTTTTTGCAGAAAGCAGGCGTGAACGCAGGCATTTATGCAGTGAGCTTAGGTCGTCCATCGTGGAAAACCCCCACAGGCACATGGAAAATCGCCAACAAAAAAGAAAATAAAACATGGATTGTGCCTAAATCTATTCAACAAGAAATGGCGCGTGAAGGCAAAGTCGTCAAAACACATGTTGCACCCGGCCCGAACAATCCTCTCGGACGCTTTTGGCTAGGATTGAGTTTAAGCGGCTATGGCATTCATGGCACGTTAGCACCTGCCAGTATTTATCGTTTTCAAACACATGGTTGTATTCGTCTGCATCCCGATGCGATTGCCGAATTATTTACGCAAGTTGAGACAGGCATGATAGGTTCAAATAACTATTGGCCGATATTGCTTGAAATTCAACCAAATGGCACCATAATGATAGAAGTACATCCTGATATTTATTCTCGTCGTGTCAATGGTAAACTCGCATTACAACAATTGACGGATGCCCAACAGGTCACGGCAAAAATAGACTGGACGCTTGCAGAAAGCGCATTGAAAGCCGCCAGTGGTGTGCCTGTTGATGTCTCGCTGCGTGCCGTCACTGCTCCCATAAAGCCACTATAAAAAGGTTAATCTATGAACCGTCGTCAATGTCTGCAAACACTGTCCGCTTTAACGGTAGGTACATTGTTGTTACCGCGTTGGGCGACGGCCTCACCCTTATTGTTGTTGCCTGAACGCAGTTTATCGTTTTATCACTTGCATACAGGTGAAAAACAACGCGTGACTTATTGGGCAGAAGGTCAGTATTTACCTGATTCGTTGGCGAATATTAATCATTTACTCCGCGATTTTCGCAACGATAAAATATTGCCTATTGATACCGCATTGCTCGACCAGCTAACACTATTACAGACCCGCTTAAACGTCCCTTGTGAATTTCACATTATTTCTGCTTACCGTTCGCCCGAAACTAACAATATGCTTCAAGCTCGCTCTAATGGTGTCGCTAAACGTAGTATGCACTTGGAAGGACGTGCCATTGATATTCGCATCCCTAACGTACCGTTAAGCATTGTGCGTCAACAGGCGTTAGCGATGAAAATGGGCGGTGTCGGTTATTATCCCTCATCTGATTTTGTCCATGTTGACTCTGGCAGCGTGAGGCAATGGGGAGGTTGATTGGGTTAGCGCACATCCGACAACAAACGGTGTAATTCTTTTTTGACGACGGCATAACACTCACAAGTCCGTGTTTCTAAGCCCGTCCGATCTAGCACCGCAATATGACCACGACGATAACGAATAAAACCTGCTTGCTGTAATTTTCCTGCTGCTTCCGTAATCCCTTCCCGACGCACGCCCAACATACTGGCGATTAATTCTTGCGTCATCACTAACTCTTGGGCAGGAATACGATCCAAAGTTAATAACAACCAACGACACAGTTGTTGCTCTATTGAGTGATGACGATTACAGACCGCTGTTTGCATAATTTGCGTCATCAATGCTTGGGTATAACGCAGTAATAAACGCTGCATAAAACCACCGCGATTAAACTCGGCTTGTAGCACACTGCGCTCTAATCGGTAGGCATAACCTGCAGTTTGAACAACGGCTGAACTGGGCGTGGTATTGCCCCCCATAAACAATGACACGCCAACGACACCCTCATTGCCCACGCCTGCGGCTTCCGCTGATGCACCAGATTCAGTGACATAGTGCAGCGAGACGATAGACGTTGTTGGAAAATAGGCATGTTGTAACTGCATATTCGGCTCGTAAAGCATATCGCCAAGCGGTAAACGCACCAACTCTAAGCGAGAGGCAAGATGCTCAAACTCTGACGGAGGCAGCGCGGCAAGCAGATGATTTTGCCTTGGGCTATGGGGTGATAACATCATAAAAATCCTTTTAATTATTCAATTGTTGTTATCAATACATTCAACGCCAATACCGCGATAACCAATAAAACGTGAAAATTGATTAAACATCGGCTCGCCACTGACGCGAAACTTTTGCAATGAACCATCGGCATTGATACGGCTAAGAATAAGATCAAGAAATGGCTGTCGTGCGGCAATCGTCGCTTTTAAAACATCACGCTCCGATTGATTCCATCCTGCTTGTAAATCAACGTCGGTGTTATTTAAGTTATCCGCCAATACATCCAGCATGTGTTGGGCAAGACCAGAACCTTTAGTAAATTGGCCTTGTTCATCTTGCTCCCAATACCAGTCAGAAGCCAGTTCGGTTAAACGACGAAAACGTGCTTCACTTTCACGTAATTCGGCAGTACGCTCAAGAACTGTTTGTTCTAGTATTTTGTTGTAATTTTCGAGTTTTTTATACAACAAACGCACTTCTAACATATTATAAATACGGGTTTTGACTTCAAGTAAATCAAAGGGTTTACTAATAAAATCTTTCGCCCCTGTTTGTAATGCCCGTAGTTTATGTGCGGGTTGTGCAGTTAAGACAATGACGGGAAGATAACTGTCATCTGCATTGATTTTCAGTCCTTCCATCACTTGAAAACCGTCCATAATGGGCATTTGCAAGTCTAATAAAATCAAGTCGTAGCGATTTTTTTCATGCAAGGCACACACTTCTTGCGGGTTCATTGTCGATGTCACATTGAGATATCCCGCATCAAGCAATAACTGCTCAAGCAAGCTGACATTCGATTCTTGATCGTCAACAATGAGAATGCTGGCGTTAAGAATATCGGCGTTATTAACGACCATCATGTTTATTCCTCTTTGTTGGCACGGTGATTTTGGATGTTGCAAAAGTGAGTGCAACATCTAAGGTCGCCATAAATTCATTCACTTTAATGGGTTTGGTGAGATAGCGAAAAAATCCTGCTTCCATACCTTTTTCAATATCACGGGGCATGGCATTGGCACTTAACGCAATAATGGGGATATGGGTCGTTGCTGAGCTTTCGGCTAAAATTCTTAATGCTTTTAGGCCGCTAATACCGGGTAAATTAATGTCCATCAAAATGACATCGGGTTGAGCCGCATGAGCCATCTTAATGCCACTTTTGCCGTCTCTGGCACTTAATAAGCGAATATCAGGTCGCCGCGCAATAATATCTTCAACCAACATTAAATTAGCAGGGTTATCTTCGATATAGAGCAGACTGTATCGTGGCTCATCAATTTGCTGACTGGCTTTTTCAACAAGGGCAATTTCTTCAGCATCGTTGAGTATCATTTTTGGGTTGGTGGTAAGGTTTAATTCAAACCAAAATACGCTACCCACACCCACGGTACTTTCGACACCCACGCTACCGCCCATCAACTCGACTAAGCGTTTACAGACCACAAGGCCAATGCCTGTTCCTTCTTCGGCATTAGCTTCTTGGCCAAGACGATTAAAGGGCAGAAACAATTGCGTTATTTGACTCGATGACAAACCTTCGCCCGTATCTTCAACACCAATACGGATTCGACCGGATGTGACAACATGGCAAGTGACCACGACTGTGCCGTTATCTTTGTTATATTTAATGGCATTCGTCAGTAAATTAATGAGAATTTGTTTGACCCGTGTACGGTCAGCTTGAACAAAATATAAAACATCGGTGGTGGGCAATATGACACTGATACTGCGGCGTTGGGTTTGGGGTTCGACCATGAGCCAACATTCGTGCATGACTTTTGCCAAAGAAACGGGCTCTATCGACAACGATAATTTACCCGACTCAATCAGTGCCAAATCAAGAATTTCGTTAATCAGCTCCAATAAATACCAACCCGCTTTCAAAATTTGGTCAACACTACGTTTTTGGCTGGGTGTGGGCGCGGGCGTACCGCCATCTATTAGTTGAGTAAACCCTAAAATCGCATTGAGTGGCGTGCGTAATTCGTGGCTCATGCTTGATAAAAAATCAGATTTTGCCAGATTGGCTTTTTCAGCAACCAGTTTGGCACTTTGTAATTCAATGCTTTTTTCATGCAGAATGCGATCTAAACGTTGACGCTCGCTGATATCACGGGCGGCAACAAACACCCCTTGCAGTTTTCGATCACGATCATAAAACGTCGTCGCATTGTAAGAAACAGGAGTTTCTTTACCTTCTCTTGCCCGTGCCGTCAGTTCGTAGTTAGTGACTTTCTTTTCGACTAAGACCCGCTTAATGGCTTTTTCGGCTAATTCTGGGTCGGTAAAATAGTTTTTGAACGGCGCACCAATCAGTTCATCGCGCGTACAACCCGTTAGCTCTTCCACTTGCTTATTAACATCGGTAATAATGCCTGTCGGATCGGTTGCCATCAGCGCATCGACATTCGACTCAATGAGCGAGCGAGTATAAAACTGTTGGTCGCGTAAGCGTTGATTCAGCACCTTCTGTTCTTGCTCAATCTGTTTACGGACAGTGACATCGCGTAAAATACCTGTGAAATAACGCTGGCCACCTAGCAACATTTCACTGGCGGCTAACTCTAGCGGAAACGTACTACCGTCTTTACGCTGACCAATGACATTTCGTCCCACGCCTTGCGCTTGCACTCCGTCATTATGATTAATATGGCTTAAGCACATATTACAGGGGTCTTGGTCTAACTCTGGAATTAATAGACTCAAATTTTGACCGATGATTTCTGCGTTGGCATAACCAAACAATGTCTCCACCGCGGGATTCACTGTTTCAATCTCACCGCCACAGGCATTAAAGGTAATAATGCCATCAACGACAGTATTCAAAATCGTTTGAACCAGTGCGGTACTGTCACGTAATGCTTGCTGGGCATTATATTCTTTAGTGACATCACGAAAGACTAATACCGCACCAATGACTTCATCGTTACGATCACGAATCGGCGCACAACTGTCCGCAATATCACACTCACTATTATTGCGGGCAATTAAGATGGTGTGATTGGCTAAACCCTGTATTTTGCCATGTATCAATGCTTCAACCACAGGAATGGCCACAGGTTGACGACTGGTTTTACTAATAATATGAAAAATTTCATCCACCAAACGTCCTATCGCCTCTGTTTGTGTCCATCCCGTCAACTGCTCGGCGACGGGATTGAGAAACATGACCCGCGACTGAGCATCGGTAGCGATTACTGCATCACCAATCGAATTTAAAGTAACGGCGAGTTTCTCTTCGCTAAGCTGCAAGGTGATATTAGCGCGTAGTAATTGTTTATTGGTTTGCTCTTGGATTTCTAATAAATGTTTTGTTTCTTGGTGAATCAAATTGTTCAGTCGTTGCTGATTGTGCTTATAAAAAAGATAGAGATACAAAAACGAAAATAATAAAGCAAATAAACTGGTGGTGAGAATAATAATAAACAGGCGGCGCATGTCATTGGTAAATATTGCGTCATCTTGTCTAAGTATTGACTCTTGTATGGTGATAAAACGCTTCATCTCTGTGCGAATATCATCCATCAGGCGTTTGCCTTTACCGCTGCCAACACTCGCTTCTACACCAACCATATCTTGACGACGACGCAAATCAATCGCGTAAGCCATGTGGTTTAATTTCGCGTTAATTAAGGGCGCAACAAGATCCAATTGTTTATTGGCTGTAGGATTGGCACTGTGTTGACGCAGTGTTGTCAGATAGCCATTAATACTTTTATAAACATCCAAATAGAGCTCTAAAAACGACTCACTTCCCGTTAATAAATAACCGCGCTGGCTGGTCTCGGCATCTTTTAACGCCGACATTAACTCGTTTGCCTCATGCAATACGGCGAGATTTTGCTGGCGTGTTTCGGCCTCTTGTTCAATTTGACCAAAAAAAGAGAACAAAATTAACAGCCCAATGATGATTAATGCGATTGCACCAACCAATGAGACCATCGTTTTATGAATAAATTTCATAGTTCTCACAAAGGATTACTTCAGGTAAAAAGATCGTTAGCCGCCGTCAAGTTTGTTCTTTTTTTTGAAATTGTTATGTTCGGTAAAGCACATAGGGATGAAAAGAAGACATGCTGTTTAAGGATTATTGAATATTGGAAGATTGACAACATCTTGGCTTGAAAATGGCTTCGACTCCGCTCAGCCAACGCAAAAACGCTCCCTGATCGGAGTCGAAGGGTTACTTTAAGCCAATGTTAAACCACCTAAAACCCGCCTTATCTCACTAAAATGGCGGCCAAACCTAGCAGCATGACCATGCTCGCGGCATCGGTTGCGGTGGTTAAGACAATACTGGATGCAGTGGCAGGATCAGCCCCGAATTTTTTGAGTGCCAATGGCACGATAGCACCACACATACCACTGATTAAACAACTGCTGGCCATCGCTAAAAAAACCACGACACTGAGCATTAACGCAATAGATGAGTGCTGAAAAGTGGCGGCGGCGTACATGGCAATGGCCGCCACTAAACCCACAAGAATGCCATTTAGAAGCCCTAGAAAATCTTCTTTTAGGACTAATGCTTTTTGTTTACTGGCATTTAATTCGCCAAGATTGAGTCCACGCAAGGTGATCGCTAAGACTTGGCTGCCTGTATTACTGGCTTGGCTAATCAGAATGGGAACAAATACCGTCAGAATCAATAATCGGCTAATGGTTTCCTGAAACAGCAACACCATACCGCCACCGACTAACGAGGTCAGTAAGTTGAATTGTAGCCACGGATGACGCAGCCGAAAACTCCGAAACCAATGGGTGGCAATACGCTCTTCTTTTTCAACACCCACCATCACACCCGCTTGCGCGGCCAATTCAAATGACTGTTTTTGTTCGGCGACTAATTGATGATAAAGCTGTTTGACTTCGTCACTTTGACGGCGAATTAAGTCGCGACTGGCTTCAACTTCTTGTACTTTTTGTTCAAGCAACAGGTTTTGATTTTTGGCTTCCTCGTGCAATAGCCTAACTTCCAACATATTATGCACACGCGCTAAGACTTCCGCTAAAGAATAGGGCTTGCTGATAAAATCTTTTGCGCCAATCTTTAACGCACGCAATTTGTGATTCGGTTGCGCCGTTATCACCAGTACAGGTAAATAACTGTCTGGATCGATTTTTTTTAATGCCTCCATCACCTGAAAACCATCCATCATCGGCATTTGCATGTCCAACAAAATCAAATCGTAATGGTTTTTGCGATGCAATTCAGCCGTAGCACAGGGGTCTGTTGTTGAGGTAATGTTGGTATAACCTGCACCGCTTAACATACGCTCAAGCAAGGTGACATCAATATGTTGATCGTCAACAATTAAGATATTACTGTCGAGAATGTCTGCTGAACTAATCATGAAAGCCTTTATACAATATCAATGAACAATAGGCCGATGTTGCTCGGCAAATTCCAACGCCGTATCAATGGCTGCCATAAATTCACTGACTTTAATGGGTTTGGTGAGATAGCTAAAAAAACCTGCTTCCATGCCTTTTTTGACATCACTGGGCATTGCGTTTGCACTAATGGCCAGTACAGGAATATGTGCCATTGCAGGGTCTTCACGCAGTATTTTTAGTGCTTGAATACCATTAATGCCCGGTAAATTGATGTCCATTAAAATCACTTCTGGTAAGTGATTACGCGCTAACTCAATGCCAATATTGCCATTCACTGCGGTCAGCAGACGCATTTCGGGACGACGGGCAATCAATTGCTCAACTAATTTTAGATTGGCAGGGTTATCTTCAACATACAGTAGCGTACGCAGTGGTGCGCCCTGTTTAATGTGCGTTTGGATTTCGATGCTAGGCTCAACATGATCGACGCTTAATTGTGGCGCAATGGTTGAACTGAGTTCAAACCAAAAAACGCTACCGACACCCACTTGGCTTTCTACACCGATAACGCCACCCATTAACTCAACCAAACGTTTACTCATCACCAAGCCAATCCCCGTCCCTTCTTCTGCACCGCCCTCTTTTCCCAAACGATTAAACGGCTGAAACAGTTGAATGATTTTTTCGGGTGGCAAGCCTGCGCCCGTATCAATAATATTGATGCGGATACGGCCTAACATGCTTTGCGTGCAGACCACTTCAACATTGCCTTTTTTGACATTGTATTTAATGGCATTCGACAGCAAATTAATCAGCACTTGTTTTAAGCGCGTACGATCGGCACGGACAAAACAAGGATTTTCAAACTGAGGGAAAATTAAGGTAATACCGCGTTTTTGCGCTTGCGGCTCAATCATCGCCTGACATTCAAGCATGACTTCGGCCAATAATATCGGCTCTTCTGACAAGGACAACTTGCCCGACTCAATCACGGCAAGATCAAGAATCTCGTTAATTAACTCAAGTAAATACCACCCTGCATGCAAAATCTGGTCGATACTGGCTTTTTGCGATTGTGTTGCAGGGGGATTATCCGAATCCATTAACTGTGCAAAACCGAGTATGGCATTCAGTGGCGAGCGTAATTCGTGACTCATGCTCGATAGGAAGTTTGACTTGGCAAGATTGGCTTTTTCCGCCATGGATTTCGCACGCTCTAGCTCAATATTGGTTTCCTGAAGGGCTTGGTCTAGGCGTTTACGTTCGGTGACATCCCGCGCGGAGACTAATACGCCCTGTACTTGGCCATTGTCATCTTTATAAACCGCGGCGTTGTAGAGTACGTCCATGATTCGGCCTGAGGTATGACGAATCGCCAAGGGATAATCACGCACTAAACCATCAGAAAACACTTTTTGGTAACACGCCCGCGCTTCATTTGGCTCGGTAAAATAATCCGAGAAATCAGTACCAATTAACTGTTCACGCGGCACACCCGTTGCCTGCACGGAGGCTTCATTGACTTCAGTGATTTCACCTTGTGCGCTAATTGTCACTAAGGGGTCTAGCGAGGCTTCAATCAAGGAGCGGGCATACACGGAGGAGGCTCGTTTTAGCTCTTCGGCTATTTTACGTTCCGTGACATCACGAGCAGCTACAAAAACGCCTTGCAGCTTACGATCACGATCATAAAACGTCGTCGCATTATAAGAAACCACGGTTTCTTTGCCGTCTCTGGAGCGTGCAGTGAGCTCGTAATTGGTCACCTTTTTTTCACTCAAGACGCGGGTAATGGCTTTTTCCGCTAACTCTGGATTGGTGAAGTAATTTTTAAACGGTGCGCCGATTAGCTCATCACGCGTGCAATCGGTCAGTTCTTCCATCTGTTTGTTGACATCGGTAATAATGCCTGACGGGTCAGTCGCTATTAACGCGTCAATATTTGACTCAATAAGTGAGCGCGTATAAAACTGCTGGTCACGCAAACGCTGGTCTAGTTTTTTCTGTTCTTCTTCTACCTGTTTACGTACCGAGTTATCTGTGCCAATGAGCAAATAACCAATGATTTTGCTGTCAACATCGCGCAGTGCCGTCACCGAGACAATCGCAGGAAAACGGCTGCCGTCTTTGCGGATATACGTTAGCTCGTAAATATCCTCAATGCCGCGTGAGGCTTTGAATACCAAGGCTTCAAAACCCGGCCTGATGGTGGTTTCTAGCTCTAGGCTTAGCGATTTTGCTCTAGCGATCACTTCTTGCGGATCAGAAATATCGGCAGGCGTAATTTTATTCAACACATCGGCAGCCATGTAACCCAGCATACGCTCCGCACCAACATTAAATATCTGAATCACGCCTTTTTCATCGGTGGCAATGCTAGAAAAATAAGCACTATTGAAAATTGCGTCCTGCAAAGCTCCCATTTTTAATAACGACTCTTGATGCTGAAACTCTAAGATACCGCTAGGACTATCCTGCTTTTCAGTAACAGTGCTCGGTATACGCTTTTCTTCTTTAATGTTCATGGTAATACCTGTTTCAAAAATCGTCTGGTTATCAATCATTCATCGCTATAAACATCACGTGACCCGCGTAGAGTCAGCAATAGAGAAATCACAATAAGATTGCGCCTTAAATACAGTGGGTTCTGTACGTTGCGTAACATGAGGGGAAATTGAGAACACTGGCATTGTCGGCGCGATGACTCAGTGATCTTCTGATAGGTAAAAGCAGTATTACTTAGTTTGACGTGGCGGTATGTTCGGTACACCACATAAGTAATTCTCACCGTGATGGAATACGGCTCATGTACTGAATTAATACAACTCTGACTCATTTTTTAGCGCGTGTTGATGTTTTCTTAAATTGTCCCTTCCTCTCTTAATCCCCCTCCTAACCTACTTACTTAAATCAAAAATTTATCATTATTTAGACCTGTGTACGTTACTGCACAGACTGAGCTTGTGAATAAGCTCATTTTGAGCAGGACGAAAAGACACACCCGTAAAACACTTCTCTGGAAGGTTGCACCGCCTCAACGGCTCAACGGATGTGGTTAATTTGCTAATAACCATTAGCAGGACAAGACAAACAATGAGGTTTATATGAACAATTTCAAACGCGCTTTGCCATTCATCATGTTATGTGCAATGCCTTTTGCTGCCGAAAATAGTGTTGCTGCTGACAAAGCCTACAACAGTGGAAGCTCTTATTACTTGGGTGGCGGTATTGGCTATGGCCGTATGAATGGCGAAGACTTTACCAACACCAACGGCGACCTTTCCAAAAGCAGAACCTCTTGGAAAGCACTGGTTGGTGTAAAAATGAACAATGCATTGTCATTAGAAGGTCAATATCTTGATTTTGGTGCAGCCAACAGAAACTCAGATCGCATTCAAGCAACAGGCTGGACAGCGGGCGTGGTGCTCGACTTTTTCAAAAATAGCGCAATCGCACCATACGGCAAAATTGGTGCGTTGATGTGGGAAACCGACCATCGCTTTAACGGCATTAGCAGAAGTCAAAACGGGACGGATATTGCGTTGGGCTTAGGTCTGCGTTTTGCTGTCGGTGACAACATGGCGATCCGTACCGAATATGAACGCTTCACTATGGATGATACCGATATCGACAGTCTATCGGCTGCGTTCCAATACAACTTCTAACATATCAATTTCTTATTGCTCACGTTGCTTGTCGTTGACGACGAATAGCGCGTTTTCAAGAGGTGTTACATGGAACATTTACCGCGCATTGATCTCTCATGGCGAGTTAGTTTTTGGCTCAACCCAGAGGACAACGGAGTCGCTGACACCTTGCCTGAAAGCTTGTTACTCGCCATTCGTCGTAGCCGTGACTATCTCTTTGAAAATCACATTCGCGTCTATGCAAGCAAATGGAGCTTAACAATTGATGAAGAAAACTACGTCCACTTTCGACTCGATATTTTGAGTCAGGATACAAAAACCATTAACGCAATGGATGGCTGTATTGAATCCAGTATCAGTCCATCACAGATCACAATGATACCCATCATAGGATGAATGTTATGAACACCACTACCCAAGAACTGCAAAAACAGAAACTCCAAGCCCAAATTGATGAATGGAAAGCGGACTTAGCCGCCTTAAAAGCAAAGGCTGCTGGTGAGGCGGCCGAAGCACAAATTGCCATGCACAAACAATTTGAAGCACTGGAAGTTCACCTCGAAGAAGCACAAGCCAAAATTGCTGAACTCGCTGATGCAGGCGAAGAAGCATGGGACACCGTGAAAGCGGGTATTGAATCTGCGTGGATTTCGCTAAAAACATCGGTCACCGATGCGGTTGCCAAATTCAAAAGCTAGATTAACGGTTTAAGCCAGAACTCGTACTTTTATCAATATAACACTTTGTTTTATATAGGTGAAAATACATTTTCTGGCTTAACTCTTAGAGTAAGGAGAGCTGACATGCTCGAAACCATCGCCATTGTTTTAGTCATTATGTGGATTCTGGGGTTTGTTACCTCGTACACCATGGGTGGCTTTATTCATATTCTCTTAGTGATAGCTGTCGTGGTCATTTTGCTTCGTGTGATTCAAGGCCGACGCTTATAAGCATTGAGGATGCTACGGCGCAACAATGGTTTTTAACAGGTGGTCACAGCCATTGTCAGCGTGTTACCAAACTTTAAATAGTCAAGATTTACCCCCCCAAAATGTAAATCTTGACTATTTGAGTCACCCAAAAAAATCCACAAAGGATGTTTAAAATGAACAAAATAGAGAGCCAATTTGGACTCTTCGCACGGTTCATGATGCTAATGTTTAGCGTTCTAGCCGTAGGCTGCGGAGGAAAAGATCCCATACTGGGTAGCGGAGGAGCAGCAGCGTCACTTGCCCCGACGGTGACAGCCACAGTCCCTTTGGCCATTACCCCCATCATCACCGATGTTGCCATCAACAGCAAAATCACGGCGACCTTTAGCAAAGATATTGCTCCTGCAACGATCAACAACTCGACGCTCACTGTTTCTTGCCCTGCGGGTAATGCCATTGCAGGGACAGTGACTTATTTAGCCGCCAGTCGCGTGGCTACTTTTTCGCCAAATGTCACGCTACCACATAATACAACCTGCGTAGCAACACTAACAACCACCGTTAAAGACACCACGGGTCTGTCATTAACGAATGCGTTTGTTTGGAGTTTTGTTACCAGTGTCGCTCCTGACATCATTGCCCCGACAGTGACCTTAAAAGTCCCTGCGGCAGGTGCAACTAACGTCGCTTTTAATGAAAAAATCATTGCCACGTTTAGTGAAGATATGGACCCTGCAACGATTACGGCCAATACCATTTTGCTTCACGGTGCAGGCGCGAATATCGTTGCAGGAACAATCACCTACTCAGTGGGCGCAAGAACGGCGACTTTTACACCAACTTCCCCATCCCCTCTGCCCGCCAGCACGACATTTACGGCGACAGTGACCACGGGAGCAAAAGACTTGGCTGGCAACGCGCTGGCCAATAATGCTGTCTGGAGCTTCACTACCAGTGTTGCACCTGATATCACTCGCCCTACTGTGACCTTAAAAGCACCTGATGCGGGTGAAACGAATGTCGCGATCAATTCTAAAGTTCTCATTACTTTTAGTGAAGACATGGATCCCGCAACGATGACGACCGCTAACATTTTGGTAAAAGACCCTAGCGCAGCGTTGATTACAGGAACAGTAACCTATGCCGTTGGTGCAAAAACAGCGACCTTTATTCCCATTAGTCCTGCAACCTTGCCTGCTACCACACTGTTAACCGTTACCGTCACCAGTGATGCCAAAGATTTGGCAGGAAATGGCTTAGCAGGCGACCCTGCGGCTTTGCCTGCGGCGAGCAATGCCGTTTGGACATTCACCACAGGTGTCACACCAGATACCACTAGACCTATGGTGACGCTTAAAGTCCCTTCAGTGGGTGCAACAGGAATTGCTCTTAACTCAATGGTAACAGCCACGTTTAATGAAGATATGGATCCTCTGTTTATTCGCGAAAGTAGCTTTACCTTAAAATCAGGTGTCACTACTATTTCAGGTATTGTCAGTTACGCGGTGGGTTCAAGAACTGCTATTTTTATTGCCAACAGTCCGTTAACCTCTAATACGATTTATACCGCAACACTGACAACAAACATTCGGGATTTATCAGGCAATACCTTGGCAGGTGATTCATCGACTCCGTTAGTCGCGGCCAATGCGGCTTGGACATTTACCACAGGTGCTGCTCCTGATATTACGCCGCCAACAGTGACACTGAAAGTGCCAGCGGTAGGTGATATTAATGTGGCGACCAATGCCAGTGTCATTGTGACCTTTAGTGAAGATATGGATCCGTTAACCATTACTGGTAATACCATTCTTCTTCAAGGTCCGGGTGCAACAGCTATTACAGGAACAATCACTTACGCCGTTGGCGCAAGAACAGCCACCTTCAACCCGACATCGCCTGCAACATTACCAACAGGTAATGTCTTTACGGTGATTGTGACGACAGGTGCAAAAGACTTAGCGGGTAATGCGCTCACTAATAATGCCAGTTGGACATTCTCGACAGGCGCAACTCCTGATACCACTCGCCCAACAGTGACACTCAAAGTCCCTGTCGCTGGTGCAACAGGTGTGGCTTTTAATGAGAAAGTACTGATAACGTTTAATGAAGATATGGATCCCGCAACACTCAACGAAACCAACGTTAAGCTCACAGGACCTGCGGCAACAGTGATTACTGGAACGGTTACTTATGCCGTTGGCGCAAGAACAGCGACATTTACGCCAACAATCCCTGCGACACTCCCTGCTAGTACGTTATTTACGGCTACTGTCACAACGGGCGCAACGGACTTAGCGGGCAATAGCCTTGCTGCTAATACTGTTTGGACATTCGCTACAGGTGCGACACTTGATATCACCTCGCCTACCGTCACGAATAAAGTGCCTGCGGCTAATGCGATCAATGTTGCCACCAACGCTAATGTCATTGCGACGTTCAGTGAGGACATGGATCCGTTAACAATTACTGCTAATACAGTGATTTTACAAGGTCCGGGTTCGACGATTATTGCAGGTACGGTTACTTATGCCGTTGGTGCAAAAACAGCGACCTTTAACCCTAGTACGCCGTTACCAACGGGTGATTTATTTACCGTGATTGTAACGACAGGTGCGAAGGACTCCGCAGGTAATGCTCTCACTAATAATGCCGTTTGGACATTCTCGACGGGCGCAACTCCTGATACCACTCGCCCAACAGTCACCCTAAAAGTGCCTGCGAATGGTGCAACGGGTGTGGCTCTTAACCAACAAGTCATTGCCACCTTTAGTGAAGACATGGATCCCGCAACCATGGTGGCAGCTAACTTTAGCGTGACAGGTGCAGGTGGTGCAGCCATTACGGGTGCAGTGACTTACACGGTTGGCGCAAGAACCATCACCTTTACACCGAGCAGCACATTGCCAGCGACAACATTATTGACGGCAACCGTGACCATTGGTGCTAAAGACTTGGCTGGTAATACATTGGCAGGCGACTTAGCCTTGCTACCTGCTGCTAGTAATGCAGTTTGGACATTTACCACAGGCGCAGCTCCTGATACCACTCGTCCAACCGTGACGCTTAAATCTCCTCTAGCAGGTGCAACAGGCGTTGCTTTTAATGCCAAAGTCGTTGCTACCTTTAGTGAAGATATGGATCCAGCAACTGTGTCGGATAACACCATCCTTCTTCAAGGACCGGGTGCAAACGCAATCACAGGCACAGTAGTCTATGCCGTTGGCGCAAGAACAGCGACGTTCACTCCTACCACACCTGCAACACTGCCTGCCAATACCTTATTTACGGCAATAGTGACGACAGGCGCACGGGACTTGGCAGGTAATGCCTTGCTCAACAATGTCGTTTGGACGTTCTCGACAGGTGCAGCTCCAGACACCACACCACCCACCGTGACACGAGTGAATCCCTTAGATTTAGCGACAGGCATTTGTTTACAAAAAAGCATTAATGCCACGTTTAGCGAAGCGATGGATCCGTTCTCACTCACTACCAGCACACTTACCCTCAAAGTCAGTGGTGGCGCGTTAACAGGTGGTACGGTTGCTTATGATGCTCTGAGCAAAGTAGCGACGTTTAACCCGACCAGTGATTTGTTGGCTAACACCAACTACACCGCAACAGTCACTACAGGTGCAAAAGACTTAGCAGGCAATGGACTGGTCATTAGCAAAATCTGGACATTTACGACAGGAACACAAGCGTGTGCCACTGTCGTTGATCTCGGAACGGCTGCACCGTTTGGTA
Source organism: Moraxellaceae bacterium AER2_44_116 (assembly GCA_006546595.1). Classification (GTDB taxonomy): domain Bacteria; phylum Pseudomonadota; class Gammaproteobacteria; order Pseudomonadales; family Moraxellaceae; genus Agitococcus. Next base: position 16,986 of record VIAD01000002.1, on the reverse strand, counting down.
ACTTAGGTGGCGCGGCTGGTACAACCAACCAAGGCACATTAACGGTTATTGGAGGTGATTTAGGTACTACAGCGGTCACGGCATCGGCAATCACCGGTTTCCATGATACTGCCAACGACCTCTACACCGAAACAGGCTCTAACCAAGGTGCAGTTAACGGCAAAATTTACACCTGTACTGTCTCAACCACAGGGCCAACAGCAGCGGCGGTTAATGCAGTTGCTTGTAGTGTTGCTACGCAAGCACGCAGTGATGCGCAAACAGCGTTTAACAAACTTGCTCCCGGTGCAATGCCCGGTGGTACTGATCCCGGTGCAGGTCAATTAGGCGGCTTAACCTTAGCGTCTGGTATTTACCAAGCAGCGGGTGGTTCGTTCCAAATCACAGGATCAGACCTCACGCTTGATGCTCAAGGTGATGCCAATGCTATTTGGATTTTCCAAACAGCAACAACACTCACTGTCGGTGCACCTGCTGCCCCACGTAGCATTATTCTGATCAACGGTGCACAAGCGAAGAACGTGTTTTGGCGAGTTGGTTCGTCGGCCACAATTAATGCAGCAGGTGGTGGCACGATGGTCGGTACGATTATCGCCTCTTCGGCAGTCTCACTTTCTACCGTTGGTAACGTCGCCCTCGTGACGGTCAATGGCAGAGCAATGGGTCTGAATGCTTCTGTCACCATGACCAACGCCATCATTAACGTGCCTGCACCATAAGGCTAAGGAGAACTCTATGAAACTCATGAAACTAGGAACGCAAGGACTCATCGCTCTCGCCATCTTGAGTAGTCCTTATGCGGTAGGCAGCGATCTAGGCTGGTACGTTGGCGGCAATCTCGGTAAATCTAGCGCAGCCATCGACGACGAACGCATCATCAACAGTCTGCTAAGCAACGGGTTTACCGCCGCTCAAATTGAAGATGATGACCATGACAATGGCTGGAAGCTGTTTGCTGGCTACAAGGTCAACAAAAACTTTGCCGTCGAAGGCGGTTACTTCGATTTAGGTGAATACGGTTTTGCGGCAACGACAGTGCCTGTAGGAACGCTGAACGGCAATATCAGACTGAAAGGTTTGAATATTGATGCCGTTGGTATTTTGCCATTAACCGAGAAGTTGTCTGCTTTTGGGCGGATGGGCTTAAACGGAGCGAAAACAACCGCTTCTTTTGATGGTGTTGGCTTGGTCAACGTCCTTGACCCCAAACGCAGCAAACGCGATGTCAACTACAAAATAGGTGTTGGTCTAGAGTATGCCTTCACTCAAGCCCTCGGCGTTCGCGCTGAGGCTGAACGCTACCAAATCAATGATGCCGTTGGCAACAAAGGCGACGTTGACTTGATTTCTCTGGGACTTGTTTACCGTTTTGGTAAAGCCGACCCCATGGTCGTGGGCGAACAACCTAAGCCTGAACGGGTGGTTGAGCCTGAACCTGTGCTAGTCGTTATTCCTATTCCTGTTACGGAGCAATACTGTAGCATTCTTGAAATGGAATTTGAGATTGATAAAGATGATATTCAGCGTGAAGAAAAGGAAAAGATTAATACCTTAGGTACTTTCTTGACCAAATATCCTAACACTACTGCTGTCATTGAAGGTCATAGCGATAATGTCGGTGATAGTGAATACAACATGCGGCTGTCATTACGACGGGCTGAAAGTGTTGTCAATTACCTTGCTGACACCATTCATATTGCACCAACACGACTCAGTGCTGTCGGTTATGGCGACTCTCGACCTGTTGCCGATAACCAAACCGAAGATGGCAAACGGATGAATCGTCGGATTGATGCCGTCATCGCTTGTGCTACCGACATCGAAGGACTGGTTGTCGCCCCTACCCGAGTGACAATGGCGATGCACATTGAGTTTGATAAAAACAAAACCGATGTGCGAGCCGAATATGCCAACGACCTACGCAAAGTAGCCAATTTCCTCAAAGCAAATCCGACTACCACCGCAACTATTGAAGGTCATACGGGCAATGTTCAAGGAACGCCTGAGTTAGCCATGGAAATCTCCCAAAAACGTGCAGAAAGCGTGGTGGATTATCTGGTTGATCACTTAGGTATTGCACGTTCAAGGTTGACGGCTGAAGGCTTCGGGCGTACTCGCCGCTTTGCCTACAACGCCACCCCAGAAGGGCAACAGGAAAACCGTCGCGTCAACATCATCATCAACTACGCGAAAAAATAGCAACACCACCGTGGCTTCGGCATGTCGTCGAAGCCACTTCCAACAAACAAATGAGAGCATACGACTATGAAAACATTACTTTTGACCACTCTGTTAAGCACATTACTTTTTGCAGGTTGTGCAAGCCAACCCAAATCATTTGGCGATCAATTATCCAATCGCGGCAATGAAGCTAATTCCATCGGCAAACAATGGAACAACAGCAGCGATGGTGTTGCTAAAGGCGAAAAAATGATGACTAAAGGCCAAAACATGATTGAAACCAGTAAAAGTGACCAACTTAAAGGTGAACAAATGATTGAAGAGGGTCGCCGTCAAGTCGAAACCAGCAAACAAGAAATGTTGAATTCGGAAGCGGATTACCAAAAAATGCGCCAAACGCCAATTGCTGCACCTGTTGCTAAATAACTGATGGGGATTTATTCCCCTTTAAATCACGCAATACTGTAGGGGCAAATGATTATTTGCCCCTACGCCATTATCCCCCTCAAAATCAGGTTACAATATCGCCCTTCACACGTTTATCTAGCTAAGGCACTGTCTATGAGTATCAATTGGTTTCCCGGTCACATGAATAAGGCCATCCGAGAGATCAAAGAGTTGTTGCCGAAAGTCGATTTGATTATTGAAGTCGTCGATGCCCGTATTCCTTTCAGTAGTGCTAATCCTGTTATTGAACAATTTCGTGGCAATAAACCGTGTATCAAACTGCTCAACAAAAGCGACCTTGCCGACCCTGTCGTGACCGAACTCTGGTTAGACTATTGGCAACAACAGCAAGGTGTCAAAGCGATTGCAGTCAGCTCACAACGACCTGAGCAAATTCGTAGCTTAGTGGGCTTGTGTAAAAATATTCTGCATGGCAAAGAAAACGCATTAGGCAATCTCACCGCCATGATTACGGGCATTCCTAACGTTGGCAAATCGACGATTATTAATATTTTAGCGGGTAAAGTGATTGCTAAAACAGGTAATGAACCTGCTATCACCAAAGGTCAACAATGTATTAACTTACACAATGGCCTGTTGTTATACGACACACCGGGTATTTTGTGGCCAAAAATCGAAAACGTACAAAGCGGTTATCGTCTTGCTGCCACAGGTGCAATTAAAGAAACCGCGATGAATAATGAAGATGTCGCCGTGTTTGCCGTCGGTTATTTTCTAAAAACCTATCCTGAACTGTTAAAGCAGCGTTTTAAGTTGGACGAGTTACCTGAAACTGAAATTGAATTTTTGGATATTGTTGGTAAACAACGCGGCTGTTTAGGTGGCGGAGGCCATGTCGATTTTCATAAAATTGCTAATATCGTGCTGCAAGAATTTAGAAACATCGTCATTGGTAGAATCAGCATGGAAAGACCTGAAGATATTGAACGGGAAATGATTATCGTCCAGCAGTTACGCGACGAGAAACTCGCTCAGCAAGAGCTAAACAAAAAGCAGCGGAAAAAAGACTTTAATACGCGCAATCGTTAAGACAGGCTTCGACTCCGCTCAGCCAGCGCAAAAATGCTCCCTGAGCGGAGTTGAAGGGACAATCCAGCAAACCTCAATCGTCCCTAAAAACTCTATAACAAAGACCGTTCCACCATACTGGCAAACTCCGCAATCAGTGACTGCCGACTGACTAGCGGAGAAGGCTTGCTGATATAACGCAGTAAGGTAAACAAAATACTATTGGTGATAATATACAGCCGCGCAGGCAGATCACCTGTGTTGTGGCTAATGCGAGTCGGTTGTTGCAATAAATAAACGCTCAACACGGAAAGCATTTTTTGCTCTAAAACATCCATACCGCTAACAAAATCTAATTGCGACCAATTACGTACCACCTGCAAATATAAGCCATTATCTGCCGCTAAATAATCCCAAACATCGTTTAACAACGTCGTCACCCAGACAGACAAAGTAAATGGCTCTACCGTCATGGTTTGCTTATCCACTAACGCCATGAGTTTTTCAACAATACGTTCTAGCAATGCCTCGTATAAATCTTCTTTACTATCAAAGTATTGGTACAGCGAACCGATGCTAATTCCTGCCTGTTCCGCAATACGCGCCGTCGTTGCTGCTGCTAAACCGTGTTTAGCAATGACGATCGCCGTCGCATCAATAATACTGGCGACCAATAATCGAGAGCGCGCTTGCTTGGGAATTTTACGCATGACATTTTTCTCAATAATGCGAGTTGAATATGAGTAATTAATCGCATTATAGTGGCTTTACGGATTAAAAAACTCAGGACTTACGCATCGCACCGCGATTAGCGCGTTTTGTGAGCATGAAGCCGCCTAAAGCGGCTGAAATGCGAACAAATAAGCGATAACCGCGTAAGTCCTAAACTGAATGAGCTACCACCATGCGCGATTTATTTTGGGCGAGAAAAGAATTAGCGACCTTAGACCCCGTGCGCGATGCCCGTCGCTATGCACAAATCACCTTTGAAAGTCGTTTTGGTCAACCGATGTTTATTCACGCACTGTTTTCCGCCGCCTTTGCCTTTAACATGGGCGACCCCAAAATTGCGGCGGTGTTGTATCGCGAAGGCTCAGGAACGATTATTAAACATACACGCCAACGCAACTTTGAAACCTTAGTGTTTTTTGGTTTGATTTATCAACATGGTGATGATGCCGAAGGACAAAAAATCATTGCTAAAATGAGCAATATTCATAAACACTTTAAAATCAGTAACGATTTATTTTTATACACTTTATCGACACTGGCGTGTTTACCGCGACGTATTTCCGATCGCTTTGCGGGTAAACACGGTTTAACAAAAGATGAATTAGAGTCGCAATTTCAATTATGGCGACGTGTGGGTGAGTTAATGGGCATTAAAGAGATTCCCGCCAGCCAAGACGCATTTTTAGCATGGATGATTGACTATGAACGTCGTCATTTTAGTCCAACCCCTGCTGCCACCCTCGTGATTGCCGCACTCGCTCAGGAGTGGGCAGAATATTGGTATCCCAAACCCTTACAAGCATGGGGTGAAGGTTTATTTTATGCCTTAATCGACCCCGAATTACGCGCACGACTCAATTTGCGCGAGCCTTCAGAAGCACAAACTTTAGCGGCAAAAGTAGCAGTGCGAAGTTTTATTCGTGGCGTGAGATTGTTGCCAGACCCTAAGGAGCGAAGTTTGGTTGAGCGATTTGGGAAAGAGTTGAAGACTCATTAGCAGAAAAAAATTAGGATGACTGATTGAACGTTCAAGTCATCCTAATGAGTATATTGATACTTAATTATTATTTGATGATTACCAGAATTTCCACCACCATTTTTTCTTCTTCATTGTCTCTTCAACTTGCTTATTCCATGTCGAATATTGCTGTAAATTAGAAGACTTAGCAAAAAAATCACCAAAGCGTTTATCGCTTTCGTTGATGTGATGAATCAACCAGTTTTTAAGAAAATATAACAACTCGAAGGTAATTGTTGCGTCTTCTTCGTCCAACTTACGTTGCAACTCATTGATTTGTTGAATTAAATCCTCATGTTGATGCTTGTGAATTTCAAACCCCGGATAATGTAATACACGCATTAAACTTTCTTCTAACAAAAAGTGCGTACGTGTGTAGTCCGCTAATTGGTTAAGAATATCACGCGAAGCGGTCTTGCCTCGACGCTCAAGAATGGCATGGTGAAGCTGATTCAATAAATCAACTAACACTTGATGCTGTTCGTCCACTTCCTGAATATTGACATTAAAGTCATCAGACCAATGGAAGAGATCTTCGGAAGTAGCAGTAGTCATGCTTATAACCCCTGTAGAAAAAGACCATTTAATGAGCTAACAGCGCATTAGACACAATATTAGTGTGGGCATATTGTAGCATAATCAAGTGCCGTTCATCGGAGAAGTGCATCTCATTTCTTAGCCACCACAATAATTGAGAAAAATTCGTAGTTAGACTGCTCTTTAATCCTCTCTAACACGCACGTTATCAGACACTCGACCATCAGGCTGAACAATGACCACCTCACCTGCCGCTAAACCCTCGACAATCTCAGCTTGAACACCATTACGATGTCCTAATTTTACTTGACGTAATACCGCTTTACCGTCTTTAACGACAAATACAGACCAGTGATTGGCTTGTCGAAATAGACTAGCGGCAGAAGTTTGTAAAACCTTATCGTTTTGCCAAAGTAAAAATCGAGCTTCCAAACGATAGCCATCACCTAACCGTTTCCATGCTTCGGTAGGGGACGTAATGTCCACTACCACCGTCACGCGCTGCTCGTCCACACCCAATGCCGACACACGAGTAAAACCCACAGGTTCAATGCGCCGAATCACACCGTTAAGCGTTTCCCCACCCCAACGTTCAAGCAACACTTTCATACTCGGTTGTAATTGCACCGCATCCGAACTCAGCACATCAACCACCACTTCTAATGCCGCAGGATCGCCCACTTCCAACACGGGTGAACCTGCAACAATCACCCCTTCACTATCACGCAACACCCGAAGAACAGAACCTGTGGCAGGAGACTTCAGTGACAATGCCGCCTGAGATAACGCGCCACGACTACCAGAAAATTGCAGCGTAGTACGTGCGGCTTGCAGTTCATGACGGGCAACATCCTCCGCAAAATGCGCTGAGCGTAAGGTGGCATCAGCACGGAGACTCGCGGCTTTGGCAACTGCCAGTTGTTGCGAAGTGACTGCGCCAGAAGCAACCAGTTTTTGCAAACGTTCTAAGTCGTTTTTAGCCAGTGTGGCATCGCTACGCGCAGAATTAATGCTTTCTGCGGCCACAGAAAGCCCTGCGCTGGCGGCCTCGACACGCGCTTGCGCTTCCGCACGGCGACGGTCATCAAGTGCTTCGACACGCAGAGGTTCTAATGTTGCTAGCACTTGTTCCGTTGTGACAGCATCACCTACTCGCGCAGTGACTCGTCGTAGAAAACCCGAAATGGGTGCAGACAACACAAAACGATCACGGACACGGGCACGAGCCTCTTCTTCCAACGTCACCAACAACGGAGCGACTTCGACTTTGGCCGTTTCAACGCGCACAGGTGCAGGAATTAAACTCCACACCAGTATGACGGCCAAAAATAAGGCAATCCCCGTCCAAATAAAAAAACGCGGTGATTTAGGCATATTCATAACCACTCCTTAAACTGCCTACTTTTCCCTGTAAAAAAAGGCCTGTTATCTGCTGTTGACTATGCACTTTTTAATACTCCCACCATATCTAATGCGCCAATTTTCCACCACGCCACAGCACCTGATACCATCGCTGACAACAGCACAATGCCCGTTGAAAAAGCGATGTTATACGCACTCACGATTAACGGGATTCGGTATAAATCCGTTTCTAAACTGCTCGACATAAATTGACACAAGCCCAGCCCAAAGAAGACACCCAATGGCAACGAAAACAGCGTCAGTGTTGCTAACTCACCCAATAAAATATAAGCGGCTTCATTTCGGGTATAACCCAATACCCACAGACTGGCGAGTTCACGACTACGCTCCGTTAAGGCCATACGGACGGTGTTATAGACCACGCCAAAAGCAATCACTGCGCCGAGGATGGCGTTAATCAAGGTAAATGTGAGCAATACCCGTTGCAGGGTTTCGTTAAAACTGTCAATCAGGGTGTGCCGTAAGTTAACGGCGGCCACTGCGGGCATTTCTCGCAGTTTTTGGTAAATGGTGGTTGCCTCCTGCTCATCAATCGCCAGTAATGCACGATTAATGGCCGAGCCTTCACGCATCAAGCGATTCAGTGCCTCTTGACGTAAATAAACGCCCATCCCCATGTACTGTTGCGACAAGGCGGCAACTCGTATTTCACGGATGGGTCTCGCGCCTTCTAATACTTCGACGCTCAGCGTATCACCAATACCCACACCGAGTTTACGCGCCAAATGTTCATTCACTAACAAACCATCATCGGGCAAGGTTAACGGTTTTAGCTGTAAATCTAATACTTGTTGTAATCGTCGTTGATCGGGCAAACCCTGTAAACTGGTGCGGTAATGATGATGGCCAAAACGCAATTTTACTGCGACGCTGCGCTGCCCTTCTGCATACAACACGCCTGACATAGCACGTAAGCTCGATAAGGCACGTTCGGGCTGTGTTTGATTAAATACGATTTCTACATCTTGGCGCATGGTTTTTTGAAACTGGATAAACATCATTTGTTTAACCGCATCTTGTTGAAAATTGCCAACCATCATAATCGCTACCGCTAAGGCCATGCCCGTAACCGCCAATAATGCCCGCGCAGGTTTGCGTGACCAATGACGTAAAATCATACGTTCTGGCGCGCCTAACCACCGCCGCAACCCAATGTTTTCTAGCCATGTCAGACGATAATTTTCGGGGGGTTCAGGACGCATCGACTCCGCAGGCGGCATGGTCGCCGCCGACAATACCGCACGGGCTGTTCCCGCCATGGTGGCTAATAGCGTCAACAAAGCAACAGGTACTAACCACGGGGTATTGATGTTGTAGATTAATGTCGGAAACCGATAATACTGGGTATACATCTCCGTCATGCTGTGGCCAAGCCACATACCAAGGGCAAAACCACCGACAATGCCCAATGTTGTGATGACTAAAATCGACTGCGCGTAATGGAACGCAACATCACGATTGCTATAACCAAATGCTTTTAGCAACGCGATAATGGGTCGCTGATGACTGATCATCCTTGTGACCACGACATTGAGCAAAAAAGAGGCCACCGATAAAAATATGACGGGAAATAACCACGCCATCGTTTGTAACTGCGCAAACTCTTCGGTAAGAAAGGTATTCGACAGTTGTTCATTACGACCAATGACTCCTGTACCGCCCCAACGTGCTAACAGTAAATCTAAACGTTGAATGACTAAGGCTTGCGATGCCTTGGGCTGCAACTGCACAACTAAACCATTAAAAGCACCATCCAAATTAAACGCTTTAGCTAAGGGTTTGCGCGCCATCCACAACACGCCATAGTGTTTATAGTCTGGCATCATCGCACCCGCCGCAATTTGATAGACAAACTCTGGCGAAATAGCGATCCCTGTAACATGTAATAGTCGCTGCCGCCCGTTTAAGACGGCGGTCACTGTTGAACCGCTTTTTAAATGATGCGCCTCGGCAAACGCATCACTAATCAGTACTTCGTTTTCTTGCCAACTGCTTGGCATTTGTCCTTGGATGAGTTGCAGCCGATTCAATTGTTGTCGGCCATTATCTGGCAAAGATACCAATTGTCCTGTCACGGGGTCGCTAAATCCTGCCACCGTCAGACTCACGGGGGCGGTAATACGTGTTTCTACCTCCGCCACTTCAGGCCATAAAGCGATTGGCGCAGCAACTGCTTCGGGCGCACGGGTTAAGCTGGCAAATAAGTGGGCAAAATGCGTCTCACGATAAAAACTATCACGCGTCTGTTGTAGCGAGTCATAGGTCGAAACACTCATGACACAAACACCCACGCCCGCGACAATCACCAGTAAAATCGCCAACGCTTGGCCTCGCATTTGCCACATTTCGCGCAATAATTTTCGGTGCAATACGCGCATGGCTACCACCGAATATCTTTAGGGGATTTTGGCGTGGCATTGACACGCACTTCGCTTATACGACCATCCGACAGCAACATCACCCGATCAGCCATATCGGCAATGGCGGCGTTATGGGTAATCACGGCGGTTGTCGTACCGAGCTGGCGATTCACCCTTTGTAAGGCTTCAAGCACAATCTGACCCGTTTCTGAATCCAGTGCGCCTGTTGGTTCATCGCATAATAAGACTTGCGGCTGTTTGGCAATGGCACGCGCAATCGCGACTCGCTGTTGTTGGCCGCCAGAAAGCTGCGCGGGAAAATGGTCGGCACGATCACTTAAACCCACTAAACGGAGTGCTTCATCGGGAGTCATCGGATTTTCGGCAATTTCTGTCACCACCTCGATATTTTCACGGGCAGTGAGACTCGCAATCAGATTGTAAAACTGAAAGACAAAACCGACATGATGGCGACGGTACTCGGTGAGTTCGCGTTCACTCGCACGTGTTAAATCTTGGCCACAATAGTCAACCTCACCCGAAGTCGCAGTATCTAGACCGCCCAAAATATTGAGCAAAGTGGACTTTCCTGAACCCGAAGCACCCAACAACACCACCAATTCACCACGATACAGTTCCATATCCACCCCCCGTAAGGCATGAATTTTCTGCTCCCCCATCTGGTATGTTTTGGTCAGAGCATGAGCACGGAACACGATGTCGAGCATAGAACGTCCTTTACACGCGGCAAAAAAAACCAAATATCACCTTCACACCATAGCACTCACCATTATGGTAAAAGGCACATTGGGCTATCAATAACAAAATTAATCACCAAATAAAACCCATCCTCATCACATTTCCAAAAGCCCCATATCGTTTTCCATTAAACCCGTAAAACGACAAAAACCGTCGCTGCCAACATTTCTCCATCTATTAAAATTCTTTCCCAAACCACATAATCAGGACAAATAAACCGTAAGGAATACCCCAACATGACTAACGTCCTGCGCCAACGTGCCGAACACCAATTTCAAGAAGAACTCGCCGCTTTAGCCGCCCAAGATACCCGTCTTAAACCACCGCAATGGAAGCTGTCGCCACAAGCCGTTATCACCTATTTATTGGGTGGCAAACTCGATAATGGCGTGGAAATTTCGGCCAAATACATTGGTAATCGTCGGTTGATGGAAATTGCTGTGGCTACGCTCGCGACAGACCGTTCGTTATTATTATTAGGCGTTCCCGGCACGGCAAAATCGTGGGTATCTGAACACTTAGCAGCAGCCATTAGTGGCGATAGCAGTTTGTTGATTCAAGGCACGGCAGGCACGAGCGAAGAATCCTTACGTTATGGCTGGAATTACGCGTTATTGTTAGCCAAAGGCCCAAGCCTTGATGCTTTAGTCCCTAGCCCGATGCTTAACGCGATGAAAGACGGCAAAATTGCCCGTGTCGAAGAATTAACGCGCATTCCTGCGGATGTTCAAGACACCTTAATTACCATGTTGTCGGAAAAAACCTTGCCTGTCCCCGAATTAGGCACCGACTTTCAAGCCATCAAAGGCTTTAACGTCATTGCCACGGCCAACAACCGCGACAAAGGGGTTAACGAACTATCCTCCGCGTTAAAACGCCGCTTTAATACCGTGATTTTGCCTGTTCCAAACACCCTCGATGAAGAAATTAGTATTGTTCAAAGTCGTGTCGCTTCGTTGGGGAAAGTGCTAGAACTGCCTGATAGCCCGCCTGCGCTAGAACAAATTCGTCGTGTCGTGACCATTTTTAGAGAATTACGGACAGGTATGACCGAAGACCGTAAAGCACAACTCAAAGTACCCAGTGGCACGTTAAGTACGGCGGAAGCCATTTCGGTGATGAGTAATGGTTGGGCATTGGCTTCGCATTTTGGCGATGGTTTATTGACCGCCGATGATATTGCCGCAGGTGTATTAGGTGCAGTCTTAAAAGACCCTGTGCAAGACCGTATTCCGTGGCAAGAATATGTGGAAACGGTGATGAAAGAACGTGATGGTTGGAAGGATTTATATCGGGCGTGTCGGGAGTTGGATTGATGATTCACCTGTTTGGTATTCGCCATCATGGGCCGGGTTCAGCGCGGAGCGTATTGAGTGCGTTAACTCATCTGCAACCTGATATTATTTTGCTCGAAGGGCCTGTCGAAGCCGAAGCGATTTTACCGTTTGCGGCTAACCCTGCCATGAAACCACCCGTTGCCGTTTTGGTCTATGGCTCGGTGGCCGAAGAAGCCGAACCGCGTGCGGCTTTTTTTCCTTTTGCTGAATTTTCTCCTGAATGGCAAGCCATACAATATGGCTTACAACGAGACTTACCAGTACGTTTTATTGATTTACCTCAATCCTATAATTTAGCGGATAACTGGCAAACGCCCTCACCCCAGCCCTCTCCCTCAGGGAGAGGGGGGAGCGAAGCGGAGGGTGAGGGACAAGAAACGCAGGATGGAAGCGAAATAAAACATCGCGCACCTGTTGACCCTATTGGCTTACTTGCTCAAGCCGCAGGCTATTACGACAGCGAACGCTTTTGGGAGCATTTAGTCGAACAACGCCCGCATGCTGGCGAAGTCTTTACTGCCATCCACGAAGCCATGTCCGCCGTGCGTAGCGAAGTGCCTAACGATGACAGTCCACGCCAACAACGTGAAAACTGCCGCGAAGCTTATATGCGCCAATGCTTACGCAACGCAGAAAAAGAAGGTTTTGAACGCATCGCTGTTATTTGTGGCGCATGGCATACGCCCGCCTTAACCGAACTGAAAAAGACCAAAAAAGACGACACAGCACTATTAAAAACCTTAAACAAAATCAAAACCCAAGCGGCATGGATTCCGTGGACACATAGCCGATTGTTATCGTCTAGCGGTTATGGCGCGGGCATCGAATCACCTGCATGGTATCAACATTTATGGGCGCATTATCAAAGCGATACGCTCAACCACGAAACGGTAACGATTAGTTGGTTAGCCAAAGTCGCACAAGAACTTCGCTTACAAGGTTTAGATGCTTCCAGCGCACAACTGATTGATGCAACTCGATTAATCTCGACACTCGCCGCTTTGCGTGGCCGTGAATTACCCGATTTAGACGATTTAAGCGAAGCCATTATCAGCGTCCTGCATCATGGTAATGACTTACCGCTGCAACTCAGCCAAAAAATGTTAGTCGGTGATGTGTTGGGGGAAGTGCCTGACGATGTGCCGACCTTACCGATTCAACAAGACTTTAACAAACAATGCAAAAGCCTGCGTCTAAAACCCGAAGCCGATAGCAAAGCTTTAGAATTGGACTTGCGTAAAGAAAACGATTTAGCGCGTAGCCAATTTTTGCATCGTCTGAATTTATTGGGCATTGCATGGGGACAATACGCCAGTGGCGGCGGGCGCGGTAGTTTTAAAGAAACATGGTCACTCAACTGGCAGCCTGAACTCAGTCTCAAGCTCTTAGAAGCCGCGATTTGGGGGCAAAGCGTCAACGAAGCCACACACAACTATCTGCAACAACAATTGCAACAACAGCAAAGTATTCGTGCCATTGCCCAGTTAATGGAATCGGTATTATTAGCCAATTTAAGCCAAACCATGCCCGCGCTCATTGAGCGTATTATGGCGTTATCGGCGCACAGTAGCGAAATTAGTACCTTAATTACCGCCTTAGAACCCTTAGCCAATACATGGCGTTATAGCGATGTTCGGCAAACCAATACCGATGCCTTAGCGCACGTTGTTAGCAGTTTTATCACCCGTATTTGTATTGGCTTGCCGTCGGCGTGTAGTAGTTTGAATGATGATGCCGCGCAACAGCGTTTAGACGAATTAAAAATCATCGACCGCGTGTTAGTGCGTTTAGAAGAATCGTCGTTGCAACAACAATGGCATGAGGTATTACTGAAACTGTGCCAACAACAAGGCTTACACGGCTTATTAGCAGGCTGGTGTTGTCGTTTAGCACAAGACCACGACTTGCTCAGTGCCGAAGCCGCAGCCGAGCGTTTTGCCTTAGCCCTATCTCAAGCCAACAATCCCGAACAGGCGGCCAATTGGTTTGCAGGCTTTTTAACAGGTCAAGGCTTAACACTGCTTCATGACGATGAGTTATGGGCATTGGTTGATAACTGGTTGCAATATTTATCCGAAGAACATTTCGTGCAACTACTGCCATTATTACGACGCACCACTTCCACCTTTAGCTTGCCCGAACGTCAACAAATTGCGGCCAAAGTCGGTGGTCAACAACAACATACTAAAAGCCATCAAGGTGTGGATGAACAGCGCGCGAATTTGGTCTTGCCGATATTGAGTCAGATTTTAGGAACTATTAACCCTCACTCTAACTCTCTCCCTCGGGGAGAGAGAACAATGCTCCCTCTCCCTGAGGGAGAGGGCTGGGGTGAGGGAGGAGATTTACCATGAACACAATCGAACGCTCGCGCCGTTGGCGTTTACTACTCGGCAACACCGCCAACCTCACGCCCGAATTATCCGCCACCGATATGGGTATGGATGCCGCCCTCGCTGCGCTGTACAACCAAGCCGATGGAGAAGAAGGCGATAATATTGGCAATAGTCGTAAATCAAAATCAGGACAAGGCGGTTTAGGCAGTTCCGCGCCTAAAGTCAGTCGTTGGTTGGGCGATATTCGCCAATACTTTCCCTCTTCGGTGGTGCGCGTCTTACAAAAAGACGCGTATGAACGCCTCAACCTAGAGCAAATGTTACTCGAACCCGAATTACTGCAAGCCGTTGAAGCCGATGTCCATTTAGTCAGCACTTTAATTAGTCTCAACCATTTAATGCCCGCCAAAACCAAAGAAACCGCACGTTTAGTGGTGCGTAAAGTGGTCGATGAGTTGGAGAAAAGACTGGCTAGTCGTATGCAACAAGCGGTGGTTGGCAGTTTGAATCGTGCCAGTCGTACACGTCGGCCAAAGCGCGTGCAAGATATTGATTGGGGACGCACCATTCGCGCCAATTTGCAGCATTATTTGCCTGAATATCAAACCATCATCCCGCAGAATTTGATTGGCTATGGTCGGCAACGGCAATCCTTAAAAGACATTATTTTATGTGTTGACCAAAGCGGCTCAATGGCCAGTTCAGTGGTGTATGCCAGTTTATTTGCAGCAGTATTGGCCTCTATTAAAGCCGTGAGTACGCAATTAGTAGTGTTTGATACCGCCGTTGTCGATTTAACCCCCATGCTTGATGATCCTGTGGATGTGTTATTTGGCACACAATTAGGCGGCGGCACCGATATCAACAAAGCCTTAAGTTATTGCCAAGGTTTAATCCGCCGTCCTGACGATACTATTATTGTGTTAATTAGCGATTTATACGAAGGCGGCAATAATGACGAATTGTTAAAACGCACGGCGAAAATTTTAGGTAGCGGCGTACAAATGATTAGTCTATTGGCGTTAGCAGATGATGGCGCACCGTGTTTTGATGCGCGTAATGCCGCTCATTTTACCGCGTTGGGTTCACCGACCTTTGCGTGTACGCCTGACTTGTTTCCTGATTTAATGGCGGCGGCGTTGAATAAGCAGGATGTGGCACAGTGGGCAGCGCAGCAGGGTATTGTGAAGTATTAATTAAACTACGCGGATAAAAGAGATGGTTACACAACCCATCTCTTAAATTAAAAAATTTTAGCTATTCAAAGCGAGCGACAACTCGCTTCACCCCTTGTTGATCGCGTATTAACCAACTCGCATTTAGAGTACCTTGAGTTCCTCTCTCCAACTTTACATCCGATGTGGTGACTTTATAAGTTTCACCACCCCACCACTCTCCGCCAACTTTTATACGATTAGTAGTATATTGAAATGAGTCAAATGATATATCTTTTTGCACAATTGTTGTTTTCCAATTATATCTATCATCTAAACTACTGAAAGATATAGATTCGTTATTTGGAAAAGTCTTAAGACTGTCATCTACTATTTCCCACAATAATATAGGACTTTGTTTATCATCAAATAATGGGACAACATTATTAATATAAGTATCCTTTGTTAAGTTTATTGGCACAATACTAGGTAACTGCTGCCATATGCCTTTTGATGTTGTAAAAACATCCAACTTACCTTGATTCTCTAAAGCGATGATACCTTCACCTTGGCTTGATATACTTGACTTAATACTTCCAACAGAATCATAGTAGGTTTGTTTTATTTGAACTGCTGTTGGCTGAGTCCAAGTTTGACCAATGCGACGTGCTGCAACAAGATGATTATTACCTTGTGCATAACTATACCAAGAAACCATCATATTATTATCAACAGTAGTTAAAAAATACGAATCAGCATTTATATTGGAAAAATCACTATTACTACTATTATTAATACAGCTCACAGGAGTCCAAGTACCTAAATATAAACGGCGCGTTGCCAAACATTTTTTTTCAGTTTGTTGATTTTTTTGAGTCCAAAATACTGAATAGTTATTTTTCCCTTCATTTAAGATCATAAGTGTATCAGTTATATCTTGTGCTGTAGGGGTATCTAAACGGATATGTTGTGTAACACCATTATTGGAATCAATAAATAAGGTATAATAGGCAAAACTTGTTCTGCTTTTCCCATTGTCATCAATAATATTGTAAAACACCCTTTTATTATCTTCTCCCTCATCAAATGTATATCTTATATGTGCTCCACGAGTAGAAGGTAATGTTTGCGTGCTAAGCCATTTTCCTGCTTTAAATTGTTTATATTGGATTTCCGAGTTCGCAGTATTATTTGGAGTTTCCCACAAAAAAGTGACATTACCTTCTTTATTTAAAGCGACTTTTACCCAACTTGAAAGAAAATCGCTACGTCCTTCATATAATTTAACTACGCCTGTATCGGTAGAAGGACTTTTAACTTGAGCCAAAATTGTCATTGTATCGTTCAGATTATTATCAACTTCCCATATATTAGCTGTCCAATTTCCTTTATTTAGACTACTCGCTCCTGCTACAACCCCTTCAGGCAAATTTGGATGTCTAGGAATATCAGCTGTAGATGCATTAGTATTTGATTTAGCCATCCATCCTTGCCCATCAATATATTGATACTCTTGCTTATCAGCCTTTGTGGCTACATGCCACTCTTTAATTTTAGGCTTTACAGTTAAAATAGCATTATTGCTCAATATTTTTCCTGCAACATTATAGACTTGCAATGGGCTTTGTTGCACAAATGGCAAAGGATTGAGTAATTCTGTAAAATGTTGTGATG
>VIAD01000011.1 GCA_006546595.1 Moraxellaceae bacterium AER2_44_116 | reverse complement strand
CCTTTAAAAGGGTATCTAAATTTAAACGTTTACACAGTTTAATTTACAGGCTCGCGTATACTAGAACATAATGTGGTGATCCCACCGATCATG
Organism: Moraxellaceae bacterium AER2_44_116; assembly: GCA_006546595.1. Taxonomy (GTDB): domain Bacteria; phylum Pseudomonadota; class Gammaproteobacteria; order Pseudomonadales; family Moraxellaceae; genus Agitococcus. The sequence continues at coordinate 104,961 of VIAD01000011.1, read as the reverse complement.
AAGTTTATTAATTAATACACTGTTTTATAAAGGTTTAATTTTTTATTTATTTCATAAATACCCCCAAAAATACCCCCTTATTATTTTGCTACCCCTTAAAACTGCCACTTGTAGTCCTATTTTGTGCCCGAAATACCTTGTTACTGAATATTGTACTTATCTTTTACACCCAATCAGTTTTAGTGGCTGCCGTTAACTAAAAGCTGTTAACTATTATTTTTCGGTTAGCTTTTGTGCTTCGTTAAACCGCTTGGCACGTAACTCATACTTAATCGTATTTAGCGAGATTTTGGCTTTGTCCTTGGTTGATTGCACATACGATTTCCATGTGTCATCGATCAAAGAGAGCCATGATTAGCAGCCCTCAACGCCTCATACAATCCTGCATTATTGAGCAGAATATCTAATAAGCCCACACGTACTTTTTCAGAGTCTAAGGCTTGTTTGCTCATTGTTGTATTGGCGGCAAACGCATCAATAATCGCGTTCATCATTTCGCTAGTCAGATCAGGTGAATTAGAAAACTGCTCTTTACTGTTATTGCAGGCTTGCTGCCTGAGAATTTCGGACTCTAATAATTTGCTCTTTAGCACTTGGTTCACGAAGACCAATTTATCGTTTTCCGTTAGTTCACCTTCAAACAGTTGATTCACCTTGGCGATGATTTCCCCCAAGCGAATTTTTTCTTTTTCATGAATTTCGCCAGTGCCTATATCGGTAATCGGTGGCAGTTTAATGGTATCACCCTCACCTAACGGTAAGGGTTGTTGACCTTGCTTTTTTAGCTTGTGATGGGTGAGGGTGAGTTTAGATAAATCAATGCCATCACGTTCGCGGCCAAAGGCTAACAGAGGCATCAGGCGTTTAAAGAAAATAGCGCGTTTCTCGATGTCGGTATTGCCATAGTCAAATATTTGAGACAAAAACGCATACAGGCGTATATAGCCACCCATGTCACGCTTAAACAGTATCAAGGCATTGAGCGTGTCTTGCGCCTCTTGTGCGCTATCGGCATCCTGTTTACTTTTGGCGAGTGCCAGTTGTTGTTGCGCGGCTTTGTAGCGTTTCAGCAATCTATCGACGACAGGTTCTAATGCTGAAATTAGCTCGGCTTGGCTGGCATTGGGTTTTAACTCTACTGCTACGACTCTATCAACTTCAAAATCATCGTAATAGCCCAAGCTGTCGAGTTTGGAGCGTAAGTCATAGACCAAGTGCGGATTAGTCACATCTTCTAATTCGGCGGTGGTGTGATAGGTTTTGAAGGCGGCCAAAATCTCTTCGGGTTTGTTGATGAAGTCTAAAATATAGGTGGTGTCTTTGGTTGGGTAGGCACGATTCAACCGCGACAAGGTTTGTACCGCCTGAATACCGCCTAGTTTTTTATCGACATACATACCGCACAATAACGGTTGATCAAAGCCTGTTTGAAACTTATTGGCGACCAATAACACTTGGTATTCGTCGGTGTTAAAGGCTTCGCGCATATCGCGGCCATGTAAGTTGGGGTTTAACCGCTTACTGTTTTCGGTTAATGGGTCGGGGTGAGACTCCATATCAATCACTTCACCCGAAAAAGCGACTAATGTGCCGAGCTTATAACCTTGGTCTTTGATGTATTTATCAATGGCTAATTGCCAACGTACCGCTTCTAAACGACTGCTCACCACGACCATTGCTTTAGCTTTGCCACTAAGTAAAGGTGCAACATTCTCTCGAAAGTGTTCAACGACGACTTGTACTTTTTGGGCGATGTTGTAGGGATGCAATTTTACCCAACGCATAATGCCTTTCATCGCTTCGCCACGTTCGACCGATTTTTCGTCAAACTCTTCGCCTTCATTGGCTAACTTAAAGGCGAGTGAGTAAGACGTGTAGTTTTGGAGAACGTCCAGAATAAAGCCTTCTTCAATGGCTTGCTGCATCGAGTAAACATGAAACGGTGCGGGTAAGTTATCGGCACTGGCAGGTAAATCAGTATTGGGGCGACGGCCAAATAGTTCTAAGGTTTTGGCTTTAGGTGTGGCGGTAAAGGCGACATAAGTAATGCCTGCATCATTGGCGCGTGCGGCCATTTGCGCGGCCAGTAAATCTTCGGTGCTGACTTCGCCGCCATCGGCTAAGTCGTTAAGTTCTTCAACAGAGAGTAATTGCTTGAGCTTAGAGGCCGCTTCGCCCGTTTGTGAGCTGTGTGCTTCATCGGCAATCACAGCAAAGCGTTTGCCTTCGGTTGCAGCGAGGTCTTGTACGGCTTTAAGGGCAAATGGGAAGGTTTGAATGGTACAGACAACAATCTTTTTGCCACCTGAGAGCGCATTAGCTAATTCACCGCTTTTGCTGTTGCTTTCTCCTTTGATCGTAGCGACGACACCTGCGGTGCGTTCAAAGTCAAAAATGGCTTCTTGCAGTTGGCTGTCTAAGACGGTGCGGTCAGAAACCACTAACACTGAATCGAACAGTTTGTTGTGTTGGGCATCGTGTAAGTCGGCTAAAAAGTGTGCTGACCATGCAATAGAATTAGTTTTGCCCGAACCTGCGGAGTGTTGAATTAAGTATTTGCCGCCGATGCCTTCGTTAAGTACCGAGGCTAAGAGTTTACGAGTGGCATCCAACTGGTGATAACGGGGGAAAATTAGGTTGGCGAGTTGTTTTTTGCTGTCACGTTTGCCGACCAAGTAGCGGCCTAAAATTTCGAGCCAACTATCACGCGCCCAGACGTTTTCCCACAGGTAAGCGGTGCGATGACCTTTATCATTGGGTGGATTACCTGCCGCGCCATTGTCTCCTTGGTTAAACGGTAAAAAGACGGTGGCTGCGCCTTGTAGTTTGGTGGTCATATACACTTCGCTATTACTGACAGCAAAATGGACTAATGCACCACGCGGAAAGTCGAGTAAGGGTTCGGCGGCGTTTTGGTTTTTTGGGCGAGGGTGACGGTCGTAGCGATATTGGTCGATGGCATCATTCACGCTTTGGGTGAAGTTGGTTTTTAGCTCTACGGTGGCAACAGGTAAGCCATTCACAAATAACACTAAGTCGATGTTGTTTTCGTTATGCAGTGAATAACGCACTTGGCGCACGACGCGCAAGCGATTGGCGGCATAGCGGCTTTGTAAGTCGGGATTCATCGCTAATGCAGGTTTAAACTGCGCTAACTGCAAGGGCTGACGTAAGCCCAATAGTTCTATGCCGTGACGTAATACCGTTAATGTGCCTTGGTCGTCGAGTTGTTTGCGTAGGCGGTCAAGTACGACTTTTTGAGCCGTTGTGCCATGATTTTTAACCAGAGTTTGCCATGCTTGCGGCTGAGTGCTTTGTATCCACGCAATGACATCGGCAGTGTAAAGGGCGTAGGCGCGGTCGTAATTTACGGCATCGCCTTTGCTGTATAACCAACCATGAGCCGCCAAATGATTGCAGATGTCGTTTTCAAAGGCGATTTCCTTATGGATGCTCATGGGGTGTCCTTTAATCTTTTGCTATCAATAACATAAGGCTAAGTGCTTATAAGCCTTGTTTGTTGTTTTTCTTAAATATCACGCGCAATTTTTTGATAAAGCTCATCAATTGCAGTTGCTAATATTTGTGGTGTCATGTCTTTGCTTTGTGCGGTAAAAACAATCACGCTATCTTCATCTTCTGCACTAATGACATTTACTGCCAAGCTCTCTAATAATTTAAGCATTACAGAGAGTGGCACTTGGTTTTCGTCGCGTACCGTATACATTTCAATAGTGAGGTAGACTGACTTTAATGTCCAATGGGCAACAATATAGACTTTGTGTGAGGTGTTACGAATCTTAAAGTCATCAGAGTATGCGTAAATGCCTAAGTATTCCCATGTATTTTCATCGTCTATATTATGACTTTCGATTTCGCCAAAAACATCTGTTTTTAATAGTGCTTCTATCTCAGATAATTGAGTACGAAAGCTATCACGAACATTGTCACGTTGTTCTTGCAGTTGATCGAGTAGGGCAACATTGTTTTGACAGAAATTAATAATTTTCGCTTGTTCTTCGTTTGGTTTTTTCGGGCTCATAGCTTCCATTGCCTCAATGTAATCAAAAACAAAATGACGATAATAGCTATTGTTAATAGCTTCCTCTTCGCTGGCTAATAACAAGCTTTTTAAGCTTTGACAGAAGTCAGAATGTGCAATAAAAACATAATGTTGTGGGATATTTTGCGGTGGTTTTAATCCCATCAAAATAAATGTTTTTTCGTGATTTGGATAATTCTTTTGGCAATATTTGACATATAAATCAAACGGGTTATTAACCTTGTGATTGATTTTATTTTCGATGACCAGTAAATGGTTTTCACCTTTTGCTTGTACTTTAACGTCTACAACTAAATCAACACGTCCTACACGGCCATTACTTTTTAAACGACAGTGTACTTCTGGGGTAATGTGAATGGTTTCTGGTGCTTTTTGAGTGTTAATGCCTAGTACGTTGAATAAAGCTTGTAAGCCTAAATGTCCTAAGCCATGTTCAGCTTTACTGTTAAGTAAAAATGTTAGTAATTTAGAACTGACACTTTCTATGCGATGTAAGTCGATTAGCTCTAAAAAAGTTTGTTGGCGTGGTTGAGGAAAGCTAAGTGCCTGTAACTCTGCACAAAAGCTTTCAAGTTCGTCTAATGTTATATCCATACGTCTTAGCTCATTTTGAGTTGTTTTAAATTAGTCTGATACTACGGCATTTGTGCAAGCAGCCCTTGCACAAATTTTCTGTGTAGCAAATTTAGGCGTTTACTTGCTTCTCTACCGTTTTTATAAACCCCCTCACATCAATCTTACCCGTTACCGCTGCCGATATTAAGGCGGTGCGGCGTTCTTGGAGTAGGGTGGTGGCTTTTTGGGCTTGTTGAATGAGGTTGTCGATTTTGGCGGTTTCTTGGTCGAGAAAGGCGACAATGGTGGTTTGTTCGGCTAGTGGTGGAATGCGAATTAAAAAACGACTGATGACATCAAGTGTAAAACGAGTCATCGCTCCACCAACTAAGCTCCCAAGCGCATATTTCTTAAATACTTAGGCGTTAAGATGATAGGTGAGATATTCAGAGCTTAATTGCTGATAATTTGGCCTGATTAACGCAACGCTAGATAAAAGTGAAAAATCTACATTTAAGCTATTCACCATTGCAATCCCAGCAGTTGCTCCGTCTTTAATGTAGAGAACATCGCCTTTTCTGACAGGGCATCGTTCAAAAATTTCATTGTGTGCTTCTGTACTTATGTAACTTATGTCAGAAAAGTCAAAGCCTGCTTCTTTAATATTCTTTGCTGTAATATACATGAAGTCACCTTCTGGGTAACTTTGTGGGCTGTGATGAGTGCCATCTACGATGTTGTCAGCAATATAAGCAAGGCGACCGTATTTCCACCCCTGCGGCACTTCCCCCAACCATTCCACACCACTATCTTTCATGGGGGCATGAGGGTTAAGCCCTTTAGTGACGGCTGTTGAAATAACCGCTTGCCGTTTTTCTTTAAGTAACTCAATCAGCTTTTTTTGTTCGTTAATTAAGTTGTCGATTTTGGCGGTTTCTTGTGAAATTAAGAGTTGTATTGCATAACGCTCTTCATGGCTCGGAGGTACAGCAATCATAAGATTAGCAAGAGCATCAATTGTTAATTTTGGTTGTGCAGAACCCGTAATAAATGGAGTTAAATCAATAGACTCGATACGCTCAGACCAATAAATGAGATTGTTGTCAATGGGTTTAAGGATGTGAGCATGATTATTAACCCAATATGTCCCTGTGGCAATAAATGCAATAGGTGTTGAGCGCGTTAATAGATTCGCACCATCCTCTGATACTAAAACTAAATCTTCATCAAAAATATAATCATCAATCCAATCAATAACTCCAGACGCTCCATAGTAAGGATACGACCCATTTCGATAACTTCTTTCTTCTGAACTTAATGGTATTCTTTTACTATCAAGAACCGTAAAAAAGCGTTTAATTGCGCCAACCTCCCAATGCTCAGGCACTTCCCCCAACCACTCAACACCACTGTCTTTATACGCCGCATAACGAGGAAAGCTCATGGGTTTTGTCCTTTTTGCCAAATATCAAATTGTTGCCATTGAGCAGGAAAGCCCATGTTTTGTAAAAATATTTTAGGATGCTGGCTGAGTAAATCTAACAAACGCTTACGCCAATGGTTTTGTGGTTCAATCACATCCATAAAATGCAACACAATCACCAATGAGTTATAAATATGACGCGAACCTCGATTAAGCTGAGTCTTCAAGCCGTATGGTTTATTTTTAGGCATTTTGGGCGTAATCGTAAATTCACGATTCCACAACCGACTATGATGGGCGCACGAATTACGCACATGAGACAAATGATGTAACCAAGATTGCATAATTTCTTCATCCAATAAATACAAACTCGCAATCGCGTTTCTTGTTTTTAAGGGCTTTAAATTGTTATACCAACGTGACAGTAATCCCAAAGACATTACCTCACATACTGCCCATATTGCAGGCAAAGGCTCTTGATAGGTATTAAGTAAATGCGTCATAAATGTTTCGTCAGAACGCTCTACTTCCTCAGTTAGTTTATCCAAATTTTTTTGATAAAAGCTTTGGCTAGAAGCAATGCTCGCGTCTAAATGGGCATGAGGATTGTGATGGTGCGCGAGTTGATACGCCCATTGGCTTTTTATAGAAACTTCAATTCTTTCAATAGCATCAAGCAGTAATAGCCGTAAGTGTCTATCAAATTGATAGAGATTAACGACTTGCTCAAGTGTTGTACCTGCGTTGAACGTATGCGTTTGATGGTTAGACTCAAAAGGAAGCCAGTAAGCACCAAGGCGATAATACTGAATATGTTGTAAAAGTTGTTCAGCCGCTTGAGGGTTCGAGATAACCATGCCGCGTTGTTGTAACTTGGCAATTTGTTGAGCGTGGGTTGTAGCAGGTTTGAGAAAGGGGAGCTTCATTTTATGCCCCCTTAAAAAAAGTAACCCACCAGTTTGAGGATACGCTTGCGCGCATAGCCTTGGCGGGTTTTCTTGCGGATGATTGTATAGCGTTATACCTTAAAGGTAAAGTTGATTTGTAAGCTGTCATTTTGTTATTTCCATCCTTGAGTCAATTGTGTCACCAGTGGTGACACAATTCGATAGTCGTCAAATAGTCGCGGCACTGCTGAGACAATTTGGCTGTAGCGACCAAGTTCTCTCAGCAGTGCTGAGAGTTTTAGATACTGTTGACACTTCACAAGCATAGTCAAAAAAGCGAAAGACCCCCTCTTTGTCAAAGAGGGGTTAGGGGAGATTTTCTTCACGCCGATAACCCCGCAATCATCGTTAAAATACGGTCAGTCACTTGCTTTAACTCGGCATCAATCTCGGCCAACGGACGCGGCGGCTCAAACACATAAAAATGACGGTTAAACGGCACTTCATAACCCACTTTGGTTTTCTCGTGGTCAATCCACGCATCGGGCGCATGAGGCAACACTTCACGCTTAAAATACGTCTCAATATCGTCACTTAACGGCACATTCTCGGTATCGCGCAAACTGGCATCCGCCATTGGCTTACCTTTGTTTTTGCCTTTGGTGTTTAGCACAATATTGCCTTGCTCATCACGCAACGGACGTTCAACAGTGATGGTGCTATAACCAAATTCGCTATTCTTAAAGGCGCGAGCAATCGGCGCAAGTTTGACTTTGCCACCTTGCGGCGCAATAGGGGCAGGGCTGTGATCGTTAATCAATTGGCGGCTGATTTCTTTACCTTCAGCATCTAACACCGTCGCCAAATCTGCTTCTAAAAACTGACCAAACAAACGGGTAATATCAGCAATATGATCGTCGGATAACTCTTTGCGCTTACTACCTAAAGACTTACGCATCTTTTGCCAAAAACTAGAGGCATCAATTAACTGGACTAAACCTTTACGGTGGCTCGGTTTACGGTTAGATAAAATCCAAACGTAAGTGCTAATGCCTGTGTTGTAAAACATATCAGTCGGCAAACCGATAATCGCTTCGACTAAATCATTTTCTAACACATAACGCCGAATTTCACTTTCGCCCGAACCTGCACCACCCGTAAACAACGGCGAACCATTCAACACAATACCCAAACGACTACCGCCATCCACAGCAGGGCGCATTTTAGAAATTAAGTGCATCAAAAATAACAACGAACCATCGCTAACACGCGGTAAACCTGCACCAAAACGACCATTAAAACCTTGCTGCTCGTGTTCTTTGCGAATGTCTTTTTCGACCTTTTTCCACTCCACACCAAACGGCGGATTAGATAACATATAGTCAAATTTCTTGTGTGGATGGCCATCGTCCGACAGCGTATTACCTGCGACAATATTGGCGACATCCTGACCTTTAATCAGCATATCGGCTTTACAAATAGCAAAGGACTCGTCGTTAAGCTCTTGGCCAAACATCGTTAACCGTGACTGTGGGTTTAACTCGGCTAAGTATTCACCAGCCACCGACAACATACCGCCTGTCCCAGCCGTGGGGTCATATATCGTCCGCACGACACCTGCTTTGCCTAATACTTCGTCATCTTCAATAAACAGCAAATTAACCATCAAGCGAATGACTTCACGCGGGGTAAAGTGTTCCCCTGCGGTTTCGTTAGAAATCTCGGCAAATTTACGGATTAACTCTTCAAACACTTGCCCCATGTCGTTATTGCTAACGGCTTCGGGGTGAAGGTCGATGGTGGCAAATTTTTCGGCAACTTGATAAAGCAAATTACATTTATGCAGACGTTCAATCTGAGTGAAGAAGTCAAAGCGTTCAAAAATATCACGTACCGCAGGTGAAAAAGCCTGCATATAGCTGTAAAGATTTTCTTTGATATGGTCTTGATCGCCCATGAGCTTTTTCATGTCGATGGGTGAACTGTTATAAAAACTTGCGCCTGATTTACGCAACAAAAACGGCTCTAGGTTAATACCTAATGATTGTTTAGCGTCAATTTCGGCTAAAACGTCAGGTTTAGTGGCTTCTAAAACACAATCCAAACGGCGCAACACGGTAAACGGCAAAATGACTTTGCCATATTCGGACTGTTTGTAATCACCACGCAATAAGTCGGCTACAGACCAAATAAACGAGGAGAGAGCTTGGTGATTCATGGTAAGTCCTTAATGGGGCGGGTGTTGCTGTAAAGTGGCAGGGATTCTATAGGGCTTTGGCGGATAAAGACAAACGGTAAAATAAGTGATTGGTTAGTAAAATGGGCTTAGGGAGTGCATCTGTATGCACTCAATACTGATCAATCAATCTTCTAAGCGGTTCAGCAAATACTAAGATGTGGCATACAACGTTCTATCTGATTTAAGCCGTGATGATACGGCTTGTAATGCACCACTTCTCAATGCATCTAGTATAGGGCTTTCACATCCATCGGCCCACTTCTCCGCCCTTAGCAATGTATGTATATATTGTCTAATTTGCGGGAAATTCAACGTGGGTATTACGACTTCATGCTTTGCGTTTCTAAACGCAAAATCAAAATCAGATGCCATATCAGTACAGACAAAGCCACAAGCATGGGAGCCTTCGACAAAAAGGATGTACTCATCGAGTCCATATATTCGCTCAAAAGCATCTGCTGATATTTGACCACATTTCCTGACTTGAAAATATCGCATTAATGCACGTTCTAGACGCTCTACAAGCATCACAAAAAAATCTACCTGTGCGGCACTGACTGCCGATTTTTTGCTAACAGGTGAAGGCTTAATGTATTGCCATACTTGTATTTTCGGAATTTTCTTTTTGCTATCTTGATTGTCGAGTTGAGTCATCGAGTAATACTCCATCATCTTGTTAATATTTATTCCGCATCACTTTGCTGAATATCCGTCTACCTCACACCATATCAAATACACCCACAACACCGTGAGCATTTATATCTAGCGTCGGTAAAATGAGGCTAACGTTGGACGCTTCGACTTCTGAAAACACAAAAAACGCGCGCGCGAGGGATTTACACTTTATAAAACGACTCAAACACGCGACGGCTAGTTAATCGCGCTTTAATGACTGCATTTAATAATGCTTCTTTTTTACTGACAGCATCATCAAATACCAATAGCAGGGCATCGTAACTACTGACCGTCATGAAAGCATCAGGGCAATATCGAGCGGCCTCAAAATGACACTGCTTGCACTCTAGCAGGTGGTTACCCTAAAGCCCGTAACGCGCTGTTAATCGTATTTTCTGACATAGGGCGGATATTAGTGCGAACGCTCGGGAACACATACTTACCGCGCCCCGTGAGTGCATGTAGCTCTTTTAAAATAGTAAGGGCTTGAGTTGATAACGGGACAATATGGTCAGAGTTTGTTTTGCTGACTCGGTAACGCCATTCGGCGGTCTCAAAGTTTATTTCTTCCCAAAGTGCTTGGCGTAATTCGCCAGACCTAATAAATACTAATGGTGCAAGTTTTAACGCACATATCGTCACGAATTGGCCTTGATAGCCATTGATTGCTCGTATGAGTTGGGCGACCTCTTTAGGGTCGGTGATAGACGGCCTGTGTTGAATTACTTTAGGTGTTAATGCGCCACGTAAAAAAAGCGTAGGGTCTACAGTAGCTTTACCGATGGCAATGGCGTAACGGAAAACCTGACTACACTTGCTTTTGACGCTGTGGGCAGTACTTATTCGTCCTGATTCTTCTATTTTTCGGCAGACTGTTAAAACATCGGGGGCGGTAATATCGGTAATGGCTTTTTTACCAAAGATTGCAAAGGCAAAGTTTAATAACCATCTATTTTTATTGGCGGTCACGTCTGCATGAGGAGGATGTTTTTCCATCCATTCAAGGGCGATTGCCTCGAATGTATTTTCAGTTTGGGCAACTTCTAATTTTTTGGCCGCTTTTTTATGTTCTTTAGGGTCTATGCCTTGTGCTAGTAACTCTTTGGCACTGGTTTGTTGTTTACGGGCATCTTTGAGGCTGACTAGAGGAAATACCCCCAATGCAAGTGGCGGCTTCTCTACGCCATTAAAGCGGTACTTCATGCGCCAGTATTTAAGACCATTGGGTTTGACTAACAAGTATAAGCCGCCACCAAAGGATAATTTGTACTGTTTTGCTTCGGGCTTGGCTGTTTGTGCTTCGGCATTGGTTGATGCTTTACGATTTTTAGGAGTAGCAGAGGTGTTTTCCATGAGGGGGTATCTCGTTTTACTGCTTTAGCAAAGTGTCCCCTAAAGTATCCCCTTTTTTCTTAGCTTACAATAACCACCCTAGATTCCTTTAGACAACAAAAAAGCCCTGAACCGTTAAGATTCAAGGCTTTTCTGATTGTTCTAGCGTATACTAGAACAGAATGTGGTGATCCCACCGGGAATCGAACCCGGGCTACCGCCGTGAAAGGGCGATGTCCTAACCGCTAGACGATGGGACCGCATCTGAGGACGCAAATTCTAATGACTTAGAGAGGGGCTGTCAACACTTTTAATGCTTGCCACTGCAATTTCCATTCTGATTGCTCATTTTTTGATAAACCACCTAAAACTTCAATCGATTGACGCAAACGTGCAAAGGTTAAGTCCGCGCCAAGAATGCCCATTGACTCCATCACAGGCGTACTGGAAGGGCTACCCGCAATCGCGACAAAGAACGGAAACATAAAGTCACGTAGCTTATAACCCATCGCGGCACTGAGTTGGCTCAGTAATAAACTGATTTGATTGTGATCCCAAACTTGTAGCTGCTCAAAATCCCACAGCGCGTATTGTAAAATACGACGCACTTCATCAGGTGTCAGTTTTTTATGGCTGAATTTTTCCGCCGTCACATTGACTGTGCCTGCGAAAAAGAAAGCTGCCCAATTGACGGCTTCCGATAAGGTCTGAATACGCGGTTGAATTTGTTTGGCAACGTGGCTTAAATACTCAGGATTAATTGCCCATTGTTGAAATGCCTGCATAAAGTCAGGTAATGCCATTGCTTTCAGCCATTCACCGTTCAGCCAACTGAGTTTTGTCGTATCAAAGGTCGGGCCACCGAGGGATACACGGCTTAAATCAAAATGCGCAATCATTTCGTCGAGGCTAAATTTTTCACGGTCATCGGGCATCGACCAACCCATGCGGCCTAAATAATTTAATAACGCTTGGGGTAAAAATCCCATCCGTTGGTAATAAGTGATACTAGTTGGGTTTTTGCGTTTACTGAGTTTGCTTTTATCAGGGTTTCGCAATAATGGCATATGGCAGAACGTAGGTGCTTGCCAGTCAAAATACTTGTATAGCAATAAATGTTTTGGCGCGGAGTTAATCCACTCTTCACCACGAATCACGTGGGTAATGGCCATTAAATGGTCATCAACAACATTCGCTAAATGATAGGTCGGTAAACCATCCGCTTTCATCAATACCTGCATATCGACGTTAGCCCATTCAATTTCTATTTTGCCTCGAAGCATGTCGTCAATTTCACAAATGCCTTCACGCGGCACCGTCATCCGAATCACGGAGCTTTCACCAGCAGCAAGTTTACGTGCCACATCATCGCTAGATAGTTGCAAGCAAAAACCATCGTAACCAATAATGGCTTCTTTACGGGCTTGTTGCTCTTGGCGTAAGGCTTCTAAACGGTGGTTATCGCAAAAACAATGAAAGGCATGGCCTTTAGCGACGAGTTCATCCGCATGTTGCTTATAAATAGCACTGCGTTCACTTTGACGATAGGGGGCATATTGACCGCCAACATCAGGACCTTCATCCCACGTTAAACCTAACCATTTTAATGAAGCTAAAATTTGAGCTTCTGACTCAGGCGTTGAACGTACTTGGTCAGTATCTTCAATGCGTAAAATAAATTGGCCGCCATGTTGACGGGCAAAACATAAATTAAATAAGGCAATATACGCGGTGCCAACATGGGGAAAGCCAGTAGGCGAGGGGGCAATACGAGTACGAACGATAGTCATTTTCGGTGACAATCCCTAAGAAGTGATGGGCGATTATACAATGGAGTTGTGCTACAGTGTTTATATTAAGAATTTTTACCGCTTGCTGTGTTGGCGAGCTTTGTAAAGGTTTACGCTGTTTTTAGGTGCTTAAACGCTCTAAAAGCAAGATTTATTTCTGTTACATCGGTTTTATTGAAGATTTCAGGCTAAGTAGGTGCATCTCATGTCAAAAAAATACCCAGCCTTAGATAAGGACATTTTTTGGCGGCTGATAGAAATTAGTACCGCGTTATCGAGTGAGCGTAATAAAGCGCGTTTATTTGAAAAAATATTAGACGCAGCACAAGATATTACCCATGCCGATGGCGGTACATTGTATTTGCTGCAAGAGAAAGATGGCAAACAGGTGCTTGAATTTGAGATTATGCGGAATAACTCATTAAAGCTGACCTTGGGGGGAACATCGGGTCGCCCCATTCCGTTTGCACCTTTATCGTTATACCGTGATGACGGCACACCAAATCATAATAACATTGCTACATATACTGCATTGACCAAAAAAGTCGAAAATATTGAAGATGCGTACTTTGCTGAGCATTTGGACTTTTCAGGCACCAAAGCGTTTGATGCACGGGCAGATTACCGCTCTAAATCATTTCTAACGACACCATTATGTAATCATGCCGATGAAGTAATTGGTGTGTTGCAATTGGTTAACGCCAAAGACCCTCTGACGGGCGAAACGATTACCTTCTCCGAAGAGTTAGAGCCGATTGTGGCGGCATTGTCGTCTAGTGTCGCGATTGCCTTAGAAAATCAAATATTACTGCAAGATCATAAAAACCTTTTAGATGCCTTTGTGCAAGTGATTGCTCAAGCGATTGATGCGAAATCGTCACATACCTCAGCCCACTGTCAACGTGTACCTGTGTTAACGGAATTGATTGCTCAAGCCGCATGTGAGGCGCAAGAAGGCGCATTAAAAGATTTTGACTTAGATGAAGGTGATTGGTACGAACTGCGTGTTGCTTCATGGCTGCATGATTGTGGTAAGTTGGCTACGCCCGACTATTTGTTAGATAAAGCGACTAAGTTGCATTTATTAAATGATGGTATCGAAACAGTGAAAGCGCGGTTTGCGGCGTTAATTGCACACACGGAGTTGAACTATTACAAAAAAATAATCGCTGAGCCGACACAAGAGCAACGATTAACCGAAGAAATGCACAGTCAACTCAATGTGTTAAAAGAGCAGTGTGTCTTTATTGAAAAAGCCAATAAAGGCGGCGAGTTTATGAGTGAAGAGGCCAAGCAAACCGTCAGAACCATTGCGGCATGTCGTTGGCAAGATCATTTAGGTGTTGAGCAACCGATGTTAACAGAACAGGAAGTTGCTTTTTTATGTATAGAGCGCGGCACGATTAGCTTTGATGAGCGTCAGAAAATTAATGACCACATGAAAGTGACAATACAGATGTTAGAGTCGTTGCCTTTCCCAAAAAATCTACAGCGTGTGCCTGAATATGCCGGTGGCCATCATGAAAAAATGGATGGTACGGGCTTCCCTAAAGGCTTAAAGCGTGAAGAAATGTCTTGGCCTGCGCGTATGATGGCAATTGCTGATATTTTTGAAGCACTCACTGCCAGCGAAAGACCGTATAAGCCAGCGATGAAAATTTCTCAGGCATTAAGTATTTTGCAGCGTATGCGTGACCAAAATCATATTGACGGTGATTTATATCAGTTGTTTTTACGTGGACGGGTCTGGCAAAAATATGCCAGTCGTTTTTTACGTGCAGAGCAGTTAGATGTTGAAGATTACGCGGCTTATGTCTAAATAAAAAAGGACGCATCAAGCGTCCTTTTTTACTGGGCTTTAATTAAATATTAAGCACCAATTTTATCACCGAGTTCTTGGCGGCGTGCTTTTAAGCTCGCAGGCAATTTGTCAGCAATTTTAGCAAACAATTCGTCATGGCTGGCGAGTTCACGTTGCCAAGCCGCTTTGTCTTGGCTAGTGACTTGTGCATATTGCTCAGCACTAAATTCTGAACCATCCCACGACAAGTCTTCATAACGAGGTACGATACCAATCGGCGTATCTTCACCTTGGCCACGACCCTCACAACGTTCAACAATCCACTGAAGAACACGCATATTTTGACCAAAACCCGGCCAAATAAACTTGCCATTAGCGTCTGTGCGGAACCAGTTGACGTTGAAAATTTGCGGTAATTTTGCGCCAGAAGCTTGCAGTTTTTCGCCCAAAGCTAACCAGTGAGCGAAGTAGTCGCCAACGTGATAGCCACAGAACGGTAACATCGCAAATGGGTCACGGCGAACAACACCTTGTTGACCTACGGCTGCGGCTGTTGTTTCAGAACCCATGGTTGCTGCTTTATAAACGCCATCTTGCCAATCAACCGCTTCAACGACTAAAGGCATCGTGTCGCCACGACGACCACCAAAAATGAATGCGGAAATCGGCACGCCGCTTGGGTTTTCCCATTCAGCGTCAATAGAAGGGCATTGACCTGCTGAAACAGTAAAACGAGAGTTCGGATGTGCAGCTTTACGGCCACAATCAGGAGTCCAGTCTTGGCCTGTCCAATCAATCAAATGAGCGGGTGCAGTTTTAGTTAAACCTTCCCACCAAACATCACCATCATCTGTGAGTGCAACGTTGGTGAAAATCACGTTTTCATCTAAAGTTGCCATACAGTTGGGGTTGGTCGTTGTATTTGTTCCCGGTGCAACACCAAAGAAACCTGCTTCTGGATTGATCGCATATAAACGGCCATCAGCATGAGGTTTAATCCATGCAATATCATCACCAACGGTTTCAATTTTCCAGCCTTCAAAACCTGCGGGAGGGACTAACATTGCGAAGTTGGTTTTGCCACAAGCGGATGGAAAGGCAGCAGCGACATAGTGTTTTTCGCCTTTCGGGTTAGTCACACCTAAAATCAACATGTGTTCAGCCAACCAACCTTCATCACGACCCATCACGGAAGCAATACGTAACGCCAAACATTTTTTACCTAACAGTGCATTACCACCATAGCCAGAACCAAACGACCAAATTTCGCGTGTTTCTGGGTAGTGAACAATGTATTTCTCAGCATTACATGGCCATGTTACATCGTCAGCAGCCGTTAAAATAGGCTGACCAACGCTATGTACACAAGGAACAAAACTACCATCAGTGCCGAGAACATCGTAAACAGCTTTACCCATACGCGCCATAATGCGCATATTAGTGACAACGTAAGGGCTGTCAGATAATTCAACACCAATTTGTGCAATATGGCTGCCCAATGGCCCCATAGAGAAAGGCACAACATATAAGGTGCGACCACGCATACAGCCAGCGAATAAGCCATTGAGCTTAGTACGCATCACGGATGGCTCTTCCCAATTATTGGTAGGACCCGCATCAACACGGTTTTGTGAGCAAATGAATGTGCGTTCTTCAACACGCGCAACATCAGAAGGGCTAGAGCAAGCTAAGTAGGAATTTGGACGTTTTTCTGCGTTGAGTTTCCGCATCATCCCTGTGCTGACCATGAGGTCTAATAAGCGTTGGTTTTCTTCAGCACTACCATCACACCATTCAATGTGGTCTGGTTGTGTGAGTGCCGCAATTTCTGCGACCCAAGCAATAAGTTTTGGGTGTTTGACAAAAGCTGGCGCATTGACAATAGTTTGACTCATGGTGTGAGGCTCAATCAACTAGAAAATATTTGTACACTACAGGGGTGTCCTGAGAGTGAAAAAAGAAGGTTGCAGAGTATTGCAAAGTTACTTTGATGAGAATGTCTAACGAAATCAGCATTCATACCAATAACATAAATAATATGGCGGAGGCGGTGAGATTCGAACTCACGGAGGGGATAAACCCTCGCTGGTTTTCAAGACCAGTGCCTTAAACCGCTCGGCCACACCTCCAATAGGGCGACAATGATACTCTAAAAATAATAAATTGTCACTAAACAACAAGACTTTAAATAAAAAAAGGCGCGAAATTCGCGCCTTTTTAATTGCTTGCTGATTAGTTAGGGTAGAAGTTGACAGGATATGTCCCTTTCCACACATCAACGTTGTCATCACCAAAGTTAAAGCCCTTCACGAGAGAGACAATCTTGGCCTCTAGTTCAGGATTATTTAACTCGCTGGAGGAAACTTCACAACTTAAGACTTTACCACTAGGGTCAACGGTGAGTTTAAGTCTAATTGTCCCTTCCATGCTTGGGTCATCTTTTAATGCACGTTGGTAAGCATTGTTGAGACGGCCACCATTTTGGTCAAATATACGACGAATATCCTCAGTCGTCCGTTTGCCAATACCACCTTCACCACGCGTACCTTCGCCATCGCCTCGGCTTGCACCATTACCAGATGCCGCAATGAGACCACCTTTTACGTTTTGAGTGCCTTTAACACCAAGGTTATGATTACCTTTGCTGCCAGAACCGCCCGCAACACCACCGCCGAAGCCAGAGCTAGCACCGCCACTGTAAGCGGCTACGCCACCTGAGCCTGCACCCGCTTTGCTGGTGAGCATGTTTCGGCTCGTTCCCGCAGGGCCTCCATTATCTTTCTGCAAACCACCTGTGGATGGTTTGGAAGTAGCAACAACGTCCATATCACGTAAAGCTGCCAAGTCATCAGCTATGGACGCAATCTGTTGTTGCGCTTTTTCTTTGGCCGCTTTTACTTGGTTGTCAGTAGGCTTTGGTTTAGCAACGGGCTCTTTCTCAATTGGCTTAGGCTTTTCAATTTTGGGCTTATCCTCTATTTTCTCCTCTTTCTTCTCTTCTTTTTTAATTTCTGGAGGCTTGGGGGGAGGGGGAGGAAGCACAACTTTACGCTCAACCATGCGCGCAATACGTTCAGGAACTTTTGTATCTGTGCGTGAAATAGGTGGAACTTTAATGAATGGAATGATGACAAAACATAAAATAGCCAACCCTAGTGCAACGACGTTAATTCGTTTTGCACGAGTAGCATTTTCTGGTAACTCATCCCACGGTAAAAAACCACTAATAAGATGTGTTGACATTATTGTTTTCCTCCACGCACAACAGCAAAGGAGATTTTAGCGTAGTCAGTTTCGCTACAAGTAGCCATGACTTTGCGAACAACAGAGTAAGGAGTACTTTCGTCGCCTAAAATGGTAATTTCGCGCTCAGGAAAACCACGCTCATTTAACGGAGCAACTGTTTTAGAGGCACGATATTTCAGCTCTGTTGCGAGACTAGGTATTAACTCTGTCTTGAGCGACTTGATCTCATTAACTGTTGAAACCTTCATGTCTTGTACCAACACGTCATCTTTGGTAATCATGACGACGACTGTCTCTTTTGGCTCAGTTTCGGCAATAGATGTCGGTAATTGGACTTTTTCAGCATCAGGCAGCTTTGATGGATTACTTGAGCTCACCAACAAGAAGAAAACCAAAATCGTAAAAATATCCATTAAGGAGGTTAGATTTAGATTTGCTTGACTCTTAAGGCGCTTTTGTAACCGCTCATGGCGTTTGACGCGAGGGCTTTTATTTTTCATTGAGCAGCACCTCCAAGATCAGGTGGTGCATCACCAATACTGACATCGGGAAATAATGCATATTTAGCAGGTTTTCCCGTTTCATTACTGACCACAATACGCACAGCATCCATGGTGTGAATGAGTTTGTCATAGGCAGTATCTTGCTCTAACAAAATACTGGCCTCGGTTACCAATGGGTATTGAGTTTTGATGGTACGTAAATAATCATTCAACGCTTTGTAATCAAACTTACCTTGAGCGTTAAGGTTGATGGTTTTTAGCGGCCCTGTTTGGCGATCAGCGACCAAAAACTTATCTTTATACACCATCACTTCTAGTACTAACGGTGGCTTTTTTTCATCACCAGCAGCACCTGAACCACTTGGCATAGAAATTTGCAGCACGGCTAGTTGGGTAAAAACGGCATCGAGTAACAAGAAAGGGATAAGAATCACCATCAAATTCATGAATGAGGTGATATCTAACTCCGGATTCGTGTCACGACTTTTAGCACGTGACCTCATAATCAACTCCTCTTTTATATCAACGCATTACCATATCATTAAGCGTTGTTACGGATTTGACGTAAGGCATTCAAGAGCTTGATGGAGGCCATTTCTAAGCTTTCAACCACTTCACCTGTGCGGCTTTGTAAAAAGGCATAAGCCAATAATAAAGGAATAGCAACAATCAAACCAAAAGCAGTTGTGTTCATGGCAACAGAAATGGAGCTAGACAATAAATTACCTTTTTCGGCAGGGTCAGCATTAGCGATAGCAGCAAACGCAACGATAAGACCTTGTACTGTACCTAACAAACCAAGTAATGTTGCTACGTTAGCAAATGTAGCAATAAAAGGTGTGCGTGCTTCTAAGCGAGGTAATACTTCCATTAACGCTTCTTCCATAGATGTCTCTACGTCTTCAACATTTTTTGCTGAACGATTACGTGTCAAACCGTATTCTAAAATGCGACCAATTTCAGTTTCATTGTCTTTGACGACCTTGAGTGCTTTATCCGTGTCACCTTTTTGAATGGACGGATAGACTTCGTCCCACAATGCTTTATTCGCTTTTTTAACACGCGCCAAAAACATAAAGCGTTCGATAGTAATACCTAAGCCAACAAATAAAATTAAGAGGATGGGATACATAAAGAATCCACCGTCTTGAATAAAACGAATTACATCAGTCATGATTTGTTACTCCTGTTTAAAATACAAAAAATTAAGGTGTTACTGTGGATGTTGAAAGTTGTTGTAATGCTTGTGAGAAGCTAACCTCGCGGTGGACAACATCTCTATCTATAGGTTCTAAGCCTTCTTGTAACACAGAAGCAGCCAAAGGATTCTTGGGTAAATAATTCTCTTTGTCTTTCCATGAAACAACGTTTAATACCAACGGCGCGTCTTGACTGCCAATGACATCCGTACCATTAGAAATATCAACACTGTTGCTTGTTGCAGCAGTGGCTTTTTTCGTGGGTAAAGGTTTTTCGGCGGCCATGAGTGGCGTGCTAATCAGTGCACAGGTCATTAAACCAAATAAAAGCGTTTTCATGGCTGCACTCCCGCTGCCGTTGTTGGTATTGGTTCAGAAGCACTCGGTGGAGTGTTCTCAGAGGGTGATGATTTTACGGGTTCTACAACAGGAGTGGCAGTGTCTAAGGCGACGTTTTTACCCTGTTTTTTCGATTTTGCGGACTTTTTCGCCTTTTCTTTGCTATTTTTTGCATCGGTAGGTGGTAGGGGAGTCGCTTCTACATTCACTGTTGGCGTCTCTACTGTTCCCGTAGTAGGTGCTACTTCTGGTGTTAACGTGTTAACACTGGGGGGGATTGGTTCTGGAGCGGTTGCAGGTACTGCCTCTACTGGAGCGGGTGTTTCTTCGACGATAATTTCTTCAACTTTGGCTGGTTTAGCAGGTGCTTTATAAACGCCAGTTCGTTTTTGTAAGTCGATAATCCATTTTCCGACGGTAGCATCTGGTGTAGCCTGTGTCGTTTGATAGGCTTCATAGTGTTGTAACGCTAGGGGAAAGTCTTGCAGATATAAGTCAGCCAAAACACCCAAGTTAAAATGCGCTTTAGCGTATTTCGGACTTATGCTAATGGCTTTCTCGTAAGCAGTACGCGCATAGGGAAACAGACCGAGTTGACGGCCAACATATCCTTGTAAATTATACACAAAGGGGTTTTTCTCATTGAGCGTAATCGCTTTTTTGAGCAGATCATCTGCTTCTTTATATTTTTGTTGTTGAATACGAATGATAGCTTGGTTGATTAACGGGCCAGAAAATTGTGCCGCCTTGTTATGCACTTCCTCAAATAGTGCGAAAGCTTCGTCAGCCTGATTGGCTTTCATGAGTACAATCGCTTTTTGATAGTCTGCTAAGACTGGCGCAGCTAAGGCTTTAAGTTCAGCACTAATTGCACCCATTTCAGGTTCTTTAGAGCTATCAGCAGCAACGGTGTTTTTCTCTTTAGACTCATCTTTTTGGGCGGTTAAGCCTTGAGCCGCACGTTCTTTGGCGAGTTTTTCTAAGTCTAATTCGCTACTTTCCGCCCCTGTTACAGTGGGGACAACTACTTCATTAGATGTAGGCTTTGGAGAAGATGCACAAGCAGCCAAGAGGCTGCCAATTACGAAGGTTAATCCTAATTTTTTAGACGCAAACATGCATAATTCCTCAATAAATCTCATCAATAGCGTCTTCTATCTGTTCACTCTTTTTGTAGCGACCAGGTTCAAGCTCGGCTAAAGCACTAAAGCTTTTTTGCACAAAGCTATCATAAACATCCTGTTTAACAAGATTAGCATTCGCTTTATAAATTTCGATGGCTTTTTGATTGAAAGGTTCAGCTTGTTCTTCTAAAACAAGCACATATTGTTCTAACACTAATTCATCCATACCTTTAGGTTTTTCACTGGCCATGAGGTCGGCTGATAGTTTTTGATAAATTAACGCTTGTTGGTAATTAGCTGCCGTTGTAAATTCGGCTACGCCAATATTGGCAACTTTGTTGTAGGTGGTGATAGCGGTCTGCATCGCTTTTTTCTTGGGTGCAAGGCTTGCTTTCAGTGGTTGTGTGAGTGGCAAGGCTGCAAATGCATCATAAATTGGCTGTGCTAACTTAAAGTGAGCCATTGCTCCGAGGTATTTTACGCGTGGAGGAGCTTTGTCGCCTAATTTATCATAAAATTGCGCTATACCTTTAAGCGTGGTTTGAGCTTCATTGCTGAGGCTGTTCTTGTCATAATAGGTATAAATGCGATTATATGCTTCAGCGCGTAAGTCAACGGGATTTGTCGCATCCGTAATGACTTGTTGATAAATTTTGAGGGCTAGCTCAGGTTGCTTGGCTTTTTCGTAAGTTTCAGCGGCAGCCCAAGTTGCTTCACGCGATGCTGATGGGTTTTTCTTGGCATCACGTACGGCAATCGCTTGGAATTGCTGAGCAGCACTTGATAAGTCGCCAGACTTTTCATAGGCGAATGCGAGCTTTTCAAGCATATCTTGTGCTAATGGGCTTTCTGGGTGTTTGGTTTTAAACGCAATTAACACAGGAATGGCTTCAGAATACTTTTCTGCTTTATACAAGACATCGGCTGCATCAAAGTCTGCTGTTGCTTTTAATTTGGGGTCAGCCGCAGCCTCCGCCGCTTTTAAGAACGTTTGTGCGGCGAGTTCGGTATTTTTTTCATCACGTAATTTTTCTGCTTGACGATAATAAGTGGTGGCCAAGCGGTCTTGATAACGCGATTTTTGCTTAACATCCGTGATATTAAAAGCCAAAACTTGTTGATAGGCAACATCCGCTTCAGCAAAATTGCCTTTGTCAAACTGGGCATCAGCAACAACGGTGGCAGCTTCAATGCGAAGTTTTTCATCAACAGGTGGATTAATGGCGAGTAATGCTTTAGCAGTGCGGACAGCACTTTCATAGTCTTTATAACTGAGGTAGAGGTTGGTTAAACCTTGTACCATTAATGCTGAGCTTTTTTCTTGAGGAAGTGTGGCCACAATACGTGTCACTTGCTTTTCTATGTCGCTACTCAGTTGTTTGGCGGTGTCATCATAGGTTTTATAGTTGTCATAAATAAACTGTATTAGACCTTGCATGACAATAGAAGTATTTTCGTTTTCTGGAAAAGCTTCAGAATATTTCAGCGTGCTAACGACTCGTTGTGGAATGATTTTTTGACGCTCAGCGACATCTACTACCGATTTGTCCCATTCTTGGTAACTCAATAACGCAAAGTAAGCCGCATCAGCCGCTTTGGGATTCGCTGTGTAGCCATAAGCTGTCTTTTCAAACTCCACAATTGCGTCTTTATAATTTTTAGCGGAGTAGAGAACTTCTGCTAAAAGTTGATTAACAACAATCGCATCTTCTTCTTTGGGTTTTAAACTAAGATGAGCGCGATACCATGTTGCTGCTTTTTGGTAGTCAGCGGGTTCATTATCCAGTTGCGCCAGTGCGTGGTAATGCTTAGCTAAGTCAATAATGTGACTTTCCAAGATTGGACGTAATTTATCTTGTGTTTCTGCGGAGGATTGTTGCCAAAACGCACTACTTGGATCGTAGTGTTTAACAAACTCTTCTTTTGCCGTGACGACTAACGAAGGGAAGCCGCCGAGGTCATAGACATTAATAATGGCGGTGCTAAGTTCGGGGGCATCAGGATCAAACGGGTGTCTATCAATAAAAGCGGTATAGGTTTCCGCCGCATCTTTATACAGTTTCTTGCCCAAATACGCTTTAGCTAAGTTGTTGTAAATGATAGATTCATAAAATTTTTCACCGACAGTGTCAAAATAGGCGGTGAGTGATTTAGCTCCATCCATTTGAATAAATGACAAGCTGATAATATCCAATGCACTTTGTAAAGCATCTTCTTCTTGCTTGCTTTTCTTGGGTTTGATCCAAATTTTTTCGGCAAAGGCAAAGAATAAAGGTATGGCGTTGTCATAGTCGGAGGCGCGATATAATGCCCAACCACGTTTATAGAGTGATTGGTCATAGAATCCAGATTTTTTATCTTCTAAAACTTTACCGTAGTATTCCGCTGCTTGTGTAAAGTGATTGCTTGCAAATGCATCTTCGGCTAAACGAAAATGTACTTCCGTCAAATGCTGTGTTTCAGGATATTTTTCCGCGAGCATTTTTAGTGCTGCGAGAGATTTTTCTTTGTTAGTGAGCAAGTCATAATTTTTGGCCAGCTCATAATAAATCTCGGCGCGCGATTCTGCTGCGGGCATCCGCTCAATTAAGTCTTCATAAAATTCAACGTTCTTAGTGAGCAACTCTTGCTCTGCTTTATCAACATTGGCATCGTCTGAACCACTTTTAAGACGACGTGCCACGTTAAGATAAGCGGTTGCCGTACCAGGGTCTTTGGCACTTTTAGCATCGCTAATCAATCGGTTGTATAACGACTCATTTAACTTTTCATTGATTTGGGCATCAATCGTATTCGCATTAGCGGTGATTTGTTCAGGTGTTTGCACAAAAGGATTAGAGCGCGGTTGCAGCTTTTCTAATCGTTTAGATGCATCTTCAAAAGGAGACGCATCGGGAACAACTGATATTTTTACTTGCCCTAAACTTGCCAACGTGCGTACAGGCGCTGTCGCAGGAGTAGATGCGGCAGGTTGTTTAGGGTAAACCTTAGTGGGTGCAGGAGTAGTGCTACACGCGGTGACAAATGCTACCGCAACCGCTAGCGGCGTGAGTCGATAGAGAGATGTCTTAGCAATCATAATTTTTCACTGGCTTTGGGGGCATTAAAGCGAGTCTTGGTATCAACACGCTCCATCCCTAAATAAGTTTCGGTAATATAAGTCGTTAAACGTTGACGACGTTCTTCGATTAAATTTTTAGCTAAAGAGCGCAAGTATTTTTGATACATGAGCTTTGCATCGGCAACCTGCGTCTGTAAGGAAATGGCCTTATCTTTTAACGCGGGGAATTTTTGACTGTTTTTGTGTTGCGTGACCGTCTGGTTGTCAGCTAACAGCGTCTCAACAGTTGCCAAACGTGCTTTGGTATCACGAAGCTGCTCGGTGGACTCTTGTAACTTGTTATAAATTTCGTCACGCGAGGCAGCGTGTCGTGCAACTTCAAACAAGGTTAAGTTTTTGAGACGATTCAGACGCTCTTGCAGTTCTTGGTCTTGTGCGCTATCAAGATTGAGTTTGCCAACTTTACGCGCTAGACGATTAATTTGCTGTAATCGGGCAGTTTCGGCTTGAGTTGCGGCATCTGTGTAGGCATCAGCATTCGTCCCCATTCGTTTTGCACGAATTTGCACGGCTTGCCATTTTTTAACTAATGTGACGTAGTTTTCACGCAGTGCTTTGAGTCTTTTTTCGACATCTGGCAATTGCGTCTGCCGTGACTCAAGTGTCTGAGCAACTTCTTGTAATGCTGCAATATCACGCAATCGCGTTTCTAATAGTAGTTGAATGCGATCTAATTGCTGATATTGTTTGAATCCTTCATTAAATGCCGATGAGGCAAATAATTTGGCAAATAAACCTGCGGTAATTGCGTTATTGGTTGCAGGCAGAGGCTTGAGGTTAAGCGGATCAGATTCGCTCGTGTTAACTTCCATCGGTGCTAAAATGGCGGGCCAATTATCGTTATCAACACGTATTGCTGTTCTTTCTAATTGAGTCAGTTGCTCACGCAGGTTAAGTTCGGCAATACGATAACTCGCAACGGACTGATTTTTAGCCCCTAAGTCCTCGTAAATACGCGCACCTAGCAAAAAAGCCTCTTGCACAGTAGGGTCGGCTGGATTACGGCGTTGCAGTTCCAAGGTGGCAGGCAGAGCTGCTTCATACTCTTTATTCAAATAATGCGAGTAAGCCAAAGTCAGTAACGCAGAGTTACTATAAGGCCCTTCAAGGCGAACACGAAGCAGGGATTCTCTCGCTTGTTGATAGTTGGCATCTTGTAAATAGCGATAGGCTATGGCGAGAGCGGCTTTATCTTTTAGGTTAAGACTTTCGTCGTCACTGCCCGCAAGACGAATCATGTCGTTTAGACTAGCAAGACCTGCATTAAATAAGCCTTCTTGAATGTAGGCAATGCCTAAGTTATACAGACCATAACTAGCAAGAGTGCCTTGGGCAGGTAAGTCACGCAGTAAGCTCACGGCTTCGCTATAGCTTTTTTTATGAATGAGGACATTAGCGAGAATAACTCGACGCTCAGCTTCTTGGTAACTGGTTAAATTAGCAGGAGGTTTACGGAGATAGTTCTCTGTTGATACATCATCACCCAGTTGATACAGAAACTTGCCGTAACGTAGCCAAGGCATATTACGCGTGCTCGACGGAATATCTTGTGCTTGCACACGAGACAGAGCAGCATCTGCTTCACGAGGAAGACCGAATTCTGTATATAAATCACCCAGCAAACTTTCGGTTTCTGCATCGTCATCGGTGAATTGACCTTTATTCTTATCTTGAATAACGGTATTCAGCGCGGAAAAGTGATGCCCCATGTGGTATTCGTAATAAATTTGACCAAATTCAGGCTCACGCGTATCTGTAGAAACATCCAAACGCTTTTTTAAGTCAATCGCTAAGGCGGGTTGACTCAATGCTGTAACTGCTAGGGCGATCAACGAGTATCGCCATGTATAATCCGCTATCCGCTTCATAGTATTGTGCTTTCCCAATGGCGATACTTAGTTTTTACTTTCCCATTCACGGAAGCTAAATAGGGCAGGTTGAACATTAGAATTGTCATTGCTGGCTTTGATCTCAACAATTTTACGTAAGCTATTTTTGCTAAAGCTGTAGTTTACGGTGCGTTGAAAGTCTTTGCCATTTGCGTCATAAGCGGTGACGACAGCTTGCATACTGTGTGTGCCGCTGTTTACATTTCCCATAAATAAGCGATGCAAGCCGCCTTTACTCAAAGCGACTGTTTCTTGCTCAGAATAAGCATGGTAGCTAACAATTTGGTCATCGACGCTCAATTTGACATCAACCAAACGAATTTTGCTGCCTGCATTCACACCCATCAGTACGGTTGTGCTAGAGCTAGGAAACAATAATTCATTTTCAAGTTTAGTGACTTCACTGTTGAGTGATAACACCTCAGATTTTAAGTCTTGTAAGTCGGATGGAAGGCTAGATTCGCCTGCGGCAAAGGTATTGACAGCAGAAAATGCGGCGAGAAAGCCAACGAGTAATAAAGAATATCCCTTGTTCATGATAGTAATCAGTCGCTATGGTTAAAAATATCAGCGTTTCTATGATAAGACAAATACGCCACGGAAATCAAAGCTGTGTGTGATTAACGCATAAGGAAAGCTGACAGTCAAAGGGAGTTTTCAGTTTATGAGAGAAGAAGTTGGCATAATGGCGAGTAATTCACTCCTATTTTATGGGTTTTATAGGGTAATTAACCGTTAAAATACCGTTTCAACAATTTATGATGTGGGTGTTGTAATGCGAATCGTTGCAGATGAAAACATGGCTTTAGTGCGAGAATTCTTTGGCCATTTGGGTGAACTAGCGTGTTATGCAGGCCGACAACTCTCATCTACTCAAGTGAAAGATGCGGATGTTTTATTAGTACGTTCGGTGACTCAGGTCAACGCCCAATTATTAGCGGAAAGTCGTGTGCGTTTTGTCGGCAGTGCGACGATTGGTGCGGATCATTTAGATTTGGCATGGTTGGCAGAACAGCAGATTGTCACGACAACAGCTCCTGCCTGTAATGCCCGTAGTGTTGTTGAATATGTGATAACGGCACTGATTGAGGTGACTCAAGGTCTAAAGATAGATTTATCCCATCATGTGTTGGGGATTGTTGGTTTGGGCAATGTGGGCTATTTATTGGCGATGGTTGCTCAGTCTTTAGGCTTGAAAGTGCTGGGATGTGATCCATTCGTGACTCATGCCGATATTGAGCAATGTCGCTTTGAGGAGTTAATTGCTAGGGCAGATATTATTTCTTTTCATACGCCACTGACGCATCAAGGTTCATATCCTACTTATCATTTATTAAATGAATCAACATTGCCGTTGTTAAAGCCTGATTGCATTTTATTGAATACGGGGCGGGGCGCAGTGATTAATAATCAAGCATTATTGACATTTATTAATAGTCATCCTAATCATTTTGCTGCGATTGTCTTAGATGTGTGGGAAGGAGAGCCATTAATCAATGCACAATTACTAAAGCGGGTCACGTTAGCGACACCCCATATTGCAGGTTATAGTTTAGAAGGGCGCACACGCGGTACAGAACAAGTATATCAAGCCTTGTGTCATTTTTTAGGGCAGCAGCCTAAACATCAACTGGCTGACTTTTTACCTGTTAATCTCTCAGTCATCCCTGTTTCACCTCATGATAATGTATGGGCAATGTTGCACCAAGTGCTACAAGTGGCGTATCCGATTGCCAATGATGATTTATTATTTCGCCAGACAATGACGTTAGCAACAGAGAGTGAGCGCGCATTAGCCTTTGATGCATACCGTCGGCAATATTGGCCACGTCGCCAATTCGCTTCGCATCATGTTGATGTCTCTAAAATAGATGCCACAGCGACGACATTCCTAAAAAAATTAGCGTTTTTGGTCTGATTTTTGCTTTTCAATGTCTATAAACGTTCGATTGTTGGTTTTAAGGTGGCGACATTTTTTGATGATGCTCTTAAAATCGCGCTTATTTGTACCTTGCGAAAATGTGTGCTTATGCACTGTTGCCTAATCGTGTTTCTCCTTGTCAGATTATCAGAATGGAGTAAGTCATGTTGAATGTGTTTGTGGGTTTGTACCTCCTTGTGTCGATAGGGATTGGCTTATATGCAGCAAGGCGCGTGCAGAGTAGTCAAGATTATGTCGTTGCAGGGCGGAGCTTGCCTTTATACATCACCACAGCGACAGTGTTTGCAACATGGTTTGGTTCAGAGACTGTCTTAGGTACGTCATCAACAT
Organism: Moraxellaceae bacterium AER2_44_116; assembly: GCA_006546595.1. Taxonomy (GTDB): domain Bacteria; phylum Pseudomonadota; class Gammaproteobacteria; order Pseudomonadales; family Moraxellaceae; genus Agitococcus. The sequence goes on along the minus strand of VIAD01000011.1, from coordinate 76,503 downwards.
TTCTTCAAGAGGGTTTACATGGCATTGTTGCTGATCCTTTTGGCGCATCCTTGTGTTTGATTTTAGTGGGCGTATTTTTTGCGCGTAAACTTTATCGCATGAATTTATTAACAATTGGCGATTTTTTTCGTATCAAATATGGGCGTGCGGTTGAATTAGCCATTTCGTTGGCCATTATGTTGTCTTATTTAGGCTGGGTTTCGGCACAAATGTGTGCCTTGGGTTTGGTGTTTAATGTGTTATCAGAAGGTGCAATCAGTACTGATGTGGGCATTGTGATCGGCGCAATTATTGTCATTCTCTATACTATTTATGGCGGTATGTGGTCGGTTGCCCTCACCGACTTTTTCCAAATGATTATTATCGTTTTGGGAATGTTGTATGTTGGTTATATCGTGACAGGGCAATTAGAAGGAGGGGTCACACAAGTTTTAGATCATGCGGCAAATTCAGGCAAGTTTAATTTTTGGCCAGAGCCGACATTGGCAGGAATATTGGCATTTTTAGGTGCATTTTTAACGCTGGCACTCGGCTCAATTCCACAACAAGATGTATTTCAACGCGTGATGTCCGCTAAGAACGAACAAACGGCAGTACGTGGTGCTGTATTAGGTGGAACGCTGTATTTCATCTTTGCCTTTATTCCGATTTTCTTAGCGTATTCTGCTTTTTTAATTGATGAAAAAATGGTGACGGGTTTATTAACAACCGATAGCCAGTTAGTATTGCCAACGCTCATCATGCAACATACGCCTGTCTTTGCTCAGGTGATGTTTTTTGGCGCATTATTGTCCGCTATTATGAGTACGGCTTCAGGCACATTATTAGCACCTTCCACTATTTTTACTGAAAATGTGTTAAAACCTTTTCTAGGACAAGTGCCTGATCGTCGTTTTTTACATATTATTCGTAGTGTTGTATTGATTTTTGGCGTGTTTGTCACGCTATTTGCGTTAAACTCCGAGTCTTCTATCTTTGAAATGGTAGAAAATGCTTACAAGGTGACGTTAGTAGCGGCTTTTGTTCCCCTTGCTGCTGGTGTTTATTGGTCAAAAGCCAATAGCCAAGGCGCGGTCGTCTCAATGGCTTTGGGGGCAGGAGTGTGGATATTTTTAGAAGCAACAGCACCAGAAGGGCTATGGCCTCCACAATTGGCGGGTTTAGTGGCTGCCATTGTGGGTATGATTGCTGGGGCGTTGTTACCAAGCTTTATTGCACCAAAAGAACAAAAATCACACAAGCAACAATAAAAAACACGCTAAACGTGGCTTATTTGCTTATTATTACGGTTTTGATAAGAACAATAGTTTAGAGGATTCTGGTATGGCTCGTCGTTTTAGTTTTTTAGCTGTCATTCCCTGTGTGTTGATGGCCACCAACGCGATTGCTGACGCAGAACAGCCTGTCGAACAAAAGCCTCAAACGTATAGTCAGAAAATGCACGGTTATATGACGCAAATGAAGCCCATTTCTACTTATGTGGGGATTGGTTTGTTTGATGATATGTTAAATGCTAATGTTGAAACCGTGACGGATTTAGGTAATTTTTATCTCCGCGTGGGTAAATTTATGGAAGCCGATATTTCAGATGTCGCAGCCAATGTTGGTTGGCGCGTGCCGATTACCAATGGACGTGATGAGTCTGGCTATTTTATGGGACTTTTTGCAGGGCATGTCATTGGCGCATCAAAAGCGAGTGGGGATTATAATCGCTTAGGTGCAGGAGCAGACCTTGGCTATCATTGGGTTGGTGAATATACTCGTAATGAATTTAGTGTGGGTTTAGGTACGGGCTTTAGTAATAGAGTGGTCGCGCACGAACAAGAGCCAGCCGCACCAAGAATATTCTTTAGTTTTAGTGTGGCACTCAAAAAACCGTAGAGACAAACAGCAAAGAACAGGCAATTTTAGCTATTGGATATAGCCTGACAGGCTAGTAAATATACGATTGATCTTATAATCTTCACCTCAAAAAACTTGCAAGGTAGCCTATTCTAATGTTAGACGCACTTTCTCAGTTTTGGCAACAGATTCAAGCGCGGCCAGATTTTGTGCCCTTTATGTGTATCCCAATCGTTGCCTCAGTCGTGACATGGCTGCACGTCTGGATGGCTCTTAAAATGGTTTTTTATCCCATCGCATTTTGGGGCTTTCATGTTGCGGGTTTACCTGTCGGTTGGCAGGGCATTGTGCCGCGCAAAGCGGGGAAAATCTCGGGGATTTTAGTCGATCAATCCATTTCTAAAATAGGCTCACTGGATGAGTTTTTTCGTGAGATGAAGCCTGATGAAATGGCAGAGTTCATCAGTGAAACATTAATGGAAAATGTCGAAGAGTTTATTGATGAAGTGATGGGCGAGCGTAACCGTACCTTGTGGGAGAATCTACCACTTGGCATTAAGCGACGCATTTATCAGCATGTGCGTAAGCAAGTACCGAGTATTATGGACGGCTTGGTGACTGAGTTAACCTTTAACGTGGAAAGTTTGGTTGATATGCGGCAAATGGTTGTTTCGCAAATGGAAAATGACCGAGCCATGATGGTACGGATGTTTTTACGTGTTGGCCAAAAAGAAATTAATTTTATTTGGCATATTAGTGCGGCCATCGGTTTGTTCTTCGGTATTATTCAAATGGGTGTTTGGCTTGTTGTCCCGTGGCACTGGACGTTGGTGTTTTGGGCGGCATTGTGGGGCTTACTCACCAATTGGTTGGCTATTTGGATGGTGTTTAATCCGATTGAGCCAAAGAAGTTTATGGGGATGACTTTTCACGGTGCGTTTATGCGCCGCCAAGCGGAAGTGACCGAAGTATTCGCTCATATCAGCACTCGTGAATTGTTTACGATTAAGCAAATCATGACTGAAATGATGTTTGGTCCCAAAGCGGATAAAACGCGGAAAGTGATTAAACGTCATGTCGGTAAAATGCTGGATAGCCCGATTGTGCGTACCGCAATTCAGATGACGATGGGTTGGGATGAATACGCTAAATTAAAAGATACGATCATTGATAAGTCAATTGCCGCCACGATGGTGCCAATTTCTGATGCAGGTTTAAATGAGAGCCGTGCAGAAAAAGTCAATGAATTGTTTTTAGACCGTATGAAGAAGTTATCACCTGCGGAGTTTCAGAACTTATTACGCCCTGCCTTTCAAGAAGATGAGTGGATTTTGATTGTCTTGGGTGGCGTGACTGGCGCGTTAGCGGGTTGGTTACAATTGATCTTTGGTTTCAAGTAAGTACGTTCAAGTATGTGATGTTAATAAAAAAAGCCCGCTGAGTTAGCGGGCTTTTTTATCAAGACGAAACGTAGGACTCACGCATTAACCTGTGCAACACACCGACAATTCGGAAACCCCGAACAACCCCAAAACTTTTGCCCATCACTTTTACGCGCCCGTAAAATCATTGGTTTTTGACATTCAGGACATGTTTTTTCTGTCGAAGTTTTTACGGTGCTTTTGGCTTTAGCACGTGGTTTTTTAGCTGTGGCTGATGTTGCTTTTGTGCTTGTTAGTTTAGCTTTTGATGTACGTTTGGCTTTAATAGGGATGTCACTTTTGACTTCAGGGCTACTCAACAAAATGGTCGCCGCTGCCGCAATGCCAATCAGCTTTTCAATACTGGCTCGTTGTTTGGCTAAAAAAACGTCGGGGTCGAGTCCTTCCTTTTCGATAGCCGCTAACTCTTGCTCCATCATCGCGGTGGCAATCGGGCTTTTCACTTCTTTGGGCAAAGCTTTGATTAACTCACGGCCTGTTGTGGTGGCGGTGATGTTTTTGCCACTCCGTTGAATAAAGCCTCGATCCAACAAGGTTTTGAGAATGCCTGCGCGTGTAGCTTCTGTACCCAAACCCGCATTTTCTTTCAGCAGTTTTAACCATTTGTTATCAATATCTTTGGTTTTAGAGGCAACAACACGATGCACACTTTCCATATCACTAATCAGCGTACCATCGGTATAGGCTTTAGGTGGATGTGTTTGTTTTTGGCGCGCTTCGGTGGCCAATTTACGTGCTGTTTCCCCTAATATTATCGGCGGTAAGGCTTGTTCAGGTTCTTTATCATCAGTATCAGCATTGTTGCTATCGTCAGTTTTAGTTTTGGCTTTATGAGGTGGATATAACACCTTCCAACCTTCTTTTAACGGAATATTGCCCGTAGCTTTAAAGCGTTTTTGATCAAATGTGGTTTCAACGTCGGTTTTTTCAAATTCATAGGCAGGAAAAAACTGAGCAAGATAAGCACGAGCAATCAAATCATAGACTTTTTGTTCTTTGTCTTTTAATTGAGCATAAGTTGCACCATTACCCCGAACAGGAATAATGGCATGATGCGCGGTGACGTTTTTATCGTTCCATGCACTTGATTTTAATGAGGTATTTGCTTGCTGTACAAAGGGAGCAAGAGTGGGGTAAATTTGCGTTAACGCCGCAAAAATGTCTCGCGCTTCACTATGTTGTGATTCAGGCAAATAATCACAGTCGGTACGCGGATAAGAAGTGAGTTTGTAGTCTTCATACAAGCTTTGGCAAATGGTTAACACCTCATCGGCAGTCAAGCCAAAACGCGCACTGGCATCTTTTTGTAAGCGCGAGAGACGATAAGGCAAGGGTGGGGCAGTTTGTAATTTCTTCTTTTCTAAGAGACTAATCACGCCCGTTTCAGGGATTTGTAAAATGGCGTTAGCAAAGTCTAAATCCGTAATTTTACCATCAGCATAACGGTCTTTAAGTGATTCAGGCACAATCCATGTTGCCCAAAAACTGCCCTTTTCTACGCCCACAAGCACCATCGGCACATAGTAAGTTTTGCTGATAAAAGTTTCGATATCGTGGTCGCGCATGGCAATCAGAGCGAGCGTGGGTGTTTGCACTCGACCAATACTGACGACACCGCGGTAGCCGTGTTTTTGTGCCGCCAAGGTAAACGCGCGTGATAAATTAATACCCACAAGCCAGTCGGCAATGGATCGTGTTTGTGCGGCTTGAAATAGGGGGGCGTACTGTAAGTTACTCTGTAAATTGCGTAAGGCTTTTTGGATAGAAACACTGTCTTGAGCAGCCAACCATAAGCGTTTCACGGGTTTTCGATTTTTGTGATGCTGTAAGACCCAATCGACTAATAGTTGCCCTTCGCGGTCAGGATCACCTGCATGAATCACGTCATCCGCTTCTTTGAGTAAGCCGCCTATAATTTTTAATTGTTTACGAATCCCAGCATCATCTTTGGCAATAATTTTGATGTCTTGCGGTAAAATGGGTAAATCGTCGGCGCGCCATTTTTTGTATTTTTCATCATAAACGTGGGGTTCGGCCAGCGTTAATAAGTGACCGAAGCACCACGTTACCCGATAATTGCCTACTGAAATATAGCCATCAGCACGTTGAGCATGACCTAAATATTTAGCCAATTCATTAGCGACTGAAGGCTTTTCGGCGATGATGACAGTGGTCATGGATTACTCAATAAACAACATGGGTAGAATGAGTGAAGATACTAAACTCATTATTTAATATATTAAATATCAATAGATTACGTTGGATAATTAACGCTTAGCAATACCATCAATCAATACACTTTGTATGGCTTCAGCAAAACGCTTTTGTTCGTTTAAATCACTTGGATACGTTAAAAAGCGCAAGGCACTAATCAAAATCATTCCGACTACCGCATGACCCGTCGATGTCACATCTAAATCAGCGCGAAAGAATCCTTGCCGTACACCATGCGCCATATACGCAGCCACTAATTGACCACCCCAGTCCAGCAAGTTCATTAATCGTTGCGTCATTTCTTTATCAATTGACGTCGCTTCTAACAACACCAAACGTGCCATTGCAGGGTTTTCGGCAAAAATTTGTGCTAATCCTTGACCAATACGCGCACATTGCACGCGATATTCCGCTAAAGAATTAACGGCTGTGGGGGCATTTTCAGCGACTAAAGCGGCGGTGATTTTTTTGGTCACATCATCAATTACGTGTTCAAGAATGTCGCGTTTATTGGCAAAGTGGCGATAAAACGTGCCATGACCAATGCCTAGTCGTTTGGCAATATCCGCAATCGCGGTTTGATGATAGCCCCGTTCAGAAAACTCAATAAATGCCGCCTGAATAATATCCGCACGGAGTTGTAAGCGATTACGCTCGGCACGCGAAAGAGAAGAAGTGTCGTTCATATAGATTCACAAAACTCTTGTAGGGGCGAATTCATTCGCCATATTTGATCTGCTGGCGAATGAATTCGCCCATACAGGATACACAATAAAATTAATAATTGACATAAAATTCAAATAGTGACATTTTATTCCGATATTGAATTGTACGTCCGTACAATAAATTGTTTGTCTTGATAGAGAGCAAAACCATGAGCATTATTGAAGCAAATCTACAAACTACTGCCAAAACACAGAATTCAGCCTCCAAAGTGTGGCAAGTGATTATTATTGGTAGTGGTTTTGCAGGTTTAGGCGCGGCAATTAAATTACGCGAAGCAGGCATTCATGATTTTATTGTCTTGGAAAAATCCAACGAGTTAGGAGGAGTATGGCGCGAAAATACTTACCCCGGTTGTGCCTGTGATGTGCCATCGGCTTTGTATTCTTACTCTTTTGCGCCGAATCCCAATTGGAGTCGTGTTTTTGCTGAACAAGCCGAAATTAAAGCTTATTTGCAACAAACAGCGCGTGATTATGGCGTGATTCCTCACATTCACATGCAGCAAGAAATGACCGATTCTGCGTGGGATGAGCAAGCAAAATTATGGCGCATCACCACAGATAAGCAACAGTATCAAGCTCGTTTTGTCATTATGGCTTGCGGTCCTATGCACGAGCCTGTCTATCCTAAAATTAGTGGTATTCAGGATTTTAAAGGCAAAATTTTTCACTCGGCACGTTGGCAACATGAGGTTGATTTAACAGGTAAGCGGGTGGCGGTGATTGGTTCAGGTGCATCGGCGATTCAGTTTGTGCCAAAAATTCAACCCAAAGTGGCAAAGTTAGTGTTGTTTCAACGTACGCCACAATGGGTACTGCCAAAAATGGATCAGACTTTATCACCCTTGATGCATCAACTGTTTAAACGGTTACCGTTAACACAATTAGCCATGCGTGGGGCAATTTTTAGCGTCTTTGAAACCTTAAATGGCAGTATGCACCATCCTAAAATCATGCAGCAATTTCAGCGGTTGGCTTTATTTAATCTGCAAAAAACAGTGAAAGATCCTGTATTGAGAGAAAAGCTGACACCGAATTTTATTATTGGTTGTAAGCGTGTTTTGCAATCGAATGAATGGTATCCCGCCATTATCCAAAAAAATGTCGAGATTGTCTTTGATGGCGTAAAGGAGATACGCGCCCATAGCCTTGTTGCTGATGATGGTGTTGAACATGAAGTCGATGTCATTATTTTAGGCACAGGTTTTGAGATTAGTGCGCCACCGATTGCCAAGCGTGTCCGTGGTTCGAGTGGCAAAAGTATGGCCGAGGTGTGGCAGGGCAGTCCAGAAGGTTATATGGGAACAATGGTAGCAGGTTGCCCAAATAGCTTTTTAATGTTTGGCCCTAATTTAGCTGTCAGTTCTTCGGCATTTTTAATTATTGAAGCGCAATTAACTTACATTGTCGATGCCTTAAAACAAGCTCAACAACAAGGTATTCAGGTGATAGAAGTTAATCCAGTCCGTCAAGCACAGTTTAACGACACCGTACAAGTCGCCCTACAAAATACCGTATGGAATAAAGGCGGCTGCCAAAGTTACTTTATTGATGTCAATGGTCGTAATAGTACCTTATGGCCGTGGTCAACTTTAGAAATGCGTAAGCAACTCAGTCATTTCAAGATGAGTGACTATCTCGTGCAATAAACCGTAGGGGCGAATAATCATTTGCCCGATGGGATCAAAAACAAGGGCAAATGATTATTTGCCCCTACAGGACTTTGAATCATGAAAAAAACACCTCGACATATTTTAATTACAGGGGCAGCAGGGGCAATTGGTTCAGCATTAACACAAGTTTTTGCGCGGCAATTTCCTGATGCTCATTTTACCTTGGTAGATATTAACGAAGCGGTTTTAATCGAAAAAGTGCGTGTTTTGGGTAAAAGAGCTGACTATGTCTTGTGGGATTTATTTCAACCCGAATCTTTAGCAGAAGGTTGGCAGGAAGTGATTTCCAAGCATGGTGCAGTCGATATTCTGATCAATTGCGCAGGCATTATGGATATTATTAGTTTTCAAGGCACAGGTTGGAATTTAGGCTGGAAGTTATTAGCGGTTAATTTAATCAGTCCCTTACGGTTAATGGATTTAGCTTTGGCTGATATGAAAACAGGCGGTTGTATTATCAATATTGCCAGTATGGCAGGGCGTGTGCCGATTGCAGGTTGTGCTTATTACAGTGGCGCAAAAGCAGGTCTAGCAATGGCTTCCGAAATCGCGCATAACGAATTATCTCAACGTGGTATTCATGTGGTAACGGTGTATCCCGGCCCAATTTATTCAGGTTTAGAAGCCCATGCGCGTAGCCAAGTCAAACAAGGTTTAGTGTCACGTTTGATTCCCACAGGTGAGCCAAACATCATCGCCCAAGAAATTATCAATGCCTATTTACACAACAAAGCGCGTGTTATTTACCCTTTGCCGTTTGCGGTAGCCCATTATTTTAATAGTGTCTCGCAATGGGTGGTGGCTAAAGCCAGCCCACAGCCTTTACGTTAGAGAGTTTTACTATGAGCCTTAAAGAAACGATTGCTAAAAAAGTCGTCAAAGCCAGTTTACGCGTGGCATTTAAATTACCCAGCGGTTTACCTATTCCTGTTGCTTTTGCCCGAACGGGTATGGAGTTTGGGGCAAAACTGTTTCAGCCTGATGGCCGTGTTAGCATCAAAAAAGCGACCTTAGCTGGTGTACCTTGCGAGTATTTGTATACCCATGCAGATGCCAAAAAGGTAGTTCTGCATTTTCATGGTGGGGCATTTTTTGCAGGTTCGGCGGCAACACATCGGGCAATGGCTAGTGAGTTAAGTGCGCGGAGCGGAGCGAGCGTGTATATGCTGGATTATCGTTTAGCCCCTGAACATCCGTATCCTGCGGCTTTAGATGATGGTTTGGCGACTTATCAAGCTTTATTAGCCTTGGGATATTTACCTGAAAATATTATTTTAGGCGGCGATTCAGGCGGTTGCGCGCATATTTTAAATTTAGCCATTCGTCTAAGAGAAAAGCGTTTAGCTTTACCTGCGGGCTTGTTTATGATCTCACCCTTTGTTGATTTAACGCTAAGTGCGCCGTCAGTAAGCAAATATAAACACCGCGACCCAATGGTAACAGCCTATGCTTTACAACGTGGCGCAGATGGTTTTCGAGGTGCTATTGCTGCTGATGATGCTCGTGTGTCGCCATTATTTGCCGATTTAACAGGATTACCTAAAATATTGGTGCAGGTAGGTGGTGAAGAAATTTTGTTAGATGATGCTTTGCGTTTGACTGAATATGGACAAGCGGCAGGGATTGATATGGATTGTCAGGTTTATGAAGGTATGTGGCATAACTTTCAGATGTTTAATCAAGTGCTAGAAACTTCAAGTCAGGCATTAGATGAAATTGCGAGGTTTATTAAATATTAAATTAACCCATCGACTCCGCTCAGGTAACGTTTTTACGTTGGCTGAGCGGAGTCGAAGCCAAGAAAAAAGAGCCGAATAATCGGCTCTTTTTAAACACAAAACAATTAACTTACAACGCAGTAACTTGCGGCATCATCATTTGTTGCATCATTAACTGTACCCGTTTGCTTTGCATTTTTAGACGGTAGTCAATTTCATTAAAACGGGTTTTGAACGCGGCATCTTCCCATTTTTGCATCATGGTTTGCTTTTTCTCAGCATACCATTCTTCTCTTAATTTACCCCAATCGTTCATAGTAGCAACAAAGGCTTCATATTCTTTAGCAAAACGTTGCTTCATCGCTTCAACATCGACGCTTGGTAACTTCGAGCTTTTTTGCTCTAGTTGCTGTTGGGCGCGTTTAAACTGCATTAATAACTCAGCTTTACGAATAGTGAAATTAGGAATGCGTTTTAGGTTTTTGGTCAAACCTAACCACGACAAGCTCAAAATCAACCATTTGGTTGGGTCAAACTGCCACCATTTAACGCCATTACGATAGTCGTATTGGAAAATATGGTGAAAGTTATGGTATCCCTCGCCATAAGTTAACAACGCCAACCAAAAATTATCACGCGCGGTGTTTTCGTCGGTGTACGGTTGTTTGCCCCACATATGAGCCAGTGAGTTAATAAAGAATGTAAAGTGATGGCTAACAACTAAACGCAACAAACCCATCAATAAAACCGTTCCCCACACATCACCCACTAAAAAGCCAAAAATAACGGGTACGGCAATGTTCATAAACAACACAATCGCTAAATAATGATTATGTTGAAACATCACAATTTTATTTTTTTGCAGGTCTGGTGCGTTGGAGTAGTCAGGTGTGCTGGATGGATAATTACGCAACATCCAACCCATGTGCGAAAACCAAAAGCCACGTTTAGCAGAGTAAGGGTCTTTGTCCACGTCATCAACAAAACGATGATGGGTGCGATGACCCGAAGCCCAGTTTAAAATGCTGTTTTGAATAGCTGCGCCACCAAACAACATTAAGGCAACTTCAACGGTCCAATGAGCCTCGTAAGCACGATGCGCCCACAAACGATGATAACCTGCGGTAATTCCTAAACCATTGGCATATAAATAGCCAATCATTAATACCCATGCAGCCGTGCTAAAGTCGTGGTTCAGCGCGTACCAAGGAATTAAGGTGATGGCAGCAATAGGTGTTGCAATTAAAATAAAGGCAGGCAACCAGTTGATGGGAGCGTCTTCGGTTTGGCTCATCTCGTTCTCCAACATTTAATATACAACAGTATAGCAACTAATTTAGACAATACGATGAAAATCGGATGAGTGAACGCGCGTGCACTGCCGACTAATCGTTGATATTAAGTTTAATGTAGCAGGCAGACCTGGCCCAACCAAAAACTTACCGCTGGTCAGTACGCTTGCAGAAATATCGCGGTCTGGGTCTGCCCAACAAAAAATACTGGTATAGCCTAAATGGCCAAAGGCATTTTGTGTATTAATCCCATATAAACCGACAGGCTTCGCTCCTAACATTGGACCCATGGCATAGCGCATGGGTAGTAATAATATTTTGTCAATTTCGGGGCGAGCCACTTCAATAGTGGCGCGGCGAATTGTCATCGGCTCAAAGATTCTCACGCCATCATATATGCCGCCATTCAATAGCATTTGAAAGAAGCGACTGGCTTGTTCGGCCGTAGAGAAGATATTACCAGCAGGACAAATAGTGTCCATAAACTGTGGGTCATTGGTATAACGTTCGGCATCTTCCATGGAGCCACCAATAATATTTTTAAGAATAGAAGCAACAATAAGTGTTGGTTTTAAACCAGTACTATAGTTAAGAGCTGCATGGTCTCGATATTCGGGGGCGAGGCCAAAATTAAAACTTTCCATGCCCATCGGCTTACTGATTTTTTCTGCCATAAATTGGCGAGCATCTTTGCCAGTGACTCGATGAATAATTTCACCCAAAATATAGCCCGCAGTTAAAGCGTGGTATGCCGCACGATGACCACTTGGTGCAATGGGTTTGGCTTTGTAGAGTAAATCTAAGGCAGCATTCGGGTTAAATAGTAAACTGGGATCGGTATCTTTAGGCAAACTTGGCACGCCGCCACGATGAGCCAATAAATGATAAATCGTCGCGTTCTTTTTGCCATTAACCCCGTATTCGGGAATGTAATGACTAATAGGGTCGAGTAGGTCAATTTCACCCATTTCATCTAATAAATGCACCAACATTGCGGTAACGACTTTAGATGCAGAAAACAAGCAAACGCGAGTATTTGGTGTTGCTAAAATCTTGGGTGTATCACGCGTATCTTCTGGGCCATTACCAACAGCATGACCAATCGCTCGATTGAGAATAATTTTACCTTGACGACGAATACAGAGTGTAATCGCAGGTGAATTACCTGTTTTGTATAACAATTCAGTGGCGCGCCAAATAGCATCACGTTGTTTGACGGTCATGCCAACACTTTCTGGATTAACTTCGCTCGTTGGGTCATAACTGGTGACACTGTTTAAGTCAGCAGGAACGTGGCAACTGTTAAGTGATAATAATTTCATTAATCGTTTCTCTACTCAATTTAGCGACGATTATTAGTCGGAGGAGGGGTGTCTTGTCTAGTGCTTTGGACAGGTCTAACGGGTTTGCGTTGAAAAAAACGCGATAAAGGGCGAGTTAGCGCAGTGACTTCACCAAGAGACTCACGCATCACCGCGACTTCATCCAATTGGACAGTAATTCTAAAAATAACGGTTAATAATTCTAAAATCATCCGACAGCCCGATACCCATAATAAAAACAACATAGGTGACAGGCAAAGATAGAAAAAACCTAGCCAAATATTATCCATAAAGCCATGTACAATCAGCCAAAGCAGGCCACCAGCCGTTAATATTAAAACGGAGATATAACACAAGGGGATAATTTGCAGGCTGATGTAGCGGTTAAAATTAATGTCAAATAACAGTGTTTTAAGATACTCGCCAATGGCTTCCATCACCGTTAATACGCGTTTCATCATATACCGCCATGTTCTTTATCGTTACTTATTTTGCAGCATTATCATATTTTTGTATCATTGATAATGGCGGAAATGAGAAAAATCTACTGTATTTTGTCAGATTGACCATAGTGGCGTTTCACCCGTACAGGCGATTAATGATTTTCAACATAAATCGTCCTACATTTCGGTGATTGGTATGCAACGGATGTTGTTCAAACCTGAATGTTGAGATACGAAAGGGTTCATGCCATACACTGATTAAAGGTGGTTATTTTTTAGATAGCTTGGCGACATCCGCTAAAACCTGCGTGGCATGGCTTTCAGGATTAACACTATTGTAGTGATAGACAATAGTGCCTTGTGGATCAATTAAAAACGTTTCCCGACTGGTAAAACTCATCGCTCCCCAACCATTCAATACCCCTAATTGTTTAGACAGTTCTTTTTTGCTATCTGATAACAACGAAAAAGGGAGTTTTAAGTCTTGAGCAAAACGCTTATGTGATTCCACACTATCTAAACTGACACCTGCGACGACAATGCCTTGCTTTTGATAGTTGGCAAACTGATCACGAAAGCGTTTGGCTTCTTCGGTACAGCCAGAGGTATGATCTTTAGGATAAAAATATAGGACTAACCATTTACCTTTGTAATCTTGCAGTTGGTGCGTTTTGCCATCTTGGTCGGGCAGGCTAAATGCAGGAGCAGGGCTACCCACCCATTCGCCTGCCGAGGCCGCTGCACTACAAAGTGTCAGAATGACAGCAAATCCAATATTTCTACCCAAGCTACGCATAACATCACCATTTAATATATTGGTCTTCAACAAAACCTTTCAGACCATCTAAACAGATTTCTTCACCATTGAGAACAATATAACCTTTAAACTCACCAAACATTTGTCGGAAGTGGGTATTTAAAAAGCCAGCTCGTACTTTTTCGCGGTGCATTCCCATCGGTTGAAACTGGAGTTGTAGTTGGCCATTATCCGCAGTGATTTGCCACGGTTGCAGCGTGTCTTTGATATCAAACTTAAATTGCGCATGATTCAGTGGATAACATTGACCATTGAGCCAAAAACAATTTTCACTAAAACTGGTTTCGTTTACGCCTGTCGATAAGTTCAGTCCTGCTCGTTGGCCTTTGCGCGCTCCCGATTGAATTTCACCCGCCGAGCAAGCCCAATTCCACCATGTTTCACGACGCATATAGCCTGTGGAAAAATCTAAACTGCCATAGGCTTTAATTTGTTGTAAATCAATATGTTCGCCATTTAACTTCACAAAACCATGTAAGGGCTGTCCTGCTGACTTTGCCGTATATGTCCAACCGCTATAACCTGTGCGTGTACAAATCGACATCGGTTGTAAGCCTTGTTCGTCCATGCGCGCTTCAATATCTAAACCTTTGCATTTAATCATTAAGGTTTTTTGGCGCGGATTATCTTGATAACGTAAATGAATATCGATGATAGCAGGAATATGAAAATGTGTTTCGCCTTGGCGTGGGTTATTGGCTAAATCAAAGCCTAAACCGAGTGGACTACGCCATGAGCGTGACCATAATTTCTGCGCTTTAATATCGTAAACATAGACAAAAGCAATGGCGACATACCGTAAATTGGCAATGGCACAGCCAAAAATTAAACGGTCGCTCATCCCGCCAAAGTATTGAAATTCTTTATTGCCTAACCATTTTTGAAAGTCTGAGCGCGCTTGGCCAAATGGATTGTCATAAACAAAATCAGGCGTATTGATAATGGGAAGTGCATCATCAAAATAACCGAAACGCGGTTTACCATCGACAATTAACGGTTCATTAGCGGCTAAAAAATGGATAGTCATAAACAGTAACTCATGCGATTTATTATGGTTTAAGTATAGGTTGTGGCGAGGGCTTTGATTGGCCATTGCCGCCAAAAAACTGTTATTTAACCTTCGACTCCGCTCAGGGAGTGTTGATGTGTTGGCTGAGCGGTTCGTGGTGGCTGAGCGGAGTCGAAGCCAAGCCTAATTTTTTACAACAATGCACCATCTTTCAAAATCAATTGCCGATCACAACGAGCGGCGAGATTGGTGTCATGGGTGACAATTAAAAATGCCGTGCCATCTTCTTGGTTGATTTGCCGTAGTAGGGTGAAAATACTATCGGCAGTCTGAGTATCTAAATTGCCTGTCGGTTCGTCGGCTAACACCAATGCGGGTTGCGTCATTAAGGCACGAACGATGGCGACTCGTTGTTGTTGCCCGCCTGAGAGTTGTGTCGGGTAGCGTTCAGCATAGTTTTCTAAACCCACTTTTGCTAACAGTACTTGAGCACGAGGGCGGAGTTTGTTCTCAGCAATGCCTCGAATTTTTAACGGCATCATGATGTTTTCAATAGCGGTGAATGCCGATAATAAATGATGAAACTGAAAGACAAAACCCAAGGCATGATTGCGTAATTGTGTACGCTGCTGTTCGCTTAAGGTGCTAATTTTTTGTTCAGTCAGATAAAGTTCGCCGCTACTAGGCTGCTCTAATAAGCCAATCAAATTTAATAGGGTGGATTTCCCTGAACCGGATTGGCCGACCAATGCCGTAAACTCACCTTTTTTTAAGTTAAAAGAGACATCTTTTAAAACGTGAGTTTGTGTATCACCTTCACCGTAATAACGATTTAATTTTTCGATTTGCAAAACATCAGTCATAAAAATTAGCCTTAGCCGTAACGAATGGCTTGCACAGGGTCAAGTTTAGCAGCGCGATATGCAGGCATGGCGGCGGCGATTAACCCCGTTAAAGTGGCGATAATTGTGGTACTTAGAATCAGCTCCGATGTCAGTGCTAACTCAAATAACGGCTCACCTGCGGCATTGCGGGCAAAAAAGGCAAACATTTTGCCTAAACCCATGCCACCCAATGCTCCAAGCAGTGAACCAAACATCCCCAATAAGCCCCCTTGAATCAAAAAAACGGCTAAGACAGAGTGTTGACTCATACCCATTGCCCGCAGAATACCAATCTCTTTTTGTTTTTGTACCACGGCAATCGCTAAGACGCTGGCAATGCCAAAGGCGACAGAAATCAAGACAAAAAATCGAATCAGGGTGGTGGATGCGGTTTGAGATTTCAAGGCAGTCATCAGTTGTTCGTTACTGCTCATCCAACTTTCAGCTTTAATACCATAATGATTTTGAAGGCGTTGCGAGATGATTTCGGCATCAAATAATGACTTTACTTGTAAGTCGATACCCGTAATTTGCCCATTTAAGTCAAGTAAATTTTGTGCGGAACGTAGCGATAAAAACACCCAGCGTTTATCTAAATCTTTCACCCCTAATTCAAATATTCCCGTAATGCGTACCGCTAAAGAACGATTGCTTGAGGTGACGATATTCATTCGGTCGCCGACACGAATGCCTAAATCATCGGCTAAACGTCGGCCAATCACGGCTTCGTCATTATTCAGTCGGAGTTGTCCTGCTTTAAGATTTTCTTCTATAGGAATAATTTTGCTAAAGGCAACAGGGTCAATACCTAAAATAGACACCGTTTTATCAGCTTGACCGCGAATGGCAAAAGCTGCGCCTGATACTAAGGGTGAAACCGCTTTGAGTGTGGGTTCTTGTTGTAATTGCTTGAGTAATAATTGCCAATTGAGAATCGGCTCTATAATTTGTGGACGTGGCTGAAGTTCTCGAAAAACTGTCCCATCAGTGACACTGGGTAATAACACTTTATCGGGTGCAGTAATAACAATATGTGCTTGTGTGCCTAAGGTTCGTTTAATAATCGTGCCTTGTAAACCCGTTACCAGCGCACTAATAAACACAATCACCGCCACGCCTAAGGCAATGCCGCTAGCAATTAATAAAGTTTGGGTTTTGCCTTCCCGTAAAAAGCGTGTTGCCACCTGCCATTCAAACCAAACCATGAATTATTGACCTTTGGTTGTAGGTGCGTGAATGGAGATTTTTTGTCCTGCTTGTAAGGGCTTATCACTAAGAATGATTTGCGAGTCGTTTGCTAAACCGCTAATCACTTGCACTTTGTCGGCAGCGCGTTGACCAATACTGATATTTTGTCGTATCGCTTTGCCGTCTTTTGCTAACCATAACCAATATTGATTTTGACTTTGTTGTAACGCTGCACTCGGAATAACCATCGCTTGTGCCTGTTGTTGGCTTAATAATTCCATAGAAACGGTCATGCCTTCGCGTAAAAAAGTTGGCCAATTAGAGCTTTTTAAACGGATTTCAATAGTGCCGCGTGTGTCGTTAATGGATGGGGCAATATGGCTAATGGTGGCGGTAAATTTTTCTTGCGGAAACGCATCGGCCAATAATGTTGCGGGTTGATTTAACGTAATTTGCGGTAACCAACGCTCATCCAAACGGGCAATGATTTCTTGTTGATGCAGTGGTGATAACGTCAGTATAGGCTCGCCTTGTTTGAGATATTGTCCCGCATCGGCTTTACGCTCTAAAACAATAGCAGGAAAAGGGCTGGTGATGGTTTGTCGTTGTTGGCGATGTCGTGCTTGTTGTAATTGGCTTTGCGCTTGTTGAATGGCTGCTAATGCTAAGTTTTCTTCCACGCCATTAGCGGCTAAGGCTTTTACTTGCAGTTTTGCGCTATTGGCATCAGCTTCACGCAATGTCGTTAGTTCTTGCGCGGTTGCTAAAGCTTCTTCGGTGGTTTGTTGTGTTTTAGCGAGAGTCGCTGTGTGACTGAGTTGCCGTTGTGCTTGTTGTAATAAAACCACACTTTGTTGTGCTTTAAGACTGGCTTGAGGACGATCGATATGGCGTAAGTGATCTAATTTGAGTTCGGCTGATTTGAGATTGGCGACTGCTTGTTGATATACGCTGTCGGCATCTTTATCGTCAAGAGTGGCTAAAACATCGCCTGTGTTAACGCTTTGGCCTTCATCAACTAAGCTTTTAACGATGCCGGCAATTTCGGTGTTAATCGCGGTACTAGTACGTGTTTGTACTTGTCCTGTCGCTAAAATGGTCACTTGTAAGCGCGTTTGCTCAGGAGAAATAACGGATACGGCGACCGCTTTAGTGTTAAACCAATAACTACTTGCACCCAAAACAATGGCAAGGCTACCGACGATCAGAATATTTTTGTTCATAAGTTGAGCAGTCTAAGAAGAGCAGTTTTACGATATACGACCTCTCTAACTCTAACAATCTTAATCAATCGTGTCACGGCACATAGAGTGTTGCTTTTGTACAGAAGTTGACGAAGCTGATAAGCTATATGATGTTTTTCACGGCTCAACATAACCTACACCATGTCGCAACTCAAATTTTTAACCGCTTATCCCATTACCTTGCAAAATCAGGTACAACAACTGATTGCCGATAATAAATTAGGAGAGTATTTAAGCCGTCGTTATCCACAACGTCATGACATTCAAACCGATAAAATGCTCTATCAATACACAATGACGCTAAAACAAGAACATCTTAAAAATGCACCAATGATTGATAAAGTGAGCTATGACAGTAAGTTGGATGTGGTGCATAACGCATTAGGTTTGCACACCAAAATATCGAGAGTGCAGGGTGGGAAATTAAAAGCGAAGAAAGAAATTAGGATTGCCTCTTTGTTTAAAGATACTGCACCTGAATTATTAAAAATGATAGTCGTTCATGAGTTGGCACACCTCAAAGAACTTGAGCACAACAAAGCTTTTTATAAATTGTGTGAGTATATGGAGCCGAATTATCATCAATTAGAGTTAGATTTACGATTGTTATTGACCTATAAAGCACTCTCAGCCATCTAGATTTTATAAAATATGCGTATCTTTTAGCTGCTTGGCGGCTAACTCCAATGCTTTAACAATACGGTCTTTATCGTAGTTTTTGACTTTGTTGGTGTCCATGTGCATCACAAAACCATCTAGTTCGTGTTCAATCCAGCTACTTTGGTTTTTCATGTCGGCGTGAAAGTCAACCACTTCCCACACCTGAATGGGTTTGGCAATGCCTCTCAGGCTAACCGCACCTTTTTCACGACACATAATATGTTCACGGACTAATAAATACGTTTCGTTAGAAATTAAAATTTCATCGGGCGAGGCGACACTTTGTAAACGGGCGGCAAGATTGGCATCTCGGCCAATAATGGTATAGCTCATTCGAGTTTCTGAACCAAAATTACCGACATGGCAGTAGCCAGTCGTAATACCCATACGAATATGCAAGGGTTTATCGATATTTTCACTTTGCCATTTTTGACGCAGGATTTGCATTTCACGTCGCATTTCAACAGCCATTGAAACGCAGGCTGTGGCATCTTCTTTATTCCCGCGCGAGACGGGATCACCGTAAAAAATCAAGATAGCATCGCCGATAAACTTATCAATCGTCCCACCGTAACGTAGGGCGATTTTTGACATGTGTTCAAAATACGTATTTAACATTTCTGTTAATAAATCGGGCGGCATTTCATCAGATGCTTCAGTAAAGTCCTTAATGTCGGAGAAAAATATCGTTAATTTTTTACGTTGTGTTTGCAATTTTGCATCACGTTTGCCCTTAAAAATAGATTCCCAAACTTGGGTTGGCAAATACTTAGCTAGTTTACGTGATAGTTGAAACGATTCATCTTGTTGCTCTCTGATCTGTGTTTGTGCGTTGATTAACGCCCGTGACTGTTCGCGAGAACGAAATGCGGTCAAGCCAAAATAAAAAGCAGCACCAATTAGGGCAACGACATTCACGGCAGTTGGCGTGTTATCAATGACCCCTGCTTCTAGTCCAAAAATCATGCCACCAAGCAGTGAGCCAAATAAACAAAAGAAGCCAGTAAATATCCACAAAAATAAATTGCCAAACGATAAAGCACTAGCATTTAGCATGGCAATAAACACCAGCATTGGTACGAGGGCATAGTGTATTGAGGCAATACCAAAACCTGTGATTAAACCATCTAGTAGTAACGTAATAGACGTGGCTTGACTCGGAACACGATTAGATAATCGACGATGTAACCAAGACTGACCATAGGCAAGCACAAGTGTAAAGGGAATTAATGCAATAATTCGAGGGTGATACATCCCCGTGTAAACACCAGAGGCAAAAATACTCACTGCAACCATATAAGCCAAAAGCCGCATGTGCCTTGAGCCTAGCTCTAATAATTGTTGTAGTTGAGGTGATGGCACGGCCATAGATATCTAGCTCTACTGGGTCTTTGTGACAAGGTATATGAAATACGTTGTTTAATAATAAGTTAAATAGAGTAGCTTAGGTACTACTTCTGACGGATTATCCCTAATTCTTGTGCCATTAAGATAGTGACCATCGTCACAATGGTCAAGTTATTGCGAAAGATATTACTGTATTCCTACACAGAGACAGGGTGTCCGACGGAATTTTGCTTTTATTTGGGATAAGTAAAATATATTTTTTTACGTCTTAAGCAAGCAAATGCTTGGTTTTTACCTGCGTTGTAACATATTATACGAGCGTCCAATAAATTTGTGTGTTTTGTACACAACGGATGTCGTGTCTATATCACACGCCATTCTGACATATTAGCCCAGCAAAGAGGTACAACGGATGACAACTGACGCTTTCATTTTTGATGCGATACGCACACCGCGTGGCAAAGGTAAAAAAGATGGTTCGCTCCATACCATCAAGCCTGTCGATTTAGTCGTAGGTTTAATAGATGCATTGGCTGAGCGTAATGGTCAAGCCATTAAGCAAATGGCTGATGATGTGGTGTTGGGATGTGTAACACCCGTTGGAGATCAAGGTGCAGACGTTGCCAAGACGGCCGCATTGGCTGCTGGCATGGCCGATACGGTTGCTGGTGTGCAGTTAAATCGTTTTTGTGCTTCGGGTTTAGAAGCGGTCAACTTGGCGGCGATGAAAGTTCGCTCTGGCTTTGAAGATTTAGTCATTGCAGGTGGCGTTGAATCCATGTCGCGTTTATCGATGGGTTCAGACGGTGGTGCATGGGCAATGGATCCTGCCACTAACTTAAAAACTGGTTTTGTGCCTCAAGGCATTGGTGCCGATTTAATTGCCACCCTTGAAGGCTTCTCTCGTACTGATATTGATAGTTTTGCTTTGCAGTCACAACAACGTGCTGCCGCAGCACAAGCCAATGGCTATTTTGACAAGTCAGTTGTGTCTGTCAAAGATATGAACGGTTTAACGGTATTAGCCAAAGACGAGTTTATTCGTGCGAATGCTACTTTAGATGGCTTAGGCGCATTACAACCTTCGTTTATGATGATGGGTGAAATGGGCGGTTTTAATGCCGTTGCTTTGCAAAAATATCATTGGGTGGAAAGCATCACTCACGTTCATACCGCAGGTAACTCTTCAGGCATTGTTGACGGTGCAGCATTGATGCTCATCGGTAACAAACAAGCAGGTGAAAAGCTTGGCATTAAACCTCGTGCCCGTTTCTTAGCAACAGCAGTGTCAGGTGCAGATGCCACGATCATGCTCACAGGTCCAGCACCAGCAGCACATAAAGCCTTAGCCAAAGCAGGCTTAACCGCGAAAGATATTGATTTGTGGGAAATAAACGAAGCCTTTGCCGCTGTTGCCTTACGCTTTATGAAAGATATGGGCATTGATGACAGCATTGTTAACGTCAATGGTGGCGCGATTGCGATGGGACATCCCCTAGGTGCAACAGGCTGCATGATTTTAGGCACACTCATGGACGAATTAGAACGTCGTGGCTTAAAACGCGGTTTAGCGACCTTGTGTGTGGGTGGCGGTATGGGTATCGCCACGATTATCGAATTAGTTTAAGGGTGTAAATAACATGACTGATATTATTGGAATCCATTGGCACGAAGATGCGGACAGTATTGTTACCCTAACGATTGATGATCCAACGGGCGAAGCCAACATCATGAATGAGGTGTTTGATAACGCCTTAGCCGCAACCGTCACTAAATTAAAAGCGGAAAAAGCGCGTATTAAAGGTGTGATTGTTACCTCTGCGAAAAAAACGTTTTTTGCAGGCGGTGATTTAACGGCATTAATTCAAGCCAAACCAGAACACGCCCCGTTATTTGAAGCCAAATTGACCGTGATGAAAGCACAACTTCGTGCTTTAGAAACCTTGGGCAAGCCTGTTGTTGCTGCAATGAATGGCACGGCCTTAGGGGGCGGTTTAGAAATCGCTTTGGCGTGTCATCATCGTATTGCCTTAAATAATCCAAAAGCAGAGTTTGGTTTACCTGAAGTGTCATTAGGTTTATTACCCGGTGCAGGCGGTGTGGTTCGTACTGTGCGTATGTTAGGTATTCAAAATGCCTTAATGAACGTATTGATGAAAGGCGACCGCATGAAAGTTGCTAAAGCGAAAAGCGTCGGTTTAATTGACGACATCGCCGAAAGCACTGAAGACATGATGGCGAAAGCTAAAGCATGGATTATTGCCAATCCGAGCGCGCAACAACCGTGGGATAAATCAGGGTATAAAATGCCCGGTGGTACTCCAAGTACACCTGCGTTGGCGATGAATTTACCCGCGTTCCCATCCAACTTGCTAAAACAAATCAAAGGTGCAAACTATCCTGCACCAAAAGCGATTTTGTGTGTCGCGGTTGAAGGGGCACAAGTGGATTTTGATAATGCCTTGAAAATTGAAGGTCGTTATTTCACCAGTTTGGCCTGTGGCAAAGAGTCAAAAAACTTCATCAAAGCGTTCTTCTTTGATTTGCAAAAAATCAATAAAGGCGCAAGCCGTCCATCAAAAGAGCTGTATCCAGTTTGGAAAAGCAAAAAAGTGGGGGTATTAGGCGCAGGCATGATGGGGCAGGGCATTGCTTATGTTTCAGCGATGTCAGGCATCGAAGTCGTGTTGTTGGACATGAACTTAGAAGCAGCAGAACGTGGCAAAGGCTATAGCCAAAAACTGCTCGATAAGCGCGTTTCTAAAGGCAGTATGACTAAAGAAGCCGCCGCCGAGAAATTGGCAATGATTAAAGCGTCTAACGATTATGCCGATTTGGCGGGTTGTGATTTAGTCATTGAAGCGGTATTTGAAAGCCGTGAAATCAAAGCCGATGTCACCAAAAAAGTCGAAGCGGTATGCAATTCTGAATTGGTCTTTGCTTCTAACACTTCTACTTTGCCAATTACAGGTTTAGCGACAGCTTCACAGCATCCACAAAACTTTATCGGCCTGCATTTCTTCTCACCCGTAGATAAAATGCCATTAGTCGAAATCATTTGTGGCGAAAAAACTAATGATGAGACTTTAGCCAAAGCCTTTGATTACGTTTTACAAATTAAGAAAACCCCGATTGTTGTTAACGACAGCCGTGGCTTCTTCACTTCCCGTGTGTTTGGTACATTCTGTATGGAAGGTGTCAACATGTTGGCGGAAGGCTATAATGCCCAATCGATTGAGCAAGCGGCTGCCCAAGCAGGTATGCCCGTAGGCCCATTGGCGATTTTAGATGAAGTGAACATGGAGTTGACTCGCAAAGTCCGTAAGCAAACGCAAATTGACCTCGCACAAGAAGGCAAAGAGATTCCTACTGAGCCAGCGTTTGCCTTGATTGACAAAATGTGTGATGACTTTAAACGTGCAGGCAAAAAAGACGGTGCAGGTTTTTATGATTATCCTGCCGATGGCAAAAAACGTTTATGGTCGGGTTTAGCGGAGCATTTTGCCGCGGCTGATAAAAAGCAAGCGACACCAGAGCAATTTGCTGAGTTACAACAACGTTTATTGTTCCGTCAATCCATTGAAGCGTCACGTTGTTATGCAGAGGGCGTTTTACGCTCAGTCGCAGATGCCAACATCGGTTCGATTTTTGGTATTGGTATGGCGCCGTGGACAGGTGGTCAATTGCAATATATTAACTATATTGGCTTGCCAGAGTTTGTTCAACGTGCTGATGAGTTAGCCGCGAAGTTTGGCGAGCGTTTTGCTCCGCCACAATTGTTGCGTGATATGGCAGCGAAAGGCGAAACTTTCCAATAAGTTTTACTCTGCTATGATGAAGGGCGAACTCATGTTCGCCCTTTTTTATTAAAAATATCAAAAAGCACAAATAACAGAAAATAAAAAAGGCAATCCTTTTGCAAGTTTGCCCTTTTTAAAACTTAAATCGTATTAAGTTAATGTCCACTCGAATGGTACGCCGTCACGACCACGAAACGCCAACATCAACGTTTCACGCATAAACGCCAAGTTCTCGGCGGTATAAGCCATTGCAGGGTGTTTACCCCAAACAGGCTGTGGCCAAGCAGCATCATTGCTGTAACGCACGACATGATGAATATGTAATTGCGGCACAAGATTCCCAATGGCGGCGACATTCATTTTTTCGGCACGGAAATACTTCGCCAATTGTTCACTTACCCAAGAGGATTCACGTAACAATTGTTGTTGGTCGCGCACAGATAATTCATAAACTTCACGAATACTCGGTACACGCGGCACAAGCACCAGCCAAGGGTAGTGCATGTCATTCATTAAGCGACAAGTACTTAACGGAAAATCGCCTAGCGGAAGGGAGTCTTCGGCTAAACGTGGATGCAGTGTAAACATAATACAAACTGTTCCCAAAAAATGCCGATGAACACGATTTGGCTCACACGATTTCTAAGTTATTTTTGTTGAGAGTAACGTCTAAAATACGAAAATTCACCCAACAACACTGCATATTATGCAGACTAACTTACTCATACGTAGCGATACACAAACGCGTTTAACGACCTAAAAAAAAGCCCGCTAACAGCGGGCTTTCGGAATATGGCGTCCCCACAGGGATTCGAACCCCAGTTACCACCATGAAATGATGATGTCCTAGGCCACTAGACGATAGGGACCGATTCGGTTCGCTCAAGATGGAGTTTGGTGGAGTTAAGCGGGATCGAACCGCTGACCTCTACAATGCCATTGTAGCGCTCTACCAACTGAGCTATAACCCCAAAGCATCACATCATGAGGGGCGCATTTTATGCACTCAGTCAACACTTGTCAAATAAATGCGGCTGAATTTTAGTCGGTTAGTATGTTGCTTATCCAAAGAGTTGTTGTTGATTTTTGTTTGTTGACGATGAGTGGCTTGAAAAAATCCCACAATGCCGCCACACAAGGTAAAATCGCACTAATATCCTCAACTTCATCATCCTATTTGTGAGACGTATGAATAACCTCATTGATAATGCCGCAAAAGAATTAGTGAAACACCATCTTGATCATTTAACATTTCAGGATGAGCCGCAAATCAGCCCTGAGCATAAAGCGGCTTTAGTGAGTAAAATTAAACGCTTATTAAAAGAAAAAGATGCTGTATTAGTCGCACATTATTACACTAATAACGATATTCAAGCCCTAGCAGAAGAAACGGGTGGTTGCGTTTCTGACTCCCTCGAAATGGCGCGTTTTGGTAATCAGCATCCAGCCAAAACAGTTGTCGTGGCGGGCGTGAAGTTTATGGGTGAAACAGCCAAAATTCTGAATCCTGAAAAACGGGTGTTAATGCCGACGTTAGAAGCGACTTGTTCTTTAGACTTAGGCTGTCCCGTCGATGAATTTACCGCGTTTTGCGATGCCCATCCTGATTACACGGTTGTTGTCTATGCCAATACTTCTGCGGCGGTAAAAGCCCGCGCCGATTGGGTGGTTACTTCTAGTATTGCAGTTGACGTGGTTGAGCATTTAGCAGCGCAGGGCAAAAAAATCATTTGGGCTCCTGATAAACACTTAGGCCGTTATGTACAAAAAGAAACGGGCGCAGAAATGCTGCTGTGGGATGGCTCGTGTATCGTTCATGAGGAGTTTAAAGCGCGTGGTATTTTAGACCTGAAAAAAGTTTATCCTGATGCTGCTGTGTTGGTGCATCCAGAGTCACCCGAATCTGTTGTTGATATTGCTGATGCTGTGGGTTCAACATCCCAACTCATTAAAGCTTCGCAAACGCTGCCGAATCAACAATTTATTGTCGCGACAGATCGCGGTATTTTTTATAAAATGAAGCAAGCCAGTCCCCATAAAGAATTTATGGAAGCACCGACCGCAGGTAATGGCGCAACCTGTCGTTCGTGTGCACATTGTCCGTGGATGGCGATGAATGCGTTGGAAAATTTGGCGCAAGTATTAGAAACCGATAGTCCAGAAGTGTTGGTTGATGCGGATTTAATCCCTCAAGCCTTAATCCCACTGCAAAGGATGCTTGATTTTGCTAAAGCCAAGCGTTAATGGTTACAAAATCAGCAGTCAATTGATAATGATGTAGAAAGTGCTTGACGATGCGTGGTGTTATAACTATTATATCGCCTCGCAGTAAGGCAACATGCAAATGTTGAGCTTGGCAAAGTTCGGAGCGTAGCGCAGCCCGGTAGCGCATCTGGTTTGGGACCAGAGGGTCGTAGGTTCGAATCCTACCGTTCCGACCAACTTTCTCTAGTTGGTCAGTTTTAAAAGTTGAGCCTCGCGCTCGTAGCTCAGCTGGATAGAGCATCGGCCTTCTAAGCCGAGGGTCGCAGGTTCGAGTCCTGCCGGGTGCGCCAATCGCGCCAATTCTGTTGTAAATCTCTCTATGGTGGTCGTAGCTCAGTTGGTAGAGCCCCGGATTGTGATTCCGGTTGTCGTGGGTTCGAACCCCATCGATCACCCCAATCTTGCTTCTTCTCTCGTCTTATTTATTGTCTCTTAATCTTATTGATTTTTGTGTTTTATCGTGGATATTTGCCATTTGTCGTTTATTTTGGTCAAATGTCTTTACTTTTCTATACTGTTCTAGTATACAGCCGCTCCTTGAGTGTTGAGAGGTGACTATGTCAAGCGGTAAATCTGAGGAATTTGAATTGGATGATGCTTTTGATGAAGAGTCTAGTGGTGACTTTGATAATGACGATGTCAGTAAAAGCAACAACGTCAAAAATTCACTAACGAAGCGTCGGGTAATTGATGACATTCTGGAAGAACGTCGTTTGCAGCGCAAAATCAAAGAGTTTGATTATGATTTAGACGATGATGACGATGTGTAATTAAAAACCCGTAGTGATACGGGTTTTTTTATTGTCCATAAAAGCCAAAGTAATAATCGCAAGTAAACGAATATGTTTATTTTTTTGAGTTTGATGATTGGTATAGCTGCTACGTTATGTGCAGTTCCTTTGTTATTGTTGTTGGGGGGGATGAGTTTAGTTGGTACGATTGACGTAATTGTAACTATGAGAATGAAGACGGATAGTTTATTTGCTTTTGGTGGTTTAATTTGGTGTTGGGCGGGTTTTTACGGATTATCTGGTTATTGGCGTTGGGTGGATATACAAGGCAAAGAGTTAGAGGAAAATGATATTGAGCGACTAATTAACATCCGCAAAAAAGGTATATGGGGGCTGTTGGCTTTTCTGCCTGTTTTGCCAGCGTTTTCATGGTTTGCGATTCCTTTACTGTGCTTTGTATTTTACATTTTTATAGATATTAAACAAAAACTTGATACTTTGAGAGGATAAGCAAGCGTAGGATGGGTAGAGGCACGAAACCAAACATAATCAATGGCTTATGCAATGTTCTTTGATAAATCACTACTTTATCCAAACCGAAAATGATGGGTTTCCTTCGTCTACCCATCCTACGCTTGCTATGATTACGATCTAGAAGATGAAGACGAAGCATGATCGTGACTTACGCAAGCAATTGCGTAAGTCAGAGCACGTCTACGACTGGCTGGCGGCTTAGATTCCTCCTAATGCACGCCAGCGGTTAACCATTAAGCAAAACAACTCTGCGGTTTTTTCGGCATCGTATAATGCTGAGTGTGCTTCTTCATTGCTAAAATCCATTCCCGCACTAAAACATGCCTTTGCTAACACGGTCTGACCATACACGAGTCCTGCCAATGTCACGGTGTCAAACACCGAAAATGGGTGAAACGGATTACTGTTTTTTAAGTTTTGACGGTCAACCGCCGCTTTGACAAACTGTAAGTCAAAGTTAGCGTTGTGTCCCACCAAAATACAGCGGTTACATTGCGCTTCTCTTTGCAGTTTTCGCAACTCGTGAAACATGTGTTTTAACGCATCTTTTTCAGGTACAGCACCGCGTAAGGGATTAAACGGGTCTATGCCGGTAAATGCCAGTGCCGCAGGATTTAATATTGCCCCTTCAAACGGTTGAATATGGGCATGTAACGCGGGCAGAGGGGCTAAATCGCCGTTTTCAAGCATGGTTAAGGGTACGGCAGCAATTTCCAGTAAGCCGTCCGTTTCTGCGTTAAAGCCACCCGTTTCAACATCGACAATGACAGGGAAGAAACCGCGAAAACGTGCAGCCATTGGATGTTTATGGTCGGTCATAGCACTCGCCAAGCAATAGATGAACCAGCGCGAATAGGAACGACCACACTTTGCCCTAAACTGTAATTTTCAGGCACTGACCATTGTTCCTTTTCTAGCGTAATCGTGTCGCTATTACGCGCTAAACCATAGAAATCTGCCCCAAAGAAACTGGCGAAGCCTTCTAATTTATCCAGTGCGTTCATTTGTTCAAACGCTTCAGCATATAGTTCAATCGCCGCATGGGCGGTATAGGAGCCTGCACAACCACATGCGGCTTCTTTTGCGCCAATAGCATGAGGGGCGCTATCCGTGCCTAAAAAGAATTTTGGGTTGCCAGAGGTCGCGGCAGCCAATAACGAGGCTTGATGCGATTGACGTTTCAAAATAGGCAAACAGTAATAGTGCGGACGAATACCACCGACAAGCATGTGATTGCGATTGAATAATAAATGATGGGCGGTAATTGTTGCGGCAATCTTGTGATTAGTCGCTTGGACGAATTGCACAGCATCATCCGTCGTAATGTGCTCAAGGACAATTTTTAGTGTCGGAAAACGTTGGTGTAGTGGTGCAAGTATCGTCTCAATAAACACTTTTTCACGATCAAAAATATCAATATCGGCATGAGTGACTTCACCATGAACTAACAGTGGAACACCATGTTCGGCCATTTTTTCGAGTACGGGATAGACATTTTCTAGGTTAGTCACACCGGCATGAGAATTAGTCGTTGCGCCCGCAGGGTACAGTTTAACGGCTTGCACAATACCCGAGGCTTTGGCTTTGGCAATCTCGGCGGCATCGGTGTGATCGGTAAGATACAGCACCATCAAAGGCTCAAACGATGACTGGGCAGGGCGTGCTGCTAAAATGCGTTGATAATAACCGCGTGCTTCTTCCGTGGTTTTTACAGGGGGAACTAAATTAGGCATACAAATAGCGCGGCCAAAATAACGCGCAACATCAGGCACAGTATTTGCTAAAACAGCACCATCACGCAGGTGAATATGCCAATCATCGGGACGAGTGATAGTTAAACGAGTAGTCATAGTATAGAAATAGGTTGAATGTAAAAGTGAGATGCTACTGGAACTGGGCGACTTTTAGAAGGTGATATCGCGATTAAGTCGTATCTTTGCCTTGCCCCCTCTGCGGAATACTGGCACGATTCCCCAACAATACATCATAAAAATAAGAGCCATTCTATTATGCAACCCATTGGGGATTTTTCGACACCGACAGGTAGCCAGTCACACCCTGTTGCCGCATTGAGCCAAGATGTCTTGGCGCAAGAACGTACGACGATTATGGGCTTATTAACCGACCGTAAACGTCGCCGTGAACGTATGCCCCATGACTTAGAACAATATTATCGAGAACATGTGGTGCAGCGTGCAATTGCCGTGATGCAAAACAATCGTTTAGCGACAGGCTTGTTTTACTTATTTATTGGTTTACTCACCTATCAGCAAGTACATTATGTCTCAACACCCCAATCCTTAGCGCATGATATGACCATTTGGACAGCGATTTATTTGGGTGGCGGTATCATTTTTGCGGTCATTGGCTTTTGTGTTGCTGCACGTAGTTGTGATAAATACTATTCAACTTATATTGGTACGTGTTCTTTTTTGGGTTTATCGGGCATTACCATTTCAGCTTCGTTATTTAATAGTGCCTATATCAATCAACAAGCCAGTTATTTGGTGATTTTTATTTACATGTTGGTTTATAGCTTGGGCAGTTTGCGTATTGCTGCGACGGTTATTATTGGCATATTTTCTGCTTTAGTGTCGATGGCCGTGATTATTACCTTTAACTTAAAAGTCGATTTTGGTCAGTATTCACAATATACAGGTTTATCAAATGTCATTGGTTTAGTGATTGCGTTTATGATTGACCAACGTGATCGCCGCGCCTTTTTGCAGTCACGGTTAATTGAAATCGAAAAGCAACAGCTCGATAAACTCAGTCAAGAAATGGCGCGTATTTCTCAAGAAGATGCCTTAACGACATTGGCCAATCGTCGTCATTTTAATGAAACGTTAGCGCGTGAGTGGGGCGTGGCCGAGCGCGAAAAGCATCCTATCTCGTTAATGTTTATAGATGTTGACCATTTTAAACCCTACAACGACACCTATGGCCATTTAGAAGGCGATAAAGCATTAAGCCGAGTCGGACGTACCTTAAAGAAAATGGCAACCCGTCCTGCCGATTTAGCGGCTCGTTATGGTGGCGAAGAGTTTGTGTTATTACTGCCCAATACGGACAGTGAAGGGGCTTTGGTGTTAGCGCAAGAAGTGCAAAAAGCGATAGATACGTTAGCGATTCCTCATCGAAGCTCAAAAGCAGGCAAAATGTTGTCGGTGAGTATTGGTCTTGCGACATTAACGCCTGATGATGGCAATAGCATTACCACCTTAATTGACAATGCTGACCAAGGCGTTTACGCCGCCAAAGAGGCAGGTCGTCACCGTATTCGGATTTGGCCTAAGCCTAAAGTCGCTTCTCCAAAAAATGCACCCCAAGCGAAAGGTGAATCTTGAGGCAAGTTCGCGTAGAATAGGGCGCGTTTTTGGGTATCTCTAGAAAAGAGCAAGGCATTATGGCAGACATCAAAAAAGTCGTTTTAGCATATTCGGGTGGTTTAGATACCTCCGTGATTGTAAAGTGGTTGCAAGAGAATTATGGCTGTGAAGTCATTACCTTCACCGCAGATATTGGTCAAGGTGAAGAAGTAGAACCTGCGCGCGCCAAAGCACAAGCAATGGGCGTAGAAAAAATTTATATTGAAGATTTACGTGAAGAGTTTGTCCGTGACTTCGTGTTCCCGATGTTTCGTGCCAATGCTGTCTATGAAGGCGAGTATTTATTAGGTACGTCGATTGCACGGCCTTTAATTGCTAAACGATTGGTTGAAATTGCTCAAGAGCAAGGCGCAGATGCGATTTCTCATGGCGCAACAGGTAAAGGTAATGATCAAGTACGTTTTGAGTTAGGTGCGTATGCCTTAACGCCAAATGTGCGCGTGATTGCCCCATGGCGTGAGTGGGATTTAACCTCGCGTGAAACCTTAATGAATTACGCGGCTGAACGTAATATTCCCATTGATTACAACAAAGCAGGCAAAAAATCCCCGTATTCGATGGATGCCAACTTACTGCATATCTCCTACGAAGGCGGTGGTTTAGAAGACCCATATTGGGAGCCAGAAGAAGATATTTGGCGTTGGACTGTTAGCCCAGAAAAAGCACCCGACCAACCTGAATATGTTGAGTTAACGTATCGTAATGGCGATATTGTTGCTATTAACGGCGAAGAGTTAACACCCGCACAAGTATTAACGCAATTAAATGTTTTGGGTGGCAAACACGGTATTGGCCGTTTAGATTTAGTCGAAAATCGTTATGTCGGCATGAAGTCACGCGGTTGTTACGAAACACCGGGCGGCACGATTATGTTGAAAGCCCACCGTGCGATTGAGTCTATTACCTTAGATCGTGAAGTGGCGCATTTGAAAGATGAGCTGATGCCACGTTATGCCAGTTTGGTTTATAACGGCTATTGGTGGAGTCCAGAACGTCAAATGTTGCAAGCGATGATTGACCAATCACAACACTATGTAAACGGTGTTGTGCGTGTGAAGTTATACAAAGGTAATGTCTATATCGCAGGTCGTAAATCTGATGATTCGATTTTTGATGCCAATATCGCCACTTTTGAAGATGATCGTGGTGCTTACAATCAAAAAGACGCAGAAGGCTTTATTCGCTTAAACGGTTTACGTTTGCGTATTGCCGCAGGTAAAGGCCGTAAATTGTTGTAATTGCACTAAATTAAATGCAAATTAAGAACGGTATTTGCCTGTGGTAAATGCCGTTTTTTTATGAAAGAGCATTGAAAAATGAATAATGATAAAAAAATAATTCTTTTAGTCGAAGATGACGAAGCCATCGCTGAGACATTGATTTATGCCATGCAGCGTGAAGGTTGGCAGGTGCAATGGTTTAGCGTGGGATTACCCGCCTTAACTTATTTAGAACAGCATGCTGTTGATTTTATTGTGTTAGATGTCGGTTTACCCGATTGTAACGGCTTCGATTTATGCAAACAAATTCGCCAACATCATCAAACGCCGTTATTGTTTTTAACCGCACGTAATGACGAAGTTGAGCGAATTATTGGTTTAGAAATTGGCGCGGATGATTACTGCGCTAAGCCCTTTAGTCCGCGTGAAATCATTTCCCGTATTCGAGTGATTTGGCGACGGTTTACGCCAGTTTTGCCCGTTTCTACGCCCGTTGTATTGGCTGAAAGAGGGTCAACGCCATGTATTTGGCAGCATGATGCCGAAAAAATGCAAGTCAGTTATTATGGTCAATTGTTGTCATTAACCCGTTATGAATATCGCTTGTTAGAGATATTGTTAAAACAGCCTGAGCGCGTATGGTCTCGTTATCAATTGATGCAAGCCGCGTGGGAAAATCCCGATCACAGTGTCGAGCGTACCATTGATACGCATATCAAGAGTTTGAGGCAAAAGCTTCATCTGATTAATGAACAAGAAGTCATTCTGACTCATCGTGGTGTCGGTTACAGTTTGCGTAAGATGTAATCATTATGTCGATTTTTTTACGGATTTGGGCAGCGTTTGCTATCGTGCTATTGGTTGGCGCGTATGTCACCATCAATGCCCTACAAGACCAAGTCAAACCGAGTGTCAAACAAGCCATTGAAGATACCCTTGCGGATAATGCCAATTTAATTTCCGCGTTAGTTGCCGATGATCTTAAAAATCAACGCCTACAAACACCTGAGTTTCAAGAAAAAATTGCTCAAATCCTTGCTCGGCCATTACGTGCGCGTATTTGGGAGCGTGACAAAGACAGCGTTTCACAACAACTGTATATCACCGACGATCAGGGCATTGTCTTATACGACTCACAAGGGCAGGCGACAGGACAAAATTACTCACAATGGAATGATGTCTATTTAACTCTACAAGGGCGGTATGGCGTGCGTTCTACACGCAGTAATCCAGAAGACGTAAACAGCTCAGTCATGTATGTAGCTGCGCCGATTATGGACAAGCAACGTATTATTGGTGTCGTCAGCTTATCGAAAGCAGGACGTGCCATGCAGCCCTTTATTGAGCGCGCGCAACAGCAAATGCTCAAGCAGGGCGCGATTGTCGTGGTGTTATCGTTGTTCTTTAGTGCGTTGGTGGCGTGGTGGTTACGTCATGCGATTTATCAAGTCGCGCAATATGCACTGACCTTATCACCCTTGCAGCGCAAGCCTTTACACTTTTGGGCAGCTCAAGAATTAAACCAACTCATTGTTGCCATCGACCAGATGCGCCAACAATTAGAGGGTAAAGAGTATGTTGAAAACTATGTCCATACCTTAACCCATGAACTTAAAAGCCCATTAACCGCCATTCAAGCCAGTGCCGAGTTATTGCAGGATGAATTGCCTACTGAAGACCGTCTGCGTTTTTGCGACAATATTCAACAGCAAACTGACAAACTCAAACGGCTTATTGATCACTTATTACTGTTAGCACGTTTAGAAAAACAGCAGCTATTAGTGAAAACGACAGTTGATTTGACGGTGGTCATGCAGAAAGTATTAGCCGATAAAGCGCCACAATTTCAGCAGAGGCAGATTCAATGTCAGTTAGAGTTACCCCAGCATTTGCTTATTGAGGCGGAGTCTTTTTGGCTAGAGCAGGCATTGTCGAATATTATTGATAATGCCTTAGATTTTACGCCAGTTGGTAAAAAGATACTAATTCATGGCGAGAAACAAGCAACAAGCATTAACTTAACGATACAGAATCAAGGTCAACATATTCCTGACTATGCGTTAACACAACTTTTTAATCGCTATTATTCTTTGCCTCGCCCTGACACACAACGCAAAAGTACAGGCTTAGGTTTGACTTTAGTCAAAGAAGTCATGCACTTACATCAAGCAACGGTTGTTATTACCAATGTAGAAGAAGGTGTGGCCGTTCGGTTGTGTTTTCCTGTGTTCATCGAAAAATCACCTTAAGTTCACATTCAACTGACGCTTAGCACATCTCACATCGTCAAACTTGTTTATAGATTCATTGCTATCTATAAAGGGGTTTCACCATGCAACGCGTACTCAGTTCTAAAATCATGATGATCTCGTTACTGATTGTCTTATTCTTAATTGCTTTTGCCGTTATTCGCGGCACTGTCTATGAACGGCAAGGCAATTATCAGCGAGTCATCCAAGATATCGCCCGTAATAACGTCAACAGTCAAACGGTGCTGACACCGTTTATTATTGTCCCTGTCACCACGACGTTTGATTGTCCTAATGATAAAAGCAAAATCTGTAGTAAACGCAAACAGGTAGTCATTAGCCCTGAAACAATGGAATGGAAAAATAAGGTAGAGGTCGATGACCAAAGCTTTAAGCGTGGCATTTATCGGGCAATTAGCTACCATAACCAAGCGATAATGACAGGGCGGTTTGTGTTAAGTGACAAGCTACTTAGTCCTGCGGCTAATCAACAGGTTGATTGGTCAAATGCCACAATGCGCATATATCTGTCGGATTTGCGCGGCTTAAAAAGTCCGCCTGTCTTGAGCATTAACCAGCAAAAATTTGCTTTTGAGTTTCCGCGTGATGAAGAAAGCAATCCTTTAGCAGCGACCTACACCCATATTAGTTTGCATGACTTATCGAAAAGCAATCGTTTTGATTTTACGGTGACGATGGATATTACAGGAACTGGCAGTTTACAGTTTTTACCTTTGGGTAAAGAGTTGTCATTAGCGATGGTGGCAAATTGGCCGCATCCTAGCTTTTTTGGTGAATCATTACCGACGAAAAATATCACCAGCAAAAGTTTTAATGCAGATTGGAAAAACACCTATATTGCTAATCGGAATAGCCAATTATTGGCAGGTTGTATGGATGCCAACACGGAGTCATGTAAGCAATTACAACAAGCATTTCATCGTCCAGTCAGTTCAAATACCAGAGCAGAGTATTCTCAGGGAGATGCAAATAATTTGGCGGTAGCAGGGAGCTTTGGTGTCAGTTTTATTCAAGCAGTGGATGTTTATTTAATGACCGATCGCGCCATTAAGTATGCTGCTTTATTTTTAGTCATCACCTTTGGGGCGTTTTTTCTCTTCGAGATTTTGAAAGACTTGCGTATTCATCCGATGCAGTATGCTCTAGTCGGTGCGGCGTTGGCGGTGTTTTATGTCTTGCTGCTGTCGTTTAGTGAGCATATCAATTTTCCGCTAGCCTATGGCGTGTCGAGTGCCGCCTGTATCAGCCTGATGACTTTTTATGTCAGTTATGTTTTAAAAAGTATTGCTCGCTCGTTGTTGTTTAGCACGATTCTAGCAGCCATGTACGGCACGATGTTTGTGATTTTGCAGTCCGAAGATTATACCTTGATGTTAGGTTCAGTCTTGGTATTTGTACTCATTGCCGTCATGATGTTTTTAACCCGTCATGTTGATTGGTACGAGTTAGGACAGAAGGCGCAGCCGCAGGAATAGCAAGCTTATTGGTATTGACTTAATAACTCAGGTGAACATGACGTTCGCCTGAGTTTATTTTTTGAGTGGTGGATTATTTTGCCGAAGCGGCTTTACTGGCTAACCAAGCGGCAAATGCTTGGCGTTCAGTCGGAGTAGCACGTAGCCAAATATCTTGGAGGAGCTGCACATTATCAGATTGTTTGCTGACAGACTCATCACTGCTTTGAAAGGCTTTGCCGATGCTATCAACTAATGACGCTTCCGCGTATGACTTAATGGGTATTGCTTGTTGGCTAGTACCCGCTGTTTTATTGACTAAACGAATATCGGGCTGTTTGGCAAACTCTTTGGCGGCCTCGTAACGCTTGGGCGGATTGACACTGAGCTGATACGTTTGGCCTGCTTCAGCGGTAAACCGTATGGCCATTGGTTTAGATTTCAGGATGTCGTGTTCATCAGCATTAATATTAAACAACTGTGTATAACGAACGCTTAAGACATGCTCACCAACGGTTAATGGTTGTATGTGGGCACGGCTGCCAAGAAAGTGACTATTACCTTCTTGGCCATCAATACTCAGAATTTGTATTAATTCAGGCACTTCTAACGATACTTTTTCTACAACTGGCTGAGTCACTGTATCACTAGCCGAACAGATGGCAGGGGAGTTTACGAGTAAGCCACAACCCACCATCAATAGAACACGAGATAAATTAACCAACGTAAGATTTCCTAAAACGACGATAAAACGCCAAACACCCTAAGCCTAACAAAGAGAATAGACCTAAGCTACCAGAACCTGACTCTTCATTTACACCAGTTTGGTTCACAATAGTCACAGTTGCTACATTTGAGGCCATTTTATCGATGTCATAAACAACATAGGTGAATTTATCGTCAAAAGGAGATAGTGTGTTTTTACTGCGGTAGGTTATGCGACCGCCGTAACAGATATATTTATTGCTATCGTCATAGTCAGGGCAATTGCCTTTTCTTTCGGCTTCTATGACACCGACAGTAGGTTGAGAAACGACTCTAATATAAAAACCGTTACAGTTAACGTTATTGGCATCCGTACAGAGACCGCCATAAACACCATCATTTTTATCGTGATCGTTACTTAATACATCAAGCGATACGGTTGATGTACCACTAGCGAGTGTGTAGGAGTCATCGGTAGCGATAGGGGGTTTATTAATCGTTCTAAACAGTAGAACACCTTCAGTGGAAAGATTTCCATTGCTATCGGTAAATTTATATTTGCAGGTAACGGCACGCGCTTCTTCGAGAGGAATTCCTTTGTTGTCAAAACGTATAATAGGTCTTTGATTTTCTTTGTGTACAATCGTACATCTGTTATTAGCCGTTTCGGTTAATTGAATTAAGTAGTTACCTGTGACAGGATCTTTGCCAAATTCGCCACGCGTGGTTTCGGTTTCGCTGGGCATATCGTTTTCTAAAACATCGACATCTATCGTTCGATTGGTTTCATCTTGATTGGTGATGATTTTAGTTGCGTCAAAAACAGCGACTGCCGCACGTCTTTCTACAGAGCCTGCATCACAAATAGTTGCAGCTTGGGTCGTAACCGTATTGCTTCCGCGTTGGTCTATCGATTTACATAGGGCTGATGCGGCTTTATTGAGGATGTATTTAGAACTAAGTTTAGGTAAGTAAGTATCCGTGTAGCCACCATAATTGGCTAATGGGTGTAGTTCTATTGCAAAGTCAGCATCCGAGTGTTCATCTAAATTAATGTCTAGTTTAGGTGAAGTATTTGTTGTGCTGTATTTTAGTGGACATTTTTGTAGCGTGTTGTGTGCACCAACAGAGTCACCATTATTGTACAAAGTAAGACTGCCCGCTTTGGCGGAACAACCTATATCATTGAAGGCAATAATGGATGAGTTAAGTGATAGCAGACCTAGGCCACCATAAGTTAATGCAGGTGCGATTTTGTTTTCCACAACGGTCGTGCTGTTAAGTGTTAATACGCTTGTGTTATCTATTTGTGAATCAGCAAAATATAAAATGCCGCCCATCGTGTTGGCAGTATTTTGGGCAATGGTGCTAGTATCAATTGTTAGCGATATTTTGCCGCAGCCATGAATAACACTCGTATTTTCATTGCTGCCGTTATGAATAATACTACTACTAGTAATCGTAATACTTCTCGAAAGGGGGTTTAGATAGTCAAGGCATGACATTCCTAACGCCGCACCTTTGTCAGCTTTATTTTTTGAAAGCGTGCTTTCTACGATGCTAAGACCTGTATCACGTCCACTGAGATAAATAGCCCCACCTGCTACACTTGCTTCATTATCTGAAATAACAACATGTTCTAGGTTGACCTGACCACCTGCGAGAATTGCACCGCCTAAGTCGGCTTTACCGTGTGTTAGTACTAAATTTTTTAAGGTTAAGCCTTTTCTATCCCCAGAGGTGTTGAATATTCGTTTAAGACTTCCATCAATAGTTGTAGAGGGAGGCATTCTTTTGGGCTTTGTCCCTAAAATGCTATCTTCTAGTTCGGCATCTGAGGTTAAAAAGCCTTCAATAGTGACTTCATGACTAATCGTCATTTCACCTTTGCTAAGGACATACGTTTCATTGGCTAAAGAGATGACATTTGTGCCATAAATTTCACCTGCGGCACATCCTCCAAATGCTTTATGCGTGTTGATGGCGTGCACCGCTTCACGTAGTGAACAGTTGAGAGCGTTCTCACCGTTTTCATCGTTGGTTGTATTGACTGTCACAACAACTCTTGCGTAGCTCTGGCTAGCCATAAAAATTGAGGCCAAACAAAAAGCCTGAAGAAATTTCATTATTATTATCCTCAACGTGTCCGTCGCCACACCATTAAGAGGCTAAGCATGAGTAAAGAAAAAATACTAGTCGTACCTGTATCTAATGATTTTGAACTAACAGGAGTAGCGGGATCAGAAACAACTTTTACATCAATTTTGACTTCTTGGTCGTTACGGGCATCGCTAAATCGGCTAATTGTGGTGGTCATGAGATAAGAGAATTTATCAAAACCGTGAAAGTCGGGTAGCGTGGTGTTGTATATCACTTGATGATTTTGATTGTCGAAACGGACTACGCCTTTAGTCGGAAAATTTAACAAACGTAAGCAACCATCTTTGTAACCATCAACAATAGGGCCGAACATTGCTGTACATTGTTCGGCAGGTAGTAACTCCCCATCACCAATTTTTTCAAATATATCAAAAATAGCTTTTTGTCCGAAGGTAATATCTTGCCCTTGCGTAGAGGCAATGAGACCTTGTAATTCGACCGCTCCAATATCACAACTGGTACGAGCGCGTGCTCGTTGATCTAAGTCAGGACACTTGGAGTATGCAATCGTCGTATAAAATCCCTTATTGACAATAGGGGATTCCGATAGTGATTTATATTCGACTAGCAAACGTGGTTTATGCGTGTTAGTCAGACCGCCATTATCGGATAGTGGGCATAATAAACCTTGGGCTGGCGGCGCTGCGCATTTGTCACCTGTTTTTTTACCATTGACATCGGTGTCAGCAATGATTTTTACCGTGCTAGCTAGTTTTTGATGATTTGGATTGTAGATATTAACATTCGTAAAAGTAGATACTAACTCACACCCTGTTTGATAAATATTATGTGCGACATAGGTGATATCTTGTTTGTCATTTGAAATTGCACCGACATTGAGGCAATCTTTTTGGATGTTTGCTGCGACAATTGAGCTATACAGAAAGGGTGGTTCGTTATTAAAGTTGATGCCATTGCTGTTCAAAACCACAGTTAAATTCTTTAATGTTAATGAACTACGTGAAGAAATAGCCGTTCCCGTATTGCCAGAAAAAGTACTGTTAATGATAGAGGGATAATCCGACTCTCTAAGGCTAGCTGTCTGATTGGCAACAGTGACAATGCTATTTAGGGCTGTATTGCTAGTAAAAAGTGAGCTTGAGATAAAAATAGCTGTTTGTTCTGAGTAAATCGCTGCACCATCATTAGCAGTATTGTTTTTAAATAACAGCCCACTACCTGAAAAAATGGCATTCTTGGCATTATAAATGGCTCCGCCAAGTTCGCTAGCATAACCGCCACTGATGATACTGTTGTTAATAATAAGTTCTTCTTTATTAGAAAATATTCCCCCATTAACGTCACAAAAATTTGTGTTACAGCCTTGAAAATCAATATCAGCAAATATAACGGAGCTAGAGTTAATAGTTGTCGTTGAGTCACTATTCTTGCCATCATCAATAATAAATAAGGCATGATTACCGACCGCTTTAATAACGGTACGAGGCTCAATTTCAGCTCCTGTTTTTTCAAGATTGGATACCTCAGCATTCCCATACGGCGTTGCTAATACAAAACTCATCGACAGGTTGACAATAATGGGACTATTGTTGATTTCGTAGGGTGTTTTAGAGTTTTGAAGTTTGACTGTTTCTACAGAATCACTGGAGGCACTTTTGCAGCCGTTAACGCCTTTGTCTCTATAATCTTGTAGCTCTTTTTCTTTTGTTGTTTTAGCTTCTTGTTGAGCTTTGATTTTAGCTTTTAATGCAGCTATGTTGTCATTAATTGATTGGATTATTTTTGCATCTGGTTCAATTTTACCTGTTTCAAGTTTTAGCTCGTTTTCCTGAGTTTGAAGTTTAGTATTCAGTGCCAACAAACCTGCATCGTACTTATCTTGAACGGCTTTAATTTTAGCTTCTAAACGGGTAATTTCTGCGGAGTCTGGTGTGGCTTTTGCCTTTTCGACGTTCAGTTCAGCAGTTGCCTTAGTGGTATCTAGGATGAAGGTATATGACGTTCCCGCAATAATCGCTATTTCTTCGTCGATAGTCGCTTTTTTACTGTTTTTCAAATTAATATAGGCAACGGCTTCACGTAATGAGCAAAACTCATCATCGACGCTTTTATCGGCGGTAGTGTTGACTAAGACGCTATCGGCCCATGTAGTTGCAGAAAAAGCAGACAGAATCAAACAAGTGATAAGGCGGCCCTGAAAAATAGGCATCGGAAGAGTCTCCAAATAAGCTTGTTGTTTTTTATTTTGGTTTTGCACATTCTAAAGCAAAATGTGCGCGTTTTCTTGTGTGTTTCTGTTGCCGTTAGTCTGTTAACTCAGCGAAGAGAATGTACCATGAGTGACAGACTTTACGCTAGTTAACAGATGTTACTTTGCTTTAGACGTTTTTTGACTCTTTATTGTTTATATTTTGCATAATGGAGTCTAAGCGTTCACCAAAGTAATTGTTGATGGCAAGCTCCATCGCTCGTGCGACTTCGGCATCAACGGCAACGTCAGCGAGAGGGCGCATTTTCCAAATAATCTCGGCTAAATGTGCGGTTTCTGCGCGTGAAGGAATGTTTTTTTTGCCTGATGTATCTATCAAACGTGCAATGACTTCGACAAACATATTTGCTACACGGTTCACATTGTCGCGTAGGCCATCAATGATAAGCAGTAGTTCTTTTAACGGTAAGCCAAGAGAAACTAGCTCTTTACCGACATGTAATAATCGTGGGCTGGCGACTTTAAAGCGTGTGCCATCACCAACAAACTCAATAATACCTAGTTGGCACGCTTGCAGAATTTCCTCTTGAGTGACGTCTTTACCAAAGAATGAGAGTAGTTCTAAGGCTTCATAATAGGTGGGAGTTTCATCTGACCACGGGCTAGTAATAGCGGATTCTAAGCCAAGAAGTTGGCTGACATCTTGACCTTGTTCCCATGCCGCAATTAATTCACCAATGTTGGCAATACTATAACCGCGCCCTAATAATTGGCCAATCATCCGTAAACGAGCGAGGTGAGCATGAGTGTAAATGCCACTGCGGCCACGGCGTTCAGGTGGTGGCAAAATACCTCTATCTTGATAGGCTCTGACGTTACGGACGGTTGCACCCGCGACTCGAGCGAGTTCGTCAATAGAATACTCGGCATTATGTTCGGATGAGGTGATTTTGGAGTCGTTCATCTTAAGTGCTTATCTCTGGTTCTGGTATTGAGTCATTGTTATCGTGACTCAGTGAGTTGTTTAACGAAGTGTAGCGTCAATTTTTTGCGTTGTTGTAGTGCTACTTCTTCTAAGTGGCTTAAATGTTTTAATAAAAGTCCTGTGTAACGAGGGCCTTTAATGAGTAAGTAACGAATAACGTCCGCTTCAAGATGAATGTTTCGGCGGCCTAATGCGGCTAGTAATATTGCATGGCGGTCAATTTCATCTTCACCATTAGGAATATGAAAACATGCGGCTTGACTCAATCTGGACACTAAATCGGGCAATTGTAACCCTAATTGTGCAGGAGAGGCGCGAGCGGCTAATAAAATACGTGTTTGACTTTCTTGTGCGCGGTTTAACAAGTGAAATAACGCTTCCTGCCAGTCATCATGTCCCTGAATTACTTCTATATCATCTAGGGCAATGAGTTGATAGTTTTCTAAGCTTTCTAATGAATCGGGTGATTTACTGGCCAATAACTCACGCAACGACAGCAAAACAGTCGTGTAACCCCGCTCCGAATAGGCTTCACAAGCGGCGGCTAATAAATGCGTTTTGCCTGTATCGGGCTCACCATAAACAAAACAACGCTCAGAGGCTCCGTTGAGTAATTCGTTAATGGCTGAAATAATAGCAGCCCAATGAGGGCCTGCGAAATCACTTAGCCGCGCATCTAAACGAGGGCCTAAATTCAGTACCAGTTGACTGTTATAAGAGGGCTTCATGAGTTGCCCGATTCCGTACGTTGATAAAATTCACTTTGACGATAACGTGTATGGGCATGATGCAGAAGTACCATAATAATCGCTGCGACAGGTAAAGCCAATAACATACCAACAAAACCAAACAATTGACCACCTGCCATGACGGCAAAAATAACGCTGACAGGTGGTAAACCGATTTTATCGCCAATCAAGTAAGGCTGTAGCACCCAACCTTCTAATATTTGGCCAATACCGAATACAATCCATACGCTTAACAGGGGATCAATTTTTAGTCCGTGTTGAAAGAGGGCAGCGATACTGGCACTAATAATGCCGACAATAAAACCAAAGTAGGGAATGATACTTGCCAAACCTGCTAATAAACCGATAATAATACCCAGTTTAATACCAACGATTTGCAGGCCTACGGCGTAAATAATACCCAGTAATAACATGACAATGAGTTGGCCACGTAAAAAGGCGGAAAGTACGTCATTGCACTCAATGGTTAATTGACTGAATTTTGGCTCAATATGTCGCGGAATTAACTCTTTAATGTGATTAATTAATTTATCCCAGTCTAATAGTAAATAAAAAGTCACCACGGGAATGAGTGAAATTAAGCCAATAATACTCATGATATCTAGGCTGGATTGCGCTACTTTTGTTAAGACATTACTCGCGGCTGTGCCTGCTTCTTGCCAGTAAGATGTGAGCCATGTGCTGATTAAGTCCATATCTAAACGGTCAAGTTCAATATGGGCATGATTTTCGATCCACGGAATCCCTTTACGATTCACCCATTTTAATAGCATGGGCAATCTGGATTCTAAGTAAATAAATTGTCTCCATAATACGGGAATTAATAAAATAAAGACCGCAGAAATACTGACAAACAGAATACTAAAGACCGCAGTAACTGCAGAGGCACGTTTGAGTTTCCATTGTGTTAAACGATTTACCAATGGATTACATAAGTAGGCGAGTAATGCACCAACAAAAAATGGCATTAAAATGGCTTGAAGGGCATGAACTAACCAAACAATCACGGCGAGGCTCAACCAAACTGGCCAACGATTGATTAAATTATTCATGTTTATTATCCTAATTTTTTTATCATTAATAAAGGTCACGCCACTGATAGGCAATATAGCGTTGGGCTAACTGCTGTCCCATCAATGCGGTGTCGTCTAAGCCTAAACTGAGCAACGGCTGAGGAACTAATTGGGGAGTGAGTTTGAACTTTTCAGGGATTGCGTTATTGCTGCTTTGGCAAGAAAAGTAAGCATTCTGAGAAGAAACGCGTAAAACTTGCAGCGACGCGCATCCCGTTTTTAAGATGGTTTCAGCCGCTTTAAATTGTGCTAAGCCTCTAATACCATGAATACGTATCAAGATATTCTTTTTTAATTCAGGCCATTGATAAGACATGGCTAAATTTTCTGACCAAATGTGCGGTAAGTATTGCAAGCCTTCCGCTGCCATTGTGCCGATGTATTGTTGTGGTGGTGAGACTAATTGCCACGAGTAGTTATTATTCTTATTGGTTAAGACAACGAGGGCATCACTGTGTTGTATGGCCAATAAATTTTTCAGCGCGTTAGTTT
The DNA here is from genome assembly GCA_006546595.1 of Moraxellaceae bacterium AER2_44_116. GTDB lineage: Bacteria > Pseudomonadota > Gammaproteobacteria > Pseudomonadales > Moraxellaceae > Agitococcus. Next base: position 32,686 of record VIAD01000011.1, on the reverse strand, counting down.
TTGGTTGTTCTAATGCTTGTTGCAGCGGAATTTTATCAGCGTCATTGAGTGTGGTATTTAATGACAGTCCACGACGATTCGCTTCATTTTTAAGTAGAGTGTTGTTGGGAAATGCTTGAATTTTATTGTCGATGGATTGCACTAGCCAAATTCGTGCTCCTGCCCACGGTTTCAGGCCTGTTTTTTGTAATAATACACCTAAGTCAGGCGATTTATCGTTGATGAGTGCGTTTTGGATGATAGGGGAGTCAAAGGCGATGGTTGTACCCGTTAAGCCTAAAAAGTCTTCGCTCCAACCATTCGCATAGCAAGAGAGAGCCGAGGTACAGAACAAACCTACCCAACCTATTTTTATGCCCAAACGATAAAAATCAGTCATTACATCTAATTCCTGAGAAAATCGCGCTAACCATACGCAACTCTTGCGCTAATTTCTAGGCTTTATCGGTGCTAGTTGGTCAAATACTCTTTAGCATCGCGGAGTAAACGGCTAAAATGCGCGCCCATTACGCTTTATTTACATTGGAAATCACCATGAGCAACTCGAAACCTTCCTTGAGCTATAAAGATGCAGGCGTGGACATTGATGCAGGCGATCATTTAGTTGAACGCATTAAAAGTGTCGCTAAACGTACCAAGCGTCCCGAAGTGCTCGGCGGCTTAGGTGGTTTTGCCTCTTTATGTGAAATTCCTGCGGGCTACAAACAACCCGTTTTAGTGTCAGGTACAGACGGTGTTGGCACAAAATTACGTTTGGCTTTGCAATTGAATCGCCATGAAAGCATCGGTATTGATTTAGTAGCGATGTGCGTCAATGATTTAGTAGTCTGTGGTGCTGAACCGTTGTTCTTTTTAGATTATTACGCAACAGGTCATTTATCAGTTGATACGGCTGCAACGGTAATTACAGGCATTGGCGAAGGCTGTTTACAAGCAGGGTGTGCGTTAGTGGGCGGTGAAACCGCAGAAATGCCCGGTATGTATGAAGGTGAAGATTACGATTTGGCGGGCTTTTGTACGGGTGTCGTTGAAAAGTCAGAGATTATTGACGGCTCAAAAGTCAGCGTCGGTGATGTGTTAATTGGTATTGCTTCAAGTGGCGCACATTCTAATGGTTACTCCTTAGTGCGTAAAATTATTGAAGTGGCTCAAGCGGATTTACAGCAAGTCATTGATGGCAAAACCTTGGCCGATTTGGTGATGACACCCACGCGTATTTATATCAAACCCATTTTGTCGTTAATTAAAGCATTACCTGTTCATGCGATTGCCCATATCACAGGTGGCGGTTTACCAGGTAATTTGCCGCGTGTACTGCCCGCAGGTTGCGATGCGCGTGTGGATGAAAGCTCTTGGCAATGGCCGACGTTGTTCCAATGGTTACAACAACAAGGCAATGTTGAACGTTTTGAAATGTATCGTACCTTTAACTGTGGCGTAGGTATGGTTGTGGTTGTCCCTGCTGATCAAGCAGACGCGGCAATTGCGCATTTACAAGCCAATGGCGAACAAGCGTGGCGTTTAGGTGAAATGATTGCCTCTACTCATAGCGAGCCAACGGTGGTTTTTGCTTAAGTGATTAATATTGTTGTTTTAATTTCAGGCTCGGGTAGCAATCTGCAAGCCATCATGGATGCCTGTCAGTCAGGCATGATTACAGGGCGAGTGGTGGGCGTATTATCGAACAAGGCCGATGCTTATGGTCTTGTTCGCGCCCAACAAGCAGGTATTGCCACGACGGTGATTAATCACAAAGACTTTGCTAATCGTGACGCATTTGATGTGGCCATGCAGCAACACATTGATGTTTGGCAGCCCGATGTCGTGGTTTTAGCAGGCTTTATGCGTATTTTAACGCCTGCGTTTGTTCAGTATTTTGAAGGTAAATTAGTCAATATTCATCCTTCTTTATTACCTGTATATAAAGGCTTGCATACGCACAAAAGAGTATTGGCCAGTGGTGATAAACGTCACGGTTGTTCTGTGCATTTTGTTAATCACGAGTTAGATGGTGGCGCAGTCATAGCTCAAGCTGTCTTTGACGTGTTACCGCAAGATAACGAACAAACACTTACTGAAAGCGTGCATAAGTACGAACATCTTTTATATCCGCAAGTGTTAAGCTGGCTCGCTAATGGTCGTTTACGTTATCAACAGGGCGTTCCTGTTCTGGATAGCCAAGTATTGAGTCGTCCAGTTAGGTTGTTGTTTTAATTGCATCTGACGCATATTGATGCGTAGGGGCAAATAATCATTAGCCCTATGGATTCAAAAAACAAGGGCAAATAATTATTTGCCCCTACGTCATTATTAAAAAAGGTGCGATATGAGAATTGCCACGTTATTTGTCGCTTGTCTAGCATCTTCGGTCAGTTATGCCTTTGATTTGACTCCCTATACCGCAACATATCAATTTAATCTCAATGGTCAATTATCAGGTACGGCAACGCGCGTATTAACGAAACAGGCAGATCATCAATATCGTTATCAGTTTAATGCCAGTGCCATGATTGCGAATGCCAATGAGTTAAGTGATTTTAAATTCGATGGTCAAAAAGTACAGTCTTTGCATTATGAAAATACAAAGCAAGTCTTATTTAAAACGAAAAAATCGACCGTTGATTTTGATTGGTTGAAAAATCAAGCCAGTGCTCAGCGTAATGGTGAGGCATTGCAATACGCTTTAACAGAGCCATCTACCTTAGACCCGTTAAACTTAGAAATTCAAATTCGCCAAGACTTAAGTAAAAAAAGCACCTTAAAAGGTAAATACAGTTTAGGCGATGCGAAAGGTTTAAATCCTTTAGCGTTTGAATTGGAAGGTGCAGAGAAGATCACGACACCTTATGGTGAAATAGACACCATTAAAGTCAGTCGGGTTCATCAATCGAGTGACAGAAAAACCCAGTTTTGGTTGGCGAAATCGTTAAATTATTTGCCTGTCAAAGTGGTACAAATTGACGATGGCGCAATATACACCATCGAATTGCAAAGCTATCAAACGACCACTGAGACGGCAGCATCTACGGCAGTGGTTACACCGCCCCATGACCCCGTGGCTGACTCTTTACCGCTTTCGAGCAAGTCAGAATAAGCCAAGTTGCTAATCCTAATTCAACAAACGCCAACACTTGCTCTAAACCCTTAGCGAAGCAGTGCATAGTCGCAAAACCCATATATACCAAAACCACCAGCGTTAATGCTAATAAGCCATAGCTTTTTTTGAGCCAAACAGCAGGGGCAAACAGTAATAACGGCACAACTTTAACGACAATCCAAAATATAGCGACACTGATCGGTGCATTTGCTGGGTTGAGTAGCAGTAAACTGATGACCAAAAAAACTAAAAACAGCACATAACTTAGGCGTAAATGAAGAAGCACGTTATTTTCTCGCAAATTGAACTAGACGTTTACCTAAAGCCATACACAAGGCTTGTTCTTCGGTAGTGATAGGGCGTTTACCGTCGCTTCCTGCCCAGTGTGATGCGCCATAAGGCGTGCCACCACTCTGAGTGCTATTTAAAGCCGCTTCACGATAGGGAATACCCAGCAACACCATGCCATGATGTAATAAAGGTAGCATCATGGTGAGTAGCGTGCTTTCTTGGCCGCCATGTAATGAGCCTGTTGAGGTAAAGACGGCGGCAGGTTTGTCGCATAACGCGCCATTCAACCACAAACCTGCTGTACCATCTAAAAAATATTTCATTGGCGCGGCCATATTGCCAAACCGCGTTGGACTCCCTAGCACTAAACCACTGCATTGCGATAAGTCATCCAGATTGCAATATAAATCACCTGCTTCGGGAATGCTGTCCTCTGTGGCTTCACAAACGGTAGAAATAGGCGGTACAGTGCGTAAACGTGCTTTCATCCCTGCGGTTTCCACGCCGCGAGCAATCAGTTTTGCCAACTGACGTGTGCTACCATGACGGCTGTAATACAACACTAAAATATAGGGTTCGGACATAGGGAGTGCTCAATGATAGGCTGGTAATAAAATTACACAGTATTGATTTAATAACAATTTTAAATTTTAAATTTTGCTGGAACCCCTACAGCGACCGCATTAGGTGGAATATGTCGTGTGACACATGCAGATGCGCCAATTATCGCACCTTTGCCAATTACTAATGGGTTGTTTAGCGTGCCATTAATAATGGTGGCACCAGTACCAATATACACTCCATGTTCTATATGAACACACCCAGAAATACGAACGCCTGGTGCCAATGTCACAAAGTCGCCTATCAACACGTCATGGCCAATGGTGCAATTCAGGTTAATTTGTACCCCTCGACCAAGTCGAATATTTGTAGTTAATATATTCCCTGCACATATTACAGTACCTTGGCCATATTCTATAAACCGAGAAGCTTCTGTTTGAGGGTGAATAATAGAGATTTCAATTAAGCCTGCACCTAATGCTTTCTTGGTAAGGTACTCTCGAATTTGTGAGTTTCCGACTGCTACCGTAAATCTAGCATTAGGAAATTTTTTTATCGCCAATGTTAATGAAAAAACATCTAATCCGTTGATGGTCTTGCCGTGAGTATTAGTATTGTCATCTATAAAACCAACGGCTTCAATAAGTTGTCCATCATTTTGGCATCTTTCAATTAACCAAGCAATTTCACGAGCAAATCCACCAGCACCGTATATTAATATTGGGGTCATAATGGGTTAACCATTTTTAATGGAGCTATTAAGCACATTATTAAGGTGAATTGAAAATGACGGGTCATCCGTAAACTCTATGTGTCTGCCAGATAAATGAACGATCTCTACGCTATCCGTATAGGGACTCCATCCTAGATCATCAGGTAAAGCATCCGTTTTGGTAACACCCTCTTTAGCGACAAAAACTGTCAGTTTTCCATGAAAATAACTAGGCTTCCAAAGGGGAATTTGTCTTTTGCCTAATTGTACCAGTAATGTACGCTCATATAACTCTACAAGACGACTTGGTAACAAGTGCTGTAAAAGCTGACGGACATGTTTTAAAGATCGAAGCGAGAGATATCTACCCAATGTGGTCATCAATAATTTATCAATGGCTAATAATGGTTTTAAAATAGCGATGCTTTCTTTCCTAGTGATGATGTTTTTCACGTTTTTTATTTGATGCCACACAATCACTGACAAAGTTCGATTTTTACCATAAGCTGGCCCCATATCTCCCATCATTAGACTGTGTGGCATTACACCTTGCTGTTGTAAGGCACAACCCGCTTCAAATGCAACTCTAGCACCGAACGAAAAACCTAAAAGATGAATAGGACAGCTAGGAGCTTGCTGCATAATAAATTGAGCGACATATTGGCCTAAGTCAGGAATAGCCATCGGTTGGACAAGTTCCACATCAAGACCAGGCATCGGAACAACATGGGCAATTACGCCGTGAGGTAGATGTTGAGTAAACTGAAGTAGATGGTTAAAAATACCGCCCCTGTCTGCGACAATATACAAGTGAGTTTTAGCTGAAGTGTTTGTTGATAGAGACTGTAGTAAACTATTGATCGTCATGTCGTAGTGAATCGACTGTACAGGTAGGGTACGTTGTAATTTTTTTTCCAATAATACCAGCAGTGTTAATGCTTTGAGTGAGTCACCTCCATAGTTAATAAAACTGACATTGTCATCAATAGCACCTGTTCGATTGAGTGATTCATTCCAACAACAATGTAAATTTTCACGTGTGGGGATTATCTCGTTTTCTGTGTTTTTCGTTGTTGGGGGGGGAGACTGTGGATCATCAATATGATGAGCGCGCGTTGTTGTCTCTTGTACAAAAAGCTTTAGTTTCGCTAAGTCAGTTTTGAAGTTTGCTAGACGAGGTATTTCAGTAAGCCAGTCATAGTGGTTGGGTACAAACGCGGCTGGGAGTTTTTGGCTTAACTGTCGGTGTATTTCCTTGGTATCAATACGATCTCCAACAAGGTAGGCAACTAACTCTGGTGTTTGAGTCGTCTCTTTCACTAATACGGAGGCATCTTTGATGTTAACTAAGTGCCGTAGTTCTGCCTCAATTGCGCCTAACTCAACACGATAACCACGGATTTTAACCTGACCATCTTTGCGTCCAATATATTCCATCATTCCATCAATATGCTCGCGAGCTAAGTCCCCTGTTAAGAATCGCCGCTGCTTAGGGTTCTCAGGCACTTTTTTGAAGTTAGCTAGGGTTAGCTCTTTGTTGTTCCAATACCCTTGAGCAATAAACTCACTACATACTTCAACTTCACCAACTTCCCCTATTGCCACAGTATTGCCTTCAGCATCCACCACGCGAGTATGTCGTTCAGGAATGGCATAACCCACAGGAACTAAAGGCTGGTCTAGTACCGTCCCTGCATGTAGAAACCAATGCCGGTATAAAGTGGCACATTCAGTTGAGCCAATACCGTTATAAATGCGTGTGGTACGTGGAAAGTGCCGATAAAAGCTATCCACATCACTTGCAAACAGACGGTCACCACTGATGTAGGCTACCCTCACAGATACTAGACTTTGAAACGCAGGGGAGCTTTGTAGAAAAGCTCTTAGTAACGGAGGAATGGCATGGAAAATAGTAATTTCGGCTTGCTCTATGAGGTCAGCAAGCTTATGCAGTCCTATCTCACGAACGTTGAAAGCGTACAATGTTGCGCCATTCAATAATGCGCCGTAAATATCACGAATAGCGCCATTAACGCTGGGCGAATAGAGCCAAGTTAGTTTATCGTTAGTATTAATGTGTAGGGCATGACTAAACTGATAAATGTCATGTAACAATCCTCGCTGATGTTGATAAACCCCTTTGGGTTGGCCTGTACTACCCGATGTATAGATAATATAGGCAACGCTTTCAGCATGACTTGATAATAAAGATGGCTTGCGATTTTCCAGTCTATCAATATCAATGAAGTTGATGTCATTCGCTATTGTTAAGAGTAGATGCTGATTTTTACCGTCGCTAATGACGCTAGTAATCCCCGCCTGTTGTAATATGAGTCGGTTACGTTCAGGAGGGAAGCTGGGGTCTAGCGGTACGTAAGGTCTGCCCGCTGCGAGAGCACCTAAAAATCCCGCTGCTAAACGCCCACCAGCTGGCAGTAACACACCTATTGGGGCGGGTGAGTCAGTCTCAAGATGTGCAGCAACCTGTAGAGTTAAATCTAATATTTCGGCATATGTCCAGTGACGTGTTGTTGAAACGACAGCTAAATGATTGGGTTGAGCTTCTGCAAATTTACTAAAGCGCGAAAATACAGTGGCATTGAGTTCAGATAAATCCCATGTGTTAATAGAAGTGGTATCGTCTAGTGGCGCGCTAACAGACATGGCGAATCCTCTGAATCCATGATGCAATATGCTCACTAGATATGTTTAGTGGCGTTACACAGTCTGCACTTAATAATGCAGATGTTTGACCAAAGCGTTGCAGCAACGAATTAATCTTGGGGCTTAATTCGGTGTCATTTTGCCATACTTTACAGGGTAGCCCAATGACCGCAGGACAGCGACAATGTGTTCGGTAGACTTCGGGCTCAGGATTATGTTCGGATAATTCAAAATGTACCATCCAGTTATTCTCTTGTGGTACACCTTCAAAATGTATCATCGTGCCGTGAATGTGAAGGATGTTAAGCGATAAGTCGCGACACGCCTGCATAATCTGTTGGTCATATGGTAGGCCAAAGTCTCGATAAATTGAACGAGGTATAACGGCATCTGATTGATGTTGAGCCGCCAAATAAATACCATCAATACCAATATCTTGATAAGCCGCAATCAATCTCTGTGTGCATCGGGTTAGTATTTTAAGCCCTGTCGTGACTTCTTCGGGGTGGCATTGTAGATGTGTTAATAATGTTTCAGAGCCCGTCATCATTAATGCTTGTGTTAATGGAAGGAAAACGGTTGCTAATAGTGGGGTATTTGGCAGTGATTTTTTTAATTGTTTTGCAGCTCTGATAATCTCTAGCTCTAGTGGCGTTAAGGTGTCTGTTTGTTGTAGCCATTGTTCGGGGTGGGTGATGGCTCGTTCCACAAAAGTGCGCCGTCCGAGTACGTCTTCTTGCCACTCACTACAACCACCACGGTCAGCTACTTGGTAGTTGCCAGCAGGTGTTAGCTTGACAATATCTCCCTGTGTAGCATGATGAAATGCTAAAGTTGCGGCAACCAACGTGTCACTATGTTGGTCAGCAACGGGGTGATGTTTCCAGAATGCGACGCTTAAACTTTGACGATTCCCTGTGCGTGTTTTAAAAAGCATATTAATTTTACTAGAAAATGAAAGAGTACTTATGTTTGCTAAATTGTACCCTAAAGCGACGGAGTAAGAGTAATGACATGGCATAGCCGTTGGCAAAAAGCGAAGTCGTTTACACGTTTTGTGATCCGTCGATTTTTAGCAGATGAATGTCGGCAAAACGCGGCTTCACTGACTTACACCACATTATTTGCGGTTGTGCCCATGATGACGGTATTGTTTACCATTTTGGCAGCCATTCCCTCGTTAAAGCACATTAGTGTCGATATTCAGAATTTTATCTTTAGTCATTTTTTGCCCGATACTGGGGTAAAAATTCAAAATTATCTCAGTGATTTCTCCACGCAAGCTAGCAATTTAACGCTAGTCGGCGTGTTTATGCTGTTTGTGACGGCATTAATGATGTTAATCACTATCGAAAAAGCCTTTAATGAAATATGGAAAGTCAAACAACCTCGTCAAAGTGTGATGGGATTTTTACGTTATTGGGCTGTATTGAGTTTAGGGCCATTTTTGTTAGGCGCGGCGTTTGCGGTGTCTTCGTATTTAACATCATTAAAAGTGTTAAGTGATGCGGAAAGTTTGGTCGGTTCGGTGTTTCCGGGTTTGCAGGTCGTGCCGATTTTGTTTACCGCATTGGCTTTTAGTTTGTTGTATATCGCAGTTCCCAATTGTCGTGTGCCTGTCAAAGCAGGATTTCAAGCAGGTGTTTTTTCGGCGATATTATTAGAGATTGCTAAAAATATTTTTACCTTTTTTGTCACCAATTTTTCATCCTATCAATTAGTTTATGGGGCATTTGCAGCGTTTCCCTTATTTTTATTATGGGTGTATTTGTCATGGGTGATTATTTTGCTCGGTGTAGAAGTGTGTCGAGCATTAACGTTATATAAAGAAGAGCATCAAAATAATCGCCATCCTGTTTTGGCATTATTAGATGTTTTACAACTTTTTTACCGTCGCCAGTTAGAAGGCCAAACCGTCACCGATATAGAGGCCATGCATGTTTTAGGTAAGCATGAAGTTGAAACATGGACATTGTTTGTCGATATTTTATTGACTCAGCGTATTATTCAAAAAACAGAATCGGGTAGTTATGTCTTGGCGCGTAATTTAGAAAACGTCGATTTTTGGACATTTTATCAAAGCTTACCGTGGCCCTTACCACAACCTCAAGATTTTGAACGTTTACACGAGGATGATAATTGGGCGAGGGCATTAGCACCGCGTTTATTAGCCGTGCATGATTTTAGTCGTGAACAACTTCAATTACCCTTAGCGCGGATTTTAGCGGTTAATTAAAACGGGACTTACGCATCGCATCTCGATTAACGCGTTTTGTGAACATGAAGTTACATTAGGCGACTAAAATGTTCGCAAATAAGCGATAACCGCGTAAGTCCTATAGAGTGTTATAATCGCGCCACTTTTAGGCAAGCCCTTGCCAGCTTTATAGGAGAGAGTCATGACAGTTATTAAACAAGATGATGTCATTCAAAGTGTCGCTGATGCACTGCAATATATTTCTTATTATCATCCTTTAGATTTCATTCAAGCCATTAATGCCGCTTACGAAAAAGAAGAAAGCCAAGCGGCAAAAGATGCGATGGCACAAATTCTCATTAACTCGCGTATGTGTGCCGAAGGTCATCGCCCGATTTGTCAAGATACAGGCATTGTCACTGTCTTTGTTAAAGTTGGGATGAATGTACAGTGGGATGCGACCATGTCCCTTGATGACATGATTAACGAAGGCGTACGTCGTGCTTATTTGAATCCTGATAATGTCTTGCGTGCGTCGATTTTGCGAGACCCCGCAGGCAAGCGTCAAAACACTAAAGATAATACGCCCGCAGTGATTCATTACGAAATTGTCAGCGGCGATCAAGTCGATATTACTGTCGCGGCCAAAGGCGGTGGTTCGGAAAATAAATCCAAAATGGCGATGTTAAATCCTTCAGACTCTATTGTTGATTGGGTATTAAAAACAGTTCCGACGATGGGTGCAGGTTGGTGTCCACCAGGTATGTTGGGAATCGGTATTGGTGGTACAGCCGAAAAAGCGATGTTGTTAGCGAAAGAGTCGTTAATGGATCCTGTTGATATTCAAGAGTTAATAGCTCGTGGTGCACAAAATCGCGTCGAAGAATTACGCTTAGAGTTATATGAAAAAGTCAACGCACTGGGCATTGGTGCTCAAGGTTTGGGCGGCTTAACCACCGTGGTTGATATTAAAATTAAAGATTACCCAACCCATGCAGCGAGTTTGCCTGTCGCCATCATTCCAAATTGTGCCGCCACTCGTCATGTGCATTTTCATTTGGATGGTTCAGGTGCCGCCGAGTTTACGCCACCCAAATTAGAAGATTGGCCACAAGTGACGTGGGATTCGAGTTCAGCGCGCCGTGTTAACTTAGACACCATTACTCATGATGAAATCAAAACATGGAAAATGGGTGAAACCTTATTGTTGTCAGGCACGATGTATACAGGCCGTGATGCCGCCCATAAACGTATGGTCGAAATGATTGCCAAAGGCGAGCCTTTGCCTGTCGATTTAAAAGGTAAGTTTATTTATTACGTTGGCCCAGTTGATCCTGTGCGTGATGAAGTTGTCGGGCCAGCAGGACCAACAACCGCAACACGTATGGATAAATTTACCGAAACGGTACTTGGTGCAACGGGCTTATTTGGGATGATTGGCAAATCTGAACGCGGTGTCACAGGTATTGAGGCAATTAAAAAGCATGAAGCGGCCTATTTAATGGCAGTTGGCGGGGCAGCGTACTTGGTGTCAAAAGCGATTCGTAAAGCCAAAGTCGTCGGTTTTGCTGATTTAGGCATGGAAGCGATTTACGAGTTTGTCGTCGAAGATATGCCTGTTTCGGTGGCGGTTGATGTTTACGGTAACTCTGTTCACGACACTGCACCCAAAATTTGGCAAGCTAAAATCGGTAAAATCCCTGTTGTTTAAGGTTTTTTGGCGAAGGGCAGGTTCTAAACCTGCCCGACAACGCAAAATAGCCGTCGTAAGTTATAGACAAGAACCAGTCTTGCCCTTATCATCACGCCCCTATTATGTCAGTCACCTCATTACCCGCCGCGATAGAGCCTTTTAAATGGGCAGATAGAACTACACAGGTTGTAGTCGATGTTCCATTGGCAAAATTCAGTCGTTTAGCTGCCGATTTGGTTCATACCAACGGCACGGTAAAACTGGATTGTCGCTTTGAACGTGATGCTCAACATGTCGCCTATTTGCGCGGAGAAGCTTCAACGGTTGTCACGCTGATTTGCCAGCGTTGCTTAGAACCTATGGAGCTTTTAGTGCATGCGACCATTGATTTAGCACTGTTACATAAAGAAGAACATGCCGAAAGACTTCCTGAAGATGCTGACTATTTAGTCGTCGAAGAGCAGGATGTTGTTTTAGCAGAGATTATTGAAGACGAGTTGTTGTTAAATATTCCTTTTACGCCGATGCACGATGACTGCGATTCTTTGTCGTTTGAGCAGCCCGAAGAAGAAACAGTAGCAATAGAGCCCGTCAAAGAGAATCCGTTTTTGGTGTTGGCAGCCCTTAAAAAGCCGTCAGCGTAAAGAGTTGGACTTACACATAATCGTGCGTAAGTTCTCACAAGAATCTAAACCTAGTTGTTATTTGGAGTTTTCAAATGGCTGTCCAGCAAAACCGAAAAAGCCGCGCTCGTCGCGATATGCGCCGTTCACATGATGCGATTACAGCACCAACATTGAGCGTTGATCAAACGACGGGTGAAGTTCATCGTCGTCACCATGTGACTAAAGACGGCTTCTACCGTGGTCGTCAATTGTTCGCAGTTGCTGCTATCGAAGAATAAGTCATTTATGGCCATCACACTTGCTGTTGATGCCATGGGCGGGGACTTCGGTCCCTGCGTCACTGTTCCTGCTGCCTTAACAATTCTTCGTGAAAATCCCCGTCTTATCGTTATTCTTGTTGGCCAAGAAGCACTTATTCAGCCCTATCTCAAAGACTTAAATCCTCCATTAGCGTCGCGTGTCAGCATTGTTCATACCGATGAAATGGTCACCATGGATGATAAAGTCGCCGTTGCTTTGCGTAACAAACGGCACTCGTCGATGCGTTTAGCGATTAATTTAGTCCATGAGAAAAAAGCGCAAGCCTGTGTGAGTGCAGGTAATACGGGCGCACTGATGGCCATTAGTCGTTTTGTGTTGAAAACCCACGCTAATATTGACCGTCCTGCCATTATGTCGGCATTGCCTACCCAAAAAGGCCATTGTCATATGTTGGATTTAGGGGCAAACGTCGAGTCAGAAGCCCATCATTTAGTACAATTTGCCCACATGGGGAGTATTGTCGCACAAGCACTAGAAGGTGTTGAACGGCCAAGAGTGGCACTGTTAAATATTGGTGAAGAAGAAATTAAAGGCAATGATTTAATCAAAGAAGCGCATCAATTATTAAAAGCGTCATCGTTAAATTATATCGGTTATGTTGAAGGTGATGGTATTTTTAAGGGTGAAGCCGATGTCGTGGTCTGTGATGGCTTTGTCGGTAATATCGCCTTAAAAACCACCGAAGGTGTCGCCAAAATGATGGCGAGCTTTATTAAAGAAGAAATTCAGCGTAATTGGTTAACTAAAATCACCGGTGTGATTGCTTATCCCATTTGGAAAGGCTTAAAAAAACGGATGGATCCGGGTTCGTACAATGGCGCAAGCTTGGTCGGTTTAACAGGAATTGTGGTTAAAAGTCATGGTAGTGCCGACATCGCTTCGTTTGCCCAAGCCATACGTGTTGCGATGAAAGAAACCGAGCAAGATGTGCCGTCGCTCATCGCGGCAAAAATGACTATACAATAATCTCTTCACTCCAGTCAGGAGTCAACAATGCGTTATCTTTGTTTCGTTTTAGCGTTGTTAAGTAGTTCAGCCTTTGCCTTTGAAAAAATTACCGATGATGCGATTAAGCAGTTGTTGAGTCAGCACAGTACCTTTGTGATGCAAAAAGAACCTGAAAAATTAATGGCGTTATTTGCGGACAGTTATCAGCAATTCGATAAAAAACAACAAAAAATAACAACGAAAGATGAGTTGAAAAAAATCTACAATGGCAATTTTATGGTTGCCAAGCTTATTATCAATACGATTCAATTAACCAATAGCAAAATAGCCGATGATGGGCTTCATGCGCAGATCAATACTCACCTCTTTAATCGTTATTTAATTGAATATGCCGAAAAGCAAAATGTGTTAACGCAAGAAGAAGATTGGCAAAGTGACATTTTTTTAGAAAATGGCCAATTGAAATACCTTAAAACGGAAAAAACAAACTGACTGCCTGCGTTTTAGGTGTTTGTGATGATATTAAATAAGTTAATATACAAATGTATAATAATTGCTATACTGGTTTGAAACCAACAAAGTAATGCCTTAAAAATTGAATTACTTTTAATGGAAGCTGACATAATGACACAACTTGCGTTTGTATTTCCGGGTCAAGGCTCACAGCAATTAGGCATGTTGGCTGATGTTGCTAACCAATACCCTCTGATTCGTCATACCTTTGGCGAAGCCTCCGATGCGTTAAATTTGGATTTGTGGCAACTCTGCCAAGAAAATGAGTCCGCACTGAATCAAACGGAAAATACACAGCCCGTATTATTAACGGCAGGCGTGGCGTTGTGGCGTGTTTGGCAAGCCTTTGGTGGCGCACAACCGCAATACTTGGCAGGACATTCACTCGGTGAATATACGGCATTGGTGGCTTCTGGTGTTATTTCCTTGGCTGATGGTGTTCGTTTGGTTACGTTGCGTGGCCGTTTAATGCAGCAAGCTGTGCCTGTTGGTCTTGGAGCGATGGCCGCTATTTTGGGTTTGGATGATGCAGATGTTATCGCCGCTTGTCGAGCGGCAGCCAATGTGGGTGTTGTAGAGGCGGTGAATTTTAATGCGCCTGCACAGGTTGTTATTGCTGGCGAAGCCGAAGCCGTACAAGCCGCAATGAAAAATGCCACTGAAAAAGGCGCAAAACGTGCGTTAATCTTGCCCGTTAGTGTTCCTGCACACAGTTCTTTAATGCGTCCTGCGGCAGCACAACTTGCGGATGCCTTGGAGGCGATAGAGTTTCATCAACCGTTAATCCCTGTCGTGCAAAATGTGGCTGCGCGTGTGGAGTCGGATAGTAAAGCCATACGTTTAGCTTTGGTCGCTCAACTGTATAGCCCTGTCAAATGGGTTGGCACGGTTGAATGGTTAGCGGCGCAAGGTGTGACTCGCGTCATTGAGTGTGGGCCGGGTAAAGTATTATGTGGTTTAAATAAGCGTATTAGCAAAGGATTGGCGTGTGAGTCTTTAGAAACGTCGAACAGTTTAGCGGCCGCTTTGGCGGTATAAATAGGGGATTACGATGTCATTGCAAGGTAAAGTCGCTTTAGTGACAGGCGCGAGTCGCGGTATTGGTAAAGCCATTGCCCAACAACTGGCTGCACAAGGCGCAACAGTGATTGGTACGGCAACAACTGCCGCTGGTGCAGAAGCGATCACTGCCTATTTACAGGAAATGAATGCGAAAGGCGCAGGCATGGCATTAAATGTCACCGATGTTGCTTCGCTTGATGGTTTTTTGGCACAAGTCCAAGCCGATTTTGGCGCACCTGTGATTTTAGTCAATAATGCAGGTATTACCCGTGATGGTTTGCTGCTACGGATGAAAGAAGATGATTGGGATGCCGTTATTAATACCAATTTAAGTGCCATTTTCCGCTTATCGAAAGCCTGTCTCAAAGGCATGAGTAAAGCGCGTTGGGGGCGTATTATCAACATTAGTTCTGTCGTCGGTGCAATGGGCAACGCAGGACAATGTAACTATGCCGCCGCGAAAGCAGGTTTAGAAGGTTTTAGTCGGGCATTAGCCAAGGAAATGGGCGGACGTGGTATTACCGTCAATAGCATCGCACCGGGCTTTATTGCCACTGATATGACCCATGCCTTGACCGAAACACAACAAGCAACGATGTTGGCGCAAATTCCAGCGAATCGTTTAGGACAGCCCGAAGATATCGCCCATGCTGTTTTATTTTTAGCCAGTGACCAAGCAGGCTACATAAATGGCGTGACCTTGGCGGTGAATGGCGGTATGTATATGTAACTGTTTTCGTCAAAATACGGCTTAGTAGTTGCGATTGTTAGCATTGCTTCATAAACTACGGCCATTGTTTGCAAGTTCAAAGTATTGTACTGTGCAATTGTAGAATCCAACCTCAGGAGAAGAGAAAAAGTGAGTAACATTGAAGATCGTGTCAAAAAAATTGTTGCCGAGCAATTAGGTGTTAAATTAGAAGACGTAAAAAACGAATCTTCTTTTGTTGATGATCTTGGTGCAGATTCTTTAGACACTGTGGAATTAGTCATGGCTTTAGAAGAAGAGTTTGAAACTGAAATTCCTGATGAAGAAGCCGAAAAAATCAATACAGTACAAGCTGCCATTGATTACGTTACTGCCAACGCAAAATAATTGGCATGTACTAATTAAGCCGCATCCCGTTACCGCGGGCAGTGCGGCTTTTTTATGGTTTTTTACAGTTCATCTTAAAGCAATAAATCAAGTTAATAATTAAGACTAAGGTCTGTTGACGTTTGCTTAATTAACCCTTCGACTCCGCTCAGGGAGAGTTTGTGCGTTGGCTGAGTGTAGTCGTGGTGGCTGAGCGTAGTCGAAACCAAGCTTCTTTTGAAGTCATTGCACTTGGCGTTTTAACGCTTTTTAGGCAAAAAATTCAGAATATCAACAGACCCTAAGTGCAGGAATTTAAAAGCCGTTGCTGGTTAAGTCCTAAAATGTTGAGGAGCAGGTTATGAGTCGCCGTCGTGTTGTTGTGACTGGTTTGGGTATGGTAACCAGCTTAGGTGTTGATGTGGCGAGTACTTGGGCAGGGATTCTGGCAGGTAAAAGCGGTATTTCTAACATTGATTATTTTGATACCAGTACGTATAAGACCCGATTTGCAGGGTTAGTGCGCGACTTTAAAGCCGAAGAGTATTTACCTGCGAAGGAAGTCCGTCGTTACGATGTGTTTATGCACTACGGTATTGCTGCAGGAATGCAAGCCTTTAACGATGCGAAATTAACCGTTACCCCCGAAAATGCCGACCGTATTGGAGTGGCTTTAGGCTCAGGTATTGGTGGCTTAACGACGATTGAAGACGGTCACAAAACCCTACTCAATGATGGGCCTAATAAAATATCGCCTTTTTTTGTACCGGGTTCGATTGTTAATATGGCGGCTGGCTTATTGGCTATTCGTTGTGGCTTAAAAGGGCCTAATTTTTCAGTGGCAACAGCTTGTACCACTGCAACCCATTGTATTGGCCTTGCTGCGCGTCTAATTGCCTATGGCGATGCCGATGTCTTTGTGGCGGGTGGTGCAGAAAAAGGTTCTTCACCACTGGGTATGGCAGGTTTTACCGCCGCTCGTGCGTTATCGAGTCGTAATGATAATCCTCAAGCCGCTAGTCGTCCGTTTGATAAAGATCGTGATGGTTTTGTTTTGGGTGATGGTGCAGGGGTGATGGTACTGGAAGAATATGAACACGCATTAAAGCGTGGCGCTCATATTTATGCTGAGTTAGTGGGTTTTGGCATGAGTGATGATGCGTTTCATATTACCTCGCCGACCGAAACGGGTGAAGGTGCAGCCGCAGCGATGCGCAACGCCTTAAAAGATGCGCGTTTATCGCCAAGCGAAGTGGATTATATTAATGCGCATGGCACGAGTACGCCTGCGGGTGATGCGGCAGAGTCTCAAGCCATTGAAGCGGTATTTGGCGAACATGCGATGAAAGTGGCAGTCAGCTCGACTAAGTCGATGACAGGACATTTATTGGGTGCGGCAGGTGGCGTTGAAGCTATTTTTAGCGTATTAGCTATTCGTGACAACATTGCACCACCAACCATCAATTTAGATAATCAAGACCCTGCTTGTCGTTTAGATTATGTGCCACATCATGCTCGACCAATGCCGATTAACGTCACGTTATCCAATTCTTTTGGTTTTGGTGGTACTAACGGCACGTTGATTTTTAAGCGTGTTTAACGGTTTTATTGTGCCATGTTGATCGCTTGTTGGTTAAATGGCCAAGCAATTCAACACCTATCACCGATAGAGCGCGGTTTTGCCTATGGTGATGGGGTGTTTACAACAATAGCAGTACGCCATGGCCAAGCAGTGTTACTGGATTATCATTGGCAACGTTTAGAAAATGGTTGTCAGCGTTTAGGCATCTCTACGCCAAACCTTCATCAATGGCAAAATGACTTTCTGTGTTTTGTCTGCGCTTATCCTGAAGTCACCGCAAAAATCATTATCACGCGTGGTGAAGGTGGGCGAGGGTATCTGCCTGATCGTCACATGCCTGCCCATTGCTATTTTTATGCCTATCCTGTCGTTACCTATCCTGAGCAGTATCAACACGCCATTAGCACTGATTTTCTGCTTGGCCGTTTAGGGATTAGCCCGTTATTAGCAGGAATGAAACACCTCAATCGTTTAGAGCAAGTATTATTACGTCAAGAATTGGCTCACACTTCTTATCCTGAAGCCTTAGTTTGTGATGTGATGGGGCAGGTGATTGAGGGGGTGTTTAGTAATGTCTTTTTGGTGCAAGATGGCCAACTGTTGACTCCTTTGTTGAGTGGCGCAGGCGTTGCGGGGGTGATGCGTCGCTATATTTTGCAACTTTCTCACCAGTTAGGTTGGCTAAGTGCAGAGAAAATACTGCTACCCGATGATTTTTTACGTGCGGATGAAGTCTTTTTTTGTAATAGTCTTTATGGAATTTGGCCAGTTCAACAAATAGCAGGCACAATACTACCGAGCCATACTGTGACACAGCAGCTACAACAACAACTAGCACAACGATTATCTTATGTCTGAACTTCCGCCAAAAAAAACAGCACGTAAACCCGCGGCCAAGAAAACAACGGCGACTAGCAGCGATGCCACCACACCTAAGCCCAGAAAAGCACGTGTCAAAGCAAGTGATACGGATACGGGGCAAAAAAGCACGCCTAAAAAACGGGTAGTGACAGCTAAAAAAATCAACAAAAGCACGAATAACACGACAAAGTTAAAGTCAATCGTCGTGTTGGTATTGTTGTTCTTAGTGTTATCGCTGGCAGGATGGGGGTATTGGGGATTGTTACGCCCGTTAGAACTGTCCAAAGACGGTTATAAGTTAACCATTGGACGAGGCGCAAGTTACTACGAAACGCTCAATAAAATGAGCAATGATGGCGTGTTAACCAGCCCACTATTGGCCAAATTATACCTCAAAACAGTTCATCCTAAACCTTTGCATACAGGGACTTATCTCTTTAAGTCGCCGATGACGATGATGAAATTATTAAGCCAACTTGCCAAGGGTGAGGGTTTAATGATGAATAAAGTAACGGTCATTGAAGGCACGACGTTTAAACAACTGCGCGCTCAATTGGCTAAAAACCCCGATGTTCGTCAAACACTGATGGGTAAAACAGATACCGAAGTTCTGTTGGCATTAGGACTCACTGAAACTCATCCCGAAGGCTTATTTGCACCTGATACCTATATTTTTCCCCCTGATGAAACCGATGCCAAAATCCTTAAACGCTTATATCAACAGCAGCAACATATTTTGCAGCAAGCATGGACGACGCGCGCCGCCAATTTACCGTATAAAAGCGCCTATGAAGCGTTAATTATGGCGTCGATTGTCGAGAAAGAGACGGGTAATAAAATTGAACGCGCACAAATCGCAGGTGTGTTTGTCCGTCGTTTGCAAGTAGGTATGCGTTTACAGACCGACCCGACGGTCATTTATGGTCTAGGGGATAGTTATAACGGGAATATTCGTAAAATGGATTTATTAGCATTTACGCCTTACAATACCTATAAAATTAATGGCTTACCACCGACTCCTATTGCATTACCTAGCAAAGCGGCCATTGCAGCGGCGTTACATCCCGCCGAAAGTAACGCCGTTTATTTTGTTGCTAAAGGTGATGGTAGCGGTACGCATAATTTTAGTGATAATTTAACCGCCCACAATCAAGCGGTACAAGCCTATTTGCAAGCTCGAAAAGGAAACAAATAATGCCCGTATTTATTACCTTAGAAGGCACGGAAGGCGTCGGTAAAAGCACTGCGTTAACCTATATTCAAGGTTACTTGGCACAACATCAAGTGCCTTTTGTCACGACGCGCGAACCCGGTGGTACGCCGTTAGCAGAAAAAATCCGCACGTTATTACTCACTAAAGATGCCGAGCCAATGTCATCAACAGCCGAGTTGTTATTGATGTTTGCAGCGCGTGCTCAACATTTAGCGCAAGTGATTCAACCTGCGTTAGCGTCTGGACAATGGGTGCTGTGTGACCGTTTTACTGATGCCACCTATGCTTATCAGGGCGGTGGTCGTGGTTTACGACAGGCCGACATTGGCTTATTAGAAACACTGGTACAAGGTGAATTACGCCCAACCTTAACCTTGTGGCTAGATGCTCCCGTCGAGCTAGGTTTAAGTCGCGCCGCTGCCCGTCAGCAATTAGACCGTTTTGAACAAGAAAAAGCGGTGTTTTTTGACAAAGTGCGAGCCGTTTATCAACAACGCGCCGAAGCTGAACCCAAGCGTTATCGCCGTATTGATGCCAGCCTGTCGATTGAGGAAGTACAAGATCAAATACATGCCGTCTTGGCACGCTTTTTATCTGTACGTACCTTATGAAGATCAGCTCGGTTTTTCCTTGGCAACAAGCTGTTTGGCAGTTATTGGTTCAAAGCCGCGCTCGCCAAACCATGCCTCATGCGTTCATTTTTAGTGGTTTGAGTGGTGTGGGGAAGTTACATTTTACTCATGCCGTCAGTGCGTGGTTGTTATGTCAACAGCCAACAGCCTTAGGTGCGTGTGGACAGTGTAAAAGTTGTCAGTTATGGCAGGCTGAAAGTCATCCTGATTATCGCTTTTTGCAGGCGATGACGGATGAAAAAACGGGCAAAACCAGTCGGATGATTAAAGTCGATCAAGTGCGTGAGTTAGTGAGTTTTCTCAATAAGTCAGCGCAATTAAACGGCTATCGTGTTGCCGTCATTCAACCTGCCGATATACTCAACATCAATGCCGCTAATAGCCTGTTAAAAACCTTAGAAGAGCCCGGTGCTAATACTGCTATTATTTTGTTAACGGATCAGCCGTTGGCATTGTTGCCGACGATTCGTAGCCGTTGTCAGCATTTTTCGTTGTCTTTGCCGTCAACACAACAAGCCAAAGACTGGTTACTACCGCAACTCAAGAAACCAGAGCAAGCTGACTTATTACTGCGTTTGACCGAAAATGCCCCGTTGGCCGCATTGGCATTACAAGATGCAGCAGGTTTTCAGGTACGTGCTGAATTAGCGCAAAGTATGGTGGCGGTCGTCGAGCGTAAAGTTTCTGCACTACAGACAGCTCAACAGTGGCAGAAAAATCTCAAGCCCGAAGAGCTGTTGCCCGCCTTGCAATTATTGTTAGCGGACACCTTATTGATGGTATTGGGTCAAGACAGTGCTATCAAAAATAGTGATTTGTTGCCTATAATCCGCGTATTAGCCAATCGTCTGAGCGCAACTCGCCTGATTGAGTTGCATGGTGATTGCGTTGAAAGCCAGCGTTTAGTCGCGGCAAACATTCAAGCTAATTTATTATTAGACAGTTTTTGGCAACGATTACAATAACTATACCTACGCTCAGGCGTAGATTTAACTGAGGACTGCACAATGGGATTACCTCGTGGCGCGGGGATGATTAACCTGCCAATTAAAGATAAAACCATGTTATATGCCAGTTATATGCCTTTCGTGAAGGGCGGGGCATTGTTTGTACCGACGGCACGTCATTATAAATTGGGTGAAGAAGTGTTTGTGGTGGTGACACTACCCGATGATGCGGAACGTATGCCTTTAACAGGCAAAGTCGTTTGGGTGAATCACCGTAATCAGGGGCAACGTCCCGCAGGTTTTGGTGTGCAATTGAGCGGAGAAGGTGGCGATGCACTGCGTCGTAAAATTGAAGGGCAATTGGGCGGTGCGTTAACGGCGGATCGTCCTACTTATACTTTGTGATGGTTTGCTTATGTTTGTTGACTCGCATTGCCATTTAGACCGTCTAGAACTTAAACACTATGAAGGTGATCTCGCCGCTGCTTTAGCGGCTGCTCGTGCCGAAGGGGTTAGCCATTTTTTGACTGTAAGTGTTGATTTAGCCGACCTGCCTGCATTGCTAGTGATTGCTGAGGCGCATGCCGATGTCAGCTTGTCGGTGGGTACACATCCCTCCGATGTACCGACAGACCAAGAGCCTAGCGTTGAGTTATTGTGCCAATTAGCACAGCATCCCAAAGTCGTTGCCATTGGTGAGACTGGGTTGGATTATTACTATACGGCCGATCATGCTATCGCTCAACAGGCCAGTTTTATTGCTCATATTCATGCCAGTAAACAAACTAACAAACCCTTAATTGTGCATACCCGTGATGCTCGTGCGGATACCATTCGTATTTTACGGGCTGAAAAAGCGGAAAAAGGGGTATTGCATTGTTTTACCGAGGATTGGGATACGGCAGAAGCGGCAATGGAATTAGGTTTTTATATTTCTTTATCAGGCATTGTCAGTTTTTCCAGTGCCAAAGAGTTACGCGAAGTAGCGAAACGCTTACCGCTTGAGCGCTTATTGATAGAAACGGATTCACCCTATTTAGCCCCCGTGCCGTATCGTGGTAAAAAGAACGAGCCGCGTTATTTGCCTGCTGTTGCTAAGGCATTAGCTGAGGTGAAAGGACTGTCAGTGGAAGAAATAGCGGCCATTACCACCCGTAACTTTAGTCAACTTTTTGGCGTTTCTGTATGACTCAACAACGTGCTGTTGCTTTCCGTGCCAGAGAACAGGCCATTCTCAATGCTGCCGAATATTTGTTGTTAGAACTCGGTGATGAGTCAATTACCATTGAGATGATTGCCGAGCGTGTGGGGATTGCTAAGGGAACAATTTATAAACATTTTCAAAGTAAAGATGAGTTAATTTTACAATTATTGATTGCCTATGAAACAGAATTAGCAACCGCCATGCTAGAGGTGGCAAAAACCGACGATATGGCGCAAGTTATTCAAGCATATTTTTCGTTTCGTTTGGCCGCACCTGAAAAACATTTATTATTTGAACGTCTGGAAAATAAACTAGCGGCTACCCGTCGCACCTTACGGCCGTATTTTGCCCGTTTGTATTTTATTCGAAAAAGTTATTTACGGCAGATGTTGCCTTTTGTCACTCGTCATTTGGCGGAGCAAAATAGCGTCATGACGGCGCGTGATTATTTGAGTGCGGGTTGGGCATTAGTTCAGGGAACGGCTGCTATCTTACATTCTAGTTTTTATCAGCGTTATTTAGGCGACCGACAAGGTTTATTGGCAGCATTATTGGAGGCTTTGCAAAGTCTCGGTACAAATCCTCAGCCCAATCATTAGGATTAAGCACTGTCCCAGTGTTGTAGCTTGGGTTTTAGGTGAGTAATGCTCTAACGTCATCAAGCGCATTGGGTTACAACCCAACCTATAAATCACCCTAGACAATTGTGAATGATTGCGTATCATGCGCGGCAGTTTATGACTTACGCGTTTATCGCTTATTTGGGCGAAATGCGTCAGTCCAGAGTTCAATATCCTCCAGTTTTGCTGTTTGTTCTGAGATAGCAAAACGCCTTTGTTGCTTTACTGAAACGCCTTCGGAGTCTGGCATGATTGCAGAGCTCGGTCATTTTGCATTAGTTCTCGCCCTCGTCATTGCTTTATTACAAGCCACCTTACCGCTGTATGGTGTTTATGCGAATATCCCTGCATTGCAGCGTTTTGCTCGCTCATCGGCCTTGATGCAAGCCTTTTGTTTGCTGTTGTCCTTTGCAGGGCTGATCGTGGCGTTTTTGCAAAATGACTTTACGCTGGATTATGTCTCGCGTCAGTCCAATACCTTATTGCCGTACTATTACAAAATATCGGCAGTGTGGGGCGGTCATGAAGGTTCGTTGTTGCTGTGGGTGTTGGTCTTGTCGCTATGGGGCGCAGCCGTATCATTATTTAGCCATAGCTTACCGCGTGAAATGGTGGCGCGGGTGTTAGCGATTATTGGTATGGTTGGTGTTGCTCTGATGAGCTTTATTTTAATGACCTCCAATCCCTTCAATCGTATTTTGCCTGATTTTCCATTGGATGGTGCAGACCTCAATCCCTTACTACAAGATATTGGTTTGATTGTCCATCCGCCGATTTTATACATGGGTTATGTCGGCTTTACCGTACCGTTTGCCTTTGCCATGGCGGCATTATTGGGGGGGCGCTTAGATTCTGCATGGGCGAGATGGTCACGGCCGTGGGCAGTTGCTGCATGGTGCTTTTTGACAGTAGGTATTGCACTTGGCTCGTGGTGGGCCTATTACGAGTTAGGTTGGGGCGGTTGGTGGTTTTGGGATCCTGTCGAAAACGCCTCGTTTATGCCGTGGTTAGCAGGTACGGCATTAATTCATTCGTTGGCGGTCAGTGAAAAGCGCGGTGTTTTCAAGGCATGGACAGTGATGCTAGCGATTATTGCCTTTGCCTTGAGCTTGTTAGGAACGTTTTTAGTGCGTTCAGGCGTATTAACCTCGGTACACGCTTTTGCTTCTGACCCAGCACGCGGCATGTTTGTTTTAGGTATTTTAACGGTTGTTATTGGTGGTTCACTATTTCTGTTTGCCTTGCGTGCCAGTCATTTGAATAGTGAAAGTCGTTATGCCTTGGTATCCCGTGAGTCGTTTTTATTGGTCAATAATCTGTTACTGGTGACAGCAACAACCGTTGTCTTACTCGGTACGTTGTATCCTTTAATTGCGGATGCCTTAAATTTAGGCAAAGTGTCGGTGGGTGCACCCTATTTTAACGCGTTGTTTGTGCCACTGACGTTGGTGCTGTTAGTGTTTATGGGCTTAGGTTCGTTAAGTAATTGGAAACGCCACGATATTCAGTCATTTATTCCATTATGGAAAGTTTTTGCTGTTGCGGTGTTTTTGGGTGTGGCACTACCGTTGTTTTTATTTGGTACAGCTCCGATGAGAGTGATGATGAGTGCCAGTTTATGCGCTTGGGTGTTGTTATCGATTGTCCGTGATGTTTGGTTAAAAGCACGCACCGCCAAGCAAGGTATATTGGCAGGTTTAGGGCGTTTATCTCGTAGTTATTATGGTATGCAGTTGGCACATATCGGTATTTTAGTCACCATTTTAGGGGTGACATTTACGTCAAATTATAGCATTGAGCGTGATGTACGAATGGGGGTTGGTGATAGCGTTAACGTCGGCCCTTATCATTTTGAGTGGCAAGGTATTCGAGACATTCAGGGGGCGAATTATCGGGCGACCCAAGCCGAAGTTAAAGTGTCGAAAGATGGCGAGTTGGTGAGTCTTCTTCATCCCGAAAAACGTCTTTATGTTGTGCAAAACCGTTCAATGACCGAAGCGGCGATTGATAGCGGTTTATTCCGTGATGTCTATGTCGCGATGGGCGAACCCTTAGACAATAACGAATGGGCGGTACGGGTTTATTACAAGCCATTTGTGCGTTGGTTATGGTTAGGTGCATTAATGATGGCGGCAGGGGGCGTATTAGCAATGTCTGATCGTCGCTATCGCATTGCAGCTCGTCAAGCAACTCCCGTTGTCAGCCAAGGAGCGACCGCTAAATGAAAATGCGTGCATTGTTGTGGGCGATTCCTTTGCTGCTGTTTTTGGGTTTGGCAGCGTTATTAATGAGTCGTTTAGGCACAGACCCAACGGCTTTACCTTCAGCACGTTTAGGAAAACCGTTTCCAGAATTTCAATTGGCTGATTTATTGACCAATCAACCGCTGACTTTGGCGGCAATAAAAGGTAAACCTGCGGTTGTCAATGTGTGGGCTTCGTGGTGTCCTTCTTGTAAAGACGAGCATCCTGCATTGATGAAATTAGCTCAACAAGGATTACCCATTATTGGCTTAAATTACAAAGATATACCTGATGATGCTAAAGCTTACTTAATGCAACGCGGTAATCCTTTTCAAGTGATTATTGCTGATGTTGACGGTAATTTAGGGCTGGATTTAGGCGTGTATGGCGCACCCGAAACCTATTTAATTGATGCTAAAGGCGATGTGGTTTATCGCTATGTGGGTGTCTTTGATGAAAAAATTTGGCAGAGTCAATTAGCACCTTGTTATCAGCAATTGCTGACAGGTGGGGAGGTGACTTTATGTCAGTAAATTTATCAGTGAGCAGTTATCAGTTAGCAGTGATCGTTCGGGGTATGTTGACAGGCTTGTTGTTGTCGCTATTGAGCGTCGCTAGTCATGCCGCGATTGATGTTTATGAGTTCAAAACGCCTGTCGAAGAGCAGCGTTTTCAAGCGTTAATGGGCGAGTTACGTTGTCCCAAATGCCAAAATCAAAACTTGGCGGGTTCAGATGCCGAAATTGCCAAAGACCTGAAAAAACGTACGTATCAATTAATGGAAGAAGGCAAAAGCGATAACGAAATCCGTGAGTATATGATTGAACGTTACGGGGACTTTATTACCTACAAACCGCCTGTTCGTGGTAGTACCTATTTGTTGTGGTTTGGCCCTTTTGCCTTGTTAATTGTCGTCGTTATCGCCTTGTTAGTGATACGCCGCCGTCAAGTAGCCCCCGCTCCTTCGTTATCGCCTGAAGAGTCAGCGCGTTTGAGTGAATTATTGAAGCGTTCATCACATGACCAGTAATCCTATTTCTATTGCTTTTGTCTTATCCGCATTAGCATTGTCACTGTTTGTGGCCTTGGTATTAATTTGGCCAGTCTTACGTGCAGGCCGTGAACGTCAACATTCATTATTAGACCTGAATGTACACGTATTTGAAGAGCGTTTACACGAGTTAGAGCAAGATAAAACCGATGGTAAAGTGGACGCAGATACTTTTACGGCGTTAAAAACGGAGTTACAACGCCAGTTATTGTCATTAGCTCAACAGCCAAAACAGGCTGAGTCCGTCAAAGTTATCGGACGTGGTACAGCATGGGTATTATTTTTAGTCGTGCCAATTTTGGCGGCCATTGCCTATGCTCTGTTGGCTTATAAGCCCGTACTATGGCATTGGTGGCAAGTACAACATCAAACAGTACCCATTATTGATAAATTATTAAGAGGCGAGCAACTTCAGCCTGACGAGTTAGACAAACAAAATTTGGCCGACTTTGCCCGTGTCATGCAATTACGTTTGCAACAACAGCCCAATAATACGGATGGTTGGTATATGTTGGCGATGGCTTTTTTGCAGGGTGAATTGGTTGATCAAGCCGCGATTGCGTTTGGTCATGCCAATCGTTTAGCCCCTGAGCGTGATGATATTGCCCTAGCTTATGCCCAAACCTTGGTTTTTTCGCAACGTGGCCAATTAAGCCCACTGAGTCGTCAACTATTGATGCAAGTATTAACGAAGAGTCCTGAGCATGAAGGGGCATTATTGTTAATGGGTATGGGTGCATATCGCTCAGGTGATTTTGCAGGCGCGTTGGTCTTTTTACCAAAATTGCGCGAAGTCCATATTGCCCGTACAGGCAACAGCCAATCAAATGCCATTAAAGAGATTGACCAAGCCATTGCTTCCGCCAAAATGGGTGGCGATCAAGTGGTCGCAGCGGGTGGTGGTATTCGTGTGACGGTGACGGTGACTAAAGAGTTGCAGGCTAAAATACAGTCCACAGATACGATATTTATTTTTGCTCGTGCCTTAAATGGGCCACCTATGCCTTTAGCGGTGGTACGTCAAGCGGTGGGTACACTGCCATTAACCGTTGAATTAAATGACAAACAAAGCATGATGCCAGAAATGACATTGTCAAAATTTCCCTCGGTTGTCGTTAATGCGCGGATTAGTAAAAGTGGTACGCCACAAGGTGCAAGCGGCGATTTAGAAGCAGTCGCCGTGCCATTGACGCAGAATGGCAAGCTACAACAGGTCGAGTTGATTATTAATCAAATTAAGCCATAGCAAAAAACACTTGTACTACGCCAGTTGCGCGTGTATTTTGCCGATTAAGTTTAAATGGCACGTAGATTGCTTGAGTCTTGAGCATCTTCGCCAATCACTGTTTAAGACTTACGCGGTTATTGCTGAATCCTCCCAATTCTCTTTACTAAAGAAGAGGTAGGGGAGATTCTAAAACGTGGTGCGATGCGTAAGTCCAGCTATTTTTTTCTAAACTAGGGAGCATTTCATGCGTATTATTCTTTTAGGCCCACCGGGTGCAGGTAAAGGTACTCAGGCTCAGGTTATTACTCAGCAATTTCAAATTCCGCAAATTTCAACGGGCGATATGCTGCGTGCGGCGGTAAAAGCGGGTTCTGAGTTAGGCGTTGCGGCTAAAAAAATTATGGATGCGGGTGGCTTAGTCTCCGACGAAATCATTATTGGCTTAGTCAAAGAGCGTTTAACACAACCAGACTGTGTTAACGGCTGTTTGTTTGATGGTTTTCCACGCACCATTCCGCAAGCACAAGCATTAATTAATGCCGATATTAATATTGACCACGTTGTTGAAATTGCTGTACCTGATGCCGAGATTATCAGTCGTTTGTCGGGTCGTCGTGTGCATCCTGCGTCGGGTCGTGTCTATCATATTGACCATAATCCACCGAAAGTGGCGGGTAAAGATGATGTATCAGGCGATGATCTTGTTCAGCGTGATGATGATAAAGAAGAGACCATTAAAAAGCGTCTTGAGATTTATCATGAGCAAACCGTTCAATTGGTCGGCTTTTATCAACAATTAGCGGCAAGTGGTGACACCACTGCACCAAAATATGCCAAAGTTGAAGGCGTAGGCTCTGTTGATGCGATTAGCGCAAAAGTGACTTCTGTATTGAGTTAAGTCACGCGTCAACCGTAAAATAAAAAAGGCCGTTTATTCGGCCTTTTTTGTTTTTTGATGACTGCTATAGCCTTGTTTAATTTATCAGCGTTGTGGAAGTGCGATACTATCGAAACGTTTTTGAGTGGGTTTGATAAGAGTGGGCAAATAATCATTTGCCCAACCCGTGATATAAATTAATTTTTTAGGAAAAACTGATGTTGCCAAAAAAAAAGGTCGGCTTGGGCGTGGTTCTCGTCAATTTGGGCACACCCGATGCACCGACACCGGATGCAGTACGTCGATTTTTACGTCAGTTTTTAAGTGACCAACGGGTAATTGAAATCCCCAAGTTTTTGTGGCAAATCATTCTGAATCTGTTTATTTTGCCGTTTCGCCCCAAACGTGTTGCCAAGTTATACGCCAGTGTTTGGGATGCCAATGGTGATTCCCCCATGCGTCGTATTCTTCATGAGCAAGTGGCGGCGTTAGATCAACAGCTAAAAGGTATTTTACCTGCCAATATTCATGTTCGTGCGGCAATGTCTTACGGCAATCCGAGCGTTGCCAGTGTCATGAATAGTTTACGTGCTGAAGGCGTTGATCATATTGTGGTTGTGCCGATGTTTCCTCAGTTTTCCGCCACTTCAAGTGCGCCCGTTTATGATGCCGTACAGCATTGGTGTGCCACGCAACGTAATTTACCCACATTGACTATTTTAAAAGACTATTTTGCCCATCCGACCTATATTCAGGCTTTAGCGCAAAGTGTGAAAGATTATCGTGCCGAACACGGTAGTGCAGAAAAATTATTAATGTCATTTCATGGTATTCCTCAACCCTATGCCGATAAAGGCGATCCGTATCCGCAGCGTTGTCGTTGTACGGCGGCACAAGTTGCACAGTTGTTAGGACTCAAAGACGATGAGTGGGCAATCAGTTTTCAGTCGCGCTTTGGCAAACAAGAATGGGTCAAGCCTTATACCGATAAGCTGTTGGCGGATTGGGCAGCCGCAGGTGTAACGTCTGTGCAGGTGCTTAGTCCTGCGTTTTCGGCGGATTGTTTAGAAACCTTAGAGGAGTTAGCAGAAGAAAATAAACATCTGTTTCTCCATGCGGGCGGTAAACAGTATGCTTACATTCCAGCACTGAATACGCGCTCAGATCATATCCAGTTATTCGCCGATTTGGTGACACCACATTTGCAAGCATTTTGGCAAACAATGCCTTACTATCATGCTGATAAGAGCTAAAAAACTTAGGACTTACGCATCGCACTGCGATTAGCGCGTTTTGCGAACATAAAGCCGCCTAAAGCGGCTGAAATGTGAACAAATAAGCGATAACCGCGTAAGTCATAAACTGAGGGATACTGATGATGAGCGATGACAAACACCATTCGTTTTTTCCTGATTCATGGGAAGAATTAGAAAAGATGTTAAGACAGAAAGCAGAGCAAACGTTGGAGGGCTTGGAGCAAGCACGTCAACGTTTGGATGATGCTGTCGATTTGGTGAAAACAGTAGGGCAAGATTCGGCAAGAGAAGCGGCTCAACGCACCGCCCGTGAAGCGAGAGAGGCGTTCAAACGCGCTAAAAGCGATTGGATGCGGGTAAAAATAGAAACCAGTATTGCTGACCTACGGACGCAAACTGAAGGCCGTTTACAGAGCTTTGCAGCGTCATTAGAGAAACGTCGTGAAGAAGAAGTGCAAAAAAATGTTGAAGCTTTACGTCGGCGGTTGATGCAGCGTGATGAAGATCGTATTGCGGCGCGACGCGTAAAAGAGGCGGGTAAAGTCGAAGCGAGCGTTGAAAAACTGTTAAATCGTTTAGAAACCATCGAGCAAAAGACCGAGGATTCTGTGCCTGCGGCGAGTATGGCGTTACAGTTAGGCTTGCAGGTGAGTAAACAAGTGGGTATGGGCAAATTGGCACGTCGGGCAGCACGTCAAGCTGATGAGTTTAGTTCTGAGGTGAATAAGACTATTCGTGAAGTGATGCCTCGTCATTCGCAAAAGAAATGGGATACGCAGTTTCCTGAGGATGAGGAGTAGGGAGGTCATACCCTTGCAATTCTTCGTTATTCTGAACGCAGGTTAAAAGTTGTAGGGTGCGCTCGGTGCACCACATAATATGCACCCTACGAAACTTGATACCAATGTGGTCAGTGAAATACGGAAACAGTAATAACAGAAAAAAGGAAAGTTAAAATGCAAGAGAAATATGAAGTTATTAAATTACGCCTTTCTGAAAAGTCTTATATGCCTACTTTTCATGATGAGTATTATGAATATCTAGCAAAAAAATTTAGAACTACAGTTAAAGAGTTAAAATCAGGTTTTTCTAAACAAAAAGACTATTATAAAAGTCTTACTATTCCAATGGGAAAATCAAGAATAGGTGGGTCGGTAGTAGATTTACCCCCTAATATTGAATATCCGCATGATACATGTCTTGTTGCTCAATTAAACTGTGAAGAAATTTCTAAATACGATAAATTAAAATTGCTGCCAACTAAGGGGTTTATTTATGTTTTTATAAAGAATATGGATATTGAAGGTGTTAGTGGCATTGTTATTTATAGTGATGCAGATGTAAGTCAATTAGAGCGTGTGATAAAGAATGAATCTTTTTGGTTTGGTACTGGCCAGCTTATAGAAGGTTGTGAAAATCTAACAGAATCATTTGAACAAAGATTTATAAATGAGGATGGTGAATTCGAGTTGGGTTGTAACACTGTAGAAGATATGACCAGAGTATATGGTATGTATACATATGGTGTTTATGAAGGACTTTGGCTAGATTCTGAGCCAGAGGTCAGAGAAATAGTAGAAAATAAAAATAATATGATTTTATTATTGGAGATTGCTAATGACTGTCCAGAAGTTGATGGTTCTTATTCAGTATATATTAATGAAAATGATTTATTAAATCGTGATTTCTCAAAATGTATATTTGTTCATTCTCAATCATAACCAATTTTGAAGGAGTTGTAGTGTGCTCTTGGCGCATCACATGCTTTAATGCTAGACATTCACCGTGTGGTACTTTTTTAGTGAAATATGGAAACAGTAATAACAGAAAACAGGAGAGTTAAAATGAAAGAACAATATGAAATGATTAGATTATTTCTTTCTGAAAAATGTTATGCGCCTATTTTCTCCGATGAGTACTATGAAAATGAAGCTAAGCAATTTATGGGAAATGTTAATGAGTTAAAATCTAGAGATATTAAGGAAAAAGACTATTATAAAAGTCTTGTTATTCCAATGGGTAAATCACGAATAGGTGGGTCAGTTGTAGATATACCTCCTAATATTGAATATCCGCAGGATACGTCATTTGTTGCTCAATTGAATTGTGAAGATATTTCTAAACATGATAAATTAAACTTGCTCCCCAAAAAAGGATTTATTTATATTTTTACAACGAATTTGCAGAAGGGATTTGTCTTCTATAGTAGTGCAGATGTGAGCCAATTAGAGCGAGTTATAAAGCAAGAGGCTTATTGGTATAGTTTTGGGCAGCTTATAGAGCATATTGAAAGCAAAATCGATTCATTTGATCAAAGATATGTCAATGAAAATGGTCAGCTTGAATGGTCTTGTATTACTGGAGAGGATATAACAAAAATATATGGTATTTATACAAATTGTCAGGCTTCAGAGTTTGAAGTAAGAGAAGTAATGGAGAACGAACAAAATATTTTGTTATTGCAAGTTGGCACTGACTATCAAGAAAACTGTGGTGCTCAGTCTATATATATAAAAAAAGATGATCTGTTAAATCTAGATTTCTCAAAATGTGTATTTGAATACACTCAATCTTAGTCATTTTTTGATGTATTATAATATTGAGTAGATGAGTGATGTGGTGCGCTCGACGCAAAATATGGGTTTATCGTCAATCAATAATGGTGCGTGTTACGCACCCAAAACTAAACTAACGGCTTTACATGTTCACGCAAATAGCTCACCAGTTTATTGTGCTGTTGTTGATATTCTTGTTGTTTTTCGGTGGAGAGTTTGCATAACCCAGCAGGTGTTGCCAATTGTTGGGCAATACCTTCAAAGTGTGGGTTATTAGCTAACCGCGCAACAATTAAGGGCAACCACGTTGTTTGTGTAGAGTGGTGGCTGCGTGACATCATACTGTTGATGATAGTAGTGCTATTTAATAATTGGTCTAAGCCTTGTATATCCTCCATATACTTTAATAGTGTAAAGCCCGCTTGCTCTATATAAGTAAGCTGTTTAGCAATTTGCGATTTTTCTGTAATACCTGTAAAGGCTTGACAGCCTGTGAGTTTGACTAACTCTTCTTGTGATGCTTCATCATCAGTTATCGATATCACAAATGTATTGTTTCCATATGGCTTCCCAAGACCAGACTCTATGCGGATATGTTCAATAATAGAGCCTGTAAATAATTCTGTGTAAACGCGTTTACATGAAGTTTCCTAAACG
>VIAD01000036.1 GCA_006546595.1 Moraxellaceae bacterium AER2_44_116 | reverse complement strand
TTGACGATGTCAAACATTTTGTAGAGCTCTTTAATCAACGCATCATACCTTTACTCACACAATTAGGATGATATTAATCTAATTTAATTATAATGAGACAGCCATGAATACCCAAAAACCAGATATTAGAGACATTCCAGCAACCATCAAAACATATTTAAATTTAGTGATTGATGAACAGATACAAGACTTTGGAGAAATACGCTGGAACGCTGAATATACTTTTAAGTTTTGGCAAATTGAAGACGAAGATGAACTCATTGATTTTTTACGTTTTGGGCTAAGTATGGCTGTTGCGAAAATAATTGATGAACAAGAAGCAGAGTGGCAAAAAATCCATAATCCTCTTAAGGCTGACTGTTACGACGAAGACGAAACCGATGAAGAATACGCTCGTAGAGTTATACGAGAACGAGAATTATTGGCTAAATACCCACCAGTATATGCAGCAATCTTTGATATTTTTCAGTTTTACGCCCTTTTTCATTTGCATCATATATCTTTAGTGGGAAGCTTGGGAAAAGAGGGAATGGCCGATGTATTAGCTGGCTTTACATTATTAGGTTTGGAAAAATTAGTGACTGCTTATAGGGCTGGTATAGAGAAAACTCCAGCTTATGCTTCGGATATTCATGAGGATGAAGAACCGATTTATGATTTGATGTATGGCATGACTAGCCTAGAGGAAATTACTTCGGCTTTTGAGACCGTGATGGAGTTTAACATTCGTCAACAACATATTGATGTTGCGGAAGCGGTACGTAAAAATTATAAACTTTTTTTGGTTTAATGTAGAAACAGCATGGATTGATGAAGTGAATCTATAAGTTATAAACAAACTTAACTCACAAGGAGTGTGGAGGGAGTTATACGCCTGTGGCTGTCGATGACATATCATGCCCAACAAATACGGCTCATTTTAACCCCTTGTTTGATAACATGAAGGGTAAGTTTGCCTAGTTTAGAAGGGTTAAAAAAACAATCTTTATAAAGTAAGTCACATTAAGAACAAAAAACCGCGTTAATCAGCCAATATAGATAGCCAAGAATTATATATCCAAATAACATTGGGTTTGCCATTCTTGGCTAGGCACTTTATGCTTGGCCAATTGAAGTACACTCAAATTGGCTACTCGATTATGAAAATCGCCCGCATTTATCTCCGTGTCAGTACAGATGAACAAGACCTTGCTCGCCAAGCCTATATAGAACATAACGCCCGAGCTGCTGGTTATTACATCGCAGGTGTTTATCGAGAGAAAGCCTCTGGTGCACGGGCCGATCGCCCAGAACTACTACGCATGATCGCTGACTTACAGTCGGGCGAGGTAGTGATTGCCGAAAAGATGGATCGTATCAGTCGATTACCGTTAGCTGAAGCTGAACGGTTAGTGAACTCCATTCGAGCAACAGGAGCTCGTCTTGTTGTACCTGGCTTAATTGATTTATCTGATTTCATGGCCGACGCTGATGGTGTCGCCAAAATTGTCTTAGAGTCAATGCAGGAATTACTGCTAAAGCTAGCCTTACAAATGGCTCGTGACGATTACGAAACCCGCCGCGAACGGCAGTCTCAGGGTGTCAAGCTCGCCAAGGCTGCTGGAAAATACGCTGGGCGCAAACCTGACAATATGACTCATCAACGGATTATTACTCTGCGTAATGCCCATCAAACCATAAAACGCACTGCAGAATTAGCAGGCTGTAGTGAAAGCCAAGTCAAACGGGTTTGGGCAATGCATTTGTCCGAGCAATCGCAAACAAAATAAATTTTCGCATCATTAAAAGCTGACCTTTAAATACTATTACTACTTAATTGAAGAGTTAGAATATTTTCGTAAGATCATCAAAAATATAGGAGGTGTATAAATATTTATGTTGAGTAAGACACGACACATGACGATTGTCATTTCACGGGCAGCCATAAAAATGACTTGCCACAACTTAGTCTAAGGAATGGGTGCCGAGTTTTGTGAGTATTGAACATTAGGGCGATGGGACATCTAGAATTAAGAACCCACCAACACACGATAGCTCAGCGGGTATGGGAGGTGTTGGCGAGCAGCTTATTGTATGCCAATAAACGTCACGCACAAGCACAAAAATGAATATATTCTCACGCGATGATTCGTTATCTTTGCCTGCAAAAGCGGTATTTTTCGGCTAATATGACATTTTTGGTGCGTTGGGCAAATTAACCCGTATGAACACTACTCCAGTAAGAGCGAAAAACGCTGATACAAAAAATGATGTTTCATTTAACTTTAACGTGTCCAGAATGAGGGCGGCTGTCGAAGCTCCGTCACACCTATTACCAAAAGACTTAAACTTTACCGAATTTGAGAAATGGATAAAAGATCACCAGCCAAAGTGATCTACATTCAGTTCGATGAAATAGCTCATACTTCAAAGGTAGGCTATTTCATCATAAACCTGCTAAAAACAACCTTTTGATCAACGATAAAGCCCTATCTAAAAGTTGATTTCAACGCTCTTTGTTAGATTGAGAGAGCACTGAGCCAGCTAAGGTTTTTGTGTTGTCATTAAAGTTAATCAACCAACAAGTTAGCATATTTTTATGGGCGTTAGAGATGTCGCCAACTTTCATACGACACATTTTGTCGCTCAATTTACGAACAGTTTAATTGACTATCATAAAGTTTGACTCTACGTTGCTAAAGGCTAAACTAAACAAGATATTTCAGGTTTTTTCTCTATGACTGTAACAATTGAAGCTGCGTATCAACATCCTTCAGCAAGCATGAAACAGTGGGCTAATACACAATCTCAAGCTATTTTAGCCGTTGTAATATCCACCCAAGCCCATTAGGGACGGCACTTGCTCAGGCAATCATTGATGGTCAGATGACGCATGATATTGCTGTGCAAAAAATTCTAGAACGTGCAAATCAATATGCTAACCGTTGATAGTTTATGAACGTAAATGATGAACTCTCATGTGTCACGAATCACAGAATTACTGGGTTATGGCTTATCAGTACGAGAAATTGCTAAGGTGCTTGGATATACAAGTCACATTGCATTAAATACCTATATCAACAAGCAGTGGACTACTGCTTCAGGCGGTCAACACTATCGATCGGATAGCATCCAGTGCGATCATTTTTAAACGCATCGGAATTTTCGGCGGTTTGGGCTTACATCCCATATAAGGGATAATTAGCCCATATTATGTGTAATAGTCAATATCACTAGCCTCAATAAACTCTCTTTAAAAAGCAACACATTCGTTGCTAATCTAAAAAAAAGAAACTAATATGTTTCTCTATCCAAAAAAGAAACTTATGTGTTTACAATGATTGAGTCTTTACTTCAGCAAATCAAACAACGTCGGCTTATTTTGGTAGTGTGCAAATTTAACGTGCTTTCTGTAGAATGAGCCCACATTAGGCTTTTGATTTTTTACGATGATTATTGAAACAATTACTCATACCTGCACCCGTTGTGGCTCAGTCAACATCCGAAAAAATGGTCATAACAAAAGTGGCAATGCCCAATTCAAGTGCAATGATTGTGGCCGATCAAGCGTACTCAAGCCTAAGATCAAATATTCAGAAGAGCGCAAAGAACACATCATCAAAACGTATCTTGAGCGTGGGAGTCTACGGGGAATGCAACGCTTATTTGGTGTTGCACCTGACACCTTGATGAAATGGATAAAAAAAAGCGACCAACCCGCTATCTAAATCTCTTCTGCCTGCCTGTACAGGGGATACGTTGGAGTTGGATGAGTTGTGGAGCTATGTCTTGTATAGAACCAACAAGGTTTGGAACTGGATTGCACTTTCTCGCACTACCCGTCAGGTCGTGGCATTTGTCTGCGGGGCGCGAGACAGTGTCACCTGTACTGAACTCCGCTGCCGATTAACCACAGGCTATGCTGATTTACCAACATGTAGTGACTACTGGTCAAGCTATGCAGAGGTCTTTGACCCAGATACCCATCAGTCTGTTGGCAAGCATACGGGACTGACGAATCATGTTGAGCGGTTCAATGCCAGTGCAAGGAATCGTTTAGGCCGACTGACTCGAAAAACCTTATCCTTTTCAAAAAAGCAGGAAAACCATGAGGCGGTGCTGCATGTCTTTTTGCTTCAGTACAACAACGAGATACGCAAAAAATTATTAGCACGTTAAATTTGTACACTACCGTTAAACGATGTGTCGGGTAACGACGTGGCGGAAATAATTCGCCAGAATAAGCTAAGGTACTCATGCCAATAACTCCTTAACGCTTAGGCTTTGATGAAGCGTTGTCATATAGAGCGAGCTTTTAAACCGATTTATCATTTCGAAATCCTCAAGCCGTTGTTTCAACAAGGGCGCATTACGTTTTTCTGACTTTTGCAGAATCTGTGCCAAGCTGAAAACTTAGTAGTAAAAATTTTCAAGCTGTTGAAATATATAAATTTAATTCTTGTGTTTTGCTTTTATAAAATAGGAGTATAGAGAGTTTTAATAGAGGCTGTTGAGATTCAAACAGTGATTTTGCTGTCATATCAGCAGTATGTTTAACCATATTTCTCTTAACGCATGATGAATACTTTATATGTTGCGTAGTCAACAGAACTGATGATGTTTACTGTCTGAAAAACAGCAGTTTTATCGTATAAATAGGTTAAATAGCCTTAATTTTGGCTGGCACGTATATTGC
Source organism: Moraxellaceae bacterium AER2_44_116 (assembly GCA_006546595.1). GTDB lineage: Bacteria > Pseudomonadota > Gammaproteobacteria > Pseudomonadales > Moraxellaceae > Agitococcus. The sequence goes on along the minus strand of VIAD01000036.1, from coordinate 764 downwards.
TTTGTGGTGTTTTTAGCATTGAATTGAGTGGAGTATTGATATGAGTATCGTCGGTGTTTCTGGAGGCTTGAGTTCGCCATCGCGTACTTATGGTTTAGTACAAGCGATTATTAATGAGTTGAATGATGTATCACCTCAACAGGGAACACTGATTGATTTTGCTAGCGTTGCCACAGCTTTTGGCAGTGTACTCAGTCGTGAGCAGTTAAATTTTGAGCAAGAAGCCTTATTACAACGTATCGAGGCAGCGGATATTTTAGTTGTTGCTGTTCCTGTCTATCGTGCCGCTTACCCAGGTTTATTTAAACATTTATTTGATTTAGTTGAACGAGATGCCCTAGAGCGAAAAGTTGTTATTCTGGCGGCTAATGGTGGTAGTGCGCATCACGCCCTCATCATTGAAAGTCATTTACGACCACTGTTTAGTAGCTTAGGTGCATACACTGTTCCTACGGGCATTTATAGTCAAACCTCAGACTTTACAAATTACCAATTAACTAGTCAGTCAGTGCTGGAGCGTGTACGCGAAGCGGTAGATGAAGCCATACAATTACGTTCGCGCTTATTTCATGCGGTTGAGCATAAAGGACTAGTGAATGCGAAATATGCGGCTTAGATATTTTTAGACTACTGCTTTAGTAGAAGTCTAATTTTTCATCATGAATCGCTAATATAGGCGGATATTACTACTTAGCTGCTACATTATTATTTGTCAAGGCTAAATTAAAATGTCCGTTTTTGGGCTAAGTTGAAATGTCCATATT
>VIAD01000021.1 GCA_006546595.1 Moraxellaceae bacterium AER2_44_116 | reverse complement strand
TTGATTTCAAGAGAAGTCAAAAAACACACCAGAACATTTCATAACAATGCCTAGCTCGAATTACATTTTTGATTTCAAGAGAAGTCAAAAAACACACCAGAACATTTCATAACAATGCCTAGCCCGAATTACATTTTTGATTTCAAGAGAAGTCAAAAAACACACCAGAACATTTTATAACAATGCCTAGCTCGAATTACATTTTTGATTTCAAGAGAAGTCAAAAAACACACCAGAACATTTCATAACAATGCCTAGCCCGAATTACATCTTTGGTTTCAGAAGAAGCCAAAGAATACACCAGAGCATTTTACAACACACATGTAATGATTAAAAAAACATCTCATGCGTTAACACACACGCAGCAACGCACACACGTTAAGCTATACGGTCTTAACATGATTGTCGTACTACATCAATTTTTGCTCTGCCAAGAGCCAAGGCGTGAGCATCCTATCACTGCTAAATGTAATTAGGCTTTGTGAAGAATTTCTCAATAAGTTAAGCGAAGAGGGGTTTCCACGCCCCCCTTTACTTCGCAAGATTCCACACTTGCCTTTTGTCTAGATCAACACCAACAACGCACGTCACGCCAATGACGCACGACTTGTTAATCTAGACTGCTATTTCACACTACAGTTAAGTTCCACCTTAAAAGCGTGTTTCATACGGTTGCAGCTTTCGGTACTCAGACAAACTAACATCGGTTCAGCCTGTCTTTTCAACCCTACTCACCACATCTCCCTCGCATAGATCACAACGATAAACTACCTCGTTTCAACGGTTTCCAGCCGTTTCAAGTGATCCTTAGCGATTCCCAAATTAGCTATCAGCTACGAGCCATAATCGAATATTATTCGACATGACTACACACGCAACCTTACGCCACCGCTCTCATGTTTGATACATCGCATACGCTTACCCCAATACTCACAAGTATTAAGTTTCACGGCTCCGAGATTCCAAAGCGAGTCCGTTACCCGCATCAAACAGTCTAACAAGCTACCGATTACCATTACTTTTTACAGTAATAACAATGGCTTAAAGTCACTCTAGACAGCATCCTCTTGGGATGCCGTTACACGGTTGAGCTATACATCGACCCCTCATATCACCAATCCATCGGCTTTTTGAAGGTGCCAGCATCTCCAGATTTCTCCTCAATGCCCTAACGCCTTTCGACGTTCTCAGAAGCCTTCGTGTCTAGCATACGTCATACCCTTCGTTTCGGGTGATGCCGTAGGTGGGACTGATTACCCACTTTCACCGATAACAGGTCACACAGTCATTTCCTACTGTGAGCCGTTTCAATGTCGCCCAATCCCATTTTCATGGATTTTAAATTAACCAGATTAAGTCGAAGGAAGCGTTTCAGCTCCCAGCGCTTGTCGTAGCCGCACCAGCTTAATTACAAGCATGCGGCTTCACCGTATTAACCGTGAATTGGAAGTTCACAGCTAACGTCGCATCCGCGACTGACGCTTGCTGAGTGCTAGGGCTTGGCGGCCCGCACTCAACGATGGAACTGGAGAGTGCAGGGTTGGCGACCCACACTCAAAATAGCGTGGGTTGGAAGCCCTAGAAATAGCCGCGCAATTATACATTAAAAAAATCAGAGATTTTGCAAATAGCAGGAATCTCATTACATTACATGCAAAAAAAAGCAATAATTCGCTATATACATTATCTAACAGCACTGTATTTTTCTTTTTGTCACTTGCCGATCGGCAAGTGATCAATATTTGTACGGTTTTTAAGCAGGAATTTGCGATATGGATCGGCCATCAAACCCATTTGTATTCACAAAGAAAACGGTTTTTATGCAGCGTTTATCAGATGCTATGGTTCATGGGGCTGTGCGTTATATACAGGGTACAGTGCCAGTTTTAAAAGCTGGTGCATTTGCATCAAAAATGACACAGCGTTACGACTGCGATTTAACGCCTGCGCAAGCGTCACGAAAACGTAAAGCAGGGTATGCCACCGCGAAGCTGTACTTTTGGTATCCACAAAAAGGTGACGTTGATTTGCACTGGATTTTATTTATCACCGACGGAGAGTTAAAAGATGGGGTAGGGGCAGATGAAAAATGGCGTGACCCAAGCAATAACAAAGAGCGCGTTACGATCACAAATTATGTGTTAGTCAACATCCCGACGACCTTTGGTCTGCCTCGATGGTCATGGCGTTATACCAGAGCGTCGTTCGATGGCTTATGTTATGACATCGTGAATACGATACGCAGCAAACACGATGAACGCTTAAGACAACTAATTTATAGTCTGTATCGCAGTCCCAGTTTTAGTGGCATACGCGAGCAAGTCAAAAAAGCCGTGACGCTGATTGAAGCCGAATGGCGGCGCACCCGTGGCTCTAAAGAAAACATGCCCGACATTCCCAAATTTAAAGGCTATGTTCGGCGACTGCCTGACAAGGGCGTGCGGTTAGCCGCGATTAAAGTGCAGTTAGCGAAACGAGAGACTTTAGCGACAGACGATGATATGCGTCGCTTTTATGATAATCACGATGACTATGATGAAGATGATGATGAAAATGCAAACGAGGCTAAGTGAAGTGAAACAGAAGAGTAGGGCGGTGTTGTGCGTCATCTTGTCAGGGTTAATCAAGCAGAGCGTGTTGCTGGCGGCAAATGCGTAGGAGTAAAAGAGTAAACCAACTAAACGATGATGGTGTCATCGTTTAATAAAACAGCCGTGACTTAGTGTTTGTTAAAAATAGCCAGCCTAATCACTAGGGCTGTTTTTTTCGTTCTTGATAAGCTTTAAATAATCGCACCCGTTCCTCAGCCCAGTACCTTTCAATGGCCTCAATTAAGGCAATTTCTTGCAAGGGATTAAGACGATAAATTCGGGTAATCAACGCCTCAATGTTGTGGCTGTTAGCGGTTGTTTTCACCGCGTTAAGTAACTTCTCTAAGCCTGTTGCGGTGAACTCTTTCCATGACTCACGTTCTTGGGTGGCTTTTTCTTTGGTGACTTGGTAAATCAGTGCTAAATCGCTGGGGCTAAACGTAGCATCTAGTTCTTGGGTTTGAATCAGATAACCGTACTTTTCAATGATGCCATTTAAGCGGCCACTGGAAAATGGCCCAAGGATGTCGAGGGCGTGGTCTGATAAAAAAACAGATTTACGATTTGCAGACATGGCCTGACCTTGGGGTAATGAATAAAAGATAACTTGCTAACTAAGCTAAAAGTTTATCCTAAATGTTAGCCAGAGGGTATGTTTGGCCGTGGTGTGTGTCGGGGTAACGCCTTCTACTGATCAAGCCAAGTCGTTAACCCCCTAATGTACTTGTCTTGATTGTGCCAACAAGCACATCGGGAAGCATTGCTCAACCCATGTAAAAATAAGCCTTCGGTTAGCTTCTAATTTATTTCGGCTGAGGTTCGATTCAGAAAAAGACAACACCGAATTAGGGTAAACGCTATGAACCTCTGTGTGTATGACCATCGCTGAATTAACCTCAAATGTCAGTTTTGCTTGAGCTGAAGTAACCGCCTTTGTGGAGACCTTCGCCAACCACGCTTTACAGTCAACATCGCTCATATACGCGTTTTCACAAGAAATAATGACATCAACATGTTGCTGGTATTTGGCTTCGTTTTCTTTTTTACTGACGATTTCTAAGACAATACAATGATCAAACCGCCATGCTATATAAATAGCGTGTGTCGATAGATTCATCACTAAATCGCAACGGGCATCAAGCATAACGCGTTGACTCTCGGCGTTGGTGTACGCCTTAAATATTTCTTTTACCATTTGATGACCTGCATCAAAAGCAGGCGAGGGGCATTTAATCATAGAAAATACGCTACGCTGAGACTAACCGACATAAAGCTAAATAAAGGACTCTTATTAAAAATTAGAAAAAAGTCGCTTTAACGGCGACAAGATTTCACCGATGCTTTAGTTTTAATCAGCCAATAGTTTTAGTCATGCCCTTCATATGAAGGGCGTTGTGTTGTTTATTTGGTGTTGGGGCGTAAGTCTAAGACCATCTGCTCTTGACCATCAATGCTGGCCGTCAGGTGTAAATGTTGACCATGTAGCAGGGTATGCGCGGTTATCCCTAAAAGTATCAGGCATAAAAAGCCCACACCATAAACGCATAAGGCACAAAGCTGTTGTACACAACACTGAGCAAAGACTAAGGATTTTTGCAGGGCGATCGAAAGGGTGGATTTTACATCCAATGAGGGCATCATCATGAGCATTCACCTTGTACCTCATTCGGTACTTTTGGTTAATAAATGGGTACAACATCGCTATTCTACACCGAAAATCAGGGCTGAAAAGCCTAACTAAGGCATTTTTAGCGGCGATGCGATAACAGCTCCTGATTGAACTTATTGACAAGCTCTATAACGCTGATGATTTACTTTGTAGTGATCTTGATTTAGTGAGTAAATCATAAAAAGAGTCATGATGAGCTTAAAAGCCTTGTTATGCGTACACCGCTTTTTTTATACGCTCAATCAAATCATCATCGTGGTAACGTTCATCTTGTGCTAAACGTTGACAAACTACCTCAAAGGCAGCATCAATACGCGTTAATACCGTTTGCGCAGTGCTAGCCTCTACACCCAAGCGCACACCGTAAGTAATCAGCTCTGCATCTGTTGGAAAGCGTTTGCGTTGGTTTAGTTTTAACGCCAATTGACCATCAAGCTCAGGATAAATATTGGTACAAACGACATCGTAAATGGGGGCCAAGTAACGTGGTGCTAAAGGGTGTTCGTATAATAAGCCAACGTTTTTTAGGTGAGCATCGCCGTCTTTTAATTTACAAGAAATCGCCACACGCTCAAACAAGCGTTGTAATTCAATTTGGCTGTGTTCCCCTGTAAAAATAGTCACCGCTTTGGCAATCATCTCATAACTGCCTTCATATTTACGGGCAGTATTTCGTCCCGTTAACACCGCCATATCTTCAAAACCTAAGGGCGTACCATCAGATTTTCGGTCAAAACGTGACAGGATTAATAATAAACCATCATCAGATAACCAGAAGTCAGGCACATGAAAGCCAGCCTCTTTGGCGACCGATAAACATAAATACTCATTACGTGCCACGCAAGAAAAGTCTGCGCCTTCTGCTTTAACAATCACCGTCTCTAAAGGCAACGCGCTGTGACTAGCAGGCAAGCCAGCATTTAAAGGCACTAAGGTTTTAGGCTGTACCCCCGATATCCCTGATGTCAGTGCGTATTTATCAAGTAAATGCTCAAATAAAGCCACTGATGGTGAATGAATTAAGGTATGCAGTGTTTCACCTTGATCTTTTGTGGCGACTTTTCCTTCTAAAGCGTAGCTCAGTCGACCAATTTGGTGCGAACCTGCCAAATATAATAAAAACATATCACTCGGCGCACCCAAACGCTTGAGTCGCTCTTCAATCAGATAGCGTAAATAACCCTCTGGACGATTCATGGAAAAAACACCCATGAGTTCACCACTGTAATAACTTTGTTGCCGAATAGGCATTACTAAAGAAACGGCGGCATCTACAGGTGCTGACTGATGATAATTAAAAACAAAGTTGGACTCTTTGGCCAATATGCCAGCCTGACCTTGAGGTGTAATGATGTCTAAACGACGAATTTGATTAAACAGTGCCAATAATTCATTCATGATGTAAGTCTTCATCATCGGCAAAAACAGTCGCTAGCTCTTCAAAAACCACGGTTTGTTTGGGGCGCAATACCACGTCATAACCTAAGGCATTGGCCATGCGTGTAAACTCTAACAAACCCACTGAGTGCGCTGTTTCGGCATTGGTAATCGTGCGTCTGGATAACAAGGTGCGCTCGGCTAAGGCTTGTTGACTCAGCTTTAGCCTGCGTCGAATAGTTTTTAACTCTAAAGCCAGTGTTTCTAAATTATTGATAGGATAGTTGCGCATCTTTATACTCATATATTTTATATTATATATATCTGAGCATTATAACGCGCATTATGTGTTTTGTGTTGGTACGATTTTTAATGTGGGGGGTAGTTACCGATTAGGGCTGTTTTTTCATTTGCAGTTAATGCTGTCCTGACGTGATGAAATGCAGGCATGAGCATTTTTTCAAATGCAAGCCGCTACAACTATGGCTTATAAAAGTGCTTAATAAAAGCATTTTTAAACTGTTGGTGGCAGTTCGTACAGCTTTGTTCGAGCGTGTTAAAAGAGCTTATGATATTTTGACGATTCCCCGTTTTAGCCTCAGTGGCTAGATTTTTGGCCGCTTGGTGTGTTTGACCGTCCAATTGTTTTAATCGACTAGTATCTCGGCCAAAAAACATCATAATGCGTAGTTTTTCACTAAAAGGCGGTTCTGGATGCTCGGCGATGAGTAATGCTGTTTTGGCAACAACGTCCCAATCTTCGCGAGTGATTGCATGGTTGGTTGATTGCATATTGTTATCAAGTTCTTGCATTATTTTGCGTAAAACCATTGCGTTGTTTGGTGTTGTCTCATCCGCCAAAGTGGTTGCTATGGTCGATATTGTTAATAGCAAGACGGTCGCTAGTTTTGATATCATCTGCATAAACATAAAATAGTCTCTTGTTTTAATCCTCAATATGACGGCCTTCACCTTCTTCTTCATGGGTTACACCATCACGGATATGGTAAATTCGTTTAAACGTCGGAATGATCTTTTCATCATGCGTCACAACAATAATGGCAGTTTCAAACTGAGCAGCCATTTCATTGAGTATGCGTATCACCGCCATTGCGCGTTTACTATCGAGTGCGGCAGTGGGTTCATCGGCAAGAATCACAGGCGGACGATTGACTAAGCCTCGGGCAATAGCAACGCGTTGTTGTTCGCCACCTGATAGTAGTGACGGCATGGCATAAGCACGATGTTGTACCTCTAATGCCGTCAATAAGGCCAAGGCTTTGGCGCGTGATTCTTCATTAGAGTAGCCCGCCAACATGGGTAACAATGCGACGTTATCAATGACATTTAAAAATGGAATTAAATAAGGCTGTTGAAAAATAAAGCCTATTTTATCGCGTCTTAGCGCGGGTAAGTCGCTGACTTTCCAGCCGTTGTCATAAATAACTTCATCCCCTAACGTCATTCGTCCTGCCGTTGGCGTAATCACCGCGCCTAAACATTTGAGTAGCGTACTTTTTCCTGAGCCAGAAGGGCCAATCAACCCCACCACTTCGCCCGCTTTTACCTGCATATTGACATCTTTTAAGGCATCAAAGGCAGAGTCGCCACTGCCGTAGCGTTTTTTGAGACCTTCAATACAAATACCGTTGTTCATCCGTTTAGCCTCCAATCGCTTCGGCAGGGTCAACTTGTAGGGCAATGCGAATCGCAATGACACTGGCTAAGGCGCAAATTGTTAACACAGCAAAGAAGCCAATCAGCGAATCTGTGGGGATTAACAGCACGTATTTAGGAAATAGTGGCGCGGCAAACGTAGCGGTAATTTTGCCAACCGCAAAGCCAATAACGCCTAAGGCCAGTGCTTGTTGTAAAATCATGGCCGCAATGGTTCGGTTGCGTGTGCCAATCAGTTTGAGGACGGCAATTTCACGGATTTTATCCATGGTTAAGGTGTAAATAATAAAGGCCACAATGGCGGCACTGACCACCGCTAAAATAACCAAAAACATACTAATTTGTTTTGCTGACGTGGCAATCAACTTGCCTATCAGAATATTTTCCATTTGTACGCGGGTATAAACAGTGAGATGTTTCCATCGACGAATAGACTCTGCCACCTCATCGGCGGAGGTATGAGGTTTAATACGTACAAGAATGGCATTGACCAAATGATTGCTAAATTGACTATCCGTGAGTTTGTCGGGTTCATAGACGGTATTAGGACTAAATGGCGTGTTAGATTCGGTGCGATGGCGACTTTGCCAAATGGCCTGATTGTCTTTTAAAAACTGTGCTTCTTGAGCATCTTTAAGCGGAATAAATACCATCGGGTCACCACTAGAAGACACCATTCGACGGGTTAAACCGACGACCGTATAGCGATTACGGCGAATTTTGATGATATCACCGAGTTTTAAGTGCGTGGCAATGTCGGCTACGGCTTCATAATGGCCACGCGTGAGATGTCGTCCCGCGATTAAGTAAGGCGGCCAGCCGACTGCGCCAGCATGAGCATGAGGCATAATGCCAACAACCATTGAACGAATATCTTGATTATTTTTATGTACTTGCATGGTCAAGTAAGTGACATTGCTGGCTTCTGCAACCCCCGAAACAGCTAACACGGTACGATATAAATCACCATAGAGGCTAGAGGATTCCGCATAGGGTCCAAGCGTATCTTTTTGTACCACCCACAAATCTGCACCACTATTATCGAGCAGTGCTTTGCCATCATCGACCATGCCGCGATAGACTCCTGCCATAATCAGCGTGACACCGATTAACAAACCCAGTCCTAAGCCCGTAAAAACAAATTTTCCCCATGCGTGAAAAATATCACGCCCAGCCAAACTGATCATTTTAAGGCCTCTGGAATACTTTTAACGATACGCAGCTCATGACGAGGGAGTAGGGCTTTTTCGCTATAAACCACAATGTGGTCACCAAGCGTTAAGCCTTTCATGATTTGTACGTCGCCATCGAGCGTCGCTTCGCCCAATGTCACAGCAACAAAATGGGGTTTGTTTTCTATGATTTTCCAGACTCCCACTTGTTCGCCTTGGCGTTGTATTGCGGCATTAGGCACCACAAGTGCCGCAGGAAGTGGGGGTAAATGGATGGTCACTTCGGCCAACTCACCGATTAACGGCAAGGGAGAAGGAGGGGAGTCAAAAATAACTTTAGCCATCGCTTCTTCGGTGATGGTGTCGGCTTTGGGTTCAATCCGTAAAATTTGGCCTGTTAAAATCTGGTTTTTGTGGGAGCGTAGGACAATATGCGCGGGTAGTTTGGCGCGCAGACCCGAGATGTTAACTTGGTCGAATCGGACATTGATCCATAAGGTTTGCGGGTCAATAAACTCAATGATGGGTTGGCCAGCTAAGAGCGTTGTCCCCACTTCGGCGGTACGAGCCGTCACAATACCATCGGCACTCGCGATTAATTGAAAGTTTGCCTTTAATAAGTTTAACGCCTCAATATCCGCGTTGATACGTGAAAAATCTGCTTTGGTGGCTGCGGCTGTTGCATTGGCAACCTCAAGTTCTAAATTTTTGGCTCTAAGAGCATCCTCACTTACCGCATGCGTGAGAAACAATGTTTCGTAGTGACGCGCTTGGTTTTGTGCATAACGTTGCCTCGCCGTTGATTCACGCATGATGGCTTCTATGCGTTGACGATTGGCTTGTTGGGCGTGAATGCGCTCATCAATATCAACGCTATCCATCAATCCAATGACTTGTTTTTCATGGACGGCATCACCGACATTGACATCTAAGCGTTTGAGTTTACTGGTCGTTATTGCACCTACTTTATAAGTATAACGGGCTTCTATCGTTCCAATACCAAATACCGCAGGTGTAATAGAGCGAGATTGCACCGTCGTGGCGGTCACGATAACGGGCGCAAGAGGGCCTGTGCGTAAGGCGACATATATTAAAAGTGCGACTAATACCGAAATGACAAAAATAATGCTCATCATTCGGCGTTTGCTTGCAGATAGCATCATTTTTTACTCCCAATACCGCGTAAATAAATCGCTAATACTCGAGGTGCTTCATGACGAATGCGCTGTATATCATCGGTGATTAATGATTGAACCACTAAGCCTTGAATCGTGCCAATAAACATCGTAATCGCCGTTTCAATATCAAGTTGCTGATCGACTTCACCTTTGTTTTTAGCGTCCTCAAGTAGGCGATAAAGACGTTTGCGGTAGCGCGTAATAATCGTGTGTACCAACTGCTTAGGGGCAGTTTGGCCGTTACGCTGTAATTCGCCTAACATCATGCGTGGCGCACCTGGATGCTCGACGATAAATTCAATATTAGCGAGAAAGATTGCTTCAATCGCGGCAATGGGAGTGGGTGCATGAAGTGCTGCGGCATCAATGCGCGATAACAATCGTTCAGCAACCCATTCCATAACAGCTTTTAAAATGTCATCCTTGCTTGGAAAGTGTTTAAACAACGCGCCTTGTGAAACACCCATATGCTTGGCAATAGCGGAAGTAGTAATGTCATGCGGGTTCTGTTGTGCGGCAAGTGCTACAACAGCATCAACGGTGATTGCTCGCCGCTCATCAGCAGGTAAATGTTTGGTTGGAATTTTGGTCACAAAATACGCCATAAAGTAAGTGAGTAATTACTATCTTAGCTGAGGTTTTAATCTTGTCAAGCCAAGTAAGTAAAAGCTTCACTCGTTTTGGTTCACTCTTCTAAAACAAACACACAAATGCCTGTCTTATGCACAAGGCAAAGCCACCGCTTTAACGCAAATAAGGAGAGCGAGAGTGAACGGTAATCCTCCTAAAAATAATTGGTTTGAAAAGTATAATTTTCTCGTAAGATATAGGATATTTTGCATGAAGACATCGAAATTCAGTGAAATCCAAATCACGGCTATTCTTAAACAAGCTGAAGTAGGGACACCTGCACCAGTAAGCGATGAACTGTGTAGCAGGCTTCTTTTAAATATTGTCTTTAGCCACAACTGCCTATTGCACCACACACGGTACAAAAATCGCAGCCGTCTTTACGAATGACCGCATTATTGCCACAGTCTTGACATTGGCGACCATGCGTTTTGATAACAGGATTGGTTATTTTGCTAATAGGGGCAGTTAATATTCCCATTTCGTCCACAGGATAGCCTTCTTCGGTTAACACATCTAGCATGGCATAACGATGAATAATTAAACGTGCCATATAAGCCACGGTGGACGGCCATGTGCATTGGCGACGTGTATTGGGTATAAACGCCAAAAAGTCGCCTAAGGGTTCAGCATAGTTAAGTAGTTTGCGTAATTTCATGCCAATCCATGCAGGGTCAATAACTCGCATATCTAAGGATAAAATTTTGGATAAACCATCTAAGGCACGCGGATAATTACCTGCTAGCCACATAGCGTAAGGACGTGTTGCCCCTCCTGCTAACACAACTTCTTTTAAGCCTAATACAAATTCTTCGCCTGTGGCGGGGTTGGCAATATCCACCGTCCATGACAAAGTGCCGTCAGTGCTGGTTTTGGGTTCATGTAAACTAAACATACTATCTAATACGGGATGAGCTGAATCGGTATTAAAATAACCGAGCTTTTCACAGCGATAACGCACAATTTGAGCAAAAGCCGATACCACGCTTGGCACAACTTTATTTTCGCCTAACGGAGGAAATTTAAGTTCAAAAGATTGTTCACCCACGGTACGCATTAGACTATCTAGTTTTAGTTTGAGCCATTGATTATCGTTGCTACGCATATCCATCGACAAGGTTTTGGCGACTGCCCCTAAACCACGGGGCTGATTAGTGCCATTAACCCACACTTCAAAGGGCAAGGCTTGCTGTTGCTCGTTTTCGGTTTGGCCAATAAATAGCGCAAACTCGCCTAATGGCGTATTAACTAAATAAGTCCACGCCATATTGCCATCTAAAAAATCAGGACGATTAGGCCAACGTAAACTGGCTAAAACGGGTTCAGGCAAATGCGCTAAACTTAAACGCTGATTTGCGCCAACCCATTCTACTTCTGGATTAGGGGGGCTTTTATTGGTGTCAGTCACCGATAGCACCGAACCCAAAACCGCATTAGGGCGATATGTAGCCAAGCCTTTTAAGCCTGCGCGCCATGCACTTAAATATAAATCTTCAAAGTCGGTGTATGGGTAATCTTCGGGAATATTGACCGTTTTAGAAATAGCGGTATCAATATAAGGTGCAACAGCGGCAACCATATCTTTGTGTGCTTGTGCCGAAATCTGTAATGCGGTAACAAAATAAGCGGGCAGGTTTTGTATGTCATGGCCTAAGTGACGATACAAACGCCACGCATAATCTTCCACTTGATACTCTTTAAGTGTGCCGTCCATCATGCGTTTTTTGCGGTTATATGTCCACGAAAACGGCGGTTCGATACCATTAGAAGCATTGTCGGCAAAAGCTAAAGAAATTGTGCCAGTTGGGGCGATAGATAACAAATGTGAGTTGCGTAAGCCATGTTGACGAATTTGCTTTTTTATATCACTGGGTAAGTGTGTAGCAAAAGTTTCGCCCGATAAGTATTTGTCAGCATCAAATAGTGGAAACGCGCCTTTTTCTTTGGCTAAAGCAACAGAAGATAAATACGCCTTGTCACGCATAAAAAGACTAATTTGGCTGGCCATTTCTCGTGCTTGGGCAGAGTCATACGCCAAACCAAGCATAATTAACGCGTCTCCCAAGCCTGTAAAACCTAAACCAATACGGCGTTTGTTGGCGGCTTCGGTAGCTTGTTCGGGCAGTGGCCAATGGGTAATATCTAACACATTGTCTAGCATTCGCACCGATACACCAATCACCTGAGCAAAACCATCATAATCAAAAGTGGCTTTGGCACTAAACGGATGATTAATAAAACGTGTGAGGTTAATAGAACCCAAGCAACAACAGCCATAGGCTGGAAGGGGTTGCTCAGCACACGGATTTGTCGCTTCAATGGTTTCGCAATAAGCTAAATTATTATCACGGTTAATGCGGTCTAAAAACAAAATGCCAGGTTCGGCATGGTCATACGTTGAGCGCATAATTTGTTGCCAAATAGCACGCGCAGGTATTTTTTTATACACCCATAAGCCATCGTCTCGTACATAAGCTCCCTGTTGTTTAATTTCTTGATTGGGTTCGGCTTTATGAAGTAATTCAATGGTACTGCCTGACTCTACCGCAAACATAAAGTCATCGGTGACTCCCACCGAGATATTAAAATTGGCTAAATCGCCTGAATCTTTGGCATGAATAAAGGTTTCGATGTCGGGGTGGTCACAACGTAATACCCCCATTTGTGCGCCCCGTCTTGCGCCTGCTGACTCTACCGTTTCGCAAGAACGGTCAAACACACGCATATAAGACACAGGGCCACTGGCGCGAGATTGTGTACCTTTAACTTGTGCGCCCATGGGGCGAATACTCGAAAAGTCATAGCCAACACCGCCTCCACGGCGCATGGTTTCGGCGGCTTGAGCAAGTGCGGTATAAATACCCACTTTGCCATCTTTGGTTTCGCTAATCGAATCGCCAATCGGTTGCACAAAACAGTTAATTAAAGTGGCTTGTAAGGTTGTGCCTGCGGCAGAGTTAATACGGCCAGCAGGAATAAAACCTTTTTCTTGGGCGACTAAAAACTGAGTTTGCCATGTTTTTTGCGTTTCTTTGGTTTCGGTACTGGCTAAGGCGTGAGCGACACGACTTCTTACTGAAAAAATAGAATTTTCTTCATCTTTAGCATATTTTTCGAGCAAAATATCATCGCAAATTGCTTGCGGAATGAGGGTGGAAGCGTCAGCGTTGACAGCGTTTGGAAGAGGTGTTTTAGCAAAAAAGCTCATGATTTTTATCCATAATGTATATAACAAAACAGTCTTTGAGCATACAAGATACAAGAAAAATGGACAAATTTTTAAGATGATTAAAAACAACAAATTAACAATATATGGTGTTTTTTATTATGATAAACACCATATATTGTATTTTTAGGATTAGAGTTTGTTTGGGTGTTTAGATTAGGCTGTCAAATGTTTTTGTTGACTGGCATATACCGCAGCTTGCACGCGACTGCTTAAATTAAGCTTACGCAAAATACTTTGAATATGAAATTTAACGGTACTTTCGCCAATATCTAAAGAGCGTGCGATTTCTTTGTTACTTTGGCCTGTCGCCACTAATTGTAAAACTTCTTTTTCGCGTGGTGTAAGGTGTTCTTTTTCTTCGGTTTCATCTTTTTTGAGTTTTCTTAAACCTGCTACCAAATAACTGGTCATATCGGGGTGAACGGCTGTGCCACCTTGTGCTACTAGACGCAAGGCATTGACTAAATAATCCACATTGCTATTTTTAAGTAAATAACCTTTTGCACCCAGTTGTAAGGCGCGTAATAAATCACTAGATTCTTCGGATAGCGTTAGCATAATGACGGCTTGTTGAGGGTTATCTTCTAGGGTGAGTTTTAATACTTCTAAACCTGACAAGCCAGGCATATTAAGGTCAAGTAGCATAATATCGGGCTGTAAAGTTTGCACTAACTTTAATGCTTCTGAGCCTTCGCCTGCTTCACCTACGACATCAATATCGTCTTGACTGGCTAATAAAGCACTAATACCACTTCTGAATAAGGTATGGTCATCAACTAACAGAATACGAATCATGATTTACTCCAAATTTTTAATTTAGGCTTTTTGGCGTTGTTCTTGAGTAAGCCGCAGCTTAATCGTTGTGCCTTGATTTAACACCGAGTTAATCTCAAATTTTGCACCAATACGGCTAGCACGTTCTTGCATAATGTTTAAGCCTATGTGTTTTTGTGTGGTTGACTGTACCTTGTTAGGTAAAAAGCCAATGCCATTGTCGCCAATAATTAAATTAAAGTCGTTTCGATTAAGTACATGAACTTTTACTTGGCTACATTGTGCATGTTTGCGAATATTAGAGAGTGCCTCTTGTAAAATAAATAAAATTTGTAGTCGTTCATCATTAGCTAAGGGTTGCCCTGAATTATCAACGGTGAGTGCGACAGGTATATGGCTTTGCTCGGTAAAACGCCTAATCACAGCACCTATCGCAGCCTCTAGTTGGCTGTCATCATAGCGAGTTCTAAAATTCCCCATTAATTCGCGTAGGTCTTCGTAGCCCTGTTGTACGCCTGTTTTTAATAAAGGAATAGCCGCTGCAACTTGGGCTAAATTTTCTTGTTTGACTGCATTTTGTAAGAGTTGTAATTGTAAATTTAAAAAACTCAAGCTTTGTACGATGCTGTCATGTAGGCCTTGTGCCACCAAATTACGCTCTTCAACAATGGCTAATTCTTTTTCGTGCGAGGTGAGGCGTTGATTATCAATGGCGATGCCTAATTGCTGTCCTAAGGTTTCTATTAACGTAATTTCTTCGGAATTAAACTTCCGATTATCACTAAAGTGTAAATTAAAAATGCCTTGATTTTTGTCGGCTGTTTGAATAGGAATGGCTAATACCACTTTAAAGCCTGCATTTAAACAATGCGAAAAATGTGGTGAATAATGGCTATCTAAATTATTAATGGCGGTTTTGCCTAATTTAGCAGCTGTCGTACAAAAGCAACTGCCTAGTTGTTGACATTGCATTTGTTGCGATAAAGAGGGTGGAATACCTTCGTCAACCACTAAATACACACGATTTGCATTTGTATCTATGAGCCGTACTGTGCCACCTGCGGCACCAAATTCAGGCACAATGCGTTGTAAAAAATTACGGCATAATTCTTCTAAAGACTGATGACGATTAATGTGTTGGCTAATATCATAAAGTACTGATAAATAACGATTTTTTTGTTCTAAGCTATCGGTTTTTTCGGCAACACGCCGTTCTAAATCGGCATATAGTTGTTGTAGTTCATCAGCCATGGCATTGAAGCCCACTGATAATTGCGAAAATTCATCTTGTCCCTCAATAGGCAAACGCACAGTAAAGTCGCCTGTGGTCATTTGTTGTAAGCCCTGATGCAAGTTAGTGACAGGCCGAACAATCATCAAATGCAGTAAAATGACCATCACTAAGGTGCCTGTTAAGGCCATTACAATGAGCATCATTTGAGAGGAGCGTAGCCAAAAGGTTTGGCGGGCATATTCTTTTTCGATGAGGTTAACCGTGCTATGAATTTTGTTGACCAAGGCAGCGGTTTGCTGTTGCCAGTCTTGTGCTGTGTATGTTTCGAATACCTTTCCTGTTAATAGCAAATCAAGTTGAGGGGCAAAATGCTGCTGCCAATCTTGGTCTAGCTGTATTAAATGCGCTTGAATAGCCGTTTGGCGTGGCAAAAATAACGGACGTTGTGGGTCACCATTATGCAACTCGGCAAGGGTTTGCTCAAAGGCGTGACGTATTTGGGTGATGTCTTGAATATCTGTCGAGCTTAGCGTTTGTCCTACGGGGGTTTTATTAACAACAGCGGCAATTTTCCATGCGCGCATACGCAAACTACCACTATCGTTAATGGCTGCGGCAGCACCCTCGAGTTGCCATGATAGCCATAATGTGTAGCCAATAGCCATCAAGGCAAACACCAACGCTAATAACAGCATAGTGGTTATTTTGGCAGTAAGCCGTGTCTTAACAGTATCAATAATATTAGCCATTTTAATATTAAACCATATCCCCCTGTGGTTTATCTCCTAGTCATAAGGCTAGGTGAATCCTGCCCTTATAGATGTCTAAAACTCGGCTTTTGGCCGATAACCTTATTTTTAGTAAGTCTTTACTCTTATATGTGTAAAAGGACTTTTTGCATTGCATCACGGGTGTGGTGGGTATGTTCTCCTTTGTTTTTTCTGGCACGCGAAGGAGGGCATACACATATCCTCAAAATAATACAGGATAGCTGCTCATGGCTTCTAAAGATTTTCAAAAATACTCCGTCTTAATTGCAAGCACACTAGCATTTACTGTGTGTTTTATGATTTGGATGATGTTTGGTGTGATAGGTATTCCTATCAAAAAAATGCTGTCTTTAAATGCCACTGAGTTTGGCTTATTAACCTCGACACCTGTACTGACAGGCGCATTGTCACGAATTTTTTTGGGTGCATGGACCGACCGTTATGGTGGTCGTATTGTTTTGTTTTTGCTGATGTTGAGCTGTGTGATTCCCATTTGGTTAATTAGTTACGCCACTGCCTACTGGCATTTTTTAGTGTTGGGATTATTTGTGGGGTTGGCTGGCGGTAGTTTTTCGGTAGGTACACCCTATGTAGCGCGTTGGTTTGAGCGTAATCAGCAAGGTTTTGCGATGGGGGTTTTTGGGGCAGGTAATTCGGGTGCAGCGGTTAATAAATTTGTTGCACCTGTTTTGTTAGTGAGCTTTGGGTGGGCTTTTGTGCCGCAAGTATATGCAATTATTTTATTAGTCACTGCTATTTTGTTTTGGTTTTTTAGTTATAGCGACTCTAGTCATTTGGTCGGTAAGTCAGTGTCGTTGCGTGAGCAATTAGGGGTATTAAAAGACCCTCGCGTATGGAAATACTGCCAATTTTATTCGATTGTGTTTGGCGGTTATGTGGCGTTGGCTTTGTGGATGGTGCAGTACTACGTGGGTGAATACGGCTTCGATGTTAAACACGCGGCGTTATTGGCGGCGTGTTTCTCTTTACCAGGTGGCGTGTTACGCGCCTTGGGCGGTTGGTTATCAGATAAATATGGCGCACATCAAGTGACTTGGTGGGTGCTGTGGGTGTCTTGGATTTGCTTATTTTTACTGTCTTACCCCCAAACCGATTTTAGTATTAAAACCGTTGATGGCATGGCGAGTTTTCATATTGGGTTAAATGTGTGGGTATTTACTGCACTAATGGGTGTGGTAGGTGTGGCATGGGCTTTTGGTAAAGCTTCTGTTTTTAAATATATCAGTGATGAATTTCCTACCAATATTGGTGCGGTATCTGGCGTGGTTGGTTTAGCAGGTGGTTTGGGCGGCTTTATTTTACCGATTATGTTTGGTGCGTTGCAGGATATAACAGGCATTCGTTCATCGTGTTTTATGTTGTTGTACGGCGTGGTTTGGGTGTCATTGATTTGGATGTATTTAACCGAAATGCGTCAACTTGATGTCATGAAACCTTCTAAGAAGTCAGTCTAATTTTATCGACTGGCTGTTAAGCAGCCAGTTAACAGCAGGAGCAGCATGATGTCTTCTAAAGTGTTACAAAGATGGAACCCCGAAAATGCCAGTTTTTGGCAGCAATCAGGCCATAGCATTGCTAATCGTAATTTGTGGATTTCGGTTCCTTGTTTGTTTTTGGCCTTTGCGGTGTGGATGGTGTGGAGTATGGTGGTGGTTAAATTGCCTGATGTGGGCTTTAACTATACCAAAAATCAACTGTTTTGGTTAACCGCTTTGCCTGCTTTGTCAGGGGCAACTTTGCGGATTTTTTACTCTTTCTTAGTGCCTATTTTTGGTGGTCGCCGTTGGACAGCTATTTCTACGGCTTCTTTATTGTTGCCTGCCATTGGAATTGGCTACGCGGTGCAAGACCCTAACACCCCTTATCCAACGATGATGTTATTAGCATTATTGTGTGGTTTGGGTGGAGGTAATTTTTCGTCTTCGATGTCAAATATCAACTTCTTTTTTCCTAAAGCCCAAAAAGGTTATGCCCTTGGTATGAATGCAGGTTTAGGCAATTTAGGTGTGTCCGCAATGCAGTTTATTGTGCCTGTGGTGATGACCATGGCCTTATTTGGAGCAATAGGTGGTGAGTCACAAACTTTAGTCAAAGATGGCGTTAGTACGCCTATTTGGTTGCAAAATGCTGGCTTTGTGTGGGTGCCTTTTATTGCATTATCGGCCATTGCCGCTTGGTTTGGTATGAATGACATTGCCGATGCCAAAGCGTCTTTTTCTGAGCAAGCTGTGATTTTTCAACGAAAGCACAACTGGATTATGTGTTGGTTGTATTTAGGTACTTTTGGCTCTTTTATCGGTTTTGCCGCAGGGTTTCCTTTGTTAATTAAAGGCCAGTTTCCTGATGTTGACCCTGCAAAGTTTGCTTTTTTAGGTCCTTTAGTTGGTGCAATTACACGTTCTGTAGGTGGTTCTATTGCCGATAAATTAGGTGGTGCAAAAGTCACCTTTTGGGTGTTTTTGCTCATGGTGCTTTCGGTATTTGCGGTCATTAATTTTATGCCCACCAAAGGTGCTGACGGCGTATTGATGGGGGGCAATTTTATAGGCTTTTTTGTGGCCTTTTTATGTTTGTTTGCCCTAACAGGCGTAGGCAACGCCTCTACATTTAAAATGATACCTGTAATTTTTTTAACACACCATGAGCGTTTAGCCCAAGTAAATAAAAACATCAGCCGTGAAAAAGTCATGCAAGACTCTAATAAAGAAGCTGCTGCTGTGTTGGGTTTTACCTCTGCTATTGGTGCGTATGGTGGCTTTTTTATTCCTAAAAGCTACGGCACAGCCATTGCCATGACAGGCTCTCCTATTGCCGCGCTTTACGTTTTTATTGTGTTTTATGTGCTGTGTTTGGCGGTGACTTGGTGGTTTTATAGCCGCAAAAATGCCCCAATGCCTTGCTAAGTTTTTGGAGAAATACAAATGAGTCATTTATTAGATAGATTGTTGTTTTTTAAGCAACCTAAAGAATCCTTTAGCGATGGGCATGGTGTTAAAACCTTCGAGAATCGCCAATGGGAAAATGCTTATCGTAATCGTTGGTCACACGACAAAGTGGTGCGCTCTACGCATGGCGTAAACTGCACAGGTTCGTGTAGTTGGAAAATTTACGTTAAAAGCGGCCTTGTGACTTGGGAGACGCAACAAACCGATTACCCTCGTACCCGTGCCGACCTACCTAACCATGAACCGCGTGGTTGTGCGCGTGGTGCATCGTATAGCTGGTATTTATACAGTGCGAATCGTCTTAAATATCCGATGATTCGAGGGCATTTGTTAAAGTCATGGCGTGAAGTGCGTCAACGTGAACAAGATCCTGTTAAAGCATGGACATTATTGCAGCAAAATACCGCAGCAGTAAAAAATTACCAATCGCATCGTGGTTTAGGTGGTTTTGTGCGCTCGTCATGGGACGAAGTTAACGAAATTATTGCCGCTGCTAATGTGTACACCGCTAAAACACATGGCCCTGACCGTATTATCGGTTTTTCGCCAATTCCTGCCATGTCGATGGTGTCTTATGCCGCAGGTGCACGTTATTTGTCGCTGATTGGCGGTACTTGCATGAGCTTTTATGACTGGTACTGTGATTTGCCACCTTCTAGCCCGCAAACATGGGGTGAGCAAACTGACGTTCCTGAATCTGCCGATTGGTATAACTCAGCTTATATCATTGCGTGGGGGTCTAACGTCCCACAAACTCGTACGCCCGATGCCCACTTTTTTACCGAAGTCCGTTACAAAGGCACTAAAACAGTTGCTGTAACGCCCGATTATTCCGAAGTTGCTAAACTATCGGATATGTGGGTACACGGTAAGCAGGGTACTGATGCTGCATTGGGCATGGCCTTGGGGCATGTAGTGTTAACCGAGCATTATGTACGTCACAAAACACCGTATTTTCAAGATTATGCGCGGCGTTATACCGATATGCCCATGTTGGTACGTTTGGTCAAAAAAGATGGTTTATGGGTGGCTGAACGTCAAATTCGTGCCTCAGACTTGCCTGATAATTTAGGGGCAACCAATAACCCCGAATGGAAAACCGTGGCCATTGACGAAACTAATAACCAATTAGTGTTGCCTAATGGTTCTATTGGTACGCGTTGGGGCGAAAAAGGTAAATGGAATTTAGAAGAAAAAGCCCTATCGGGAGAAAAAACTAAATTACGCTTATCTTTAATTGGTCACCCTCAACAAGAAGTGGTATCGGTAGGCTTTCCTTACTTTGGTAATATTCCTCACGAGCATTTTGTACATACCAGTCATGGTGACATTATTCCGCGTGATATTGCTGCGATTCGTTTAACCGATAGCAAAGGCGAAGAAATGCTTGTGGCTACCGTCTATGATTTGTTTTTGGCAAATTATGGCGTTGACCAAGGCATTAGCAAACTAAATGTAGCCTTAGATTATGAAGACGACGTGCCATATACCCCTGCATGGCAAGAAAAAGTTACAGGTATCCCTCGCGCTCAAGTGATTCAATTAGCGCGTGAATTTGCCGAAACCGCCGCCCTTACCGAAGGCCGCGCGATGGTGATTGTGGGGGCAGGTTTAAATCACTGGTATCACATGGATATGATTTACCGCAGCATTATTAACTTATTGGTGATGTGTGGTTGTGTGGGTAAATCGGGTGGTGGTTGGTCACATTATGTGGGTCAAGAAAAACTCCGTCCTCAAACAGGTTGGGCGCCATTAGCCTTTGGAACAGACTGGGTACGCCCGCCACGTCAAATGAATGGTACTTCGTTTTTTTATGCGCATACCAATCAATGGCGTTACGAAAAAGTCCAAGTGAGCGAGATTTTATCGCCCTTAGCCAATGATGATGATTGGAAAAACACCAGTTTGATTGACTGTAATGTGCGTGCTGAGCGTATGGGGTGGTTGCCTTCTGCGCCACAACTTAATCTTAATCCTCTAACTATCAAGGCATTAGCCGATAAAGCAGGACGTAATATTCCTGATTATGTGACCAGCGCACTCAAGCTGGGTACCATTTCGATGTCGTGCGAAGACCCCGACAACCCCGTTAATTGGCCGCGTAATATGTTTATTTGGCGTTCCAATTTATTGGGTTCGTCAGGCAAAGGCCATGAGTACTTTTTAAAGCATTTGCTTGGTACACAAAATGGTGTGTTGGGTAAAGATTTAGGCGAAGAGGGTGGAGCCAAACCCTCAGAAGTGGTATGGCACGACAAAGCACCCGAAGGTAAATTAGATTTATTGGTCACTTTAGATTTTAGAATGTCCACCACCTGTTTGTATTCGGATATTGTGTTACCTACCGCCACTTGGTACGAAAAGCACGACTTAAATACCTCCGATATGCACCCCTTTATCCACCCTCTATCGGCAGCCGTTGACCCTGCATGGGAATCACGCACCGACTGGGAAATTTATAAAGGCATTGCCAAACACTTTTCTAAATTGTGTGTAGGTCATTTAGGGGTCGAAACTGACGTAGTACTTAATCCGATTCAGCACGATACCCCTGCCGAATTAGCCCAAGCCATTGATGTAAAAGAATGGAAAAAAGGCCAGTGTGATGCTGTTGCAGGCAAAACCTTGCCAAGTATTGTGAGTGTAGAGCGTGACTATCCTAATACCTATGCGCGTTTTACCTCGATTGGCCCTTTGTTAGCAAAATTGGGCAATGGCGGCAAAGGTATTAATTGGGATACCAAAAAAGAGCTAAAACTCTTAGCAGAGCTTAATTACACCGTGGCTGAAGGTGCAGCCAAAGGCCAACCGCGCTTAGATACCGCGATTGATGCCGCCGAAATGATTTTGTCTTTAGCCCCCGAAACCAATGGCCATGTGGCGGTTAAAGCATGGGCAGCGTTGTCGGAGTTTACAGGCCGTGACCACAGCCATTTAGCGGTGCCGCGTGAAGATGACCAAATTCGTTACCGTGACGTGCAAGCACAACCGCGTAAAATTATCTCCTCGCCTACATGGTCGGGTATTGAGTCCGAACACGTGAGTTATAACGCAGGTTATACCAACGTCCATGAGTTAATTCCGTGGCGTACCCTTAGTGGTCGTCAGCAGTTGTATCAAGACCATCCATGGATGCGCGCTTTTGGTGAAGAGTTGTGTGTGTATAAGCCCCCTGTGGACTTAAAAACTACCAAACCCGCGCTAGACCAATACAGCGATAGCCGCAAACAGGTAGTTTTAAATTGGATTACACCGCATCAAAAATGGGGTATTCATTCTACTTATACCGACAACCTTATCATGCTGACTTTGTCACGCGGTGGGCCGATTGTTTGGGTAAGCGAAATTGATGCTCAAAAAGTTGGTATTGTGGATAACGATTGGGTCGAAGTTTACAACGTCAACGGCGCGTTAACAGCGCGTGCGGTCGTTTCGCAGCGTATCCCCGAAGGCGCGATTTTTATGTATCACGCCCAAGAAAAGCTGGTCAATATTCCACTTTCAGAAATCACTCAAAAACGCGGTGGTATCCATAATTCGGTTACCCGTACCGTCACCAAACCTACCCATATGATTGGTGGGTACGCACAATTGTCATATGGTTTTAACTATTACGGCACTGTGGGTTCTAACCGCGACGAATTTATCATTTTACGCAAAATGAACAAGGTCGAATGGGGTAACGAAGGTGATTTAGCGAGTCGTCAGGCGAAGGAGTCAAAATAATGAAAGTACGCGCACAAATAGGCATGGTGTTAAACCTCGATAAATGTATCGGTTGCCACACTTGTTCGGTGACTTGTAAAAACGTGTGGACTTCACGCCAAGGCATGGAGTACGCATGGTTTAACAACGTCGAATCTAAACCTGGTATTGGTTATCCCGATGACTGGGAAAATCAAGAGCGTTGGAATGGCGGTTGGGAGCGTCTGTCTAATGGCAGTATTCGCCCTAAAATGGGCGCAAAATGGCGTGTCTTAGCCAGTATTTTTGCTAACCCAGATTTGCCCCAAATTGACGATTATTACGAACCATTTACCTTTGATTATACCCATTTGCAGCAAGCCCCTGACTCAAAAGTCACGCCTACCGCGCGGCCTGTTTCTGTGATTACAGGCAAGGTGATGGACAAAATCGAAAAAGGACCAAACTGGGAAGAGATTTTGGGTGGTGAGTTTAGTAAGCGTTCGGCAGACTATAACTTTCAAAACGTCCAAAAAGAGATGTATGGCGAGTTTGAAAACACGTTTATGATGTATTTGCCGCGTTTGTGTGAGCATTGTTTAAACCCCGCTTGTGTGTCTGCTTGCCCGAGTGGCGCGATTTATAAACGTGAAGAAGACGGCATTGTGTTAATTGACCAAGATAAATGCCGCGGTTGGCGGATGTGTGTGTCTGCTTGCCCATACAAAAAAATCTACTTTAACTGGGAATCGGGTAAATCCGAAAAGTGTACCTTTTGTTATCCACGTATTGAGCAAGGCGAACCTACAGTTTGTTCCGAAACCTGTGTCGGACGGATTCGTTATTTAGGCGTGTTGTTATACGATGCTGACAAAATTGAGCAAGCGGCCAGTGTCGAAAATCAAGGCGACTTGTATCAAGCACAGTTGGATATTTTTTTGAACCCCGATGACCCCGAGGTGATTGCGGCCGCGCGTGAAGAAGGCATTCCCGACTCATGGATGGAGGCTGCACGTCGTTCACCTGTGTACAAAATGGCGATTGATTGGAAAATTGCCTTTCCGTTACACCCTGAATATCGCACCTTGCCGATGGTATGGTATGTACCGCCTTTATCACCGATTCAAAATGCCCATGCCAAAGGCCAAATGGGCAGCAATGGCGTGATTCCTGACGTGTCTTCGTTGCGTATTCCGCTCACTTACTTGGCCAACTTGTTAACAGGCGGCAACGAAGCACCCGTTAAATTATCCCTAGAGCGTATGTTAGGTATGCGTGTTTATAAGCGCGAACAGCAACTTCATGCTCATAATAATCCTGTTGTGTTACGTCAAACAGGTTTAACCGAAGCGATGGTTGAAGAAATGTATCGCTATTTAGCGATTGCTAATTACGAAGACCGTTATGTGATTCCAAGCTCACACCGTGAATATGCAGGCAGAGCGTTTGATATTCGTTCTAATTGTGGCTTTAGTTTTGGTAACGGCTGTTCTAACGGCGACAACAACGTCGATTTATTTGGCAAACAACGCAAAGCCAACTTGTGGGGAGGTACACATGAATAAGCCTAATTTAGTGTATAGAGCGTTAAGTCATTTGTTGATGTATCCAGATGATGCTATGCGTAAGGCACTGCCCGAAGTACGTGATATTTTGCGTGAAGAAAGACGTTTATCTGAGCCTACGCGTCGTGCCTTATTAGGCTTTGCCGAAGACTTAGAAGCAGGTGATGGTTGGGACGTACAAGAAACGTACGTCACTTTGTTTGACCGTACTCGCTCCTTATCGCTGCATATTTTTGAACACGTTCATGGCGAATCACGCGATAGAGGTCAAGCCATGGTTGACCTGATTGAGCTTTATCAAAAACAAGGCCTAGTGTTAGAAGGAAGTTCTGAGCTGCCTGACTATGTGCCGTTGTTTTTAGAGTTTTTATCGGTATATGACACCGCAGAAGAAGCTTTAGAGCTACTTAAAGAACCGTTACACGTATTGCAA
Source organism: Moraxellaceae bacterium AER2_44_116 (assembly GCA_006546595.1). Classification (GTDB taxonomy): domain Bacteria; phylum Pseudomonadota; class Gammaproteobacteria; order Pseudomonadales; family Moraxellaceae; genus Agitococcus. Next base: position 12,282 of record VIAD01000021.1, on the reverse strand, counting down.
GCACTCGGTGCGCGCTTACGTCAACACGACTCTGCTTATGGTTTAGTGTTTAGCGCGATTGAAGAATTAGTCGGCGTGCGCTCATTGATTGCGACTCAAACCGAAGAAGAAGTAGATATTGACCAAGCATGGCAAGAGGCCGAAGTGCGCTTTTTAGATGCGGGTGCGCCTTCTGCGTCATGTCGCCCTCAAACTGCTGCTAGAGGTAATTAATATGGAAAACTTAGCACAATGGTTTAATACTTTATTATTTGGTATTTATCCTTATATTGCGGTTGGTGTTTTTTTGGTTGCTTGTGTGATTCGTTTTGACCGCGAACAGTATTCGTGGAAGGCCAGTTCTTCACAGCTATTAGATAAAAGCAGCTTACGCCTCGGCAGTAACCTGTTTCACATTGGGGTGTTATTTATCATCATGGGGCATTTGGTCGGCTTATTAACCCCAACCAGTATTTATACCCATGTCATTACTGTGCCTCAAAAACAACTGTTAGCGATGATTGCAGGCGGTATTTTTGGCGTATTGTGTTTTACAGGTTTATTACTGCTCATTACCCGTCGTTTAAATAATTCCCGTTTACGCGCCACAACCCGTTTTTCGGATTGGTTAGTATTATGGATGTTGTTTATTCAAGTGTCTTTAGGATTAAGCACCTTGTTTGTGTCAGCACAGCATTTAGATGGTGAAAGTATGCTTAATCTGTCGCATTGGGCGCAGCATATTGTGACTTTTCAAAGCGATGCTGCCGACTTTATTAAAGACGAACATTGGCTCTTTAAAGTACATATTTGGTTAGGTTTATCGTTATTTGTCGTTGCGCCATTTACCCGTTTGGTTCATGTGCTAAGCGCACCTGTTAAGTATTTATTTAGACCTTATCAAGTCGTACGTAGTCGTTTTAGTCGTTAGGAGTTAAGGTGATGAATCAAGATGTTTATGTCAATCACAAGCTGATTCCCGAAGATATGATTGGCCAAGAAATGCAATACCATCCTGCACAAAGCAAGCAGGAGGCATGGCAAAAAGCCGCTGAAGCCTTGGTATTGCGTGAGCTACTGTTGCAAGAAGCCTATAAGCAAAAAGTAGCGGCGGTTGACAATGACGAAGCACAATTAATTGATGATTTGTTAGCACAAATGATTGTTGTACCGCCTGCTGATGATGCCGAATGTTTGGCTTTTTACCAAGCACAAGCACATCGTTTTGTCGATGAACAAGGTCAAAATTTGGCGTACGCCGATGTTGAGCCATTAATTAAAATCGAGCTGGCAGCGAGAGCAGGTCGTCAAGCCCTCAATGTCTATCTGACAAGTTTAGTCGCGCAAAGTGACTTAAAAGGTTTAGTGATGGGCAAAGCATGGCTTCCTGTCAAAATGATGAATTAAATTTTGGAGATAAACATGGACTATTTACAAAGCCCTGTGGGGTCAATCGCTGCCCATTTATCAGGCGCGACAAGTGTATTTCAAAAATATAACATTGATTTTTGTTGTGGTGGAAAGCAAAGGTTGGCGGATGTGGTCTCTAAAAAGCAACTTGATGCCCCCAGTATTTTACGCGAGCTGATTGCGTTAGAAAGCAATCCATGGCGGCAAGAAAAAGACTGGCTTAATATGCCTATCCCTGATTTGGTGCATTATTTGGTCAGTTATTATCATGGACGACATCGTCAACAATTGCCCGAGTTAATTCGTTTAGCCGCCAAAGTTGAGCGAGTGCATGGTGATAAAGCAAATTGTCCACATGGTTTGGCACAATTACTTAGTGAGACATTAGATGATTTAGAACAACATATGCTCAAAGAGGAAGAAGTGTTGTTTCCAATGATTGTCCATAATCGTTTAGCTCAAGCCCAAATGCCGATTCATGTTATGGAAGATGAGCATATAGAGCATGGGCAACGTGTAGAAAAGCTATTGTTTTTAACAAATCAAGGCGTACCACCTAAAGGAGCATGTAATACTTGGCAAGCCTTATATTTAGGTGTGCGTAGCTTTTCTGAGGATATTGTGGAGCATATTCACTTAGAAAATAACATTTTGTTTGCACGTTGTTTACAAGATTAAAGCTATGTTACGCAAGAATCCACGCGGAGATTGGCCACAGGTTGCCCAAAGTGCATTTATTGACCCAACGGCTATTTTATGTGGCCAAGTGATTGTGGGCGAAAATGTTTTTATTGGTCCTTATGCGGTGATTCGTGCCGATGAAGTTAATGACAAAGGAGAAATGGAACCTATCGTCATCGGCGCACATTCTAATATTCAAGATGGGGTGGTGATTCACTCTAAAGCTGGGGGATTAGTGGTGATTGGTGAATATACATCAATTGCCCATCGCTCCATTATTCATGGACCTTGTACTATTGGTAGTCATGTATTTATTGGCTTTAATTCGGTGGTTTATAATGCCACAATTCATGATGATGTGGTGGTGCGTCACAACTGCGTGATTGATAGCCGTGAAATTTTGGCAGGTTTGTATGTTCCATCATGTCATAAAGTCAACCACGAAACAGACACTCAATTATTAAAACCCGCCTCCGATTATGCCCATGACTTTTCTGAAAGTGTTGCCAAGGCAAATCATAGTCTTGTTCAGGGATATAAAGCCATTCGGAATGAGTTCTAAAGGGGCTGATAGCCCCTAACAATCACAACTTTTAATCATTGCAGTTAATAAATTGCTCGTACTAATTACACCAACAAGTTTTTGATTTTGTTCTACAAATACTCGATGAATTCTTTTCTCTAAAAATAATTTTGCAACTTCTAAGATTGAGGTAGATTGACTCACGGTAATGATTTTGGGTGTCATGATTTGACTAACAGGACAATTTATGTCTGCATGTAATACTAATTGCTCTAAATCATGTTGACTTAGTTGATAGTTTGAATATTCACCATAACAAGAAACACCTATTAGACGCTCCTTCTCTATAGCAGGCAAATTTTCAAAGCGTAAAATATCGCTCATGGTAACAACACCTTTTAACTCACCTTGATAGTTGATAACTGGAACACCAGTAATACGATGTTGCGCAAAAAAATCCAGCAACATTTTTACTGACCAAGTGTCATATGCTGTTAATACAGGTGTTGTCATAATGTCTTGCGCAATAACTTGACAAAAATGTGTGGAATTGATTGTCATAATAGCTTGTCCAGCGTTAAAGAATAATCGTGTAAGTCTTAATGATTTTCTTAGTATATGTTTCTTTTTAATAACTGATATTAGCCTGACGGCTAGGACAGATTAGGCTAAAGTATAGAAACATTTGGGATTCTGCGCGTCTATTTCGTGTGTATCCTTCAACGGTGGTGAGATTGCTGGCGAAAAACAGGTTAAACACGTCTCACAACCCTTAACGTACTTTATATTCCGTTTTCTGAGTCGCCCCCTTTACAGATATGTCTCTCCAAGTGGCGAAATCAGAGAAGATGGAAAAAAGCTCTTAAAAACGCCATAAATAATTTTAATTCTTTATATTTCAAACAGATAAATATTCCGTGGTTTCGGGCTTACAACCCCATGACATGATTTTGACTCTATACCCATTCAACTTGAAGGTGCTGGAAAAATTTTTCGTAACACACTGAATTGCATATTATTTTTAGTCGATAATTCCAGTATCTTCATTTCCATTGGGTATATTATACTTACCACAATCCGCAGAATCATGGCCATCATTCTAAATATGATTAAAGCATGATTTATAATATCTAGCAGAGAAATTATGAACTAAAAAATAACAATATTCGTATCATTAAAAGTCAAGATCAATACACTCCCTAAAACTAACCACCGATACTCCGCCTCCTGCTCTCATACCTCGCCCTCAATATAGGGAAAGTTACCACGTCGGTGTAAAAAGTGCCATCTTTGCTGCATCATCACAGCGTAAAACTAAAACAACATTAAAACCAACATGTTAAGATTTTTTACTGTTTGCCAACACCCGATAAACCGTTGCCTGACCAACACCAACAGAAATCGCTATCTTTGACCTCGTCAAACCCTGCTTATCCAACTAAAGAATTTAGGACTTCGCGTAAGTCCTAAACTCTCATTAGGTTTCAGACCCTGTGATAAAATAACTCTCAAAATATAAAAGAAAGTTTAGTGATAGCTTTTTAACTGTTTTTTCAAGCTCTCACTAGAGCAAGGTCTATTGGTTGTAATGCCGATATAAATACGGATAAATTAGCCATGATTTGATAAATTTAGTCGTTTTTTACGGAGTAAATGATTTATCAACATTTTGAGTGCGAATTAAAATCTATTATTAGATTGATTGTTTTGAGAGTGATATTTTCACCTATTTGATAGCACAGATGTCGCTTTTAGCAGCTATTTGGTAACTACCCCAAATGCGCTTGTGCAGATAATGCATGACACCATTGATTAAACCGCTGTCACCATTCTAAACAAAAAAGAGTTTTTTAGCTTGCTAGGACATCAGGAACACTCCAAATACAGAACAAAGATTAAGGATAATTATTCAGGCACAACCTGCCAGTTTGGGTCGGCAATCCAGTCCGCCGCGCCTTTTCGCCATTGATAGGCTTGATAGCCCTCTTCCTCTAACAATGTGACGGCATCAATTGACCACGCACAAAATGGCCCACGGCAATAAGCAACGACGGGTTTGTCTTTAGGAATTTGGCTCAAGCGTGAACGTAACTCAGCCAACGGAATGGAGCGGGCAAAAGGCATATGCTGCTGGGCATATTCGACGATAGGCCGTACATCAATCACGGTCACTTCGCCGCGTTGGGCTTTGCGCCACAAATTATTGCTATCAGTTTCTGTCCACGGCTCAGACGAGGCGGATAGCTCTTTTAACGAATGCTGCAACTCCAGTAAGCGGTCTTCAGCCACAGTACGCATCATCACCAACAAGCCCGCGACTTCTGGGCAGGAAATACGATAAATGACCTGCTTGCCCTGCTTTTCTTTATCAACCAAATGTGCCAGCCGTAGCTCTTTCAAGTGAGCACTGGCCAGCTTCATGCTAATTCCTGCTTCATTGGCAAGCGTCTCCACCGACTTGGGCGATTGGCATAACAGCTCGACCAACTCCAAACGTTTGGCATTAGCCATGCCCTTCACCAGACGGCCTACCTGTTCATACAACATGTCTTTTAAGAGACGACTATTCATCAAAAGTTCTCGGATAGTGTTGACAACTGCCTTGCAAAACATTCTAATAATCTTTAGATTGTTATTCAACAACTAATTTTCAAGACCTTAGCGATAGGAGACAGCCATGTTTTTCAAACAGCGCGTTAATGATGACGCTTCTATTTCCTATTTTTTTGGTTGCGGCGGGCATGGCAAGGCGGTCGCTGTGGACGTGCTGGCAGGTGATGAACTGTGGTTTCTTGAACAGGCGCGCCAACTCAATGTCAGCATTAGCCACGTCATTGACACCCACATTCATGCCGATCACCTGTCGGGTGGACGACGCTTGGCAGAACTGGCAGAAGGTGTTTATGCCCTGCATGAAAGCAATATCGGTAAAACCCGTTTTAGCTTTACGCCGCTGACAGATGGTGAGTTATTGTCAGTCGGCAATACCCAAATCACCGTTTTGCATACGCCAGGTCATACGGAAGACAGCATTTGTCTGTTGGTCACTGATTTGCGCCGTGGAGATGCTCCGTGGTTTATCGTCACGGGAGACACCCTCTTCGTCGGTGCGGTAGGCCGCCCAGACTTGGCAGGCCGTGAGCAGGAAATGGCTGCCCGTCTGTGGCACAGCCTGCATAACCAAGTATTGAAGTTACCTGATGAACTGGAGATTTTTCCAAGCCACCAAGCAGGCAGTCTGTGTGGAGCTGGATTATCGGGCAAACCCAGTTCAACCCTCGCTTTTGAGAAACGCTGGAATCCTTTATTAACTCTGAGTCAGACTGATTTTATTACCGCGCTCACTCAGAACTCACCAGCACGTCCAGACAATATGGACGAGATTATCGCGGCTAATCTTGGGCATGTGGCTATACCGTCGTGACTATTTCATCTGTGCCTATCCAACTAGGCTTAAAAGCCAATTTGACGCAGTTCAGCCTACTGGTGCTAGTTAATGCCTTTGTCGGGGCAATGGTGGGTATGGAGCGTTCCATTCTGCCGACGATGGCAGAGCACGAGTTTCATCTGGTTGCCCATAGTGCCATTCTGGCGTTTATTGTCGTGTTCGGCATATCCAAGGCATTAACCAATTATTTTGCGGGACGCTTTTCAGACACTTACGGACGCAAGACCATTTTGATAGCGGGTTGGCTGGTTGCTGCGCCTGTGCCTTTTTTATTAATGTGGGCACCATCTTGGAACTGGGTGCTGGTCGCTAATCTGTTTTTAGGTGTTAGCCAAGGGTTAACGTGGTCAACCACGGTTATTATGAAGATTGATCTGGCTGGCCCACGCAACCGTGGTCTGGCGATGGGTATCAACGAGTTTGCGGGCTACTTTGCCGTAGGTGCCGCCGCACTTGCGACAGGCTGGATAGCCGCGAATTATGGTTTACGCCCACAGCCATTTTACCTAGGTATTGGCTTCGTGCTGGCTGGCTTGTTATTGTCGATATTTGCCATCCGTGAAACACGTCAATATGCTCACTATGAAGCAGGACAACGACCAGCCAATAGATCGGCTACCTCCTTATCGCCAAAAGAAATCTTCTGGCTGACCAGTTTTCGTGATCGAAATTTATCATCCATCAGTCAAACAGGCTTGGTCAACAACCTCAATGATGGCATGGCGTGGGGCTTGTTTCCGCTGGTCTTTGCCGCAGCGGGTATGAGCCTGACGCAGATTGGCTGGCTAGCCGCACTCTATCCCGCTGTCTGGGGTATCTGTCAACTGGTGACGGGTGGCTTGTCCGACCGTATTGGCCGTAAAGAACTGATTGTGTCTGGCATGTGGTTGCAGGCGATTGCGATTGTCGTCATCACCATGACCTCGCAATTTTCTGGTTTTGCCTTGGGCGCGGTGCTGTTGGGTACTGGTACAGCGATGGTTTATCCAACCTTGCTCGCCGCGATGGGCGATGTAGTTGATCCTACTTGGCGAGCTTCGGCAGTTGGTGTTTATCGGTTGTGGCGTGATCTGGGCTATGCCGTGGGCGCGTTGTTATCGGGGTTGGTCGCCGATGTGTTTGGTGTCATGAGCGCGATGTGGCTAGTTGCAGGTTTGACGTTCCTGTCTGGACTGATTTCATGGCTGAGGATGACAGAAACACATCGGGTATAATTGAGGGAGGCATCGAACCTTTCCCTATCTAACAGAACATTACTTGTAAACATGGGTCGTCAACGACGGAGTGAGTCATACTGACTCACTCCGCTGAATGCTACTGTTTGATTACACTGATAGGGGCTGTAATCGCTAAACCGCGAAAACTTTAAATTTTTGTATTTATTAGACTTTTTCTAGCAATATTTTTTATATCACACAAACGTTCGTTTGTGTGACATCAAAAACTTAGCTCTACAGGTTCAGGCTTACAACACAGTTAATCAGCCAATATGAGTATACTCATTTTGGCTAGTCTAAAACATATGGCCAATAATTGTAAAGCCGATGTTATTTGGCCATTTAATTATTAGCCATTTATATTGACCTCTTAACTCGGTTTTCCGTTCCACTGCGCCTCAGACCCCAATACCATTGGCTAACGGAACAGCAATTTGTTGATGCGGTAGCTGTTGCCATGATTACGCCAGGCCCTGTTGTCATTACCACGGCTTTTATCGGTTATTTAGTTGCAGGATTTCAAGGTGCTTGTATTGCTGCTTTGGCAACATTTATTCCTTGTTGGGGTTGTAAGCCCGAAACCGCGGAATCTTTAAGTTATTGTAATTAATAGAGTTAGCTCAGATTAACACTCGAAAGCATCGAATCTAGGTCAAAATTTCGATGTTGATTACGAAATGTGTAGTGTCCGAGGAAGTATATGTGCTGCCAAGCGACAGGAGAGATGCGTTTTATTCGTTCTAAAGCCTTTTGGTTACCCAAATCGGCATAGCGAGTCAGCAGTTTTGAAAGCAGAATTGAATTGTAGGCAATCACGATGTTCGCTAATAAGCGGCCACACTGATTGCTGATAGCAATATCTAAATCAGTATACCCAATGAGCTCCTTTTTACCACCCACTTGAGCAATGGCACCACGCAACTGATGGTAGCCTTCAATACGGTTTTGCGAGCGATGAACATTTCTCTGTAGTTGGGGATCACGGAAATAACGAAGGGTGTATAGACTGCGTATCAACTTGTCGAACTCAAAAATGGCTTTTCGAGTGCGGTGATGCCCAGACATGGTACACAATTTTCGAACTAAAACACTCTGACTCATTTCTTTAAGTCCCAATGTCGCCACAACACGATCAATCGTGTCTTTTTCTGAGATAATCAACTCTCTGTCGATTTGTCCAGCAGGCATAATCAGAAAGTTTTTATTGGCGTAAGTCTCGGGATTAACGCCACAGTACAAGTGCTTTAGTTGCGCCTGCACATTCGTAAATCGTGGTGCGAGTTTCATCTTAAACCAGAACAAAATAGCAAAATTGGCTTTATTGATACTGTGCATATCCCCCGTAATCATCGTTGGGACAATGTCTGACGTGTTATTGTAGCAAATATCAAACACCCAATAGCTTTCATGTTGATTGGCACCAATAAGCTCCGTTTGCAACGCCACATGATTTGCTAAAAATGAATATCCGACGACACCTTTGTCTTTGCCAAAGTATTTTCGCGAGTATCGTGCCTTGATGGTTGGATTAGCGGCTTGAAATTTTTGCCCATCAACACTGCCATACAGTACATCAAGATCAAAAGAATAGAAGGGGAAAATCGGAAGCTGAGCAATGAAATTACTGACGTTATCATTTGCCGCTTTTAAAGTCGCTAATCTTAAATACTGTTGATGCGTAGCGTCCAACAAATGATAAGGAATATCGCCTGTCTCAGCCATGCTGAAATTGCCGTGATTCATGGCCTGTGCCATGATCACCGCCATTAGGCTATCTTCGTCGGCCATTTTTTTTGCATAGCGTGGCTGTAATGGTGTCATCACGGACAGAAAATGACACTGCTCATTCACAAAACGAAAAATATCCGTCATATCCCGTGATTGAACCGTGCCATAAAAACTTTTCTTCAAGGCATCATCAGTGTCTGCTTTGGGGCGTTGCCACGTCAATGTTTTCGCACTAGAGTCAAAGACGAGATGCTTCAGTTTTCCTTGCCGAAGTTCCCGATCGAAGGATCGCCATTCAACATCCAGTTCAGTGAATAGTGTATCAAGTGTTAAGTTCACAGGTTGGCGTAACCAATTGATATCTAACTGGTTCAGTATTTCAGATTTTTGTTCTATCGTCACTAATTCATCGCTAAAGCTCCGATGCTGTATGCTGTCTTCAAAGTAAATTTCTCCCATATCAATAAGCTTTCGCAGGTGTCGATAAACTAGAAACTCGTAGCGTTCAGCTCGCAGGCTGATAGGCTTTCCCGCTTCATTTACATGGAATAAATATGCCTGTAATCGTCTCGAAATAGTTCCTTGGGGGATTTCTTCAATTGGCCGCTGATTCAATCGTTGTTGTCGCTGGAAGACCTGCTTCATCCAACGTAACGCATTAATCCATGGATTACTTTTAAGCGAACTGCTGTAATCAAGCACGATAGCCAAGGTCTGATATTTTTAGTACATCGTCTTGCTTGTTGGTCTATCGCCTGCCAACGTAAATCCATTTGACTGATTGGTTTGGCACAGAGCAGTTTACTTGTTGATAGCAATGCCTCTTTGGGCATGATGGTAAACGCGCGATGACGAACCAGACCAAAGGGAGTCGTATCTGCAAGCTCATCATCAACATATAACATGAGCAGCTTCCCCACCAATGATACGGCCTGTTGCTGTCGGTCGTGAGCCTGAGCGGCTTGTTGTTTTGCCGTTTCTTTACTTTCATCGTCAAGCTGTTTAAATTGGTAGACGAAAGCCTCCAGCAAATTATCAGATAGCTGGCGATAACGCAGCCATATATAGCAAAGTAGATATAGGTAAGTGTGGCTGGACTTTAGGCGACGTAAATCATAAATAGTGTAATAATTGGCCAAGCTGGCATAGTGATGAATATTTAACTGAGAAATATCCAGTGTAGGCAGTAAGCATTTGGCAATAGGATAGATCGGCGACAAAATAGCCCGTTTTCGACGTTCTGTAACCATCATGCGATAGCCAAAATGTTTGGCATCTTGTTTAATCGCGGCCAGTTCAGACAGTGCATCTTCGCGTATCAGTAGTTTTTGTAGGGTGGCTCGTGTTGAATCATCTAAAAAGCCGTCGATTTGTTGTTCTAGTCGCTCCCGTTCGGCTAATAGTGCATCCCCGATAATGGTTTGTAAGGTAGAGTAGCCTGGACGAACAATGCGATGACTAATGAGAAAAGACATCGACTCCGTTAAAATAAAGGCAGGCGTGATGTCTGTTTTGGCTAACAGAGTGGCTTTTTCAAGCAATACGGGCAAGTCATTGTCAGACCAAAGGCGGTAACCGAATAACGCCGCAATATCTTTATGTGGTGCGTAACACTCATTATCACTTAATCTTTTGATTACTAAGGTTTTGTGTGGAAAATATCTCTCTAAGAGAAAAGTGATATCTGCTGGTGCTACCTCATGTAGCGTGAATCGAAAAAAGGCTTGTTTGGCCTTGAAGTAGCCAATCTGTAATAGGCAAAAAACCTGCTCTTCAAGCCCCTTTCGATGGAGTGCCAATGTGCGTTCGGCATCGGTCATCGAGAAAAATTCGGCTCGCTGAAAGTCGTCAAAATCAGGCAAGCCGTAGAGTGCGCATTTTTCAGACTCAGAGAGAATCGTCAGACGTTTGCCTCGATCAGCACGCATAAGATATTCCTTTGTGAAATGACCCAAAAATTGGCGTACTGATATGTGTCACATAGTTAAACTTAAATGCGTTTATGATACAATGATTATGTAACAGGTTAAGTGACATATTTCAACCCTTTTTGACTGAGCTAATTGACTGTCACGCAAACGCTCGTCTATGTGACAAAGGTTTTCTATGCTGATTGGCTATATTCGCGTTTCAAAAGCAGATGGTTCTCAAGTGTTGGACTTACAGCGGGATGCGCTGATCGCAGCGGGAGTCGCAACAGAACATCTCTATGAAGATTTTGCTTCTGGCACTAAAGACGAGCGCGATGGCTTAAATGCTTGTCTAAAAGCCTTACGTCCCAACGATATGCTGGTGGTGTGGAAGTTAGACCGACTCGGGCGCAATCTAAAGCATTTGGTGAATATGGTTGATAATCTCAATAGCCACAATATTGGCTTAAAAGTCTTAACGGGGCAAGGCGCACAAATCGACACTACAACCTCTCAAGGTAAATTGGTCTTTGGTATTTTTGCGGCACTGGCAGAGTTTGAGCGCGATTTGATTGTTGAGCGCACTAATGCTGGTTTAGCTTCTGCTCGTGCAAGAGGACGAAAAGGAGGTGCGCGTTATAAAATGACCCCTGCTAAATTACGACTGGCGATTGCGTCAATGGGAACCACACAAACGCATGTGGGTGACTTGTGTCGAGAGCTTGGCATTACGAGACAAACGCTTTACAGACATGTCTCTCCAAGTGGCGAAATCAGAGAGGATGGGAAAAAGCTCTTAAAAACGCCATAAATAATTTTAATTCGTTATATTTCAAATAGATAAAGATTCCGCGGTTTCGGGCTTACAACCCCTTGTTATCTATTTACCATTTTGCCTGCTCCATACTTCAAGAAATATGGTAAACATCCTGCACTAATTGCTTTTGTTGATGGCATTACCGCAGCCGCTATTGGTGCAATTGCGGGTTCTGTTGTGGTACTGGCACAGCGATCCATTGTTGACATTCCAACAGCACTGCTTGCTTTGGTGACAGGCTTCCTATTATGGAAATTCAAAACGTTGAAAGAGCCTATTATTGTCATTGCGGCGGCATTGATTGGATTGGCTGTTTATCCTTTGATGCACTAGGAGTTGTTTATGCCGAATGATGCGACAAACTTTGCACTGGTATGTGTTGTCAAATGGTAAGCCACGAGATGATGGGGAAAAATTACTGGATAATGTGCGTTAAATTCAGTTTCCTGAGATGAAACGGATGGTGGTCAGAAAACCGTCAACTTAACATAATGGTGGTTATGCGATAAGATTTATGTAGCGGCTAAATAGTAATGTCCGGTTCTAGCCAAATAGAAATGTCCGCTCAT
>VIAD01000001.1:151257-554595 GCA_006546595.1 Moraxellaceae bacterium AER2_44_116 | reverse complement strand
TAAATAAGGCGTTAGGGAAAAGCCTAACTCAAATTTGGTTTGTGCAACAAAGCCACTCACCATCATCAAAATCAGAGCTAAGCCCGATAACAAAAATAGATCTATCTCTATCTATAATCCACTTATTTACAGATAAAGGATCTAATGGCTTGCCAAACGACTTAAACCGACTCCAGTCAATTTTAGCTCTATCAGCTTCACTTATTTTTTCTTCTACAAAAGGCATATTATATGCTCCTCATATTTTTCAATGATAAAAATTCTAATTTTCATCAAAGAATCATGACAGAATTGAAATACACACGCTTAGACCAAGTACTGTACTTATCCATATGTTAAGAAAGGAAGAATAACGCGCGGAAATTGTACGGTATTTAGCCACTTTAATAAATATAAATGGTTGTTTTTATAGGACTTTTCCTGAACGACATGAGGTCTTTCTTACAATTGGTATAAGCAAGCGTAGGATGGGTAGAGGCACGAAACCCATCACAGTCAATCGCCTATACTCTGAAATCCACCCAAAACGGCTAGCTTAAATAAATAGCTAACCCCCCTTTATCAAAGGAGGGTTAGGAAAGTTTCAACTCAAACCTTGACGACGTTTTAACGCATAATACAACACAGGAATCAGCACTAAAGTCAGCAGGGTCGATACCAAAATACCAAAAATTAACGAAATGGCTAAACCGTTAAAAATCGGGTCATCTAAGATAAAAAACGCGCCTAACATCGCCGCCAAACCTGTTAGGGTAATGGGTTTGGCGCGTGTGGCAGCCGCTTGAATTACCGCTTCACCTAATGCTTCACCTTGCTCTAAACGTAGATTGATAAAATCGACCAATAAAATCGAATTACGGACAATAATTCCTGCTAAAGCAATCATCCCAATCATTGAGGTGGCGGTGAATTGTGCGCCCAATAACGCATGGCCGGGCATCACGCCAATAATCGTTAACGGGATGGGCATCATAATAATGGCGGGGATGGAGTAAGAGCGAAACTGAGCCACCACCAACAAATAAATCAACACTAAACCGACGCCATAGGCTATGCCCATATCACGAAATGTTTCATAGGTGATTTGTGACTCGCCATCCCATTTCAGGGCATATTGACGATAGGGATCGGACGGTTGGCTAATAAAATACTCTTGCAGCGTTGCGCCATAGGGTAATTTGAGTTGTTGAATCGCTTCACGCATGGCAAATAAACCGTAGAGCGGCGAATCCAATTGTCCTGCCATATCTGCGACAACATAGGTCACAGGCAATAAGTCTTTGTGATACAAAATTGGGTCGATATGTTCGGCTTTGATTTGTATAACATCCGACAGATTAATCAATGCACCATCATTACTTTTGACTGTCAGCTTTAACAGGTCATCAAGCGTTGATTTTTGACTATCAGGCAAGGTTAAACGAATCGGTACGCAGTATTTCGCCCCTTCAGCCATCAACATAGTGGTGTCAACACCAGACAAGCCGAGATTCAATGTTTCGGCAATGGCTTGTGGGGTAACGCCTAAGGTCATCGCCTTATTTTGGTCAATCAGTAGGCGATTTTGTGGCGCGGTGGCGCGTAAAGAGTCATCAATAGCGACAATATCGGGATTCTTTTCAAAGACCTGACGAACTGATTTAGCGATGTTGGCGCGGCCAGTTTCATCTGCACCATAAATTTCAGCGACTAATGGAGACATGACAGGAGGGCCGGGTGGCACTTCGACGACTTTGACATTGGCACCATGAGTTTTGGCGATTTTTTCCAGCGTTGGCCGCACGCTATTAGCAATGTCGTGGCTTTTGCGTGTGCGCTGATGTTTATCGACTAAGTTGACTTGTAGATCACCTTGCTCGGCATCGGCACGTAAGTAATATTGACGCACTAAACCATTGAAGTTAATCGGCGCGGCTGTGCCTGCATAGGCTTGATAATCCGTCACTTCGTTGACGGTGGCCAAATAAGCGCCCATATCGTGCAAAACGGCAGCGGTTTTTTCGACGGGTGACCCTGCGGGTAAATCGACAATTACTTGAAATTCGGACTTGTTATCAAACGGTAGCATTTTTAATACCACCCATTTCACCACGCCGAGCGATATGGACAAGAGAATTAACGCAACAATGCCTGCATACAATTGATGACGGCGTTTACGGCCTGTTTCTAGCTGTAAAAACGGTGACATCACCCGACGGAATCCTGCCGTTAAACGGTTATCGGTGGCGGCATCGTGGCTGTGGTCGGCGTGTTCGGTTTTTAACAGTTTTAGGGCTAACCAAGGGGTAATAATAAAAGCAATCAGCAGGGAGATCACCATCCCCATCGAGGCATTAATGGGAATAGGGCTCATATAAGGGCCCATTAAACCACTGACAAAGGCCATTGGTAATAAAGCGGCAATCACTGTGAATGTCGCCAAAATCGTTGGACTACCGACTTCATCCACCGCTAGGGGAATGACTTCTAATAACGGTTTATTATCGAGCAACATCCGACGATGAATGTTTTCGACGACAACAATCGCATCATCGACCAAAATCCCAATCGAAAATATTAAGGCAAATAAAGACACACGGTTGAGGGTAAAACCCCACGCCCATGACGCAAATAAGGTTGCAGCAAGGGTTAACAACACCGCTGTTCCGACAATTAAAGCTTCGCGTTTGCCTAAGGTAAAAAACACTAAGACAACGACGGAAAAGGTGGCAAAAATTAACTTTTGAATCAGTTTTTGCGCTTTGTCGTTGGCGGTTTCACCGTAATTACGCGTGACAGAAACTTCAACACCGCTAGGAATAACGGTATTTTTTAATTCTTCAACCCGTTGGATTAAACGCTCGCTAACATCAACCGCGTTTTCACCCGATTTTTTGCTAATAGCAATTGTCACTGCGGGAAATTCGCCACTGGTAGTAAAGTCTTTGGTTTTGGCTGCTGCACCAGTCCCTAACCAAACATAATTTTTAGGAATATCTGCGCCATCTGTTATCGTGGCAACTTCGGATAAATACACGGGTTTTTCTTGATAAACGCCAACAACTAGATTGGCAACGTCATCGTGTGTGCGTAAAAAATCATTGGCTTCGATATGAATCAATTGATTATTTTGTACGGTATCGCCCGCAGGTAGAGCAATGTTGCTGCGTTTTAATGCACCAGCTACTTCCAGCACCGTTAAACCATTGGCGCGTAATAACTCGCTATCTAAAGCGACCTGTAACACACGCGGGGTATCGCCAATGGTTTTGACATCACGAGTGCCTGTGACGCGTTTTAATTCAATTTCAGCACTATGGGCAATGCGGCCTAAGTCATAAGCGGCGCGTTGCGTATCTTTCGTCCATAAGGTTAACGATAGAATAGGTACATCATCAATACCTTTAGGTTTGACGATGGGTTCGCCCACACCTAACTCGGGTTTTAGCCAGTCTTTATGACTATTTAAGGCATCGTACAAACGGACAATCGCTTCGCTGCGTTCAACCCCAACTTTAAATTGGACGGTAAGAATCGCCATATTAGGACGTGAAACGGAGTAAATATGCTCAATACCTTGAATTTGCGATAACACTTGTTCGGCAGGCGTGGCGACCAAGGTTTCAACATCGTGAGAGCTTGCACCGACAAAAGGAATCATCACATTTGCCATCGTGACGTTGATTTGTGGCTCTTCTTCGCGCGGTGTCACGCTAATGGCAAAAATCCCTAACAGCAGGGCGATCATGGCCAATAACGGTGTCAGTTGAGACGTTAAAA
This sequence comes from Moraxellaceae bacterium AER2_44_116, assembly GCA_006546595.1. Taxonomy (GTDB): domain Bacteria; phylum Pseudomonadota; class Gammaproteobacteria; order Pseudomonadales; family Moraxellaceae; genus Agitococcus. The sequence goes on along the minus strand of VIAD01000001.1, from coordinate 550,836 downwards.
ATGCTTTGGTAATTCGACCAGAAATACCCATGATTAGTTCCCCAAACCTGCGGCAATCGGTTCTAAGGCAATACGCTCACCGACATTCACGCCTGCTAAGACTTCTATCCAACCGTTAGCAAGGGTTTTGCCAATTCTGACTTGCCGTAATTGCGCTTTGTTATTGGCAGGAATGACATAAACAGCGGTGAGTTCGGAGCGACGTAAAATACTACTGACAGGCACAACTAAACGCCGTTCAATCCCCGTCACAAAGTGAGCGCGCGCTAACTGATTGGGGGCTAATGCACTATTGCTAGGCAAGCGTAAACGGATTTCGGTGCTATGGGTACGTGGGTCAGCCGACGGTAAAATGGTCATGCTGCTAGTGGTTAACCAGTCGCGTTGACCTGCAATTTCGATATAGGCTTTTTGATTGCTGCGTACGGCTTCTATATAGGTTTGTGGTACTTGAGCTGTGACGCGTAAATTGCTTGGGTCGTAGCCTGTTGCTAAGGCTTTACCCGCTACCGCCATTTCACCTACTTCCACATACAGTGCAGACATCACACCCGAGTAGGGCGCAGTGATCGTGGCAAAATTTCGTTGGGTCGAGCTTTGTCCTAAACCTGCTTTCAGTGTATTCACTTGTGCTTGCGCGCTCTTAAAGTCAGCTTCGGCTTTGTCGAGTTGTGATTGGCTAACGTATTGTTGTTTAAACAAATCTTTCAAACGGATATATTGCTTTTGCGTGTTTTCTAATTGCACTTCGGCTTCGTGAACACGCGCTTTCATTCCTGCGACATCTTGATTAGCGGCGGTAGGGTCGATGCGCATAATCACTTGACCTTGCTGCACCCGCTCGCCAACGCGAAAGTTGATTTCGACAATGCGGCCAGCCATTTGCGCGCTGACCGTTGACTGACGTTCGGCCTCGGCAGTGGCCAAACTATCATAGGTGGCTTCGACTTCTCGATAAGCGACCGTAGTGACTTTTAAGGGTTCGGCTTGGGCAGTGTAACTGATACCGATAGCCAATAACGTCAGCCATTTATTCACAGAAGTTCTCCTGATTAATTGACAACGGCTTCACGTTTGAAGCCCAATTTGCCCAATATCCAAAACATGGGACACCAACCCGTCACGGCGGACTGCATTAAGTTCAGACCGACAAAGCCTGTAAACAAAAACCATAATGGATTGACGTAATAGCCCAATGTAACACTCAACAGGACAAAGAAGCCTGCCACTAAACGTAAACCTGCGTTAATTGTCATGATAAATCTCTCTTAGTTGGTTTTATAGTTAATATACTATACCCCCCATAGTATATATGCAAGCGAGCGATGATTAAGGTGTGTTTTATGAGGGATATTTTGTCAATTTTTTTTAGTTCGAAAAGAACCGAGAAAGTTTTTGCCTATTAAGTCGTAGCAGGGCAATTTGACGGTGTAGAATGAAAGTAAGAACGTTTAAAAGGCTAGAGAAAAGTATGTTTTACCAAATGTTAATACGGTTATTCCTCAGTGTTTGTGGTTTAGGTTTAGCGGATTATTTGCTAGATGGTATTCGTTTTGACCATTTCAGCACCTTGTTTTGGGCTGCTTTGTTATTGGGTGTTGCCAATACTTTTGTTCGTCCTGTGTTGGTGTTTTTTACCTTGCCGATTACGGTATTAACCTTAGGTTTTTTCTTGATTGTAATTAATGCTGCCGTGTTAGGTTTAGTAGCAGCAGTATTATCGGGTTTTCATGTTGCTGGTTTTTGGTCTGCTTTGTTGGCGTGGCTTATTGTGGCCGTGACGCATTCAGTGGCAGGGGTGTTTTTGGGCAGGAAGAAATCGTAGATTTGAGACTAAGCCTTTTTCGTCCCCACCAAATCACGCCAAATTTTATGACCTACTTGGTCAAAATTCCGCGTCATCTCAACAAAAGCATGACGCGCAGCCACATCGACAAAAGGTTCAGGCAATAAAGGGTCAAAAACCACTTGTTTAATGGCTTTACTACCTAATATAAACGATTCACGGGCGGCGGCTTCGGGTTCTAAAGTTTCAGCGCGTGCTAACCATGTCGTCATTTGTTGGTGGAGTTGCAGATAGCTATTATTTAAAGCGGCGGTATCCCATAACGCATGAATTTCGCTTTCATGATGACTTTCAAATTGGTTGGCAATAAACACGATTGCTTCGCGTTCTAAACCGAGAGTGTAGAGGCGTTTACGCACCGTCAAAATACTATCTTCTATATTGTCAGGGCGAATATGCAGTCCTTTGTACAGTTCTCTAAAACCCAATAGTTGTAAGGCTCGTTCACGTTTGCGTAGCGCGGTGCGGTCGGTTCGGCCTAAGCCTGCGGAAAATACAGCTATATAACCGCCATTCCAAGTTCTTACACGTTGTTCAGCAGTTCGCCAAGTGGCAACATCACCCGCTAACTCTAAAGCTGTGGGACTTAAGCGATAGGTTGCTCGTTCTGCCGCTTCGATTAAACCTTCTGCTGATAGTCGTGCCAATGCCACGCGCACGCTATTGTCACTGACGCCAAATAATTGGCAGGCGGCAATGGCATCTTTAGCCGATAACGCTTCATCAAACGCCAATAATAAATCTAAAATCAAATGCTTGGCGTTGGCTTTCATACGGAAATGTATCCTTGTAGGGGCGGATTTATCCGCCTTTCAACTCAAATATAGGCAATGTGGGCGAATAAATTCGCCCCTCAGGTGTTATTGTTTAGTTGTTGCCCGACGCAAGACATCAAAAATACTACTGGCTTGATTGGCTTTAGGAATCAGACCTTCTTTAATTAAAATCGCGTGTAGTTTCGGCAAGTTCCAGCTTGGTGCAGTTGCTAAAAAATGATGCTCTAAATGGTAATGCTCATGATGGGGCGAGATCAGTAGTTTTTCAATCCAATTTGCTTTTGAGCTGCGGGCATGAAGTAGAGGGTTGGTGCTTAACATATCTTCTACTACCGCATGGTCAGCAATTTGGCGAACACGCAAAAATAATGGGAAGGGGATTAAATAAGCGGCAACCCACAACAAAAAATATAAGCCATGTCCCATACTATATAATACAGCCCACATAGCCACTTGCCAGCCAATGGATACCAAGCCATTATTTTTAATGAATATTTTAACATGGTCTAAAGTGGTTTGTGGTTTTTCGTAAACCACAAGGTCAGTTAAGCCGTTGAGTTTGTATTGCCAATAACCACATTTCATCCCCAATAAACCAATGAAGCTTTTAAGCCCTGAAAGTCCACTGATGTCGCGCAATAGCTTGCGTTGTAAACTTGCTTTACTGACAGGGTATTGTTTGGTCATGTGCAAATCGGGGTCATCAACCGTACCTGCCAAACGATGATGTGCCATGTGATAAGCCCGATAACCCGCCAAACTATTAAAAGTCGGTAATGCACATAAATATTCACCGATAAAATCATTCACTTTCTCGTTGGTGAATACCGCACGATGAGCCGCATCGTGCATCAAAATCGACAATCCTACTTGTGCACCTGCCAACAAAATAATTGAGATTAAAAAAGTAATAGGATTAGGCCAAAGCAGACTCAAGCCAAAAGCAAACACAATCAAACCCCAATCTTTAGCCAGCGCAATGCTGCCCATGAGGTTGGATTTTTTCGTTAACTCGGCACGAACAGCAGGGTCAAGTTTGAATGTCGTCATGATTTTTTCTCTCTGTTTTAATAATATTACTTATTATTTGATTTTATGTCAAATATGGTAATATTTTTTCAGTTCATCAGAGACGAGAAGATGCGCTAATGAGTTGCTCTTTGGCCTTGCGAGAGAGTTGTTTAATAGCGTATTCGCGTTGGCTTGCGTTGGCACGGGTAGAGAGGGTTTCGCTATAAACTAAACTGACTGGCCGACGATGACGAGTATAGCGTGCGCCTTTATTACTGTTGTTTTCACCATTATGTTCATCTAGGCGACGTTTTAAGTCAGTGGTAATACCTGTATAAAGGGTGTTGTCGGCACAGCGTAGTAGATAAACGAACCATGAAGATTTTAACAAAGATGGTGTGTTTTCTTGCATATTTTCTTCAAATGCCGAATGACGTGAATGGTAAGTCCCATCTGCTAGTCGTTTAATTCTCAATAACCTATTAAGATAACGGCCACTTAATCTAACAACATTATGGAGCAAACTATTATGGCGTATTTGACGTTGACTCGTGAAGGTCTGGTCTGGAATCTTAGCCTCTGTAACGGCGAAAATCGTCTAAACGACGATATGTTGGCCGAGTTTCAAGCCGCTTTAGATACCATTGAACATACCGAAGGCAAAGGTGCATTAGTCATTACCAGTAGTGATCCAAAGTTTTGGAGCAATGGCATTGACCTTAATTTTGTGCAAGAAAAAGGGGGGATGCCGTATTTAGTCTCTGAATTTGCGCCACGTTTAGACCGTTTATTACTGCGTTTGGCGCGTTTCCCATTGCCTACTATTGCATGTTTAAGTGGTCATGCCTATGCAGGTGGTGCATTGATTGCCGCTGCCTGTGATTTTAGAACGATGCGTGCCGATAGAGGTCGTTTTTGTTTTCCTGAAGTCGATATTAAAATACCATTCACCCCGATTATGACCGAAATTGTTCGTTTGTTGCCAAATCCACAAGTCGCGTGGCAAATGGCAAGTACAGGTTTAGCGTTGGGTGGTGAAGAAGCAGTAAAAGCGGGTGTGGTTGATAAAGCCTTGGGCGAAGCCGAATTGTTACCGACAACAATGGCATGGGCAGCCGAATTAGCTAAAAAAGACCGTCAAACTTACACCTTGATTAAACGTCGCTGGCGCAATGCCTTAGAAGCGTTTGCTCATTAAAACGTAAGGGCGTGATTCATCACGCCCATATCATATTTATAACTACTTCCACCACGGATAAAACGGCGGCATTTTGCTCGCTTTACTTTGATAGTCAGGCGCACGTTTTTCTAAAAAGGATTTAATGCCTTCTTTACCGTCACCCACACTGGTGTAAAACATCGCTAACGAGTCCGATTTATGGGCTTCAATGGGGTGGTTTTCTGCACTATTACGGTACATCAGTTGTCGAGCTAACGCGACAGCAACGGGCGAGCGATTATCAACAAATTTATGCGCCAGTTTATAGGCTTCGTTTAAGAGTTCTTCGGGTGAGTAAACAGCTTTAATTAAACGACCGTGCAAGGCTTCAGCAGGCGTTAAAATATCGCCACTATAGACCCATTCTAAAGCCTGACTAATACCAACAATACGTGGTAAAAACCAGCTTGAACAGGCTTCTGGCGTAATGCCAATTTTGCCAAAGACAAAACCAATCCGCGCTTTTTCAGAAGCTAAACGAATATCCATAGCAAGTGTCATGGTTGCGCCAATGCCGACGGCTGCGCCATTAATAGCAGCAATGACAGGTTTTTTACATTCAAAAATGGCTAAAGTCACACGGCCACCCGTGTCGCGCACACCTGCATGAATGGCTTCATCCGTTAAACGATTTTCCATGTCATCAAGAGTAGGGTGCAAGCTTTCATTCAAACCAAAAACATTGCCTTCTTTGCTTAAATCCATGCCTGCACAAAAGGCTTTACCTGAGCCTGTCACGACAATGGCGGCAACTTCATCATCATCACTGGCACGATAAAATGCATGTTCGAGTTCGTTGGCCATTTCAACAGTAAACGCATTCATTTGTTCGGGACGATTGAGAGAAATGGTTAAAATGCGGTCAGAAATTTGGTAAAGAATGGTTTGATAGCTCATGTTGTTGTTCTCATTGTTTCAGAAAAATGGGAGGTAGTTGCTTATACTGGTACTTTCGTGCTGAAATCAAGCCATTATTTTTAAGGCTATTGAGATTACCTGATGAATGTTTTAATTGTCCATGCCCATCCTGAAGCAAAGTCATTTAATAGTGCGTTAATGGCTCTCGCCAAAGAGCAATTTACGCAAGCAGGGCATAGTGTTGAAGTGTCTGATTTATATGAGATGAATTGGAATCCTGTTGCTTCTGCCGACGATTTTGCCGAGCGTAAAAGCCCTGATTATTTAGTCTATGCTTTAGAGCAACGTTATAACTTTGATAAACAAGCGATTGCACCTGACATTGCTATTGAAATTGCTAAGTTGCAAAAAGCGGATTTGTTGATTTTAAATTTCCCGTTATTTTGGTTTTCAGTTCCTGCCATTATGAAAGGTTGGATTGACCGTGTACTTATTTCGGGCGTGTGTTATGGCGGGATGCGTTTTTATGACCAAGGTGGCTTAAAAGGCAAAAAAGCCTTAGTGACATTAACCTTAGGTGGTCGTGAGCACATGTTTGGTGAAAACGCCATTCATGGTGAGTTAGTCGATGGTATGTTGCGTCCGTTGTTACGTGGGACATTGGCTTATGTGGGCTTGGACGTATTGCCTCCCTTTATTGGCTATCATGTGCCTTATATTAGCCAAGAAGCGCGAGAACAGATTTTGGTCGATTATAAAAATTACTTGGCTAATTTGGATGACCTAACACCATTACGTTATCCGCACATGGACGAGTTTGATGGCAAGTTGTATCCAAAGTAATAGCCATTAAAACAACGAGTTAATCACGATGAAAATGCTCCATTATGTAAAGCTGGATGATGGCTATGAATTACCGGTCTATGTGATTGGTCGTGGCCAGCCTGTCTTGATGCTGCATGGTTTTGGTATGGATGCAGCGTTATGGCTACCTTTTGTATTGCCGTATTGCCATAAATTTCAATTTTATTTACCGCATTTTCGTGGTTTTGGTCATGCTCACGGTATTCCTTTTAATCAAGCTGATGCTTTAGCGAATTATGTTGATGATTTAGAACACTTAGTCGCGCATTTTAACTTAGATGATTTTTTGGTCGCGGGCATTTCGATGGGGGCGTTAACCTCCTTAAAATGGCAGCAACAAGGGCGGTCATGGGCAAAAGTAGCCCGTTATTTACATATCGACCAATCGCCAGCACCCTGTAATACCGATGATTGGCAACATGGCTTATTTGGTGAGCAGCAAGATGAATTGTTTGCGCAGTTTCGAGCATTAGTTACGGCAATATCCCCCTATCAAGAGCATGGTTTTCAGCAAATTCCAAGCCCGTTACGCACACAAATGCGCGGTATTTTGTCATCTTTTTTTCAACACGCTTTATCTAAACCCAGCCATAAAAAGTTGGTGCAATTTTCGTTTAAAAGCGAAAAAGCGGCATCATTAGTTGTTCCGACTAAAGGTAGTTGGTGGAATTATTTGGTTTGTATGCAGGCTTATTTAGAGATGCCTTACGACTTTAGAGCCAGTTTAGCGAATTTAAGCACACCGATGACGGTTTTTACGGGCATGAAGTCTACGATGTATCCACCACAAGGTCAGTTAGCGATGGTGGATATGGTTCAAAAAGCAGTGAAAACAGTGCACTTTCATCAATCGGGGCATATGCCGTTGCTTGATGAGCCGATTAAATTTGTTCGTGAGTTTGGACGGTTTTTGGCGGGGCATTAAATGATGCGTGAACACATTAAAACTATTTGGTAATTGAAGGGGCGCAATCATCGCGCCCCTTCAATTTAATATAATCTTGCCAATGGTCTAGTTTTAGCATTTTGACCTTTTAACCAAATACCCATTAACACTGGCGCAGACAACATACTTGCGATGGTTTCGGCCACTAAATGACCATTTTCTATTTTGTCGCCCTTGAGTCGAGCAATGAGCGCATCAAAAGAGTTTCCCGATAAATTGGCAAAATAAATAGCGTGTATAAATGCCAAAATCTCTTGTTGCTGACGATCTGAAAAGGTGTCAGCTAAACGTTGTTGTGCTTGCGTTGAGGGTTGGCGAAGCGTATCTGCAAAATGTTGGGCAAACAAAATGGCGACAGCCTCTTGCGTGTCTGGCGGCTGCGGCGCGTCGTGGTTTAATAAGCCTGCTAACTCTTCGATGTTGACACCTTCCTCTAACGCTAAACCTGTATGCACCCAGTCACAATAACGGCAATCGTTGACCGATGTCACCGCGAGCATTACTTGCTCTTGTAATGCCCGTGACATAGTAGGTTTTCTTAATGCCATGACGATTCGTGGTGCAGATACCACGGCCATTGCGGCACTTTTGACCAATAACGGCATATCAAAGGTACGTTTATTAAATGTCTGTTTCATGGTTTTTAATCTCACTTAAAATATGTTGGCTAACATGACTTGCCCATGCGGCAATGGTCATAGAGGGTGGACTGCCAGTTGCGGCGGGTAAGGCACTACCGTCACTGACGTATAAATGGCGATGGCCGTGTACTTGGCCTTTTGCGTTAACGACGCTATCTTGCTGATGATTGCCAACACGCGCTCCGCCGAGAGGATGGACAGTGATTGCCCGTTGCGGCAGAAACCACACCCGTTTTTTATCGTGTTGACTGAGTAAATCTAAGGCGTGATAGATATGCGCGAGAATGGGATTTTTTGCTTGTTGATAATTAATATGTAACTCGTCATTACGCCATGTGACCCGACCATTGGCTTCGTCATTCCCCATGCCCACTAAGGCTAACCAAGATTTAGCAGAACGTCGCAAAAAAGCAGGCAACAAAGGGATTTGGTCTATGCCATTGATACCTAAGGCATACAGCATCGGACTATCAGGCAAACCACGTAGCTTAAAACGTCCTAAAGTGGGTGTTCCTGTTCTAAAATCATCGCCTTTTGAGCCTGCTTGCCATAAAGCAAAGACATCGCCATTACCCGAAAAGCCCTTGCCCAAGGCAGGCATCTGCGCCAAACCACCCAATGCCTGAGACCGAAATAATAGCCGCAAGCTGTTGAGTGTACCTGCGGCAATCACAACTCGTTTAGCCAATAAAAACCGATATTTTTGTTCGCTGTGGTCAAATACCTCTACCCGATAGCCTGTCTGTTGCTGATGAATCGTTAAACATTCATGTTGAGCGTAAACGGTTAAGCCTTTGGTTAATAATGGCGCAAGTAATAAACTATCCAGCGTGACTTTATGGCTGTCGGCATCACCTAAAAAGGCATTGTTAGCATAGGCATGACCAAAACGAAAACCCAAAGCGGGTTGCTCAATCTTGGTATCCAAGGCAGGATGATCACCTAGACGCTGCGGCACTAAATTGACAATATTATCGGATTCTTGAGCAGGTCTAGACCCCATGCGTGAGAGTATCCATTGGTAGTGCGCTTCCATGTTGTCGGCACTCAGACCATTGGCTCGATTATCCCAATAATTCGCTAACAGGGGACGCGTATTCATCGCCAAATAGACATGACTACCGCCACCGACACCCGATGAACAAATACTGGTCATGCCTTTATCATAATGAATATCAAATAAGCCATTTGTGTTCAGCACTTTTCGTTGCACCAATCCACCACCAACACTGACTTGACGTAACAAATGACTGGCAAAGTATTTACCGTGTGGTAATGGGGCACGTTGTGTTAAGGGATAATCTTTGAGTGCAGCCGTTTCTCGCCAAGCGCCGCGTTCCAATAACGTGACTTTTTGTCCTGCTTCTACCAAACGAGCCGCAACCACTGCGCCGCCAAAACCACTGCCGATGATTAACGTGTCTATACAGGAAGCCATCATCGTTAATCCGCCTGTAAGCTAAAGTAGGCGACACAAAACAAACCTTTTGCGGTCTGCCAGTTCATTCGCGCCAAAAATACTCCGTCTGCTAAGGTTCGTACTTCACCGCGAATCGCTCGTAACAGCGCAGGATTGGCGGTGACGTTATAATCTAACCATAAAACAGGCGCACCATCATGGGGGCTATTCTGGGTGGAAATGGCATATTCACCAAAAGGAAGGCTAATCCCAGCGAACCAATGATTTGCACCCACTTGATGCTCAAAGGACTTGCCATACCAAGGATTGAGCGGTGTTGCCAATAACGCGCTTAACGCGAATAAAAGAGGACGTGGTAAATGTTGTGCTGCAAACGGTGCGAGTAATCGACCATGCCATTGATGGCCAGCTAAGGCGTTAATATCGGCTGTGGCTAACGTGGAAAATAACTCAGCCAACTCATCTTGGCGTAAATGGCCTAAGCGTGGACGGGCAGTGTGAGCGAGTGATAATGCAGACATAATCGTCATTCCAACAGGTGTAATGACGGCTAGTATCTCTATCACTCAAACAGATAACAAACGATAAAAATAGCGCAGATAGATTAGAAAAACTTAACTAAGCCTATTTAATTGGGTAGTTAACCAGTCTAAAAAAGACTGAATAGCTGGTTCTTGCAACCGTCCTTCAGCACAGACGGCATAAATTGCACCGATAGGGCCTAGTGGTGGATAGGGCGCAACTAATTGTTGTTTTTCTAATAAGGGATTTTCGAGGGGATACAAAGCCAATGCCACGCCTAAACTGCGTGCAGCTTCTAATGCAGCAGGATAGTCATCAACATAAAACTCGTCTGTGGGTAAAGGTATTCCTAAGCCTGTTTTAGCAAAAAACTCAGGCCAAGCTTGCGGCCGACTGGTCATGTGAATCAATGGCGCATGGCGTAAATTGAGTGGATGTCCTGTTAAATCAAAGGCTTTATTAATCGCAGCAGGGCAAACGGGCTGAATAGAAACGGCTAACAGTTTGCGATGCTCACAGCCTTGCCACGGCGGTTCACCAAAACGAATGGCTAAATCAACAGCTGAGTGTAATAAATCTGCATTGGCTAAGGTGACATCAAGGCGTAATTTAATATCAGGATGGGCTTGTTGAAAGTCATGTAAGTGTGGAAACACGACATTATTAGCGACAGGTGGCATTAAACTGACCCGTAACATCGTGCAACTATAACGTTGGCGTAAGGCTTCGGTGCTGCGTGTGATGGCTAATAAAAGGGGATTAATGTCTTGCCAATAATGACGACCCGCCTCACTCAACACCAAACCTTGTCCTTGCCGATCAAAGAGTTTAACGTCAAGTTGCGACTCCAAGTCGCGTATTTGTTGACTCACCGCAGAAGAGGTGATGTGTAACTCTTCAGCGGCGAGTTTAAAGCTCTGTGATCGTGCTGCGCTTTCAAAAGTGCGTAGAAGATTGAGAGATGAGAGGCGTTTGACGGACATCTTAAGTCAACGCCTTACCTTCATACTGCCGATCCGCATGATACGATGACCGTACCATTGGCCCACTCCAAATGTTTTTAAAGCCAATCTTCATGCCGTAATCGGCAAACTCTTTAAATTCATCAGGATGGACAAAACGATCAACAGGAGCGTGGCTTTTCGAGGGTTGTAAATATTGGCCAATGGTAATCAGATCAACGTTATGAGCGCGTAAATCATCCAAAACGGCAAACACCTCTTCTTTCGTTTCACCAATACCGACCATCAAGCCACATTTCGTCGCTACGTCTGGGCATTCTTCTTTAAAGAGTTTTAACAAACTCAAGGAGTGTTGATAATCTGAACCCGGTCTAATCGCTTTATAAATACGCGGTACGGTTTCAATATTATGATTAAACACGTCAGGTGGACATTCGCGCATAATCCGTAAGGCAATATCCATCCGTCCTCTAAAATCAGGCACTAATACTTCAATTTTAATGTTGGGATTTAGCGCGCGTGTTTCACTTATACAATCGACAAAATGTTGTGCGCCACCATCTTTTAAATCATCACGATCAACCGACGTGACGACCACATATTTCAATTTTAAATTAGCGACAGTTTCGGCTAAATGTTTGGGTTCTTCTGGGTCTAAATTATTGGGGCGGCCATGAGCCACATCGCAAAACGGACAACGGCGTGTACAAATATCACCCATAATCATAAAGGTGGCTGTACCGCTACCAAAACATTCAGGCAAATTAGGGCAAGCAGCTTCTTCGCACACGGTATGCAGTTTTTGCTCGCGCAATACGCCTTTAATGCGTTGAATTTCGTTAGGGTTAGAAATTTTGACGCGAATCCAATCTGGTTTGCGGGGTAGCGTCTCGGTAGGTATGATTTTGACAGGAATACGCGCCAACTTTTCCGCACCGCGTAATTTTTCGCCCGTTACTACTTTAGCTACTTCGTTCATTCGTCTATCCCCATCAGTAATCTTGCTATTTTAACCTGAGTTGAGAAGTAATGTCTTATCGACAAAGGTATTATTAAGTCACTTACTAAGGTTGCACCGCTCGTGGTGAGCCTGTCGAACCACCCTTCGACAGGCTCAGGGTGAACGGGAAATATAAATAATTGAGAAAAGATCATGGCCGATTCTTGTTATGTTTGTGGTACAGAAAAAAGCTTAGATAATTGTATTACCTGTGAAAAACCTGTTTGTAAAAGTCATGCAGGACACATGAAAAACTATTATTCGGGTGATGGTAAAAAAGGCCGCGCCTGTCAAAACTGCATCGACGAAGGCTTAGCCAATCCGGATTATGGTTTATCCGATATGCATTTAGTCGTGCCTGATGCCGTTAAACGCTTTGAAAATAAAATTTATCCACGTATTCATAATGACCTTGAAAACTTAACTGAAAAAGTCAAAACAGAGTCTTTTGCCGAGGCGCATATTTTGGTCAAAGAGTTGGAGGAGTCAATTAAACGGACGGCTGAAAGTGTGACCCAACATATTGAACAATCAGCGGATAAAATGGTCGCTGAAACCTTAGTTAAGGTGCAAGATACCTTGGCGCAATTAACTCAAGAGTTGACTCAAGCAATTGGTCATCAACGGGTAGAAGTGTCGTCAGATGCCGAAAAAATAATTCGTGAGTTGAGCAAAGCCATACAAACATCGTTGATTTATGTTGCGGTGATTATTGTCATTGGTTTAGCAGGGATTAAACTGATCTTAGGGTGAAGTCATTATAAGGAGAACCATTGATGCACACTGTCAGTTCGATTTGCCCGTTTTGTGGTGTTGGGTGTGGCATGGGTTTGCGTGTTGATAATAATCGGATTGTTGCGGTTGAGCCTGTGCCGAATCATCCTGTCAGTCAGGGTAAGTTGTGCGCTAAAGGTTGGAATACGGCGTTTGGTGTTGACCCTGAGCAACGTATTACCCAACCGCTAAAACGGCAAGGCCACAACTTTGTCCCTGTGTCATGGGTTGAAGCCTTAGACGATATTGCTGAGCAGTTACGCGATATTTTAGCCAATGATGGTTCGCAAACCGTCGGCGTGATTAGTTGTGCGCGTGCCACCAACGAAGATAATTACGCGCTGCAAAAATTCGCCCGTGCCGTGTTACAGACGCATAATATCGACCATTGTGCGCGTATTTGTCATAGTCCGTCGGTGGCCGGATTGGCGCAAACCTTAGGTTCAGGTGCAATGACTAATAGTATGGCTGATGTTGACCATGCCGATTTAATTGTCATTTGGGGCGCAGACGTTACCGAAAATCATGCCATTTTGGGTGGTCGAATCATTCAAGCCAAGCTCAATGGCGCAAAGCTCATCGTCGTTGACCCGCGCAGTACGCGTTTAGCCAAACTTGCGGATTTACATATACCTTTGCACCTCGGTAGTAATATCGCATTGGCGAATGGCTTATTGCACATTATTTTTCGTGAAGGCTGGCAAGCATCGTCATTTTTAGCGGAGCGTGTCGAAGGGCTTGATAGGTTGCAAGCTCATGTCACGGCATGGACTCCCGAACGGGTACAGCGAGAAACAGGGATTACGCCTGAACTGTTGTATCGTTTTGCTCAGATGTATGCCCATTCTCCTGCGGCGATGTTGTGTTATGGCATGGGAATTACTCAGTTTGCCTGTGGCACCAATAACGTGATTGCGCTTTCAAACTTGGTCTTAGTCTGTGGCCAAATCGGACGGGCAGGGACGGGTATCAATCCCTTACGTGGCCAAAATAATGTCCAAGGTGCGTGCGATATGGGTTGTTTGCCGAATGTTTATTCGGGCTATCAATCAGTCAATGATGAAGAAGTACGGGCAAAGTTTGCTCATGCGTGGCAAGTGCCGCAGTCTGAACAACAAGGCATGACCTCTTTAGCGATGATGCACGCCGCCCGTGATGGCGCGATGCGAGCGATGATTATTGCGGGCGAAGACCCTGCATTGACTGACCCAGACCAAACGGAAGTCGTTAACGCACTGAAGAAATTAGATTTATTAGTGGTGTTAGAGATGCACCTCACCGCAACGGCACAGTTGGCGGATTATGTGTTGCCTGTGGCTTCTTTTGCCGAAAAAGACGGCACATTTACTAACTGTGAGCGACGAGTGCAACGAGTACGCAAAGCCATTGAGCCACCTAATAGTTGCTTAACTGATTGGCAAATTGCAGGCGAATTGGCACGACATTTAGGCAATGATGGTTTATCGTGGCAAACGAGTGAGCAGGTTTTTAGCGAAATGGCGGCGTTAACGCCTATTTTTTCAGGCATGACTTACGATTTATTGTCACAGAATCAGGGCTTGCAATGGCCTTGTCACGATCTAGCTCCTTTAGGTACACCGATTCTTCATCAACAGACTTTTCCTTTGCAAGCTAATGGTAAAGCACGAGTGATATCGTTGGAATCGGCTGAACCTGCGGAAATGCCCGATGCCGAATATCCTTTAGCATTTACCACGCAACGTCTGCATTTTCATTATGGTTGTGGTTCGATGACCCGTTGCGCGCCTGTTTTAGAACGAGAAACGCCACTGGGGTTATTATTAATGAATCCTAGTGATGCTCAACAGTATGGCCTGAGTCAACATGCGCCTGTGCGTGTCAGTTCGCGGCGTGGTCAAGTTGATACCCGTGTCGAAATCACGGCGGATTTACCAGTCGGTGTCGTCAGTATGCCCTATCATTTTAACGAAGCCCCGTGTAATCGGTTAACCAATACTGCTCAAGACCCGATCACTAAAATGCCCGAATTAAAAGCCTGTGCGGTGCGTGTGGAAAGGAGGGTGTCACCATGAATCAGCACAGTTTTTACTTGGCAGATTTACAGCCATTACGTCAGCATCTCGCACAGTGGGGACAGTTACATGAGCCACGATTTGAGCCAGATGGCGTGTTACGGTGGATAGATACAGCAGTTGAAGATGTATTTCAATGGACAGACGGCGTGCCACTGACTTCATTAAAACCATTTTTCTTTGCTGAGCGTGAAACGGTATTTGTGTTTGATGGTCAGCAATTTCGGAGTCAATTACCATCCGTACCTAAACGTGTATTTTTTGGCGTGAAAGCCTGCGATGCCGCTGCCTTAGCTGTCCAAGACCGTTTTTTTGCGGAGGACAGTTATTATCAATCCCGAAGACAAGCGGCTTTAGTGGTGGCGGTGGATTGTTGTCATCCTTGCGCTAAAGGTTTTTGTCCATTAACGCAATCAGGGCCTTGTGTGCGCGAAGGTGCGGATATCGTGCTGACACCTGCGCCACAAGGCTGGTATTTGCAAGTTACCACCGAGCATGGCCAAACGGCATTGGCAGGATTGTCGCTCACCTCTATAGACGATATAACGGTGAGTCAACATCGCCAAGCTACCGAACAACAGTGTTTAGCGGAGTTTGCTGATTTATCTACCCTAGAAACAGGCATGACACGATTACAAGCAGGACAAGTCACCGCCCAAGAGTGGGAAACGCTAGCAGTGCAATGTTTAAGTTGTTCGGGGTGTGTCAATTTGTGTCCAACCTGTTCGTGTTTTACCACCTTTGATGTCACTCATGCCGATAAAAGCATCGTTCGTGAGCGTGTTTGGGATTCGTGTTTATATGATGGTTTTCAACGTGAAGCCAGTGACCATAATCCCACCGCAACGGCAGGTGCACGCACCGCTCGTTATTGGTTTCACAAGTTTTCTCCTGCCTTTATTCCCACTCAAGGACGTTTAGGCTGTACGGGCTGTGGTCGTTGTGATGGCGTTTGTCCCACCGTTATTGGCGCACGTTCGGTGTTAACGAGGTTGGCACATGCTTAGTTTATTACCTGAAATGGCTCATCTTATCGACCGTTATCCCGATGGCACAGACGCATTACATCTGCGCTTTCGTTTGGCGAATGGTGTGCGTTGGCAAGCGCAGTCTGGCCAGTTTTTTATGCTCAGCGTTATGGGCATAGGTGAAGCGGCATTTACCTTTGTCAGTTTACCCAATGAAGACGGTGAGTTTAGTGCCTTAGTGCGAAACGTCGGTCATTTAACGGCGGCATTATTTAAGTTACCTGTCGGTAGTGTTGTCGGCGTGCGCGGTGCTTTAGGTCAAGCGTGGCCAACACTGGAAAATAAATCGGTGCTAGTGATTGCAGGTGGTTGTGGCTTAGCGCCATTAGCATCATGGTTAGATTTGCGTTTACAGCAAGAAAATCAACAGACCGTTTTACTCTACAGCGTTAAAAATAATGATAGTCAGATTCTTGCCCAAGAACGCTTAGCATGGCAGCATCAAAACTTAACAATGTTGATGGTGGAAGATGACCCGACATGGCTAATTGCCGAACAATTAGCGCAAGCAACAGGTAAACGTTTAGATGCTGCGTTAGCGTTATTGCCTGATCCACCGCAAGCCGTATTAACTTGTGGCCCCGAAGCGATGATGCTTGCCGTGGGTGAAATGTTAAGGCAACGAGGTGTTGCTCCTGAGCACATTTATCTGTCTTTAGAAAGGCGAATGCACTGTGGTGTCGGCTTGTGCGGTCATTGTTATTTGGGCTCTAGTTTAGTCTGCAAAGAAGGCACAGTATTTGATTTAAGTCGAGTACAAGCGTTATTGGCGCAACAATTGCCTAGCGAAGCCGTATGGCAACATTGTTGACCTAAACGACAAGTGTTAAATTGCCTATATAATTTTAGGAATACTAAAGGAAGATAGATTACATGCAATATGATTATGATGTCGTCGTGATTGGCGCAGGCCCTGCGGGTGAGGGTGCAGCGATGAAGCTGACCAAAGAAGGCAAAAAAGTGGCGATGATTGATGCCCGTGGTCAAGTGGGTGGTAATTGTACCCATGTCGGTACGATTCCTTCCAAAGCCTTACGGCAAACCGTTTTTAACATCATGCGTTATCAGCGTGATTCCATGTTTAGGCGCGTTGGCGAATTAAGTAATGTGCCGTTGTCACAAGTATTAGCGCGTGCGCATAAAATCATCGAACAACAAGTCACAGTCCACACGCGGTTTTATAATCGTAATCAAGTCGATTTGTATTTTGGCCATGCTCAATTTGTTGATGCCCACACGCTTGATGTGCAGACCTTAGAAGGTGGCAAAGAAGTATTAACGTTTGGTTCAGTGGTAATCGCGACAGGCAGCCGTCCTTATCAGCCTGCTGACATTGATTTTAGCCATAAGCGCGTCTTTGATAGCGACAAAATTCTCACCTTAGATTATCCCGTTCAAAAACTCATTATTTATGGTGCAGGGGTGATTGGCTGTGAATACGCCAGTATTTTTGTCGGCTTAGGCTATAAAGTCGATTTAATTAATACCCAAGCTCAATTATTGTCCTATTTGGATGATGAAATTGCCGACGCACTGTCCTATTATTTACGCGAATTAGGTGTATTAATTCGCCACCAAGAACAATACAGCAAGGTAGAAACGCTTGATGACTGTGTGATTTTGCACCTTAAATCAGGTAAAAAAATCAAAGCCGATGCTATTTTATGGTGTAACGGTCGTACAGGTAATACCGATGGTTTGGGCTTAGAAAACTTAGGCGTAACTGCTAATAGTCGTGGCCAAGTGACGGTTGATAAACAATACCGCACCAATGCCCAACACGTATTTGCCGCAGGTGATGTTATTGGTTGGCCATCATTAGCATCGGCTGCGTATGACCAAGGGCGTTGCGCGGCAGCTCATATTTTAGGCTTAAAAGACACTCCTCATGTTGAAGATGTGCCGACAGGGATTTACACCATTCCTGAAATTTCTTCACTAGGAAAAACCGAAAAACAACTCACCGAAGAGCAAGTACCTTACGAAGTAGGGCAAGCTTTTTTTCGCCATTTAGCGCGCGCGCAAATTACGGGTGAAACGGTAGGAATGTTGAAAATATTATTCCACCGCGAAACCTTAGAAATTTTAGGCATTCACTGTTTTGGTAATAATGCTGCCGAAATTGTCCATATTGGACAGGCGATTATGCAGCAAAAAAATGGGGGTAATACTTTACAGTATTTTGCTAATACCACTTTTAATTATCCCACAATGGCCGAAGCCTATCGGGTGGCCGCGTTAAATGGATTGAATAGATTGTTTTAAGCACTTAAAAGAAATTTTGCTGTACTTACCGTTCGCCCTGAGCTTTTCGAAGGGTGGTTCGACAGGCTCACCACGAACGGTGAAACTTTTTTGTGCAGATACGATGGCTTAATTGCTCTTCGACTACGCTCAGGGAGCATATTCTGCTGTCTGAGCGGAGTCGAAGCCAAAAGCCTATTCAATAAAAGTAAACGGCAGCGGCGTCGTTGCCTCTGTATATTGAGGGAGTTTTGCTTGTCGTGCCATACCCATCATATTGGCATAAGGGCCTTTACTTTGCACAAAATTTACCGTCCATGCAGGAGCGTTACCCCCCGGATTAATAAAACCTTCAGACTCCACTAACGTTGTGTTGGCATCTATCGGAGTCCATTTGACGGTATAGTTTTCAGCAACCATCCGCACATAAGGTGGGCGTGGCGGTGAGTAATTGGGTAGGGCGGTAACACGCATGAAAACATAAGGTTTTCTGGCGGTCATTGGCTCAATGACAGTGCGTAAAATAACGTCTCGGTCTGGCGTGCCAATCGGTGCATCATGAACCATATAATAAATGTATTCACGGTCAGATACTTTGCGTAAAAACTTCACTTCTAATGTCGCAAAATACCAGCGTAAATAATTGTCGAAGTCACTTTGTACCCGTGCCAGTGTTTCTATCGACGCATCCATTGTCGCAACGACACGAAACGAGCGAATACTTTGTCCATCTTCATTTTTAACATACACTTTAATTTTGTGACGATTATCATTTTTAGACAGCCGCCATTCGTTGACTGCATCATCAGCACGTAGATCGTCTAAGTCTTTTTCGGCGAGGGCAATAGTGGGTAGAGTTGAAATTAGTAAGCCTAAGCACAGTTTCTTTATCATGATTAACCTATTCTTGGTGTTTTATTGACATAACACACCTAATTGTAATGAGGTAATGGTGCTTCCTTAGCTTTTGGTTTTTCTCTTTTCACTCAACAGAGAATCGCCTACCTCATGATCGTGAGGTAGGCCGTGACGGTTAAAGTAATGTCAACGCGTTACTCAGAAAAAGTAAAGGGTAAAGGTGTTTTAGCATCGCGGTAGAGTGGTAAATTAATCATGCGTTGCATCCCCATCATATTGGTATAAGGGCCTTTGCCTTGGATATAGTTAATCGCCCAAGAAGGTGAAACCCCACCTGGATCAATAAAGCCTTCGGACTCAAGTAACGTTTTATCTTTGCCTTGCGGGGTAAATTTAATCACGTAATTTTCAGCAGTCATCCGTACAAAAGGTGCGCGTGACGGAATATAGTCAGGTATAGATACCATCTTAATCACAACAAAGGGCTTTTTCGCCGTCATTGGTTCGATGGTCGCTTTGAGCACAACATCACGGTCAGGCATGCCAATGGGGGCATCATGCACCATGTAAAAGATAAACTCTTTATCCGATACTTTTTTGAGCAGCTTCGCTTCTAAAGTGGCAAAGTACCAGCGAACATAGTTATCAACGTCAGACTGAACACGGGCAACGACTTCTAAAGGTGCATTTAACATGGCCTCGACTCTAAATGAGCGAATGTTTTGACCTTCTTCATTTTTTACATAGACTTTTATTTGATGAAGTTTATTATTTTTAGATAAACGCCATTCATTTCTGGCGGCTTCTGCGCGAAAATCGTCTAAGTCTCTTTCTGCTAATGCGACTGTCGGCACAGACGCAATCATTAGGCTTAGACATAGTTTTTTTAGCATGATGAATTACCCCTAGATGTAAATGGCTCAATCCCTTGCTGATTAGCTTGGCCATTGTTGTTATAAGTTGACTTATTGATCGTTTTATTATGGCGACTATCTATAAAAAGAAAGTAACAATTTGTTTCTTTTTAACACAATAAACGGTTCTCGCCTAGTGTGTAAACAAACGCGCATGGAGAGCTCGTTGAATTTGAGAGCCAATTATCATTAATGTGGGAGGCGTTGGACATAGACTCTGCATATCTGTCATTTCGAGTCCTGCATATCCGCACGGGTTAATCTGTTGATAAGGTGTTAAGTCCATCTGGATGTTTAATGAAAAGCCATGATAACTACAGCCTTTACGAATCCTTAATCCTAAAGACGCGATTTTCTTTTTGTCAACATAGACACCATGAGCTTCACGATTAGCCCAAGCGTCAATATGATATTGTTGTAAGACATCCACTAAAACATCTTCAATACTTTCAACTAATTCACGTACCCCTATATTTAGACGTTTGATGTCAAATAAACAATAACCGACTAATTGCCCTAAACCATGATAGGTAACTTGGCCACCTCGGTCTGTTTTTATCACAGGAATGTCTCCCGCTGCTAAAATATGCTCTGGCTTGCCCGCTTGACCTAAAGTAAACACCGCAGGATGTTCAAGTAACCATAATTCGTCTGGAGTATCGTGATTTCTTGACTCGGTAAAGTCACGCATTTGTTGCCAAACATCGCTAAAGTTTTGTATGCCTAGATTTCTGACAATCAGCATATTTAATAAACCAGTTTAATTTCAGGGGCGGTATTAAAGTCAGCGTATAGGTTATTAATTTGTTCGCGTGTTTCCAAATAGACTTCAATAGTGACAGAAACATATTTGCCACCACTAGAAGCGCGCATGGTGATCGTGGCTGCATCAAAGGTAGGACAATGGCGACTGGCAATGTCAGCAACGACCTGTGTGAGAGGGTATTGTGTCTCACCTAAGACTTTGAAAACATGATGACGAGGTAATTCCCACGCATCAATATTTTGCACAGTGATTAATGGTGCAGTAGTCATAATCATCTCAATATAAAAACGTCTAATATAATCTAAACAGGTTTAATTATAGCGTTTTTTAACGTCGAAATAGAACGAACGATGTAGTAAAGAGAAATTCGGTGAAGGTAAAAGAAAAGATACCTTCACCGAGCTTGCTACAAGCTCTTACGGTTTAGGAGCCATTTGGATTTTTTTAACTTCACCTGTTAATACCGCGATCACACGGCGGTTTTGAGCACGGCCTGCATCAGTTTTGTTGTCAGCGATAGGGTTGGCAGAACCAAAGCCTTTAGCGGAGATACGGTTAGCATCAACAGCATAGCCATTAATTAAGGCATCTTTAACCGCGTTGGCGCGATTCTGTGAGAGTGCCTCATTTTTGGTTTTGTTGCCACGACTATCGGTATAACCTTGAATTTCAATTTTAGCGGTAGGATATTGTTTGGCCAATGTAGCCACTTT
This sequence comes from Moraxellaceae bacterium AER2_44_116, assembly GCA_006546595.1. Classification (GTDB taxonomy): domain Bacteria; phylum Pseudomonadota; class Gammaproteobacteria; order Pseudomonadales; family Moraxellaceae; genus Agitococcus. The sequence continues at coordinate 529,420 of VIAD01000001.1, read as the reverse complement.
GCTGATTTCGGCGTTAAACTCGTTTTTGATGTCTGCTTTGTTAGTATCAAATACGACTTTAATTTCTTCTTTCAGAGCTTCTGTGAGTGTTTTTGGACAGCCTGTCGCTTCGACTAATGCTCCAGCAGGAGTGGCTGGACATTGGTCAACATAGTCAGCAACACTATCTTTATCGCTATCAATTGGGCATCCCATTGTATCAACAGTGACATTGGCAGGTGTGTTGGCACAGTTATCATTGGTATTGATAATGCCATCTTTGTCGTCGTCAGCAGGTACAACAATGGGGGCAACGACTTCAATCGGTGTCGGTTGTACCACAACAGGAATCTGTTCAGGTTGAACTGCAACGACGGGTGCAGTTTTGGCCGCACCAAAACTATATTGCACACCGACTAATGCCAGTTTGTCGATGGAGGTACGGCCTTTGATTTTGCTTTCATCAAAGTTATATACGCCACGCGCTTCAGCGCGAATCGCAATATTTTCACTCACATTAATGAATGCACCCAACCCTAAATTGGCGAGCGTATCTTTATGCGACATAGAACTGCCAATAGATGTTGCGGAAATTTTTCCTTGACCACCACCTAAGAGTACAAACGGTTGTACCTTGCTGTTTTGGTTAAAGGCATAGTAGCTGTTTAAACTAAGGAAAGTGTCTGTTAATTGACCTAGTGCAATGCTGTGGTTGCTACGGTCAACAATATCGGCTTTGGTGCGTTGACCATCAAGCTCTAAACCTAAACCATTGTCCCAACGATAACCTAAAGAAATGCCGTAGCCTGTATCATGCTCAATTTTGCTGGCGGGTGTGTTGTAGTATGAGCCATTAGCGTCAAACCAGTGGTAACTTGCCATTGGAGTTACAGTAATTCCTGCGCTTGTGCCTAAGCTAAAGGCACTGATAAGAACAGCAAGAAGTAAACGATGAGTAGTCATAACGACATCCTTTGAATAGGTAAGTAGAACTCTTAGCCATAGATCGATATCTTGTTTATGACAAGATGTAACAAAGTATGACAAAGGGCGCGAATTATAGGAGGTTATTTGACGAAGTGTTCAACAAAGTGGGTGTAATTTTGTGTCGTATTTGTACTATTTTGTGATAGGTCAATAATTTTGAGGAAACGTGTAAAAATATGGGGCAGTGTGCCTGCCCCAAAGTGACTTAAAATAAGTTACTAAAAAAACGTTTAATGCCGTGCCACATACGGACAAAAAAGTTAGCTTCTTCGACGGGTTCTAAAGCAATTAACGCTTGCTCAGCAACAGGTTGGCCATTTAACGAGGCGATGATTTTGCCAATTTCTTGGCCTTGTTTAATGGGAGCGTCTAAGGACGGTGCTAGTTGTAGGCTAATTTGTAATTTGTCTTTTTCTCCGCGCGGTAAAGTGACGCTCATATCACTGGCTAAACCGACACTGACATGGTCATTTTTGCCAAACCAAACCACAGGTTTACCGAGCTCTTGACCTTTTGGACGAATTAACGCAGTTTCGTAATTGCTAAAGCCCCAATTAAATAACGCCCGTGTTTGATCGGCACGTGATTGCATACTATTTGTACCCATCACCACTGAAATCAAACGCATTGCCCCACGTTTGCTGGAGGCGGTTAAACAATAACCTGCATCATCGGTATGACCTGTTTTTAAACCGTCAACGGTAGGGTCGGTAAACAATAAGGCGTTACGATTGCCTTGCTTGATATTGTTATAGGTGAATTCTTTTTCGGAGTAAATAGGATAGTACTTGCTACTATCTTTAATAATGGCATGTGCCAATGTTGCTAAGTCGGCTGCTGATGAATAATGGTTAGGGTCAGATAAACCTGTGGCATTAGCAAAATTGGTGTCTTTCATGCCTAAACGTTTGGCTTCCCCATTCATGATTTCGGCAAAGGCGGGTTCACTGCCCGCAAGATGCTCGGCGAGCGCTTTAGAGGCATCATTGCCTGATTGAATAATGACCCCACGTAGCATATCAAGGGCAGGGGCATAACTGTTGAGTGGCACATACATACAGGATTCTTTATTCGTACCACGACACCATGCTGATTCACTCATTAACACGGGGTCTTGTTCTTTCAGTGAGCCTTTTAGTAGTTTTTGCTCAACAATGAAGCTGGTCATCATTTTTGTGAGTGATGCAGGCGCAAGATGAACGTGGGAGTTTGATTCGGCGAGAATTTTTCCCGAATCATAATCCATTAAAATATAAGCTTTATTTTCTAAAACAGGTGGAGCGGGAATCACCGTGGCAGCATAAAGCGGTGCGTTGGTCATTAGGGCGGTAACGCCCAATACAGTAAGAAAACGAGACATAGCAGGGATGTATCCATAGCGAGGAAATAATTAGTAAGGAGTTTAGCATCCTCTATTTCAACAGTATGTATAACTTGCTTGACAATAAATTAATTTTAACTGAAACAAGCCTCCAGCCTTCTTTATATAGTGACAACATGACTCTGATGATTAACCGAGTCGCGAATAATTTCTTGAGCCAAAAGAGTTTCTTGCTCGGTCATCGTTTGTGCTACCAAAACAACATAACCACGGCTTATGGCATCTTCTACCAAGTGAATAAAGGATTTACCTTTGCTGTCTTCCTCAGACACGACAGTCGCACCCGCAATCGCGCCAAAGAGGCCACCAACGCTTGCACCCCAACCGAGCATTATTAGAGGCCCTAGTAGTGGGCTAGCAACAAACAGACTAATATTCGCCCACACAAGTGCCAAATGACCTAAGCCAAACGCTCCTGCTCCAACCACTGTGCCTACAGCACCATCAACAATAACATCGTTGAGAACGTTATCGCTTTTGGTGTGTTGTTGCAGTGCTGCTGCGGCATTATTGGATTGAATAATATTCAACTGCGTAGAAGCTAATCCTTGGGTATGGAGCAGTGTCAACGTTGCTTTCGCTTCTTCAAAATTAGGGTAGATACCTGAAACGGTATGATTATAGTTTTCCATGATCATTTTTCTCTAGTCGGGGACTGGCTGACTAGAACATTATGAGGATTGTGGATTGATGTCTGTACGCTGTCAGACATATTAAAGTTTATTTACTTGAGCCAACAAGCTAATAGTATGAAGTTAAGCACTAATAATAAAATGCTAGTCAATTGCCAAAATAATAAAGGGTTTTGTTCAAGCCACGGTTTGGCTTTAAGGGTGAGATGGGTATTTGGTCGCTCTAAATCAATCAAAAACTCGCTTAACTCTGGATAGCGATGTTCTGGGTTTAAACTTAATGCCTGAGCTAAAGCAGCATCCAACCACAATGGAACATGAGGATTATGTTTGCAGGCACTGGTGTACTGTAATTTGCGAAATTGATTTGGTGTTTTCGCGGCGAGATAATTATCACCATAAGGATAATGGCCTGTTAATAACTCGTAAAACGTAACAGCTAAACTAAACTGGTCAGCACGACCATCACGGGCAATGCCTAATGCATATTCAGGTGCGGCATATTCGGCTGCCCCTGCACGAACAGTTAAATTTTCGCTGAGACTGCCGACACAAGCACTACCAAAGTCAATGAGTTTGAGTTGTCCTGTGCTAGTAATAAACAGATTGTCGGGTTTAATGTCTTGATGCAGTGTTTCCCGACGATGTAATACTCGCAAGGCTTTAACAGCAGGTTTGGCAAAAGCCATGATCGTTTCTACGGGAGCGTCGGGATTAGCCTTACGCCATGCGCGAAGACTTTGGCCTTCTAAATACTCTTGTATTAAATATAAATAATGACGTGGCCGACTCGGCGAATAGGTTTTAACAATATCAGGATGATGAAAGCGTTGGCCAATCCAATCTTCACGTTGAAAAGCGCGTAAGCTATCGACATCATCGGCAATATTAATAGAAGGTGATTTTAAAATATAAAGTTGGTTGTCACTTTTATCGCGCACTTTATAGACATGGCTACGAGCATTGCCTTGAATTTCTGCTTCTATTACATAGCCGTCGAGAATTTGACCTTTAACCAATGGTGGCGGTAGTGGGGCTAAGGTGTTGAGTCCTAAAGCATGAGCATCGGTTGGCGGTAGGTCGATAATTTCTAGTAGCTGGCAGGAGCGATTATCATCACTGTGATGAGCTTCGGCGCAAGTTAATAATTCTTCGCAACGGGCATCTAGGGTTTCACTACGACTGGCAATAATGGCGTGTAATTCTTTGTCAGGGATAAAACTATGAATGCCATCGGTAGTAAGTAAATATAAATCGCCTACTTGGACATCAATTTCGTGGTAATCAATATCAACACGCCAATCCATACCTAAAGCGCGGGTCAATTGATTACCATGACGGGTTATTAATGCATGGTCTTTGGTTAAACATTCCCAATCATTTTCTCGTAAACGATATAAGCGGCTATCACCCACGTGAAAAAGATGACCAGTATTGCCGCGAATAATAAAGGCGGTAAACGTCGTTAAGTAACCTTGATGGTTATGATGATAATGTTGACCTTGTCCATGTAACCAACGATTCAGTGCGGCTAATACTTTTAATCCTGCGGTTTTTACTGACCAACTACTGGGGGTTGCTGAAAAATCATTAATAAAATTGGTGACACTGGTTTCAGCGGCAATACGGCCACCTTTGGCACTACTTAAACCGTCGGCAATAGCCGCAGTAGCAGTATAACTGCTGATGCCATGTCCTTGGGGTAGCTGCAAAGCCATTGCATCCTCATTGATGTCTTTTGGCCCTGTATGTGAAAGTTGTGCGGCATTGAGGCGAAGCGTATGTGTCATCGTTTCCATACCATGTTAATTTGAAATCTCACCTAACCCCTTTTTACTAAATAGGTGGAACTCCTAGCGAAAAATCACCCCCTTTATCAAAGGGGGCTAGTGGGATTTTATTCCACGGCAATCAAATGGACGTTGCCATGTTCGTCGGTTTCGACCATGTGGCCTTTAGGTTCGCTTAAAAACAATGAACCTAAGAAGGCAACGGCAGAGATGGCGGCTAATAAGTAAAAGAAGCTGGTAGGACTAACTAAACTTAGTACCGTTAAAAACACCACACCACCGACATTACCGTATGCACCTGCCATGCCAGCGATTTGCCCTGTCATGCGGCGTTGAATTAATGGCACAATCGAATACACCGCACCACACGCGCCTTGTACAAAAATTGAAGTTGCTAACACGGCTAAGACAGCAATCGCTAATGACCAAGAACCATCCATTTGTGACATCAAACCATAGCCAACGGTTTGACCAATCAAGCAAATCATTAAAATTTTACGACGGCCATAAGCATCGGAAAACAAACCACCACTCGGACGAGCAAACAAGTTCATCACAGCAAAACACCCTGCGGTCATGCCCGCATAAACGGGACTAATGTGGAAGGTATCCATAAAAAACATCGGCAACATGGAAACAACCGCTAATTCAGAGCCAAAACACGCCATGTAGGCAACATTCAAAATAGCCACTTGTTTAAAGTGATAACGCGGCGCGGCGGGATGTTCGCCTGTGAATAAATGTTTGTTAACGTGCCAAATTTTTGTCCATTGATAAACAACCAATGCAGCAATCACACCGTAAGCGATTAAAGCACCTTCGGCCGATAATAACTTTAAGCCAGTAGGTGACAAACGCCAGGTTAATAACACTAATGCTAAATATAACGGCACATTCATCAAGGCGTAGAAAATAAAATCGCCTTTAGTGGTGACTTCTAAGCCGCCTGCTTTTTGGGGTTTGAAGTAGGTTGAGCCTTCAGGGGTATCACGAACACCACGATAAAAGATGTAGCTGTAAATAATCGCAATCACGCCTGTTGAGCCAATGGCATAACGCCAGCCATCATCACCGCCAAAAGCCAAGGCTAAAATCGGCATACTCATGGATGCGACGGCTGCGCCAAAATTACCCCAACCGCCATAAATGCCTTCGGCAATGCCCACTTCACGCGCTGGAAACCATTCGCTCACTAAACGAATACCAATGACAAAACCTGCGCCAACAAAACCGAGCAGAAAACGCATGATGGCTAACCATTCAAACGATTGCGCCGCCGCGAAGAGCAAACATAACACACCGCAAAACGCTAATAAGAAGCTGTAGCTTTTTCGTGGGCCAAATTTATCGACCAACACACCAATCAAAATTCGCGCAGGAATGGTAATCGCCACATTCAACATCAAAATCGCTTTAACCTGTGCGGGAGTCATATCAAAGTATTCTTTCAACACAGGCATTAATGGCGCGTGAGCAAACCATATCAAAAAGGTAATAAAAAAAGCCAGCCATGTGTAATGCAGGGTGCGAATGCGCGGTTCGCTCCATTTGAATAAGGGAATTGTTTTTAACGCCATGATGAAAGTCTCGCAACGGTAAGCGCGAGATAAAGCAGGGAAGGGTGGCTGGGAGGTGATAACAGTAGCGCCCGCAATCCCTGATTTATCAAGCTAGAAAGCTTAAAAATCTGACACAGATACTTTAGGTAGGTACTTATGTCATCAAATAGGGATAACGCGCCGTTGCGTTAAATCATAAGTTGGCTTAATGCAATGCTTGTGCCATACCTTTCAAGTGCTAATGGTTGCTAGGTTTGGCTTGTTTGTTTCAATCATATACTTAGAGTGTTATTGGTGCATACATTGCTTTTTAACGGTGCGTTGATGTCTTTTGGTGCGAAAAACTTCTTCTTTGAATGATTGTCTATGGCATAGCTCTTGCTAAGGAAGACAAAAGTTCCGCCTCACGTTAAGGCTATATCCAATGAAAAAATTGAAATTAGTGGTGGTTGGCAATGGTATGGCAGGTATGCGTACTATTGATGAGTTATTAAAGCTCGCTCCAGACCTTTATGACATTACCGTGATTGGCAAAGAGCCTTACGGTAACTACAACCGTATTATGTTGTCTCCTGTGTTGGCGGGAGAAAAACAGTTTGATGATATCGTGTTGCATACGCCAGAATGGTATAGAAAACAAGGGATTGAGTTAATTTCTGGTCAAGTGGTGGTCGATGTCAATCGCCGTCAACGGCAAGTGCTGACTGATCAAGGTCTCAGTATTCCTTACGACCGTTTATTATTTGCCACAGGTTCTGTGCCCTTTATCATTCCTATTCCTAATCATAATCATGCTTGTGTATTGAGTTTTCGCGATATTCAAGATGTCGAAGCCATGCTCAGTGCAACAACGAATAAAAAACGTGTTGCTGTGATTGGTGGTGGTTTATTGGGTTTAGAAGCGGCAAATGGCCTTTTAAAACGTGGCGTTGAGGTGACCGTCATTCATGATGTGACGTGTTTAATGAATCGTCAGTTAGACAGCGAAGCTGCGCATTTATTGCAAAAACAACTAGAAAACAATGGCATGAAGTTTCGCATGGGCGTAGTGACCAAAGAAATCGTCGCTAAAGATGCCGAACATCTCAGTCATTTAAGCTTTCGAGAGGGTGAGGATTTGCCCACTGATTTAGTGATTATGGCCGTGGGTATTCGTCCAAATGTCGCGTTAGCGAAGCAAATTGGCCTTCAAGTGGAGAAAGCTATTTTAGTCAACGACACTATGCAAACCTTTGATCCACGCATTTATGCAGTGGGGGAATGTGTTCAACATCGCGGTTCGATATTTGGTTTAGTTGCGCCCTTATACGATCAAGCAAATGTCTGCGCAACGCATTTAGCACAAATGGGCATTGGCCGTTATGTGCAAAAAGCGACGGCCACCACCTTAAAAGTGAGTGGTGTGAATTTGTTTTCGGCAGGTGATTTTTCGGGCACGAATGCTGAAGCGATTGTCTTACGCGATAAGTCAGTTGGAGTATATAAGCGTTTGTTTATTAAGGATAATAAATTGATTGGAGCTGTGTTGTTTGGTGACGTACAAGACGGTAATTGGTATTTTGATTTAATTCGCCAAAAAGAAGATGTCTCGCAAATGCGTGACCATTTGCTGTTTGGCAAAGAGGAGTTGGCTGATGCTGTCTGAAATAAGAGCGAATGAAGTAAAAAATACCACTTGCGCCTATTGTGGTGTCGGTTGCGGGATTAAAGCGACCGTGACTGATGCTGCGAATCGTATTGTCACGATTCAAGGTGATACCGATCATCCTGCTAATTTTGGCCGTTTATGTTCTAAAGGCTCATCTTTGGCGGAAACCTTAACGTTAGAAGGACGATTATTAAAACCATCAATTCATGGTAAAAATGTCAGTTGGCCAACAGCCATTCATAAAGTAGCGACGGATTTTCAACGGATTATTGCCGAGCATGGCCGTGAATCGGTGGCGTTTTATGTTTCTGGTCAGTTGCTGACTGAAGACTATTATGTCGCCAATAAACTGATGAAAGGTTATATCGGCACTGCGAATATCGACACCAATTCGCGTTTGTGTATGTCGTCTGCTGTCGCAGGTTACAAACGGGCATTTGGCGCAGATACCGTACCTGCCAGTTATGAGGACTTTGATTCCGCTGAGTTAATTATCTTGGTTGGCTCAAACACAGCTTGGTGTCATCCTATTATTTTTCAACGGATTAAAGCCATTAAGGCGCAACGTCCGTCGTTGAAAATTGTAGTCGTTGATCCGCGAGAAACAGCGACTAACGAAATTGCTGATTTACATCTTCCCATCAAAGCAGGCACAGACGTTTTATTATTTAATGCCTTGTTGGCCGATGTGGTTGCTAAGGGTTTAGTCGATACCGATTTTGTCAGTAAACACACCAAAGATTTTGCTGAAACCATTAAGGCGGCGCAGCAAGATGTGGGCGATGGTTCAACGGTTGCAGAGCGTTTAGGAGTCAGTGTTGAGGCATTAGACTTGCTCAAAACATGGTTCGCCAATACGCCAAATACCATGACTTTATTTTCGATGGGTGTGAATCAATCCAGTTCAGGTACAGACAAAGTTAATGCAATCGTCAATTGTCATTTGGCGACTGGTCGTATTGGTAAGGCAGGGGCATCACCATTTTCGCTAACAGGTCAACCGAATGCGATGGGTGGTCGTGAAGTCGGTGGTTTGGCGAATATGCTGGCCGCGCACATGGAGATAGAAAATCCAGCCCATCGTCATTTAGTGCAACGCTTTTGGCAATCGCCCAATATCGCTAGTCATGGTGGTTTAAAGGCAGTTGATTTGTTTGATGCGATGGCTGAAGGCAAGATTAAAGCCGTTTGGATTATGGCCACCAATCCCGTCGTTTCTTTACCCAATGCCGATAAAGTCCGTGCCGCTTTAGCCAAATGCGAGTTAGTCGTGGTGTCTGATTGCATTGCAGATACGGATACCACACGTTTGGCGCATGTGTTATTGCCAAGTTTAGGTTGGGGCGAAAAAGACGGCACAGTCACTAATTCAGACCGCCGAATTTCCCGTCAACGAGCATTTTTAGCTGCGCCTGAACAAGCCAAGCCTGATTGGTGGGCAATGGCGGAAGTCGCTAAAGCTATGGGTTTTGACCAAGGATTTAACTTTCAAAATGCTGCACAGGTGTTTGCTGAACACGCCGCGTTATCCGCGTTTGAAAATCATCCTCAAGGCATGATTCGTGATTTTAATATTGGCGCGTTGATGGGTTTAACATCGGAACGCTACGATGAAATGCCCTCAGTCCAATGGCCATTACCTGTTGGCGCAACACAAGGTACGGTACGGATGTTTGCCGATGGTAAATTTTTCACCTCCGATGGCTTGGCGAATTTAGTACCTGTTACCAGTCGTGCGCCAAAAAATAGACCCAGTGCCGACTATCCTTTTGTCTTAAATACAGGCCGTATTCGTGACCAATGGCATACCATGACGCGAACAGGCTTAACGTCCAGACTGTTGCAACATATTGGTGAGCCTTACGCTGAATTGCACCCGAATGATGCAAAAAAACTTGGAATTAGTGAGGGCGATTTGGTGAAGTTGCGCTCATCGTGGGGGGAAGCCATTGCCAGAGTGCAAATAAATGAAGGTCAGCAAATCGGGGCAGTATTTATGCCGATGCACTGGACAGGCGTATTAACGACTAGCTCCAGAGTTGGCGCAGTGGTTAATCCTGCCGTTGACCCGATTTCAGGACAACCTGAAAACAAACATACCCCCGTGCATGTCAGTCGTTTTGATGCAGCATGGCATGGCTATTTACTCAGTGATAAACCGTTAACCTTACCTAAGTGTGATTACGCTGTCGCGATTCGTCTTGAAAATGGCTGGCGTTACGAGTTGGCACATCATCAAAAACCCAATGATTGGATTGATTGGGCGAGTGTTTGGCTCAATGAACCACAGGGTGAACGCCTAGAATATCAAGATATTACTCACAGCGTTCAGCGTTACGCTTGGTTAGTTGATGGCAAACTCAGTGCCTTAGCATTTTTTGGCGCAGAAGCCAGTTTGCCACCACGTTCATGGTTAATGTCCTTATTGGCACAGCCTTTAGATGCTTTAAGTCGTCGTGCTTTGTTGTCAGGTAAGCCTGCGGATCCCAATGCTGATGTCGGTCGTATCATTTGTGCCTGTTTTGGGGTGGGTGAAAAAACCATTTGCCGTAGTATTGACAGCAAAAACTTAAAAAATGTCACAGAAATTGGTAAATGTCTCAAAGCTGGCACGAATTGTGGATCTTGTTTGCCAGAGTTACAGAAAATCCTGTCTAGTCGAGTTGCTCAAGTAACTCCCGCTTAAATTAAGCGACCACACGAATACTGGCAATGTCGGCAGTATTAACAACGTGTTTCTACCCCCTAGTTTCGCAGACAACGCCGTCTGCTTTGTGTTGAGTCTAATGACTTGTCACTTGCAGGAGACAGCAATGCGTATAGTTATGATTGGTCACGGCATGGTTGGCCACCGTTTTTTAGAAAATCTTTCCAGTAAATCTACCGAACAACACGAAGTGATAGTCTTGGCTGAAGAATCACGTCCTGCTTATGACCGTGTACAACTCTCTGCATTCTTTAATGGTAAAACTGCCGAAGATTTAAGTCTGACTCCGCATGACTTTTTTAGTAACACAGGTTATGGCTTACAACTGAATACCCGTGCCACCCATATCGACACGGTAGCCAAATCGGTAACGACTCAAAATGGCGATACTATCCATTACGACAAATTAGTGTTAGCGACGGGTTCTTATCCTTTTGTCCCACCTGTTGTTGGCAATAATCGCGAAGGTTGTTTGGTCTATCGCACCATTGAAGATTTAGAAGCGATTCGTGATTCGGCGTTAAAGTCGAAAGTCGGTGTTGTTGTTGGTGGTGGCTTATTAGGCTTGGAAGCTGCGAAAGCCTTAAAAGATTTAGGCTTAGAAACCCATGTGGTTGAATTTGCACCGCGCCTAATGGCAGTTCAAGTGGATGATGGCGGCGGTAAGGTATTACGCAAAAAAATCGCTGAACTCGGTGTTGGTATTCACACCGAACGCAATACCGTCGAAATTTCCGATGGTGAAAAATGTCTACACGTCATGAAGTTTTCGGATGGCACTAGCCTCGAAACCGACATGATTTTGTTTTCCGCAGGGATTCGTCCGCGTGATGATATTGCCAGAAATAACGGTATTGCCGTTGGTGCGCGTGGCGGTATTGTCGTTGATAACTTCTGTCGTACCAACGCACCAGATGTTTACGCGATTGGTGAATGCGCCTTATGGGAAGGTAAAATCTACGGCTTAGTTGCACCGGGTTATCAAATGGCGGATGTCGCTTGTACCCATATTTTGGGTGGCGAAGACAAAGAGTTTTTAGGCGCAGACATGAGCACTAAGCTCAAGTTGTTAGGTGTGGATGTTGCCTCGATTGGTGATGCTCATGGTATGACCGCAGGCAGCATCAATTACAGCTATGTCGATGAACGTACGCAAACCTACAAAAAAATCGTCGTTTCTGCCGATGGTAAAAAGTTACTCGGTGCGGTGTTGATTGGCGATGTTGAAGCTTATGGCGACTTGCTACAACTCAAACTCAACGATATGGATTTACCTGCCAATCCCGAAGGCTTAATTCTTCCTTCTTTAGACGGCAGCAGTAAACCCTTATTAGGCGCAGATGCCTTACCGATGAAAGCGGTGATTTGCTCCTGTAATAATGTTACCAAACAAGATTTATGCAATGCCATCGAAGGCGGCGTCATGGAGTTGGGCGAGCTAAAAAGCTGCACCAAAGCCGCGACCAGTTGCGGTGGCTGTGCGGCCTTAGTCGGTCAAGTCTTAAAATGTGAGCTAACGAAACGCGGTGTTGAAGTCAAGAAAGACATCTGCGAACACTTTGCTTACTCACGCCAAGAACTCTATCACTTAGCCAAAATTGGCAATATCCGTAGTTTTGAAGATTTAGTCGCTAAACACGGAAAAGGCGATGGTTGCGATATTTGCAAACCGACGACTGCGTCGATTATGTCGTCCTTATGGAATGAACATATCCTGAAAAAACCATTAGCAGGTCTACAAGACACTAATGATTATTTCCTCGCAAATATGCAAAAAGATGGCACGTATTCGATTGTGCCACGCATTGCGGGCGGTGAAATCACGCCCGAAGGTTTAATTACGATTGGCCAAGTGGCAAAAAAATACAAGTTGTACACCAAAATTACAGGCGGACAACGGATCGACTTGTTTGGTGCGCGGGTTGAACAATTACCTGTGATTTGGCGTGAGTTAGTCGATGCAGGTTTTGAATCGGGTCATGCTTACGGTAAATCGTTGCGTACCGTTAAATCCTGTGTCGGTTCAACATGGTGTCGTTATGGTGTACAAGATTCGGTCGGTTTTGCCATTCAATTAGAAAACCGTTATCGCGGTTTGCGTAGCCCACACAAAATTAAGTTTGGCGTCAGCGGTTGTACTCGTGAGTGTGCTGAAGCGCAAAGCAAAGATGTTGGCGTGATTGCTACCGAAAAAGGCTGGAACTTATACGTCTGTGGTAATGGCGGTATGAAACCTCGCCATGCCGAATTGTTAGCCAGCGATTTAGACAGCGAAACCTTAATCAAATACGTTGACCGTTTCTTAATGTTCTATGTGGCTACGGCTGACCGTTTACAACGTACTAGCGTATGGCGTGACAACCTTGAAGGCGGTTTAGACTACCTAAAAGCAGTGGTGATTGAAGACTCCTTAGGTTTGGCGGCTGAATTAGAAATGCAAATGCAATTCGTCGTTGACACTTTTGCCTGTGAATGGAAAGAAGCCATCAACAATCCTGAAACCTTAAAACGCTTCCGCTCCTTTGTGAACAGCGATGAAACCGACAACAACGTCGTCTTTGTTGAAGAGCGTGGTCAAATTCGTCCCGCAACCGTGAGTGAAAAAGCAGGGCGTATTACGGTTGCTGAAGTTTAAATGGGTGGAGAGAGTGGTCTAAAAATCGCTCTTCTCATTGTCGAATCAGATGGTAGGGGTAACAAAGATGACTAACTTAGTAAAAGTGTGTGCGGTTGAAGACTTACAAACCAATATGGGCGTTGGCGCTTTAGTCAAAGGTGAGCAGATTGCCTTATTTAAGCTGGCCAATGGTGATGTCTTTGCCATTGGTAATTTCGATCCGTTTTCTGAAGCCAATGTCTTATCACGCGGTATTGTTGGCGATTTAAAAGGCCATAAAGTCGTCGCTTCACCGATTTATAAACATCACTATAAATTAGACAGTGGTGAATGTTTAGAAGACGAAACGGTGAAAGTTCCTGCTTATCAAGTGGTTGTGAAAGAAGGTGTGGTGTTTGTAGCTGTAGCTTAAATCAAATACTGACAGTAAAAAAGCAGACTCAAAAGTCTGCTTTTTTATGTATTTTTAGGAGCTGTTGACGTTTGCTTGAATTAACCCTTCGACTCCGCTTAGGAAACATTCCACGCTGGCTGAGCGGAGTCGAAGCCTATTTAAAAGCAATTACACCTAGAATCTTAATTTTTTTAGACTAAAAAATACAAAGCCCTTAAAAATTAAGGGCTTTGGTTGATGATTTGAGAGTTTTGTTTCATTCTCAAATCATAGTGTCCTAACCGTCATTTACATATTAGGATAGGTAGGGCCGCCACCACCTTCAGGCACAACCCAATTAATATTTTGGGAAGGGTCTTTGATGTCACAGGTTTTGCAATGGACGCAGTTTTGCGCGTTAATTTGCAAACGAGGCTCACCAGCCGTCATTAACACTTCATAAACACCTGCTGGGCAGTAACGTTGAGCAGGCTCATCGTACAACGGCAAGTTTTTCGCCATTGGGATGCTGGCATCTTTCAGTGTTAAATGAATCGGTTGGTCTTCTTCGTGGTTAGTACCCGAAATAAACACCGATGACAATTTATCAAAACTGATTTTGCCATCAGGTTTTGGATATTCCAGTTTACGGGCTAAATCTTTACGATCTAAGCAATCATAATCTGGTTTGTTATCGTGAATTGTAAATGGGAAACCATTCGGCAAAATATTATTGTCGATAAAGTTAAATGCAGCACCCATCAAGAAGCCCATACGGTGCATTGCTGGGCCGAAGTTACGTGCGCGGTGTAACTCTTCAAACAACCAAGAGTTTTCAAATTTCTCGGTATAAGCAGTGACTTCATCATGGCCTTCACTGCCTGCTTTTAATGTCTCAAACACCGCTTCAGCACATAACATACCCGATTTCATCGCGGTATGAGAGCCTTTGATTTTGGAGAAGTTTAAGAAGCCCGCATCATCACCAATTAAACAGCCACCCGCAAAGGTTAACTTAGGTAAGGAGTTAATACCACCTTTCACAACAGCTCGTGCGCCATAAGAAACGCGTTTTGCGCCTTCTAAGTATTGTTTAATGACAGGGTGGTGTTTCCAACGTTGCATTTCATCAAAGGGCGATAAATAAGGGTTGGTATAGGCTAAGTCAACAATCATGCCTAAAGTAATTTGATTGTTTTCACCGTGGTACAACCACCAGCCACCCGCACTGCCAGACTCACTCAATGGCCAGCCTGAGCCGTGCAATACTAAGCCTGGTTTATGTTTGCTTGGGTCAATTTCCCACAGTTCTTTGATGCCAAGGCCATAATGTTGAGGGTCAACATCTTTGTCGAGTTCAAACTGCTTAATTAATTGCTTGCCTAAATGACCACGGCAGCCTTCAGCAAATAACGTGTATTTAGCATGTAGTTCATAACCCGCAGTAAAAGAGTGCTTTTTCTCACCATTTTTGCCGATGCCCATATCACCTGTCGCAATGCCTTTTACGCTACCATCTTCATGATATAAAATTTCAGAAGCAGCAAAACCAGGAAAAAGATTGACTTCGAGAGCTTCGGCTTTTTCGGCTAACCAGCGCACGAGATTACCTAAGCTAATGACATAGTTGCCGTCATTATGCATGGGTTTTGGAATAGCCCAGTCAGGCATGAGTTTGCTGCGTGTTTCGCTAAACAACAAATGGACTTCGTCTTTGGTGACGGGCGTGTTGAGTGGTGCGCCTTCTTCTTTCCAATTGGGAAAAAGTTCATTCAGAGCGCGGGGTTCAAATACTGCACCTGATAAAATATGCGCGCCAAATTCAGAACCTTTTTCGACGAGACAAACGGAAATCTCATGGCCTGATTCTATACTTAATTGACGTAAACGAATGGCTGCTGATAAACCAGCAGGACCGCCGCCAACGATGACGACATCAAATTCCATTGCTTCTCTTTCCACGAATAGTCTCCTCGCGAGTTTAGCTGGGGGTTTCTTTCTTTTAACATTCACATTGAGTGACGCGGCGCGTAGTATAAAAGCACACTACCTAAAGACCAACTTTTTATACGATATTTTGTTCGACAAGAAATAGGAATTACATAATATGACCCAAGATTCACATATAAAAGCCGATCCAATGGCGATTGCCCGATTATTACAGGATGAAAAGGGCAATATGCCAAAAGGTTTGCCACCTGTGCATAAATGGAATCCTGAGTTCTGCGGTGATTTGCCGATGCAAATTAAAGCCAATGGCCAGTGGCTATATATGGGTACGCCGATTGGTCGTCCTGCATTGGTGAAGCTGTTTAGTTCGATTTTGCGCCACGATGACGATGATTGTTTTTATTTGATTACCCCCGTCGAAAAGGTACGGATTGTGGTGGATGATGCGCCGTTTATTGCGGTATTAGTAGCAAAAATAATTGAAGATGATGTGGAGTATTTACGTTTTACCACACTCACAGAAGATGTGATTATTTTAGATGCTGAGCATCCATTGTGGGTCAATGAAAGTGTGGATGGCGAGCCGCGTCCATATATTCATGTCCGTGATCGTTTAGATGCCCTGATTCATCGTAATGTGTTTTATCAGTTGGTTGAGTGGGCGACGAGGCAAGAAATTGACGGTCAGTGGTGTTATGCCGTGCAAAGTGCAGGGCAATGGTTTGCGATTGCGGCTTGTCTTGACGATTAATATTGTGGCACAGGGTTATGTGCCACAACATCGCATCGGATGGTTAACCTGCAATCACAATCCGAACCGCGTCACTGACAATATGCACATGATTGAGATATTCTAAACCTTGTGTTAATTGTTCTTCGAGTGCCGCAATTTCATCATCACGAATACTAGGATTAACGAGTTGCAAGGCTTTGAGACGTTGAATCTCATTATCGAGCTTCTCGCTAAAACGTACTTGTGCCTGTGCTTGCAAATCAGGAATGGTGGCTTTAGCCACTTGCTCGGCTTGTTTATACAAACTGGAGATAATTTCGGTTTGCATTTTCACTACTTGTCGCGCGGTCATTTTTTCTAAGGGCACAATTTGGCGGTTTAATACGTCATGGCCAACGCGCGCACTTAAATCTCGACCTTCACCATCCAATAACACGCGAATCGTCAAATTAGGCAAATTAGACATTAAATTTAAGTGTTTAGGCGCAATCAGCTCGACTCTAAACCATGCCTCAACTAATAACGTGCCTGCTTTAATACCTTTGTTACGAATCAGTGCAAGGTTAGAGTTACCAAAAGATTGGCGTGTCATCAGCTCTAACGCACCTTGTGCCATTGGGTGTTCCCACGTAATGAAGTGAATGTCTTCACGGCTCAAGGCTTGGTTACGGTCAAAACAAACGGTCATGCCATCGGGGTCAAGGTGAGGGAAGGCGTCAACGGCCATGTGTTCGCCTGCACGTAAAATATGCGTACCATCGCCTTCTTCTTCATGCTCTAAACCAAATGCACCCCATGCTCGCTCCATAAAGTCACCCAAGACTAAATCATCATCTTGGTCAGCAACGGCAGTAATAAGCTCAATGGCTTGTTCCATGCGACAAGAATTTAGCTCAAGTAAATAATCACGGCCTTGTTGCAACTCGGCTTCTAAGTTGGTGCGGTCTTGTTGGGCTTCAGCCATCAAGGCGGCAAAAAGTTCTTCATGGTCATTGGCTGACTGTAAGCACTCTTTTAGGCTTTGTTGATGATATTGATGTACTGTTTGTGCAGTGGGTGAAATATGGGCAATCGCATTGAGGGCATTGTGATGCCATTGGAATAAACGCTCTTGCGCGGTTCCGACCATATAAGGCACATGAACTTTAATCGTTTCGGTTTGACCAATACGGTCTAAACGGCCAATACGCTGTTCTAAAACGTCAGGATTCGCAGGTAAATCAAAAATCACTAAATGATGGGCAAATTGGAAGTTACGACCTTCAGAGCCAATTTCTGAACATAAGAGAATTTGTGCGCCATAATCGGGTTCGGCAAAATACGCAGCGGCGCGGTCACGTTCTAATAAAGTCATTTCTTCGTGGAATAGGGCAGTACGAATACCTTCATTCAATCGTAAACGTAATTCCAATGCCATCGCCACGGGAGCGGTACGGCAAATTAACAATACTTTTTGCTGTTTCAACTTCTTCAAAAATTGAATTAACCACGGCACACGCGGATCAGTGGCTAACCACTCATCATCTTCAGACTGAATTTCTGGCCATAATTGGTTACGCACAGCACCCGTCATTGGCCAATCCGCAGGTGGCGTTAATGGTACAGGTAAACACTCACGTTCAGGAAAGCCTTTAATGGCTTCACGGGTATTACGGAATAACACGCGACCTGTCCCATGACGATCTAACAACGCCGAAACGGCTTTTTCACGGCCTGCTGGTGTGGAAAAGTCGAAGTCATCGCCTAAATACGCTTGTAAGGTTGCGCGTGTTTCATCTTTCAGTTTGCCGCGTACTAATTGACGAGCAGCACTGGCAATCGGTAAGTAGCTTTCTTCTTCGTCTAAAAAGGCATCTAAACTGCTAAAGCGACGTGGGTCTAACAATTTTAACCTTGCAAAATGGCTGGCAACACCCAATTGTTCGGGGGTGGCGGTCAGTAATAAGACACCTGCCGTCTGTGCTGAGAGTTGTGCCACCAATTGATAGGCTTCACTTGGTTTTTCTTCATCCCAAACCAAATGATGCGCTTCATCAACTACCAATAAATCCCATGTCGCTTCTAATGCAGCTGCCATGAGTGTTGGGTGGTCAATCAATAAATCAATGCTGGCTAAGACACATTGTTCTGTTAAAAACGGATTGATATCTTCGTCATTTTCACGAATGGCGGCGGTGCGGGTTAAGTCAAATAACGAAAAATTGATGTTGAAACGACGACGCATTTCCACCAACCATTGATACTGCAAGCTATCAGGCACTAACACTAAAATACGTTGGGCACGGCCAGTCAGTAATTGTTGGTGAATAATTAAACCTGCTTCAATGGTTTTACCCAAACCGACTTCATCGGCGAGTAAGACACGCGGCGCCATCCGTTGACCGACTTCGTGGGCAATATAAAACTGATGCGGAATTAAACCCACTCGAGGGCCGACTAAACCGACAACTTTACTTTGTGCCAATTGTTGACGCGCACGTAATGCCGTCACCCGTAATTCGTACCATTCATTGTTGTCCAGCTGACACGCCAACAAACGGTCACACGGTTTGGCGAGTTGAATTTCAGGGGAGAGTTTAGTTTCGGCAAACGAGGTGGTGTGGCCGTGCTCATCTTGTACTTCGTAACGCAAGACAAACTGACGCTCTTGTACGGCAGTGACCAACCATTCCTTGTTATCAGTGTCTCTGATGTTATCGCCAATGTTAAAACGAATCCGTGATAACGGCGCATTTTGTTTGGCATAGACCCGTGTTTCTTCGCTTTTAGGAAAAAGGATGGTAATGGTACGAGGATGCACCTCGACAACCATCCCTAAACCTAATTCAGTTTCTGCATCTGATAACCAACGTTGACCAATGGCCGGACTCGACATACTCATAACAACTCTTTTCTTTGTCTGTTAATCAGAAATAACGCATGTTATCAAAATAACTGCGTCACTCCTAAGGTGTTAAAAAGGGGATGGCCACGTAAAACGAACCGTCTCTAAACGTATAGGGTGCGTAAATTCAAGCATTTCTGCATGCAAACACAAACGGGAACTTAGGGCGATGGCTTCTTTAGGTGCATATAATGTATCACCTAAGATAGGATGGCCAAGTGTTTGTAAATGCACACGTAATTGGTGCGAACGTCCTGTGACAGGCATGAGTAATACTCGCGTTGACTTTGCTTGTCGCGCTAATACTTGCCAGCGTGTTAATGCCTGTTGACCGTTGTCATAATCAACAATATGTAAGGGCGGATGCTCAGGATCGTAGCGTAGTGGTACGTCGATTTCGCCCCGTGTTTCGGCAAAGTGACCATAGGCTAGCGCAATATAATGTTTGGTGACCTGACGATCAGCAAATTGTTTATTGAGATGTTGTTGTGCCGCTAAACTGCGAGCAAACACCAATAAACCTGAGGTGTCTTGGTCTAAACGATGAATAATACGCGCATCGGCATAAATGGCTTGTAGGCGAGTGAGAAGCGAGTCTTGTTTGTCAGCACCTTTGCCGGGTACTGTTAACAGTCCCGTCGGTTTACCAACAATCAGCAAATGTTCATCACAAAAAAGAATAGGGCAATCTGGAGACACGCGCTTAAGTTCTTTCGTTTGAAGTAGGGGGTGATTGTAATAACTCAAGCCATTAAAGCAAAGCAAAACTCTAGGAATAACGTGATTTAATTTTTTTAAGCGTTCCATCTTCAGCAATTAGCTAAGAAATCCCTTTAGTCGGGTATCATGCGCGCTTTAATTAAAGCTGGACTTACGCATCGCAGCGCGATTAGCGTGTTTTGTGAATATTGCAGCCACTTTAAGTGGCTGCAATGTGAACAAAAAAACGATAACCGCGTAAGTCGTAAAAAATGAAAAGGAAAGACGGGTGAAGTTAACTGATGAACAAATGAACATCGTCCATCATCATCAAGGTGCCGCGATTGTTTACGCGGTGGCGGGTGCAGGTAAGTCAACGACGATGGCGCACCGAGTTCAGCATTTGGTGCAACAAAAAAACATCAGTCCCGAACGCATTTTAGTCTGTTCATTTAGCAAAGCAACGGTAGAAGATATTCAACGAAAAATTGAGCATCTGGATGTTTTTGGCGTGCAATGCTTAACCTTTAACGCATTAGGCCGAAGAATCGTCCAAAAAGCCGTGAGCTATGGTCATTGGCGTGCTTTTGACGAAACCCAAATCGAACACCGTAGCAGCATGTTGGCGATGCGTGCCTTAGTGGAAATGAGTCGGCGTAACGGCAAAAATTTTGCCAATTTGGATGTCAACCAAGACGATTTACAAAATTTTATTTCGGTTTGCAAAGGTAATTTACGTTATGCCGATGTCGCACAGGCGCGTTTGCCGCTCGATGCACTCAGTCAAGTGACGCAAGCAGAACATAGCAATAAACACTATCTACACGCCTATCAAATTTATGAGCAACTCCGTCAGCAAAACAACTGGCTGACTTTTGATGACCAATTATTACTCGGTTGGGAAGCCTTAGTACGTTTTGAGGATGTACGCAGTTGGGCAAAAAGCACGTTTGATTATTTATTAATTGACGAGTTCCAAGACGTTAATAAAGTCCAAGTACAAATCGCCGATATGTTGACCGAGGATCATCGTAATTACATGGTCATTGGCGATGATGACCAATGTATTTATGAATGGCGCGGCGCAGATGTGCGTTTTATCTTGGATTTTAAAAAGCGTTATCAGGCTACCGAATATGTCATTTCTGATAATTTTCGTTGTTATGGTGAAGCAACTTTTCTGGCCAGTCAGGTCATTGCCCGTAATACACAACGTCATGCCAAAGACTTAGTCGCTCAAAAGGGTTTTGGTGGCCAAGTGGTTTTGAAAGGCTTTGACCACGAAGGTGTGATTGCGGGTTATGTGGTGAAAGAGTACCAGTCGTTATTAGCCAAAGGTATGACACCGAAAGATGTGGTTGTTTTGGTACGTTCGTATTCACAAACGCCCATTATTGAGGCTCGATTGATTCAGGATGGTTTAGCGTATCAAGTGGTGGGTAGCCAGCGTTTTTACGAGCGTCCTGAAGTCAAAATTTTGTTTACCTATCTCAGTTTTGCCCGTCAAGAGCGAGACTATATGGCACAAGGTGGTCAAGGCGAGTTAAGTCAGCAATATTTACGGCGTTTTGCAGAAATTATTCGTCATCCTAATCGCTATTTAACGACTGAATGGATTGGTCAATTGGTTAATCGCGGCCAATACCAACAGTGTTCTATTGTTTCATTGCTAGAGCGTCAGGAAGTGGTTGCTGCGAATGAAGGCGCGCAAAAACGTTTGCAAAAATTCGCTGTCACCCTGAGACGATTACAAGAGCGTTTAGATCAACCCATTGCCGATACTTTAACGTGGTTAATCAGTGATTTAGACTATTTAGACGCGCTAAAAAGTGCCGCTGGCATTCCAGAGCTAGGCGAGGAACGCTGTAATAACGTGCGTGCTTTGGTTAGCTACGCTCAAAAGAAAGGCGATGCTTTACAGTTTTTGGAGCATTTGCGTCGTTTACATCTGGAAGATTCAACCATCGACAATAAAACACCGCGTTTACAAATTATGTCGATTCACCGTTCTAAAGGTTTAGAGTGGCCTGTTGTTTTTGTTCCCTGTTGCGCCGAAGAGCAACTTCCCTCCATGAATCATGACAATCTCGAAGAAGAACGCCGTTTGTTATATGTGGCAATGACGCGTAGCCAACAGAGTTTGCATTTACTGTATGCGCCGCAAAATAAAATGACGGTGTTTTTACGAGAAGTAGGGGCGGAAAACATCCTTAAAAATGCGGAAAAAATCCAACAGACACTCAGTAAACATCAGGGCGAATTAAACGAAGATGATGCCATTAATCTCGCCTTAGGCGTAAAAATGTATCCTCTAGCACGTTATTTGCAACTATGGTGGCGGCCACCGCAAAAAATCAAAGAGACCTTCAAACGTCAAGCCATCTTAGCTATAGCTAAACAAAAAGAAGCTATTCGGCAGTTGGCGGCATTTAAGGCGCAAGTGTCTCGTGTTGAGCCGCAAAAACAACAACAAGAACTTCTCGAAAAGCAATTTAAAAGCCTAGAACGCAAGATTAAATTATTTCGTACCCGACCCATTACCGTTTTGTTAGATACGGCAGCACCAGAGCAGGGTTTTAATCAACAACAGTTTTTTAGCTTTAAAGCGGTCACGACAGATAAAATTTATCTGTTAAATCAGCAAGGTAAAAAAGTGGGCATCGTGGATATTAACGCGTCACGGTTTCCACTGGCTGAAATTCAGGATTGGTCGTGGTTAGAAGGGCAGATCAGTGTTGGCTTTCGCTTTTCATTTTTACGGCGAACGATGAATCTTACCTTGGCGATGGCGAGAAATGTTTCCTTATCGGCCTTACAAAAAGCTCAAGAGCCGCCATCACCCCCTGCGATGATTCAATATTTAGCCTCTGATGAGTTTAATGAAGATATGCAGCGATTGGCTAATATCTTGTAGGGGCGGATTTATCTACCGTATGACCTATATGGGTAAAAATCTTTTGCCCAATACTTTGATATAAATAATAGGGCGAATAAATTCGCCCCTACGACTCAATAATCGTTGTTATTTTTCAGCGGCCATGACGGTTTGTGTCATTAATGTGGCGATGGTCATTGGTCCTACACCACCGGGAACTGGCGTATATGCAGATGCCCGCTCAATAATGCCCGCTAACTCAATATCACCCACGCCACCCGCATGATAGCCCGCATCAACAACAACCGCGCCATCCTTAATCCATTCGCTTTTAATAAACTGAGGCTTACCGACTGCTCCTACAACAACGTCGGCTTGTTTAATCAGTTCGGCTAAATTTTGCGTGCGTGAATGACAAATAGTCACCGTCGCATTAGCTGCTAGTAACATCATTGCCATGGGTTTGCCTAAAATCGCACTACGACCCACAACAACGGCATGTTTTCCCTCCAACGGAATTTGGTAGTGTTGTAATAGTGCCATAATGCCTTGTGGTGTTGCTGAACCATAGGCTTCTTCACCCATACTCATACGGCCAAAGCCTAAGCATGTTACGCCATCAACATCTTTCGCTAAGCTAATAGCATCGAAACAGGCGCGCTCATCAATTTGATGAGGAACGGGGTGTTGTAATAAAATACCATGCACATTAGGGTTGGTATTTAATGTCGCTATTTCGGCTAATAACGTTTCAGTCGTCGTTGTCGAGGGTAAGGTAACGGAAATTGAGTCCATACCAACACGACGGCAAGCATTGCCTTTCATTTTCACGTAAGTTGCGGACGAAGGGTCATCACCAACGAGAATAGTGGCTAAAATGGGCGTTTGTTGGGTGCGTTCTTTAATCTTAGCGACACGCTCCGCCAAATCAGCTTCAACCAATGTAGCCAGTTTTTTACCATCTAAAATTAAGGCAGACATGAAGTTTTCCTAGTAGAGTGAAAAGTTTTAAAAAGAAGTTTAGAAAGCCGTTGCGGTATTTTATCATCTTGGCGCAGCAATGAATTGTTCTAAATTAGCCAAAAACCGTAAGAAGAGTTGAAAAAAGCACAAATTCTATGCAATTGATTTTGAAAAATAAAAAAAATATTGACGCGCTTTTCTTATCTATATATCATTTGCGGCCTTAGCAGGTGGCTAACAAAAAGGCTGGGTAGCAAAATGGTTATGCTGCGGACTGCAACTCCGCCTACGCCGGTTCGATTCCGGCCTCAGCCTCCAGTAGTGCTCTAGTTGTTGTATTATTGAAGCCTGCTAATGATGACACTCTTGCCTGAGTGGTGAAATAGGTAGACACAAGGGATTTAAAATCCCTCGGCGGGTGACTGCCGTGCCGGTTCGACTCCGGCCTCAGGCACCAATTCTTGTCCTAGCAATAGGCTAGGACAATCAAAAAAGCCCTGATTCTTATGGAATCAGGGCTTTTTGTTTTTCTGGTTGTTAAAATATAGCTACAGGTAATACTTATTTTTAGTGTTAGTTGATCGAAAATGTATAACTTTTGCGTAAAAAAAGCCCCATCATTCGACAGGGCTTTTTTACAACTAACTGAATAACTTCAGATTAGTGGTGATGACCACCTGCACCATGTACATGACCATGTTCTAACTCTTCGGCAGTAGCCGCACGAATCGACACGATTTCAACATCAAAATGCAAGTTTTGGCCAGCCAAAGGATGGTTGCCATCAACTGTCACTTCGTCGCCTTCAACCGCAGCAACCGTCACCACTTGCATACCGTAATCGGTTTGCGCGTGAAATTGCATGCCTGCTTCAATGTTGTCAACACCCGCAAACATATGCTTAGGCACAACTTGTACCATTTGGGCATCGTATTCGCCGTAGCCTTCGCTAGCAGCAACATCAACAGTCAACTTGTCGCCAACTTGTTTGCCAACTAAAGCATTTTCTAAACCCGGAATAATATTCTGCGCGCCGTGTAAATACACTAATGGCTCGCCACCTGCCGATGTATCAATCACTTGACCTTCATCGTTAGTCAGAGTGTAAGCAAGAGCAACAACGCTGTCTTTAGAAATTTGCATGATAAAACCTATAGGCCGAATGGCTGTCATAAAAATAGCCGACAATGATACTGTAATTGTCGGCAGTCTGCTGCAAAAAGTCGTCTAAGCTGCAAAATAACTACATTATCTCTGACAAATATTAATGCAGTTTTAATGTAGGGCTAGACGACTTACTCAATTGGTCTTTACTCCAGAGCATTAACGTCCTGAAAAAGCCATGTAAAGAATATTGATGCATACGATACAGCATGACATACATTAAACGGGCAATACGGCCTTTGACGTTAATATTGCCGACCAAACTGCCGACACTATTGCCTTCACTTAATGAAATCAATGAGCCAAAATCGCTGTATTTATAGACAGGTAATGGCTTGTTGGCGATGTGAGCTGCCAAGGCTTTGACTAAATAATTGGCTTGTTGCTGTGCCGATTGGGCGCGTGGGGGAACAGGGCGTGACATATTGGGTAAGGTACAAGAGGCGCAATCACCAAAAGCAAAAATAGTATCGTCACGCGTGCTTTGTAAACTGGGTTTTACCACTAATTGATTGATGCGATTTGTTTCTAAACCCGCTAAATTTTGCAAAAAGTCAGGTGCTTTAATGCCCGCCGACCAAACGCGCAAACTGGCAGGAATGCGTAATCCACCTTCACACTCAATACCATCATCATGAATAGCAACGACTTTTGTGCGGGTACGAACGGTAATGCCCAGTTTTGTGAGTTGTGCTTCTGCCTCCGCAGAGGTGGCGGCAGGTAGTACAGGCAATACCCGATCAGTCGCTTCAATCAGTGTAATATTGACATTTTGTGGTGCAATATCATCTAAACCGTAACGAGCAAATTCGTGGCAGGCGTGGTGCAGTTCAGCCGCTAATTCCACACCTGTTGCTCCCGCACCAATAATGGCGACGTTTAATTCGGGGGGCGGTGAAATATGGCTCGGTAGGGCATGAGCCTGTAAATACATATTCAAAAATTGTTGCTGAAAACGGTCAGCTTGAGGGCGAGAGTCCAAGAAAATACAATTGTCACGCGCACCCTGAGTACCAAAATCATTGGCAGTAGAGCCAATAGCAATAACTAAGGTGTCGTAATGTAAGCTGCGGGCGGGTGCGACTTCTTTACCATCTTCGGCGATTAAGGGCGCAAGCAGCAGTTGTTTGTCAGCGCGATTAATATCAACCATTCGCCCTAACTGAAACTCAAAATGATGTTTGACGCTATGGGCAAAATAATTTAATTCATCTTCAAAAGAGTTGAGAGTTCCAGCAGCGACTTCATGCAGTAATGGCTTCCAAATGTGGGTTAAATGCGCGTCAACTAAGGTAATTTTGGCTTTTTTAGCCTTGCCGAGTTTGTGGCCTAATTGTGTCGCCAAGCCTAAACCACCTGCGCCGCCGCCGACAATAACGATATGATGTGCTGTGTTCATGTTAACCCCAAAAATTAAAAACAATCACAGCAGTACAAACGACAAGTAATAATCGTTTGTACTGGTGTGATGATTTTTATTATTTTTGCGAGGAGATAAAGTTCGATGCGGAGGTTAATAGCGGGAGTTTTTAGAATAAAAACAAAGAGAAATCGCGACTAACCAAAGCAAATACGATTCTACCTTGCTTTGGTGGTGGTTTCTAGGCCTGTCGAGGTTTGATTAAGTTACCCAACACCGCTCAGGGGGCATTTTTCGTTGGCTGAGCGGAGTCGTGGTGGCTGAGCGGAGTCGAAGCCAAGTCTAAACGTTTGGCGCAACCGTCAATAACCACGCCAATAAGTCATGACGGACTTCGGTAGCGTTAGTTTCGTGCAAGGCAACATGACGAGCTTGAGGATATATTTTAAGGGTAACCTTGGCTTTGTTGATTTTGGCGTGCATTTTCGCCAGTTTTTTCACGCCTTTACCCATAGCCCCCACAGGATCTTCAGAGCCTGAGAAAATATATAACGGCAAGCCTTCAGGAATCTTTTTCATGTTGGTGGGTTGGTAAATTTCGCCCAAGGTCACCAAAAAATCACGCCAATAACGATTGGCCATGCGGAAACCACAGAAAGGGTCAGCAACATAACTATCCACAAAATGAGTATCACGCGATAGCCAATCAAAGTCAGTACGATTGGGAGCAAACACTTTATTAAACTTACCAAATCCTAAGCTATGAATGAGATCACTGTGACCATTCCCACCTTGACGACACATTTCAAATGCCGCTAACCGCGAGGAGGCACGAGCATACCACGGTGCTGTAAAGTTAGAACCACTTAAGGCAAGGGCTTTAATTCGATTTGGGTTGTTTTGTACGAACCATTGGCTAATAAACGAACCCATGCTGTGCGCTAAAATAATGACTGGTAAGTTGTTATACGTTGCACTAATCCAATTATGAATCAGAGACATATCTTGTAGAATACCTGCCCAGTTTTGTACTTTACTGACCTGACCCAATAACTTTTCAGGGGTGGACAAGCCATGACAGCGATGATCGTGTGCTAAAACGGCAAAGCCCTGTTGATTTAAAAAAGCAGCTACCTCATCATAACTACCACTATGCTCCGCCATGCCATGGACAATATGAATAATGGCGCGTGGTTGCGAAACAGGCCAATGACGAACAGGAATTTTATGGCCGTCAGCCGTGGGTAAATACAATAGTGTCGCTTCAGGGCTGAGGTGCGGATTATTCATTAAATATGAGTCCTAACAATTTATTTCATGGAATTTATTATGCGCGCAGCGTGTCATTATACGGTTTCAGCACTTCATCCGAGTCATCACTTTTTTCAAGTGAGACTCACTATTTTGCAGCCCAATCCTTTAGGGCAAAAACTGTGGTTGCCGAATTGGATTCTCGGGAGCTACATGATTCGTGACTTTTCGCGTCATATCATTAGTGTAAGCGCGAAAACGACAGAAGGATTGTTATTAAGTGTCAAAAAAATAGCAAAAAATCAGTGGTCTGTCTCTCCCTATGAAGGAGAAATCATGATTTCTTATGAAGTTTACGCGTGGGACTTGTCAGTACGCGGTGCTCACCTTGACCAAACGCATGGTTATTTTAATGGCTCGTGTTTGCTTTTAGCGGTTGAAGGTCAAGAAGATAAGGCTTCAACGATAGAAATTCATCTCCCCGAACAGCATCAAACGTGGCGCATTGCCACCACACTAGATACTTTGCCGAGCAGTCAGACGGGTGTTTATCGTTATCAAGCGGCCAATTATGTAACGTTGTTAGATCATCCTGTCGAAATGGGAGAGTTTGCAGAGGTCGCTTTTACGACGCATAACACGCCACATCGCGTAGTAGTGACAGGAAAACATCGTGCTGATTTAAACCGTTTAAGCCGTGATTTAACCCGTATCTGTGCTGCTGCTATCGACTTTTGGGGGGATGACACGCCGCCGTTTGCCCACTATTTATTTCAAGTGATGGCTGTTGGCAATGGTTACGGTGGTTTAGAACATCGTAGTTCCACTAGTTTATTATGTTCGCGTGAGGATTTGCCGTTAACCACTGAGCCTGAACATAAATTAGGCGAAAAATATAAAGCATTTTTAGGCCTATGCAGTCATGAGTATTTTCATTCGTGGTTAGTGAAACGTATTCAACCCAATGTATTGGTTAATCCCGATTTACACCAAGAAAACTACACGGAATTATTATGGGTATTTGAAGGATTTACGTCATATTATGATGATTTATTATTAGCCCGAGCGAGTGTTATTTCAACGCAAGATTATTTGGATTTACTCGCACAAGCGATAACACGTCATTTACGAACATTAGGACGTTTTCAGCAAACAGTCACAGATTCTAGTTTTGATGCGTGGACAAAATATTATAAACAAGATGAAAATACCCCAAATAGCGTCGTCAGTTATTATATTAAAGGTTCATTAGTGGCGTTGTGTATTGATTTGAAATTGCGTCAATTAAGTGATAATACGATGAGTTTAGATACTGTGATGCGCCAACTGTGGCGAGATTATGGTAAAACGGGCTTGGGTATTCACAATGATACGGTGCAAAATATTACACAATCATTGGTTTCCGAAGACTTATCGGAATTTTGGCAACAGTGTTTATATAGTACGCAAGAATTGCCCTTCACTGAGTTATTGAGCGCACAAGGTGTGGTGGTAAATTATAAATATGATAATGCCAAAAATCAGCCATTAGCGAGTTTAGGTATTCGAGGGCAAATGGCGGAAGGCGGCTTTCAAATACAAAACGTTTGGCGTGGCGGTGCCGCAGAATGTGCAGGAATCTCGGCAGGTGATGTTTTAATGGCAATAGATGGCTTAAAAGTCAGCGCACAGTTAGAAAAAACCGTTGCCAGTTATGCGATTGGTGATACCCTCAATGTACATTTATTTCGACGAGATGAGTTGATGCAATGTCAGGTGGTGTTACAGTCATCAGTTGCTGATTTTTGCAGTTTACAACTCAGTACAGAAAGCAACAGCCGTCATCGTGCCGAGCGTTGGATTTTGGCTCAATAACAATTAGTTTCGACTGACTGCCTTTTTTATCCTGTATCAATGTTTTAGTTGATAAGCACAATATTGATCGTTTCGCGTTGAGTTGATAAAAAAGGTAGTCTAAGTCCCGTCATTTACAGGAAAAACTGTATGGATCATCATGATTTTTGGCAGGGTAAATATCCTGAAAGTATTGCAAGAACGATTGATACGAATATCTATCCGACAATTTTAGATTTATTTAAAGATGCGTGTCGAAAATATGCCAATAAGCCTGCATTCTCTAATATGGGACGGACATTAACATTTGCTGAGGTCGATAAATATAGTGCGACATTTGCCGCATGGATTCAGCAAAATACCGATTTGCAAGTCGGTGATCGTATTGCGGTGCAAATGCCTAATTTATTGCAATATCCTATTGTGGTTTTTGGCGCGATGCGTGCTGGTTTAGTGATTGTAAATACTAATCCTTTATATACCGCCCGCGAGATGGAGCATCAGTTTAAGGATGCAGGTTGTAAAGCGTTGGTCACATTGGCCAATTTTGGCCAATTAGTGCAAGAAGTACTGCCAAGAACAGGTATTCGCTATGTCATTATTAGCGAACTGGCGGATATGTTGCCGTTTCCGAAACGTGTTGTGGTTAATAATATCGTTAAATACGTTAAAAAATTAGTGCCTGCCTATCATTTACCGATGGCAATACCGTTTACACAAGTGATGAAAGCAAACCCTTCAAAATTCAAAGAAGTTACACTAAAACCCGATGATATTGCTGTCCTGCAATATACAGGGGGCACAACAGGTGTCTCTAAAGGCGCAATGCTGACCCATCGAAGCATTACCAGTAATATGTTGCAAACACACGCTTTTTTGTCAACGGTGTTAGAGACAGGGCGCGAGACGATGGTTTGTCCGTTACCGCTGTATCATATTTTTGCTTTTGGCGTGTCTTGTATTGGCATGATTATGGGGATGCACACGATTTTAATTACCAATCCGCGTGATGTTGGCGCGTTTATTGAGGAAATTAAAAAGTGGGATGTCACAGCAATGATGGGGTTAAATACCTTATTTGTCGCACTAATGAATCACCCAGATTTCAAAACAATCAATTTTTCTAAATTGAAAATGACGATTGCGGGTGGTATGGCGATGCAACATCAGGTGGCTCATGATTGGGAGACGATCACAGGCTGTAAAGTGTGTGAAGGTTATGGCATGACGGAATCGTCACCTGTCATTACCATGAATCCTCCTAATGCCATTCAAATTGGTACGATTGGTGTGCCTGCGCCTAACACCCATATTCGGATTGTGAATGATGATGGTCAAGATGTGACATTGGGTGAGTCGGGCGAGTTATGGGCAAGAGGCCCGCAAGTGATGAAAGGTTATTGGCAGCGTGCCGAAGCCACCGCAGAAACTGTGACCAGTGATGGTTGGCTAAAAACGGGCGATGTCGCCATTGTTCAAG
The DNA here is from genome assembly GCA_006546595.1 of Moraxellaceae bacterium AER2_44_116. Classification (GTDB taxonomy): domain Bacteria; phylum Pseudomonadota; class Gammaproteobacteria; order Pseudomonadales; family Moraxellaceae; genus Agitococcus. The sequence continues at coordinate 498,555 of VIAD01000001.1, read as the reverse complement.
CTGATGGTTATATTAAAATTGTTGATCGTAAAAAGGACATGATTTTGGTGTCTGGCTTTAATGTCTATCCCAATGAAATCGAAGATGTTGCCGCTTCGCATTTAGGTGTTTTAGAAAGTGCGGCGGTGGGTATTCCTGACAAAAAATCAGGTGAAGCCGTGAAGTTGTTTGTGGTGAAAAAAGACCCAAGTCTGACAGAAGAGTCATTATTGATTCATTTAAAAGCGGGATTAACGGGTTATAAATTACCACGTGCGATTGTCTTTAAAGATGAACTGCCAAAGTCACCTGTGGGTAAAATTTTGCGTCGTGAGTTACGCGATAAATAAAGGGATGTAGGGGCGATTCATAAATCGCCCCTACAACTAAAATCTAATCAGCATTCGTTATTTTTTAGCCGCATCGTCCGCCAATTTCACCCGAATCACACTACCAGCAATTTTTTTGGCATTTAAGCGTTTCATCGCCAATTTCGCTTCAATGTGTTTAGGCATTTCAATAAAGCCAAAACCTTTAGATTTTCCTGTGTCTTTATCCATCACCAATGTACAAGATTCAACCAATCCAAATTCAGCAAAAAGTGCGGTCAGTTCTGCTTCCGTTGTTTCACGGGATAAGTTACGGGCAATAATTTTCATCAAGTTTCCAAAAATAAATCGGCTGCTAACAGCCAAGTGGTAAATACAGAACTTAGGCATGGTGTAAGTTCTAAAAAGAGTAGAGGTTATTAGTGCTTGCTCAACATTGGCTTAAATTAACCCTTCGACTCCACTCAGGGAACATTTTTCCGTTGGCTGAGCGGAGTCGAAGCCATTTGTTGAGACGATTCCACTATTGCGAACCCCCAATGTTTAACAGATTTTAGCTATCCGCATGGTCTTTCAGCCATTCATCATGGCCATAAGCAATATAAAAATCTTCAACTTGTTTTCTTGCCCACGGCATACGGCGTAAAAATGTCAAGCTCGACTTAATACTCGGGTCGTGGCTAAAACAACGAATATCAATAAAACGGGCTAATTCTGCCCAACCATACAATGCCACTAAGCGGGTCAGTAACGCTTCTAAGGTTAAGCCATGTAATGGGTCGTTGTTAGCAGGAACAGTCATAGCGCGGACTCAAATCAAAATTACGGGTGATGATGTTCATGTTTTGGCATGGTTGTCATTTCTTCAGCAGGCATATTAGACATATCCATGCCTTCAACATGATGATGTTCAGGTACGGTTTTTGGTGCAACGGGATTGGATGGCTGAGTTGTCGTGGCAGAAGGCTTAATAGGATGCTGATGTGATGCGTGATTATGATGATTACCTGCGCTGTGCATCATCGCTTGCAACAATGTCCATACGCCAAATGCAATGACCAACAAACCATTGGCGGTGCGCCAGCCTTGCTGCTGGAGTTTTTGCTTTAATGCCCCTGCGGTACTGCCTGCTAATAGCATCATTGGTAAAGTCCCTAAACCAAATGCTAGCATTGCCATACTAGATGTAACTGCATTGGCACTGGTTAAGGCTAAAGCTAAGGCACTATAGACTAAGCCACAGGGTAAAAATCCCCATAACATCCCTGCAATCAAGGCACGAGGCGGGCTATTAATTGGCATAAAACGCTGGCGCAAGGGCGACATTTTTTGCCATAAACGGCCACCTAAGGCTTCCAGTTTATCCAGTCCACGCCACCAGCCTGTTAAATACAAACCAAAGGCAATCATCATTAAGGCCGTGGCAATATAAGGCCATTTTGAGTTGGCGAGGGGAGCTAATAAACCTTGACCTAATAGCCCAACCAGTAAACCTAAAAAGCTATACGAGATTAAACGGCCAAGATGATAGAGCGTTTGCAGCATAAAGCGACGCTGTGGTGTTTGGCTGGATAAAGCAAAACTTAAGGCACTGACGATTCCGCCACACATACCCAAGCAATGCGGAGAACCAAAAAAACCCGCAGCGAGGGCAGTACCAATAATCAAAAAGTCATTCATCTTTTTTGCGTCTCAGTTCACGGTCATCCATGATAATGCGGCTGGCAGGGCCTTCTAAGTCTTCAAATTGATCGCTTTTAATCGCCCATAACAATGCCCAAATAGCACAACCTAAAAACATAACGCTTAATGGCACTAAGAGATAAATAATATCCACAGTTTTAACCTCAGTTGACCCGCTTTAAGCGCAGGGCATTCAATACAACAAATAACGAACTCAGTGACATACCAATGGCAGCCAACCAAGGCGGAATATAACCCAACGCGGCAGGAGGCAAGACAGACAGATTATAAACGAAAGCCCATTTTAAGTTTTGCTTAATCACGATTTGAGTTTTAATCGCGATTTGGCGAGCCGTCACTAAAGCACTTAGGCGATCACCTAATAAAATTGCATCGGCGGTGGTTTGTGCTAAATCTGCACCCGAACTCATGGCGACAGACACATGAGACTGACCCAAAACAGGTGCATCATTCACGCCATCACCGACCATAATAACAATTGCGCCATCAGCTTGTAGTTGTTGCACATAGGCGGATTTTTCTTGCGGTGATAATCCGCCTAACACGGTATCAATTCCCAACTGTGCAGCCAGTTTTTGTGGTGCGTGCGATTGGTCACCAGACAATATCAGCGTTGTTAAGCCTTTTTGTTTTAACATGCTGATGACACTTTGCGCTTCAGGACGAACTTTATCTCGAAAATCAAAGCTAGCAATCGCTTGCTGCTGGCTACTGAGCCAAATACGCAAATAGCCTTCGGCGGGAGTTTCTGCGTCGTGGCCTAAGGCAAATTCAGCATGACCAATACGATACACTTGGCCATTAATCGTCCCCGTTAAACCTGCGCCTGCTGTATTGTGCATATCTGTCACTGACGGTAAATCATCTAAACGCAATGGCTTAAATGCCGCAGCAACAGGATGTTCAGAATATTGCTCTAATGCTGCCGCAAGTAACTTGGCGTGTTGCTCGTCACCCTGAAAAACGTGAACGCTCACCAGTTCTAATTTACCTTCGGTAAGTGTACCTGTTTTATCAAACACAATATGAGTGGCTTGAGCTACGGTTTCTAAAACATGACCGCGTGTGACTAAAAAACCGTGTTCCGCCAAGGTATTGGTGGCCGCCGTGAGGGCAACAGGCGTGGCTAATGATAGCGCACAGGGGCAGGTTGCTACTAACACGGCTAACATCGCCCAAAAAGCATGACTTGGTTCAACAAAATACCAGCCCACATACACCACAACGGCTAATACTAAAACACGGGCGACAAACCAATGTGCCATTTTGTCAGCGCGTTGGGCGAGCAAAGGTTTTTCGGATAAAGCGCGATTAATTAACTGGTGTAAGGTGGCTAAAGTGCTGCTTTGTGCCGATTTAGTGACTTCGATGATCATCGGGCTATCGTGGTTTTGACTGCCACTCACGACACAATCACCGACAGTTTTGCTAATGGGGAGCGGCTCGCCCGTTAACAATGCTTCGGAGACGGCACTACTGCCTTCTAGGACTTTGCCGTCACAAGGAAGGGTTTCACCTGCTTTGACCAACACCTTATCGCCAACCTGAAGTTGGGTCACGGGAATTTGCTCGTGATGACCGTCTGTTAAAACGCGATGCGCCAATCTAGGCAAAATAGGAATTAGGTCGGTGGCGGTTTCACTGGCTTGTCGGCGGGCTTTGGCTTCTAAATAACGGCCTGTCAGTAAGAAGAAGATAAACATACTGACCGAGTCAAAATACGTTTCACCTGAACCTGTCACGGTGGCATAAATACTCGCAAAAAAACTAATGATCAACGCAATAGAAACAGGCACATCCATATTCAAGCTACGCGCTTTAATGGCGTACCATGCGGAACGATAAAAGACATAACCTGAATAAAAGAAAATGGGTGTTGTGACAATCAAGGAAATCCAACGGAAATAATCCCGATATTGCACTTCCATGCCTGTAAATGCGCCAAAATAAATGCCTGTCGCGTACATCATCGCTTGCATAGAACCCAGCGCGGCAACGCCTAAACGCATAAGTAATTGTCGGGACTCTTTTTTGAGCAAACCAGCGTGAGTATCGGTACGAAAAGGGCGTGCTTTATAGCCGAGTTTTTCAAGATCAGATAATAATTGGCTTAACGGGGTTTTGCTGTCATCCCACAATAATCGTAAACGATGACTGCTTAAATTGACGCTGGCTTGGCTAACCGCAGGTTCTTGAATCAGTCGTCGCTCAATCAGCCACGCACACGCGGCACAAGATACGCCTTCAACGCTTAACTCAGCGCAGGCTAAATTTTGTTCACGATGAATAAACTGTTGTTGAGTATCGGGATGGTCGTAGCCTTGCAAAATGGTGAGTGCTTCGGGCAAAGGCGCGGTAGGGCTAATAACATCACGCTCTTGATAATAATGTTCTAAGCCTGCATTAACGATTGCCTCCGTAACGGCGTAACAGCCCATACAGCACAATTCACGCATTTCTCCCAGTACCTTAAATTGAAAAGGTTTGACTGGCAGAGGTTCACCACAATGAAAACAGGTAGTCATTTACGATTTAATCGGCTCTGGCTTAATAGTAATCGCTTCGCTTAACGGTAAAAAAACCATATCTTTTAAACGCCATACGGTGTTGCTGAGAGTGAGGTAATAACGACCTGTTAACTCACGGTCTAAGGTGGTGGTGTAACTACCATCTGCTTGTTTTTGCAATACAGTCGATAAGTCTCGCTTTGAGTCGGTTGGGTGCGAAAAAGCCAAGGTCAGCGTTGCAGGCAGGGCATTGCTATCCAGATTGTAAGTGCTGTTAATCACAAATTTAACGGCTTTTCCTGTGTGTGTGTATTGTGCTTGAATGCTTAATGCGCTGGCATATTCGTCGCGAGCAAAGTCTTGACGTACTGCTTTTTTATCTTTGTACCAATCGTCTTGCACTTCAGGGTCTTTATTGGTCACAGCAACCCATAACATGGTAAAACTTAGGCAAACAGAGGTCAGTGGTATCAAAATTAATAACCAAACCCACGGATTATGAAACCACGGCTTAGCATCGGGTTTTAGGGATTCTTGCATGAGGATACCTTGTAGGATGGGTTGTTTATTGTAACGTAAAAATACTTAAAAACGGGGCTTCGACTCCACTCAGCCAACGCCTAAACGTTCCCTGAGTGGAGTCGAAGGGGGCAGTCCCCCAAATTAATGACTTGCAGGGGCTAAGAAACGACTTTCTGTTTCTGCCTCTAGTTCTTCATCATTGATGGCTTTGATTTTGAATTCAACTTCATAGTTGGATTTTTTCAAGTTACCGGGATCCGCTTGCAGTGTGACGGGTAAGGTGGAAATTTCACCTGCGGCTAAAGAGAAATCAGGCACATCAACGAGACTAATATGTTCATTACCTTCAATAGACAGATGGTAAGTTGCCGCTTGCTGAGATTTGTTCATGATTTTAAGCGTGTAAACATTCTCAATTAAGCCCTCGCTGTTTTCACGATATAACTGGTTGCGGTCACGAATGGCTTCAATCGCTAAGGGTACGCGTGTGGCGAGCGAGTAAACAAATAGTCCGACCATAATCATGAGTACAGAGAAAAAGCCGATTAAACGCGGACGCAACCAGTGATAACCTGTTTTTTCTTTTAGAATGTGTTCGGTTGTGTAGCGTACCAAGCCTCTAGGATAGTTCATTTGATCCATGATACTGTCGCAGGCATCAATACACAGCGCACATTGAATACACTGAAATTGTAAACCATCACGAATATCAATGCCTGTAGGACAAACTTGTACACAGAGCTGACAATCAATACATGAGCCTAAGCCCGCATCCTTGAGGTCAACATCTTTTTTACGTTTGCCACGGGGTTCTCCGCGTTCACTATCATAAGAAACAATCAATGTGTCTTTATCAAACATCACGCTTTGAAAACGGCCATACGGACACATAATGAAGCATACTTGCTCGCGCAACCATCCTGCATTCATGTAAGTGAAAGTGGTAAATAGGCCAATAAAAAAGTATCCCCAGCCTTCTAATGAACCTGTGAAAAACTCAGGTGCAAGGCTACGAATGGGCGTGAAGTAACCAACAAAAATAAAGCCTGTCGCAAAGGCTACGACTAACCATAAAAAATGTTTGACACTTTTACGTATGAGTTTTTCGCCTGAGAACGGGGCTTTATCCAGTTTGATACGGGCGTTACGTTCACCTTCAGTTAGGTGTTCAATCCACATAAAAATTTTCGTCCATGTGGACTGTGGACAAACATAACCACAAAAAACACGCCCTGCAAAAACGGTCACCACAAATAAGCCAAAAGCGGCAATCATTAACAGCCACGACAAAAAGAAAAAGTCTTGTGGCGCAAATGTCCAACCAAAAATAAAAAATTGGCGGTGGGGTAAATCAAATAATAGTGCTTGGCGACCTTCCCAATTCACCCATGGCAACAGCGAGTAGATGAGTATGACAAACGTCATGCTGGAAAGACGCATTTTGCTAAAAAAACCACTAATAGAACGCGGATGAATTTTGCGTTTTTTGGCAATGGCATCGTGGTCAGGACTGTGAATTTTGACAGGATCAGGCGAGTTGTCTTGCGTAGGGATTTTTTGGCTCATAGCGGGTCATCAACCTATAAATGGGATAACGGGATTTATGCCATCAATGGTTCAGGCACAAAAATTAGGACTTACGCAAAAGCGCATTTTGCGTAAAGCCTAAAAGTTTTAAAATGTCCCTATAAAAGATAAGAGAAGAGTGTGTGGTTAAAAACCTTACCTACAATATAACGTCTATTGTAGATAAGGTTTACTGTTAAAATTGATCCGTGACATCAACTTTGCTGATAGATTATTTGCCGTGAGAAAGTGACCATACATAAGCAGCAAGCAAATGTACTTTTTCTTTACCTAGGCTTTCACCCCAAGCAGGCATTGCACCATTACGACCTTTGCGAAGTGTTTCTTCGATAGTCGCTTTGCTGCCACCGTATAACCAAATGGTATCAGTTAAATTAGGTGCGCCTAGTGCTTGATTGCCTTTGCCTTCTGCGCCATGACATGCAGCGCAAACGACAAAACGTGCTTGACCTGCTTCAGCCAGTTTGCTATCAGCTTCAGATAACTTACGATCAGACAAGGTTAAGACGTAAGCTGCTACTTCTTTGATACCTTGCTCACCTAATGTCTCGCCCCATGCTGGCATTTTTGAACCACCAACAACTGCCAAACGGCCATTGGTTAATGTTTCAATTAGCTTATCGGGTTCACCACCGTATAACCAATCATCATCGGTTAAATTCGGAAAACCTTTAGCACCACGAGCATCCGCACCATGACAAGCCGCGCAGTTATTTGCATACAGACGACCCGCAATTTTCATCGCAGCTGCATCTTGAGCCAATTCTTCAACGGGCTTTTCTGCATAAGCTTTGAAAATAGGGCCGTATTTTGCATCATATTCGGCTTTGTCTTTGTCATGCTCGCCATGCGATGTCCAGTTTAAATAGCCTTTGTAAGAACCCAAAGCTGGATATAAAGCGACATAACAGATGAAAAAAACGATACCCATCCAGAACATTTTTACCCACCAGCGCGGCATAGGGTTGTCATATTCTTTGATGCCATCATAATCATGGCCTGTTGTTCCATCATCTTCTCGATGGACATCAAGGCGAGTTGTAAAAATCATTGCGCCTGCAACAAATGCCAAGCAGCCCAATGACAGGATAGTGATATAAGCACTCCAGAACGCGCTCATTTTGATTTATCTCCCGCTAAGTGACGGTTTTTTTGATAGAGAGGATCGCTATCTAAAGCCAACTGGGCATCCTGCTCAAAACGCTTTTTGTTGGCAGGTGTGTAAGCCCACCAACAAATGCCTGCAAAAGCAAAAATGGCCGAAAACGTTCCAAAAATATATAGCAGAATCATGCCAGTCATTTCTCTATCTCCGTTGTTTCATCACAGTGCCTAGTTGCTGCATATAAGCGATTAAGGCTTCCATTTCGGTTTTGCCTTTCACGCTTGCTGCACCACCTTGGATATCCGCATCGGTATAAGGCACACCAAAATTACGGAAAATTTCCATTTTCTTAGCGGTCAATTCACCATCAAGCTTGTTTTCAAGCAACCAAGGGAAGCCAGGCATATTCGATTCAGGCACAACATCGCGTGGATTGATTAAATGCACTTGATGCCAGTCATCAGAGTATTTCTCCCCAATACGTGCTAAATCTGGGCCAGTACGTTTGGAACCCCACAAGAAAGGGTGATCCCAAACCGATTCACCAGCGACCGAATAATGACCATAACGCTCAGTTTCTGCGCGTAATGGACGAATCATTTGGGTATGGCAAACGTGGCAACCTTCACGAATATAAATATCCCGACCTTCCAGTTGCAAAGCCGTGAGTGGCTTCATGCCTGGTACGGGTTCATTTAAGTCCTTTTGAAAAAACAGCGGTACAATTTCAACTAATGTGGCAAAACTAATAGCGATACAAATCATCACCATTAACACACCAACATTCTTTTCGACTATTTCATGCTTGTTAATAGCCATGTGCGTGTCTCCTGATCGGTGTTGTTATTTAAGAGTGTCTGCATCAACAGGTTTTTTGTTGGCAATCGTCATCGCAACGTTATAAGCCATGACAAACATACCTGATAGATAGAGCGCACCACCGACAAAACGACCAAACCAGTAGGGATGACTAGCTTTTACGGCTTCAACGAAGGTGTACGTTAATGAACCGTCGTCATTCACAGCACGCCACATTAAACCTTGTGTAATCCCCGAAACCCACAACGAAGCGATATAGAATACTGTTCCAATTGTCGCTAACCAAAAGTGTAAGTTAATGAGTTTGATACTGTACATACGCTCACGATCCCACAAACGAGGGAACAGAATGTATAAAGAACCAATGGTAATCATACCCAACCAGCCTAACGCGCCAGAGTGAACGTGACCTACCGTCCAGTCCGTATTGTGAGACAAGGCGTTAACGGTTTTGATCGACATCATTGGGCCTTCAAAGGTTGACATGCCATAAAATGACAAAGCAACAACCAAGAAACGAATGATTGGATCGGTACGTAATCTGTCCCAAGAGCCAGATAACGTCATAATGCCGTTAATCATGCCGCCCCAACTAGGTGCAAATAGAACCAAAGAGAACGCCATCGCTAAGGATTGAGTCCAGTCAGGCAAAGCGGAATAGTGCAAATGGTGACCACCAGCCCACATATATACCGAAATCAATGCCCAAAAGTGCACGATTGATAAGCGATATGAGTAAACAGGGCGACCCACTTGAATAGGAATAAAGTAGTACATCATGCCCAAAAAGGCAGCAGTCAAATAGAAACCAACCGCGTTATGGCCATACCACCATTGAATCATGGCATCCGTGGTGCCACTGTACATGGAGTAGGATTTCCACATGCTAACAGGTACTTCAATATTGTTGAGAATGTGCAACAAAGCGATGGTGATAATGAATGCACCAAAGAACCAGTTAGCGACATAAATATGTGAAGAGCGACGTGTAGCAAGTGTGCCAAAGAACACAATGGCATAACAAACCCAAACAATGGTGATTAAAATATCAATCGGCCATTCAAGTTCGGCATACTCTTTAGCACTGGTATAACCCAATGGCAACGTAACGGCAGCCAAGACAATCACCAATTGCCAGCCCCAAAAAGTAAATTTTGCTAATTTGGGCATAAACAAGGGCGTTTGCGTGGTTCGTTGGACAATATAGTACGAGCAGGCGAATAAAGCGCACCCACCGAAAGCAAAAATAACCGCATTCGTATGTAAAGGACGAAGACGGCTAAACGTTAACCACGGCGTATCGAAATTTAGAAAAGGCCAGACCAGTTCGGCGGCAATAAATACCCCCACGGCCATACCGACAATGCCCCAGACAACTGTCATAATGGCAAATTGTCGGACAACGCCCATTTCATACGCCACGGGTGTGTTACTACTAGTGTGGCTGTGACTCATACAAAGGCTCCTTAAACCACAAAGTTACTAAGGGAATTATTCGAACTTTACGCCTCACAATCTATATTTTGCGATGCCACGAACATCAGACAAAATATTTTGACCATGAAACATTAAGGGAATTACTCCCAACCCACTTATCATTCTATTGGTTTTTTTGTTGTTCTGCATCTTTCTTGTCAGTTTATTGTGTATTTTAGTAGCAATTCATAACAAAAAAATCTTCTTATTTGTTTGATTAGAAACATTGCCAACCGAGCAAATAATCGGTTACGGTACGCGGGCTTAAATAAAATCCTTAAATATGGAGCGGAACATGAGTAGTTTTTTGTCTGATGCTTGGTTTGATAAAGTGGTTGAGTTAACGGCTGCGGCGGGTGATTTGAATTTACCACCAGCATTAGCGGGTATTGTCTTGAACATGGTTGTGACTGGCACAGAAAACGGCAACGTTGAAATGGCCATCAATGGTGGCAAGTTAGAAAAAGGTTTAAACGCCAATGCAACCACGAAGTTAACGATGAATGCTGATGTATTGAAAAAAGTATTCTTAGAGTTTGACATGAGCGCAGCAATGCAAGCGTTTATGAGCGGCCAAATTAAAGCCGAAGGCGATATGACTAAATTAATGACTTTGCAAACTGCACGCCCAAGTGCTGAGCAAAAAGCATTATTTGCTCAAGTATTGGCGATCTGATACTAAGATACGTTGATATTTAAAAAGAGACGCTTGATGCGTCTCTTTTTTTATTCGATTTTACAAATATTAGACCCATCAAACAGAGTTTTAGTCGTTAAAGATGAAAACACCTGAAAAAGAGCATTCTTTTTAATCGTAACTTTGCTTAAAATGGCCAACACAATAGCTATATAAATAGAGCAAGGTATGTTGCGCTGCTTCGCCAAAATCGCCACGCCGTTTTTTATTCTGAGTACGTTCTCCAATGTAACATGGGCATCCGATCATCAAGACCCATGGGAACAGGTTAATCGAAAGATTTATAGCTTTAATAAAGCGATAGATAATTGTTGTTTTAAGCCTGTCGCTAAAGGTTATCGAGCCATCACTCCGAAAATAGTTGATGACGGCATCACACATTTTTTTCACAATTTGAAAGAACCCTTAGTCGCCCTCAATAATGGTTTGCAAGGTAAAGGTCGTCAATCAGCTAGTGATATGGGGCGTTTTGTTATTAATACCGTCACCAGTGCAGGCTTTGTGGATGTCGCGCAAAAAATGGGTTTAGACAAACACGAAGAGGATTTTGGTCAAACCTTTGGCAAATGGGGGGCTTCATCGGGTTCTTATTTAATGTTGCCATTTTTAGGTTCAAGTAGCGTTCGGGATGTTTTGGGTAAGCCCTTTGATGCTGCGGTTAATCCTCGGAACTTAATTGAAAATAATACCGCTAATATCAGTTTGTTTACCTTAGAGTTGATTGACTTGCGTGCCGATGTTATTCCGCTTGAAAAAATCATTGAAGGCGACGAATATGTGCTTTTACGCGATGTATATTTACAACGTCGCGATTTTTTAGTGCATGATGGACAGGTAAAAGATACGTTCATGGATGATGATGTTGATGAAAGCGCGGATTCTGCTCCGCCCATAACGACACCGTAGTGGCAACGATGAGCATCTTTACCTTATTTAACCTACATCGCTAGTATGTCAATCATGATGACGCTCAATACCGATCACGGTTTTATTTTAGTGATTCATCCCGAACAGTCAGTAAGAGAGTGGCTAACAGACAACTTGTCAGCATGTGGTCATAGTGTGGCAGTGAGTAATTCTGTTGATGAGGGGTTGGCACTCTTTCGCCAAGATAGACACCAACTGATTATTGCTGATTTAGAGTTAAGTCAGCAGCAATTGTTGGCGGTATTAGCGACTGAATCCCCTGAAACGCCTATCATTACTGTTTCGGGTGATGTGCCAATGGAAGTGGTACTTGAAGCACTCAAAAATGGTGCAGTTGACCATTTTTTCAAAAACAGAGATGTTTTGGTGTTGGCACATACCGTTCAGCGAGCCTTAGAGCGTGGACGATTACTGAGAGAAAATAGAGAGTATCAACAACAATTAGAAGCCGCCAACGCAGAGCTAGAGCGTAGTTTAGAAACATTACAAGAAGATCAAGAAGCAGGTCGTCGAATTCAATATCGACTACTACCACAAACACCGTTTAAAGCGTCGGAAAGTTGTGTTGTTAGTCATCGTATTTTTCCCTCTTTGTATTTGTCGGGTGATTTTGTCGATTATTTTAAAATTGGCGATCACAAATTGGGCTTTTATTTGGCTGATGTTTCTGGACATGGAGCGGCCAGTGCCTTTGTGACCGTTTTTTTGAAAGCGATCACCAATCGTATTCAGAAACATTATGAGCGTAAAACGAGCGTAAATTTTGTTGCTCCGTCCAAAATATTGGCTGCTATCAACGAAGAATTGATTGGCGCAAAGATGGGGAAGCATTTAGCGATGTTTTGTGGCGTAATTGACTTAGAAAACAATCGACTCACGTACAGCGTTGCGGCACACTATCCACCTCCTTTGTTGGTGACTGATGTCGGTACAACTTCTTTAGCGGGGCGGGGTTTACCATTAGGCTTATTTAAAGAAGTGCATCATGAAGAACACGTTGTTGATCTGGCGCAAAATTTTACATTAATTGCGACATCAGATGGTGTTTTAGAAGTTTTACCCAAAGGTTCAGCCGCTGACAAAGAAAAGTTGTTACAATCGATGGCAGTCGATGTACAAACAGTAGATGATCTTGTGACGTTGTTACATTTAAGTGATGATGATGAATTACCCGATGATGTCGCATTGCTAGTGATTAAACGAGCTTCTTAGTATGCCTTCAGGCCATATTTTATTTGCGGTGCATAATGGCACTTATGTTTTAAAGTTCACAGGCGAAATCCGTGCGCCTATGTGTGCGACATTGGATAATTTTTTAGAAAAAATATTTGTAGATGACAGCCTTTGCTCCATTCTGATTGATCTCACCGAAACAGAGTATATTGACAGTACGGCTTTGGGACTCATTGCCAAAACTGCCGTATTTTTACAAATGTACAATCGCCGTAAACCGATCATTCTGTCCACCAATCCCGATATTAGCCGGATTTTGGAAAGCATGGGTTTTGATCAGGTGTTTATTATTTTAGCCTGTCAGAATGAAGAGCAATGTATTAATGAACTGCCAGAAGTAGAACCTTCTGAGCAGGAAATGATGGAAAAAGTGATTTCAGCACATCGCGTATTAATGGGTTTGAGTGAACAAAATCAAGCCACATTTAAAAGCTTAGTCGATGCCTTAGAAATGGAGCAACAAGCACAGGGTGAAGATCGAATTTAGTCCATTCCCCCATGTGATTATCAGTCAATAGGGGGAAGCTAAAAAGTATTAAGCCATTAACGTCAAGATCTTACCTTCTAATGTTCTCAAATCTGCTGAAAATAAACGAATACCTTCCGCTAATTTTTCTGTTGCCATCGCATCTTCATTTAATTGCCAACGAAATGCGGCTTCATTGAGTTCCACTAGGCGTGGTTGTGCGCTACAAGACTCTGCCGTTAATACTCTCGGCAATGGCGAGTTGTTTTCAGCGAGTGCATCTAATAGTGCAGGACTAATCGTGAGTTTATCACAACCCGCAAGTGCCGCAATTTCACCCGTATTTCTAAAACTAGCTGCCATGACCACGGTTTTATAATCACAGGCTTTATAATACTGATAAATGCTTTTTACCGAGACTACACCAGGGTCTGTTTCGGCAGTGTAATCTTGTCCTGTTGATTTTTTATACCAATCTAAAATTCGACCGACAAACGGCGAAATAAGCGTTACACCTGCTTCGGCACAGGCTTGAGCTTGGGCGAAGTTAAACAATAACGTTAAGTTACAATGAATCCCTTCTTGTTCTAATAGACGAGCAGCTTGAATGCCTTCCCACGAACTAGCGATTTTTACCAAGACACGTTCACGACCAATCCCCGCACTTTGGTAGCGTTGAATGATTCGACGAGCCTGTTCAATGGTCGCGCGCGTGTCAAAAGAGGCGCGAGCGTCAACTTCTGTCGAGACTAAACCCGGAATCGCTTTCAGAATTTCCACGCCAAAGCCAACACTGATCGCTTCAATGGCTGTTTTGAGTTGACTCGCTTGTGTGGGTTGATTCTTTGCGGCTTCTAAGCCTTTAATCATGATTTCTTGATATTCGGGTTGGCTGGCTGCTTTTAAAATTAATGATGGATTGGTGGTGGCATCCACAGGTTTTAAGCGTTGAATACTGACAATGTCACCTGTATCGGCAACGATAGTGCTAAATGATTGGAGTTGTTGTAACTGGTTCATAAGTCATCCTAATAATATGATTTTCATCAACAAAACGTGCAGCTTCTTCGACTAAGGCTAGGCCTTGATGTTTTTGGTGAGCATAAGTACTCAGGTGTTGTCGCCATTTTCGTGCACCTGCCATGCCTTGAAATAAACCTAAAATATGCCGTGTCATTTGCATCAGTGGTACACCCGCACTGAGTTCACGTTCCATAAATGGTAAATAGCGCTGTAAAATTTCATGCGGAGTGGGTATGGTTTCATTCCATAAAGTCAATGCTTGCGCCAATACATAAGGGTTATGGTACGCCTCACGACCAAGCATGACTCCATCAACAAACTGCCAATGTTCAGCAATATCCTCAACTGTTTTTATACCACCATTGATATGAATCGTTAACTGTGGAAAGTCTTTTTTTAACCGATATACGTCATCGTAGCGTAACGGTGGAATATCGCGATTCTCTTTGGGTGATAATCCTTGCAGAATAGCAATTCGGGCATGAACAATAAATTCAGTACAACCTGTTTTAGCCACAGTATCGACAAAGTGACAGAGATTATCGTAGCTTTCTAAGTTATCAATACCAATGCGATGCTTTACAGTCACAGGAATTTTAACCGCAGCTTGCATTGTGCTAATGCACTCGGCCACCAGCTCGGGTTCAGCCATTAAACATGCGCCAATTTTATTTTTTTGGACACGGTCAGAAGGGCAGCCGACATTCAAATTAACTTCGTCATAGCCATAATCTTCGGCTAATTTTGTGCATATGGCTAAATCTTGGGGATTTGCGCCACCGAGTTGTAAGGCAATAGGATGCTCAAACTCATCAAAACGTAAAAATCGGGCGGTATCACCGTGTATTAAAGCCCCCGTCGTCACCATTTCGCTATAAAGACGCATGTGAGGATTAAACAGGCGAAGGAAGTAACGGCAGTGGCGATCAGTCCAATCCATCATCGGCGCGACTGATAGTGTTTTACAATTATTTGTCAAAGTATTATTGGAGTGTTCAGTCATTTAACCCGCTCTTTGCTGTGGTTTTTTACAGTTTGGCGATATTTTACTGTATTTTGAGTGGTTAATTATAGGTGTCGTTGACGATTGAAATAGAAGCAGATTTTTGGGTGAGAGAAAGATTTAATTGAATGCAGAAACTCCTCGCTGAGGGCGAGGAGTCAGATGAAGCTATTTAACGGACGCGGTAAGTAATACGACCCTTACTTAAGTCGTAAGGAGTCATCTCAACTTTGACTTGATCGCCCGTTAAAATACGGATGTAATGCTTACGCATTTTGCCCGAAATATGCGCGGTCACGACATGACCATTTTCTAACTGCACACGAAACATGGTATTAGGCAAGGTGTCAATCACCGTACCATCCATTTCGATTTGCTCTTCTTTGTTTGACATAGCAACCCTAGAACTGATGAAAATTCGTACCAAGCTTGGCGTTGCAAGCGGGTGCGGTATTCTGCATGATTTTTGTTAAAATGGCAAAGCTAAGTGTTCACTAACGTGAAAATTATTGATTATTTGCAAGTTAATAGCGGGTGTGAGGTGTAGGAACGTTTCCTTAGTGGCTTTTTATGCTAAGTTTTTTTCAGGAAATGCACAAATATCCACCAAAAGGCATTTTGAGCATTTGGGCTTACGCGCTATGCAAATGTAGCGACCATGCAAAATCAGCCAGTGGTGGGCATTTAATTGAAAGCGTGGCGGAATAACCTTGAGCAGTTGTTGCTCTACTTGATCCACTGTTGCCGCTTGAACCAAGCCGATACGGTTGGCAACGCGAAAGATATGGGTATCAACGGCAATCGTAGGTTCACCAAAAGCGGTATTTAACACAACATTCGCAGTTTTGCGGCCAACGCCCGCCAATGACTCTAATGCCGCTCTGTCATGCGGTACTTGGCTTTGATGTTGATTGATGAGCATGTCACAGGTTTTAAGGATGTTGGCAGCTTTGGTGTTATATAAGCCGATGGTTTTAATATACGTTTTTAAGCCTTCTAGTCCCAATGCCAAGATGGTTTCAGGGGTATTGGCGACAGCATATAATTTAGCTGTCGCTTTGTTGACGCTAACATCTGTTGCTTGCGCCGATAAAATGACCGAAATTAATAATTCAAAGGGAGTGTGGTACACCAACTCTGTCGTGGGGTTTGGGTTAGCTGTTTGTAAACGTAAAAATATTTCACGAACTGTGGTGGGATGTATAGTTTTCAATTAGCTAATATTTCCTGTTGTTCGTACGCGTTTTGAGCCAAGCATGCTTTCTATGGTTTGTTTCCTACGGTTTTTAAGTCGTTCATCAATGATGTTTTTGCCTGCGATAATTAAGCCCAAACACAAAAAAGCACTCGGTGGTAAGATGAAAAATAAGAATTTCTTATAATGGGGAATGGTTAATGTCCAGTCTTTTGCTATATCCCCGAATAGTAAGTGCATATTGGCAAATAAAGTGCCGTTGCCGAGTAGCTCTCGCATCGCGCCTAATAACACTAACACCAGCGTAAAGCCAACACCAATCATCAAGCCATCAAATGCTGCGGCAGCGGTATTGTTTTTAGAGGCAAAAGCTTCGGCACGGCCTAATAACGCACAGTTGGTGACGATTAAGGGGATAAAAATACCTAAAATTTGATAAAGCTGATACGTAAACGCGTGCATAAACAATTCGATACACGAGACAAATGCAGCAATAATCATGACAAAAATAGGAATGCGAATCGTGTCAGGAATATGATGACGTAATAGCGAAACGGCGGCGTTAGACGTTGTTAACGCGAGAGTTGTCGCTAAACCTAAGCCTAATCCATTTACCACAGAGCCTGAGCACGCCAATAACGGGCATAAACCTAAGAGTTGGACGGTTGCGGTATTGTTTCGCCATAAACCATCAATTGCGATTTTTTGATAAAAATTTTCGGCCATGATGGTTTACTCGTGTGCCGTGACGACGACGGGTGAAAAGAGTGTTTGTTGATGAAGCTGATAATACAACAGGGCATTATGGATGGCTTTGACCACCGCGCGAGGGGTAATGGTTGCGCCTGTAAATTGGTCAAAAACACCGTTATCTTTTTTGACATACCAACCGTCGGCAGTGGGTGAAAGTAAAGACTTGTGATTAAAATCTAACATCCATGACGATTTATCGATATCAATCGCATCACCTAAGCCTGGTGTCTCTTTGTGAGCTAAGACACGGACACCCGCCAATTCACCATTGGTATTAATGGCTACCAATAACCGTATTTTGCCACTATAACCATCGGGTGCAATCACAGGAAAAATCACGGCAACAGGAAGGCCATTTTTACGCGCCCGAAAAACCGTTTCTGGCTGTTCTAAATTCAGTAAGTCATTGTTTTGAATGCTAAGTATGTCATGCAATAAGTCATTATTATATCGTGATGATGGCACTAAAGAATTTAATGACTCAGTGAGCGATTGTTGTTGGCTCTGTAAGATTCTTTGGTCAGTTAAGGCATGAAAACCTGCCACCATGCCCGTTGCTATTAACGCAAATATACCTAAAGTGATGGCACTGGAACGCATGGATTGGGTAATCATTTTTGTTCCTTACGCCATTTAACGGGCTGAATATCATGGCCAAAGGTGCGCGGTTGCACTAAATGATCAATCATCGGTGCGGATAAATTCATAAATAATACGGCGAAAGCAATCGCGTCGGGATAGCCACCCCATGTGCGAATGATATAAAGCAATGCGCCAATCCCTGCACCATAAATCAAACGACCTTTGACCGAAGTCGCTGCGCTGACAGGGTCGGTAGCAATAAAAAATGCACCCATCATTGTTGCGCCACTCAACAAATGCAATATTGGTGATGCGTAATGGTTATTATCCCAATAAAAAAATAGGCTAGATAATACAGTGAGTGTAGCCAGAACACTGACAGGAATATGCCAAGTAATAATCTTGCGATATAACAAATAAATACCACCCATTAAAAAGGTGATATTAATCGTCATCCAACTTTTTAGCTGAAAGTCATCCAGCCAAAAATGATTATTTTCAATACCTTTTAGTGCGGCTATTTTGAAGGTGTCGAGCGGTGTTGCACCTGTGATTTGATCTATGACTTCGGATTGACCACTAAACATTAGCCAAGTTTGTTCAGGCGTTGCGGTGATACTCATTCCTGCCCAACGGGTCATTTCCACAGGAAAAGAAACTAATAACAGGGCATAGCCAATCATTGCTGGATTAAAGGGGTTGCTGCCTAAACCGCCATATAAATGTTTGGCAATGGGAACGGCGAAAATCATCCCAATCAAGCTAATCCACCACGGTGCAAAAGGTGAGATGGATAAACCCAATAACAAACCAGTCACTGCTGCGGAATAGTCTTTTAAGAAAAATGGGATAGGTTTGCCTCGCAGTTTTAAGCATAAAGCTTCTAAAGCAACGGCTAAAAAAATACACCACAGGACATTGAGTAAATTGCCCAAACCAAATGCCCATGTCATCACCACTAAAGCAGGTAGCGTCGCGTAAATGACATGACGCATGATGCGGCCTGTATCGGCTTTACTGGTGCTATGGGGTGAAGTGACGGTGATTAAAGGCATAAGAAATAACTACATTTTTTCGGCTGATGGAGAGGTGATACTTTGTGCTAATTGTAAAGCAGCTTCGGCATGACTGACGGCAATTTTTAATCGTTCAATTTCGGCTACTAAATCATCTGTATTTTCTTCGCTGGCTTGTGCGACAAGTAAACGCTTTTCTGCTTTTTTCAAACTACTACGGGCTAAAGCAGCAGCAATGGTTAAGGCTTTACTGTCAACAACGGCAGTAGTTGATGTGTTTTCGGTTGTTTTAGCCGCAGCTCGTGCAGCCGCTTCTTCTGCTTTGGCGATACGACGTGCTTCTTTTTCAGCTTCTTCTTGCTCAATACGTTGTTTGCGATTTTCAAAACGTTCCCGCGCACGTTCGGCTTTTTCGGCTTCGGCTTTTAATTCGGCAATTGCGCCTTTGGCATAACGATAATACTGAACTAGAGGAATGTTACTAGGACAAACATAAGCGCAAGCACCACATTCAATACAATCATCTAAATGATGTTGTTTCGCTTTATCAAACTCTTCGGCTTTGCTAAACCATAACAATTGTTGCGGTAATAACTGCACAGGGCAGACAGTGGCACAATCGCCGCAACGTATGCAGGCCATTTCGGGTGCTGGCGGTGGAAAGTCTTTGGCGGTAGCGGCGATTAAACAGTTGGTTGTTTTAACAATGGGAATATCGGCATCGGGTAGGGTATAACCCATCATTGGCCCACCAACAATCAAACGATTGATCCGCTGAAAATCCGCCACCGCTAATTGCAGAACATGACGCGCAGGTGTGCCGATACGTACTTCATAATTAGCAGGTTGTTTTACACCCAAACCTGTGATGGTGGTAATGCGTGATATCGACGGTTCGCCATGAACAATTGCTCGATAAATTGCTGCTGCTGTGCCGACATTTAAACAAAAAACACCGACATCTGTTGTTCGACCTTCGGCAGGAACTTCACGTCCCGTTAAAATATAAACAGTTTGTCGCGCTGCGCCAGAAGGATATTTGGTTTTCGTCGCTAAAACCTCAATATGGGCTTGATGTTGCGAGGCGATGGTCATTGCTTGAATAGCTTGAGGTTTATTATCTTCCACACCCACAATCACACGTTGGGCGTTGAGCAGATATTTAACAATGTTTGCGCCTTCAATAATTTCTGCGGCTCTTTCGCGCATCAACATATCATCGGCAGTAATGTACGGTTCGCACTCCATCGCATTCAAAACGACAGTATCCACTTGTATCGCATCTTTTAACGTCAGCTTTGAGCCTGTTGGAAAACCTGCGCCGCCCATACCTGCAATACCCGCTTCACGAATCATCGCTAATAAGGTTTGTGGATCAGCAAGATGATAATCGACTAAGCCCGTATGTGCTGCCCATTCATCACGACCATCAGGTGCAATAACAACACATAAAGCATTCATTTCTGAGGGATGGTCAACAGGATATAAGCCAATATCAATCACTGTTCCCGATGTGGACGCATGAATAGGCGCAGCAACAAAAGCACGGACTTCGCCAATCTTTTGGCCTTTTAAGACTTTCTCACCGATATTGACGACGGGTTTAGCTTCTTCACCTATATGTTGCAACATCGGGATAATTAAACGCTCAGGCAAGCTCGCTGGTTGAATGGCGGTGGAGGTGGACTCTTTTTTATGTTCAGGAGGATGAATGCCACCGAACATTTCCCACTTGGCATAATTCATAGGTTAAATCACCTTATCCAATTTGTTGGGTGGGAATGAGTTTTGACGATCGTACAGGAGTAGAACCTACGCCTTGTGGTGCTTGCCAATGCCATGTTTTACGAGTGATGGGCACAGGAATCATATCAATACAATCAACAGGACAAGGTTCGACACACAAATCACAACCTGTGCATTCACTAACAATCACTGTATGCGTATGTTTTGCCGCGCCCAATATGGCATCCACAGGGCAAGCTTGAATACATTTAGTACAACCAATACAGTCTTCTTCGCGGATATAAGCGATTTTTTTGACTTCGGCTTCAACCCCATATTCGCTATCTAAAGGTAATGGCTCGACACCTAATAAATCTGCGATTTTGTTGATGGTATCTTGGCCACCGGGCACGCAATGGTTAATGGCTTCGCCGTTGGCAATGGCTTCGGCATATGGACGGCAACCGGGGTGGCCACATTGACCGCATTGGGTTTGTGGCAATAATGCATCGAGTTGTTCGACGATAGGGTCGGAGTCCACTTTAAATTTTTCGGCAGCAAAACCTAAAATCCCGCCTGCCAGTAATGCCAGCAAAACAATAGCCGCAATAGCAATGAAGATGGCGAAGAATGTTGACATTAGAATTTAACCAATCCCGCAAAGCCCATGAATGATAAGGACATTAAGCCTGCTGTCACCATCGCTATAGCACTACCACGAAATGCTTTAGGCACGTCAGCGACATGAATACGTTCGCGCATGGCCGCAAATAATACCAAAACGAGAGCAAAGCCTAAGCCCGAACCGACACCCGTCAGCAAGGCATTAATAAACGTCGGGTGAGCTTGACGAACATTCAATAATGCCACACCTAAAACGATACAGTTGGTGGTAATCAGTGGTAAGTAAATTCCTAAAACGCGATATAACACAGGACTGGTTTTGTGCAATACCATCTCGGTAAATTGCACTGTCACCGCAATTACCAAAATAAAGGACAGTGTGTTGAGATATTCTAAATCAAATGGCTTTAACAATAGCGCGTAAGTAGCATAAGACAATACCGAAGAGATAGTGAGTACAAACGTCGTGGCGACGGCTAAACCTGCGGCAGTCTCGATTTTTTTCGAAGTGCCCATAAATGGACACAAGCCCAAAAATTGCACTAAGACAAAGTTGTTGACGAGAATGGTGCCAACCAGTAACAGCAAATACTCACTCATTATCGTATCCGTAGAAGTCGTCGCTATAGGGGCTTATTGTAAGGCTATTCGTCGAGCTACTGCCAAAAATGACAAGTAATTTGGCGCAAGAAGACATAGATTTAATGCTGAATCTGCACGATAGTACACGCTTTCGCTAGTCTTCATAAAATACATCGTCCATTATACCTAACTCATAAGGAAGGTTTATGCTGTTAACACAATCCGCTTTATCGTTAGCTGCCGATATTAAAGCAAAAAAAATATCGTCAAGGGCAGTAGTTGAGGCGCATATCGCTCAAATTAAATGTGTTAATCCTCGTCTAAATGCTGTCGTTTTTGATCGTTTTGCCGAAGCCTTACGCGAAGCTGATGCCGCAGATGCTTTAATTGCTAGCACGACCGATCCTGAAAGTTTGCCGCCGTTATTAGGTGTACCTTGCACAATCAAAGATACCTTTGAGTTTACAGGGATGCCGCAAGTGGTGGGGATGGTGTCTAGGCGTGATGTCTATGGCCAAAAAGATTCCTATGCTGTTGCTGCCTTGCGTAATGCAGGTGCAATTCCTTTAGGTGTGACCAATACTCCTGAGTTGGCGATGTGGTACGAAACCTATAACCGTGTTTATGGCCGTAGTAAAAATGCCTATGACCGAGGCCGTATTACAGGTGGCTCTTCGGGTGGCGAAGGCGCAATAGTCGGGGCAGGTGGCACACCTTTTGGTTTGGGCTCAGATGTTGCTGGTTCGATTCGTATGCCTGCTTTTTTTAACGGCGTGTTTGGTCATAAAGCCTCACCGATGTTAATTAATAACGACGGTCATTTTCCGAGCGCGCATGGTCAAACTTTGAATTATTTATCGGCAGGGCCCTTATGTCGTCGCGCCGAAGATTTAGAGCTGTTAGTACGTATTTTGGCGGGTGAAAACTCCCCCAAACTGAAATCAGTAAAAGACGTCGATATTAGCAAATTGCGTGTTATTACCATTTCTCCAGAGCGTGGCCCGAAAGCGACGTTTGATATTCTAGATGCTCAACAAAAAGCAGTTGATGCCTTAGTGAAACAAGGGGCAACCCACGTCACTGTCGATTTACCCTTAATTGACGATGCGTTTATGATTTGGTCGAGTTTGTTAGCAGATTCGTCTTCACCAGAGCATTCTTTTACCGCCATGATGTTTGGTGAGTATCACATTAAACATCCATTAAAAGCTTTAGCTACGATGGCGGTTAAAGGCAAAAAATCACCGCATACTTTGCCTTTATTAGTGTTGACCTTATTGGAACAGTTTCCTAATTTGGCGACAGGCCAACGTCAGCGTTTTGTTGATTTAGGACATCAACTGAAACAACAACTGAATACAATTTTAGGGGATGATGGTGTCTTAGTGATGCCGACTTTTCCTGAAGTTGCGCCGCGACATGGTATGCCGATTTTTAAACCCTTTGATTTTGTCGATTGTGCCATCGTTAATGCCATGGAATTACCGTCTACTGCTGTACCGATGGGCTTAAACGCTGGCGGCATACCGACAGGCATTCAGGTTGTATCTAACCAAAATAATGACCATTTAAGTATTGCTTGTGCTGTCGCTTTGGAGCAGGCAACAGGTGGCTGGATTCCACCGTGGCGTTCATGGTTGGCAGAATTGCCTGAAACGACTGTGATCGCGCAACCCGTTCAAGTGCCAACTAAAGCTGTTAAAAAGACAGTGACACGCAAAAAAGCAAAACTTGACTAACTCAATTGCATAGATAGGTAAAAAGATGATGACAACTAAAGGTGTAGCGAAAGTAGGTGATATTGAGTTGGCTTACGAGCGTTTTGGTGATGAACACGCGCCCGCCGTGTTATTGATTATGGGCTTAGGGGCGCAGCTATTATTGTGGCCTGAGTCGTTTTGTCAGACCTTAGTTGATCGCGGTTATCAAGTTATTCGTTTTGATAATCGGGATATTGGCTTGTCGAGCAAGATTAAAGTTCGTAGCCCAAAACAGAATTTCTGGATGAAGATGGCGCGTTTTCAATTAGGGTTACCTAATCCATCGCCTTATAACTTGTACGATATGGCAGCCGATACCATAGGCTTAATGTCCGCGCTAAAAATCGACAAAGCTCATATCATTGGTGCATCAATGGGTGGCATGATTGGTCAAATTATTGCTGCTAAATATCCTGAACGTGTATTGAGTTTGGGTGTTTTGTTTTCCAGTAATAATCAACCGATGTTACCACCGCCACATCCCAAAGCATTCTTTCCGCTCATTAAAGGGCCAGGCGCAAAAGCCCCGCGAGATGTGTTGTTGAATCATAGTGTCAAATTATTTACCGCAATTGGTAGCCCTGCGCATCCAATGACTCCTGACGAAATTCGCGTTTTTGCGGGCGGTTTAATGGATAGGAGCTTTCATCCTGCGGGTGTAAAACGTCATTTCTTAGCGGTGATGGGCACAGGCAATATCAAATCACTGGCAAAATATATTCATGTACCTACAATTGTGGTGCATGGTAAAGAAGATAGATTACTACGTCCTGCCTGTGGCAAAGCCGTTGCTAAGAGTATTAAAGGCGCGAAATTTGAACTGATTGAAGGTATGGGACATGATATCCCCAATGCCTTAGCACCACGTTTAGCGAATTTATTTGCGGGGAATATGAGTAAGGCTTAGGTTCTGTTGGCATTTGCTTAAACCAACCCTTCGACTCTGCTCAGGGAGCATTTTTACGCTGGCTGAGCGGAGTCGAAGCCCTTTTGAGATGATTGAGTTTAGATTGTTTAGCAAAAAACAATCTAAGCATCAAATTCCAAATGAGGAATAGGCTCAATCGTGTTGATAGTGAGTTATCGAGAAAGCTCCAACACTTGTCGGCTCACATCCAACGTGACTTCACGACGTTCACCTAAAGCGGTCATTCGATGCGCTTCCAACTGAGCAAGCACTTCGTCAATTGTTGTCACACCATAGTCGGCTAAGCGTGTTTTTACGCCAACGCTTTCAAAAAATGCGCGTGTTTTTGCAATGGCTGCATCAATACGTGTGTCGTCGTCACCGTCGGTAAGTTGCCAAACGCGTGTCGCAAATTGCAGTAGTTTTTCACGTTTGGCTTCTTTACGAACAGTCAGCATTGATGGCAAAACAATGGCCAAGGTTTGCGCGTGGTCTATATTGTATAAGGCTGTTAATTCATGACCAATCATGTGCGTTGACCAGTCTTGAGGCACGCCTGACCCAATCAAACCGTTTAATGCCATCGTCGCTACCCACATTAGATTGGCGCGAACATCATAATCATCGGGGTTTGATAATGCTTTTTCACCCAGTTCAATTAAGGTTAATAATAAACCTTCAGCAAAACGGTCTTGGACAGGCGCATTGGCAGGGTAGGTTAAATATTGTTCGGTAATGTGGACAAAGGCATCAACAACACCATTACCAATTTGACGAGGTGATAGTGTGAAGGTTTTAGTCGGGTCAAGAATTGAGAATTGTGGAAACAATTTTTCGCTAAAAAATGCTGATTTAGTGTGCGTGCTTTTTACGGTAACAACACCGCCGTTGTTCATTTCTGAACCTGTTGCGGATAAAGTAAGTACCACGCCAATCGGCAATGCCTGTTTAATTGTGCTGCCGCGTGTTTTGAGAATATTGAGGCAATCACCGTCATATAATGCTGCTGCTGCGACAAACTTTGTCCCATCAATAACAGAACCACCACCCACCGCCAATAAAAAGTCAATTTTTTCACGGCGAACCACTTCAACCGCCTGCATTAATGTTTCATAGCTCGGATTAGGTTCAATCCCTGCAAACTCTGACACGACACGATCACCTAAGGCATGTAAAACCTCTGTTAATGTGCCTGTCGTTTTAACACTGCCGCCACCATACAACACGAGAACACGCGCTTGCTGTGGAATGTGTTTATTTAAGTCGGTAATACGGCCTTTACCAAATACAATGCGTGTTGGGTTATAAAAGTCAAAATTAAACATGATTACTTACCTAAAATTTATAGGGAGAGTGGCTCGCCGATAATACGCGCTGTTTCACTTTTTTATACGAGTTGTTCGCAATGCGACAGCATTTAATTTTAATAATGTTTGTGAGGTATAAGCGTGACACAATGCACCCGCCAGCGCGTCAGCGGCATCCGCTTGGGGAATCACAGGAATACTGAGTAAACGTGTCACCATCATTTGGACTTGTTCTTTTTCGGCCGCACCAAAACCCACTACTGATTGTTTAATTTGTCGTGCAGTATATTCATAAACGGTAATGTCGTGCATGACTAACGCAGTGACAGCAGCGCCTCGTGCTTGCCCCAGTTTAAGTGCTGTATCGACATTGTGGGCTAAAAAAACTTTTTCTACGGAAGCTTCTGTCGGTTGATAAAAGTCAATAATGCGTTTTAAGCCTTCATAAATACGTTTTAGGCGAATGGGCATTTCGTCACTTTCGGTGCGAATCGTGCCTGCATCAATAAAACGACATTTGCTGCCGATCTTTTCAATAATGCCGTAACCTGTCATCCGTGAACCGGGGTCGATACCAATAATAATTGTCATAAAAAATTCATATCAATGTGAAGGGAAAAGTATCAAGGCGAAGTAAACCGATTGATTCTAAAGCGATTATCTCATTCTTTGCGTAGATATTGTCGGATTGTTTGACTGTTTTTTATCGGGTGTTGGGTAAGCGAGTGTTAGAATTTTTTCGATAACTTGATTTATAGCCGTTTTAGGAGTCGTAAAAGCGTATGAGCATTCGTCAAATTAGATGGTTTCAACGTACATGTCAAATGAGTTTTTGGTTGGCCTCAATCATGATTGTTTTAGTGGTTGCAGCCATTGCTGATGTGTATGGCGTTTCTGGTCATACAGGGAATTTGTTGAGCCAAGCCTTTGTCGGATTTTTGCTGTTAGGTTTGATGTTAAGATTTTTATTAAAGAAAATGACGTGTCCTGTTTGTGGTTATACTTTTGTCGGTAGGGATGATGTCGAGTTGTTTACCCATACTTGCCGTAATTGTGGTCGTCGCTCGGGGGATTTTGGTTAATCTCTCGGTTGTTGATGTGATGGGGCAGATGTGTTGCCCCATTTGGGTTAGAATCCACTACACAAACATTCCCGCTGCATGGCCACACGCCCACGCCCATTGAAAATTAAAGCCACCTAAATGGCCTGTCACATCCATGACTTCGCCAATAAAAAATAAGCCTTTTTGCTTTTTACTTTCCATGGTTTTTGAGGATAGCTCTGTCGTATCTACGCCACCCAGTGTAACTTCTGCTGTTCGATAACCTTCTGTGCCTGAGGGTTTTTGTGACCACGCATTTAAATTGTTGGCAATTTTTTCTAATACAAGGTCGGGAATATGTGCCATTGCTGTTTCAGCGTGTTCAGGCCAAAGCAGTGCTTGTAGCTCTAAGACCAAGCTTTTGGCCATTCGTTCACTCAATAATGTTCGCAACAGCGATTTAGGATGTTGTTGTTTCAGTTGTTTTAGCCATACCGCCATATCTTCTTCAGGAAATAAATTGATCTGAATAGGCTCGCCCAGTAACCAATAATTTGACAGTTGCAGCGCCGCAGGGCCGCTCAAACCACGATGGGTAAATAAAATATTCTCGGTAAAAGAGGCAGTGTCATTACTGAGATCGGCTTCTACGGCTAGACCTGACAAGCGTTCAGAAACCGCTTTAAAACTATCACTAAACATAAATGGCACTAAGCCTGCGCGTGTTGGCAACACATGATGGCCAAATTGACGAGCAATCTGATAGCCAAAACCCGTTGCGCCCATCGTTGGAATGGATAAACCACCACTCGCGACGACTAAAGATTCAGCACTGAATGAGCCTAAATTAGTCTCTAGTTTAAAACGTGCGTTATGAGTAGGTGATGCAACGGTGTCGATGGTGCTGATCGTTTGAATATCACATTGCGTTTTGATGGTGACGTTGCCGCGTTCACACTCATTTAACAGCAGATTTAGAATGTCTTTGGCAGAGTCATCACAAAACAACTCGCCGTGTTTGCGCTCATGATAGGGGATGCGGTGTTTTTCGACTAACGCAATAAAGTCCCATTGGGTATAACGATTGAGTGCTGAAATACAAAAATGAGGATTGGCAGAGATGTAGTTTTCGGGTGTGACAAACAGATTGGTAAAATTGCAGCGGCCACCACCTGACATGAGAATTTTTTTGCCAACTTTGTTGCTGCTGTCTAAGACTAAAACACGACGACCACGTTGGCCTGCGGTACTGGCGCACATTAAGCCCGAAGCACCACCACCGATAATAATTACGTCAAAATGGCTCAATCGAATTGCTCATCAGATAAAATTTGGCGAATTATAACGAATTAGCACGGTGGGTGAGATTTATAATCTTGCTTATGCTATGAATACGCGGGCAAAAAGCTATTTATTAGGTATGAAGATAAAAATCATGAATAAGCACAGTGTTATTGTTAATCCTTCTGAGTTTGTTTATTTGGGTTTTGGTCAGCGCGTGTTAGCTTCTGTGATTGATACGGTTATTCAAATGCTTATTTTAACGCCTATCGTCATTCTGTTTTTCCCGCATTTACTATCAGTCAATTTGCCGTATGACCCAAAACTCATGGCGGAGCTACAATGGCTATTCCTTGCCATCTTAACGCCATTTTTGCTGGTTTTTTGGCAGTCATCTCAATCCACGCTAGGTAAAATGGTCTTTCACAGCAAAATTGTCGATGCAGCAACAGGCGGAAAACCGACGATCAAGCAGTTTTTACTGCGTTTTTTGGGCTATATGGTGGTGAGTTTTACGCTAGGAATCGGCTTTATTTGGATTATTTTTGATGCCCGTAAACAAGGCTGGCACGACAAAATGGCCAATACGGTGGTCATTAAGGTCACGCCAGTTGCATCGAAAATAAGTAATTAAACACACTCTAGATAGAAACTCATAGTCATGTTTGTTTTATATTTTCCGTTCACCCTGAGCTTGTCGAAGGGTGGTTCGACAGGCTCACCATGAACGGTGAAACTCACTAGGGTTTTCAAATTAGACGCGGTTTATTAAAAATATCTCACCCAACCCAATTCACCACTTTGCCAATGTGTTTGCTGTTGTTGCTCTATATGGACGTTAAGTCGTATAGCGTTATTGGGCGTGATTTGCCATTGATAACCGAGATTGACACTGTTCAAAAATTGGTTTGAATCTTGGTGATATAAACTCTGCACATCGACTAAAATCTGACCCACAGAGGATTGTTGGCGGCAACCCAAACGCGACCCCAAACCGACTCGCCAACCATCATCTAAATGATTTCCAGCTTGCAAATGGCCTTGTAAAAAGCCATAACACAACCAGTCTTCGGTGTTGAGTTTACTGCTAATGCCTGCGCCGCCTTCGATAAAAGCGACTCCATGTTGTTCGGTGGTACTAAATGTTCCGTAATGGTCAACGGCAGCTTGTTGGCTACCCAAAGCAAATGCCCAAGATAACGGTTTTTGAAAGTCGTTGCGCGGTGCGAGTGAGTCGATGCTGACAAACGTAAAACGCTGTAATTTAAGTTGTTGGCTTTCGGTTTGATAACGCAGTTGCAAGCGAAGAAAATCAATCGCAGCACCACGTCGATAACCGTCATCACTGTCTAATAAGTCATGATAGGCAGGGCGATAGTCAACACTAACAAAGGGTTCATCTTGGCCATAACCCGCACCCCAAACAAAACGACTGGTGTTATGGCTTTGTGCGGGGTCAATTAATGGTCTTGGTGGCGAAGCGCGTTCAGCCGCAGGATAGCGACTGCGTTTCACCAACAAATTGCGTAGTTTCGGCGGTGTGCTGTTTTTATCCACTTCATGCGCTAAAAAAAGATAATACAAATAATCGTAAGCCATTTCGTAGGCTTGGGCTTGTTCGGTGGCGGTGAGAGCGTCCACACTAAATTCAGGATTATCGGCTAATTGTTTAGCGGTTTGATTGATAGTAGGGCTATTTTTTTGAGCATGAAAGGCTAATGCTGTGCCATTCGCAGGGCGATAAACAATCTTTTTGAGGATGTTTTTTTCTTCTAAAACCCGACGTAAGGTATCTGTGGGAATCGCATAAACAGGAAAATCTCGACGCATATAGGTGTTCGGTCGAGCGGCTTCTAATAGTCCGAGTAGTTGATAGGAGCAATTGGATGCTAAAAAATAATAAGGCAGATTAATGCCTTTCATTTCCCATAAATGTGCGAGTCCTTGTTTGATTTCGTCAGGCGTTAAGTTTAATTGGTATTCCCATAAATCTCTGTTTTCAAAGTCATTGTATTCTTTGACTTTTTCGTAATAAGGCAATACTGAAAACGCTCCCGCATAACCACCACTCAACCCTTTATAAGCAAATTCTAAACCATTACTGGTATTCGTTTGCGCGGCATAATTGACGGCATAGGCCAATAATCGTGTTTCTTCCGTTTGATCGGGCGCATCAATGCGTAATAGGGTATGGCCAAACATGGACGAAGGATTATTCACATAATCAGCCGCAAAAACCAAGGTTGCTTCATGGGAGTTAATGCCCTTTAGCCATGTGCTAAAAGCAGGGCAGTTGGCAGAGGCTAAATCACTTTCGGTGATGTTTAATTGTTGTCGTAACCATGCTGCGCGTGCAGGAAAGCGACAAGCAATTGCGTCATCAGCTTTGGTCGGTGCGGCTGCGAATAGACTTTCTAAGGTTGCTGTGAGTTCTGCTTCGGCATTGGTTTTGCCATCAGGACTGACAAAAAATGACGGCTGTTCTACCGAGCTAATCAGCTTATCGCCTTGTGGTTTTTCATAACGCAGTAAAATTTGCCAATAAGGATGACTAGCTAAGTGTTGTTCTTTGGCTTTTATTAGCCTGTTGTCGGTGGGTGAGGCAAAGCTCAAAGATGAATAAGCTAAAATCCCAATGGCACAAACTAAACGCGATAAATTAAAAGTCATTGTATTTTTAATGGAATAATTAAGAGTAAATAAAAAGCCCCTCAAACGAGGGGCTAGTTCAAGCGATAACGCATTAGCTGGCTTGGTAAGCAGCTAAAACGGCATCTTTTGCCATCACTTGCTGTAATGCAGCAAGTACTTGGCCAGCAGTTTGATTTTCTGGTGCGAAAATCTTACCAAAATTGACTTTAGCAGCTTGGAAAAACGCGCCTTTATCTTCAGTTTTGATGTTCATCAAATTAGCTAAAACATCTAACGATTCACCATGACCAGCAGACATATCACGGGCTAAACGCTCAGAGTTAGTGCCCATAAACATACTTAAACGGGCTTTAGAGGTAATCACGCCGTCAGCTTGGCAACCCAATGTACCAGAAGTAATACCAAACGTTTGGTTGGCCGATGTGCCGTTTGTCGTTGCCGCTAAAATTTTAGGAGCAACGCCTGATTGTCCTGCCCAAACCATTGAACCTAAACCACAACCTGCATCATTGTCTGCCAATGCTACTGACGAAGCTGTTGCTAACAAAGCAATCGCAAGAATTTTTTTCATGTTGATCTTCCTTTATGTTTTTATGGTATTAAGCAGCGATGTAAGCAGCTAAGACAGCATCTTTCGCCATGACTTGTTGTAGTGCGGCGAGTGCTTGACCCGCAGTTTTGTTGTCAGCGGCAAAAATAGTGCTGAAATTTGCTTGAGCCGTTTTGAAGAACAAAGATTTATCTTGTTCTTTTACGCCCATTAAGTCTGCCAATACATTTAACGATTCGCCATGACCTACGGACATATCACGGGCTAAACGCTCGGAGTTTGTACCCATAAACATGCTTAAACGAGCGCGTGAGCTAACCACACCATCAGATTGGCAGCCTAAAGTGCCTGAGGTAATACCAAAAGTTTGGTTGCCGTAAGAGCCGTTAGTCGTTGCTGCTAAAATTTTAGGGGCAACACCCGATTTTCCTTCAAATAAAATAGTACCTAAACCACAACCAACATCTTGGTCAGCCATGACGACTGAGGAGCTGGCTAATAATGCAATGGCAATGAGCTTTTTCATTGTACGTTTTCCTGTGTTTTGTCTTTATTAAAAATCCTGCAAGCCTGAGACTAACCGATAGTTTTTATTTCGCCAAGACCCCAACGCGTTTCTCTTGCTGTTTTAATGCCCATAAAATGTGCTCTTGCACCAAAATAGTGACATCGTTCAATTTAGTTTGTAATGCGTGTACAACAATCGGTGAATAAGGCGCATTACCCAAACCGATCGCAACATTACGCAAAAAGCCTTCATAGCCAATCCGCCGAATCGGTGAGCCTTCGGTTTTGGCCAAATAAGTCTTTTCTGTCCATGAAAATAAATCTAATAACGAGGCGTTGTCTAATCCATGTCGCGCTTTAAAGTCATCTTCGTGACTCAGTTGGGCGTAACGATTCCACGGGCAAATCAACTGACAGTCATCACAACCAAAAATACGATTGCCAATTTTTGCGCGTAAATGTTCGGGAATACTACCTGTATATTCAATCGTTAAATACGCAATACATAACCGCGCATCCAGTTGA
This sequence comes from Moraxellaceae bacterium AER2_44_116, assembly GCA_006546595.1. Classification (GTDB taxonomy): domain Bacteria; phylum Pseudomonadota; class Gammaproteobacteria; order Pseudomonadales; family Moraxellaceae; genus Agitococcus. Next base: position 466,169 of record VIAD01000001.1, on the reverse strand, counting down.
TAGGGCGCAACGATGGCTTGAGTTGGGCAAATATCAATACAGGCTTGGCAACTGCCGCAATGTGCGCTGATGGGGGTATCAATAATCAACGGTAAATCAGTCAACAGTTCACCTAAAAAGAAAAAAGATCCTGCCTGACGATTCATGAGCATCGTGTTTTTGCCAATCCAGCCTAAACCAGCTTGCTCTGCAACGGCGCGTTCTAAAATAGGTGCAGAGTCAACAAAAGGGCGATAGTTCATATCGCCGACTTCGCTAATGATTTTTTCACCAAATTTTTGTAAGCGTTTACGCAGTGTTTTGTGATAGTCACGACCTAAAGCATATCGGGCAATGATGCCTTGTTGTGGATGGTCGGGAATGCTGCGTGGCTTGGGTTTTTCAACCAAATAATCCATACGTACACTAATGACGCGTTGAGCATACGCTTCAAGTAAATCAGGCTTGCCTCGTTTTGCTCCGTGTGCCGCCATATAACCCAAATCGCCATGAAAACCTTTATCTAGCCAATTTTGTAAATTTTGAGGATGTTCGCCTAAATCCACGCCACTAATGCCGACTTGCTGAAAACCCAGCTCTAAGCCCCATTGTTTGATTTTGGCGGTAAGTTGCGTCATATCTGGGTGTTGTAACGGGATTTTTTGCATGGTTTAGGCGGTATGGAAAAAGTTAAGTGGTTGAGTTGATATCTCCACATCATAACAACTGTCGCTCTAAAAATACCGATCTTTCATTCTAAGCGCGTTAGCGTACAGATTTGGCAGGGGGTTAAGCGCAGATTTAACTCACCTTAAATACATTGGAAACACGATCATGGACAAAGTAAACGCACTTTCATATATCTTTAATACGCATCTTGAAGCGGAAGAGGCGATTCATTTATTAAGCCGAGCAGGGTTTGATTTAAAGAAGCTATCATTAGTGGGTAAAGGTTCTCACAGTGAAGAGTATCCTGTTGGTTTTTATACCACAGAAGATCGAATTAAATCTTGGGGTGGTGCAGGTGCTTTTTGGGGCGGTATTTGGGGCTTATTGTTTGCACCTGCAATTTTCTTTCTACCGGGTGTGGGTTTGTTAGCATTTGCAGGCCCTTTAACCGCGATGTTGGTCGGTGCGCTTGAAGGAGCTGTTGTCGTTGGCGGGGTGTCGGCATTAGGTGCAGCATTGGCACAAATCGGTGTGCCAGAAGATCAAGTGATTAAGTACGAAACCGCCTTAAAAGTTGATAAATTTATTCTCGTTGTTCAGGGCAGCGATGAGGAACAACGACAAGCACGTTCCGTATTGGAACAGTCAGCAACATTGTCTCTGTAGTTAAAAAGTAGAGAGGCTCGATGTATTATTGTGCCTCTCTCAACTAATTGATCATTACATCGTTTTAATACCTTCTGGCCACTCAATAAGCACATACAAGGGAAACACTCGTTTTTCCTTTCTAATCATCATAAAGTCACCACTTCACATTCAGCAACTTCTATCCATCAGGTTATACTAAACGTATAAATCCTACCTGAGTCCATCATGGATACCCATATTTATAGCAGTGAGCAAATCCGCGCACTAGAACAACGTGTATTTGCCAAAAATATTGTCAGTAGTGATGACCTGATGTTGCGCGCAGGCCAAGCTGCCTTTGATGTCCTTCAAAAACAATGGCCGAATGCCAAACGTTTGGCGGTGTTTTGTGGTCATGGCAATAATGGTGGCGATGGTTATGTGATTGCCTATTTAGCACAACAAGCCAATTATCAAGTCGAAGTGTTCTACAGTTCTTTGCCAAAAACGCCCGATGCCCAGCTTATGATGCACGCGGCAACCTCAGCGCGTGTGCCAATTCAACAATGGGTAGCAGGGCTGTCATTTGAAGCGGATGTGATTGTTGACGCGTTATTGGGTACAGGTTTGAACTCGCCCGTGACAGGTATCTTTGCTGAGATGATACAAGTCATCAACGCACATCACGCGCCCGTTTTAGCGATAGATATTCCTTCGGGGATTGCCGCAGATACAGGTGCGCTCTGTGGTGTTGCGGTTGATGCTGAGCTGACAGTTACTTTTATTGGTTATAAATTGGGTTTGTTTACAGGCGAAGGCGCATCGCGTGTCGGTCAAGTGGTGTTTAAGAAGTTATTGCAACTCACTCCTGATTTTTACCCTAAAACGCCAATGGTATATCGTTTAGAGCAATCGCAAGTGCAGTTACCAAAACGGCCACGCCATTGTCATAAAGGTGATTTTGGTCATGTGTTGGTGATAGGTGGCGATGAAGGCATGGGCGGCGCGGTCATGATGACGGCTGAGGCGGCATTACGTTCAGGTGCAGGAAAGGTGACGGTGGCAACGCATCCCAATCACGTTGGTGCATTATTGGTAAGTTGTCCTGAAGTGATGGTGCGCGGTATTCAGCATGTGTCGCAATTGCAGCCGTTAATGGAGTTGGCGACTGTGATCGTCATTGGGATGGGGTTGGGGCGGCAAGCATGGGGACAGCGTTTGTGGTTGGCGGTGCAAGAAACGCATAAACCCATGATTGTCGATGCCGACGCATTGTATTGGTTATCGCAACAACCTACGCAACGTGACAACTGGATATTAACGCCACATGGTGGTGAAGCAGGACGACTGTTAGCGTGTGATCATCAACATGTTGATAGCGGTCGTTTTGAATCTATTCAGCAGTTAGTTGACCATTATGGCGGTGTTGCCGTGTTAAAAGGCGTGGGTTCACTGATTGCCGACAAAAACAGCGTTAATTTATGCCCTTACGGTAATGCAGGTATGGCGACGGCTGGCATGGGTGACACTTTAGCAGGTATTATGGCTGGCTTAGTGGCTCAATTTGGCGTGAGTTTGGCGACAGCTTCGCAAGCGGTAGTGATCCATGCACTCGCTGGTGATATGGCAGCAGAAGTAGGTGAGCGTGGTTTAATTGCCACCGATTTATTGCCACATTTACGGGTTTTATTGAATGGATGATTGTGAGTCCATTTCTCTCTGATTGTTAGGGTTTGAATTGCCCTTCGACTTCGTTCAGGGAGCATTCTACGCTGGCTGAGCGGAGTCGAAGCGACAGAGAACGAAGGTAAATATAATGACTGAAAACTGGCACACGACCGCCGTTGATGAGGCGGCAATGGTTGAGATTGGCGAAAAACTCGCGACGGTGCTCATGAAAGGCTCTGTCGTGTATTTGACGGGAGAGTTAGGCGCGGGGAAAACAACGTTCACGCGCGGGTTTTTACGTGGTTTAGGTCATTTAGGCAATGTCAAAAGTCCAACCTATACGCTTGTTGAGCCTTATGAGTTAGCAAAAGCGATGGTGTATCATTTTGACTTGTATCGTCTTCAAGACCCTGAAGAATTAGAGTTGTTAGGTATTCGTGATTATTTTCACGCCCAAAGTATTGTCTTAGTGGAATGGCCTAGTCAAGGCCATCCACTGTTACCCGCACCCGATTTAAGCCTAGATATTCGATTGCTTGATGACGGACGTGCATTAGATTTCACTGCCTTTACCGAGAAAGGTCAACAGGCTTTACAACAGTTATCTTCATGAAATTAAAACGTTTTTTATGGGCTAGTACCTTATTATTGTTCAGTGCGGAAAGTCTTGCTGCCACCATTACCGCCGTGCGCTCTTGGCGTGCGCCTGATAATACGCGGATTGTGTTAGATTTATCTGAAGTAGTACGTTATCGACAAATCGCATCAACGAATAAACAAATTATTATTGAATTAGAAAATACCGATGTCGCCGTCAATACACCGAGCTTGCCTGCTCATGTCGGCTTAATTCAAAGTTTACAATTTCAGCCTGACGGTCATAAACAGCGATTAATCATTCAATTAACGGACGATGTTCGTCCTAATGTTTTTTTATTACCTGCCAATGATAAATATAAACCCCGCTTAGTGATTGATTTATTTGATAAAGTCACAATGGAAGCTGTTCCTGTTGAAGAGGAAGTCACCAACGAAACCAATAATGGCCGCTCGGTGATTGTTGCAGTTGATGCAGGACATGGTGGTGAAGATTCAGGGGCGATTGGCGCGAGCGGCTATTACGAAAAGCATGTGACGTTAGCGATTGCCAAAAAACTGGTGGCTGCGTTACGCAAAACAGATGGGTTTAAAGCCTATTTAACCCGTGACGATGATTATTTTATTCCGCTACAAGACCGTCGAAAAATTGCGCGTAATCGCTATAAAGCGGATATTTTTATCAGTATTCATGCCGATGCTGCACTATCTCCATTAGCCAAAGGCGCGTCAGTATTTGCCTTGTCCCGTAAAGGTGCAACGACGGCCAGTTCACGTTTTGCTCAAGCATTAGCAGAAAAAGAAAATAAATCAGACTTAATCGGGGGAGTCGATGAAGCAGCAGGCCGTGATAGCCAATTAACAAATATCTTGGCTGATATGGTGGTTGAAGGCTCTATGACACAAAGCCTGCACATGGGTAATCAAATACTCGGTGAGCTAGACGGTATTGGTCACTTACACAGTAAACATGTGGAGCAAGCAGGTTTTGCGGTCTTAAAAGAACCGGGTATGATTTCGGTATTAGTAGAAACGGGTTTTATTTCTAATCCAAGAGAAGAGGAAAAACTGACTGACCCTAATGAACAACAAAAAATAGCTCAATCTGTATTAACGGGAGTAAAACAGTTTCTACAAAAATATCCTATTCAAAAAACCTATTTTGCATGGCGTAAAGAACAACGTTCAGGTAAACAAAAAGCACGAGCCTTGCGTGAAGTGGCAGCTTTGCCTGAGCCTAAACCCGTCGTCATGACCCCTGAAAAGTTAATTGATATCCCCGTTAAGCCAAAAACGGTAGAAACTAGCACGCAAACGCTTGCCGTTAAAGATGCGGCACAATTGATGAATCGGACATTAGTCGATAATTCCGAGATCAGACCTGTCGTGAGTGATAAGCCAATCATCGTAGAACGAAAACCCCCCATACCAACCGTCAATGTAGAGCCAAAAGTAGTCGCCAAGCAAACACTTATCACAGCAACTTTACCCAATTCTTTAGAAGATTTTATGGCGGGTGTGCCAAAAGATGTCCCTAAAACGGTCATAAAAACGACAATGGTTGAGAAAAAAAACGAGTCTAGCCATGACAACGCTAAGACAAAAAAAATAGCAGAGGCTGTTAAAGCCAAAGAAGCGGTTAATACTACGCCACCAAAAGCAGAGCCCAAAAAATCAGCCGTAAAACCAACGAAACATACGGTTGTGGAAGGTGATAGCTTGTCGAGTATTGCGGCGCAATATCATCTTTCTATAGAGGATGTGAAAACGTGGAATCATTTGAAAAGTGATAATGCTTTTTTAGGTTCTGTGTTACGTTTAACTGAACCAGAAGGGGGAAAAACGCCATCAACCCTAAAGTCAAATCAAACCGAAAAAACGATGGTAGTGAATAATGACAGTAAAAAAACGGCGAGCAATAAATATAAAGAAGTGACGAAAATGCCTGAGAAGCCACGCGTCCATGTGGTAAAAGTGGGCGATAATTTATCGGATTTAGCCGCGCATTATGGTGTCTCAAAACAAGCCATTCGCGATGCTAATAAATTCAAGGATGATAATGTGTTACTTGGCCAAACCTTGAAAATACCCACACCATGATAACGACCACCCCGATTGCCCGTATTAATCGCTTAGAAACACAGCTTGCCAACCAAATTGCCGCAGGGGAAGTAGTTGAGCGTCCTGCATCCGTCATTAAAGAGTTATTGGAAAATGCCATTGACGCAGGCGCGACACAAATAGATGTTACTGTCGAAGATGGCGGTATTCGTTTACTACAAGTGCGTGATAATGGCGGTGGTATTCATCCTGATGATTTGCCTTTAGCCTTAGCGCGTCATGCCACCAGTAAAATTCGGGGCTTGGATGATTTAGATGCAGTCTGTAGTCTAGGGTTTCGGGGTGAAGCCTTGGCTTCGATCGCTTCGGTGAGTCGTTTGAGTTTAACGTCGAGTTCTGACAATACAGGCTTGGGTTGGTGTGTGCAGAGTGAAGGCCGAGACATGATTGCCACGGTAACACCTGCGAATCATGCACGCGGCACAACCGTCAGTGTCCGTGATATTTTCTTTAATACGCCTGCACGGCGTAAATTTCTCAAATCGGCACCCACCGAGTTTGGTCATATTGAAGAAGTGATTAAACGCCTAAGTTTGGCAAATTTTAATGTCGGTATTCAATTACAACATAATGGCACACGCCGTTGGCATTTTAAGCCTGCACTGAATGATCTTGAGCAATTACGCCGTGTCAGTGTGTTGTGTGGTCAAAGCTTTATTGAAAATGCGATTCCGATTGATACCGAAGTAACAGGCTTACGATTATCAGGTTGGCTCGGTAGTCCTAGCATGGCGCGTGGCCAAGCTGATATGCAATATTTCTACGTCAATGGCCGTGTTGTACGTGACAAAGTGGTGAGCCACGCGATTCGTACTGCGTATCGTGATGTTTTAGCACCGAATCGCCATCCTGCATTTGTCTTGTTTTTAGAGCTTGATCCCTCGTCGGTTGATGTCAACGTTCATCCCACCAAACATGAAGTCCGTTTTCGTGAACAGCGTTGGGTGCATGAGTTTTTAGCGCGTTCTATTCATCGAGGCTTGGCAGGCTTAAAAACGGAGCATTATCCTGCTCAACAAGCGGCAACAGCGACCGATTTTAGCCAAATAGCCTATCAGCAACCGCAACCAACCGAACAAAATTATTTAGTCCTGCCGTCTGCGGGCTATAGTCAACCGTATCGAACCAGTGATCATTCGACGCCACAAGCACAAGATGCATTAGCCGATTATTTAGCACCATTAAGAGATGCTGTTCCTGCGCCTTATCATGTACCCGCATCACAGACACCCCCTTTAGGTTACGCACTCGCACAATTACACGGTATTTACGTCTTAGCTCAAAATGAACAGGGCTTGATTATTGTGGATATGCACGCGGCTCATGAACGATTAATGTATGAACGCCTAAAAGTGGCATGGCAAACAGGGCGTTTAGCCTCTCAGCCTTTATTAATCGGTCAAACGATTGCGGTCAGCCGAGCCGAAGCAGAACTATCGGAGCAGGCAAAATCATGGTTTCAGCAATTGGGTTTTGACATCGATCGTATTGGTGAAGAGGCGGTGGCGGTACGAGCCATTCCTGCGTTGTTGCACAAGGCGGATCTAGCAGGCTTGATTCGTGATATTTTGGCTGATTTTAGAACCCATGGTCAGTCACATCGGGTGGAAGAAGCCATTAACGAGTTGTTTTCCAGTATGGCTTGTCATGGCGCAGTACGTGCTAATCGGGCGTTGTCATTACCAGAAATGAATGCGTTATTGCGTGATATGGAAACGACGGAGTTTAGTAGCCAATGTAATCATGGTCGTCCAACATGGCGGCAGTTTAATTTGGCCGAGTTAGATAAGTTGTTTTGGCGGGGACGGTAATTTACTTCCTAATGCTCTTTTGGGGTTAGTTTAATAACCCTTCGACTCCGCTCAGGGAGCATTTGATGCTGGTTGAGCGGAGTTGTGGTGGCTGAGCGGAGTCGAAGCCAAGCCTCAATCACATCGTATCTAACATCGTTGCGTCAAGTGTAGCGGAGGGCTGCTCTTTTTCATCCCAAAATTTACTGTAGTTTTCGGTCGGCGCACGGTGGCCTTCAAAGCGCATCCAAAAACGGTCAGCAATATGGCGCATCACCAAGTCAGCAAATTGATCTAACAACACATAATCTTTGTTAAGACGCTCTTTTGGTAAAGCCTCAAAGCGTTTTAAGGCATCTCTTAAACGATCATCTCGACCTTTAATACTGGCAACAACGGCATAAGTCGTGTGACTTAAACGCATACCTGCTTTATCGCCTTCCTCGGCGGCTGTTTGTAAGTCTTTCCAGCCTTGAAGTTCGGCTTCAGGGGTTTCAGGTAAAATAACCGTTAACGCTGCTTGTACAGATTTTGGAAATCCCCACCATTTTTGATTATCCAGACAGCTCATCGCGCGAACAATTTTAGGTGGAATTGCCATGTCAACATTAATTAGTCGGCCAGAAGAGACATCATTTTGTAAGGCTTGTAGGGCAGAGGTTGCACCAACGAGCAGTAATAATTCCTCGACTTCTTGTTTGAGTTTAGGACACTTACCCTCGCCGAAAGTGTAGTCATATTTCTTTTTGAAGTAAGTCGTCGTGTGGTCATAGGCGCGTATTTGTCGTAGTCCAGCATCTCTGTTTAATATTTGCTGAGCCAATCGAGCGTCCATTGCGGTGTTTGCCCAACCTTGTCGCTCCGCCATTGTTGACCATAATTCTTTTTCTACGGCTTCATTTTCTAGACAAATGGACGATCCAGCCAAGCCAAATGCCAACATCAAGTCTGTTTCAACACCAAACTGAGTAAATGACATGACTAACGGTGCCATACCATCATTGGCGTGACAAATCACAGGAATGTCATCGGATTTAAGAATAACGGGCAGAGCATGTTCAATGGTAAAGCTGCGTAAGTGATTGCCAATCATCCGATCAGGCGAGCAGGCGGCACTTAATAAAGCCATCGAGACAATAGTCAATCGAAAAAAGAGGCGAGAACAAATCATTGAAGTAGTCTCTTGTTTTTATAGTTATTAATAAAGCTCTTAACGGAGTTAACCACAGATATAGATTAAGCGTTAAGAGCGTATTAAAAGTTATCTTTATATTGGCAATCGCCAGAGTAGCACTTATAAATCATCAAGCAGTTGGTTTAATGCTTGAGAGGGCTTTTCTTGCTCATCCCAAAATTTACTAAAATTCTCGGTAGGCGCACGATGGCCTTCGTACTTCATCCAATAAATATTCGCAATATGGCGAACCTGTAACTCTGCCATTGCATTTAATAAGGTGTATTGGCTATTTAATGTAGCGACAGGAATCGACTCAAAGCGTTTTAAGGAGTCACGCAAATGATCTTCCCGACCCTTCATGCTGGCAATGCTCGCATAAGTCGCGTGACTTAAACGGACACCTGTTTGCAAGCCAATATCGGTGGCATCTTGCAATGCTTTCCAGCCTTCGGCTTCGGCTTCGGCATCTTTAGGTAAAATGACAGTCAACCCCGCTTGAATTGCTTTGGGTTCACCCCACCATTTTTCATTATCTAAACAACTCATCGCACGGCCAATTTTGGCAGGTAAGCCCATGTCGAAATCGACTAAACGTCCTGAAGCAATATCGTTTTTTAAGGCTTGGAGGCCAGAGGTTGCACCAATGATTAATAACAGTTGTTCGTTATCATCTTTGATATTGGGGCATTTGCCTTCGCCCATCTCATATTGATAGTTGATCTTAAAATATTCTGCGGCGTGTTTATAGGCTTTCAGTTGGCGTTTACCTGCATCACGATTGAGTAATTGTTGAGCAATGCGGGCATCTTGTGCCATGTAAATCAAACCTTGTTTCTCGGCTTGCATCGACCACAATTCTTTTTCATGCGCTTCACTGGCGGTACAGGCAGATGCGCCAGAATAGCCAAACGCTAATAGCATGTTAACATCAACGCCAAACGGAGCGAACGACATCAATAACGGCGTATTCGTTTCGTTGGCGTGGCAAACCATTGGAATATCGTCGGTTTTCATCACCACAGGCAGGACATTTTGCAAAGAAAAATGATTAACCTGATTACCAATCAGTCGATTGGGAGAGCAAGCAGCACTCAGAAGTGCCATCGACAAAATGCTGAGTCGATAAGTCGTGCGAAAAGTAGCCATTGAAAGATGTTCCCTAAATGTTGTTATATAGAATTAAAATTAGGATGTTCTAACTCTAATGTGTGTTAGGTAATACGGCAATCTGTAATCGTGCTAACGATGAGAAAATACGCATAAGAGACGCATAAAAAAATAAATTTTTTACCGTATTTGTCGCTATCAGAGCCTAAGAAGCAGATTAACGCAAAAATGTGACATTAGAAATAGAACACTTGGGTTTAACGATTGAGCTGACTTAAAATAACCGCTTATTTTTTATGATGATAAATGCCCATGAGCCATTCTTTGTTGACATTACCACCTGCTATTTTTTTAATGGGGCCAACGGCAAGTGGTAAAACAGATATTGCAATACGTTTAGCACAAGAGTATCCGATTGATATCATTTCAGTGGACTCCAGTATGGTTTATCGTGGCTTAGACATTGGCACGGCAAAACCATCGGCGGCTGAATTAGCATTAGCTCCTCATCGTTTAATTGATATTCGCGATCCAGCACAGCCTTATTCTGCCGCTGATTTTCGCGCGGATGCATTAAGAGAAATGGCCGATATTAGCGCAAGAGGTCGTATTCCGCTGTTGGTGGGTGGCACGATGTTATATTTCAAAGCATTAAAAGACGGGCTGGCTAATTTACCTGAAGCAAATGAAGTTATTCGTGCTGAAATTACCTTAGAGGCACAAAGATATGGCTGGCCAGCCATTCATCAAAAGTTAGCGGCTGTTGACCCCATTACTGCAGCACGATTACAACCCAACGACTCTCAACGATTACAGCGTGCTTTAGAAGTGTATTACATCACTGGCAAACCCTTGTCGGCAATTCATCAAGAACAAGAGGCGCAAGCATTACCATATCGTCTTTTAGAGCTAGCGTTATTACCCAAAGAGCGTAGTGTCTTGCATGAACGTATTGAAAAACGTTTTGATCTCATGCTAGCGAGTGGCCTGATAGATGAAGTACGCGCACTCAAAGCCCGTGGTGATTTACATTTAGAGTTACCTGCAATTCGCTCGGTTGGTTATCGGCAAGTATGGGAGTATTTAGACGGGTTATACGATGCAGATGAAATGCGTTTTCGCGCTATTGTTGCTACGCGCCAGTTAGCCAAACGTCAACATACATGGTTACGCGGCTTAAAAGACGACGTTAACCAACTGTACACAGAAGATATTTGGATTGTCCTACAAGATTACTTGAAAAGTTTTAAGATTAGTCGCAAATTAGAGACTGGTAATTGCTAGTCTTTTTGAGTTACTATTTTTTTGCACTGATTACAATTTTTAGTCTGCTAATTTGGCAGAGGAGCTATCATGATGTCTAAAGGGCAAACCCTACAAGACCCGTTTTTGAATGCGTTGCGTAAAGAACGTATCCCAGTTTCTATTTTCTTGGTGAACGGTATTAAATTACAAGGCCAAATTGAGTCTTTCGACCAATATGTCGTGTTATTAAAAAATACAGTCAGCCAAATGGTGTATAAACACGCCATTTCAACGGTTGTCCCGTCTCGTAATCCTCGTCCTGTTGGTGCACCAGCAGCACCGATTGGCCCGATGACAAGCGGCACAATGGGCGGCGGTTATCCTTATGATGACCAAGGCGATGACCAAGATCTAAACTACTAATCTATTGTGGTTGGTTTGGTTAATTAAAATGCCGCTGACGAAGCGGCATTTTTTTTGTTCTTAATGGATAGATGAATGTGTGTCAAAACTGCATGGGAGCGTAATTATGGATAATCACTATCTCACATGGTTGCAAGCTATGCCCGTCTTTGGTGGCATGAATGAGCAGGCATTGGCTTTTTTAATTCAGCACTGTCCAGAGGTTGTTGTCGATGAGGGCGAGTATTTTTTTCGAGAAGGGGACGAAGGGAATTCGTTATTTATTTTGGAAAGTGGCACTGCATTGGTGGTGAAAGGCCAAAATTTAAAACTACGACAGTTGGCGCGTGGTGATTGTTTTGGCGAGATGACGTTGATTGATTTGAATCCCCGTAGTGCCTCGGTGTTAGCTTTAGAACCCTGTTTAGCATTAGAGTTAAGTAATCAAACCTTGTTTTTGTTATATGAGACGCACCTTGAACAATTTGCGCTGATTCAAATGAATTTATTACGTGAAGTGAGTCGAAGACTGCGTTATTTAGATGAACGCCTCATGAATTTAGACAGCGAGTTGTTGAGGTTAATCAATGTTTTGTGAGGTTTTTTTGGTTTTATTCTGCAAAAGCTATTTAGTCACGCTTGAATTGTTATAGGCAAGACCCTATTAAATGCCATGCAAGTCCTATTTATTAACGATATCGACATCAGCTTGCCCCTATACCGCGCGTATCTTTTTCGCCTCCAGAGATCATAATCATGGAATTTTTTGAACGACATGAAGGTGGTGAAAAAGCCATTTTAGTCCATTTAGAATTAAGACAATATTCACAAGATGAAGATTTAAGTGAGTTTCAATTATTAGCAAGCTCCGCAGGCGCGCAAATTTTAGGGGTTGTCACAGGGAGTCGGCAAAAACCTGACGCAAAACTGTACGCAGGTTCAGGTAAAGCGCAAGAAATAGCCGAGTTGGTCAAAGCAACGGGAGCAGATTTAGTCTTATTTAATCATGCCTTAAGTCCTGCTCAAGAACGTAACTTAGAACGTGTTTTAGAATGTCGAGTGTTAGATCGAACAGGTTTAATTTTGGATATTTTTGCTCAACGTGCCCGCACCTTTGAGGGTAATTTGCAGGTTGAGTTAGCACAACTTAAACATTTAAGTTCGCGTTTAATTCGTGGTTGGACACACTTGGAGCGTCAAGGTGGCGGTATCGGCCTACGTGGGCCGGGTGAAACACAGCTTGAAACCGACCGCCGATTGTTAAAAAATCGCGTAGTGATGCTGACCGAAAAACTCGAAAAAGTGCGTCAAACGCGTCAACAAGGTCGTGCCGCACGACAAAAAGCGTCTATTCCGACAATTTCTTTGGTGGGTTATACCAACGCGGGAAAATCTACACTGTTTAATCGTTTAACCGAGTCCGATGTCTATGTGGCGGATCAGTTATTTGCCACGCTTGACCCGACATTGCGCCGTGTTGATATTGAAAGTATTGGTACGGTGGTCTTGGCGGATACCGTTGGTTTTATTCGTCATTTACCGCATCAGTTAGTCAAAGCATTTCGAGCAACTTTAGAAGAAACCTTAGAAGCAGATTTGTTATTACACGTTGTTGATACCGTTAGTGCGGATCGTGATATTCAAATTGCGGCGGTGAACGAAGTGTTGGCTGAAATTGGTAATAAAACACCTGTGTTAATGGTTTATAACAAAATTGATTGTTTGGAAACCCATGAGCCGCGTTTAGTGTTCAATGATGAAGGTGTGCCTGCCGAAGTATGGCTTTCTGCCCGTGATGGCATGGGCATTGCCGAGTTGAAAACGGCATTGGCGCAGATATTAGTCGGTGATATTCGCACTTATCACCTGCAATTACAGCCACATTATGCCAAACTTCGCGCCCAATTATTTGCCCTGAATGCCGTGAAAGAAGAAGTCATGCAAGAAGATGGTTGTATGACGCTGACTGTACGGTTATCAGAAGAGGAATTAGCAAGTGTGTTGCGGCGTGTCAATTTACAAGCACAAGACGTGGGCGTGCATTTAACCGCAAAAAATAGCATTGACTGGTAAAAGGTAAAGGTAAAAATCTATGGCGTGGAATCAGCCAACTAATGGCCAAAATAACGGTGGCGGTAATAATACGCCTCCACCTTCAGGTAACGGACAACGTCCACCCAACAATGGCCAACGCCCACCCGATATTGATGATATGTTAAAGAATATCAATAAAAACTTTGATCGTTGGTTTGGTGGTAATAACGGCAATTCAGATACCACCGCCCTTAAAATTGCAGGCGTGGTGGTTGTCCTGCTAACGATTATGGTCGGATTTTATCGCGTTGAGCAAGCCGAAGAAGCGGTTGTTTTACGTTTTGGTAAATACAGCAGCACACAAACGGCAGGCTTACATTGGGCAATGCCCTTAGTCGATGAAGTTAAAAAAGTGAATATTCAACGTATTGAGCAAATTCCGCTTAATGCCCGCATGATTACCGAAGATACCAACATTGTTGAAATTAGCTTAACGGTACAATACCGTATTTTAGAGCCTGTCAGTTATTTGTTGAAAGTGAATGACCCAGAGGCCAGTTTATTACACGCTACCGAAAGCGCGTTGCGCCATGTCGTTGGTGGTTCAAAGATGACGCATATTCTGAATGAAGGTCGAGCCACCTTAGCGCGTGATATCCAGCCGCGTTTGCAAGAGTATTTGAAAACCTATCAAACAGGTATTCAAGTCACAGGGATTAATATTCTAGAAGCATTACCGCCGAAAGAAGTGAAAGCGGCCTTTGATGATGTGATTCGTGCGAAAGAAGATAAAGAGCGGCTGCAAAATCAAGCGCAAACCTATTCTAATGGCATTGTGCCTGAAGCGCGGGGTCAAGCTGCTAGATTATTGGCAGAAGCCAATGGTTATAAATTAGAAGTGGTTGATCGGGCCAAAGGGGATGCAGCTCGTTTTGACCAGTTAGTTGTCGAGTATAAAAAATCGCCACAAGTCATTCGTCAGCGTTTGTATTTAGAAACGATGGAGTCGGTCTTGGCTAAAACCAATAAAGTGGTCATTGAGCCAACGGGTAACAATATGTTGTATTTGCCGTTAGATAAAATGATGAACGCTGCAAGTCCTGCTGCTGTACCATCGTCAGCGATAGAACAAGAGCCAGTGACTAGACCCAGTATTCGTCAAGGCCGTGGGGAGGGTCGTTAATCATGAATCCAAGAACCATGCAGGCATTGACTATCACGTTATTGTTGCTCAGTATTTTATCCAGTACCGCTTATACCATTCGTGAAACTCAACGCGGGGTATTGATACAATTCGGTGAAATTATTGATGCTGACCTTAAACCCGGTCTAGGTTTTAAACTGCCTATGATTCATGAAATTCGTAAGTTTGATGCCCGTACACAAGTGACTGACTCCGAGCGCACCGAGTATTTAACCCAAGAAAACAAGTTCTTGATTGTGGATTCGTATGTGTTATGGAAAGTAGCTGATGTGAAAAAGTACTTTACCGTTACCAGTGGTGATGCATCCAAAGCAGAGTTATTATTGCTGGCACGGGTGAAAGATAGCTTAAAAAACAAGGTGTCAGAGCGTACAGTTCATGAAGTGGTTGCAGGTCAGCGTGATCAAATGATGGTGCAGTTAACCCAAGAAGCCAACGCGATTGCGCGGAAAGAGTTTGGTATTCAAGTGGTGGATGTGCGTGTCAAACGAGTTGATTTTCCTGAAACGATTTCTGAGTCTATTTATAATCGTATGCGTACTGAGCGCGAGCGTGAGGCGCGTGAACACCGTTCGCAGGGTAATGAATTAGCCGAAACCATCAAAGCGAATGCGGATCGTGAGCAAAAAGTCTTGTTAGCGGATGCCTATCGCCAGTCAGAAACTTTACGTGGTGAAGGTGACGCAACCGCCGCCGCGATTGCTGCTGCTTCGTTTAGCAAAGATGCCGAGTTTTATCGTTTTTATCGCTCAATGCAGGCGTATCGTTATAGCTTTAATAAACCCAATGACATCATGGTGTTAAAAGGGGATAGTGAGTTTTTACGTTATATGCGTCAGCCGAATAAATAACGGCACAGGACTTACGCATCGCACCGCGATTAGCGCGTTTTGTGAATATAAAGCCGCATAAGGCGGCTGAAATGTGAACAAATAAGCGATAACCGCGTAAGTCCTAAGCAGTTATATTGAGAGAGGCGCATTCATTGCGCCTTTTCTTATTCGGGACTGTACCCTTCGACTCCGCTCAGGGAGCTAGGTGTTGGCTGAGCGGAGTCGAAGCCCCTTTTACGAATATTTTGTTTGATTTTTCTTGAGTTTTGGGTGAATAGCAATCTAAACATCGAAAGAAACATTAGGAAAAAACATGCCCTACATAATCGTTAAATATTTACTGACCGCAGTGGTGATTGTGCTGATTTCTGAATTGGCCAAACGCAGTGATAAGTTAGGTGCGCTCATTGCTTCATTGCCCTTAGTAACGATTGTGACCTTAATTTGGCTGCATTTAGACCAACAGCCAACCAGTAAGATCGCCAATCATGCGTACTATACGTTTTGGTATGTCATCCCGACATTGCCGATGTTTTTCTTTTTTCCAATGTTGCTCGAAAAGTTTAGCTTTTGGTCGGCGTTGACCGTCTTTGTTGTTGCTATGATGGTGATTTTTGCTGTTTTCGCGTTCATCATGAAGCGTTTTGGTGTGGATTTACTCTAACTATGCAAGCGATTTTTATCTTATTAGTTTTTCAGTTGATGGGCGAGTTGTGCGTGCAGTTATTGCATATCCCTTTGTCTGGCAACATCATGGGCATGGTCTTGCTGTTTGTCTTTTTGCTGATTCATGGGCGCGTGCCTGAAAGTTTGGCTTTTTTTAGCTCTAAGTTCTTACAGCATTTGGCCTTGTATTTTTTGCCTGTTTCTGTGGGGGTGGTGACGTTATGGCCATTACTCAAACAAGAAGGCTTGCAGATTGTGGCGGTCATGGTGATATCCACCTTAATTCCCTTGGTTTTTTGTGCGTGGCTGCTCGATAAAATGCTACAGCGCAGACGAGGTTAATCATGGAAAACTTACTCCATTCACCTCTGTTATGGATGACATTAACTTTAGTGGCGTATCAAGCAGGATTTTGGCTGCATCGATTGTGTGGTGAGCCTGTGTTATTACCCCCAATGTTATGGTCGTTAGTGCTGTTAATCACAGTCGTTGTTGTTGGTAAAGTTGACTATCAAACCTATTTTCAGGGTAATGCGTTTATTCACTTTTTATTGGGGACATCGACGGTTGCTTTGGCTGTGCCGTTATATCAATCGTTACCTCGGATGAAAACAGCGGCGATTCCTTTATCCATTACCTTGGTCGTGGGTTCTGTATTAGGTGCAGGGGTGGCATTGGCATTGGCATCGATGGCTCAATTATCTCATAGTAGTGTTTTAGCTTTTGCGACGCGGGCAGTAACAACTCCGATGGCCTTAGGTATTGCCGAAAAAATTCATGCGCCTTTAGCCTTAGCATCTGCCATTGTCATTATTTCGGGCTTAGTCGGTGCAATCGCTGCGGAACCGTTATTAAAGTTTGTGCGCAACGATATCGCCAAAGGTTTTGCCTTAGGTTTGGCCGCACACGGCGTAGGTACGGCACGCGCCTTACAAATTAGTCCAACCGCAGGTGCATTTGCCGCACTCGGTATGAGTTTAAATGGTTTGTTGACGGCTTTATGGTTGCCTTCGATGATTCGTTGGTGGTTATCTTAGGGCGATGGTGTTACAATTAACTAGCCGAGTTCATACTCGGTTTTTTTGTGTCTATCTACTTAGAAGCGAAGCAATTCCTTCAATATAAGGTGAATTCAAGCATGGTTGTGCGTGCCGAAACATGGTTATTGCCAGATGGCGTTCAAGACGTGTTGCCACAAGATGCCATTCGTTTAGAAAAGCTGCGTCGTCGTTTACTTGATATGTTTGCGGCGTGGGGTTATGAGTTGGTTTTCACCCCGTTAATGGAATACGTTGACTCGTTGCTGACGGGTTCAAGTCACGATTTAGACCTTATGACCTTCAAAATTACCGACCAATTGACAGGCCGTTTAATGGGGGTTCGTGCAGACCTGACGCCGCAAGTGGCACGTTTAGATGCCCATTGTTTGCCGCGAGAACATACAGCGCGTTATTGCTATTGCGGCACGGTGTTGAATACACTGCCACAAGGATTAAGCACAGGCCGTACACCAATACAAATTGGCGCAGAAGTCTATGGCTATCAAGGTGTTGCCGCTGATCTTGAAGTGATTCGTTTAATGTTGACGACGCTGACGGCAGCAGGAGCAACAGCAATTCACTTAGATTTAGGTCATGTGACGGTGTTTCGTGAATTGGCTAAAGCAGCGGGTTTATCGGCAGAATTAGAAGCACAATTATTTGATATTTATCAACGTAAAAGTATTCCTGAACTCAATGATTTATTACCACAATTGCCTCGTAGTGAATGGTTTGCTGCGTTAGGGCAATTATCGGGGCAAATCACTGTATTAGCACAAGCAGATATTTTATTGGTCGATGCGCCAACGGCTGTTCATTGCGCGCTAAATGACTTACAACAAGTGGTTCACGCGTTACAGTTGTCACATCCTCATGTAGCTGTTTCCGTCGATTTAAGTGAGTTGCGTGGCTATCATTATCACACGGGTTTAGTGTTTGCCGCTTACACCCCTCAGTCAGCCAGTGAACTCGCCAAAGGTGGCCGTTACGATCATATTGGTGAAGCCTTTGGTCGCGCACGCCCAGCAACAGGTTTTAGTGCCGACTTGAAATCATTAGTCAATTTTTTTGAAGATGATTCAGGCATTGTGAAGATTTTTGCCCCTGCGCATGATGATTGTGCATTAGCAGTATTGGTTGCCCAGTTACGTGCCGAAGGGCGAATCGTGATTCAAGCATTGACGGGTGACCGTAGCACGATGGCAGATTTGGGTTGCCAGCAACAATTGGTGTTAGGTCAACACGGTTGGCAGATAGTACAGATATAGCGTGATGTCGGTTGTGCGAATATCGCAAAGCGACCGTCATCATGATTTGAGCATACGGTTTATCAATTTCTTATTGTCGGTGTATAGCCGATTTCGTTTATAGGGTCACAAGCAATGGGTAAGAATGTCGTCGTACTAGGTACACAATGGGGTGATGAAGGCAAAGGCAAAATCGTTGACTTACTCACCGATAATGCTGCCGCTGTTGTTCGCTATCAAGGCGGCCATAATGCAGGTCATACCTTAGTAGTCGCCGGTGAAAAAACGATTTTACACTTGATCCCTTCAGGTATTTTACGTGAAGGCGTGATGTGTTTAATTGGCAATGGTGTGGTACTCGCTCCTGATGCGTTATTAAAAGAAATTGCTACATTAACCGCTAAAGGCGTGCCTGTCCGTGAGCGTCTGCGTATCTCTCCCAATTGCCCATTAATTTTACCGTATCACTGTGCTTTAGATCAGGCGCGTGAGTTAGCGCGTGGTAGAGAAGGTAAAGAAGCGATTGGCACAACAGGTCGCGGTATTGGCCCTGCTTATGAAGATAAAGTCGCCCGTCGCGGTTTACGTGTCGGTGATTTAATTCGTGGTGTTGGTTTTGCTGAAAAGTTAAAAGCGATTATGGAATATCATAATTTCCAATTAGAACATTATTACAAAGTTGCTCCTGTTGATTATCAACAAACCCTAGACAGTGCGTTGGCATGGGGCGAGCAGATTAAAGATTTAGTGGCTGATGTGTCTTCCATCTTGCATCAATTGCGCCGTGAAGGTAAAGATTTGATGTTTGAAGGCGCGCAAGGTTCATTATTAGATATTGACCACGGCACGTATCCTTTTGTTACTTCATCCAATACCACCGCAGGCGGCACAAGTACAGGTTCAGGTTTTGGCCCTCTGTACTTAGATTATGTGTTAGGTATTACCAAAGCTTACACTACGCGCGTGGGTGGTGGGCCATTCCCGACAGAGTTACCCTATAATGCGGCCAAAGATGAAGGTCATCCAATTGGTAAACACTTAGGCGTAAATGGCCATGAGTTTGGCGCAACAACAGGTCGCCAACGTCGTTGTGGTTGGTTTGATGCGGTAGTGTTACGTCGTGCGGTTGAATTAAACTCTATTTCAGGGATTTGTTTGACTAAACTCGATGTTTTAGATGGCGTTGAAACCATTAAGCTCTGTGTGGCTTATAAATCACTCAAGCCCAATAGTATTGAGTGCTTAAGTACCGATGCTGAGTCATTTGCTCATGTTGAGCCAATTTATGAAGAAATCGCAGGTTGGGAAGGTTCAACCGTTGGCATTAAACGTTTAGAAGATTTGCCTGAAAATGCGCGCGCCTATATCAAGCGGATTGAAGAAGTAGTGGGCTGTCCTGTTGATATTATTTCTACAGGTCCAGAGCGCGATGAAACGATTGTGTTAAGACATCCGTTTAATTAAGCGTTTGGTTGGTGGTATCAAAAAGCCTCATTGTGTTACGCAGTGGGGCTTTTTGATTATTCGGTTTTATATCCATCATAAGTTGGCCTAAGCTCAATTAATCAGATATACATAAGCATTGCTCGATTAGCGATTAGGGAAATATCATCATGTTTGATAAAAAGATGCCAGAAGCATGGCGCGTATTACGGATTCAAGCGGAGATTGTCGATGGCATCGAACATCTCATTAAAATTCAACATGCCGTTAATATTTTTGGTAGTGCTCGATTAGTAGAAACCAATCCTTATTATGCCGAAGCAGAAAAGCTCGGCAGTTTGTTATCGCAAGCAGGTTTGTCGGTGATTACAGGCGGTGGGCCGGGCATCATGGAAGCCGCGAACAAAGGTGCATATCAAAAGGGCGGTTTGTCTATAGGCTTAAACATTACTTTGCCACATGAGCAAAAACCGAATAAATATCAAGATATTAACTTGAGTTTTCGTTATTTTTTTGTGCGTAAGTTTATGTTTTTTAAGCATGCCATTGCGTTCGCTATTTTTCCGGGTGGATTTGGTACGCTTGATGAAATGTTTGAAGCAGTCACACTCATTCAAACTGAAAAAAGCGAACCTTTTCCCGTGGTGTTAATTGGCAAAGCTTACTGGCAAGGTTTATTAACATGGATGCAAGACGTGGTTTTGGCAAACAATTGTATTACTGACATAGACTTGAATTTGATTACCTTAGTCGATAGCGCAGATGAAGCCGCGCATATTATCATTGAACATTACCGAAAACATGTGGCTAACCAAGCAGATTCCTAATGCAAATTACCATCAATATTGCTTCTCAGAAGTTAACGTTACAGCATGACGGACGAACGATACGTCAATATGTGATTTCTTCTGCGCTTAAAGGAGTAGGAGAGCAACGTGGCAGTGAACAAACGCCACGCGGGAGGCATATTGTTCGCGCCAAAATAGGTGCAAATTTACCATTGAATACGGTATTTAAAGCACGCCGCCCGACAGGTGAAATTTACTCCGCTGAATTGGCTGAACATTGTCCTCATCGTGATTGGATTTTAACGCGCATTTTGTGGTTGTCAGGTTGTGAAGTCGGTAAGAATCGCGGTGGTCATTGCGACACGATGCGCCGTTATATTTATATTCATGGCACCCCCGACAGTGAACCGATGGGTATTCCTGCTTCACATGGCTGCATTCGTATGCGTAATACCGACCTAGCCGAGCTGTTTACCTTAACGCCGCTATATGCGCCTGTGTTGATTCATGAATAATCCGATCAACATTTACGTCATCTGGTTTTAGCAGTCATTCAACATCAAAAGCTTATATAATAGAGAAAGGTTCAAGTAGATGAAGTTAGCGATTTTTGATTTAGATAATACGTTAATTGCAGGTGATTCTGACCATGCATGGGGTGAGTTTTTAGTCGGACGTGGTTTGGTCGATAAAGTATCTTATCAAGCAACTAATGACCAGTTTTATGCCGATTATTGTGCAGGTTGTTTAGATATTATTGCCTACAGTGAGTTTGTATTTGGTTTTTTGGCGCAGCATGAATTAAATACCTTACAAGCATTACATCATGAGTTTATGACGGAAGTCATTCGTCCGATTATGTTGTCAAAAGCACAGACATTAATTGAGCAGCATCGTCGTGTTGGCGATCGCTTATTAATCATTACTGCGACTAACCGTTTTATTACCGAGCCTATTGCTCAAGCCTTTGGCATTCCTGAGTTATTAGCAACCGATCCAGAGTATATTAATGGTAAATATACGGGTAAAGTATTGGGTGTTCCTTGCTACAAAGAAGGTAAAATTACCCGTTTTCAAGCATGGTTAGTACAACAAACGGATCAGTTTGACGATATCTATTTTTATTCAGATTCGCATAATGATTTGCCATTGTTAAAGCAAGTGAATCAACCTATCGTTGTTAATCCAGATGCTATTTTGGCTGATTATGCGACGCAGGCAGGGTGGCCAATCATTGATTTACGCGATTAGAATTGTAAATATTGAGTTGGCGTTAAAACGCCAGTCAATGCAATATCCCAAGTGTTAGTGGGCAAGACATCGACTTGCTGACAGTCATGTGCTAAGCCCAGTTTAATTAAGCGTGGGTTTTTATGATGAGCCAAACTACGATCATAAAAACCGCCGCCCATGCCTAAGCGATTTCCCTTATCATCAAAACCGACCAATGGCATACAGACTATATCGAGTTGATAAATAAATAGTCTTCGACCAAATTTGGGTTCTTTCATGCCAAAACGGTGGCGGTGCAAGCGACTATCAGGTGTTACTTTCACAAAGCCTAACTGAGCATTAGGGAAGCGTCGCAATACGGGTAAATAACAGGATTTACCATCAGCATGAGCCAATTTTAATAATTCATGAGGACTAATTTCACCGTCACTGGCTTGATAAAAGCCAATTTTTTTTGCGTGTTGAAATGCAGGTGTTTTACTCAGTCGATGCGCTAGTTGTTTGGCGGCTTTTCGTTGCTGATAATGATTGAGTGCACGACGACATTGACGTAGGTTTTTACGCAATTGTTTGGCTGAAAAATGATGATTAATCAACATGATAATGCAGAAGGGGAGAAATGAAGAACTCCAGAATGCCGCTATCCATCTAGACCCTTGAACCCAGAGGTTCAAGGTGGAAGTAGGTATGCAGTATAAGGCTTTCTGTACAAAGTCTTTCGACTAGGCAGACCTGCGCACCACCACACAACAGTACTTCCTAAAGAGAAATTATCGGCTCAGGGGACGCGATAGATTGGCGAACATCCTAGAGATGACTCCAGTATATCGTATCAATCATAACTTGCAATCCCTAAAGTACGTTGTTTTAGCTAGCCAACGCTTTATCTATCTTGCCTGTTAAAATTTGCAAGGCTTGGCTGATTTTTTTGCTGTCTTCAATGTGGCGTTTATTGTCGTCTGCTTGCTTATTCTTTTGGAATAACTCATGGCAGATATTTAATGCGGCCATCACAGCAACACGTTCGTTTTCCATGCTTTTAGCGGCACGGCGAATCTCTTTCATTTGCTCGTCTAAGTACTTTGCGGCCTGTTTTAATGTTTCTTGTTCGGTAACAGGCGCATGAATACGATAGCTTTTATCACAGATGGTTAACTCGACATCTATAGTTTCTACGGACATGATTTTTCTCTTAGGATTCAGGTGTTTCTAACGCTTTTAGGCGTAGAATAATCGCTTCGACACGGGCGCGGGCAAGGTCATTTTTACGTGACAAGTCATCGCGCTCTGCCAATAGAGCGGACTCTTTGGCGCGTAGGTTGTTATTTTCAGCCGTTAACGCTTCGACTTTGGCGCGAAGACTTAACGCCTCGCCAGCCGCAGTTTTGAGGGCGTGATTTTCGGTATTGAGTGCTTGAGCCTTATTAATCAGGCTGTCAATACGCGCATTTAAGGTTCGGATGTCTTGTTCCATGATTTTTTGGTCGCGCTACATGATTTTGGCGGCTAATATAGATTTTATTATTAACCTAGGTCAATCAGAGATTTTTATTATGCACCCCATTGCTACTGTTCCTAGCCTTTCTGAGCTAAAACAATTGTTACAAGATTTGCAACTAAACTGTTCTGCCAGCGAAATGCATGGTTTGGTGACAGGTTTGTTGGCAGGTGGTGTGCGCCTGAATCGACAACAGTTGGTGAAAGTCTTGGAAGCTCATACTGAAACGAACCAAGCCTTTGACGATGCTCTCATTGCTAGTTTATGGCAGATGCAGTTGGCAACGCTAGACGCTTTAGGGGCTTCTGAGCTTATTTTTTGCCCTTTATTGCCTTCTGATGACGAAAAACTGCCTGAGCGTGTGTTAGCGTTGGCAGATTGGTGTCAAGGCATGTTGGCAACCTTTGGTTTAGCAGTGCGTGGCGATGATGCGCGCTTACAAGAAGGTGATATTCAAGAAACCTTACGTGACCTCGTTAATATTGCCAATGTGGGTGGTGATATGGAAGATGAAAACGAAGAAGATGAACGCGCGTATGTCGAACTGTTTGAGTTTGTCCGCTTGGCAGTGATTCATTTATTTGAGGAAATGTCACCCACTGAAGAGCATCGTCCACAACACGAACAATTACATTAAGTCTTGGCTGGGTAAAAATATGCAATCACTTCTACCGAAACAACAATTTTCTCAGCGACGTATGGCGTTAATGCAGTGGATGGGTTCTGACTCCATCGCGATTATTCCTGCGGCGTTACAATATATTCGTAATCGTGATGCCGATTTTCGTTATCGTCAGGACAGTGATTTTTATTATTTATCGGGCTTTGCCGAACCTGATGCCGTTATTTGTATTATTCCCAACCGTCCACAAGGCGAGTTTATTTTATTTTGCCGCGAAAAAGACCGTGAACGTGAAATTTGGGATGGCTATCGTGCGGGTGTTGAAGGTGCGATTGAGTTATTTGGCGCGGATGACTCTTATCCCATTAGTAAATTGGATGAAATTATTCCTGTGCTAATGGAAGGCAAAAAACGGTTATATGTCAATTTAGGCGCGCAACCAGAGTTTGATGCGCGGGTCATGAACTGGGTGAATAGCTTGCGCGCAAAAACACGGCAGGGCGCAAAAGCACCTGCTGAGTTTGTCATGCTCAATCATTTGTTGCACGAGCTGCGGTTGTACAAAAGCGCCGACGAATTAAACATTATGCGTCGAGCAGGGAAAATTAGTGCTAACGCCCATATTCGTGCCATGCAAAAAGCGAAACATGGCCTCTATGAATATGAGTTAGAGGCAGAAATTATCCATGAGTTCATGCGTAATGGCTGTGTCGCGCCTGCGTACAATACCATTGTTGGCTCGGGAGCTAATGCCTGTATTTTGCATTATGTTGATAATCGTCGGCAGATGCAAAATGGCGATTTGGTGTTAATCGACGCAGGGGCAGAGTTAGACCATTATGCGGCGGATATTACCCGTACCTTTCCTGTCAATGGCCGTTTTTCGGCTGAGCAAAAAGCCATTTATGAAGTGGTGTTAAATGCCCAGTTAGCCGCCATTGCTGCTGTTCATCCCGATAATCATTGGGATAAGCCGCATACGGCTGCGGTGGAAGTGTTAACGCAAGGTTTACTTGATTTAGGGCTGTTACAGGGCACATTAACGGACAATATTGAACAAGGTTTATATCGTGAGTTTTATATGCATCGGACGGGGCATTGGTTAGGCATGGATGTCCATGATGTGGGTGATTATAAAGTGGCCGATGAGTGGCGGCAGTTAGAAGTGGGGATGGTGTTAACGGTTGAACCGGGTTTATATATTTCGCCTGACTGTGAAAAAGTCGCTGCGAAATGGCGTGGTATTGGGGTTCGAATTGAAGACGATGTTTTAGTGACTAAAACAGGCCATGAAGTGATGACCGATGCAGCACCTAAACAGGTGATTGACATTGAACAATTGATGCGAGGTTGACGCTATATTTATGAATGTACCTATAAAAGCGGATATTGTCATTGTTGGTGCAGGCATGGTGGGAAGCTTGCTGGCGGCAGCCTTAAAACACTTGCCATTAAACATTATCTTAATTGACCCCGCTGTGGTGACTTTGCCTGACGTGGATGCGCCTTTTGAGCCAAGAGTCTCAGCGTTAACACGCGCTAGTCAAAATGTGTTGACGCAGGTGGGTGCGTGGGAGTTGGTGACACAATATCGTCATAGCCCATTCACCTCCATGCAGGTGCGTGAAGAAGAAGGACGTGGCGAATTACAATTTAAGGCACAAGATATTGGTGAAGACTATTTAGGCTGTTTAGTCGAAAATCGGGTTTTGCAATGGGCATTAACGACAGTGGCCATTAACGCAGATAATGTAGAGTTTCTTGCACCTGAACAATTAACCCAATTAGAGCGTTATCCTCAGCATTGGCGTGTCACTTTGGCGAGTGGCAAAGTTATTGATACGCCGTTGGTCGTTGGTGCAGATGGGGCAATGTCGGCTGTGCGTAAACTCAGCGCCATTACGATGGAAACATGGGATTATCAGCAACAGGCCATTGTGTGCACCGTGCAAACACAAAAGCCACATGATTCCTGTGCTCGACAAGTGTTTTTAAAGACAGGGCCATTAGCTTTTTTGCCGTTATCCAAGCCTGATTATTGTTCGATTGTGTGGTCTGCTAAGGATGAGCAAGCGAAGTGGTTATTGAGTTTGTCGGAGTCAGATTTTAAGCAAGAGTTGGCGCGCGCATTTGGTTATGAATTGGGGGAAGTGTTGTGGTGTGATCAACGTTATGCTTTCCCGTTAATTGCGCGTCATGCCGAGCGTTACACCTTGGATGGTTTAGCATTGGTCGGTGATGCAGCGCATACTATTCACCCCTTAGCAGGGCAAGGCGTAAATTTAGGCTTTTTAGATGCAGCTGTATTGGCCGAAGAAATCGCTCGGGGGATGGCGCGTGGTTTGCCCATCGCACATCGTCAGATCTTGCAAAAATACAGTTTACGTCGTCGTCATCACAATGCCTTGATGATGCACAGTATGACGGCTTTAGAACGATTGTATGCCGCGAAACAGCCATCACTTATTATGTTGCGCAATGAGGGTGTAGGCTTTGTCAATAATCAGACATGGTTAAAACACTTTTTTGAAAAGCAAGCAATGGGGCTAGAAGGCGATTTACCGCAATTGGCACAAAATTGTTCGGCTTAATATCGACAGATAAGCTGTGTCAATAACACGATAAACGACTTTTCTCAAGGCTAGAAATTTCGTGAAAAAAGAGTAAGAATGTCAGGATTATCTGCTTAAATAATCCAAACTTTAGATTAGAGGTTGTTATGTCGCACGCTGATTATGATGATGAAATTGATGAAACTGCAGACCCGATTGATGAACCTGATACCGATGATGATATCCCTGTTGAAATAGACAGTGATGGTGAACCTGCGACACCAGCGGGCAAGGCTAAAGAAATCGATCTTGCTGATGCTGAAACGCTAACCGTATCGAGCAAGGAGGCTGCTCGTCGGCAGTTAGAAGAAGAAATGGAACGGTTCTTAGCCGCAGGTGGCAAAATTCGCCAAATTCCTGCGGATGAAAGTTCTGATCCGCCGAAAAGACCGATCAGTAGTTATGGCTCTAAACCTATTTAATTTAATGGGTCACCCTTCGACTCCGCTCAGGGAGCGTTTTTACGCTGGCTGAGCGGAGTCGAAGCCTATTGCACCAATCCACACGACAAAAACCATAACAACTATGAACTAAGCGTGGTAATACGCCCAACTCTTCACCATCAAATACCGCACGTTCAAACTAGTTTGACCGCGTTGTAGTTATCCTTTGCCCGCTGTAGCAACCGACTGACAATGGTCGAGGCCGAAAACGTCAATTATGTTGATGTTGCAGCATTTACACGATGCATTATTATCAAAAACGGTCATAAGTGAAGGCTTAACGGGCTTGTTGGCCAATGCCTTACGCAATGAAGCGGTGCATGATAACCGTCAACAAGCCGATTTAACGGATCGCGAACGGGTGATTTTAGGGTTTTTAGCCAATGGTCTATCAAATAAATTAATTGCCCGCGAACTGGATATTATGGAAAGTACTGTCAAAGTGCATATTCGTAATTTATTGAAAAAGCTCAAATTCCGTTCGCGTGTCGAAGCAGCAGTATGGGCAGTCACCAATAATGAATGGCGAGAGAGTAGTCATTAAGCCATTTTGTTTGTACTCTAGTTGGCATTATGACG
This sequence comes from Moraxellaceae bacterium AER2_44_116, assembly GCA_006546595.1. GTDB lineage: Bacteria > Pseudomonadota > Gammaproteobacteria > Pseudomonadales > Moraxellaceae > Agitococcus. The sequence goes on along the minus strand of VIAD01000001.1, from coordinate 438,545 downwards.
TACCGTTTTTTGAGGGTTAACTTTTGTCCAACTACAGTATCAATGATTTCCTTGCCATTATGGCCACCTTACGCAGCGAAAATGGCTGTAATTGGGATAAAGCACAAACCTTTGACACCCTTGCACCCTATGCCATCGAGGAAGCGCATGAGCTTGCCGAAGCCATTGCCGAAAAAAACTATCCGCATGTCTGTGATGAATTAGGTGATGTGTTGTTACAAGTGGTGTTTCAGTCTCAAATCGCCAAAGAAGCGGGGCTGTTTCAGTTTGACGATGTTGTTAATGCCATTAGTCGTAAAATGGTGCGTCGTCATCCGCATGTCTTTAACCAACAAAGTAACTTAAGCCCCGAACAAGTGAGCGCGCAATGGGCGGAAATTAAAGCACAAGAAAAAGGCGTCATGTCAAAAAGACGTTATTTGTTAGACGCTGTGCCAACAGGATTGCCCGCATTAACTCGCGCCGAAAAACTGCAAAAGCAAGCATCAAAAGTCGGTTTTGATTGGCAAGACCCACGTGCTGTCATCCTTAAACTACGTGAAGAACTTGACGAAATAGACCACGCACTGACGCACACTCCTGATACTGTCAAAGAGGAACTCGGCGATTTACTCTTTTGTGTTGTTAATCTTGCCCGTCATCTCAACTTTGATACCGAACAAGCTCTGAAAGAAGCGAATGTTAAATTTGCCCGTCGCTTTGGTTTTATTGAGGACAGTTTAACCGAGCAAAATAAGACCTTTGCCGACAGTAATTTAGGCGAATTAGAACATTTATGGCAAAAAGCCAAACAGTCCGAGAAACAAACGCCTTCTCCGTAAGTCTAAAGGCGTAGTGCAAGCACCTATTTAGGAGAACATCCTAAACACCATGTCGCCTGTTATGATGAAACAATATCCCCATCAATAGGGGAGTGATTTGAGGAAGAACGCACATGACCGCACGCTTGATTGACGGTTTTGGCCGTGAAGTAAACTATGTTCGGTTGTCCGTCACGGATCGCTGCGATTTTCGTTGTGTCTATTGCATGAGCGAAGACATGCAGTTTTTACCACGCAATCAAGTATTAAGTCTGGAAGAGATTTACCGTGTCGGTCGAGTCTTAGTAGAACTGGGCGTAAAAAAAATCCGTTTAACGGGTGGCGAGCCGCTAATTCGGCAAAATATTGTTTGGTTGGTGGAAAAGTTAGCCGCCTTAGATGGCTTACAAGAGCTGACCATGACCACCAACGGCTCACGCTTAAAAACCTTGGCGCAACCGTTAAAAGATGCAGGCTTAGACCGCATCAATATCAGTTTAGATAGTTTACAGCCAACTCGCTTTCATGAAATTACGCGGACAGGCCATTTGTCGGATGTGCTAGCAGGCATTGAAGCTGCACAACAGGCAGGCTTTCAACGCATTAAATTGAATACTGTGATTTTGCGTCATCGCAATGATGATGAAATTCTAGATTTAGTCGATTTTGTCCGCCAGCAACAATTAGATTTAGCGTTTATTGAAGAAATGCCATTGGGCGATATTAACGACCATCAACGCGCCGATACCTATATTAGCAATGAAGAAGTTCGCCAACGCATCGCGGCAGCGCATCCGTTATTAGCGGCTCTGGATAACACGGGTGGGCCTGCGCGTTATTATCGGATGGCCGATAGCAACAGCCGTATTGGTTTTATTTCGCCACACAGTCATAATTTTTGTGGTGATTGTAATCGCGTGCGCGTCACCGTTGAAGGGCGGCTGTTATTGTGTTTAGGCAATGAGCATTCTGCCGATTTAAGAAGTCCGATGCGGCACAACGTCGATAATGACCAACCGCTGATCAACACCATTATGCAAGCCTTGCCATTGAAGCCTGAACGCCATTATTTTAATGTTGATGAACCCCCACAAATTGTTCGTTTTATGAATATGACGGGCGGTTAATAGCTTGTGCTACACATTTACATCTGTCGGGGCGAATTTATTCGCCCACCAATACTCAGTCATGTGAGTTAATTTCTAACGCGTATTTAGCCAGTTTCAGTTGAAGGTGCAAACATGTCTCACTCCAAAGTCGATAAACCGTTTATTCCCTTAGAAATCGCCGTATTAACGGTTTCGGATACCCGTAGCATTGAAACCGATACCTCGGGGCAATATCTGATTGACGCATTAACAGGCGCAGGGCATATCCTTGCTGAACGTCAAATTGTTAAAGATGATATTTATCAAATACGTGCCGTTGTCTCGACGTGGATTGCCAGCCCTAACGTGCAAAGCATCATTATTACGGGTGGTACAGGTTTTTCTGGGCGTGATAGTACGCCAGAAGCCGTCAGCGTATTATTTGACAAAGATGTGGATGGTTTTGGTGAGTTATTCCGTCAGTTTTCGGTGGCGGAAATTGGTACTAGCACCTTGCAATCACGCGCATTAGCAGGGTTTGCTAACAATACCGTTATTTTCTGCGTCCCCGGCTCGACCAACGCCTGTAAAACCGCGTGGATTAATATTTTATCGTTGCAATTAGACAACCAGCATCGTCCCTGTAACTTTGTGCCGAATCTTAAAAAGTCAGCCGCTTGTGAGAGTCGCAACTGATGAGCGAATGTCCCACTCATGGCCTTATGCCAGTCGATACCGCCATTGAGATTTTGCAACGGGCAGGGCGACAAAAAACACCCGCCATTGAAGAAATGTCTTTAATAGAAGCATTAGGACGTGTATTAGCGGAAGATGTCATTTCCTCTTTAGATGTACCGCCGCAAGCCAATTCAGCCATGGATGGCTACGCACTCAATACGGCCGATTTAAACGGTGAGATGATTTTTACCGTCAGTCAACGTATTGCCGCAGGTTCACAGCCCAGTGCGCTACAACAAGGCACAATCGCGCGTATTTTTACGGGCGCGGTCATTCCTAACGGCGCAAATGCGGTGGTGATGCAAGAAGACTGTCAAGTGCTTGCCGATGGGCGTGTCAAGATCGTAGCCACTGTTAAAGACCAAGAAAATATTCGTCCACAAGGCCAAGATATTGTATCTGGGCAACAAATCCTTCAACAAGGTGAACGACTAACCGCCGCCGCCATTGGCCTATTAGCCACGATTGGCCAACCGACAGTACGTGTGTATCAACGTCTAAAAGTCGCATTTTTGAGTACAGGTGATGAGTTGGTAGAAGCAGGACAACCGTTAGCTATAGGTCAAATCTATAATAGCAACAGAAGTCTTATACACTCCCTATTAAATGAAATGGGCTTTATTGCCATTGATGGGGGAGTGATTGCCGATAATCTGCCTGCAACCTTAGCAGCATTTAAAAAAGCTGCACAACTGGCTGATGTCATTATTTCCACAGGTGGCGTGTCGGTGGGCGAAGAAGATCATGTTAAAGCCGCCATTGACCAATGTGGCGAATTGGATTTATGGAAAATTGCCATTAAACCGGGAAAGCCATTGGCGTTTGGTCGTATTGGTGATGTGCCATTTATTGGCTTACCAGGTAATCCACAGTCCGTTTGGGTGACTTTTTTAATACTGGCGCGCCAATTCCTACTCAATCGCCAAGGGCAACGACATAAGCTCTTGCCTTATGCCATTCCCATTGCCGCTGATTTTGCGATTCACAAGTCACAAAAACGTCGTGAGTACTTGCGTGTGCGTTTGAATGTCTCGGAAGCTGGTTTAGTGTTACAGCGTCATAATAATCAAAGCAGTGGTGTTTTGTCGTCAGCGGTATGGGCTGATGGATTAGCGATTGTCGAAATGGGACAAACGGTTGCCGAAGGTGATTTTTTACCCTTTTTATCGTTTAGTAGCTTAGGCGTTGCTTGACGACCGTATGAATAATTTGTTACAAGAGGCGCGTAATTAGTGTAATTGCACTAATTCAAAGCATGATATTTGTTAATAACAATAAAACTGCAAGAAAAAAGTGCGAAAATGTTTTGCAAAATGTTGTTGACATCGTTGTGGAAAGTGTTACAAATTGTGTCAGTGTCGTATTGATTGCAAAAAGCGTTACCTATCACTAAACGCGCTTTAGTAAAAGCACAATCAATACGGTTTATACCTAAAATCCGAAAGGGGATCGCGAGAATGAAACGTAATTTATTAGCTTTGGCTGTGGGTGTTGCATTTATTCTCCCATTGGCTGCACAAGCTGCTCCAACAGTTTATGGCCGTTTGAATTTGTCCGTTGATTACATGGATAAAGACACCAATGTTGCTGGCGTTGATGGAAAAGTGTGGGAGTTGAACAGCAATTCTTCCCGCGTTGGTGTTAAAGGTAATGAGAAACTAACCGACGAATTGACCGCTGTTTATAAAGCAGAATGGGATGTTAAAGGAGATATGGGTGGTGCGGATTTAGCAGGTCGTGAGCGTTATATCGGTTTGAAGCATTATCAATGGGGTACAGTGCGTTTAGGTTACATTGATTCACCTTTCAAAAACTCTGAAGACTCTGTCGATGTGTTTAACGACATGGTCAATTTAGACATGGGTAAATTCTTGTATGGTCAAAATCGTTTGGCTAACTCGATTAACTATGTTTCCCCTAAGTTTTTAGATGTGTTTGGCGCGAATTTGACGTTGCAACCAGGTGAAGCCACAACTGCAAACGAAAACCATATTGCTGATGCCATTTCTTTGGCATTAAGTTATGAAGATGACAGCTTGTATTTATCTGCTGCAATGGATAAAGAAGTTTCTAACATGGATGCTATGCGTTTTGTTGCTCGTTATAAAATGAGTGATATCACGTTAAGTGCTATGTTCCAAACAGCAGAGCCAACAAAAACGGCAGGTGTTGGCGGCAAAGACAAAGAGCAATCGTTTGTATTAAGCGGTTCTTATGCAATGGATAAAGTCGCTATTCGTGGCGAAATTCTGTCGGTTCAACAAGACTATGTTGGCGGCAAAATGGATGATGAAACCATGCTAATTGGTGTTGGTGTTGACTACAATTTGACCCAAAGTACAAAAGCATTTGCTAACTTGGCAACAGGTACTATGGATGCCAATGTTGGTGCTACGACAACTAGCACAGATGCAACATACCTCGGTTTTGGTATGGAAACACGCTTCTAATCGTCAAGATTTAGTCGCATAAACAACGCCCCTTGATTGGGGCGTTGTTGTTTGTATCGTTAGCCGCCTGTCGAACCATTTGCAGAAAGCCCTTCGACAAGCTCAGGGTGAACGGTAAATATAAAATAGACATAACTACGGTTTTTCTATCTGAACAGAGTTTAGGAAAAGCTCAAAACTCCTTAAAATCGCCAAAAAAACAATAACAACAAACCACCAATAAAAGAAATACCAAATGTCAAAGCCACTTTATAAAACAACTGTCTATTACCCAAGACAGCAACAGCACCTGCTTTAAATGCCAGATTAGCCATAATAGCCGTTAATACCAATCGCCATCCCGTTGCAGGGTCTAAGCGTAATTGCTCGACAAGACGACCTGTTGACAGCGTAATCGCATCTACATCGGTTAAGCCTGAAATCATGGCGATCACATATAAACTGTTTTCACCCAAAAGCTCTTTAGCCGCAGCCACCGCAAAAATAACGAGGCCATATAAACCACCAAACACAATAGCACTCATTAATTCGGCAGGGTTTTCAGGTTCGGGAATGGTCTTGCTATCACCACTCCGTTGAAAATAAATTACCGCAGAAATAACCACCATTAACGCAAACATGACTAATAAAGGCGGAGCAAGTTGCTTAATCGCGGTAGGTGATACCACCGCAAACGCAATAGTGACTCGCAGCGTAGATACCGTAGAAGCCAACATAATCGCAATTGCGGCTAACGAGCTAGATTCTGGTGAGTTTTTTGTATTACGCGCATAAGAAACCGTGGTGGCGGTACTTGAAATTAATCCTCCGAGTAATCCTGCTAGTAATGTGCCTGCTTTCTCTTTAAAAATTTTATAGGCAACATAACCCATCAAACTAATGCCAACAATTAAGACCACCATCCGCCAAATATCATACGGATTAATGACATTAAAAGGGCCGTAGGTTTGATTGGGTAAAATGGGTAAAATAACCAGCGCAATCGCCGCAAAGCGCATCACCGCTAAAATGTCATGCTCGCCCATTTTATGAACAAATTCATGTAGCGGCTCTTTCATTTGCAATAAAATAGCGACGACCCCACCAATCACAATGGCCATCGTCATATTGCCAACGGTGAGATACGCGCCAACGCCATACATTAACAACGCCGCGACTTCAGTGGTAATCCCTGCATCATACTGTTTTGATTGTTTAATAATGCTAGAGCTAATTAACATTGCTGCAATGGCCAACAAGCCAGCAGCTAATACCCAGCCACCAAAGCTTTGGGCTAATAATCCTGTCAGTGCGCCACTTAAAGTGATTAATGGGAAAGTGCGAATGCCTGCAATTTCAGAAGCTGCTTTTTCACGTTGTAGGCCAACTAACAAGCCTAAACCAAAAGCAACTGCTAGTATTTCTAAGGTCGTGTTATTTATCATGAATTAAGGGTAGCCATAGTTGGTCAATTAATGCTTCAAGGGGCTGAAAGTGTGTTTTATACGTCATTTTTTTACTTTTTTCGACCCAATAGCCTAAATACAAATAATCCATCTGTAAGCGTTTAGCCTCGTTAATTTGCCATAACACGGCATAAGTACCCAAACTACGCGTTTCGGTATTACAATCATAAAAAGTATAAACCGCAGATAAACCATTTTTTAAAACATCACAGACCGCCACCGCGAGTAATTTATCGTTTTGACGAAACTCATACAGCCATGTATCACTCCAATCAGCAAATAAAAAAGAGACATATTGAGCAACAGACGGTGGGTACATATCACCATCGGCATGACGATTTTTAATGTATTGGGCATACAATTCATAATGTTCCTGTACATAAGTCGCAGGCACTCGATGAACTGTTAGGTCTTGATTGTTTTTCCAAACACGCCGCTGTTGTCGACTGATTTGAAATTTGGCAACAGGAATACGTACTGATAAACAGGCTTGGCAGGCAAAACATTGAGGTTTGTAAATATGGTTGCCGCTGCGTCGAAAGCCATAATGTGATAATTGATTATAGAGCGAGACACTCATTGGGGCTTCAGGGTCGGCAAAAAGAGTGGTAGCAGTCTTGTCATCCAAATAGCTACATTGATGCGGGGGCGTGCTAAAAAATTTTAGCCCAGAGGATGCCGTCATAAGCTGACCTCTATCTAATAAGTAATGAGAGAGTTATAAATGATAAATATAGTCCTTAATAATCAAGAAAACATCTTAAAAATTAGCATAAACCTTTTTAAAATATCGTGCTGTGTTTCGTCGCCTGAATTAACCGCCAGTCGGGTGCAGCTCGTTGTTGATACTCAAAAAGTTGTGTTAAAAATGCGTCACGCGTGATGGTATACGCCCCTAAGCTCATTAAATGGTCATTGGGCAGTTGGCAATCCACTAGCGGAAAGTTCCATGACGCACAAATGTGCATCAAAAAAGCAAACGCAACTTTTGAAGCATCGGTTTCTGTGCTAAACATCGATTCACCAAAAAATAACTGCCCTAAATTGAGACCATATAAACCACCCACCAATTGACCCTGCTCATTCCATGTTTCTATCGAATGAGCATAACCTTGTTGATGTAACTCACTATAGCCATTAATAATTTTATGATTGATCCATGTGCCATCGGCATAGCTTCGTGGTGCAGCACAGGCTTGAATGACGCGCTGAAAACAATGATCAACGGTAATCGTAAACCGTCCTGATTTGAGTGTTTTTTTTAGTGATCGTGAGGCGGTAAATGTTTGTGGGTTAATCACGCATCGAGGCTCAGGCGACCACCACAAAATAGGTGTACGCTCATCTTCGTTATACCAAGGGAAAATGCCATTTTGGTAGGCCAATAGTAAAGTTTGTGGGCTTAAATCACCACCATACGCTAATAAGCCATCTTCATCGGCATGACTCATCTCAGGAAAGCGTTTAGGATGTGGGGGTATGTATAGGGGAGGCATAAACAACTCAACTAAACGGCTAAAATGATTATTTTGGATTATTTTGAGTAGTATTATGTCACGTTATCGTCCGCCTGCTGTGCCAAAAAGCCCATTAATTACCCCTGAAGGCTATAAAGTATTACAAGATGAATTGGACTATTTATGGCGTGTTAAACGGCCTGAAATTACGCGCTCAGTCAGTGAAGCTGCGGCTCAAGGTGATCGCTCCGAAAATGCCGAGTATATTTACGGTAAAAAAATGCTCCGTGAAATCGATTATCGTCTTCGTTTTTTAGAAAAGCGGTTGCCTGAATTACGTGTTGTTGCTGAAAAGCCAAGTGATATGCAACGTATTTTTTTTGGCGCATGGGTTGAGTTGGAAAATATAGATACAGGAGAAATCTTAAAACTCAGAATAGTCGGCTGTGATGAAATAGACCCGAACAAACATTGGATTAGTATTGAAACCCCCATGGCAAAAGCCTTGTTGAAAAAAACGCAAGATGATGAAGTTGACGTTGAACGCCCCGCAGGTAAGGCCACGTTTGTGGTATTGGATGTTAAATATGCGGAGTAAGGAGCGAGATTCATCTCGTCCTAATCAAAGGACAAAAAGCACCAAAATAGTGCTAAAATAACCCTATTCATTGACTTTCTCCTTGTTTTTTGCCTTTTATTAGTGCTTTTAAATCAAATGACCCTCGCTTTTAATACTTGGTTCGATTGTTGCATAGTGAGTCAGGTAATTAACTGAATACCCCCATTTATATAGGAATAGATGCGTCGTGCTTACGCCATCGTCAGAATTTTTTAAGCGTTTATTAGATAATCTCACTACGGCGGTATTGCTCGTAGATGATCATTTATGTGTCAGTTATATTAATCCATCGGCAGAAATGTTGTTGGCGGTGAGTCGTGTTAAAGCGGTAGGCTATCCTTTAGAAAATATTTTTATTGATAGTTTGGGTAGCGATATCATTAAAAAAATGGCGACCACTCTCAAAACGGCTCATCCTTTTACCAAACGAGAGGCGCATTTACGCGTAGGAACAAATGAGGTTGTCGTTGATTATACGGTGGCTGCCTTGTTGTCACCTAAAGAGCCACCTGCGTTATTAATTGAGATGCAACAAATTGACCGTTTGTTAAGAATCTCGCGTGAAGAGTCTATCTTAGCGAATCATCAAATTACCAAACAATTGGTGCGTGGTGTTGCCCACGAAATTAAAAATCCATTAGGGGGTATTCGCGGCGCAGCGCAATTATTAGGTCGTGCTTTACCCGATAATAATCTGAGGGAATACACCAATATCATTATTGAGGAAGCGGATCGTCTGAGAAATTTAGCCGACAGAATGTTAGGACCGCGTAAATTACCCGATTTACAAGCAGTGAATATCCATGAGTGTTTAGAGCGTGTGCGTTCACTCATTCTGGTTGAGGCGGAAGGCGAAGTCAGTGTTGTCCGTGATTATGATTTGTCATTACCTGAGTTAACTGCCGACCCTGATCAACTGATTCAGGCTATTTTGAATATTACAGGTAATGCGCTACAAGCATTGCGTGAGAATCCTAAGCAAAATCAACCGCCACAAATTATTTTGCGTACGCGCGCCCAACGTCAATTTACCATTGGTGCCGTGCGTCATCGCTTAGTATTACGTTTAGACATTATTGATAATGGGCCGGGCATTCCACCGAGCCTGATTGATTCGATTTTTTATCCGATGGTGACAGGGCGTGCGAGTGGCTCTGGTCTAGGCTTATCCATTTCACAAGATATTATTCACTTGTATCACGGCTTAATTGAGTGTGAATCGCGTGTAGGACAAACCGTTTTTAGTATTTTCTTGCCTTTGGAGAATGGCCATGACAGCCGATAAAGTGTGGATTGTAGATGATGATCGTTCAATTCGTTGGGTATTAGAAAAAGCCTTAATGCAGGAAGGCTTAGAAGCAACCACGTTTGAAGATGCGCAAAGTTTGCTCAATAAGTTGGCGAAAGATAAGCCTCATGCGATTGTGACAGATATTAGGATGCCGGGAATTGATGGGTTAACTTTGTTGACAAAAATTCGCATGGAACATCCCGATTTACCCGTTATTGTCATGACCGCGCATTCGGATTTAGACTCGGCAGTATCGTCTTATCAAGGTGGCGCGTTTGAGTATTTACCCAAACCGTTTGATGTGGATGACGCCATTAACTTAGTAAAACGCGCTATTGCCCATCACCATGAACAACAAAAGACCAGTACTCCTGTCTTAGCCGTCACCAAAGGTGTTGATATTATTGGCGAATCACCCGCCATGCAGGAGGTGTTTCGAGCGATTGGTCGTTTATCGCATTCGCATATCACGGTATTAATTAATGGAGAGTCTGGTACGGGTAAAGAATTGGTTGCCCACGCCTTACATCGTCATTCACCGCGTACCAATCGTCCTTTTATTGCCTTAAATATGGCAGCCATTCCGAAAGATTTAATGGAGTCCGAACTGTTTGGCCATGAAAAAGGCGCGTTTACGGGCGCAAGTCAATTACGTCAAGGTCGTTTTGAGCAAGCGAATCATGGTTCGTTATTTTTAGATGAAATTGGCGACATGCCATTAGATACGCAAACACGGTTATTGCGTGTGTTATCGGATGGTGAGTTTTATCGTGTTGGCGGCCATATTCCTGTCAAAGTTGATGTTCGTATTATTGCGGCGACCCATCAAAATTTAGAGCGTTTGGTGGCTGAAGGTAAATTCCGCGAAGATTTATACCATCGTCTGAATGTGATTCGTGTCCATATTCCGCGTTTACGTGATCGCCGTGAAGATATTCCGATGTTGGCACAACACTTTTTAGCGCGCGCCGCCAAAGAGTTAAATGTTGAACCCAAAGTGTTACGTTTAGAAACTTCCAGTTTTTTACAACAACTACCTTGGCCGGGTAATGTTCGACAACTGGAAAATACCTGTCGTTGGTTAACGGTGATGGCATCTGGGCGCGAGATTGTGCCGTCAGATTTGCCGCCAGAGCTGCAACATATTAGTAGTCATGAAGTCGTGCGTACGGTGCAAACTTGGGAACAAGCCTTGTCAGAGTGGGCGCGTAAAGAGCTTGCTAGTGGTACGCGCTTATTGTTAGAGCAGGCGTTGCCAAGTTTTGAACGGGTGATGATTACCGCCGCGTTAAATCAGACAGGAGGTCGTCGTCGTGATGCGGCTGAAGTATTGGGCTGGGGAAGAAATACCTTAACACGTAAAATCAAAGAGTTAAAAATGGAAGTGGCAGGCGAAGAGGACGACGAATAAATTGAATCAATAAATGGGCGATTAAAATCGCCCCTACAATTTCTGTAGGGGCGAATTCATTCGCCATATCATTAAACGATACGACGACTCGGCAACACATCTTTTAATTTAGCGTGCATTTTCAAAATGGCTTCTTCTGTCGTATCCCAACTAATACAACCATCAGTAACCGATTGACCATATTCCAGTTGACTTAAGTCGGCAGGAATATCTTGACGGCCAAATTTCAAATGGCTTTCAATCATTAATGCGACAATGGATTTGTTGCCTTCTAAAATTTGATTACAGACATTATCCATCACCAACGTTTGTAGCGCAGGGTCTTTGTTTGAGTTGGCGTGGCTGCAATCAATCATTAAGTTATGGGTGATTTTGGCTTTCGTTAAGTCTTTTTCGGCCAATGCGACCGAAACCGAATCATAGTTAGGTTTACCATCGCCACCGCGTAAGACGACATGGCCATAAGGATTGCCTTTCGTATTAATAATGGCAACTTGACCTTGACTATTAATACCCAAAAAACTGTGCGGATTTTGTACGCTCAACAACGCATTGGTAGCTACTTTCAAACCGCCATCCGTACCATTTTTAAAACCGACAGGTGAGGACAAACCGCTCGACATTTCACGATGGGTTTGAGACTCGGTGGTTCGTGCGCCAATAGCCGACCACGCAATTAAATCATGCATATATTGTGGTGAGTTAGGGTCTAAGGCTTCGGTAGCACAAGGCAGCCCCATTTCGTTTAAGTCTAATAATAATTTGCGGCCAATATGTAAACCTTTTTGAATGTCGAAAGAGTCGTTCATATCAGGGTCATTAATCAGGCCTTTCCAGCCAACCGTCGTCCGTGGTTTTTCAAAGTAAACGCGCATGACTAAATATAAAGTGTCTTGGACTTTATCGGCTAATACTTTCAGGCGTTGAGCATAATCTTTTGCCGCTTTAATATCATGAATAGAGCAGGGGCCAACCACCAAAAATAAACGATGGTCTTTACCATCTAAAATATTACGAATGGTTTGCCTGCCTGTTAATACACTATCGCGGGCAACGGCGGATAAAGGCAGCTCTTCTTTTAAGGCCGCAGGGGTGATTAAAAGTTCTGTCGAGCGGACATTTACGTCTTCAATTTGCATATCTATAGTCATAGTCATTCAGCAATCATTTAAAAAGTGTGTAAGGCAAAACTGACGCACCGTATGTAGCCTAGATGCGCAATCCTTGCCATTGTAGGATATTTTTTTTAGAAGAACACGTCCAAGACAATATCTTTTCGCGCAAAAAACTGTTTTCTCAGTAAAAAATGGCTACTGTAAAACCCAATTAACATAACTTTGTAACAAAAAATAATGTCTATTCGATGAACTATCTGTTAAAAAGGCGGCACAGCGAATGTTCAGAAATATTTTTGGAGATAAAATATGCGTACGATGATTGTTGCCGCAATAGCGGCGAGTGTGGCATTAGCGGGTTGTACTAATAACCCTTATACAGGTCAAAGTCAGGCTAGCAAAGCTGCATGGGGTGCAGGGATTGGCGTATTGTCTGGGGCAGCCTTAGGTGCAGCAACGGGCGATAACAAGAAAGATCGTCGTGAGCGTGCATTGCGTGGCGCGGCCATTGGTGGTGTTGTTGGTGGCGGTGTTGGCGCGTATATGGATGTGCAGGAAAAGAAATTGCGTGAGAAGTTACAAGGTAGCGGTGTTGGTGTACAAATCGACAAAGCAACAGGCGATATCACATTGATTATGCCCGGTAATATTACGTTCCCAACAGGACAAAGCAGCATTAAACCTGACTTTTTTGATGCGTTGAACAGTGTTGCGTTAGTCTTGAAAGAGTACAACAAAACATCTGTCACGGTTTCTGGTTTTACCGATAACGTGGGTAAAGATGATTTCAATATGAAGTTATCCCAAGACCGTGCCAATTCTGTGTCTCAGTATTTGACCAGTCAAGGTGTTGCAGGCAGTCGTTTGAATGCTGTAGGCATGGGTAAAGCTCAGCCTGTTGCGGATAATGCAACAGAAGTGGGGCGTGCACAAAACCGTCGTGTTGAAATCAAAATCAACGCACCAGAATCGGTTTAATATCCAAAATTTAACGTAGCGGTTTTGCGTTAATACACGATATTCAGTAAGGGGCTTAATGCCCCTTATTTGTTCTTGTGTGGAGTAAGACTTGCAATCAATGTTGTCATCGCCTGAACTGTACGTTTACCACGTTCGCGATAAGGATTAAACTCTACGATTTCTACCGCTTTTAAGCCTTTTTTGGGTAGGTGTTGAAGTGTTTTAACAAGGATTGGCAAAGATAAACCTTTTGGCTCAGGCACGCTAACCGCAGGTGCAAACGAGGAATCAAGCGAGTCTAAATCTAGACTCACGCCAAAACCTTGTGGACAAGCGGCAACCCGTCGCCATGCTTCTTGTAAACAGATACGTAAACCGCGTTTCTCAATTTCCGTCGTTGTGTAATAACGGATATTTAATTGAGCCATTAATTCAGGCTCACCTTTTTCAAAGCTATGAACACCAAAGACAACGGTATATTGTGGGTTAACGACTGCGCGTGCTTGCAATATCAATTGACGATCACCTTGGCCAAGTAACACGGCAAGTGGCATACCATGAATACGTTTACTTTGCGATGTTGCAGGTGTGTGTGCATCAAAATGTGCATCTATCCATAATAAACCGATAGGGTGTTTGCCATCGGTCATGCCATTCCATGTGCCAATAGCACAACTATGGTCACCACCAATCACGACGGGGAAATATCCGCATCTTCGTAACTTGACGTGATGAGCCAATTTTTGACACGATGCACGAATAGACGCTATGCCGTTGGGATAGGTTTGTAGGCTATTGGTATTTTGCCAAATAATGCTTTTCCATAACCAAGCTGAACGCTTTTTTAACAACTCTTGACGATAAAATAGAGCACTACGACGACTACCCGTTTGAGCACCACCGACTGAAAATGCAGCTCCAATCACAGCAATTTTTTTCATAATAATGGTGTTTTTAGGAGGTATTGCGTATTAAAGCACATAAAAATGACAATTTTAGCGATTCATTGGGTTCTTTCGTATACCATTAACGGCTACTATTCGACACATTTAAGATGGATGCAACAATGCGTATGTCTTACCATAGCGTGGATTTTCAGAAGAAGAGCGGGGATTTTCTATGAGCAGCTTTAGATTTGGGCTGACGTTACTTGGCCTTTGTACACTCACTGCCTGTAGTACGCCACAAAAAATTATTCATCCAGTCAGTAACCCAGAGTTAACGCAATTACGTGGCCATATCGATCACTTAATTGACACCTATCGGTTACGTGGTTTTACCATGGGGTCGTATCTGTTTCCAACAGAAGGTAGCTTATTTCAACCCGTACCTGTGACCGATGCGCGTAATGCCATTATTTACATTTATCGGCCACACAGTTCATGGAATGACGAAGAAGTTATTGCGCCTGTTTTATTTCTTAATGGTCGTCGGTTGCATGGCATTAGAGACAGTGCTTATTATTGGATGGAGTTACCTGCGGGCAGTTACGACTTTGCCGCACGTCGTCCAATTGGTCCTGTTTATCTGACCTATATTTTTAATATGAAATTGAAAGTAGAAGGTGGCCGCTCTTACTATTTCCGTTATGACGAAGAAAACTATCGTCCTCAACCTGACAAAGCTCTCGGTTTAATTAAAGAAAAATATCTCACAGAGTTGCCTGAAGACATGGCAATGAGGGAAATACGGGAAATGCGTTTAGATAAACCAGGTTTTGGTTTTGCAACCGCGCAACAGTCGCGTTGGAAGCCGTTTGATTTGTACGCTGATGGTGAGCATCCTGTTCCCGAAGAGCGTATTGAGGCTGAAAAAGACTTACAAATTGGCAAGCAAGTATTGATGTGGAAACCATCCAGTTGGTAACTGAATCTCCCTCGCCGAAGCCTTTTGTCATTCCATTCTCGTTACTGATTTTGGATCTGTTCGGCTTGGCCGTTGTCGGGTTAGGCATAGCAGAGCAGGTTGGAAAAGTCCATTTTTTACCTGAACTGCTCCGTTTTAATGGGGCAGGCCTTGTGATGATGCTATTGGGCGTGGTGTGTATGTTGCCGTTGGTGTTGAGATTATTAAAAATATCAAAACTTGCCAAGCAACAAGAAAATGAGTGGCTCAAAGGCTTGCCAGAAGAACTACAACTCAAGTTGTCGGAGAATATAAAACGTGAACTTAGAAAATAAAATTGCAGTGATTACGGGTGGTGTATCGGGCTTAGGTTTAGCGACAGTGCAAGCTTATTTAGCCAAAGGTGCTAAGGTTGCTATTTGGGACTTAAACGCAGAACAAGGTGCATTACTCGCGGCTGAATTGGGTGATAATGTGTTGTTTTGTCGCGTGAATGTCAGTGATGAAGCCTCGGTGCAAGCGGCAATAGCCGAGACAATGGCTAAGTTTGGTGCAATCCACATCGCAGTTAATTGTGCAGGTATTGGTTCCGCCGTGCGTACCGTGGGCAAAAATGGCCCAATGCCCTTAGATATTTTTAGTAAAGTCATTGGTGTCAATTTAATAGGTACGTTTAACGTGACACGTCTGACAGCCGCAGAAATGGCAAAAAATACAGCTGATGATGAAGACGGTGAGCGTGGCGTGATTATTAACACCGCTTCAGTTGCGGCTTTTGATGGTCAAATTGGTCAAGTGGCTTATTCCGCGTCCAAAGGGGGCATTGTAGGTATGACCTTGCCTTTAGCGCGTGATCTGGCGGCTATTGGTGTCCGTGTCAATACGATTGCGCCGGGGATTTTCAATACTCCCTTGATGAATTCATCACCTGATAGCGTTAAATTACCACTGATTGAAATGACGCAATTCCCTAAGCGTTTAGGTCATCCTAGCGAATACGGACAGCTTGCCACTCAGATCGTCGAAAATAAGTTTATGAATGGCGAAACCATCCGTTTAGATGGTGCTATTCGTATGGCTCCGCGTTAATTATTGATTAATGCGTGATAATGTGAGCGTCTTCGGACGACTCACGCCAAGCAACAAGCGCATTCATCACATCAATAAGCTGTTGTATTGGTGCTTGTAATAATCGGCTGATGTCCTCGGTGCTGATGTTGTTTTTTAATGCACGTTTAATCTCAACTTCTAACTGTTGCGTTGCCGCTCGTAATTGGGGAACGCCACAATAACGCGTTGCACCATGTAGATAGTGGGTATGTGCCAGCAGTGCGGGAAAATTATGGTCACGTTGCGAACTCAGTATTTTATCGCGTTGTAGCGTCAAGCCATTGAGTAACATTTTGAGCATATCTTGTGCTAAGTCTGTTTTTCCTGCGGCAAGTTTTAGACTTTCCTGCCAGTCAACTAAAACCAAGTGTTCACTCTTAATAGCCGTATTGTCATTGGTGATTGGTGCAGTCAAAGAAACGCCTGTCCAATGTTCAATCGCGTGAATTAACTGATTTTCTTGCAAGGGTTTAGTCAGATAGTCATCCATACCTTGTTTGAGCATAATGTCTTTTTCATCGGCTAATGCGTGGGCGGTGAGTGCAACAATCGGCACATGTTGACCTGCTTCTTCTTGCAGTCTAATTGCTTTGGTTGCTTCTAAACCAGACATTTCTGGCATTTGTATGTCCATAATAATTAAGTCAAAACGATGCGTTTTAGCAAGAGCAACGGCTTCTAAACCATTTTCGGCTGACGTGACTTGGATACCTAAATCTTCCAACAATGTACAAACCAGTTTCAAATTTAATGGATGATCGTCAACGGCCAAGATGTGCAAATTAACGGTTTTTTCAGGTTTTGGTACATCAGGTGTTAAAAGTGTTGTGAGATTAACATGCAGTTTTGCTGTCGATAAGCCTTGAGCAATGAGCGTTAACAATGTGCGAGGCCGTATGGGTTTACTGAGAGCATAAAGTTGAAAGCGTTCTATATCGGCTTGCTCCAGATGATGCTCACTAAGCCGCGTAAAAATTACAATCATGCCGTGAAACTGTTGTCTGAGTTCCTGCAACTTTTCATGCGTATTTTCCGTCAGCATTTGGCCATTTAATAATAGGATTTGATAGTGGCTGTCAATGGTTTCTAATAGACTAGGCCATGTTTTGACAACATGAAGTGTAGAGTTAGCTCTAAATAATGTTGCTTTTAGTAGCTGTGCGCTTTTCTCGTGTGGCTCTAGGGCGATGACATTTTTGTGTGGTAGAGAAATATCACTATCTACATGGTCATGGCATAGCCACGCTTTGAAGGTAAACCAAAAAGTTGTGCCTTGCTCTTGCTCAGTGTCAAAACTAATTTCACCTTCCATTAGTTTGACGATATTCTTAGAAATAACGAGCCCTAAACCCGTTCCTCCAAATTGTCGGCTTACGGAAGGGTTGCCTTGTTGAAAGGCTTGGAATAAGTCTTGCTGTGCTGATTTAGACAGACCAATACCCGTATCGGTAATACTCACTCTTAACAGATGATGATTCGGACGGCTATCTTCGACCATCACACGAATGACGACTTCACCTTGCTTGGTAAACTTAATCGCGTTACTGACCAAATTGGTCAATACTTGTTTTAGTCGTAGGGCATCACCAATAATTTTTTTCGGGACATCATCATAAATAAACGCAATTTGTTCTAAGTCTTTTTGGCCAATTTGTGGTGATAGACTTTCTAAAACTTCAAATACAGCATCTTCAATAAGAAAAGGTTGTTTCTCTAAGGAAAATTTACCAGCTTCAATTTTTGAAAAATCTAACACATCATTAATAATGGCAAGTAAGTTGTTGGATGATTTTTGAATGGTTTCAACAAAGTCGCGTTGTTTATATTGCAATTGCATTTTGAGTAGTAACTGGCTGAAACCATTGATACTATTAAGCGGCGTGCGGAGTTCATGACTAATATTCGCTAAAAATTCAGATTTAACGCGATTGCCTTCTACCGCGTCATTACGTGCCATGCGTAGTTCAATATTTTGTACTTCCATCGTTTCTAAGCTTTCGTTTAGGTCAGAATTCGCTTGGTCAATCGATTGTTTTAAGTCGGTATGTTCGTGTTCAATGATGGTGAGCAGTGAGTTAATCGCTTCTTCTAATAATGACAAATCGCCTACCGCTTGACTGGTCAAGCGTTTGTTTAAGTGTTGGCTATCAATCCCCTTAAGTTGTTGAGCCATCCGATGAATCGGTTCTAGCCAGCGTCGAATACTACCACTCAGTAACAGTGTCAAAATGGTAATCAAGCCAAAGCCAATAATCGTAATGCCAATAATTGCTTCATAGCGTGCAATGGTAAACACCGAATGACGTAATTCAATCGCCAACCAATATTGGCGATGATTCGTATTAAACAGGGGAATGGCTTGCACAAATAGATCGCTATTTTTATGGTGCTTATTTTTTCTATTGTTTGGCTGTAAATCTGTGGGTGATAACGGTGTCGTTAGTTGCGGGCCTGCATGAGCTAAAACATGGCCTTCAGCGTCAATAATGCTTAATGCGCGAATATATTTTTCATTTAACGCGGGTTGAATGATGGCATTGAATTGTCTGCTGTCTGGTTGTGAGGCGATGGCGAGACTGTATTTTCCTAAGAGAATTTCCGCACTTTCCTGCTCTAAAGTTTGAATGTCTTCAAAACGAAATAAAATTAAAATGATGCTAAAAATAGCCATAAAAATACCCGTAGGTACGATTGAGGCAAACAAAAGACGCGAATGTAAGCTAATTGTTTTCATAACATCGAAAAATCTAGGCTGGTGGGAGGGTTTTAACGACAAGAGAATATCACTGTTAGCGGTTTTTCTTTACAATCGCGGCCAAAATTAACGTGAGTTAACGTCATGGCGATAATGACACTGGCACAATGTGTCGGTAATACCCCTTTGGTGCGTTTGCAGCGTTTAGGCGCGCATACGGGTAATACCTTATTGGTAAAGCTAGAGGGTAATAATCCCGCAGGTTCAGTGAAAGACCGTCCGGCCTTAAATATGATTAATCGTGCGGAGGCGCGTGGTGATATTAAGGTAGGCGATACGTTGATTGAAGCGACCAGCGGCAATACAGGTATTGCGTTGGCGATGGCTGCGGCGATGAAAGGCTATAAGATGATTCTTATTATGCCTGACCACATGAGCCAAGAGCGTAAAGATGCGATGGCCGCCTACGGCGCAACGCTCATCGAAGTGCCGCAATCTGCAAGTATGGAAGGAGCGCGTGACCTCGCCTTGCAAATGCAAGCGGAAGGCAAAGGCATCGTTTTAAATCAATTTGGTAATCCCGATAATCCATTGGCGCACTATGAAGGTACAGGCCCTGAAATTTGGCGAGATACCGAAGGTCAAGTCAGCCATTTTATTAGTTCAATGGGGACGACAGGCACGATTATGGGGGTGTCTCGTTTCTTAAAAGAGCAAAACCCCGCGATTCAAATTGTCGGTTTACAACCTGCCGCAGGCGCGCAAATTGCGGGTATTCGTCGTTGGACTCCTGAATATCTACCGACGATTTTTGATGCTAGTCGCGTCGATCAAGTGATAGATATTCCTCAAGCCGCCGCTGAGGCAACCATGCGTGATTTAGCGCGTTTAGAAGGCATTTGTGCGGGTGTATCTTCGGGCGGATCGGTGTGGGCGATGCTACAATTAGCAGAGCAAGTGCAAAACGCGGTGATGGTAGCTATTGTTTGTGATCGTGGCGACCGTTATTTGTCAACAGGATTATTTACGCAAGCATAAATGATTGATGGTCATGTGTTGACATGCCATGAAGCGGATATTTACAGTAGGGAGAGCGGGTCATGTATAAAGAAAAAGCGACATTAGTATTTGATATTGAAACGATTCCCGATATTGCCAAAGCCAAGCAGTTTTATCAGTTAGATAATTTGAGCGATGCCGAAGCGTTTGAAGCGTTAAAAAATATGCGTCGTCAAGAAACGGGCGGCTCGGATTTTTTTCGCCATCACTTACATAAAGTGATTTGTATTTCCGTGGTGTTACGAATAGGGGATAGCATTCGTGTCTGGTCTTTAGGTGAAGAGGATGCCAGTGAAGCCGAAATTGTCAAACGATTTTTTACCGCGATTGATAAATACGATGTTGCCTTAGTGTCATGGAATGGCAGTGGTTTTGATTTGCCTGTTTTACATTATCGCGCCATGCTGCATGAAATTACTGCACCGATGTACTGGGAGTTAGGCGATCACTACAAAGAATTCCGTTATAACAACTACATCAATCGTTTTCACATGCGTCATATTGATCTGATGGATGTTTTGTCCATGTATCAAGCACGTGCTACCCAGCCTTTAGATCAAATCGCCAGCTTTTTAGGTTTCCCAGGTAAAATGGGTATGGAAGGCAGTCAGGTCTATGAGCAATATTTAGCAGGCAATCTCGCGGATATTCGTCATTATTGCGAAACGGATGTCTTAAATACATGGTTGATTCATACGCGCTTTCAACTTATGCGTGGTGAGTTAATGAAACAAGATTATCAAAATGAAATAGCCTTGCTAAAAAATTATTTAGCAATGAGCCAAAAGCCTCATCTCCAAGCATTTTTAGCCACATGGCAAGAGCAAGAAGCGAAACAATGAACAGAAAACAACGTGACCGTCTGAAGCAACAAGCCCCGATTAGTTTAGAAATTACTGGTCTCAGTCATGATGGTAGAGGCATTGGGCATCATGATGGCAAAATCGTCTTTGTATCGGGAGCATTAACGGGCGAAACCGTCGAAGCGAAAGTGACCCTAGTGCGGAGTAAGTACGATGAAGCCGATACGGTGGCGGTATTAAAAGCCTCGCCGATCCGTGTTACGCCGCCGTGTCAGCATTTTGGTGTGTGTGGTGGCTGTTCGTTGCAACATATTGAGCCTAATGCCCAAATTCTGTTGAAACAACAAGTACTAATGGATCAATTCAAACATTTTGGTCATTTAGAGCCAGAAGAGTGGTTGCCACCGTTAGCCTTTGGTCAAGGCGGCTATCGTCGTAAAGCGCGTTTAGGTGTCCGTTTTGTCATTAAAAAAGACAGCTTATTAGTGGGTTTTCGCGAAAAAGGCTCAAATTTCTTAGCAGAGTTAGATCGTTGCGAGGTGATGGATCAACGGATTGGTGAATCTATTTTGTCCTTACGTGCGCTGATTAATGGCTTAAATGCGAAAGATCATATTCCACAAATCGAAGTTGCCGCAGGTGACGACAGCGTTGCGTTGATTTTTAGACACATGGAAGCGTTGATTGATTCCGATGTGCAGACATTAATTGATTTCTGCCAACAACGTGATTGGCAATGTTATTTACAGCCTAAAGGTTATGACACGGTTCATCGGGTCTATCCTGAACAGGGAACTGACCGCTTAAGCTATGCCTTGCCCGATTTTAATCTAACGATGCAATTTCATCCTTTAGATTTTACGCAGGTTAATGCGGAGATTAATCGCAAAATGCTAACATTGGCATTGGATTTGCTTAATCCTCAACCACATGAGCGCGTCTTAGATTTGTTTTGTGGCTTAGGTAATTTTACCTTACCACTAGCGACCCGCGCCGCACACGTCATTGGTGTTGAAGGTAGTGACGCAATGGTCGAGCGTGGTTACGAAAATGCTCGCCATAACAATATCACTAATGTGGATTTTTATGCGCAAGATCTAACAGCCGACTTTTCGCAACAAGAGTGGGCAAAACAAGGCTTTGATGCACTGTTAATTGACCCACCCCGTTCAGGGGCACTAGAAGTTGTACAATACTTGCCCAAGTTTGGTGCAAAGCGCATTGTTTATGTGTCGTGTAACCCTGCAACTTTAGCGCGTGATGCTGGCGAATTAGCAAAAGCAGGCTATAAGTTAATAAAAGCGGGGGTAATGGATATGTTTACTCATACCGCACATGTCGAGTCCATCGCGTTGTTTGTCAAAGAATAAGTAATATAAGTCATGATAAGTTGAGGACTTACGCGGTTATCGCTTATTTGTTCACATTGCAGCCGCTTTGGGCGGCTTTATGTTCACAAAACGCGCTAATTGCGGCGCGATGCGTAAGTCCTGAGTTGCGTCAATTAGCCACAAGGACTACAACATGGTCAAGGTTCGCGAAGATTATCCGATACAGGCAGACGGACAAGTCGATTTAGAGGCTTGGTTAGACCGTATCGAAGGGCGTATTGATTTACATGATCGTAATGCTTTGCAGAAAGCGTGTTTGTTTGCTCAGCAGGCGGATGAGTCTTATGTTAAAGAGCATTCATGGAGTATGCGAACCAGTAGTTATGTGACGGGTTTGGCGATGGCGGATATTCTCGCGGACTTAAAGCTCGATCAAGAGTCGTTGGTGGCGGCGGTATTGTATCGGGCGGTGCGTGAAGAAAAAACGACGCTTGACATTATTGCCAAAACCTTTGGTTATGATATTTCGCATTTGATTGATGGAGTGTTGCGCATGGCAACGATTAGCCAGTTAATTAATCCGAATCATCATAATCAACGTTTTAGTCAGTCGCAGTCGCAATTGGATAATGTGCGTAAAATGTTGGTGGCGATGATTGATGATGTGCGGATTGCGCTCATCAAACTCGCCGAGCGTACCTTTGCGATTCGTGAGCTAAAAGATGCCAATGATGAACGGCAACAACGGGTTGCGCGTGAAATTTTTGATGTTTACGCGCCATTAGCCCATCGCTTAGGCATTGGTCAAATCAAATGGGAACTCGAAGACCTGTCTTTTCGTTACTTAGAACCCGAAGCTTATAAACATATCGCACGTTTATTGGATGAAAAACGTCTGCAACGTGATGGTTATATTCAAAATGTCACTAAAACGCTCAAAGAAACCCTAGCCAACGCCGATATTCAAGCCGAAGTGACGGGGCGCGCCAAACACATTTATTCTATTTGGCGCAAAATGCAGCGTAAAAAACTCAGTTTTCATGAGTTATATGATATTCGTGCGGTACGTGTGTTAGTGCCAGCCGTGAAAGATTGTTATGCCGCTTTAGGCTTAGTGCATTCGTTATGGAAACACATTCCCAAAGAGTTTGATGATTATGTCGCGACTCCCAAAGAAAATGGCTATCGCTCGCTCCATACTGCCGTCATTGGCCCTGAAGGTAAAGCCTTAGAAGTACAGATTCGCACCTCGTCCATGCACGAAGAAGCGGAACTGGGTGTCTGTGCGCATTGGGTTTATAAAGAAGGAACGAAAGGGACAAATAAAGATACGGGTTACGAAAGTAAAATTGCGTGGCTACGACAAGTCCTCGAATGGCAAGAGGACATGGGGGAGACCCAAATTGGTGAATTGGCCGATCAATTGAGTCAAGCCATTCGTCATGAACGGGTGTATGTCTTTACTCGCGATGGTCATGTTATTGACTTGGAAGCAGGCGCAACACCCTTAGATTTTGCTTATAGTATTCACACCGAAATTGGTCACGCCTGTCGCGGAGCTAAAGTGAATGGTCGTATTGTGCCGCTCAGTTATAAATTGCAAACCAGTGATCAAGTTGAAATTTTAACGCAAAAAGGAGCAACGCCTAGTCGTGATTGGATGTTGCTCAGTTTAGGTTATCTAGGTACAACCCGCGCTTTATCAAAAGTGAAGCAATGGTTTAAGTTGCAAGACCGCGAAAATAACATTGTTGCGGGTCGAGAGATTTTAGAAAAAGAACTGGCGCGTTTAGCGTTAACCTTGAAATCAATCAACCTCAATACGTACGCATTAAGACTCAATGCCCGTACGGGTGAAGATGTATTGGCGGGTATTGGTGCGGGTGATATTCGTCCGTCGCAAGTCATTAATTTAATTGCTGAAAGTATTCCAACGGTCGATGTTGAGCCGTCCCCCGCTGACTTTATTGCCCGTGGTCGCAAAGGGCAGGCCAGTGGTGTCATTATAGAGGGTTTGGACAACATTATGACTCACATTGCGGGTTGTTGCCGTCCTATTCCGGGTGAGCCAATTACGGGGTATATTACTCATAATCGTGGAGTCAGTGTCCACAGTCGCTCTTGTAGCGAGTTATTACGCTTACATGAAGAAGAGCCACAGCGCATTATTGATGTCAGTTGGCAACATACGATTGATGCCGTACAAGCGGTCAATATCGCCGTTAAATCATGGGATAGAACAGGTTTGTTACGGGATATTACGAATGTGTTAGCTAATGAGCATGTTAATGTGACGGGTGTCAATACCCAGTCGAATAAACAAGATGGCACAGCGCAAATGCAAATTACGGTGGAAGTGAAAACCTTAGAGCAGTTGGGACGTGTGCTGGCAAAAATAGAGCAACAACCGAATGTTATTACGGCGCGGCGTATGACGACAGTGGTGTGAGCGTTTGAGAACAGGGGCGGTTCGCAAACCGCCCAATATGAGTTTATGAGTTTTTTATTTGGGTGTGCTAGGCGCATTAAAAAACAAATATAACTCGGTCAGTACTTCAGGTATTTCACGCGCTAGTTGTTGTAAAAGCTTACGATTGGCTCGCAATTTATCAAGCTCCTCATCTTCAACTAGGCCGCTAATCGTGACCATCGGTAACGTTAATTCAATGATGGAGTCTTCATCTTTTTCATACCATGCCTCTTCATTACTGAGCATGCCTTCCATAAAGCCAACGCACCAATCTGTCAGTTCGTTTTCTTCAAGATCAACAACCAAGTCACAGGGTAAATGCAGTGTTTTTTCATGGTATAACAATGCGTGGATGCTTTTTTGCCATGCCAATAAATCATCAACCAGCTCAGTATAGACGTTGCCTTCAAACAATGCTTCTAGCCAAACGCTAGGCTCAACAACAGGTCCAACGGTGATCGCACACAAAAATCCATGCGTTCCGCAAAAATCTAAACCGTGTTCATTGTCTTCACTGTCTAAAAAAGTTTCCAGTTTTTCTAAGGTCGCTTCAGAAAGCGCGTAACGTTCAAACATGATTTTTATTCCCAATTAAAAAAGCCTCTAACTAGGGTAGAGGCTTTTTGCGTGAATGGCGATAGCTGATAACCGTTTTTAGCCCGCAGGAACGGCTTCTAACCATTTTTTGACCCGTTGTGCATCACCAATACGGGTATATTTGCCCATTGAGTCCATCAAAACAATCACAACGGGAGTTTGTTTGATTTTCGCTTGCATGACCAAACACTTACCGGCTTCATTAATAAAGCCTGTTTTTGATACGCCAATTTCCCAATCAGGACTCTTTACCAAGTAGTTGGTGTTGTGAAATTGCTGAATATTATTACTGCTAATTGCAAGAGCATGTTCAGATGTTGTTGAGAACCGACGAATCAATGGATATGTTGTTGATGCTTTAACCATTGATGCCAGTTCTTTAGGAGTGGCAACATTACCGCTGCTTAAACCTGTGGCATCAAAAAAGCGAGAATTAGCCATGCCGAGGCTACTTGCTTTACGATTCATTGCGGCAATGGCGGCGGGTGTGCCACCAACATAATTACGTGCAAGTGCATGTGCGGCACGGTTTTCAGAAGACATCAGTGCTAATAACATTAACTCAGCACGAGACAGCACCGTGCCTACTTTTAGACGGGAGGTAGTATTACGCATTCTGTCAACATCATCATCGGTAATGGTGATGGGTTCATCTAATGCTTGAGCTGCATCTAGCACGACCATAACCGTCATTAATTTGGTAATAGACGCAATGGGCAATGCTTGCTCCGTATTTTTAGCATAAAGGACTTCACCTGTAACAGCATTCATCACCAATGCGGCTCTGGATTCAACACTTAAAGCGAATGGTGTATTAGAGGATTGTTGGATACTGACGGGCTTATTGATGCGTGTAGAGGCAATCGCAGCAATGGGGGCAGCCGCAATGATAACGGGCTTTGCGGCATATTTAGCGACTTGAGACACTTTACCTGTCCGCGAAATTTTAGCTAATTTCTCGCGTGTTCGATCTTTGCGTTGTGCCTCGCGCTCTATTTTAGTGCTAGGTTTGAATTTGTGCGCGATGGGTTTTTCAGTTTTAGGCGTATTTTTAGCAACTTTGGCTATGCTGCCATCGGCCTTGCTTTTTTTACTTTTAACAACTGTTTTTGACTTTGATTTTTTAACATCTTTCGGGGCAAGGGCGACTTTTTCGCTTTTTGCTGTTACCGATTTTTTGTTTTTAACGACCACTTTTTTAGTCGCGGGACTGTGTTTGGCCGTAGATTTATTGCTATGTGTTGTGGCGTGTTTACTATTAGAATCCATTTCCTTGGCTTCGGCGTCACCTGAATTACTGAAAGCAATTACTAATCCCAATAGTAATGAAGGCAAGAGAGTGGTAGATTTTTTCATAATTAACGACCCAGTTTAACAAAAAACAAAAAGCCAGTGGCAGGGTACTAGCCACAGACTAGGAAACTTTTTAGAGATATTTAAGAAAATAACCCTTAAATACTCATAACGCATCAATTTCTTCATGTCGATGCTGTCTGATGAAGAAAAATAAAGATAACGACTTACTATAAGCATGGACTACTTTTTTAAATATGCAAAGTCCATGACAGTCTTAAAGAAGATTTTGTAACAAAATGATTGAGATTAAATGATAGATCATTATTTTTTAATTGTAAGAGAGCCGAAGCACACGGTTTTCTTCTGTTTTTATCTTTTCGTATCGAGTGATTGTAAGACAGAAAGCGGAGCAAATATAGGCATTTTTACGAGTTTTAATGTGATGCGCGCAACAACTTATCTATTTTAGTGGCCAATATTATAGCGCATTGATCACAATGGGCGTGCTTAAACGATATTTCTCAAATATATCAATCAAGTGTAAAGTTAAATAGTTATTTTTCCGTATTATCAGCAGCTAATTTAAGGGGTAAATCGTGATTAACGTATTATTGGTTGACGACCACGAGCTTGTACGCATGGGTATGAGTCGAATGTTATTGGATGTTGTTGATATTTCTGTGGTCGGTGAAGCGTGTAACGGCGAAGAAGCTTTAATGATGGTGCGGCAATTAAAACCGCATGTTGTGTTAATGGATGTGCAAATGCCCGGTATTGGCGGCATTGAAGCGACTAGAAAATTGGCGCATTCGTTTCCTCAGTTGGGCATTTTGGTCGTCACGGTTTGTGAGGAAGAGCCATTTCCCTCACGGATTCTAAAAGCAGGTGCATTAGGTTATATCACCAAAGGTACAGGTTTAGAGGAAATGGTGCTGGCCATTCGTAAAGTGGCCGCAGGACAACGTTATTTGAGTGCCGATGTCGCGGCGCAATTAGCAGGTAATTGGTTAGAAAAAGATAAAGTTATTGCTTCACCCTTTGAGCTTTTATCTGAGCGTGAAATGCAAGTTGCGATGATGATTGTGAATTGTCGCAGTAGCCAAGAAATTGCTGACAGTATGTTTATTAGCCCAAAAACAATCAGCACGTATCGTTACCGAATTTTTGAAAAATTAGCAGTCGATAGTGATGTAAAGTTAACGCATCTCGCCATTCGTTTTGGCTTGGTGCAAAGTGACAAAAACTAATGTTGAATAACCTGTTTTTATTTACATCTTGTTAGTATTAGTAAGCTGCTTATGACTACCGATAAACTCAGTGCCATACTCGTTACGTTACCCACTTTACCAGGGGTTTATCGTATGTTGGGTGAGCAAGGTAATGTCTTGTATGTTGGTAAAGCTAAATCGTTGAAAAGTCGCGTGAGTTCTTATTTCTATAAAAATATTAGCCATCCAAAAACACAGGCATTAGTGGCAAAAATTTGTGATATTGAATTGACCATTACGACCTCAGAAACAGAAGCATTATTGCTTGAACAAAATCTGATTAAAACATTAAAACCGCCGTTTAATATTTTATTACGTGATGATAAATCTTATCCTTATATTGCGATTTCTGATGACAAAATTTATCCCAGAATCAGTTGGCAACGAGGTAAGCATAAACAGCCACAAGGCCATGTATTCGGTCCTTATCCTAATAGTCAAGCAGTGCATGAGAGCTTGCTACTGCTGCAAAAGCTGTTTCAAGTGCGTCAATGTGATGACAGCACCTTTAAAAATCGTGACCGCCCTTGTATGCAATACCAAATCAAGCGTTGCCGTGCGCCTTGTGTGGGTTTAATTAGTCCTGAAGACTACGCACAAGATGTTGAAAGTACAGTGCGCTTTTTAACAGGTAAAAATAGTGAATTGCAACAGGGCTTAATCCAAAAAATGGAGCAAGCATCAGCACAGTTAGAGTTTGAGGCGGCAGTGGTCTATCGTGACCAATTATCGGCACTCAGACAAATTCAAGCCCAGCAATCGGTGTATTGCCAACAAGGTGAGGCCGATATTTTTGCGGTGGCGGTGCAGTCAGGTTTATGGTGCGTGCATTTATTGTTTGTTCGTGGTGGACGAGTGTTGGGTGGCAAGAGTTATTTTCCTGAAACCACGGAGTCTGAATCGGACAAAGTGTTGTGCGAGTTTCTAGCGAGTTTTTACTGGCAGCAATCAAGGGACTTACCAAAAGAAATTATCACCAGTCAGACTTTAACTGTTGACGATAGTGTCTGTTTAGAACAAGCATTAAAGCAAAGTTACGGTCAAAAAATTACCATTAAATCTCACGTCAAAGAAGACAGAGCAGCATGGTTGGCGTTAGCACAACTGAATGCTGTCGAAGCATTAAAAGCACGTTTGGCCAACAAAGTCCAAGTCACCGCCCGTTTAGCGGCATTACAACAGGTCTTAGGTTTAGACGCGCCACCTCAGCGTTTAGAGTGTTTTGATATTAGCCATACTCAAGGCGAAGCGACGGTGGCTTCTTGTGTTGTGTTTGATAGTCAAGGTGCTAAAAAACGTGATTATCGTCATTTTTTAATCAAAGATATTATTGGTGGTGATGATTATGCGGCGATGGAGCAAGCATTAACGCGCCGCTTTAGTAAAGTCACGATTGATAGTCCGTTACCTGATATTTTATTGATTGATGGGGGTAAAGGCCAATTATCACAAGCAAAACGTGTACTCGCGAGTTTGAATATCCAATCGGTGTTATTAGTCGGTGTATCGAAGGGGGAAGGACGTAAAGCGGGTCTAGAAACCTTGCATTTTGTGAATGGCGATACCCTACAATTAGCAACAGATGCCATCGCCTTGCATGTGATTCAATATATTCGTGACGAGGCTCATCGTTTTGCCATTACTAAACATCGGGCTAAACGTGATAAAACACACAGAACGTCACCTTTAGAAGCGATTCCACGTTTAGGCGTTAAGCGGCGGCGAGAGTTGTTGAATCATTTTGGCGGTTTGCAAGGCGTGTTAACGGCGAGTATTAAAGAGTTGGCAGCGGTGCCGAGCATTGGTTTAGCCCTTGCTGAGACAATTTATGCTATCTTACATTAGCCATTATTCTTGTTTTATCGTCATTAATTGAAATTTTGAGGTTGGAGTCGCACTTTTGACCAACAAACGCTTGTGGAACATCCCCAATATTCTCACCCTGATGCGGGTTTTACTGATCCCTGTATTGGTGTTATTAGCGTATTTACCTACGTTTCCGTGGCAGCACTGGATTATTGCTTTTGTATTTTTGTTCGCAGCGATTACCGATTGGTTTGATGGTTATTTAGCGCGTGCGCTGAATCAAACCTCTGCATTTGGTCGTTTTTTAGACCCTGTTGCCGATAAGTTGATGGTTGCAGCGGCGTTAGTCGTTTTAGTGCAATCACACCCTACTATTTGGATTGTTATTCCCGCGATTGTGATTATTTCGCGTGAGATTGCTATTTCGGCATTACGAGAGTGGATGGCGGAACTCGGTAAACGTGCCAATGTAGCGGTTTCGCAAATTGGTAAATGGAAAACAACGGCTCAGATGACATCTATTACCGTCTTGTTAGTCCAACATCCACTATTGAACTATTTGGGATATGTGCTGTTATACATCGCGGTGGTGCTGACAATTTGGTCAATGTTGATTTATTTGAAGGCTGCTTGGCCAGATTTAAGCCAATCGGACTAAAACAGACTTGACGATTATAAAAAATCGTCTAAAATATCCATCCTACAAATGCGGGAATAGCTCAGTTGGTAGAGCACGACCTTGCCAAGGTCGGGGTCGCGAGTTCGAGTCTCGTTTCCCGCTCCAAGTTTTAAAAGCCGACTTTTTAGTCGGCTTTTTGCTTTTAGGGTGTTTTTGTTGTTAGTTTATTGTTGCGCATCAACATTGCTTGTATTTAGCAGTGGAGGGACGCTACCATTATCGGCTTTATACCAGCACAGCGGAGAGTACAGTCATGATTACGGGCAGTTTGGTCGCATTGGTTACCCCTATGCACACGAATGGTGAAATTGACTGGTCTGCGCTTAAATCCTTGGTTGAGTGGCACGTTGCCGAAGGGACTCACGGTATTGTTGCCGTCGGCACAACAGGCGAGTCGGCTACTTTAACGGTCGATGAACACTGTGCTGTCATTAAGTCCGTTATTGAAACAGTGAATGGCCGTATTCCTGTGATTGCAGGAACAGGTGCAAACTCTACTCGTGAAGCAATTGAACTCACGCGCTTAGCGAAAGAAGCGGGTGCTGATGCCTGTTTATTAGTAACACCCTATTATAATAAGCCCACCCAAGAAGGCTTGTATCAACATTACAAAGCGGTTGCCGAAGCGGTTGCTATCCCCCAAATTTTATACAATGTTCCTGGTCGTACGGGTGTGGACATGCTCAATAGCACTGTAGCACGTTTGGCTGGCATCCCTAATATTGTCGGCATTAAAGACGCAACGGGTGATTTGGTTCGAGGCCAAGAACTGTTAAATTTAGTCGGCGATAAAATGGCGGTGTATTCGGGTGATGACGGCACGGCTTACGAATTGATTCTGATGGGCGCAAAAGGCAATATTTCGGTCACCGCCAATGTTGCACCGAAAGTGATGAGTGCTGTTTGTGAGGCAGCGTTAGCAGGCAATGCAGCGTTGGCTAAAGCACTGAATGCGCCGTTAACGGCACTACATAATGACTTATTTGTCGAGTCAAATCCGATTCCAGTAAAATGGGCATTGGCTCACATGGGACGAATGGAAAGTGGTATTCGTTTGCCGCTAACCCCATTGGCCGACAGCTGTCACGATGTTGTACGCGCTGCGTTACAACGTGCAGGATTATAATATGCGGATACTTCCCGTATCGTTGAGCTTGGCCTTGCTAAGTGGTTGTGGCTTGATGCCAGATCGCTCTTTAGAATATCAGCAGGCAAAAACACTGCCTCCGTTAGTGTTATCTACAGGTGATAACCGCGCAATCAAACCATTGTATGCCATTCCAGAAATAGCAACACTCGAGCAACCTGTTGTTTTAGTGGAAGGCAAAGGCCGTAAGCAACGCTTTGTTGCGCCATTGCCTAAGCCGTTAACGGTGGTTGCGCAACAGGTCGAATCAAGCTCAACGCCTATTGTTGAAACGAAGCCGCAAATTGTGAATGACGGGAATGGTCATCCCGTATTGCAAAGTAGTGGTGATATTTTGCAAGTATGGGATAAGCTGAACAAAGCTTTAACAGCGGCTAACATTAAAGTATCGGATCGTAATCAAAGTTTAGGCTTGTATTTTGTTGAACTCAGCAAAGACGGTAAAAACACGCTCTATCAGCTTAAATTGATCCGAACCAGTAACGATAACGTCATTTCTTTGCAAAAAGACGATGAAACGTTGGTTGAATCAGAGTTAAGTCAACAGACGTTTGAACGTTTATTAAATCATTGGCCGAGCTAAAAATAACGTACGGGGAATATACAACCCTATTTTCAGTTGAGAAGTGCTATGGAAAAACGTGAGTTGTTGTACACAGGTAAGGCAAAGTCGGTTTATACCACCGATGAGGCTGATTATTTAATTCTCGTCTTTCGCGATGATACATCGGCATTTGACGGCAAAAGAATAGAGCAATTGGCTCGTAAAGGTCGTGTTAACAATGCGTTTAATGCCTTTATTATGCAAAAATTAGCCGAAGCGGGTATAGAAACACATTTTGAGCGATTACTTAATCCGAATGAAGTTGTCGTTAAAAAGCTCAATATGATTCCTGTTGAATGTGTCGTGCGTAATTATGCGGCAGGTAGTCTAGTGCGTCGTTTAGGCGTAACTGAGGGTTTAGAGTTAAATCCACCTACATTTGAATTGTTCTTGAAGAATGATGCGTTAGGTGACCCGATGATTAACGAATCACATGCCAAGTCGTTTGGTTGGGCAACAGAAGAACAGTTGGCTCGGATGAAAGAGTTGTCTTTCCAAGTCAATAATGTCTTAAAAGAATTGTTTGCTGCTGGTAATATGTTGTTGGTTGACTTCAAACTTGAATTTGGAGAATTCCATGATCGTATTATTTTGGGTGATGAATTCTCACCAGACGGTTGTCGTTTATGGGATAAAGAGACACGCAAAAAATTAGATAAAGACCGTTTTCGTCAAGGCTTGGGTGACGTGGTTGAAGCCTATGAAGAAGTAGGGCATCGTTTAGGTATTACCTTTTAAGGAGAACAGAGATGTTGAATTTTAATAATGTAGCCAAAGTTGCTATTGCACTCGCTATGACTATGAGCTTGAGTGGTTGTTTCTTGACTAAAGTCGTTACCATGCCAATGCGTGTGGTGGGCGCGACAGTGAGTGTGGTTGGCGCAGTTGTTTCAGTAGTGCCTGTGGTCGGTAATAAAGCGGATGCTGCGCTTGAAAAAGTTGACGGCACGATTGACACCGCTGCTGATACGGTAGATACAGCCGTTCCATTATAAAAAACTCATTTTTTACTTGAGTTTTTAACGCGAAATCGCTATATTTCGCGGCCTTACGGAGAGGTGGCAGAGTGGTTGAATGTACCTGACTCGAAATCAGGCGTAGGTGTGAGCCTATCGAGGGTTCGAATCCCTCCTTCTCCGCCACATTTAGTTCTAGCATGTTCTAGGACAGATATTAAAGCCTTGTGCCGTAACGGTTCAGGGCTTTTTTATTGTCTAGGATATTCATTATAGGCATTGTAAGCCTACTTTTTTTGGGGCATTATCGGGGGCATTGCCAGTTCTAACTTTTCCGATGCCCCCAAAATGCCAATCACAGACACTTTTGTTAAGACAGTCAAATACTCACGCACAGACGAAAAGCCTCAGCGTGAATACGATACAGACGGCCTTTATTTAGAAATTACCCCTAAAGGCGTTAAGAAATGGCTGATGAAATATAGGCGGCCTGTCACTGGTAAAGAAAATCGCTTATCGTTTGGTACTTATCCCGATGTCAGCTTAAAAGATGCCCGTAAGAAGCGCGATGATGCAAGAAAGCTAATTGCACAGGGCATCGACCCCAGCGATCACCACAAAGAAAAGCAACGACAAGCTAAAATTGCCATTGATAATGATTTTGAAATGGTGGCGCGTGAGTGGTGGGCATTTAGCCGCAACAAGTGGACACCCAAACACGCACAGCAAACGATTGCTAGTTTAGAAAATGACATATTCCCTTTTATGGGCAAGAAGGCCATTAACGCGATCAAGCCTCTTGATGTCTTAGACGTATTACGCAAGATAGAAAGCAGGGGAGCGTATGAGATAGCCAAGCGCGTTAAGCAACGATGCGAGGCTGTTTTTAGATATGCCATTGTCAATGAAAAAGCCACCTATAACCCTGTAACCGACTTACAAGGCGCATTGACCGCTGCGAACCCTACCAATTACGCCGCCATTACCCCCAAAGAGTTACCCGACTTTTTAGCCGCCATAGTTGCCTATCCTTGTGAGTTTCAAACCCGTATTGCCTTTAATTTGTTGATGCTAACAGGTGTAAGAACGGGTGAAGTCATTGGGGCGAGATGGTGCGAATTTGACATTGCCGCTAAAGAGTGGCGTATTCCTGCCGAACGTATGAAAAGACGGCAAGAACATATTGTTCCGCTATCCCGTCAAGTATTAGCCTTACTGGATGAGATACGCCCGTTAACAAGTCATTTTGAATTGATGTTTCCACACCGTAGCGAACCGTTACGGCCTATGTCCAATATGACCATGTTAAGGATGATTGAGCGAGTAGGGTATAAGGGACTTATGACGGGACACGGCTTTAGAAGCCTGTTTTCGTCAATTTTGAATGAGAGTAACTTATTTAATCCCGATGCTATCGAGCGACAGCTTGCCCACGTACCAGCCAGTAAGGTGAGGGGTGCATATTTGCGTACTCAATTTATGCCTGAACGTCATAAGATGATGCAATGGTATGCCGATCACTTAGACCTGATACAAAGTAAGAATGTGATTAATGTTAAGTTTGGAGGCGCGGCCTAACAGTTTCAGCGTATTACCACGCCTAGCCCGACGGGGTGAAAGAACGGCAACCCTTACCGTTTTGGCGTGGTTACTTATTTTAAGGGATGGTGTTTTAAGGGGCGCGATTATGTTTGGTGTATTAAAAGGCTTCAATGGTGGACTCAGTGAGCTGTTGAAAGAAGAAGAGGAAAGAAAAGCACTCAAGGCTCGAATTGATTTAGTTCTTGAGTCAATCAAAGAGCAATGGTTA
This sequence comes from Moraxellaceae bacterium AER2_44_116, assembly GCA_006546595.1. Lineage (GTDB taxonomy): Bacteria > Pseudomonadota > Gammaproteobacteria > Pseudomonadales > Moraxellaceae > Agitococcus. Next base: position 403,695 of record VIAD01000001.1, on the reverse strand, counting down.
TCTGGTCAAATTATTTTAGACGATTTGATATTGGTATTGGCAGTTAGCAGAGCCGAAAAAGCAGAATTTAGGTACAGCCGCGAATATCATGTAGCGCAGGAGCGAGATGAAAATATCATCCCTCGCATTAAAAAGGCCGTTATTGAAAATCAACTCCCTATCTATAACCAAGATTTTGACGAGCAAGAAAATGACTATGTTATTCGACATAACAAGTTTCCTATTAAGACAAAATTATTTAAGGAGGACTTTCTAAAATGGCAACAAACATACAAAAAAATTGCGATACCTCAAAGGCTTATTGATTTAGCGGTAAGTGAAAACAGCAAAACAAAAAAAACTAAAATTCCAGAAGATGTTCTTATGGGACTAAGAACTTTGTTGGATGAAATACGACTACGGGCAAACGAGCAAGGTGTGAATTTTGATTCAAATGTAATGTTTGGAACAAAAGAGCAACTTCATTGTCTAGCAAAGGCGCGTTTTAGTGGCAGCTTATTTGAGAAAGCTCCAACAACATTTTCGGACTATTTGAAAAACAGCAATATCTGTAAATTTAGGCAAGGTGCAAAACCATCGAACATTTATGAGAAGCTATTCCCTGAATATGCAGCCTTCTTTGGAGCTAGGGTGAGCGTAGTAAAGTAACCCCAATTACTCTAATACCCACCAAAGCATTGGTATGAAAGCACTCCAACTCATACTTTAACTTTCACCTAGATTACCCCAATTTTTTAACTTTTCTAACAGTCGCATATTAGCAGCCATGTATCCACGACAGTCATTATTGACTAAGGAGTTTCAACATGGCCGCAGTAACACAGATCAAGCCCGCAAAAGAAGAAACTTTTGCAAACCCATCACCTATTAGATTTTTAAGAAAGCGTGAGGTTATTTACCGTACTGGAATACCATCCTCAAGTTTGTATGCCCTCATCAAACGCGGTCTATTTCCACCGCAAATAAAACAACTTGGCGGCAAGTCGGTGGTGTGGCTTGAAAGCGATATTGATGCTTACATGGCGCAATGCCTAGCTAATCATCAAGCCGCCAATGACTCCCAAGTAAAGGGAGCTAAATAATGTCCTTTCAAAAAATCGCACCTTGCTTATCCAAAGTCGAAACCGCGTTAAAACAATGTTTATCAGCCCTTAACGCTGAACATCCCGTATCGGTATCGGCATTGACTGAAACGATCAGCCATTGTGCCAATGCCTTAAACCAGTTGCAGCCGATCATTAGCGAGCTGGTCAAGGCCGAAGACAGCCAGTCATTCATCATTTGTTGCGTCCGTGATTATGCCCTTGAGCTTTTATTCTCGCTGGATGAAACACAGGCCGCGTACAAGCCCCGTCCTCATGGTGACAACATCGAGTTGATTCACGAACTACTAGAGGTAATTGATGATGACGAACCATCGCCACCGCTTGCCAGTGAAGAAACAAGCGGCACAACACAAAAAACTTACCCCCCTGCATTTTCCGAAGCAATGAACCGCTATTTCGAAATCGACGAACGCTTAGGTGGCGACCACCCAGAGACTAAACATTCTTTTATGGTGGCGATGCACTTAGCACCTGATTGGTTCAGGGACGATTTTGCCAAAATGATCGAAGATAAGGGCTTGCTACCACAATCAAGCGGTTACTTGGCCGATGGTACGCCCGTGTATAGCTTAGAAGCGATTGCTGAAAAAGCAGGAATTACCATCGAACAAGCCGAACAAGAACTTCACATGATGTTGTCTGTACGTCAAGAATTAGGCTTTTCGCTTGATGGTGTGATTAATGATTCATCCTGTGTTCACTCTAAGCAGTAGGAGCAAGGCGATGAATAATCTAACCCCTCCAATTGTCACAGGCCAATGCTTACAAGTGCTGTCATTGTTGCGTCAGCATGGTGCGTTGCTATCCCTCAACTTAACGGCTGATTTAGCTATTCCCGAAGCCGCCGCGCGTATTCACGACTTACGTGCCAAAGGCTTTAACGTGATAACCACTATCCAAAATGAAGTTATTTTCCGTGGTTGCCTTCGTAAGCGAGTCGCTAAGTATTCACTTGGCACACCTGAATGGCCTAGTCCCTATTACTTTCAAAATGCGGAGTTTACAGCGTGAGCAATTTAACTAATGAACAGGAATTGCTTGTCGTGATTCCTAAAAGTAATTCGCAACGTATTCAAGCATCGCTAGTGGAATACATGGGCAGAAATAGATTCGACCTGCGTATGTTTTACCGTGGCGACGATGGCGAATGGATGCCTTCTAAGCGTGGTGTAGTGATTGATCTGGCTCATGTGCCGTTGCTCATTGAAACATTACAAAAAGTGCAGGCGCAACAGGAGGCGACATTGTGAGCATTCTCAAAAGTTGGAAAAAGCCAAGCGACCTACTGCCAAAACTGACGAAACCTGCCATGGTGATAATTTCAGCCTTGCTTGTGTCCTCACTAGCAACCTGTAATGCAAGCCCAAGTTATGCCATAGCCTCACACTATCAACCATCAAATAACGATAGTTTTATTTTGGTTGATATGGTGGCGGTGAGGGTCAATAATCGCATAACTACGCCACATTGCGTAGTCGGGCTTGGCCGCCTGTTTATTACACGACGCACAACCGCGTCCTTATGCGGTTTTTTTGTGCGTGCTATTCAGTCATGTCCGCGTTATGACGGACTGGATGGGGACACCTTCGGGTGTGCTGGTGTCGTGTGTGCCAGTCGGCCAACCCCGTCCAGTCTGTCACCAAGCTTGGCCGCTTGGGTGATGGATTTACAATCCAATACACGCGAGGTCAATCATGACTAATCATACTAACGCCGTTAATCCGTCCGTAATCCTGCCATTTGAAGCAGTTCTCAGCCTTAAAGTACCCACCACAGAACTAGCACCCGTCTTTGTGCCGAGTGTTTGGGTGTCTGCGGGGAAGTTTGCCACGTTCGATGAAGCAAAGTTCGCTTGTTACGCATTCGCCGATCATCCTGCACTTATCGCCATGCAAGTGACCCAATGCTTTAAAGTTGGGAGTGCTGAATGACTACTCTCACTCTAAGAAACGTAACTTTGTCTCTGATTCGCTGGACAGCTATTTGTTACCTGCCCGGTGATGATGTTTTTGTGTCAGCCTCTCATGTAGTTGGCACATTATTCAACAGCGAAGCTGAAGCCAAACAAGCCGCTATTGCTTACTCCAACACTCACCCCTGTATTGCCTACCTTGTGTATCAGCAAGCCGTTAATGCGTCGAAAATAGCTCAGGATTGCCGTACTACGGCCTCCGTGCTAAGTGCTGATATTGGTCGTTATGTTGTGGGGGTGAGTCGTGTCTAGTTTTGAGCATATTGCAGACTTTAAACAAACTATCTCATCAACAGGGATAACCCTGCCTGAAACGATCATCGTAGACGGACAGATTCACCGTTACGGCAACAAGAAAAACTGTTGGTATGTCTTCCATGAAGGTGACGTATCAGGCGGCGCATTTGGATGCTGGAAAACAGGCATTACTCAAACATGGTGCAGTAAACAAGCAAGCGAGTTTAATCAGGCCGAGCGTGAGTCATGGATTAAACAACAAGCCGAGATTGCTGCCAAAGTCAAAGCCGAAACACTCGCCAAGCAAGCAGAGGCCGCTAAAAAAGGGATTTATCTATGGGGTATTGCCCGTTCCGATGTTGACCTAAAACACGCTTATCTAGCCACTAAGGGTATTTATCCGCATGGTGTAAAGCAACTAGGTCAAGCCTTGCTAATCCCTGTCTATGGTCAAGATAAGCAGCTTACGGGCTGTCAGTTTATTTATCCCACAGGTGATAAACGATTTATTACTGGCACAAAAAAGAAAGGCTCTTTTCATTGCCTAAAACCGCTTAATTTTAATCCTGAGCAAGTCCCCGTTATTTACATCACCGAAGGCTATGCCACAGGCGTAAGTGTGTTTATGGCGATGCAGGAGTTGGTATTTATTGCGTTTGATAAAGGCAACCTCAAGGCGGTGGCGATGTTTGTGCGTAGCAAATACCCACAGGCATTGATTGTTATTTGTGGTGATAACGATGCCGATGGTGGCGGTCAACAGGCCGCTATTGAAGCAGCACAGGCCGTTAATGGTTATGTGGCGTTACCAGAGTTAAAGGACTGGAACGATCAGCAGCAAAAAGATGGTTTAGAGGCGGTGAAAAAGATGATTGATGCAGCGATAGACAGTAAAAAAGCCGCACCCTCCAGCGAAGAAAGTGCAGCCGCCAACACACCACCTGTAAGTAGTAGTGACAGTGTATCAGAGTCAACCACACAGGCAAACCAAGCCAAAGAAGATACCCAAAAAGGGACGTATTTCTTCCTCAATGAAGATAATACCGTGGCTGAAAAGCGTGGTGTGTACTTTGTCGGGATTAGTAAAGAGGGCAAGTATTTGCCGCCCATGCAAGTCTGTGGTGTCCTAAAAATTAAAGCTATTACCCGCAACCAAGATCATCAAGAACACGGTTTTTTATTAGAGTGGCTTGATCGTGATAACTATAAGCATTATTGGTCAATGCCTGCGGAGTTATTCAAAGGCGATGGTGCGGATTATCGCGGTCAATTACTCGGTTGTGGCTTATACATCGCGCCTACCGCTACAGCTCGCATGAGATTAGCCGAGTACATTCAAAATCATCACACGCCTGATCGTGCTTTGTGTGTTGATAAAACAGGCTGGTATCAACAATTGTTTATTACCCCTAATCGCACCTATGGCAAACAATCCGAGAATGAGGTGGTGATTTATCAGTCCTCACAATCCTTTATCAATGGCTATCGTCAACGCGGCACATTAGATGAATGGCGCGATAAGGTGGCTGTGCTATGTGTCGGCAATAGTCGCTTAGTGTTTTCGGTGTGTGTCGCCTTTGCAGGTTCGTTATTGCGTCTAGGCCATGAAGAAAGTGGCGGCTTTCACTTACGCGGTAATAGTTCTGTGGGTAAAAGCACAGGGCAACACTTGGCCTGTAGCGTATGGGGCAGCCGTGATTATAAGCAAACATGGAGAGCCACCATCAACGGCTTAGAAGGCATTGCCGCCCTATATAACGATGGTTTGTTGGTACTGGATGAAATGGCTCAGGCAGATCCCAAAGCCATTGGTGAAACGGTTTATATGTTGGGCAACGAACAAGGCAAGATTCGCAGTCAAAAAAGTTTGATCCCGCGTAAGAACCTGTCATGGAAACTACTGTTTTTGTCTTCAGGTGAATTAAGCCTTGAGCAAATGATGCGAGACGGGGGCAAAAAGACCAAAGCAGGGCAAGAAGTCCGCTTAGTCGATATTGCCGCCGATGCAGGTAAGCGCATGGGGATGGTGGAAAGCCTGAATGGTTATCCCTCCGCTAAGGAGTTAATGGACACCTTAAACAGACGGACAAGCCAGTATTACGGTGTAGCGGGCCATACCTTTTTAGGGGCGATTACTCAACAACCCGATGAGATTAGCCAATTCTTAAAAGACTTCAAACAGCGATTTATTAAAGCCAATGTCCAGCAAGGTGCAAGCGAGCAAGTGTTACGGGTAGCGAGTCGCTTTGCTTTGGTGGCGGCGGCAGGTGAAATGGCTACGAATGAAGGCATTACAGGATGGCCAAAGGGTGAGGCTTACAAGGCCGTTGTGTCGTGTTTTAACGCATGGCTAGAAGGACGTGGCGGCACAGGTAATCAAGAAGTACAGGCCATTAAATCGCAAGTACGCGCCTTTTTTGAAGCACATGGCGAAAGTCGTTTTGCCGATTGGGACGATAACCCACTCACACTAAGAACGGTAATTAACCGTGCAGGGTTTAGGAAAAAACACCATGATGGCGATGTTTATGCGGTGTTACCCGAAGCATATAGCAAAGAAATATGCGCTGGTTTTGATGTCAAAAATGTCAATAGAGTGCTTTTAGAAGCGGGTTGGATTACACCTGATAAAGAGGGAAAAGCCGCCCAAAGACCTTCTTTGCCGAGTATGGGGCAAACCCGTGCTTATGTGTTTACTACTTCTATGTGGCAAGACGACTAAGCGAATAATGAGATAAGCACTTTTCACGTGTCTATGGTGTCTTACGTGTCTATACGTCTCTTTAACCCTTGTGGCGTAATGGTTTAAGTATAGACACGTGGAGCAAGACACGTGAATAAGTCAAATGTCTATACGTGTCTAGGTGTCTATAGCTTGGCTAAAAAATAAGCACAGTCTAGACACCTAGACACGACAAGACACCAAGCCTAAATACGTTTCTTATTTCACGTGTCTATACTAAAAGCCTTATGTACCAATGCTTTAAGTCCTATATAGACACGTAAGACACCATAGACACGTGTTTTTCAGCCTATCGCTTATGCGTCATGTGTTGATGAGATTACACCATGAACTTAAATGACTTATTTTCCGTGATTGACACGGACACCTTAGAACAAATTGACCCGATTACCTTAATGGAAAATCCTGTCATTTCGGCAAATAACCTAAGTAATGATGAGGCCAATGATCTCTCCCTCAAAAGTGAGGTAAAGCCTGTCATACAGGAAACAGTACGACCGTCTTTAGTCGCTCAATTTGAGCCACTTAATAAAAGCATATCAACAACAGACTTGACTCACCAACTGGCGAATCAAGTTGAAAAATGTGGCAGTATTAAATCAGTTGAGAAGTTAGCTGATAGGTTTACACCGACGGTGGACAGGCCGCCAACTTGGAGCATGGACAGATACGCACACATGGTTAAGTGCCAACAGTGTGAGCATTTAACCTCTGCAGGCTATTGCAGGGTCAAACCACAGTACAAGCCTATACCCGATGCCCTGATTGATTGCGCGAGCTTTGATGCGCTCAAAAGTGAGCGTACCTCAGAAGTGAGGAACGAGCCTTACACGCAATCCGAGTTAAATGCTTTGCTTGGTGATTGTGAGAAAAAACTCTTTCATCATTTTGTCAAAGGTTGTGATGGGTGTTCTTTTATGGAGAGTCGGTATTGTGTTGACGCTTTCGCCATTGGCAGTAGTTACGATGCAATGCTATTAGTCTTTGATGATGCCGCCAGTAAAAGAGAGGCGTTATTAAATACCGTCATTAGGGCGCGTATCAGTGGGCGTAAGGTATTTGTTGGTATCGACTATACGAATATGGGAGAGCCGCCACAACAGACCGTTAAACCGCTTGTTTATGGCATTGGCGACAGCGAGCGGCTATTTGTGGATCATCTTATGACGTGTGAGAAATGCAAGCCTGTCAGTCGTACTTATTGTGGTGAGGGGGTGCGCCTACAGGGTTGGTTGCCCCATCAAAGACGGGATTGAGTGGGCAGACGCGACTGTTTTGGATATTCCAAACCCGACTTCTACCCCACAAGTAGGCGCAAGTGAAAATATAGCACACACTTAAAACTTAGCAAGTTTTAGACAGCAGGCCACCTTCGGGTGGTTTTGTTATTTATGGCTCATGTTTATTTACTGGCAAATAATCGACACGTTTTAGGCTTATGTTGATGGCTTAAACTTACATCTTGAAGCGCACGCGGGAGAGTTGGAAAATGGCGTTTTGGAGTTGGTTGCTTATAATCAGAAGATTTATGAAAAACAGAAAGGGCTTGCCCGTAGCGTTGAAAGCGTCAAAGACACCCAAGCGACCGACTTAAACACCCTTTCTACTCTACGGATGATGATAGACCCGTTTATGATGATATGCAAAGTGGCGTGATGGCTATCTTGGTGGCGTTTCAAACGCAATCAAGATAGGGTCGCGTTTGAAACGCACCCCTCTGATTCGTTCAAAATCGGTGCTGATTCCGAAGAAGCGCAGCCTTCCGCCGAACCAGAGGAGTTGAAGTTAATTTATTCTCAAAAGCCTAAAAGCTCAAGAAGTATCAGCGTTAGCCGATCATTCCCCCCCCTTGGAACTGCCCAAAATCACACTAAACGAACTATTAGATACTAGGGACACTTTCACATAGATGGATAAGTCCAAATGAACCTTTCAGAGAAAAAACGATTATCTTCAGCCCGTTTCTACGGCGCAATTGTTCTTGACCAACGGATCAGATTATTAAAAAGCGGTGGCGGTGATGCCGTGGTTGATGAACTAATTAGCCTTGCCAATAGTCGCAATATCAGTATTGGTGAAGCTGCCAACGTAGTGATTGAGGAAGTACAGGCGGCGATTCAACAAGCACATCAAGATCATCAAGCGGCATTGGCATCCTACGATGCGTATATGGATGCCCACAAAGGAGAGTTGGCTACGTTAAGAATGGCCGCGAGTAACAGTCAATCAACGATCAACTTTTTAACAGAGTCCATTGCTAAATATCCTAAGACCCAAGAGTCAAAACGCAAGCTACTCAAAGAGCAAGGCTTAACCTGCGAGCAAATTGAAGTAGTAATCGGCTTTAGTGCTGACGAGATACCGCGCATGAAACAGGAGCTTGAGACAGCGATTGCCACCTTAGCGGAAGCTGAAACACGCATTAAATACCTGCATGAAGAAGCCCACACGCAGCCAATGGGGGTTAGTCATGCCGCGTAAACTCACTATCTGGAGGGTTACTTATACCTACCAGCTACGCAGTAACATTAAGCCAATAACCGTTAGCAAAGATATGTTTAACACCCTTGAAGTAGGTGCGGAGATTAACAGCGCGATAATGAAATGGCCTGACGTGAGCGCGTTTATGGTGCAGAAAATTGAGTTATCAGAGGTGATGTAATAACAAAAAAATGGCAGTTGGTGTTGTAACTTTATGGGGCTGTGGTCGCCCCTTTTTTTTGAGGATTATTTTATGGATGCTGATATTGACGATTTTAGAAAAGAGCAAATGACAAAAAAGGCCAAGTTTGGTTTAGCACCTTTTTATAATAACGGCCATACCTCGGCCAAATTCACCCAAGATGATGAAGGCGAAGCACTGGACGGTACTCAATGCGCCATTGTGTTGGCGAAAAAATGCGAAGCCGTGAGAAAAGGTAGTCTCACTTCACTGGAGGATACTTTAGCGTCACAAGCCACTAGCCTAGATTGCATTTTTAACTCACTGGCAAGAAAAGCCGCAACGCACTTAGAAAGCAAAGAAATGTTTGAGCATATAGCCACCAACGAGGACGGTAAAAAGAAAGGCTACCCACATCTTGAAGCGGCTGAAAAACTGCTAAGAATGGCACTCAAGGCACAAGCACAGTGCGCTAAAACCATTGAAACACTGGCGCTCATTAAGAACCCGACATCTATCGCTTTTGTCCGTCAGGCTAACATTGGTCAAGCGGTACAGGTGAATAATGGTGTACCTGCATCGAGTACACCCGCGCACGTGGAAAATGCCAAAGAAAGAAATAATACAAATGAACTATTAGAGGTGGATCATGGCGGCACGACACTGGACAGCAGAACAACGTCAACGGCAATCGGAGTTAATCAAAACATGGAAACCGTGGGAACAGTCAACGGGAGCAAAAACAGACGAGGGCAAGGCAAGAAGCTCGCTTAATGCCCTGAAGCACGGACTACGTGCCAAACCATTTAGTAAAACGATCAGAGAGCTTGACGATCTACTAGATGAGTTTGAGGAAACACGAAAATTGGCAGGTAATTAAAGAGGCATTGCGCCTCTTTTTTTATGGTAATAGCGGCCTATAAATTGCGAATGTCGGTAGCGTCCCAAGCGGTGCGACTTACCAGCGACAAAGTAACCGACGCGGCCAAGCGATTCATGTTGCTGTCACGCTCGGTGACAAGTGGCGTAGACATTGACTCTATCAACAACGGCAAGTAAGTATTGCCAGCGTGAGTTATCGCAATAAATGGCGGGGCCGTGGATGGGAACAAGCCATTCACTAAAAGTGAGTCGCCCAATTCAACAGGGGATGCCCATTGTTGCAATTGTTTTATCGGATCTTCAACTTCCCGTTTTGCATTTTCCCAAGCCCTGAAAAACAAGGTTAATTGAAGTCTGATAGGTTCAGTCGAAACATAAACCATCGTGCTATTTACTTTGGTTAAATTGCTTTTACCTTCCAATGACTCAATTTTTTGTCCAGTCGTCGTGATGATGGTGTTAATCAGTGAGCCTTCAAAGGCTTGGTTTAGTTGATTTTCCAACGAGTTAAGCGACTGGCCGAGCTTAGCAAGAAGTTTGTTATCCGACCCTGCTACTTTTTTGATGGCTGTATTAGTTGCCTTGGTAGTTAATTGAGCCACTGCCCCGATGGTGTCTAATCCCACGCCGCTTTGAATGGCCCCCATAAGAGTTGGGAACTTTTGGTCTAAGTTAGCTCCACTGAAAGGACTGCTATATTGGTTTACTAAATCAAAATTACCTTCGGTGATCACGCATTCGACGATAATGTTGCCCGTTCTGAAGCCACGTCTATCGACCGTATGAATCTGAGCGAGAAGGTTTTTATTAATATAGCCCCATCGCGTGTGATCTGGCTTTCTGATACTTGCCTTTGCCGCATTATCGGGTTGTTGTGGATAATCACGCATAAAAAAAGCCATATTAAAATTAAGAGGTGGCTTAGTTTGACAGCGAAGCTGGATAATGAGGTTTGAGCGTTCCAATGAATTTTGGATCGTTATTGCATCTTGTTTGTTGTTGTCGATTAAGTAGAATCAAGGATACATATTTTAGTAACTGGTGAGGCCATGACAACATCAAAAGAAAATGGCGTAACGTATTCATCTACGATTGCTGCTAGTAGCAACGACACTAAGATTCGCAATACATCATCAAAAGTATGCAGGATGCTGACACCGTCAGAGATCAAAGATTTGCAGCAAAATAAGCGTGAATCAATTCAAAAAATGCGAGAGCTTTTAGATGGAAATGTTTTTTTATGACTAGCCGCCCAAGTGGCGGTTTTTTATTGTCCGATATTAAGCGGCGGTGGGTGGCGAAAAGTCTCTTGCCAACTATTCCGCCAAGTAATGCGCCTTCTGTGCTGGGCAAGACAACGGACGCATGACTTACTAGATAGTGTTTTATCGGATGGACAGCACACGCTAGTTAAACTAGCCCATTCCCATCATCATGTTGCACCCGAAGGCACTCGTGCGGAAGCTGATTTGCCGCGCTTCGATAAAACAATAAAAATCGGTAGAAGCTTTCCCTGATCACAATTCAGGGGCATCTACCGATAATGCGGCTCTAACCCTTGAGACCCGCGCCACACATCAAGAAGATGCACCGCTAACAGGAGGAAAGAACCGCCTATTAAATGTATGGCAATACGGTTTAAGAGTCAATGCCAGTAATTTAGGCTAAAGGCTTATTTTAAGAGTGAGTGATGACTTAGTACACCGCCACCAATGGCCGTTATAAAGATAGATTTTTACTGTTTTTAGGGGGCACATTTATTTTTGGGGGCATTATCGGGGGCATTATTGATAATGACAAATTAAAAATATGTTATAAAACAATATCTTGTGTCTTGAGTGATATGGCCTCCTTCGCCAAACAGTAGTCCGCGGTTAACCGCCGTAGACCAGAAAGCCCAGTAACAGCAATGTTCTGGGCTTTTTTGTTGTCCGCGATAGACCATCATAGAGCATGGTAAACCACAGTGAATTGTTGGTATATTTGTTGGTATAGAAAATTCCAACAATGCCAGAGTCACTTGTGGATATTTGCCAATGGTTAAACTTCGTTGCTTATTATCTAGGCATACATCCACGACATACGACCATTTCTAAATACATGCACAAACCGTGTGCATCGCTATGTTGAGCAGGTTCATTCTCGCTTTCAAGAGGCGGTTTTAGCTTCTTAATTTTGGCATCAGTAAGCATTAGCACGGCGCAAGCGTGATGAAGCGAGACAACAGATAATTGGGAAAAGTGAGACGGTGTACGCGTCAAGTTACGGTTATTGATTAAACGAATTTTACGCAAATATAAATACCCTCCTGATCAACAAGAAGAAGTTATTAACTTAGTTTTGCAACATGCTGAGAGTTTGTCGGCAGTGGGTAGGAGGATCATGATCGGTCATATGTTAATTAACATATTGTTCGGTAATTAAGCATTATGATCTTGCCGAGTAACGGGATAACGGTTATGACAAACGTTGGCCTAACTGCATTTTTGTATGTGCTCTTTCCATTTGGCGCTTGGAGTGTCGGCTAGATGGCAGTAATCCTTGGGCGAGTCTTGAGCCTCGAATTAGTGCCAATCTGTCTAATCAATGCGAATGGCTATTATTTTTTTATGTGATGTGCATCGTTCTTATCGAATTTCATATGGTGAGCTTTCTCCAACTTTGGCTGGCATACAGCTATGTACAGATTGTGACAACTAGTGTGCGTCTTAAAGGTATTTTGTTTACAATAAACTTTGTTGCCGTTTTGGGAATGTGGGCTGGGCTATTACTGATTGGATTTGTTAGAAACTAATGCGCAATCTTAGGGATAAATAAACATGAATGTTGTTTGTGGAAAGTGTAGTCACGTTAGAAGTGACAGTGAGCAAGCTCCTGATTGGCAGTGTCCTGCTTGTGGCGTTGCCTATGTTAAAGTTCAGAAAGAGTCATCCGAGCAGGAAGGTGTTGTTGAAGATGGTCATAAGCAAATAAAAGACGCTATTATTTCTTTTAAAGTAAAAACTACACTATTTTTTCTAATGTTGCTTATCCTTGTTGTGGCTGTCTCCAATAACAATACTCGAAAGTGGCCTGAACTGCATAGCAAATCAAGAGTGTTGTTTGAGCAAGGAAGTTATGCGGCAGCAATTGACATGGAAAAGAAAGCGTTAGTTATTGCTCATAATGATGAAAACGACGACGACCGTGTAGCAAGAAGTCTTTATTCTTTGGCTCATTTTAGTCGTAAAAGCGGTCAGTTCGTTGAAGCAGAAGCATTTTATAAGCAAGCTATTTTTCTGTGGAATAAAACAAAGTCTTCAGATATGGAAATAGTGCTTGGTGATTTAGCTCAAATGTATATGGAGCAAGGGCGGTTTAGTGAAGCGGAACCGCTGCTGATGCGATATTTACACGTTACAGAAAAACGTGGTGATCAGGGGGAAATAGTCTTAAGGCTTGAAGCTCTCGCCATTATTTATAAAGAGACAGGCCGTATTTATCAATATAAGACAACGGTGACTCGTGTGAAAAAAATTAGAGGAGGCTAATCCGTAAGGATCGCATTCGCTCCTACAAGACGCAGGAGCGAATATTAACAGATTACTGTAACGTAGCCTGTTGCTGTTCTTGCTGACGTTGTTGTTGTGCTTGAGCAAACAACGCATCAAAGTTAACAGGGGCTAACAATAATTGAGGGAAGCTGCCGCGAGTAACGACATCAGAAACGGCTTCACGAACATAAGGGAACAAAATGCTTGGGCAGTATGCGCCAACTAATTGTGCCAATTGCGCTTCAGGTACACCCTCAATTAAGAAAATACCTGCTTGTTTGACTTCAGCAACAAACGCTGTACTGCCTGCATTGGTTGCAGTAACAGTAACAGTAACCGTGACTTCAAAATGTGTGTCATCTAAACGCTGGGCTTCAGTGTTTAATTGCACATTCATTTCAGGTTTCCATTCGCCTAAAAATACTTTTGAATTAGGTACTTCAAATGACAAATCTTTAACAAATAAACGCTCTAGGCCGAATTGTCCGCCTTGATTTTGATTCTCTGGCATGGTTTTTTCCTTTGTTATGGGTGTAAAAGTTTATTGGGCAAGTAAAGGGTCTAACGCGCCTTGCCGCTCTAACGCGTATAAATCGTCACAACCGCCAATGTGCTTATCATTGATAAAAATCTGAGGCACAGTGCGTTGTTTGGTTTGTTCTATCAGTTTTAACCGCAGCTCGTTATCACGGCTGACATCAATCTCTTCATAGCTGACACCTTTACGCTGAAACAGCATTTTGGCGCGGACACAATAAGGGCAGATGGAGGTTGTATAAATAACAACGTTAGCCATGACGGTATTCCTGCTTATTTTTTAACTAATGGTAAAGATTGTCCTTTCCAATTGGAAATACCACCTTCGAGCCGAACAACTTCTTGCATACCGAGTGTTTTTAGTTGACGAGCAGCAGTACCTGCGACTTGCCCTAATTGGCACACTAAAATAATAGGACGGTCTTTGGGAATTTCGGGTAGCTTTTCAGTCAACCGAGCATAAGGAATATTCCGACTTCCAGTGATATGACCCTGTTTAAATTCATTGGGGTCACGTAAGTCAATAACAAGGGCTTTTTGATTATTTGCCATAGAAGTCAGCGTTTGCGGGCTGACGCTACGGCCACCACGTTGCATTTCAACCAACATATAAGCGATCAATAAACCCATAAACGCACTCACTAAGATGTAGTGGTGCATCATAAACTCAAAAAAACGTTCCATAACTCAATCAACCTAAGAAAACGCGGCGAGTATAACGTGCAGTGCTTAGACTCTCTAGAGACTTTTACTTTCGCTCAACAAACGATGCAGACTTTCTAAGCGTCTTGGCAAAATTTCGCCATTTTCTGCGGCTTTTTTCAAGGCGCAATCGGGTTCACTGATATGTTGACAATTTCTAAAGCGACAATGGCCATATAAGTTACGTAGTTCAATAAAGCCATCTTGAATTTGTTGTTCGGTTAAGTGCCATACACCAAACTCACGAATACCTGGTGAGTCAATTAATGCGCCGCCATTGGTGAGTGGAAATAAGCGGGTAGTGGTGGTGGTGTGTTGGCCGAGTTGAGAGTTGTCCGAAATAATATTGACGCGTTGCATGGCTTGCGGCAACAACACATTCACTAATGAGCTTTTACCCACACCAGATTGCCCCACAAAGACCACTGTTTTATCGGCGATACGTGCCGACAACTCAGATAAGTCACCAAAGCAACTCAACTCTAAATGGTCGTAACCGAGTGTGGCGTATTCTGCCAACATCTTTCGTAAGGGGTAGCGATTGCTGTCATCTAATAAGTCGGATTTATTTAAAATTAATAACGCAGGAATGCCTACAGTTTCACAGGCAACCAAATAACGGTCGATTAAACCTTCAGAAGGGGTAGGCAGTGAGGCAATCACAATCAAAATTAATGAAATGTTCGCCGCAACGGGTTTAACTTTATGATAAGCATCGGGTCTGGTTAGTAGTGATAGCCGTGGCATTAACGCGGTGACTACGCCAATTTTATTGGTGTTGTCGGCTTGCCACAGTACCTCATCACCTGTCACTAAGGCTTCTAAGTTGCTACGTAAATGGCAACGCCAAATTTCGCCTTCGTTTTCCCCTTCGGTACTTTTGACTTCCAGTTGACTGCCGTAATGGGCAATGATTAAGCCTTTTTGCGGCGCACTTAAATTATTCGTGTCGATATCTTTATCTTTACGGACTCGCTGTACCCGCTGCGTGTGTTGTTGGTTAATGCGATTCGTTTGTTGCTGGCTCAGGCGGCGTTTACTCATACAGACTCAAATTAAGGTGTGGTGCGTAAGTTGGGGGCGATTATGCTATATTCGCAAAATTCAATAACGATACTAGGAAAGTCACAATGGCGATTAACAAAGAGAGTAACTTAATTTGGATTGATTTGGAAATGACGGGTTTAAATACCGACACCGATCGTATCATTGAAATAGCGACTATTGTCACCGATGCCAATCTGAATATTTTGGCTGAAGGCCCTGTGATGGCCATTCATCAAAAAGATATTGTCTTAAACGGCATGGATGAATGGAATACTCGCCAACACGGCAAATCGGGTTTAGTTGAGCGTGTTCGCCGCAGTACCATTGATGAAGCGGAAGCGGAAGCGAAAACCATTGAGTTTTTAAGTCGTTTTGTTGATGCCAAAAAATCGCCGATGTGTGGTAACTCGATTTGCCAAGATCGTCGTTTTTTATATCGCACGATGCCTAAATTGGAAGAGTTTTTTCATTACCGTAATTTAGATGTCAGTACGGTTAAAGAGTTGGCACGTCGCTGGCGACCAGAAATTATGGCGGGTTTGTCAAAAGAAAGCTCTCATCAGGCATTAAACGATATTCGTGATTCCATTACCGAGTTACGTTATTACCGTGAGTATTTTTTTCGCGTGAATTAAAAACGTATAGACATTGGTTTTAAGCCAAGTGGGTTGGGTTTATGCCCAACCCTGAAGTGGGTAAAAATAACTACACTTTTTTGCGTATAACCCTTTAGAATCACCATTCGTCTGAAGGTTGTTGTGATTTTTAGTCATCAAACCCATACCTTTAATTGTAGTGTAGGTCTCTTGTTATGGGCAAACCCCACGTTTTTCATCTAATATCAAATCAGATGTCACCAAATGATGTTGAAGAGGGCGATGTCGCTCTGCAAACCGCCAAGCCACAATTAAAAGAGCCGTCGTTTTTTCAAGTCATTTTGTTAAACGATGACTACACGCCGATGGATTTTGTGGTAGAAGTGTTAGAACAGTTTTTTTCGATGAGCATTGAGCAGGCTACTCAGGTTATGCTCGCGATTCATCATCAAGGACAAGCAATAGCAGGCATATATCCTAAAGATATTGCTGAAACTAAAGCGCAACAGGTGATTGATTTTGCACGTACCAATGAGCATCCGTTATTGTGCCGTGTTGAAAAGAAGTTAGATTAGCTACCACTAGGACACATGTAGATGATTACATCTGTCCCATTATTTTGCAGGTGTTGCTATGTTAAGTCGTGATTTAGAAGTTTCCTTAAATTTGGCCTTTCGTGACGCACGCGCCAAACGTCACGAGTTTATGACCGTTGAGCATCTCCTGTTAGCATTATTAGATAATGAATCGGCGGTGAAAGTATTAAAGTCGTGTGGTGGCGATATTGCGACCTTGCGTCGCGAGTTAGCCCAATTTGTTGATGATACTACGCCTAAATTAGGTGTAAGAGATCCCGACCGCGAAACACAGCCAACCTTGGGTTTTCAACGCGTCTTACAGCGTGCAGTTTTTCATGTGCAGTCATCGGGTAAGAAAGAAGTATTGGGCGCAAATGTCTTGGTAGCGATTTTTTCTGAGCAAGAGTCGCAATCGGTCTATTTTTTGAAAAAACAGCATATTAATCGTTTAGACATTGTTAATTTTATTTCGCATGGCATTAGTAAACAGGCTGATGAGCGAGCTGACGAGTCCAGTGCTGAACAAGCACAGCAACAAGATGAAGACGGTGAAACAATCCCTAAAAGCGCATTAGAGTCTTACGCCACTAATCTGAATGAATTAGCGTTAGCGGGTAAAATTGACCCATTGATTGGTCGTGATGCCGAAGTAGAGCGTGCGGCGCAAATTTTGTGTCGTCGCCGAAAAAACAATCCTTTATTAGTCGGTGAACCGGGGGTTGGTAAAACAGCTATCGCTGAAGGCTTGGCTTGGTTAATCGTCAGCAAAAAAGCCCCTGAGCCTTTAGAAAAAGCGGTGGTTTACAGCTTAGATTTAGGGGCATTGTTGGCAGGTACAAAGTATCGCGGTGATTTTGAAAAGCGTTTTAAAGCGGTATTGAATGAATTAAAGAAGCAAGAAGAGTCCATTCTGTTTATTGATGAAATTCACACGATTATTGGTGCGGGTGCGGCCAGTGGTGGTGTAATGGATGCGTCGAATCTCATTAAGCCCGTCTTGGTCAATGGCTCGTTACGCTGTATGGGCTCTACAACTTATCAGGAATATCGGGGCATTTTTGAAAAAGATCGTGCCTTGGCGCGTCGCTTCCAAAAAATAGATATTCCCGAGCCAACAGTACTAGAAACGTTCCAAATTCTGAAAGGTTTAAAATCACGTTTTGAAGAGCATCATGGTGTACGTTACACCGAAAAAGCCTTAGAAGTGGCATCGGAGTTGGCAAGTCGTTATATCAATGAACGATTTTTACCCGATAAAGCGATTGATGTGATTGATGAAGCAGGGGCTTATCAACGTTTATTGCCAGCCAGTAAACGTAAAAAAACGATTGGTGTCAGTGAAATTGAAGAGGTGATTGCTAAAATTGCACGTATCCCTCCAAAGTCGGTCTCTGCTAACGACAAAGAAGCCTTACGTACCTTAGATCGTGATTTAAAAATGACGGTGTTTGGTCAAGATGATGCGATTACTGCTTTATCATCCGCCATTAAGCTCTCTCGTGCGGGCTTAAAAGCTCCTGAAAAGCCTGTGGGTAGTTTCTTGTTTGCAGGGCCTACAGGTGTGGGGAAAACGGAAGTCACTAAACAACTGGCTAAAATTTTAGGCATTGAGTTAGTACGTTTTGACATGTCTGAATATATGGAACGCCATACGGTTTCTCGGCTTATTGGCGCGCCACCGGGTTATGTCGGTTTTGATCAAGGCGGATTATTAACAGAAGCGATTTCTAAACATCCACATTGTGTTTTATTGTTGGATGAAGTGGAAAAAGCACATCCTGAAGTCTTTAACTTGTTATTGCAAGTAATGGATCATGGGACGTTAACCGATAATAATGGCCGTAAATCTGACTTCCGTCATGTCATTATTGTCATGACGACCAACGCAGGTGCGGAATCAATGACTCGCGCTAGTATGGGCTTTACCCAGCAAGACCACAGTACTGACGGCGCAGAAGTTATGAAGCGGATGTTTACGCCTGAGTTCCGCAATCGTTTAGATGCGATTATTCAATTCCGCTCTTTAGACCCTGTGATTATTGCGGGTGTGGTTGATAAGTTCTTAGTGGAACTACAAGCGCAATTAGACGATAAACACGTTGTTATTGAAGTGGATGAGTTGGCGCGGAAATGGTTAGCAGAGCGCGGTTATGATAAGCACATGGGTGCAAGGCCAATGGCGCGTTTAATTCAAGAAAACTTGAAAAAGCCGCTAGCGGAAAAGATATTGTTTGGTGAGTTAGCAAATGGTGGTGGTCATGTTGACATCACTGTGGAGAACAATGTCATCGTCTTACATGTTGAAGAAGTAGAAAAGAACGCGGCGACACCTGCTTAGTAATATCAATTGAGATGTTTTCGGTGTCTCGAATGGCCTCATCGTTTTTACGATGGGGCTTTTTTGTCTGTTTTTTACAAAGAAAAATCTAACTAATCGCGCAAGGGAAAGAACCCAGAGCAAAATGAAAAACTGAGCCTACCCTACCTCAGATCATCAAAAAATAAACTATAATTGGCTGGGTGCTTTTCTCACTTAATGCACGAGTTAGTTGGTGCTAATTAGGGTTTGAGGCCACTAGCTCGTGAGAGCTGGAGTATTGTACAGTCTTCTTCACCATGTAGTTGACAGTATCATAAATCTCACGGTTACTGAGATGGCCTTCGTACTCATTACGGGCTGGCATGTTATCCCCTAAGCCCTTGAAAGCACTTTGGTACAAAACTCTTTTACCTTTAGCCAGACGTGGCTTCCATGCAGAGAAATCCTTTAATTTAGGTGCGTCAAAGTCTCCATTTTCATGGCAATTGGAACAAATATTTTCGTAAATCTCAGCACCAGAACGTTCTTTGGCACAGACTGCACTGCAAACTGAAAGGCCAACAATACAGACTGCATAACAAATGGAATAGCGTAAAGACATGACTGAACTCCCTGTAAAACACCATCTCTAATGGTGATAAATTAGCTTAGGCCAACCCAAGTCGCACGGCAATATTTACGCGAATATATTTTGGTGAGTTTGGCAAAACGGTGACGAGTATCACAGTTATCTATTGGTTAGAATTTTACACAACCATCGGCTAGATTGTTGTCTTTGTAGATTTTCCTTCGAGAGGTTGAACCTAGTTTTAAACCTAACTACAGTGAATTAAGCTGTGCCGCCCAACAACAAAATTTTATTGATGGTGGTGAAAAAATACACAGCAACCCGTTGGGGTTGCATTTGACTTAAATTCTGAGTTAGAAGCGTTACGAAAAAGGCGAGGTGTTTTTGCAATATCAATGGATTCGATAGAGAAAAATCCAGATGCGGTACTAAAAATAATGGCCAAATGTATCATTTATCGCGCTGAATCTATGTTTATGGACTCTTGTATTGATTACTTCGACTTCACTCAGCGAGCATTTTTACGCTGGCTGAGCGGAGTCGTAGTCGTTTTTTGAGGAGACTTGACGGTTGTTAAGCCGAAAGTTTCCAAATGTTTAATAGTCCCTAGGTACACTTTTATTCTTGTGCGATGAGTCTTGTTATAAAATTAATTTTAACTTATCCAATTATAAAAACCTTTCGCTATAATAACCAAATCATTGGCTTTTACAGCTCGATTTATGAACACATTTGCGCGTTTTTTTAAGTTTTCTTCGTCTGTTTTATTGTTATCTTCCGTTGTCGGCACGACACAGGCGGGAACAGGTTATGACGATGCTTTTTTAGCGTTTGAGAATCAGGATTACGCAACGGCATTGACTCTAACACTGCCTCTAGCACAACAAAGCGATGTTGAGGCGATGACTCTATTGGGTCGGGTTTATGACGAAGGTTTTAACCAACCGAAAGAAGCGTTTTCATGGTTTAAAAAAGCAGCGGAGTTGGGCAACGCACAAGCTCAAGTAGAGTTGGCAGAGCTGTTTGATGCAGGTGAAGGCGTATCACAAGATACAGAACAAGCCGTATCTTGGTACGAAAGAGCAGCACAACAAGGTCATGAAGAAGCACAACTCGCGTTAGCTTTACATTATTTAGAAGACTTAGAAGATATAGCGACCGCTATTGAGTATTTTCAACAGGCCGCTGAGCAAGGTAATTCAACCGCACAATACCGTTTAGGTTTGTTGTATTTGGGTGATACAGGTATCCCGAATGATAACCTCAAAGCATGGGTATATTTTTCATTGGCAGCTGAGCATGTGACGGAAGCAGCACAGGCGCGAGATGTTTTAGAATTAGAAATGTCGAATATCCAACTTAAACAAGCGACTCTACAGCTTAAACAATGGCAAAGTAGTCGGTAAATTGTGAGTTACCGCACAATTTAGATGGAAGGCTTGAAAAGCCCGATGATTGTTTGACATCTTGGCTGTATCAGTGAATTTTTTGTGATATAGATTAACTTCTTGTATGGTCGTATTGTATTGTCTGTCAATTATAGCAGAGCCTAGGAAGAGCTCAATGTGATTTAAGCGACACAACGGACAGAAAATGTACTAATGCTTTTCCTTCTCGGAGTCAGTTTATGTTGTTAACTAATAAAATCTCGTTGTTGCGCCAAGCATTAGATGAAGCCAATAGCTACGAAGAGTGGAAAGAAATTGCATTAGAGCTAGACCGTGTGAGTGGCCTAGATTTGTGGAAATTAGACAACGCCTCTGAGCATTATAATCATGACTTAATTCGTGACCGATTGATGCAATTGCGTCAATTAATGCGTCAAAAAGATCATCGTCAATTAATGCGTGCTTTACGGGAAGGTTTGTATCACGATATTGGCAATATTGGTAATCCCTTACTCTATACCCATGCCCACGTTGGAACAAAACGTCTGATTGAAGATTATGTGGACCAAGTGTGTTTAGCATTAAATTATTTATGCGACACCGAAATAGATTTTTTAACGACAGAACAAAAACATCGTTTTTTTGAAGATACTTATCATAGCTATGGTCAACCTGCGTTAATGTTGTCAGGTGGTGCAACCCTAGGGTTATTTCATGTCGGCGTTTGTAAAGCGTTACATGAACGTAATCTATTGCCAAAAGTCATTTCTGGCTCAAGTGCTGGCTCATTAGTGACAGGTATGTTGGGTACACATAACGATGAAGAGCTAGTAAAAATGTATGATGGTGAAGGTTTTTATCATCATGCGTGGACATGGAAGAAAATGCGCGAAGGGTTATTGGGGCAGGGCTTTGCCGAGCAAAAGCAATTAGAGCATTTTGTGCGTAATAACATTGGTGAATATACCTTTGAGGAGGCGTTTGCCAAAACGGGGCGCCATATCAATGTTACTGTTTCGCCTGTCCAAGCGCATAAAGCACGATTAATGAATGAATTAACGTCCCCTTATTTGTTGGTATGGAGTGCGGCGTTGGCTTCATGTGCCGTGCCTGTTTTGTTTCCTGCGGTGACATTGACGGCAAAAAATTATCAAGGTGAATATCACCCGTATATGCCAGCCAAGCAATGGGTTGATGGTTCGGTACGTAGTGATTTGCCACGTCAGCGTTTGGCTCGTCTATTTAATGTCAATTATTTTATTGCCAGTCAAGTAAACCCGCATATTGTGCCATTTATGCAAACGGATAAAGAGCGTCTTGAAAAAGGCAAGATTGTATCTTGGCCAAAAAAAGTAGCACGCGCACAGTTGCAAATGGTGGGTATGGGCGTGTTTGATTTTATGCGCGAACGTACCCAAATTGAAACAATCAGGCAGTTGATGGATCATGGTTATGGCATTATTGGCCAGCGTTATTATGGTGATGTCACGATTGTTGCTAAATATACTTGGCGACATTACGCCTGTATGTTACAAAACCCAACTGATGATATGCTGCGTTGGTTTAGAATTCAGGGTGAGCGCATTACGTGGCCAAAAATCTCAATGATTCAAACGCATGCGCGTATTGGTCAAACCTTAGACCAATGCATACAAAAACTGATTAAACAGCAGCAAAAAATTGAAGAGCAACGATGTGCAAACGTCATTCATTTACAAACGACAAAACGTCATACGGCGCAGATAGGATAATCAAGAGCCGTGATGAGGTATCAAAAGGCGAATTATTTTAAATCATGAGTATCAATATTCCCGGTTATACAATTATACGAGAAATAGGTAAGGGCGGTATGGCTACCGTGTACTTGGCTATTCAAGAGTCTTTTGGTCGCGAGGTTGCTTTAAAAGTGATGGCTCCTCACTTGGCGGCGGAATCTGGATTTCCTGACCGTTTTGCGAGTGAAGCAAAGATGGTGGCAGCACTTTCCCATCCTCATATTGTGACGGTCTATGATGTCGGCTCGTATAATAATTATCATTATTTGGCGATGGAGTATCATACAGGCGGAGATTTAAGTGCGCGTATTGATAGAAATGACTTAACCCCGCCAGAAGCGTTAAAAATTATTAAAGAGTTGGCTGACGCTTTAGGAATGGCGCATGCAAAGGGCGTAGTACATCGTGACATTAAGCCAGATAATGTCCTCTTTCGCTCCCATAATGACGATGCAATTTTGACCGACTTTGGTATTGCCCGTAACATGCAAGCGGAAAGCAATTTAACGCAAATTGGTTCTACGGTGGGTACGCCTAAATACATGAGTCCTGAGCAGGCGCGTGGTATGAAGGTGGATGGTCGTGCTGACTTGTACAGTTTGGGAGTGATGTTGTACGAAATGCTGACAGGTAAGCCACCTTTTAGCGCAGGCGACACCATTAGTTTAGCGATAAAGCACTGTCAAGAGCCTGTTCCGCCGTTACCAAGTCATTTGCATCGTTATCAACCGCTGTTAAGTAAATTATTGGCAAAGGAAGTCAAAAATCGCTTTCAAAATGGCGTAGAAGTCATGGTGGCGATTGATAATCTTCTGAAATCACCCGCACAGCAAGCCCAACAGCCTATTGCTTCGTCGTCAAGTTCTACTAAACCGACGATGTCCGTAGTGCCACCAGCTGCACACATTCCTTCGGTATCGGCTTATGATCGTCCGAACATTAATTATGCCTTAGATAACGAGCCACAAAAATCGTCCTATGAGCCATTTTTTCGCTCAGAAGAGGTTGTGGGTGGGAATTTCTTCTTTAAGAAATATAGCTATCATATTGAATTTTCGTGTGATGATTACGAAGAGTTCAAAGAAAAGCGTGAGCAGATGCACGACATGTTGCAAGAGTGGTTAGATAAGCGCGGCAAAAAAGCCGTAGAATTAAGCGTGGCTATTCAGGCGCATCCGTGGATTCACGGTCGAATTTGGGAGGTGTTAAATGATGATCAGCCCTTTGATAGCCCTTTCGGTTTGTTATTAGACCAAGCTACGGTGTCTTTGCATTTGTATGATGAAGTTGATCCGAATGGTGGTCGTCGTGCTGTATTACGTGATAAGGGTAAAAAACCAGAAAAGCAAACGGCTTAAGTTGCTTTCAGCTTTTTAAATAGAAAATAGCACTTTTCTTTGCACAGGAGAGTGATATTTTTCTATTAAGTTGCTGATTTTTTTAGCTTTGCCATAAATAACAATCGTTTAACCCCTAGAGCCGTAAACGGAAATGTGACTGCACATAAAATAGTCGTTAATACAGGTAAGTCTAAAAATAAACTATAAGCAATCGCGACACCCACGCCCGAATCAATTTGGTCTAAGGCTGTAAATAGCCAGCGATTTTTATCAGGTGTTGCTCCTGCCGCAATACCGAGCCGTCTTTTCATAAATGAATTAGGTAACTCCGCAAGGACATAACCAATTCCTGCAATCAATCCTGCGAGTAACAAGCCCCAACCCTTTGGGAAAACAGCATTTTCTGCCAACAACAACTCGAATGGCCAAAGACACAATGCCCCGAATGCCGTCAGTAATGGGACTGCCAACATCCCACGCCATGTTTTGTTGGCACCAAATAAGCCTTGGTGAATAGGAATAGTGAGTTGTGGCAAGATGTTGTGTGTAACCACCATCATGTGTAATACGCCACCAATGACCACAGGAATTTGTAAATACCATGCCGTTAATAAATGACTAAGCATGTTGAAGACTCAGATGTAAAACTAGAAATAACAGGCTATTGCCAATCGTTAACGTCAAAATGTGCGAGAGCTTTTTAAACTTAAAAAATGGTCTCCTAATAATCATGGCGTAACTAAATGCACATAAACTCACACTTAATAAACTGTAAACCAACCATTGTGGCAGTAAGAGTTCCAGCAGTAAAAAGCCACCTAAAATAAAGACACTCCAAAACACGGGCATGCCTAAATACGCTAAGCCGTTGCTTTCTTGAATATTGCCTATGTCGTTAAACACGGATAAGCGAATACTGCCACAGATTAAGACGGACCATAAGGCGATAACCCACAAGCCATTAAAACCATGAATATATAATGCGAGTGTCGGGGCAACTAAATAAATTAAGATATCCATAAAGCCATCTAAATAGCGACCAAATGGGCGTTCAAGCTTATATTTTCGTGCCAGTATGCCATCCAGTGCATCACCTAACATGGCCAAAAACAACAGTGAGGTACATAAATAAATTGAGCCAGAGAGGGCGGCGGCAACCGCTAAGGATGAGGTTAATACGCCACTGAGCGTGACTAAATCGACTTTGTTCAGTGTGATAATAAAGCGTTCGCTGCGTTGTATATCTCGTGTCATAACAAGGCTTCTGTTCGTAACTGTTTTTTCGCTAATGTTTTGATTAACGCTGCTCGGTCAATCTTGCTGTTATGTCGGCCATCAACGGGCATGGATTGAATGATGGCTAACTGAGCGTATGGAATGCCATGTTTGCGTAAAATAGCCATTAAAATGGCTTTGTCTGGACAAACAGGGGCTTCTAAGATCAGGAAGATTTTTTGTTGATATTGAAGAATGGCACTGCGCGTCACACCACCTAAGGCATCGCATTCTTTTTCAGGGGCGAACGTGTAAACGCGCTCGTTATCAATCCACAGTGCATCTTTAATGCGACCCACTAGCCATAATCGACCTTCAGGATCAAAAAAACCTGCATCGCCTGTTCTATGCCAGACATCGCCGCGCGCGCGTGGAATTTTACTTTCTTGATTGGCCGCAACATTATCGACATAGCCATGTAAGACATGATTGCCAGAGACTAAAATTTCACCTACGTCATCGCCTGTCACCGAGGCTTTATCAACCGCATTTTCATTTTCTAAGTTTGCGTCAGGGTCAACAATACGCACCTCCGTACCCGCAGCAGGTACACCCACTAAATGCCCAGCGTATCGTTGCCAATGCAGACGGAGTTCAAGGAGTAATATTTCAGCAATCGGTTCTGCTTCGGTAGAGCCATAGACCAACATGATTTCAGCATTGGGGAAAATCATGTCTAAATTGACGGCTAGCTCATAGGGCAATGTTGAACCACCAATAGCCAGTGAACGAATATGGGGGAATTGCTGACGAGAGGCGAGTGCAACTTGACAAATATTGGCCATAAAAGCGGGTGCGGCGGCGATGCGCGTAATGCCTGAGTTACGCCATTGAGTCATTACCTGTCGAGCATTCACCTGTGCGGGGGCTGCTAAGTCTACACGCGGCATCATCGTGCTAATACCACAGCATAAATTGTGTAATACGAGTACAGGAAAACACGGGCTATCAATATCATCATTACGATCAGGCCAATGTGCGCGTATGGCGAGATGTTGTTCTATTAAGCTCTGATGCGTGCGATCTGCGCCTTTAGGATTGCCTGTACTACCTGAGGTAAACGTAATCAGGCCGTGGGCATCGGGTGGCAAAAGTAGGCAATCAGGTGTTTCGGCTGTTTTTGATAACAGAGGCCGTAAATCTTTAATGCCAACACAAGCACCGTCCAAACCATAACGCGGTAATTGCCATAATGGAGGGAAAAACCACCATAACCGCAAAATGGCACGATCGCCAATGGTAATTTTGGCGCGACTGACGCGAATCGACGCTAAAATACGTTCACGAGACATGCCTCGATCAATTAAAACAGGCACTAAACCTAACGAAAGTAACGACAACATGAGAATATAGGTTTGAATATGAGGGCGCGCTAAAATGAGCACGCGATCACCCACGACTAAGCCTAGTTTATTTAAGGCACATTGCATTTGGGCGCAACGTTCGCTTAATTCGCCATATTGAATGCTTTCTTCGTCAAGATACTGTAGTCCTTGCATCCGTGGAATAGACAAAGCTAAACGTTCTGGATGCTGTTGGCTGGCTGCAAAAATCCGTGTACAGACGTTGATCAAAGACATGTTTTACTTACTGCTTAGGGAGTCGGAGTGATAGGAGCATGATATAACGCATATTGATGCTTGCGTGCTGTGCCATGACGAGCCGCAAATTTTAATGAGGCATTATCTTCACGGACTAATGTTCCAGCCATGACTTCATAATGGCCACGCGCTCTGAAGCTTAACTCACAACTCATGGCGGTAAATAGGCCAAAGGCACGAAAATCAGGATGAACACCACCTGTTTTTGCCAGAGCAGTACGCGGTTTAGGCAATAAACGATAATGTTCGGCATAGTTAATAGTGGCCGCACTGATAGAGTGTTCGCCTGAAATACGCATTAACGGACTATAATCGGGATACACAAGAAAAAAACCTGCAATGCGGCTATCTTTGGTGGTCGCCAGTACCGAGGTTTTTGGGCAAAATTTCAAAGCAAAACTTTCGCCACAGTGGGCTTGAAAGGTCTCAAAACTAATAGGGGTATAGGCAAAGTTTGCGCCAAAGACTTCATCCACAAAACCATATAATTCAGGTAAGTTCGCTAGCCAAAATTCGGGAGTCATCGCCAGTAAATTAAAGTGCTGCTCCAGTTTGGGTTTAACGCGTAAATAGTCTTGGCCAATGGCGGCAATAATATCGTTTAACGGGCTAAACGTGGATAAGTAACGATAACGGATTTGATAACCGAGCTTTGCGAGTAACGTAGGATAATACGGTGGGTTCCAGGGTTCACTCGGAAACGCGCCGTGTTCAAAGCTATCCGTGCGTAAGCGATTGGCGGCAAAAGTAGTGAAGTTTATCGGCCCGTAAATATGTTTTGCGCCTTTTTCGCGCGCCCATTCACTAAAACCCTTAAAAAGCTGTTCATTGGCTTCTAGATTGTTAGTGCTTTCCCAAAAACCAAAAAAAGCGGCAGATTCGCCGTCAATACGTTGTGTTGGCTGAAAAAATCCTGCCAAGCGTGCTTGCTGAGGAATCACCCCTAACCATGCTTGACCGTGTTCAAACCAAGGGTTGAGGTGGCTAAATTGGGCACGTAACGATGCTTCATCCTCACCGAGCCAATAAGGGTCATTAGCATAGATATAATAAGGTAATTGCACAAAATCATCTGGGAGGGCTTGTTGTCCGTCCCATGCGCCCATTGTCGCCACCGCGTTAGTCATTATTATTATGCTCCAAACGGACAATCGTGCCTAATGCACCGTCCATACGTACACGCTCTCCATCTTGCAGGATTTTGGTGATATTGGGAATACCAACTATCGCAGGAATACCTAATTCACGGGCGACAACGGCGGAGTGCGAAAGCGTCGAGCCACGCTCCACTAAAATACCGCCAGCGGTTGGAAATAAAGGTGCCCAACCCGGATCGGTACGGACAGTACAGAGAATTTGACCGTTGAGTGACAGTTCATCATCAGGGGTAAAAATCAGGCGGATTTTTTGCTCAACAATGCCAGGGTAACAACCAACGCCCGTTAAATCACCTTCGGTTTGAATGGATTCTTGGTACGGATAAGCATAACTGTTATGGTGATAGACCATGCCATACGTCCAAAAATGATGCGCTAAATCTTCGGCTTCATAACTGGCATATTCTTCTTTACGCAACGCCACTAAGCCGCGTAAATTGGTTTGTACCGCACGACCGTCATACCATGCGTACAACTCATCTAAGCTGATATAAAAAATATCACGGCCTTCAGCTAAAACACCATCGGCGGCAAACTGTTGGCCAATTTCTAAAAAGACATCACGGTATAAACCAAACATCCGTGTTCGTGCTAAACGCATATTTTCGCGGTTACGAATCGCATCGCGCAGTTTGGCGAGATGGGTTTTAAAGGTACGTAATTTACCTGCACCGAGTTTGCTACTGATGGCAGTAAAAGCATCTTGTTCTGCTTGCTGGCGAAAACGGGCTTCGTTGGCGGATAAAGTTTCAGGCGTTAAATCATCACGGGTCAAATAGTTTTTTAACACAGCAAATAAGAAGCTGGTATTTTGCCGTAGGGTGATGGATTCCAGTTTTAACTCGCCAATCGTGCGGTCGCCATATTTTTCAATATAGTCTAAACATTGTGCATGAAAAACGGGGTCATGGATTTGGATACGTTCCAATAAAGTCGCGTTATCTGCGGTTTCGACTAGAGTTCTGAGTGCAGGATGTTGACGAATATAGGCACACATTCTCAACAACATTTTTGTCGGTTCGGTGCTTTCTATGCCGTCTTCACCCGATAATAAATTGTTTTGTAAAACAGAAGGTTGCTCAAAACCTGCGGCAACTAAAGTACGATGAACCCGACCATTCATCATCATCACATAAAAATCATTGATGATCGGGCTAGTCCATTTTTGTAATAATTCACGGTCTAAATAACGCGCTTGCTCAATCAATTCACCTGTGGTTAAGGTGTGCAAAGTGCGGCGTGGTACGCT
This sequence comes from Moraxellaceae bacterium AER2_44_116, assembly GCA_006546595.1. GTDB lineage: Bacteria > Pseudomonadota > Gammaproteobacteria > Pseudomonadales > Moraxellaceae > Agitococcus. Next base: position 374,427 of record VIAD01000001.1, on the reverse strand, counting down.
TTGATAAACGGCTTCAAACATGGCACGAAAGGCTTTGACCCGTTCATTCATCTGTCTAAAACCATTGATGAGATGAAAGAGTGCGCGTAAGACTTGCGGCAGTTTACGCAGTTTGTCGCCGAAGCTCATTACCGTGTCTTGGACTAAATCGACTGGGTCAGTTAAACCCATCATCCGTTCCATATCCGCTTTGTTGGTATTAAACGACGGAAGCAATAACAATCCGCGATACCAGTTATTAATATTGTAATAAATGCGGCCATGAATCAGTCCAAGCATATTGTCCAACATGCCACGATGGGCTTGGATTTCTTTTTCCGAAACGCCTAACACGCGCATCGTTTGTTCATAAACGACACCGTAACCGCGATTGGCAAAGGAGAAAGTCAACGGTGTGGTTACGCCACAGTAAGATTCTTGAATATTGGAATTATCAAAGACAATCCGTTTATCGACGGGTGCGGTCGGTGCAGGTAAACGGGTAATCGGCCGTGTTTGCAGAATGTAAAACTGACCCTGACGTAATGTCCATTCAATGTCTTGGGGGAAGTGTCGGTATTCGGCAATCAGTCGTCCTAAGTCGCGTAATTGCTGAACTTGACTATCCGTCAAACAGGATTTATGACGTTTAGCTTCGTCAACATGAATTTCTTTCGTGCCGCGTCCTGCTTCGTGGTCAAAAACGACAGCTAAGTCTTTATCAGCCAAGGTGGTGGTAATCTTATTGCCTTGTAACGGCACGGTGTATTCATCGGTATTACAAACACCTGCAACAATACCTTCACCCACACCCCATGCCGCACTAATTAACGCGTGTTGGCGGCTGCCATTTAATGGGTGAGCCGTAAACATTACCCCAGAAACTTCACCTTCAACCATTTCTTGAATAATGACAGCAGCGCGAATATCACTCAGGGCAATGCCTTTGCTTAAACGGTAGTGCAGGGCACGGGTATTAAAGGCACTGGCGCAGACTTGTAATAAGCTTTCTTCAATCGCCGCTAATCCGCGTTGAAATAAATAGCTGTCCATTTGCCCTGCAAACGATGCACCTTGCGCATCTTCACCTAATACCGATGAACGCACGGCAAAATATTGGTGTTGCCGTTGGCCAAAATAATCGGCTAACTCAACTTTTAATGAGTTCGGTATTTTGGCGGCTAAAACTCGTTGGCGAATCTCTGCGGCAATGGGTTCTAACGCGTTTAAATCTTCACTGGTTTGAAAGTTGACTAATGCACTTTCAATAAAGTCACGTAGGCCATTATCTGCTAATAGTTGGGTAAAGGCAGACGTGGTGACTACCCACCAACGCGGCACAGGAATCGCTTCACGGGTCATCCATGCTAAGTTGGCGGCTTTGCCCCCTAATAATTCAGGAGCTAAGAATAGAGCTTCGTCGGCGGTATAAATATGTTGCTTCATGACTTTTTGCCCACTCCTTCAATTTCTAACAGATTACGGAAGGCGCGATAGACACGCTCCATAAATGCGTAATGACGGAAGGTGTGAGCCATCATATACATGGGTAAACGATTAACGGTTAAATCCATAAGTGACAACACATAGCCATAGTGCCATTGCACGGGATCAATCGCTTTACCGCTGTGTTTTTCTAGTTCGGTGCGATGTAATTCAACGTAATAATTGACATCTTCGGGCATAATCGGGTCGTATAAGGTCGAACCTAACAACTCGGCTAAGTCATGTTGCGGTAACTGGAGTGTCGCTAATTCCCAATCGTAGGCACATAAACATAGCTCGCCTGTGTTTGCATCGCGTCGAAAGGTGATATTGCGCGGATTGAAGTCGTTATGAATTAAGGTGCGCGGCATCGCTTCAATAATCGCCCACCAGTTACTTAATTGATGAACAATGTCACGGTAGTTGGCCAAGTCTTCTTCAGAAAACCATTCGGGAAATTCTTCACGGGCATGAACGCCTAGTAACTCCCACAATCTGAGTTTTTCGGTCATGCTGGCTGCTGTCGGATGACTCACTAGCCAAGGCTGTTGTTTTAATTCTTCTTCACGGCCATACCAAATGCTATGGACTTCGGCAATACCACGAATCGCCGCTTCTATGTGTTCACGGTTCCAGTCAAAAGTGTCGTCTGCACTGTCTAATAGCTCTACATTTTGCAGATGTTCTTCAATAATGACGTAGGCTTCGCGCTCAGGATCAGCTAAGACACCATAAACTTTTGGCGCATGACGCGTAAAACGTGGATCTTGTTGCGACATCACCCCTAATTCACGGATATGACAGCCCTTAAAGTCCAGTTGATGGCGGAAGGTATTAAACGCTTGTGCCAAACGCGGATTACACATTGCCGCCATGCTGTTAACCATAAGAATCACTTCTTCATCTAATGGTTTTACTTTGGTGATGACGTTGATTTTTTCGCCGTGTTGGTCATGCAAGATAAACGGAAAATGGCCGATTAACTTGTTGATTTTGTGCGAAGTAAGTTCGGTGATAATACTCGAACCTTTGCTATTGAGCGTCAACGCCTCTACTTCTAACACTAGAGGACAATCTGGATTCGTTTTGCTAAGTGCGGTATTAAAAAAGTCGGTGTTTAAGTCACCCATTTTTAAGTAATTGACAGGGCGATTACGTCCCAATTTTTCGTGAGCGCGAGCAAAATGGTCAGCTGCAACAGCGGATAATGTCGAAATATCCAGTGCCAGACAGAAACCTGCAATGACTTCGGCTAATTTATGGGCTTTATTCGGGCCCGCACAGCCAATCATTTCTAAGCATTCACGTTGTTGCGGTAAATTCGTACCGCCGCCAACCGTACCAATGACTAAACTTGGCAACATTAAGGTGCAATAAACATTATTGTCGTCGGTCAATTCCATGTGTAATTGCGCCAAAGACGACTCATGGACACAGGCAATATCTTGACCTAAAGCGGTAAACATCGCGCCAATGACGTTGGCAACATTGATGTTAATGCCAATCATTCCTGCGCTAATCGAACCCATGACGATATGTTGATAGGCTGAAGCTAATTGCTTGGGTGTGACTTTGAGGATTTTTTCACAGGTATCTTCGGTGAGTAAAACTTCAGCCATCACTCGTACACCACGACCTTTTAAGAAGGTTTGATAAGTGACTTTTTTATCGTTGGAGAGATTTGCTTCAATGAGAAAGTTTTCAATGCGTAAACCTTCAAAACGGCGAATTTGCTTCATCACCCATTTACAGGCTTGCCATGTACAGGTGGTGGTCATGTTTTGACCTGCGGCATCCCCTGTTTCATAAACAAAATGAACGTGAACCGAACGCCCCATGACGTGCGGCGTAACTTCTTCTAAGGTCGCATAGTTGGAGTATTTGTTGACCTCATCCGCTAAATCACGGTAATGGTCTTTAATCCATTCGGCAAAAAATAAAGCGTTACTCATGTCTTCAAAGACAAAGACGGGCACACGCATCATCCGTTGACCCAATACTCGTGTCGTGACACCGCCAGAGCGCGATAAAGCCGTTGCACCGCGTGTTGCCGAAGCCACCAATGCACCTTCGGAGGTGGCAAATGGTGCGTAAAATAAACCGCCTGCGTGTGTACCTTTAATGTGTAATGGGCCTGCAACACCGACAGGAATTTCTACTGAGCCAATTAAGGCTTCAATATTGCTGACTAGCTTTCGTGGGTCAAGATGGATTTTTTCAATATCAGCCAACGGTGCTTTGGTTTCTTGACGAACAAAGGCTAAGCGTTCTTGACGGGCTTCTTCGGTATATAAACCACGCGCAGGCACTTTTGGTAGGGTGCGGTCGGTATAAATTGTTTCACTGTCTAAAGCGGGCATAGAACGCAATAAATAGCTGATTTCCCATAGCACGGCATTGCTGTCTTCACAGCTTTCAGACGATAACTCAATTTCAGTAGCGCAATACGGTTCTTTACGTACCGTACGCACTGTTAAGCACGGCAAAATAAACTTACGTTTCAATAACTCAATTTCAATATGTTCGAGCTTAAAGCCAATCGGTGGCGGTGTTTCATCTTCACCAATCGAAATACACAAATGACCTTTAGAGACATCAATCGGTAAGGCTTGCACGTCATGTTCTAGAAAACTAAACACACAGTGAGCGAGATGTTCATCACCAAACAAATAGTGAGGTGCAAAAATAAAGGGACGTATAGACATGATGAATTTTCCTTTTAAACGCTAATACTGTGTGAGCTAACAACCACGGCAATAAGAACGGCGTAACCCGCCAACATCGTTAACGCGACCACAGCTTCATTTTTTTCACGGCCTTTGACGGAAGGTAATTGGGTGAACTTCACTAGTTGAGTCATGCCTAGTGCGTAAAAAATGGCCAAAATAATTGCTGACCAAACGGGAAAAATAGGCGTGAGTAGATTAATCAGACATATTTGATTAAGTACCATCGCGGTCAATAAACCCATAACAACAACGGCTGAACCGCGTGTACCAAAAATCCGAGAATACGATTCAATGCTGTCACGTTCCTCGTCAGGTGATTTGGTTTTACGGGTGATTTCAAAACAAAAACCACTAATAAACGCCAAGCTCATTAAGGCTTGTAATGCAGGTGTTAAAGGGGCATTGGGCATCGCCATATTTGCCAACCACCAAACAATTAACGGCATCACCAACATATGCGACACGGCATACCAAGTCAGGTGGCGCGTTAACCACTCAGCAATAAAAAACTCTTTGCCCATTAAACACGTCCAAATAAACATTGCTGCCCACGCCATTAATGTCATGCCTAAGCCTTGATCGAGGAACAAGGAATAAGCAACTTCAAGGGTGATGATGACTGCACCCACAATTTTGAGATGATCAAGGGTAATCAAACCGCTTTGTAAGACGCGTTGCGGATGATTTTGGCAGTCCAATTCATAGTCTTTATGTTCGTCAAAAATGCGTAATAATAAAAAGAATGACCAAGTAACCAAACAACCTAAAACATCACGCCCTAGATTAAAAATATCGCCTGTAGCGCTGTCGTAAACAACGGCTACCGTAGTGAGATAAAGAATAAAAAACAGCAGGGCATTAGGCAGTGGAAAACGTTCATGTATCCATGCCATAAAGCGTTGAATCCACGGATCTTGTAAGGTGAGGTTGTGTGGCTTGGCCATGATAAATCTCGGTGATAAATAAGTTGTAGGGGCGAATTAATTCGCCCATATCGTCAAGTCGTTAAGCTGTCATCTTCCGTTTATCCAACAACAAGAACAGCGCAGGTAATAAAAACAAATCCACCAGCAAGGCCAAAGCAATCGTCATGGTCGTGACAATGGCGGTATTGACGGTGATTTGAATGGCAGAGTTAGCCAGCCATGCGTAACCCAAACCTAAAACTAAGGTAGTGGCTAATAAGGCAAAACCAACATGAGTAAAGGCATAACGAATGGCATCTTCGGCACTGTTGCCGAGTTTTCGCGCTCGTTCATATTTAGAAATAAAGTGAATGGTGTCATCAACGACAACACTAAAAGAAATGCCCAAGACGACAGTCAAGCCCACATCAATATTGCCGTTGATAATCGCCCACGCACCAAAAGCCATACCAATTGGCACTAAATTGCCAATAAAGCTGGCTAAACCTAAACGGAAAGCACCAAAGGCCAACATGACAAATAACGATTCGGCCACTAGTGAACCCAACATACCGCCAAACATACTATTAATCGAACGTTCACCAATATTGGCAAACATTAACGATAATGAGCTACCGCGAACGTGCATCGCTTCAGGGGTATTAGCCACCAACCATGCTTGAGCAGCGTTATCAACAGCAATGATTTTTTGGCCACTTGATGTGCCGACAGACACACGAACACGGCTTTCTGAACGGTCAAAAAGAATCAAATAATTCAAGTCCATACCAAAAGGTAACGACAGTTCGTATTGCAATAAATACTGAGCAATTTCGGCACGATTATCAGGAATACGATAAAACGCTGGATCATTGTTGTGCATCACTTGATTAACGCGTTTGACGATATCAACAATGGAGTTCACTTGGGTGACGTTGGGTTGTTGCTTCAGCCATTGGCTATAGGCTTCCACTTTTTGCAGATAGGCAGGGTCGGCAATATTGTCTGCACCACCCGCAGGTAACGAGTAATTTAATTCGCCAATGCCTGTTAAATGGGCATTTACAAATTCCATGTCTTTACGGAAAGTGGTGTCAGGCGTGTAGTATTTAACAATGTCGTCGTTGACTTGGTTTTTGGGGATAAAAGCCATCAAACTAATGGCGAAAACAGCCATGATCACCATAATCACTTTATGATTACCAATAACAAAATCAGCAAAACGACGCACTAACGGCGAATCTTCACGCATTAGCGGTGAGATTTTTTTCGGTGGGTTAACTGGTAATAAAATCAATAGCGGTGCAGTAAAGAAGAACGTTAATAACAGTGCAAACATTACCCCTGCCGCAACAATATAACCAATCGCTTGAAACGGCGGTGAGTCATTAAAGTGTAAGGTTAAAAAGCCAACGGCGGTCATTAACGTGGTGACAGTCATGGCACCGATATTGGCGCTGAGACTCTCAACCATCGCCGCTCGTTTATCTTTGCCTGCGTGTATGGCTTGAATCCAATTAACGACCAAGTGAATACCATCAGCAAAGGCCATCGACAAAATCATAATCGGGCTAACAATCACGCCATCGTTAATAGTTAGTTTGAAAAAACCGACCAAACCTACGCCTGCCATCACCGCTAAAATACAGGCGGTCAGCGTCACGAACATCGCGCTGACACTACGGTATAAATACACCAACATCATCATCATTGTGAGTAAAAACCACGGCCAAACGCGGGTAAAATCGGCTTGAGACTCTTCGGGATAGGCTTTATTAGCAATGGTTTGACCAACTAAATGTACTTTGATTTCAGGGTGAGCTTTTTCAACGGCATAAGCCATATCACGAATGGCATTCACCACCAGAGGTATTTCAACGAGAGGGTCTTTAGCAGGCATATTTAAGGTAATACGCACCCCCGCAACATTGCCTTCGGGATTGACTAATGAATCAATCAAAAAAGGTTCATTTAATGCGGCTTGTTTAATGGTAGCGATTTCAGTGGCGGTTAATGACTGCGGCGAAACGACTAAATCTTGGGTGCTAATGTCATCGCCTTCAACAGTGACGTGTTGAAAATTAGTGAGTGATTCCACACGTTGGGAATAGGGGATTTTCCAACTGGCTTCGGTCAGATTTTTTAGAATACCTAAAAACTCAGGAGTAAAGACACTGCCTGTCGTTGGTGCAAGAGCAATGACAACAGCATCAGTTTTTGAGTAGTCTTCTTGCAGTTTTTCAAAGGCTTTTAATTGTGGATTTTCCGCGCCAAAAAATGCCCGATGGTCGAGTGAATAAATAAAACTGCCACTGCCCACACTGAAACCTAAAACAATCACCAGTGACATCAACATACTGCGCCACGGATGAGCAACAATCCATTGCGCTAAAAATTGAATGCTACGGTCAGACCACGCTTCGACTGCTTTTAGAGAAGCCATGTTTATTCCTCAGAAAAACCACATAATGTCAGTACGCACAAAGCTGTCATTAGCTAAGGCGGTTAACTTGTTGTCATTATTGGACGTTGTTAATAATTGCAGGGCAGAAAGAGGGTTTTGGCTAATAAATACCCGCGCTTCAATGGCTATTTTTAAGTGATCATTGAGTCGAGTGCTGCCTTTGAGTCGCCATGCTTGTTCGTGATGATGAATATCACTGACCACACCTGCTAATAATTCGGTCGACGCGGTATCGTTAAACGCTAATCGCCAGCCCATTAATACATCATGCTCAAAAGCCGTAGTTGCTTGACTGCCACGACTGTCTTCTAAATATTCAGCCAACCAACCGACATCTATCGTCGAACCAAATGCGCCCACTTGCGTATATTCAACACCGACATCGGTGGCGGTGAAGTCTTGTGCCATGCCTTGTCGGTGAATGGTTTCAATTTTCCATAACCAATCACCAACAATGTATTGAGCATCTAAGCCTGCTTGTTGAATAAGTGGGTAATAGGGGCGTAGCGTCGGCTGATAATTGCCCTTAAAAGCGGTGGGGACAGAGCCTGTGAAAACAATTTGACTTGGGTCAATGTGAGGGATTAACTCAGGTTCTCGCGTTGTGCCTGAAAAAATACTAAATCCCGCACGCAAACCTTTGTCATTAAATTGATAGCGAATAGCAGCATCTAAATGATGATTTTTTGCGCCTGACTCATAACTCGCATTGTCTGTATCAACCAGCCAAGGCAGACGTAAACGACCTTTTTGACTGGCAAAAACGCGCTCACGATAGAAAGGTAAAAGGTAAATATCCACTAAATGCGCATCATGCTCCCAGCTCATATTCACCATTGGCTGACCGAGCTTGACATCACCATCCAAACTTTCAATAGCATCGGTTTGATTGATAATGTCAACCAAATGTGCGCCTTCGGTCACGCCCCAGAACACTTGGCCAACACCCACACGCCATTGTTGAGAGCCTTTACTGCTTAACCACGTATATTCACGCACATCCACATGCGTTCGATGTTCATCTTGCTGATCCCAACGGCCAAACAAGCGAATATTGATTTGCTGGTCTTTATCGACTTGATCGTGAACGTCAATTTGTAGGTGTAAAGAGCTTGCTGTTTGGCTTTGCTGTTGTGCGCCATGCTCACTAAATAGCGTCAATTCCAGCCCAGTTTCATTTTTAATGTCAAAGGCGTGAGCTGTCGCCATCAATAATGACGGCAGCATTAACGCAATAAAAAAACGCAACAGGATGAAATCCATGTTATTTCGCACGTTTAAGTGCGTTTTCACTAAAGTCGTCTTTATTCAATCCCGTCTTGAATTGATAGTCAGACCAATCTAAACGGGTTTGTTTATGCGTTTGTTGATTAACCATTAGCATTTGTGCAGGTCGCCAGTACGCATTTTGCAGCTTTTTAAAGCCAGTTGCGGTATAGACTTTTAATAGTGAGTCTTTACGGTCAAAAAACTCAATGCGTCGTTGCAAATAGTCTTGTTTATCAATCCATACCAGTTGTTTGGTGTAGCCTGAATTGCTGTCTGTAGGTTTACGTTCGAGAATGAAGCAGGTTGATGTTTCGCATTTCTCTTCACGTAGTAGCTTATAAGTAAATTTTTGCCAATACGGCGTGACAATATCTTCAAAAGCAAATTCAGAGGCCATAAAAGGGCCTGATTTATTGCGCGCAGAAATTTGTTTAACGCGTGAAATAGCAGGTAAGTACAACCATTGTAAATCTTCACTATCGGCGCGAGTATGCGACAGTAACGCCGTGCCAGAAACATCTCGTGGCGTATCAAAAATCATTAGGCTGCGGTCGCCATCTTTACCCACATCTAAGTTTTTAACGCGTAATGTCCGCTCGGCACTTTCATTGGATGGGCTAATCAAGGTCATTTTTAAGGTGGCGATAGAGTCGCCATAACCATGCAAGCGTTTATCGGCTTCCATTGCAATATCTTCGGCTGCGCCACCTAAAGCGATAGTCTGTAAATTCAGACAAATAAATGGCAGTAGTGTTATTTTTTTCCAATTAATCATGTTGTCTCTCAATAGTCACAATTAGCGGTTGTTATCGTTCCATGACTTAGCGTAGTGCTTGTTGGCTAAACGTCAAACAAACCTTCGGCATACCAAAAAGAAGGTCTTTTTAGTGTTTGGTTTTGAACTTTAAATTAACGATGTCCATATAGCCCCCATTGCTTATACCAGAGTGAAATGGCATAGAGGGCAAGATTGAGATAAGTCTCAGCGACTTATTAGGTGGTTTGTTATTATTAGGTGGCAGTCAACGGGGTGAATTTTAAGGGGTTTGTGCGGCAATGTTATTGTTTAATCACGACGAGTCCTTGACACCTTGAACCATACGACTGATCTGTAAGGTTTTTTAGTGTCAAAACTCAGTGTTTGGTGGGGTTATGAATGATCGTGTGAGACAAATAAATCCATTTGTTCACCCGATTTTGGCTTTTGAGTGGTTTTGCGTTGTTGCCACCATGTGCTTGCTAAATCAAAGGCGGCCTCAGGCGTATCAGCACGTTGTAAGCCCATTAAGGCTAAGGCTAATGTGCCAATGACAGCTGCTTCGCCATATTGATGATGTTTTTCACCACGCCAAACGGCTAAGAAATCATCGAGTTCAAATGCTTCTTCAGCGGCATGCCGTTCTTCAAACATCATTGGCCATTCTAAATCGTATAGTTCGCCATTTTTAATACCTTTGACTAAGCAACGACCATCAGGATTCCGTTCAAACTCACCGCCTTCACCTTTAATCACCATTGAGTTTTGATAGCCTAATTGTTGCGCGGCGAATTGATGTGACTCTCGATAAGCAGGATGAAAAATGGCTTGTAACGAACATTGAGCATTTAACGGGTTAATTAACCGTGACAAGGTGTGAACGGGCGAGCGTAAACCGAGAACGTTGCGCAGTTGGATAATATTACCTAAGGGTGGGCAATAAGCATCGAGTGACAAATAAGCAAAATTCACCCGATTTAGGGTATTTTCAACCTCTTGCCATGTCTCACACAAGGCATGGCCAAGCACGGGTAAAACTTCTTCGGTATATAAACGATTAACAGTATGACCACTTGCACCATGCATAAAAACACGGACACCGTTTTCGGCCAATACCAGCGCAGCCAATAAAAACCACGGGTAATGTTTACGTTTACCCGCATAAGATGACCAATCTAAATCCACCGCAATTTGTGGGGCATGGAGCCAGTCACGGGTGGCGGTGACAAACGCGGCTAATTCTTCAGATGATTCTTCTTTCACACGCAGTAACATTAAGAATGCCCCTAGCTGCGCCTCAAGGACTTCACCGCGTAAAATCATGCCAAATGCGGTATGCGCCTCTTCAAACGTTAACGAGCGGCTACCACTTTTACCTTTACCTAAAATACGCACATACTGAGCAAACGGGTGTTCAGTGTGGCGATAGATATTTTTCATCACCATGGTGGACTATTCCATTTATTGATAACAATACGACTAAATACAATTCGTGGGTTTTGGTAAGCCTGCCAAGCGAGCCACTGTTTTTGCGGGTGTGCCATTACCAAAAAGCTGCATGACATAAATGCTGCTTGCTTTTTCTGCGCCAAGTTGTTGTGCTAAATATTTCAGCAACACGCGTGTTGTTGGCGAACGTTGATACTGTTGATAAAACTGGCGAATCGCGCCAATGATAGCCCAATGTTCAGCGTGTAGTGTTAACTGTTGTTGTGCCGCCAATTGTACGGCAACGGCTGGACTCCAATCGTCAAGATGCAACAAATAACCGTCATCATCAATGGCGATAATGAGGGCATCAGTTCCAGCTAAGACTACGCTCATAGCGCACTCCTAGGGCAACAAATTCATCGTAATCAATCATTTGAATGCTGTCTAACGGGGGGTGAAAGCCTGTGACTTGAACATCACTTTTTAGCACATACACGGGGTGTCGGTATGATAACGGTAGAGCAGCCAAACTATAAAGACCCTGAGCGATAAATAATAAGGCATCATCTTCAGACAATGCGCTGGCCAGTTGTTGCGCAAGCTCAGGATGGCTGATTAAGTTTTGATGAATAAGATGCAGCGTCGCCATATTAAAACCTAATAATTGGAGTGTGTTGAGCGATAAAAGCGGCCATTTCCTCGCGTTTTAGCCGTGTTACGGGAAGCGCGAGTTGTGCAACGTCTAGTCCACGCGCCGTTAAACTCTCTTCATACACATAAATATCGTCCACATCATACAAAGGTAAGGCTACTAATTGAGCCACCACGGAGGTACGCCCCATGAGTTGTGCCTCTTGCGATGGCAGCAATTGCCATACGCCATCCCCTTGAAATAATACACTGGGATTTTGGCCAAACGCCGCAGCAACCAATAACGCATCTAGGGTTTCTAATGCACCATAGCCTTGATACGGTGCACGATGCTGAATAAATAACGGCTTATTCATGTTGATGAATCTCCTACAAAACTCAGCACTCGATCGGCAGTCATTAAGCCTTCCGTTAAGACCCCTAAACCTGCTAGGACAAAGTGGCTATCTAAGTTATCACCTGTTAAGTGGTGGCGGTGCGCATTGTCGGCATCGCAAATGCCACGTCGTAACGCCGCAGCAACACACACAGGCAACTCAAAGCCATGAATATCGGCTAAATTGCACCACAGTTGCGCCAGTGAGATTTCATCTTGCGCAGGACATAACAAACGATTGGCAATACCCACACCATCACCATAAAAAAAAGGTTTAATGTGATGACCTTGCGCTAATGCAGATTCGGCAAAATAATACGCGTGCCATGCACTAGCATGTGCAGGTGGGGCGGTAATTAACAAGACAAAAATCATAAAATAAGATTCAATATGGCGTGGAATGTATTTTACACGCGTTTCAAAAGCGTGTGTAAGGGCTAGGCGTAGGCATAAGAATCGCCTACTCTAAGCCGATTGGACTGATAGCTTGCCTCAGTTCCACCTTATTTAATCATAACAATGTTTAGAGATGAAAATGCAGTCATATTTACTGAGTTTAGATCAGGGAACAACCAGCACCCGTGCCATTATTTTTAATTTGCAAGGGCAAGCAGTCGGAAGAGCGCAGCGCGAACTCAAACAATATTTTCCTGCCGATGGTTGGGTAGAACACAATGCCGAAGAAATAGCCGAATCGTCTTTGGCCGTTTGTCGGGATGCGTTAAAAGACGGTGGCATTACCGCACAACAAATCGCGGCAATAGGTATTACCAACCAACGTGAAACAACCGTGGTATGGGATAGAAAAACGGGTAAACCCGTTCATCACGCGATTGTATGGCAAGACCGTCGCACCGCAGATACGTGTTTAGCACTTAAAAAAGCGGGACATGAAGCAATGGTACAGAAAAAAACGGGTTTATTATTAGACCCTTATTTTTCGGCAACCAAATTGGCGTGGATTTTAGAGAATGTTGCAGGTGTAAGAGCGCGTGCAGAACGTGGCGAGTTAGCGTTTGGTACGATTGATACATGGTTAATTTGGCAACTTACGGATGGCCAAAAACACGCCACCGATGCCACGAATGCCGCACGAACACTGATTTTTAATATTCATACCCAAGAGTGGGATACTGAGCTGTTAGCGTTATTTAACATTCCTGTCAGTTTGTTACCCGTCGTTCAAGATTCTGCCAGTGATTTTGGTTTAACGGCGACTCGTCATTTAGGTGCGCCCGTACAAATTGGCGGTGTGGCGGGCGATCAGCAAGCGGCGTTAGTGGGTCAAGCCTGTTTCAAAGCGGGCATGGTCAAAAGCACCTATGGAACAGGCTGTTTTATGGTGATGAATACGGGTGATGAAGCCATTACCTCGACTCATCGTTTATTAACGACGGTGGGTTATCGCTTAAATGGCAAAGTTACCTACGCCTTAGAAGGCAGTATTTTTGTGGCAGGTGCAGCGGTGCAGTGGTTACGTGATGGCATTCAACTGATTAAGCAAGCAGGCGACACGGAAGCCATTGCCGAAGAAACGATGGATAGTCGCGGAGTTTACCTTGTGCCAGCATTTACAGGCTTAGGTGCGCCGTATTGGGATCCTCATGCGCGTGGCGCAATTTTTGGCTTAACCCGTGATACGGGCATTGGTGAAATCGTTATCGCGGGTTTAGAGGCGGTGTGTTTCCAAACTCGTGATTTAATGGAAGCGATGAAAAAAGACGGCGCAAGTAATTTACATACATTGCGTGTGGATGGTGGCATGGCGGTTAATAACTGGTTAATGCAAGCCTTAGCCGATATTGTCGGGGTAGTGGTTGATCGCCCAACGGTCACTGAAACAACCGCATTAGGTGTTGCGTGGTTGGCTGGTTTACATGTTGGAAAGTTTGCATCTTTAGACGCGATTGCGGATTTGTGGCATTGTCAGCGTGAGTTTGTCACCAAAATGGACGTTGAAAAACGCGAAAAAATGTATGTTGGTTGGTTAGATGCAGTACAACGGGTGACATCAAAATAAAAGAGTGGGCTTTTGGCCATAGAATTTTTGTCAACGACGCACACAGCAAACCGCCTGTCGTTTAAAATAAGCGCAGGCGGTTTTTTATGAGCTATATTTATACACTCCCTATGGATATTAATTATGATTTTACTTACAGGTGGCGCAGGTTATATTGGTTCACATGCAGCCATTGAATTTATTAAAGCGGGCTATCCTATTATTGTGTTAGACAATTTTAGTAATAGTAAAATGGAAGCTGTAAATCGTGCGCGTCAATTATCAGGTCAGGATTTTCCGTTTATTGAAGGCGATATTCGTGACAGGGCGTTGTTAGATAAGATATTTCAACAACATCCCATTACCGCTGTTGTGCATTTTGCAGGCTTAAAAGCAGTGGGTGAATCTGTTGCCCAACCGTTACGTTATTACGATAACAATGTGAATGGCTCTATTACCTTGTTTGAAGCAATGGAAGCGGCGGGTGTGCATCAAATCGTGTTTAGCTCATCAGCAACCGTTTATGGCGATCCACATACCGTTCCTATCCAAGAAAATTTTCCGCTATCAACAACAAATCCTTATGGCGCAAGTAAATTAATGATTGAAAATATCTTGCGTGATGTACATACCGCTCACGCGAGCTGGCGCATTGCCTTATTGCGTTATTTTAATCCGACAGGCGCACATGAAAGCGGTTTAATTGGTGAAGACCCAAATGGTATTCCGAATAATCTCATGCCTTATATTGCTCAAGTGGCTGCTGGCAAACGTGCAGCACTGCAAGTATTTGGTGGTGACTATGCCACTATTGATGGCACAGGCGTACGCGACTACATTCATGTGGTCGATTTAGTCCGTGGCCATGTCAAAGCTCTAGCGTATTTACAACAGCACGAAGAATTAATCACCGTTAATTTAGGTACAGGCAAAGGTTATTCGGTGTTAGAAATGTTGCAAGCAATGGAGCATGCAGCAAATAAAGCAATTCCTTATCAGATCGTGGCGCGTCGAGCAGGGGATATTGCCAGTTGTTACGCCGATCCACATTATGCTTTTGAAAAATTGGGTTGGACTGCCGAGTTTGACCAAGAAGCAATGTGCCGTGATATGTGGCGTTGGCAATCGCAAAATCCTAATGGCTATGGCGATTAAAGTAATGATAATAGGGGGCTAAAAAGCCCCCTGTATTCGTGGGAGTGCGCTATTTACGAGTTAGCGAGCAAAAATTCCATGAGAGCTTTTTGAGCGTGTAAGCGATTTTCAGCTTCATCCCAAACAACAGCCCTTGGATCATCCAACATATCTTCAGAAATTTCTTCACCCCGATGAGCTGGCAAACAGTGCATAAACAATGCGTCAGGTGCAGCTAAGTCCATCAAGCGTGGGTTGACTTGATAGGTCGAAAAACGACGCTTACGAATGCTTTGCTCGGCTTCTTGCCCCATACTCGTCCAGACATCTGTGGCAATTAAATGAGCACCCGCAACCGCATCTTCAGCAGTTTTCACTAAGGTTGCACAATGCTTATATTGTTCCAATAACGTAGGATCAGGCTCAAAACCATAAGGACAGGCAATACGTAATTGAAAGCCCAATTGGTGGGCAGCATGAATATATGAGTTACACATATTATTGCCATCACCCACCCACGCAAAGGTTTTACCTTGCAGATCGCCACGATGCTCAATAAACGTTTGTAAGTCGGCTAAAATTTGGCAAGGATGATGATCGTCAGTTAAGCCGTTAATAACAGGTACACGAGAATAAGCGGCAAAACGCTCAATGGTGTCATGGGCAAAGGTACGAATCATGACGATATCGACCATACGCGAGATCACCCGCGCCGAGTCTTCAATCGGTTCACCACGGCCTAATTGGGTATCCCGTGGCGATAGAAAAATCGCCGAACCCCCAAACTGTGCCATGCCTGCTTCAAAGGAAACACGCGTCCGTGTTGATGACTTTTCAAAAATCATCCCTAATACTTTGCCGCGAAATGGTTCGTAAATTACGCCATCAGTCCGCATTTTTTTTAACGCAATCGCGCGTGCTAACACGGCCAAGAGTTCTTGCGGTGAAAAATCTAATAATGTTAAAAAATGGCGTACAGCCATTGCCGAATCCTCTAAAAAATAAATACCTCAACACGGTGATATTCATGTGTTGAGGAGCAAAAAACTACTCATTAGGACTGACGCGGTTATCGCTTGTTTGTTCACATTTCAGCCGCTTTAGGCGGCTTCATGTTCGCAAAACGCGCTAATCGCGATGCGATGCGTCAGTCCTGTGATTTAAAAAGCGTCTCACTAAACGAGAAACACGATTGACAATTTCATCTGCTTCTTCGGCAGAAATATTCAACGCAGGTAATAAACGTATCACACTATCTGCTGTGACGTTAATTAAGAGTTTTTCTTCCTCTCTCGCTTGGGCAACTAATTCAGCACAAGGTTTGGCTAGACGTAAACCAATCATTAAACCACGACCATTGACTTCAACATCCAAGCCAGCGAATGCGGCTTTAAAGCCTTGAATCATACGCTCACCCATAACGGCCGCATTGTCGATTGCTCCCTCTTGTAAGAGCTTGACAACGGCTAAGGAGGCGCGGCAGGCGAGAGGAGTGCCACCGTAGGTCGAACCATGATTTCCTGCTTTAAATAAATCACGGGCTTTGCCTTGCACTAAACATGCACCAATCGGAAAGCCATTCCCTAAGCCTTTCGCTGTTGTAACCACATCTGGCTTGATTGTCGTATGTTGATAAGCAAAGTATTTACCTGTACGGCCATTGCCTGTTTGAATTTCATCCAGCATAAATAACAAATCATGCTTGTCACATACCGCACGCAATGCTTCTAAATAAGCAAAACCACTTTTGGGAATCCGAATGCCACCTTCACCTTGAATGGGTTCAACCAAAATGGCAACGATATTAGGATTTGTGGCGATGACTGCTTCAATAGCGGCAATATCATCAAAAGGTACACGGATAAAACCTTGCACTAGCGGTTCAAAGCCCATTTGTACTTTTTTATTACCTGTTGCGGATAGCGTCGCTAAGGTGCGGCCATGAAAAGAATTTTCCATGACTACAATTGCGGGTTCGGCGATATTTTTTTGATGACCAAATAATCGCGCTAACTTAATAGCGGCTTCGTTAGCTTCTGCACCTGAATTACTAAAAAAGCAAAACTCCATGCCAGAAGCCTCATGTAAGGCTTGGCCTAAGGCTTCTTGTAGCGGAATTTGATATAAATTAGACGTGTGAACCAGTGTTGCCGCTTGATCGGCAATCGCCTCAGCGATCACGGGGTGAGCATGACCTAGACCGCAGACAGCAATGCCTGTTAACGCATCTAAATACGCTTGGCCTTCATGGTCATAGAGCCAGCAACCACTACCTTTAACAAAGGCGATGGGCTGACGGGCATAAGTGGGCATCAGTGCGCTAGTCATGGCAAACCTAACTCTCAGAAAATAAATAGGATAAATATAACTACATAAGCAGTACAAGACGATACATCTTAACGGGATTACGCATTGTCGGCAAATAGCGTTACAATTGACGCGTCATTTTTTTCTCTAAAAGGTAGTGAGTCATGGATATTGAATCGTTAATTAAGCAACAAATTGCAGCAAACGCGGTTATTTTGTACATGAAAGGAACACCACAGTTTCCGCAATGTGGCTTTTCTGCGCGTACTGTTGAAGCGTTAACGCAAATTGGTGAGCCGTTTGCCTATGTGAATATTTTAGAAAATCCTGATATTCGTGCAACGTTGCCAAAAATAGCTAATTGGCCAACTTTCCCACAATTATGGATCAACGGCGAGTTAATCGGTGGTTGTGATATCGTGATGGAAATGACTCAGAAAGGTGAGCTTGCACCTTTAGTCAAAGCAGCGGCAAAAGTGGAGTGATTCGCAATAATAAAGGCAGTGTTTAAGCTGCCTTTGTTTTATATTTTAAATGTTGAAAGTATGATTTACTCACCTAAAATCACGTACTCAGATGGTAATTCTTCACCCCAAATCGTAATGTCTTTATTGTCTTCAATAGGGGTATATTCAAGAGCTTTCTCCGCAGGGTGAGGCAGGCTAATAGCAACTTTGGGCTTAATCGTATCTTCTTCAAATTTTTTATAAAGATACATGGCTTTTATAAAGTCATTATAACTAGCAAAGTCTTGGATGTGGGGTTTTTGACCCTCTACGTAACCTTTGTAGACTTTATCTGTTTTTTTACCTGTGATTTCTTTGACGTTAATATCTTTAGAAGCAATAGTGGTTTCATATTGCTCTGCTACGACAAATGGCGAGAGGATCAATGCACACATGCCTGTAATAATATTTTTCATTTTGTGGTGTACGCAGCTATTGTAGAATGTGGAGTTGTAGGTAAAAACGCTAATTGTCGGGTCATGTTAGCTCTTCTTTTATTGGCAATTAATGGCCGCGAAGAAGAATACTTGCACCGTTTATGTTTAAACCCATCATTTGAATATCTCCAATATCAGGCGCGCTATCACTACCAACACGTAAGTCACTGATAGCAATATCTGCTCCAGTGGTAGCATATCCCAATTGTTTCAGTGATAGTAATACTCCGCCATATTTATCACCGCGTCTAGGCTGCTCAATATTAACAGCCAGCTTTGCAGTTAAGTCGGCACTATTATGATCTGTTATTTTTAGACTGTTTATCATAATGCCACCGCCTTTGATAGAGCCACTCACATCTCTAAGACCAATATGATTAATACTAACGCCGTCTTTAATGAATGCATCTGCTAAAATATTGAGAGTGGGAATTACATAGATGCCCTCTATCGTACGGCTAGGTGTATTACTGATATGTTCTAATTTGGCATTGATTTTTGCCGCCCCTAAAACAATGTCAAATGAGTCCATAATTTTAATCGCTTTGCCACCATCTTGACCGGTGCTAAATACTTCTGCGGCACCAATCAAGGTGTTTCCATCTTTATCTATATTGGCAGCAGATGAGTCAGAGTTTGAGACATAAATATCACCGACTTTAATCGCTAACTTAGGCGTAGTCACTTTAATATCTAATAAAGAGGTTTTATTGATGTTAGCTTTTGCGCCTTCTCCCAAAGATACATTGACCGAAATGGGTGTCAGCTCATCGGCAAAAATCACCGTAGATTGTTGAGCTGAGCCATCACCAATGACCAGTGATCCAGAGTTTTTATGGTTGGTAATGCCATCATTGTCATGTAATACAGCTTGTTTAAAGCTAAATCCTCTCAATAGATTATTGTTGTTAGTATCCATAGACAACAAGCTAGGTTGTAAAACTCCTAGCCCAATTAATTTATCTTTGTTTTGTTTGGCGGGGAAGAGATCAATATTAATGGCGTATTCTTTATTAGCCCCTATGCCATAGATGACTGAAATGTCAGGTGTACCAAAGTCCACCCCAAAAATTTCGGAGTTATCGCCAAAGAAGTTTTTTGTTGTCGAGTTAAAAAAACTGGTAAATAGTGCATTAAGATCGACAGTCAATTGGTTTTCGAGTCTTTTTCGGTTGATGTTTTTGATCACAAAATTATTAAGGGATTGATTAGGAACGGTTTCTCTCAATATACTTTTTTGATCCATCGCATCAATTAAGTTAGTGATAGTAGTAAGTTGCAGAAAATCATTAATCACGGATGAATCGCGCATTTCTTTAGTGTCTAGTGCATTTTCATCAAGTAATTGGCGATTATTGTTAGCTAACGTTGTTTGTTGGCTAATTGTATTTTTCTCATTTGCTAACGTTATGTTAGGCTCTTCATCACCGATTTGATTGACTTCATTTTCTAGTTCACCATAACGGCTCATGGCTTCGGTAAAAACGTTATAACTGGAAAAATCTTCTAAAGTAGGCTTTTCAACCTTTTGATTAGAAATATGCAAACCTTCTTCGGTTTCTAACGGTAATACAACGGGAGAGCAGGGATGAGGAATATCAATCTTATTGGTGACAATAATTTCGCTATGGTGACAGAGAGAAGGAGCTGCTTCTTTACTTGTCACAAAGCTTTCTCCTTCATTAATGTCAGAGTTGCCTAGATCATTTTCAACATTGACTCTTCCGTGAGTAACAGTCACAAATAGTTTATCGTTATTGATTTTGGCTGAGTAATCTGTACCGCGAATACCAATGGTGGCAAAAGGCGTGTTCATTTTGTAGTTTGTGCGATTGACTTTGCCAATAGCTCCGCTAATGGTTCGCATCCCACCACGAATGAAGTTGAACAATAAACTACCTTGCTCAGGTGTATCTTTACTAAAGTTATATTTTTCGATGTTGAATGTGGTATTGGGTTTAAGTGCTAAAAAACTACCATCCGTAAAACGAATTTGCATTCTACTGTTGGCAGTGGTTTCGATTTTATCACCACTGTTAATCATGTCGCCTTTGTACAGTGAGCGGCTGATATTGTCAGGACTGGTTGCAGTCGCTTCGCCGACGACAAAATTC
Organism: Moraxellaceae bacterium AER2_44_116; assembly: GCA_006546595.1. Lineage (GTDB taxonomy): Bacteria > Pseudomonadota > Gammaproteobacteria > Pseudomonadales > Moraxellaceae > Agitococcus. The sequence continues at coordinate 353,884 of VIAD01000001.1, read as the reverse complement.
ACGCGGCCTGCGGTACCCGCATATACCGAGCCTGAAAGCAAAATTCCGGTGAGTGCGGATAGTACATATTTAGATTGTGAAAAAGCTTTCAGGAAAAACATAAAATCCCCACCCTCATAATTATTTTTTTTGTTGCTTAGCGTTTTCCATGCTAGATACGCAACTTAGAGTATCGTTCTTTTGCAAACGTGAAGATGATACAACATTCATACCAAAAATACGAAACACTTAACCACCCCTTACGATAAAACTATTTTAGAAAATGTAAAGCAACTTATCGCTTATAAGTGGTCAGATGATGTCTAAATCTGACGAATCGCATGTGATTTATTAATAACTCTAAATGATAATGATTTGCATTATGTTTGGTGATTGGGTATTATTCCTCCGAAATATTGAGTCACATCTATTTGTTGAGGAATCAGTGCTATGTTGAAAAAATCTCTGTTGGCGACGTTATTAAGTGCAGCATCTACTATCACCGTAGCAAGTGATATGGATATTTCGACACTGCAAGCGCAATTAAAAGCCCAACAAATTCAAATTGACGCATTGGTTGCCGCCTCCGAAAAGCCAACAGTTTCAACGATGTCTTCTAAAACAAGCATTGGTGGTTACGGCGAAGCTCATTACTACAATTATGAAAATGCCGCTCAACAATATGATGCTTATCGTTTTGTTTTATATGTAGGCCACAAATTTTCTGACACCGTGCGTTTGCATTCTGAATTAGAAGTGGAGCATGGTTTAGTGGCTGATACCGATGCGACTTGTACGGTTAAAGATGCTAATGGTAGTGGTGATTTACAACAATCCGAAGTCGTTTGCGGATCAGCCAGCACTAAACCCGGTGAACTTGAACTTGAACAGATGTTCATTGAGTGGAACTATCATGGCAAACAAAATGTATCGATTGGTCAAATTTTAGTGCCTATCGGCTTTTTGAACGAAACACATGAGCCAGAAACGTTTTACGGTGCTAAACGTAATCCTGTAGAAACCGCTATTATTCCAACAACATGGTGGGAAGGCGGGATTAAAGCCAGTGGTTTGGTGGCAGGTGTTGATGGGTTAAGCTATAACGCGGTGGTGACAACGGGCTTAAAAACAAACAACGCTAATATTCGAAGCGGTCGTCAAAAAGGTGCAAAAGCGGTCGCCGAAGACATGGCTTATACCGTGGGTTTTAATTATCAAGGTATTGCAGGTTTAACGACGGGTGCGACATATCAATTGCAAAAAGACATTAGTCAGGCGATTGGACAAACAAATGAAGCAACATTAATAGAAGCCCATATTGGTTATACATGGCAAAATTTTAGCACTCGCGCCTTGTATGCAAAATGGGATATTGATGGCATTGCGACCTCCGCAAGTTACGCGGCAAAAGCGGAGCAAGAAGGTTATTATGTTGAAGCGACTTATAAACCAATTGAAAAGTTAGGCGTATTTGCTCGTTTTAGCGCGTGGGATAACGATGCTGCCGATGTTGCGGACAGTAAAAAAGAACAATGGAATTATGGCGTGAATTATTATATTGCGCCGCGTGTCGTGTTGAAGTTGGATATTCAAGAGCAAGTCCTACCAATGGCGGGGCTTGATGAAGACGGCTTTGCATTAGCGGTCGGATATAGTTTCTAAGTGACTTTCGACTCGAATCAACGCAAAATACAGCCCGTTTTTAAGGGCTGTATTCATTTGGAAAAGCAGAATATGTTGCGTTTTTTATACGTAATTTGGGGTTGCATGTTGACTTCGTACAGTTTTGCCAATAGCCCATTGGACGATTTTTTGCAAAAAAAACTGCTGCAACCCGTTGAGCCTAAAATTTTATGGTTAAATCACACCCTTAAAAAACGTGCAGAAACTATTTTGGATCATCCTTATCAAGGATTGAGGGTACGTTATTGGCAATCTGGTTCGCGCACAGCGTGGGTATTAGATGAAATAGGTAAAGAACAACCGATTACGACAGGGATTATTGTTGAAAATGGCAAAATCCTTAGTGTTGATGTTTTAGCCTATCGAGAAAGTCGAGGCGCAGAAGTGCAGCAGTCATTTTTTACCCGTCAATTTCAAGGTGTCAGCTTAACAAGCAACGATAAACTGTCCAAAAAAATTGATGGTATTACGGGCGCAACTTTATCGGTGTGGGCATTGCAAAAAGTAGCGCGTTTGGCGTTGATGTTTGATGCTGAAAAAGAGAATCTCAACAAACCATGAAAAAAAAGCTCCATTGGCGATTATGGTTACTACGTTGGCATCGACGCATTGGTATTGTACTGAGTGTGTTTTTATTGTGGATGCTAATGTCAGGTGTATTACTGAATCACGGTGATGATTTTGACTGGGATAAAAAGGCCATTAGTTCTGATTTTTGGTTAACTTGGTATGGCGTTAGCGAAGGGTCAAACAATCTTGTCATTGCCAACAAAGTCTTAACCGTGACGGATAACGGACTTTATCTGGCTGAACAAAACTTAGGTGATTGTTCACTCTTGCTTGGCCTAATTCATTTAAGTGATCAAGTGGTGATTGCTTGCCCTCAACATATTTTATTGTTGTCTAAAGCAGGGGAGTTGATTGACCAAGTAGATCAACATATCGGATTACAGCAGATATTTACCGCCACCACCAGCGAAAATGGTACGGTGTTTTTGCAAGATAACAAAGCTGTCTATCGATTAAATACCGTTGATTTAAGTTTTGCCATAGCAGCGAACCATCCCAATAATTGGTTAAAACCCGTATTACCATCCGCTAGAATTAGCATGGAGCGTTGGTTGTTAGACGCACATTCTGGCCGCCTATTTGGACGTTGGGGCGTGTGGATTGTTGATGCGTTGGCACTGTTACTCGGTGTATTGGTGTTCAGCGGTTGGGCTTTGGCTAAAAAAAGACATCAACGAATGCTTTGAAATTTCGTTAGGCCAATTTCAACGGTTTCAAACATGACAGTATCGTCATAATCGACTAAACAACGCTAAAAAGTGTTGAAAAAGTGTGACAAAAAGAAAATGTCTGCCTTTGCCGTCTTGAAATCTGTTAGATAAAGCCTCATCTTTGCCACACTTACCAAGTATCCGAGTATTTTGGTCAGAATTAGCACAAAACGACATTTATTCGTTTTCCATTTCTCAAAAGGAGTCCATCATGGCTGTATTAGTAGGCAAACCTGCCCCAGATTTTACTGTTCCTGCGGTGTTAGCGAATGGTGAAATTGTTGATAATTTCAACTTAGCTTCGGCGTTGAAAGGTAAGTACGGTTTAGTATTTTTCTATCCTTTAGATTTTACTTTTGTTTGTCCATCTGAGTTAATCGCCTTAGATCATCGTATTCCTGATTTTGTTGCGCGTAATGTTGAAGTGGTCGGTGTTTCTATTGACTCTCATTTTACCCATAACGCATGGCGTAACACGGCTGTTAATGACGGTGGTATTGGTCAAGTCAAATATACTTTGGCTGCTGACATTACTCATGCTATTGCTAAAGCTTACGATGTTGAAACTGACGGTGGTGTTGCATTACGTGGTGCATTCTTAATCGACAAAAACGGCATTGTTCGCTCACAAATCATTAATGATTTGCCATTAGGCCGTAACATGGAAGAGTTGATTCGTTTATTCGATGCTTTGCAATTCAACGAAGAGCATGGCGAAGTCTGTCCAGCAAACTGGAAAAAAGGCGACAAAGGTATGACAGCTTCTCCTGAAGGTGTTGCCGCATACTTAGCTGAAAACGCTGCCAGCCTATAATTTGTAGCCTTCGCTTATTGATGTAAGCGAAGGCTTAATTTGTTTATTCAAGGAGCTAGCCTCATGGCCATTACTTTGCCAGCATTACCTTACGATCGCACCGCTTTAGAACCGCATATCAGTGGTGAAACTTTAGATATCCATCATGGTAAACATCACAATGCTTATGTGGTGAACTTAGGTAATTTAATTAAAGATACTGATTTGGCCGATAAAAGCCTAGAAGAAATCATTCATGCTGTTGCAGGCGATGCCAGCAAAGCAGGTATTTTTAACAATGCCGCCCAAGTTTGGAATCACACGTTCTATTGGCATTCGATGAAACCCAATGGTGGTGGTGCGCCTACAGGTGCAATTGCCGATAAAATTACGGCTGATTTCGGTAGCTATGACAAATTTGTTGAGTTATTTACCGCAGCGGCAACAACACAGTTTGGTTCAGGCTGGGCTTGGTTGGTTGTTGGTGCCGATGGCAAATTAGCGATTACTAAAACTAGTAATGCTGATACACCATTAGTTCATGGTCAAAAAGCGTTGTTGACAATTGATGTGTGGGAACATGCTTATTATGTGGACTACCGCAATCTACGTCCAAAATACATTGCCACATTCTTGGCAAGTTTAGTGAACTGGGATTTTGCTAACGCAAACCTAGCTGCTTAATCGCTTTAAGATGTGAACTTACGCATTTCACCGAAATTATCGCGTTTTGCGAACTAAAAATCGTTGGAAACGATTGTTTAGTGAGTAAATAAGCGATAACCGCGTACGTTCTAAGATGTTAGAAAATCCCCTGTATCGTTAATCGAACAGGGGATCTTTTATTATTTCAGATTATCTAAATATTTTTCGGCATCTAGTGCTGCCATACAGCCTGAGCCCGCAGAAGTAATCGCTTGGCGATAGATGTGGTCAGCAACATCGCCAGCGGCGAAAACTCCAGCAACACTTGTGGCAGTAGCATTGCCGTTATTACCACTTTGCACGGTTAAATAACCATTTTTCATTTCTAACTGACCGACAAAAATATCCGTATTTGGTTTGTGGCCGATAGCGATAAATACACCCGCAACTTCAACAATTTGTGTTGTGTCATCCGCAGTGCTTTTTAGACGAACGCTGGTAACGCCACTATCATCACCTAAAACTTCATCCAAAGCATGGTTCCAAATAATCTTGATTTTACCTTCTTTTTCTTTGGCAAATAGATGATCTTGAAGGATTTTCTCCGATTTTAATTTATCACGGCGATGTACTAAAGTGACATGATCGGCAATATTAGCTAAATACAATGCTTCTTCAACAGCAGTATTACCACCACCAACCACCATGACTTTTTGACCTTTGTAGAAAAAGCCATCACAGGTTGCACAAGCACTGACACCACGACCACTAAACGCTTGTTCAGACTCTAAGCCTAAATACTGAGCAGACGCGCCTGTTGCTAAAATAACTGCATCCGCAGTGTAGATACCTGCGTCACCTGTTAAGGTAAAAGGACGTTTACTAAAATCAACTTTGTTAATGTGATCAAACAACACTTCAGTACCAAAACGCTCGGCATGCGCTTGCATACGTACCATTAAATCAGGGCCTGTTAAACCATGAGCATCACCAGGCCAGTTATCGACTTCGGTGGTTGTTGTTAATTGTCCACCTGCTTGCATACCCGTAATAACAACGGGTTTTAAGTTGGCACGGGCTGCATAAACGGCAGCGGTATAACCCGCAGGGCCAGAACCTAAAATCAATAAACGAATGTGACGGGATTCCATAACGCGCTCCTTGAGCAGGCAAAATAAAAAGGTGAGTTATACTCAGGCATAACGTCCTAAATTGGGATAGAACAGATAGAAAGCAAGGTAAAACTTTGTAAATAAAGAAGTAAAAAGGTTCTGAGAAACCGTAAATTATTGGGAAATTGTATCGTGGGAGTGAAAAATTGATCTCGATTATGTTGGTATTTACTTAGATTTAACAATTTTGTGACGTATATGCTAAAAAAACATCTCAATTTATGACGTTCAGTATGTGCTTAACGCACGTATTTTTCGCGAAAAGTGGCATAATCCGCACTGATCGATTAACCCTTTTAGGCGTGACGTAGGTCGTTATTTTATTTCCAGTGGATATCCGTATGAAGTGTAAAGTCGGATGTCGAGATAATCTATTACTCCTAGTCTCCTTATTTTTATGCACGGATTTTGGTTGTGACAGTTTCCTTACAAAATACTTCTAGTTCTACCGTCAATAATACCATTCATCACCCTAAAGGCTGGCGCGAAGTCCAAAGTATAGGTTGGCTGGGTTTGGGCTTTTATTTACTGTTGGCATTATTAACCCATTCGCCTTTAGATCCAGGTTGGTCAAAACTCAGCAGTGATACCTTGGCTGTTTCCAATTCCGCAGGGGTGGCAGGTTCGTGGCTTGCTGATCTGTTGTTTAGTTTTTTGGGTAAAGCCGCATTTTTAATTCCTGTTTTTATGGTGATTGAGGTTTTAGCCATTTGGCGACCACACACCATGACCTTTAAGTTTGGCTTGCGCTGGTTAGCAAAAGGGCTGTTGCTGATATCGGCAACAGGCTTATTAGCTTTACATGATGTCGAAATAGACAGCAATATTATTAATGCAGCGGGGGGAATTATTGGTCTAGAAGTAGGTCAGTCATTACTTCATAGTTTTGGTTTGTTGGCCACAACGGTGTTGCTATTGTCAGTACTACTGATGAACGCGACCTTAGTGACGGGTTTTTCGTGGAATTTCTTGTTAGAGGCTTTAGGGTACGCACCTTATGCGGGCTTGCTGCGCTTGCAGGCGAGTTACCGTCGTAAAGCAAAAGAATATCGTGAGCATCAAGAGCAAAAAACGGCATTACAATCGGCAATGCAACAAGTTGAGGATAACTTTAAGTTAGATATCAGCAATGATAAAGTCCAAGCACAAATTATTCCACCCGTAACGGTTAGCACAGCCAATCACACGAATGACGAGCGCATTGAACCATCACTCGGTGTTTTGCCTGTCTTGGCGGATGATACACACGTGGCCGTACTGCCATCTTTAATGGCAACGGAAACTGTCAGCACCGAAACACCACAGTTAATGGCCGAATTAAACGAAGCCTTTGCGGGTTTTACCCAAGAAATGCCAGCACTGACACCTGAAATGTTGGCGGCTGTTGCTCCAGTCTCTCCAGTTGTTGCAAACGTGAGTGTTGTGCCTGAGCCTGTTGTAGCGCCCGTTGTCGCAGCGACTGCCGCTCAAGACCAGTTAGCGGCAGAATTGCGTGAATTTTTGGGTGAATCAGAAATTACCCCTATTGCAGAAGTTCCTGTGGATAAAATAACTTCTGATGGGATGCATGAAGAAGACCCATTACCCTTACCAGTGAAAGCCATTTCTGTTGCTGAGTCTGAGCACTTTTTAGATGAAGCGGCTGAAAAGTGGTTAATTGAAGACTCGGGACATGATGCGGATTTAGCCAGTAAATTAGATGAAGTCGAGATTGCCTCTGCTATTGAAGATGCCATTGTGACTCATCCAGCAGTGGTGTCAGCTGTACAGACAGCTCCTGCCGTTATTGCGCCACAATCCACAACACCATCATTGGAAAAAGTGAATGCTTCGGTTGCAGAGCCTGCCATAGAGATAGCTGTTCGTTTTTCTAAGCAAATCGAGAGTTTATTAGAGCAACAGTTACATGCAGAAGGGCGTGGATTACATGAAAAAGTCACTAGCGTTGAATCTTTACTGCCGCAAGAGTTAGTGCGTAAGTTACGTTGGATTGCCACTGTGCGTAATAAAGTGGTTCATGAGGCCGATTTTGACATCGAGAATCCGACGGAGTTTCGTGAGTCTTGCGAGCAAGTGATTGCTCAACTCAAAACAATTCAACCGCTACCAGTGCAGGTAGCAGATGTTATACCTTTTGAGGAAGCAAATGTTGACGTAGTAGAAGAGAGTCAACAGATTGTTAATATGGCCAGCACCGCGTCTTCTATTCAAATAGAGACAAAAGACGATTTTCATGAGGTATTAAGAAAGAGTGCTGAACCTGAATCAGTGAATCCGATTGTTGAAGTTGACGATGTTTTTGATGGTCTTGATTTAGACGAAGATGAACTGGATCTGCCATTGCCGTCAATCGCTCCCGTCATTCCCGCACCTATTGTCGTCGCACCACCACCTGTTGCTATCGTTAATAAAGCCGATAATCCATTAAGTCGTTTACCGTCTTTAGATTTATTGGAAAAACCCGATGTTAACCGTAAAGCAGGATTTACCCCTGAGCAACTAGAGCGCTTGTCACGGTTATTAGAAATCAAACTGCGTGAATTTAATATTGATGCCAAAGTCGTGGATGCCTTACCCGGCCCTGTCGTTACACGTTTTGAAGTTGATCCTGCGCCAGGTGTCAAAGTAGCCAAAATATCCAGTATCGCCAAAGACTTAGCCCGTTCAATGGCGATGATTGCGGTGCGTGTCGTAGAAGTCATCCCTGGTAAAACAGTCATTGGCATTGAAGTGCCGAATGAAAATAGACAAATTGTCCGTTTACATGAGATTTTATGTGCACCTGTTTACCAAGAGCGTGAATCACCTGTCACGATGGCACTCGGAAAAGATATTAGTGGTAAACCTGTTGCCGCTGATATGGCGCGTATGCCGCATTTGTTGGTGGCGGGTACGACAGGTTCAGGTAAGTCAGTTGGCGTAAATGCCATGATTTTGAGTATTTTGTACAAGGCGACACCCGATGAAGTGCGGTTGATCTTGATTGACCCGAAAATGTTGGAACTATCGATTTACGATAAAATCCCCCATTTGTTAACTCCCGTTGTCACCGATATGAAAGATGCGGCCAACGCCTTGCGTTGGTGTGTTGCTGAAATGGAACGTCGTTATAAAATTATGTCAGCGGTGGGCGTGCGTAATTTAGCGGGCTTTAATGCGAAACTGGATGAGTTTGAAGCCAAGGGCGAAAATATTCTTGATCCGTTATGGAAAAAAGAAGAAGCCGCATTATTAGAAAATGCACCACGTTTACAGAAAATGCCGTTTATTGTTGTCGTGATTGACGAATTTGCCGACATGATGATGATTGTGGGGAAAAAAGTTGAAGAGTTAATCGCCCGTATTGCGCAAAAAGCACGGGCGGCGGGTATTCACTTGATTCTCGCGACCCAACGCCCCTCGGTAGATGTCATTACAGGTTTGATTAAAGCGAACGTGCCTTCACGTATTGCTTTCCAAGTGTCGAGTAAAATTGATTCACGGACGATTTTGGATCAAGGTGGCGCGGAGCAGTTATTGGGTCATGGTGACATGCTCTTTCAACCCGTCGGTACTAATATTCCTGAGCGTATTCACGGTGCCTTTGTCAGTGATGATGAAGTGCATCGGGTGTGTGACGATTGGCGTAGTCGCGGCGCCCCGAATTACATTGATGCCATTTTAGAAGATTACACCGATGATGGTGTACCAGCCAAAGGCGTAAGTGGTGGTATGGGTGATGAAACCGCCGATGCCGAACAAGACGTGATTTATGATGATGCGGTTGCCTTTGTCTTAGAAACCCGTCGTGCGTCGATTTCCTTTGTGCAACGAAAATTTAAGATTGGTTATAACCGTGCGGCTCGACTTATTGAAGCGATGGAGTTGGCAGGTTTAGTCAGTTCAATGCAAAGTAACGGCCAACGAGAAGTGTTAGTCCCTCATAACGAGTAGAACTAGACACCAAATGACGACGATGATGATGGCAAAATGTCACAATGAGCCATCGTTGGTGTCGCTATGATAAAAAACTTATTTTTCAGAGCCAAACTTTATGCGTATCCCTTTGTTGATCCTTGCCTGTACGATATCGGTGGTCAGCCATGCTGATGATCTGGCGAGCAAAAATCTAAATGCGTTGTTGGCAAAAATGACCAGTATGCAAGCGCACTTTGAACAACATACCTTAGACCCTAAAAATCAGCCACTACAAACCTTGTCGGGCGAAATGCACGTTAAAAGGCCGGGCTTTTTTCGTTGGGACACGGTTAAACCGTTTGATCAACAAATTATTGCTAACGGTCAAAGTGTCTGGATTTATGATCCTGAACTGCAACAAGCCACCAAGCAAAAATTGGATAAACAAGTCGGCAATACGCCAGCGTTGTTGCTGTCAGGTGATAGCAGCAAAATTGCGTCTTCGTTTATGGTGACACAAGAAAAGACAACGGGTAAAAATCAATCGGCATTTATTCTCAAACCGAGAGATAAAGACGCGGTTTTTGAGAGTTTACGCGTGAGTTTTAACGGTTCACAGATGAATGCGATGCAATTAAAGGATTCTTTGGGACAAAAAACTGATATTTTCTTTAGTCAAATCAAACTTAATGGCAAAATCAGCCCAACCGTTTTTCAATTTACACCGCCTAAAGATGTTGATGTGATTGACGAGTAGTATATTTCTAAGATTCACGTGAATTTTCCGTGAGTTTCATTTTTTATGATGTTGTATTGAGAGAATCATGTTAGACCCTAAATTATTACGCGGCCAGTTGGACGTGGTTGCGGCGCGTTTGCAATACCGTCATGTTGAGTTGGATACTGCCAAGCTCCAGTCGTTTGAAGACAGTCGTCGTATCCTTCAATCTGAAACTGAACAATTACAAGCTGAGCGTAATGCAGGTGCTAAAAAAATCGGCCAAGCGAAACGCTCAGGTGAAGATGTTGCGCCGATCATGGCACGGATGCAGGAAGTCAATGAACGCTTAGAAACGGTCAAAGTCGAACTGGAAACGCTACAAAACGACATTAGTGCGTTTGCAATGGCGATTCCTAATTTGCCTCATGAGTCTGTTCCTGCGGGCAAAGGTGAAGATGATAACGTCGAAGTACATCGTTGGGGTACGATTCGCGCCTTTGATTTTGAGCCCAAAGACCATGCTGATTTAGGCGAAGCTTTAGGTCTATTAGATTTTGCGACAGCTACCAAAATTACAGGTTCACGCTTTTCCGTCATTAAAGGCGGTTTGGCACGTTTACAACGCGCATTGACGCAATTTATGCTCAATTTGCACAGTGGCGAGCACGGCTATCAAGAAGTGTATGTGCCGTACTTAGTCAATGCTGAAAGCTTGAAAGGAACAGGTCAATTACCTAAATTTGAAGAAGATTTATTCAAACTACAAGGTGAAAAAGCGTTTTATCTGATTCCAACAGCCGAAGTGCCTGTGACAAACATTGCCCGTGATGAAATTATTCCTGCCGAGCAATTACCTGTTAAGTTTGTTGCCCATACGCCGTGTTTTAGAAGCGAAGCTGGTTCTTATGGCAAAGATACCCGTGGTTTAATTCGTCAACATCAATTCGAAAAAGTGGAATTGGTGCAAATGGTACGTCCTGAAAACTCGTATCAAGCCTTAGAAGAGTTGACGCGCCATGCTGAAATCGTTTTAGAGTTATTGGGTTTGCCTTACCGCCGTATGTTGTTATGTGGTGGTGATATGGGCTTTTCAGCCACTAAAACCTACGATTTAGAAGTGTGGTTACCCGCGCAAAACAAATATCGTGAAATTTCGTCTTGTTCTAATTTTGAAGCGTTTCAAGCGCGTCGTATGCAAGCGCGTTATCGTGATAAAGACAGTAAGCCTGAGTTGTTGCATACCTTAAATGGTTCTGGATTAGCGGTTGGCCGCACTTTGGTGGCAATCTTGGAAAATTACCAACAAGCCGATGGTAGTATCGTTATCCCTGAGGTATTAAAACCTTATATGGGTGGTTTAACGGTGATTGGAGGATAAATCAACCATGTTAGTTTCTGAAGAAAATGCAGCACAATTTTTAGTGCAATATAAAACCTTAATGCAACAGTTAAATGAAGGTATTGAGCCTGATTCGATGGTGAGATATGCCGAACTTCGGGCAATGATTTACCATTATAGAGATACCGCATTTGATGCCTTAAAACCTGTTCTTAGCCCTGAGTTTCAGAGTGCTTTGGCAGGTGCCGTATTTGGTCAGTTTATTTATTTGAAGAAATATCAAAAAGGCTACGTTTTGCAAGATGTGAACACCAGTATTTTTTATCAAGTGAAAGCACTGACGACGTTGTTAGAAGATCATTTGACTGAATTTATGATTGTACAAACCGCGTTAGTTCCGTTTGCCAATGAATGGTTGTGTGATGGTTTATTATTACATGGCGCAGTGTTAAGTAAAGACGAAGCCAGAAATGCCCGTGATGCCTATGCCGAAGCCAAAAAGCAAAAGCAAGTGATTGCCTAGAGCTTGTTGACGTTTGCTTAAACTATCCCTTCGGCTCCGCTCAGGGAGCGTTTAGCCGATGGCTAGGTGGAGTCGTGGTGGCTGAGCGGAGTCGAAGCCCTGTTATTTTCATCCGCAAGACTCAAAGCGGTTAAAACCGCCCCTACATTCGGCAAGAGAGTGTTATGGATTATTTACCCGTTTTTTTTCGTATCGAACAACAGCCCTGCTTAGTCGTGGGTGGCGGTCATATTGCCAAACGTAAAGTCAGCTTATTGCTCAAAGCGAAAGCGAAAGTCACTGTTATTGCACTTGATGTGTTGCCTGAGTTGCAGGATGTCGTGCTCAAGAGTGGCGGTGAAGTCATTATTGCAGGCTATCACGCGTCATACTTAAACGGTAAGCGTTTAGTGATTGCTGCTACGGATGATGACATATTGAACAGGCAAGTATTTGCCGATAGTGAAGTACTGAATATTCCTGTCAATGTGGTTGATTCGCCGGAACTCTGTCGCTTTATTTTTCCGTCGATTATTGATCGTTCACCTGTTGTCATTGCAATTTCAAGCAGTGGTCAATCACCTGTCTTAGCTCGAATGTTGCGTACACGCTTAGAAAGCATGATTCCTGCGGCCTATGGCCAATTAGCGGAGTTTGTCGGTAAGTTTCGGAAACAAATACAAGCGACCTTACCAGATACATCAGTGCGTCGTGCCTTTTGGGAGAAAGAGCTACAAGGACGTTTTGCGGAGTTAGTCTATAACGGTCGCCTAGATGAAGCTGAAACCCATCTACAGCATGCTTTAATCGCCAATCAGCCACCCTCAGGTGAAGTGTATTTAGTGGGTGCAGGGCCGGGCGATCCAGATTTATTAACTTTTCGTGCTTTACGGTTAATGCAGCAAGCGGATGTAGTAGTTTATGACCGTCTCGTATCGCAACCTATTTTGGACTTATGTCGTCGTGATGCCGATATGGTGTATGTCGGTAAAGCGCGTGCGGATCATGCCGTACCACAAGAAGATATTAATCATCTTTTAGTGAGATTAGCCAAAGAAGGCAAACGTGTTTGTCGCTTAAAAGGCGGCGATCCGTTTATTTTTGGTCGTGGCGGTGAAGAAATTGAGGAACTGGCGGAAGCAGGCATCCCGTTTCAAGTAGTGCCCGGCATTACTGCGGCCAGTGGTTGTTCGGCTTATGCAGGGATTCCTTTAACGCATCGTGATTATGCGCAGTCGGTACGTTTTGTTACGGGACACTTAAAAGATGGCACGCCGAATTTACCGTGGAGTGAACTTATCCACGAGCGTCAAACCTTAGTGTTGTACATGGGTTTAGTTGGATTAGCGGAAATCTGTCAACAGTTGATTGCTCATGGTATGCGCCCTGACATGCCTGTCGCGTTGGTGTCGCATGGCACAACGCCAAAACAAAAAGTGTTAATTGGCGAAATTCAAAACATTGCTGAAAAAGTGGCTAATAGTGGTATTAAAGCACCAACGTTAACCATTATTGGTGATGTCGTGAAGCTGCAGGATAAATTGGCGTGGTTTGGCGGTTAGTTTAGTGATTGGCTTCGATTCCGCTCAGCCAACGATTAAACGTTCCCTGAGCGGAGTCGAAGGGCAATTTAAGTAAGCATCAACAAACCCTGAATGTGGGTGAATTAACTCACCCCAATGACGGAATGACGTGAACGGTACTTTTACCACCAGTCCCTTTACGTACCTGTACTTGCGTAGGAATACGCTCCGTCATCTCAGCAACATGAGAAATAACCCCGACTTTGCGACCTTGGCTTTGTAAGATATCTAGGGCGTCCATCGCTACACGTAGGGTTTCAGCATCTAAACTGCCAAAACCTTCGTCAATAAACAAGCTTTCCACTTTTACCCGCTGTGACGATAACGATGCTAAACCCAACGCCAACGCTAACGACACTAAAAACGACTCACCACCCGATAATGAATGTACCGAGCGCACTTCATCACCCATATCTTGATCTATGACTTGTAAGCCCAATGAGTTTTTTACTCGTTCTAAACGGTAGCGTTTGGCTAAGTCTTTTAAGTGGGCATTGGTATAAAACAATAAAACATCCAGCGTCATTTGTTGAGCGGCGTTTCTAAAGACTTTCCCGTCAGCAGAGCCAATGACGCTGCTTAATTGTTGCCAGACCTCAGATTGTGCTTGTTGCGCCTGTAATTGCGTCATTAAAGCTGAAGCATGGTGGCGACGTTGATTGTCTTGGCTCAGCTGTTGCTCATAACTGCCTAATTGCCGTTGATTGGCTTGCAGTTGTGTTTGTCGTTCAAGCAGTTGTTGTGTCAAGAGATGGTTATCATCTACGTGATGTTGATTATCTTGATGTTGTTGTAAGTCTTGTTCTCTGGCGTTAAGTTGGGTGGCAGCATTGGTGATTGCTGTCTTGAGTTGTTGTAAGGCTTGCCGTTCGTGTTGTAGCCATACATCATCATAAACAAGTAACGTTTTTAATGTGCTGATCTCAAGGGGAGCGTGTGGATGCAATTGATTGTAGTATGATAGCCATCGTTCACGTTTTTCTACGGCATCCTGTAGGCTAACGGCTAATTCTTGCAGCTGTTGCTGAATATGATGGTGCTGTTGTCTGGTGGCGATAGACTGCTCTTTGACTGTCTGCAATTGCTCGTTGAGTCGTTGATGGGCGTGTTGTGCTTGCTGTAACGCCTGTTGCAACGTGTTTTCGATAAGTGCGACAGGTTCGCCATTAAAATATTGCTGGCGTTGTTGTGTTAACTCAAGCAGTAGACGTGATTCACGCGCATAGTCAAATAATGCACAGGCACAATCCACCAGCAAACGACTCGCATTCACCAATTCTTGCGCCATATCTCGCTGTTTTAAAGCATCACGATGCTGTTGTTCTTGCTCATTCACCGTATTGATCTCTTCGTTGAGACGTTGTGCTTCATGCTTGAGCCAATCAGTGCGTTTAACAGGGGCAATTCCCATCAGTGTGGCGTGGTGCTGATGTAGTGTCTGTTCTAAGGTCTGTAGGTGTTGTTGAGCTTGTTGTTGAGTACTCACTAATGCGTGAAGCTGTTGGGTATTGTTCTTCGATTCTATGCCTAGTTGAATATGCTCAGTTTGCAGTTGTTGAGCCTGTTGCTGCTGCTGATTGAGTTCAGTCGCCAAGTTAGTCATTAACTGTTGCAGTTGCTGATTGATATGACTGTCGTACACATGCGCCAAACTGCCGCAGACAGGACAGGGATGATTCGGTTGTAAATAACTACGCAAGGCTTCGACATTATCGGCGCAGGCTAATTTTGCTTGATCGAGTGCTTTTTGTGCTTGTTGAACGGTGGCGGTGCTAATGGCAAGTGCTTGATTCAATTCCTGTGCACGTTGTTCAATCACAATTTGTCGTTGACTTCGCTCGTTACTTTCTTGTTGTTGCTGAATATATTGCTGTTGTGCGGTTTGCCATTCTAGCCAATGGCTTGATGCTTGTTGATTGTGCTGTAATGCTAAGGTGAGTCGATTTTTCTTTAGAGCGATTTGGTCGTGGTCGAACTGACTCAGTGTCTGCTGGGACTGGCTTAATTGTTGTTCTGCTAATAACTGGCAAGCTGATGTTTGCTCCTTGGCGACAAGATTATCTTCAACGCTCAGGCTTTGCTCGGCATTTTTTAATAAGCTTTGTAGATGTTGCCATTGCGGTAAGGCTTTGAAAGAAGATTGCCCTAAGCGTTGTTTCGCCGTCAATAACGCATTTTTACTCTGTTGAAGGTGTTGCTGCTGACCCTCTTGTTGAGTGTCTAGTTTTTTGGCCTGTTCCAATAAGGGTTGGGCGTGTTTATAGGCTTGTTCGTGTTGATTCAGCGTTGTTAGTGCCTGTTGGTGCTGACTTTGTAACTGTTGCTCGTGTAACTGTTGTTGTTGCAGCGTTTCTGTCATTATTGTTAAGTGTTGTTGTTGCTTAGACAATGTGGTCTGTAAGCGATCTTCCTCCGTCATCAATACTCTAACTGGTTGAATCATTTCGATTTGCTGAAAAAATTGCTGTTTTTCGCTATTTTTTTGCCATTCGAGTTCTGCATTGTCAACCGCCTGCTTAGCGAGGGCAACTTTCTGCTGTAAGTCATGATATTTATCATGCCATGCAATAGCCGTATTGATTTCGGTAATGTGCTGACTGTCATCAATCACTTGCTGATTCAGTTGTTGTAACGTTGATTCTAGTGTTGCTCGCTCTTCGAGGGCGAGGGACGTTTGGCCTGCTAATTGAGTTTGTAAGCGTACAAGCAAGTCTTTTTCATGTTTAGCCCGTAAATACGCTTGCATGGATAAGTCGCTGAATTGACTTGTTCCTGTGAGCGCTTCAAGCAGGGTGGCACGTTCGTTATCGTCGGCCTTCAGAAAGGCAAAAAACTCATTTTGTGCTAATAATACCGCACGATTAAACTCCTCAAATGACAAGCCAATTTTGTCTTGAATAGCGTCTTGAACCTCTTTCTTTTTATGACCGATAGAGATTTCATTTGGCACGTCTAACAGAGACAGTTGTTCATCTTGTAGTTGCCCAGACGATTTGCCTCTTGCGCGTTTAACACTCCATTTAGCGCGATACACCCCATTATCATTACCGACAAAATCCACCTCAGCAAAACCTTCAGCCGCACCACGCCGTAATAAGGTTTGTGGATGATGGATTTTTAGTCGATATTCACCCACATCCGTTAAATCAATACTGCCTTGTTTCACACGCGCCAAACGCGGCGTTTGATTATAAAGGGCTAAACATAAGGCATCTAAAATCGTACTTTTACCTGCACCTGTCGCACCTGTAATGGCAAATAACCCCGCAGAAGCTAAAGGCTCTTGCAGAAAATTCAAGACAAAATCACCCAAAGAGGCTAGGTTTTTACCGCGTATGGCTAAAATCTTCATTGATTTTATACACTCCCTATATTGTTTTGAAAAATCAAATTTCTAAATGCACCCAACAGTGGTAGAGAAGGTGGGATACCAAATTTTTGCTGATACATTTTCAAAAAGACATCTTCAGGTTGTAAGCGTTGTACATCTTCTAAAGACATGACTTTGTCATCATCACCAGTCACAGAAGGGTATGTAGTTTCAATTTTAACTAACTTAACGGCTTTATCCGCTAGTACCTGTTCTATCTGTTGACGCAAAGAAGGCTCGGGCTTTTCAAGTTGTACACGCACCAATAAATAGGGCTGTTGTTGTTCGGGAATGGTTGGCCAATCGTGTTGTTGCAACAGTGTCAAAACAGCATCTAACGGTTCAGCTTTACTTTTTGGAATTCGATATAAGGGAACGGTGCGTGGAATAAGTACAGATGTAGCACTTTTAATCACATCATGATCTAGTTCAATAACACGTATGGAATGCTGATAATGCTCTTCTGAAAACGACATGGGCAGCGGTGTCCCAGAGTAACGTACACGGTCATCGCCACCCACTTTTTGAGCCAAATGCAAATGACCTAAAGCAACATAACTAATTTCTGGAGCAAAAATCGCAGAAGACAATGATTCAATACCACCCATCACCAATTTTCGTTCCGAGTCTTCGGATACTTGGCTTCCTAACATATGGCAATGACCCATTGCAATAATCGCTTGTCCCACTTCGAGTTTGTCTAAGGCGCAATCAACTGCCTGTTGATATAAGGCCGCAATGCCCTCCAAATAAGCATCTTTGGCATTATCAACTTTGGGAACATCGCTAGGACGCAAAAAGGGGATAGCTAAACACCATGCTTTTACTTCGCCTTGTCGATTTTTTAACGGAATCACCATGCGCTCAACATCGATTTGTTGGTGTTGGCGCGTGACTTGGCCAATCACCACCATATCAAATGCGGATAAAAAAGGCATTGGAACTTCTAGGCGAGTAGGGGAATCATGATTGCCAGCAATAATAACAACCTGTAAATGAGGCGTATTTAACTTTGCAGTGCACAAAAACCGATATAACTGCTGTTGAGCGGAAGCAGGCGCATTGGCCGTATCAAACACATCACCCGCAATCAATAACACATCTATTTGTTGCTCAACGAGAGTCAGCAACAGCCAATCTAAAAACTGTTGATGTTCATAATGACGGCTAAAACCAAAAAAATTTTGACCTAAATGCCAGTCTGAGGTGTGAAGAAGACGCATAACTTGCTCGTTTTAATGCTGTAGGGGCGAATTTATTCGCCGTATTGTTTTGACGAATAAATTATCTGAGTGATTTTTAGGGCTTTTTGACGTTTGCTTAAAATGCCCCTTCGACTCCGCTCAGGGTGCGTCTTAACGTTGGCTGAGCGGAGTCGAAGCCTAGAGATTAATAACGCTTTAATTTGGCTTTTAACACATCGCGTTTTTGAATAGGGCGCTGTAACGTTGCTTTTAATGCCATATTTTCGAGTAAACAGTTTTCTAACCGTTGTTGTGTCATGCGTAATTCCGTTTGTGCTTGTAATAATTGCATATCTGTTTGTGTGGCACGTAATTCAGAGGCTTGTAAAAATTGTTGTTGAGCATGACTTTGTGCAACAAAATCTTGATGTTGTTGCTGTAACTGTTGCTCAAGTTGCTGATTTTTTTCATTAAATTGTTGTTCACTGTGTTGATATTGTGCTGCCAACAATGCGAGTTCTTTTTCCAATTGACTTTTTAGGGTCTCAACATCGGATAATGCTTTTTGCGAGTGTAATCTCACTGCTTCTAATTGTTGCTCAGATTGCGAGCGCAATGCACTTTCGGTCGCTAACGTGGTTTGTAATTGCCGTTCCGATTCTTTAAGCACATCAATTTTGGCCTGTAGATGCGTCATTTGATTGTCTGCGTGCTGTAATCTTTCTAATGCGGCTATTTTGCTTTGTTGTGCATTATCAACTTGTAATTGGGCTTCTTCCTTAAATTTATCAAATGCCGACTCACCATGTGTTAATGCCACGTGCCAGAGCTGTTGCATCACCGCCACCACAGGTTCGGGAATGTCAGGATGAATAGCATTGACATTAATGCGCTTGGCTAAGTCTTGCCACCATTCTTTTAATGAGTCGTTAATTGTGCCAGCACTACCACGTTGAGTGATTTCACGAACATTGGCAACCGTAGGGCGAATCCCTTGTGACATTAGAGATTCAGCAGCTTGCCAAACCGCTTCTTGAATAGTCAGAGTACGCATAACATAAAATCTATGAATGAAAATTGTAATGAATGTTACATCTTAATCTAAAAATAATCGTCAAATACTGTGCATTTTTAATGAAGAAAATGCTATTTAAGAGATCAATTTCTATTACTCAAAGGACGAAGTCATGCCTGTCTCGTTAAATGATCCATTTACCTTACCTTGCGGTGTTATTTTGCCCAATCGAATTGCTAAAGCCGCAATGACCGAAGGTTTGTCGGATAAAAACTTACAAGCAACGGAACGATTAGCAAATTTATACCGTTTATGGTCAGAAGGCGGTGCAGGGTTGTTAATTACGGGCAACGTGATGATCGACCAACGCGTCTTAGAACGTGCGGGTAACGTTGCTATTGATATTACAGCGGGTGGTGATAGTTTAGCGTCACGCGCAAAGTTACAGCGTTGGGCGCAAGCGGGAACAGTGGCATGCAATCAACTCTGGATGCAAATTTCGCATGCTGGCCGTCAGTCACCACGTTATATCACCCAAGAGCCGTTAGCTCCATCGGCCGTACAACTCGACATTGCAGGGAGTTTTGCCAAACCCAGAGCGTTACGTGAAGATGAAATTTTAGATTTCATTAATCGCTTTGCGCAAGTCGCTAAAATTGCTCGTGAGACAGGCTTTACAGGCGTACAAATTCATTCTGCACATGGTTATTTGTTATCATCATTCTTGTCGCCAATCACCAACCAACGTACAGATGCTTGGGGAGGCTCTTTAAAAAATCGTGCACGCTTTTTACTCGAAACAGTTAAAGCGGTTCGTAAAGCAGTAGGTAACGATTTTCCTGTTGCCATTAAACTGAACTCAGATGACTTTCGTAAAGGCGGTTTTAACAATGAAGAATGCCTGCGTGTGGTTGAATGGCTGAATGACTCTCATATTGATTTATTAGAAATATCGGGCGGCACATACGAGCAACCCCGATTATTGGGTTCAGAAGGTAAAAGTGACAGTATAGTGCCTGTACGTGCTAGCACAAAAGTTCGTGAAGCCTACTTTTTAGAATATGCCAGTGCTATTCATAAAGTTGCTCACATGCCATTAATGGTGACGGGTGGTTTTAGAACAGCCGAAGGAATGGAAGCTGCCTTAAACAGTGGCGATTGTGACATCATCGGTTTGGCGCGTCCTCTATGTACGCATCCTAATGTGCCACAACAACTATTAACACGCATGATGAAAGTCACACCACAATACGAAAAAGACTTAGTGATCGGCAAACAACGTCTATTGTCACCTGCGAGTCCCATTGAATTAATTAAAATCATGAATGTACAAGGCGCACAAGGTTGGTATTACGAGCAAATGTATCGTTTGGCCGATAATCAAACACCAGAATTTGAGTTGTCCGTTTCTAAAGCCTATTACCGCTATTGGAAAAACGAACTCTTATTGGCATGGAAATTACACCAAGCGCGTCAATAACCTTTGACTTCGACTCCGCTCAGTCAACGCAAAAAGCTCCCTGAGCGGAGTCGAAGGGGCGGTTTTTATAGGTAAATTTTCTTAATTGACTGGCATTACGTCAATAACGGCTATTTTTCACGCGCATTATCTTTATTGATGATGAATTTGTGCATAAAAGTCAATGAACTGACGGGTTGATTCAGTCATTATCCAATCGTCAGTTCACTCTATGAGACAAAAAATATGTCTAGTTTAGCCTTAGAACAACTTAGCATCACCTTGAAAACGTCTGCTAGTGAGATTCAAGAATTATCATCATTAAGCGATGCTCATCTTTTACAACTCAATTCTTTAATTGAAAAAGCGCAACAAACACAGCGTAAAACTCTAAGTGATGCTATTGATAATGCCATGAGTTATATCCCTGCGTTATTACGTATTCCTGTGATGAAAATTGTGCGCGGTTAAGGAGTCAGATACATGAGTAAATTAGATAGCAGCGCAGAATTAGTGAAGCTCGGTCAACTATTACATGTCCCTAGTTCGGAATTGCAGTTTTTAGAAGGCATGTCTTTACCGACATTGATTAAAGTTCGCGAACTCAGTACCGATAAATTATTTAATGATGGTAGCAAGCTGTTTCAAAAATTAGCGTCAGCTAGCAAATTAATGCCGATTGGCGTGACCGCTAGTATTGGCGAAAGAATATTCGGTGCGATGTTGTGTGCGCGTATTGCCAGCCAAATGCCGTATCAACGCGCGATTGATTTAGCAAAAAAAATGACGACCTCTTTTTTAGCAAAAGTCACGTTAGAGTTAGATCCTCGCCGTGTTAAAGACATCATTCAACACATGCCATTGGAAAACTTGCAGGCTGTTGCCAATGAATTACTCAAACATCGGCATTACATGGTGATGGGGCGACTAGTCAACTTTATGACCCCCAGCAATTTGAAAGTCATTTTGAATGGTATTAACTCAGAAGAAGCCTTATTACACATTGGTTTCTTTATTGAAGGAAAACATCAACTCAGCGATATTATTCGATTACTACCGAAAGAACGCCTACAAAAACTGATTTCGTATTTGCAGCTTCATGCCGAATTATGGCCAGAAGCTTTAGCGTTGATGGTGCATTTAGAAGATGATCTCAAACGTGAAATGGGCGATATTTCCGCTGACTTAGGTGAGCCTGTGTTAAATGGCCTTGTTAAAGCGGTTTATGAACGCCAATTATGGCAAGATGCTTTGCCGTTATTTGCCAACATGTCGCCATCAACACAGTTACAATTGATTAACACCGCCACCTTAAATGATCGTGGGGTATTAAAATCGGCGATTGCAAGCACCGATAAGTTTGCATTATGGGCAACGCTATTGCCGTTAGTTGAGTTTATGTCTCACGCGCAACAACATCTATTAGCTGAATTGGTGATGGAAGAGCGCGAAGATTTACAATTTCGCCTGATCGACGCTGCGTATCAACACCACTTATGGCAACCGCTGTTTGATATTATGCAAGCGTTGACTGAAGACCAACAACATAACATTCGTGTCCGTTTTAAACAGCTTGCCCTCAAAGACCCTCAATTAGTCGAAAAATGGCAACCATTAGCCAAAGAGCGTGGTTTAATGCTGTAACGAAATGGCTTAGCTTCGACTCCGCTCAGCTACCACGACTCCGCTCAATCAACGGAAAACGCTCCCTGAGCGGAGTCGAAGGTAAAATCCAAACCAATATTCAACAAATCCTAACATCATCTACCCTAACGGCATATTTTCATACATCCTCAATGACGTTTTTAGTACCCGAGTTTCTGCTAGTGGCACTGGGATTTTCGCCACTGACAGGCGGCGCATATTTTTTAGTAGGTGCGCCAATCTGGGCATACAAGCCCAAGCTTTCAATCACAGGAGAAAGTAGGGCAGAGTCAGATCGCGGCGTTTCTCTCACATGATCCTTCATATCAAAATCACCTAAACCATAAACCTTTGGTTTTTGGTTGTTTTCTAATACCACAAATACAGGCAAATTCGCGGGGACAATACGTCCTGCATTGGTTGTTTGACCTTTGTTGTAAGCCATAATACGTGGATGTGGTGATTTAAACCAACGATAGATCAATGGCGTTTCAATAGGGACTTGATCTAGTTGTTGACGCTGTAAGTCGATAATAACTTGCCATTCTTCAGCCGAAAATTGATCGGGAATATGCGCTAATGCACGATTAAGTTGTGCGTGTACTTTTTCTTTGCTGACATGAACGCTGCTCGGTGTTGCACCTGCCCAAGAAAAATAAACACATTCAGGCGCAGGAGACCATTGTACTAAGTGACGATAACACTGCAAAAGAGAGACATTGGGTAATGCCTGCCGTGTCCAACGATTACGTTCTTTTTCAGGAATACTGTGCATTAATGCTTTTAACGCATCTTTATGTTGATTTACGATGGCTATTTCTGCTGATAAATCTTGACTGACACCAATCCAACCTGACAAACGAAAAGCCGTAGCTGGGTGTTGATTGGGTTGAAAATAGAGTGTTTTGAAGGCATCGACAGACTTATGAATAGCGTCTTCATCGGTCAACGGAGTCACAGTAATGACTTTGGGCGCAAGGCCGCTGTGATTTAACGGCGTTTCAAAAACTTCTGCAAAAACAACATGCTTAACCCATTTGGAATTAAAGTTATCAATGGCCACTTTGAGTGATTCAAATGTATCACGAATATTAACAATCATTTTTTATCCTTAAATGTATGAATTTTAAGCACCCTATGCTGCTGTGAACTTATTGTAGCTTATTTTACAAACGGCCTATACTTTCCGACCGATGACGGGAGGATTGTGTAGTCGCTTTCTAAGCTGCCTACACGGCAGTGAACCCCAAACGACAACAAAAAACACAACAAAAAACTTTCTAAGCTGCCTACACGGCAGTGAACTATTAACTAGAGAGGTAGATATGAGTGATATTTTTCTAAGCTGCCTACACGGCAGTGAACAGCACAGAAGCGCGGAAATGGCGGAAATTTTATTTCTAAGCTGCCTACACGGCAGTGAACCCACTTGCTCAACAGGGATTTTGCTCAGGAGTTTTCTAAGCTGCCTACACGGCAGTGAACAAAAGTAATCCTTTAGCTCGCCTTCGATTGTTTTTCTAAGCTGCCTACACGGCAGTGAACCGGGTGCTATGAGTTTGACGGAAAATGGTTTTTTTCTAAGCTGCCTACACGGCAGTGAACTGAGTCCAACCGCGTCGCCCATAGTGAATTCATTTCTAAGCTGCCTACACGGCAGTGAACAACAACGCATGAGGGAGATGAAAATGGATGTTTTTCTAAGCTGCCTACACAGCAGTGAACTGCCTGTGGGTCATCTAATACCGTGGCGTATTTTTCTAAGCTGCCTACACGGCAGTGAACACATTCAAAGCATGGTCGAGTATTTTGGCGTATTTCTAAGCTGCCTACACGGCAGTGAACAATTTAGGCTTAGGTCTTTACGGTGCTAATCATTTCTAAGCTGCCTACACGGCAGTGAACGAAGATTGCTAGCACGAGGCAAGAGATCAGCATTTCTAAGCTGCCTACACGGCAGTGAACATAGCAATCCAGCAGGCGGCGAGATTGTTGTTTTTCTAAGCTGCCTACACGGCAGTGAACATTAATTGCGGTGAAACTTCAATTTTTAAGTGTTTCTAAGCTGCCTACACGGCAGTGAACATGATCGTGTGCTTGCTCACTTGTCAGGTGCATTTCTAAGCTGCCTACACGGCAGTGAACCGCCCAATTTTCTAACCGACCGAAAAGCGTATTTTCTAAGCTGCCTACACGGCAGTGAACCGGCTGGCAATCTCGTCATGACTGGTCACACATTTCTAAGCTGCCTACACGGCAGTGAACCCAATTTGGCATTACTGGCACTCCAATTCATATTTCTAAGCTGCCTACACGGCAGTGAACAGGTACTGGCGACCAAAACCATCTTGCAGAGTGTTTCTAAGCTGCCTACACGGCAGTGAACGATTGATGTCACGATCAGCACCACGATGACTTTTTCTAAGCTGCCTACACGGCAGTGAACATCAAGAACGACTGTTGTTAATGTTTTTTTCATTTTCTAAGCTGCCTACACGGCAGTGAACTTAATTCAGTGGGGTACTTGCACCTGAACTATTTTCTAAGCTGCCTACACGGCAGTGAACATGTCACACAGAACCCACTAGCTGCAATCATGTTTCTAAGCTGCCTACACGGCAGTGAACGCTTAAACGGCTATTTAGTCAATTTTGCTACTTTTCTAAGCTGCCTACACGGCAGTGAACGTCATTGACTGTCGGCTGTCGTTTAGTTCTCATTTCTAAGCTGCCTACACGGCAGTGAACAAACAACTACACCCAAACAAACATCAAACATATTTCTAAGCTGCCTACACGGCAGTGAACAAACAACTACACCCAAACAAACATCAAACATATTTCTAAGCTGCCTACACGGCAGTGAACAAACAAAAGCCATTTCGACTGGTACTCGCAAGTTTCTAAGCTGCCTACACGGCAGTGAACAGTCATCCAAGGCATTTGATCCGTGCGATTTTTTTCTAAGCTGCCTACACGGCAGTGAACGTTGAAGGCCAAGTGCATTGGCGACACGCAAATTTCTAAGCTGCCTACACGGCAGTGAACTACCGCACTCATTAGCACAATTTCATCAAGCATTTCTAAGCTGCCTACACGGCAGTGAACGTGATATTCCCGACTTAGATAAGGCCGCTCATTTTCTAAGCTGCCTACACGGCAGTGAACAATCAAACGTAAAACAATCACTGGAGCAAATATTTCTAAGCTGCCTACACGGCAGTGAACAATTTACTCAATAATTATGAGTAATGAAAACATTTCTAAGCTGCCTACACGGCAGTGAACTTTCCCGATGGTTCTTTGATTTTTATAGATGATTTCTAAGCTGCCTACACGGCAGTGAACGTTAATGCACCGACGAAGGAGGGGCGTAACTTTTTCTAAGCTGCCTACACGGCAGTGAACGGCTCGCCGCATTTGAAACACATCGTCATCGATTTCTAAGCTGCCTACACGGCAGTGAACAAACGACAACAAAAGAGACGACTAACCCCGATTTTCTAAGCTGCCTACACGGCAGTGAACACCGTGGAATGGTTTTTAATCATGCTGATACTTTTCTAAGCTGCCTACACGGCAGTGAACGTTATTGATACCCACAAGCGAGAATTGCCTTGTTTCTAAGCTGCCTACACGGCAGTGAACCTGACGGCTCAACGTCTAGTAGTGGTGGGGGTTTTCTAAGCTGCCTACACGGCAGTGAACTGATTAAAATGGGAATTAACAATAATTTCTTATTTCTAAGCTGCCTACACGGCAGTGAACTCAACTCAAAAAATGGACAAAATTGAGAAAGATTTCTAAGCTGCCTACACGGCAGTGAACGATATTTGGTGTACCACTCAACATCCTAAAATTTTCTAAGCTGCCTACACGGCAGTGAACGACCTAGTCTGTTGTTGACTCGTATCGGCTGCTTTCTAAGCTGCCTACACGGCAGTGAACTCAGCTATGCGCTGGAGACGTGGGCGGTCGATTTTCTAAGCTGCCTACACGGCAGTGAACGTAAATACTCAACATGAGCGAATTTGAACCACTTTCTAAGCTGCCTACACGGCAGTGAACTAGCTCTTTTTTTGCATAAAACAACATGGGGTTTTCTAAGCTGCCTACACGGCAGTGAACGAATCCTTGCCTGTGAATTTGATTGGCAAGTTTTTCTAAGCTGCCTACACGGCAGTGAACAACCTCGACACCAGCCTCTTCAAAGGCTTTGATTTTCTAAGCTGCCTACACGGCAGTGAACAAAAACCAGAACAATAAAAAGCCCTTATTTTTCTTTCTAAGCTGCCTACACGGCAGTGAACAAGCTGTAGCCTCGTCCATGCCCATGTGCTATTTTCTAAGCTGCCTACACGGCAGTGAACGCACTTTGACGGGCGCGCTCTTCGGCGTTGTATTTCTAAGCTGCCTACACGGCAGTGAACAAACAACTTCGGCAGGTTCATCAACGACAACGGTTTCTAAGCTGCCTACACGGCAGTGAACCTTGAACGTAGGCAGCAAGCTTTTCGTAGTCATTTCTAAGCTGCCTACACGGCAGTGAACAAAACCAGAACAATAAAAAGCCCTTATTTTTCTTTCTAAGCTGCCTACACGGCAGTGAACACTCACGACAGCACAAAAGATTTGGCATGACGTTTCTAAGCTGCCTACACGGCAGTGAACAACATCACCTAATCCGCCTGAGTTTTTGGCGTTTTCTAAGCTGCCTACACGGCAGTGAACCATTCATCCAGCTTTGTTTGGGATTTTACCGTTTTCTAAGCTGCCTACACGGCAGTGAACATTAGTGCTGCCCCTGTTTATGATGGCCAGTTTTTCTAAGCTGCCTACACGGCAGTGAACTCTATCGTCATTGACACCGCAGGTCGTGCGCTTTTCTAAGCTGCCTACACGGCAGTGAACAAGATGATTGTAGAAACCAAAGCAGACATCAATTTCTAAGCTGCCTACACGGCAGTGAACTTAGACGGTTAGCGCGGGAATAGACGTTCGGTTTTCTAAGCTGCCTACACGGCAGTGAACATGCGTAAACAGGAGTCTTTAGGAACATCGACATTTCTAAGCTGCCTACACGGCAGTGAACCTTGATTGTTTTTGTTTTTCAGGTTGCGGGTCTTTCTAAGCTGCCTACACGGCAGTGAACTTTCAGCTTGGTTACAAAGGTTTTGTTCAGTTTTTCTAAGCTGCCTACACGGCAGTGAACTTCGTCATCATCCGTTAAATCCATGCCGACAGTTTCTAAGCTGCCTACACGGCAGTGAACATAAACATCTTCAATAACCGATTGCTTAATCATTTTCTAAGCTGCCTACACGGCAGTGAACACATCCTCAAATAATCGGCTTCAGTGTTCTACTTTCTAAGCTGCCTACACGGCAGTGAACCATTGGTGGCGTACTAAAGAATGTCACGTTATTTTCTAAGCTGCCTACACGGCAGTGAACCAAGTGTAAAAATTAAGGGTCGTACTTTTGTTTTTCTAAGCTGCCTACACGGCAGTGAACCTTTTATTTCAATCTGTCGATGTACCTTATTATTTCTAAGCTGCCTACACGGCAGTGAACATAAGTAACGTTGTTCATGGTTGATTGTTTGATTTCTAAGCTGCCTACACGGCAGTGAACAAACACGGGGGAGAATCCCCCATTAATAACATTTTCTAAGCTGCCTACACGGCAGTGAACAACGCACTGGGCAAAAATTTATTTTAATCTCATTTCTAAGCTGCCTACACGGCAGTGAACGCAATATGACGCTGCAACCTTTGAGCACGAAGTTTCTAAGCTGCCTACACGGCAGTGAACGCATCAAAGTCGAATAGGATCGGAGTTTTCGCTTTCTAAGCTGCCTACACGGCAGTGAACTCGCCGCACTAGAAGCTCTATCTAAACTCTACTTTCTAAGCTGCCTACACGGCAGTGAACGCATTTCAGCGTCAATGCAGCGTTATGGCAGATTTCTAAGCTGCCTACACGGCAGTGAACAATTAATACTTGGTCTGAAATGCTTGGTGATATTTTCTAAGCTGCCTACACGGCAGTGAACACAGGTGCGTCATGGCGTTAATCGTTTGGCTAATTTCTAAGCTGCCTACACGGCAGTGAACTCAACATCCCTCCTTAATTGACGCGCATTTTCGTTTCTAAGCTGCCTACACGGCAGTGAACGCTAATTTACCCCAAGGCAATTCTCGCTTGTGTTTCTAAGCTGCCTACACGGCAGTGAACAATTCAGGCGTTTGTGTTAATCCTGCCGATGCTTTCTAAGCTGCCTACACGGCAGTGAACGGAAACGGCCTAGTTACAATGGGTTATTACGTTTTCTAAGCTGCCTACACGGCAGTGAACCATCAGGCATTTGATGTTGCCCTATACCTTCATTTCTAAGCTGCCTACACGGCAGTGAACAAACAAGTCAAATAGTTGTTGTGTTTTGAAATTTTCTAAGCTGCCTACACGGCAGTGAACAAAGACGGCGGCGCGATAAACCATTCAATCGATTTCTAAGCTGCCTACACGGCAGTGAACATTACGTTAGAACCACCGCTTGCGCCGCCATCTTTCTAAGCTGCCTACACGGCAGTGAACTTGCAATTAGCCCGACAGCTTGGCGCGTGATTTTTCTAAGCTGCCTACACGGCAGTGAACACTAGAATCACCGATTGCATCGCAGATTTGTTGTTTCTAAGCTGCCTACACGGCAGTGAACATATTGGGTTTATTACAGCATCGGGTGCGACATTTCTAAGCTGCCTACACGGCAGTGAACCAATAACCACTGTTTTAACCCGTTTTTTGAGTGTTTCTAAGCTGCCTACACGGCAGTGAACTAATGGATTTTTATCGTTCGGTTAAAGATTACTTTCTAAGCTGCCTACACGGCAGTGAACCGAAGGACTACCTGAACAACTAACTGCACTTATTTCTAAGCTGCCTACACGGCAGTGAACGAACCATCAGGGTTATTTGTCGTTGTTGCATTTTTCTAAGCTGCCTACACGGCAGTGAACCGCTCAATTCTGATGGCATGACGCTGCGTGATTTTCTAAGCTGCCTACACGGCAGTGAACCCCTGCAAAACGACGAGCTAACAACGTCTCACTTTCTAAGCTGCCTACACGGCAGTGAACCTAATTGCTGCTTTGGGTCGGCCACCCATAAATTTCTAAGCTGCCTACACGGCAGTGAACCCGATTCCAGATAATATCATTACGCCGAATATTTTTCTAAGCTGCCTACACGGCAGTGAACTGGTATTTGTGTGATAATTGGTTTTAGTGGTTTTTCTAAGCTGCCTACACGGCAGTGAACTCTAAAGTGCCTAATTATAAAACTCTATGTTATTTCTAAGCTGCCTACACGGCAGTGAACTTTGAGCTGTCAATTGCGGGTCATGGTCAACTTTTCTAAGCTGCCTACACGGCAGTGAACATTATTGGCGATATTTTTTGAGCCGCTATTTATTTCTAAGCTGCCTACACGGCAGTGAACAATGAAAGGGATAAAGCTAAGAAGGATTGGAATTTCTAAGCTGCCTACACGGCAGTGAACCCAACAAGCATAAAATGAGAGTCGGCAACACATTTCTAAGCTGCCTACACGGCAGTGAACCCAACATACCCGCAAACTCTAATCGGCTGCGATTTCTAAGCTGCCTACACGGCAGTGAACCCTCAAAGCGGAAAGGATCAGTAGATGTAGCTTTTCTAAGCTGCCTACACGGCAGTGAACTTGTGCTGCAAATAGATACTTGCCTGACAGTGTTTCTAAGCTGCCTACACGGCAGTGAACTACAACGTTTACAGTATAAACTCCTAATTGTTAAAGAGAAAACAACAAATTACGCACTAAACCCCTTTTTTCAGGCTAATGCGTAACTTATTGTTTTTATTAAAGCCGCTATAGGCTCTTAAAAAAGGGTGAAAATTAAAACCACGGCACAGTAGCAACAGCACTCAAACCATAACAGCTAAACTTTCCTGTGAGTGGTTGATTGATTAAATCCCCATGTTCAACAAAAAGTCGAAATTGTTGGCCTGTACTTTGGCTGCGTAAATACACAAAAGGCAAATCCAACTCTTTAGAAATAGCGTCAGGTAAGCGGCTTACTGCATCTTCTACAGTCACACCATGCCGTTTAATATAACGTCGGCGTAATCGTTCAGGGCTACTTTGTGCCTGAACACGACGCACCACACGATACTGACAATCCGCAGGTACAGCCAATAACGCACCTAAATCTACATGGTCGCGCATACCTTGCAACCAACTTAATGCCATTAGACTATCCAAATGTTCACTCGAACCATGTAAACGTAAACATTCACCTAATGAACGTTTAGCCTGAAACTCAGGAAAACTCACGCCCACATCATCCGCTTGTAATTGCACTAATGCCCGATGCAACTTACTAAATAGCGCGTTAAGTAGCTGATTCGCAGGAAACTCAGGGTCTGGACGTAAGCGAATATCCACATAATGAGTCATCATGATTATTTCTCGCTTTCACCAAAAACACCGCCACGAATTAAATTCGCCATCACATAATGCTGCTGGTCAACGCTGTCGATTTTGTCTTTTAATACCCATGTATCAAACAAGTTATAAAAATCGAGTTTTTCTTTAGGTTGACGATATGCTTTACCCTGAGACGTTACCGATCCATACGGTTCGACGGCAATCGGGTCTAAGCCAGTTTCGTCACGATACCAAGTGTCAATAGAGCGCAGGGCATTACCGATTTTTTGCGAGTGCATAGCCGCCGTTTTATTGATGACATACAGCGTTTTACTTTTTGAGCCTTTTTTGTCACCTTTATCCAAAATTAACTCTTGAGAAGGGAATACTTCTTGACCATCGCCAGTACGCACAAAGGCAATGACTTCAAGCAGAGCATAGGCGTGGCCTGCTAAACCTTGTTCAATGGCCTGCGTGAGTTCAGTTATCGCCACCGATGAAGCAGTTGGAACAGCAAAATCACGCAAGGAAAAGCTTAATGCGTCAAATGCCCAACTTTTCTCCGCTTTGCCATCTTTGAGTAAGTTAACCTGAACTTCAATCGCTTCTGCGCCAATGCGATTTCGCCATAAAAAACGACCATTCGCTAAGTTAATCGCATAACGACGTGCTAACTCGGCAAAGCCTTGTGTGTCGCTGTAGTTTTTAACCGTTGCTAATAATTTTTGTTGATAATCACTGTTGTTACAAGCAGAAGGCGTGCCCACACCGCCTAACACCCGCAGCGTAAAGCGTACTTTTAAGGTGTCAGCATCGTTGGGAAGGGTGGCCACATCTACCGTTTGTAAGTTGGGAGATTGAATAGACGCATCCAGTTTGGCAGGGTCTTGGTCGGTAGTTTTTAAACGGTTAGAAATTGTGCCACGTACCGATTTTTCACGAATTTCAACAGGCTGCCATGTTTTGCTGGATTGACGATTAGCCCAACTGCCTGCACTAAATAATGCGTCCGAAGGGTCGATTTTACGTTCAAACGCTAAGACAGAAGCAGTTTTAACGATGATTTCTTTAGAGTCAGTTTTAGCCATGATAATAGTCCTTATTTAACGGTGGGGGCAAAAGGTTGGGTGCAGCGATACAAGCCCGATTCAGGCTCGGCAGAATGAAACCACAATAAATGGCTGAGATTGTTAATACGGTGAGGGCTACGCCATTCGCCCAAACTCAATATGCTTTCGACAAAACAAAACGGGGTTTGTGGGTCACGCGCATTTTTAACTGTACCAGCAGGATACAGCTCCGAAATAGCGGCATAACCCACAGGCAACGGCACAAGCCAGCCTTGCTTTTTACGAATATGCCAATGACCTTTATCGGGATGGTGTTCGTCTTGCGTGCAATCAATATTTAGGCGCGATAAGTCCAGTAACGCATCTAACGCGGTGGCATCGGGTTGAGTCTGTTGTAATGAGGCTAAATGACTTTTGAGTAAATCATCCCGACTCATTAAGGCAAAGCTTGGTAATAGGCGAGGGCGGAGTTTGCGTGTGACATCTTCCATATCCTTAGAATATTCAGGCCAACTCGTTAAAGTTGCCGCAGGGCGATTAGCATAAGAGGGTACAGCAAAAATACTGCCACCTGCCAAACGCATGGCACACGCCGATTGATAGACACGGTTTGCAAACCATTCAGCATTAGCTTGTAGGCTAAAGTCAAAATCACCGCCACCATAGACACCAATAATTAAACTGACTTCTAAATGAGCGCGGCCTTCTTCAACAATGGCAGCCGTCGCGCCTTCTTTAGTTAATGGATTGCGCGTTAAGGCAAAAACTTGTGTTCGTTTGCCTGCGGGTGTTGAGGTTTGAGGTTCAAAACGATGGCTGACAATACCGACACCATCCAGCGTTAAGCCTTCAATATCGGCCAGTTCTGGATCTTTTTGCAGTCGTAAACTCAAAGCATGAGCAAAGCCTGTAAACGCACTTGGAGGAGGAAATCCCCATGTTAACGTGCTAGAAATGGCGTTAGCATTTTGCACCTTAAAACGCATAATCAGTAAAGCGTGAGGTTGCTTAATCATGATTATAACTCCAACCGAAAAAGGCTTAATTCTGCGTCAAGGTCGCGTTGCCATTCTTTGGCTTCGGCTTCGCCCATTGGCATTTTGTCTGTTGCTAACACCGAATTAAGCCAATTACCAAAACGTTTTGCTATTTCATCTGGCCAGTCTTTCCATTCATAGTCTTTGTTAAAGTCTTCATCCTGAAAGCGACGATACGGGTCTAACCACAATGCTTCTTCTTTCACCAATTTACAGTCACTGGCTGCGCTCCAACCTGCGGGCAATTCTAGTAACTCAAAAGAAAACAAAAATACTTCATCAACAATACGTGCCATAAACTCCGCACGTTGTTGCCGAATTTCCATATTGTTTTCATCTGTTTTTTTGATTAAAAACTCACGCAAGTCTTTGGTAAGTTGACGAATAGCACGCCGACGTAATAAGTATTTACTAAACACGCTGTCAATATGATTAGGCGGTTGAACACCTTGACTTTGCCATGTGGGAGGAAAGGAGGGCAGAAGCCAATTTTCGCCATAACGCTCGCTATTTAACTGGCTAATGTTTTGCGGCTTAGTACCGCCAAATTTTTGTACCACCAAATTAGGATATTCTTTATGGCCAATAGGCGAGTAAGCCTCTGCACGACGCGCATCCCGAGACGCTTTTGCCGTTTCAGAAAAACGGTCTTCGCGTAGTTGGCCGTGTACTTTATGCACTAACGAGGTAGGAAATAAAGGCGCAAGCAAATGATAACTGCCATCTGCTAAAGGAAAGTAAAGCTGTTTGGCCAATGTATCGGACGTTGGGCTAACATTGCCTTGAGTAATACCGACAAAAGCTTGTTGCCATTGTTGGGCTAACTCGACATTTTCAGACAGTGCCGCGTTAATACTGGCATCGTGTTGAAGCATCCGCGCTAATAGCGTTTTGCTGTTGTGTTCTAAACTTAAAAACTTATACACGTCCAAAGCTGCCGCATTACCGACGACATCATCGGCAAGGCTTGCCGTCTTTAAGCAGTGACTACCTACTAGCCCATGACGTTGAGGATAGTCTGTGACATAAAGGCTTGTGCCCCGTGCGTCAGGGTGAATGGGTTTTATGGTGTGTGTGGCTAGTTGAATTTGATTAACGCGACGAGCTGCATCCGCTAGCCATGTTTCAGGCAGGTATTTTTGCTCTAGTTCTTCGCGTTCGTTAATTTGTTCGGGTTTGAGTTTATCAAGTTTGGCTTGTTTGCGTTCGTTGATAAAGCCATGGATAAGATGGCGTAGATTAACGGCATCTGAATCAGCATTTTCCATGATAGATTCCTTATTAAAGCATTATCTTTGCGGATAAAACATATCCACAATCAAAGATTGAGTCTGCATATTAAATTCCCTATACTGTCCCTGAGCAAAAACACTCGGGAACAGAAATAGGGCTTAAACCCTTCTTTGTGCGTAATTGCCAATCACTTTTTGTACCTCCTCTCAAGTTGTTCATCAGCTTGTCCCTCGACCAAGGGCGTTGTGTTTTTAAACATCGGTAGTACCACCTACCGATGCGCTCATTAAATCATCTAACTTTATGCCGTGTAAATCCATACATCCCATTCTAATTAAAAAAATTTTACCTGTGGGGCATCTCGTGGAAATTTGTTTATTATGTGTGGCATAATGAATATCTGCCGTGTAGGCAGCTTAGAAAATACAGCCCATGCTAAACCCTTCACTGCCGAATAGGCAGCACAAGCCGAACGGATTCGGCCTTATACAAAAACCGAATCCACGACAAATATCAACTCAATCCAATGATTACACGCCACAACCTGACGCTTATTTTTTTCGTCTAAACCCTAATCCCACATGATAAGCCCAGCCTTGTGGGCGATCTTCATCTACTGGCGGCAAACTAATCACCCCAAACCGATACGAACACTCCTGTAACGGCATATCTAAATCTTTGGCTAAATCGTCTAGTCGCGTTAAATAATCATCATCCAACCAAAAGCTAATACCTTTTGCACATGTCAATGGCAACCGCTTAATGAGATGATTGTTATCTTGCCAAGGATTCAGACTAACTGTTGGCGAATATGCTTTGAATGACCAATCATCGCCATCGTCATTAGCAATCAAACCAAACAACTGTTCAGGCTGGCTTTTTCTAAAGCGTTGTTTTTGTTGCATCACACCCGACAAACTCACAGGCGTTCGCCACCATGTTGGCACTGGCCATGTATGACTTTCACCTTGAGCCAGCATTAACGCTTTTAAACGTGCATGTTCTAAATCGACTAAATTATCATGGGGTTGCAACGTGTTACGTTCGGTAATTCGCGGTGCAGACGTTAAGGGCTGAAAATCGTCCTTAATCAATAATTGTCTAAGTTCATGGTGGTTCAGCAAGTAATCGCCGCTTTCAAAACCCGGTTTGAAAAAACACGGCTGATTGGCACTATTTTTGAGGCTTTTGATATTGCTATTTAACAGGTAAATATTGGCTTTATCATAAGCCTCAAAACGATGGCGACGAATCCGACCTGCTAGTTGAATAATAGAGCGCATGGAGGATGGCTCAACAATCGCCCAATCATAATCATGGTCACGACCGACCTCAGCAACAGGACTCGCCAAAACAATAAACAGATGATTTTGTTCAGAATATTTATCTAAACATAGCCTAACACTAGCCACATTAAATACAGCATCGGTTTTTTGTCTATTTAAGGCGTTATCTAATGTCGCTTCGATATGCGAACGAATCACTAAAGGATGGCGAGAATGATAAACACATAAATGAATATGGGTATTTGTGGGAATCATCATCGTTAGCAATGCCTGAGCCACATCAATTAATGGGTCAATATTGGCCATGCGAATCAAACCAAAACTGACTTTTTTGCCTGTTTTGGGGTCGAGATTATGATTGAGTAAATGCAATTCTTGACTCAGTTTGAGCAAGTGTTTTGCCCATAGTACAATCACATCCTCATTTTTTTGAATGTTAACATCTTGAATCACCGCGACTCGACGTTGCTCGGCAGTCAGTAATTTAGCTAAGCGTTTTTGCACAAAATCACTGTGTGCTTGTTTAAAACTTAAATACTCGTTGCTGTTATCGTGCTCGCTGCATTGGCTATTAAACTCATCAAACCATGCACAACAAATGCTATTTGATGAATTAGGAAGGCCGCGATTTTTTTGATAAACAGTTCTACCTTGTTGATAAGCTTGAAATAATCCTTGAATCAATGCAGGCGGCAAGGTGGCAGAAGACAACAACACGCGGCTACCCAACATGCCAGCCCAATACACCAAACGACTAAGAGCAGGTAAGTCGTCTAAATCAAAATCATCAGGCTCATCTAACACTAAATCCGAAGTCATGAGCCGTAACATCGGTGCAATTTGGTGACCACCGCGTGTGCTTTCGGTCGCAGGCATTAAATGGTCAATGGTACAAGTCAATACAGGTGCAGAAAGTAATTTTTGCGCGGCAGGATTTTTACTTAACCATTCGCTTAAACTGCCTTCTGGCAAGCTTCCCTCATAAGAGACATAGCTATTATCGGGAATCAACGCCTCGGCAGACTCTGAACCTGATTTTGCTTGTGGGCTTTCGTGTTCTGCTTCCGATTTTTTGGCGTTTTGTTGTTGATTTTCAAATAATTCGCGTACGGCTGCACCACCGACTAAAACCGCTAAATCATCATCACTTAAACCCAAATGCTGGCGATACGCTTGGCCTGTTTGTAACGTCAAAGTGCGTAAACCTAAAGCAATTGAAAAGCGTGCGCCAAGTTTAGGATGGGCGAGGGCATACATAATTCGGCCATTGGCTAAGGTTTTGCCGCAACCTGTTGAAGCCATATTGACACCAAAAAAACCTTGCTGTTGCGAGCGTTCTTGCAAAGATTCAGCAATATCAAAGGCTTTGTCTTGCCAACGAAACCGAGCATCTTTTGCGCGCCTTCTAAAGCCTTTATGACGAGCCAAGCGTGGTAAATCTCGCGTTAAACGTGGCAAGTTTCCCATTATTCGCCGCGCATGGTCTTCAACGCCTAATAAATGATTATCCAGTGGTTGTTTTAGATCGCCATTTTTATCGGTATTGGCATAGGCTTTAAAGTTTTTATCGCCCCATTTGCTATTCGTCGGAAGGCTAGAATAATGATGGTCTGCCAACATCAACACTAAACGTGCAATATGTAAGGCATAAGGATTTTCAAGCCATTTTTCTGTTAATAATGCGCGTCGTTGCAGCATCTGTTGCGCGCAATAACTGGTTTTTTGTCGCCATGAGCTACTAGCAAACGCAAAATCTTTTTCTTTAATGTCCCAACAGGCTTTTATAGCAGATTCGTCAGAATCAGTTCTTGCGCCACACCATTCAGGATTGATTTTTTTGGGGATACTTATTAGGTCGCTTTTGTTTAATGACTCGATATAGGGTAAGCGATGATGAGTCACAATCAACCAACCCACAACTTGTGCCAACGGTGGTAATTGGGTAAATGGACTAGAGGGCTGCATTTTTCCTTTGAGGCCGTCAGGTGTAAACAATAACGGATTCGTAAACCAATCCATATTAGCTTTAGTATCAACAAGCTGTGCGAGTCCTTGCAACCATGCGTTATCGTTAGTTTTATCACCAAACGATTTCACAAAACCTTCAAACAACCGTAACGATACCCATTCATGGCGATAAGCATCAGCAATAGGCTTAGTAGGGTGCTTGAGTTTATTTTGAAAGGCTTTATTGGCTTTGCCTACGTCATGCCATAATGCCGCCATCCGCGCTAATAACTTAATATCTTCGCCTGTATGCCAATCGTTTTCATCATGGGCGCGTAAAACGTCTTTAGTAGTAAAGTTTGTAGGTACTGCGCCTGTTTCATTAAATTGACTATTATCACCGACAATCCATAATAATTCGCTGTGGTCTAAGCCTCGAATCCAATGACAAGCAACAGCCGTATTTTTTCGTGCAGTTTTTTTAAGCAACTTTCTGAGTGTGTCTAATCCTTGTAGAGTAATGGGAGTTTGCCATGTGCGGTCGCCACGACGTTCGGCAAATTGGTCAAGAATATGACGAGTTTCGGTTAAAGCACGTTTAGAGCATTGAGAAATTAGTAAAATATTCATGCTTTTTTACTCATTGTTTGCGCGATTTCTTTCAAACTATCAATCATAAAATCTAAACTTTCGCTACGCGTTAAGTTTTCAGTACAAGCTCGTCTAAATTCCGAAGCATCATCGCCACGCATGGCCGACATAAAGGCTTGTGGCAAAATCACGGCATCTTTTACCAAATCAGCCACATCAAACACCAATGCGCCACGTCGAGTTTTCCCGTGTAAAACTGCTAAACCATGTGGCAAACCTAGCACCCAACACGCGCTGGCAGCCAAACCATAAGCCAAATAATTACCATTATCTAAAAAACGATTGGCTGGATCTGAACCTGTGCCGTTTTTGGCGCGGACAAAATCGCCGTATTTACAGCTTTGAGCTGCAATTTTGAATAACTCTTTACTTAGTCGCGCTTCTTCGGTCAATAACGAGGCGTTATCAGGTTGTAAGTCTATGTTGATGGTGGATTTTTCGAGAAGGGCGCGTAACCGCGTTTCATCAACAATAAAACCTGTATTTTTTAGTTTAAGCCATTGTTCTTGAATGCGTTTTAAACGTAATTTTTGTAATAATTTGGCTGCTTCTAGTCGCAAATCATCGTTAAACCAAAAGCGTACCCATGCCTGTAAATACTCCGTTGCTCGATATTCACTTTGTGGCGAAAACCATGAAACTTCTGTTTCAAATTCATTGGCACTAAATAGCGGTGTGCCATTACCACCACAAAAACCCACCATTACGCCAGCTTTAGCTAATTCACGCATGGCCGCTTGTGTTACGGACGTTCCTGAACCTAATAGCAGTGTGGTGGTATTGGCGATAGGAATATTCCAATACAGTGATTTTTTGCCTTCGTCGGTGACAAACTCAACACGGCCACCATTGGCTAATACCCGACAATGCTCAAGGTAATACAAATTGGCGCGTTTGGAGTGCAAAATCGTTTTTAAGTCAGAAGAAGAAATATCGTCCATGAGTTCTATCCGTATTTTTACTTATTGAAGACATATAAAGCTAACGCATCAATTAGGGGAATACAAGACAGACTGAGTACATACTGATTGTTAATATTACGCATTTATAATAAATATTACTAATTACGTTTTACATAAAATTAATTACAAATGAGGCTTTAATTTGCTATATAGTAGTTATTTAACATAATATACATTATGCGATAAATTATATAGTGCTGGTTTTTATCAAAACGATGGGAATAATTAGAATTATTACAACAGATTTAAACGGCAGAAATTATGAATTATGGTGTGTTGCCAAACTGGCACAAATTTAGAGAGCTACTGGATCCTATTGTAGATTACGGTGAATATTTTAGCCATTTATTTAATAAACAATGGTTATAGCGTTTGCGTGATAACGATTCCTTAACTTTTATCTGTTTGAGTGCTAACATTTGCACACCGTTTTTTCACTGAAAATCAGCCATGCAAAAATGCAAAGCGAGTTTTCAGTTGAATATCTTCCTGTATAAATTGAGGAAACTACCGTGCTAGAAGCCTATCGCCAACATGTTGCCGAACGCGCCGCTCAAGGCGTACCACCAAAACCGCTTGATGAACAACAAACAGCATCTCTTGTTGCCTTATTAAAAAATCCACCTGCTGGCGAAGAAGCCTTCTTAGTTGATTTATTGGAAAATCGCGTTCCTGCGGGCGTTGACCCTGCTGCTTATGTTAAAGCTGCATTCTTAGCGGCTATTACCACTGGCGAAGCAACATCTCCTTTAGTTGACGCTAAAAAAGCCGTTAAATTATTAGGCACGATGTTAGGTGGTTACAATGTTCAACCATTGGTTAAACTTCTAGACACGCCATTAGCTGCTGATGCTGTTGAAGCATTAAAAAGCACCCTCTTGATGTTTGATGCTTTTCATGATGTTGATGAAAAATCAAAAGCTGGCAATGCCTTTGCTAAAGAATTGATTCAATCTTGGGCAGATGCTGAGTGGTTTACAACCCGTCCAGAAGTTCCACAAAAACTCACCGTGACTGTATTTAAAGTGACTGGCGAAACTAATACTGACGACTTGTCACCTGCACAAGACGCATGGAGTCGCCCAGATATTCCTTTACATGCAAACGCCATGTTGAAAAATGCCCGTGATGGTATTTTCCCTGATCAAGCAGGCAATGTTGGCCCAATTAAACAAATTGAAGCATTAAAAGCTAAAGGCCATACTGTTGCTTATGTCGGTGATGTTGTTGGTACAGGTTCGAGCCGTAAATCTGCAACGAACTCGGTCTTATGGTTTACAGGCGAAGATATTCCTTGCATTCCTAATAAACGCCAAGGCGGTGTTTGTATCGGTAGCAAGATCGCTCCTATTTTCTTTAATACAATGGAAGATGCTGGTGCGTTACCGTTTGAAGCTGATGTTGCCAATCTGAATACAGGTGATGTGATCGACATCTACCCATACGAAGGCAAAATCACTAAAAACGGTACTGACGAAGTTTTAAGCACCTTTGAATTAAAATCGCAAGTATTGTTGGATGAAGTGCGTGCGGGTGGCCGTATTAACTTAATCATTGGTCGTAGCTTAACTACTAAAGCCCGTGAATCTTTAGGTTTAGCCCCATTAGCTTTATTCCGTCAACCAGTTCAACCTGCCGACACAGGCAAAGGTTATACTTTGGCGCAAAAAATGGTTGGTAAAGCGTGTGGCGTAACAGGTATTCGTCCTGGTACATATTGCGAACCCAAAATGACGACTGTTGGTTCACAAGATACAACAGGTCCAATGACGCGTGATGAATTAAAAGATTTGGCTTGTTTAGGCTTCTCTGCTGATTTAGTCATGCAGTCTTTCTGCCATACTGCTGCTTATCCAAAACCAGTTGACGTGCAAACACATCACACTTTACCTGACTTCATTATGAATCGTGGTGGCGTAAGCTTGCGTCCTGGTGACGGTATTATCCATAGCTGGTTAAACCGTATGTTATTGCCTGATACCGTCGGTACAGGTGGTGACTCTCATACGCGTTTCCCATTAGGTATCTCCTTCCCTGCGGGTTCTGGCTTAGTGGCTTTTGCTGCTGCTACAGGTGTGATGCCTTTAGATATGCCTGAGTCGGTTTTAGTACGTTTTACTGGCAAAATGCAACCAGGTATCACATTACGTGATTTGGTTCATGCCATTCCTTATGCAGCAATTCAACGTGGTGAATTAACCATTGAGAAAAAAGGCAAAAAGAACGTATTCAATGGCCGTATTTTAGAAATTGAAGGCATGGAAGATTTAACTGCTGAACAAGCATTTGAATTGTCTGATGCTTCTGCTGAGCGTTCTGCTGCAGGTTGCTCAATTACTTTGAGTGAAAAATCTGTTGCTGAATACTTAACCTCTAACATCACCATGTTGAAATGGATGATTGCCAACGGTTATGGCGATGCCCGTACTATTGGTCGTCGTATTGAAGCCATGCAAGCATGGTTGGCTAACCCCGTATTATTGCGTGCGGATAAAGACGCAGAATACGCAGCTGTTTATGAAATCAATATGGACGAAATCAAAGAGCCTATTCTTTGCTGTCCAAATGATCCTGATGATGCTAAGCCATTGTCACAAGTTGCTGGTCAAAAAATTGATGAAGTTTTCATCGGTTCTTGTATGACTAACATTGGTCACTTCCGTGCCGCGGGTAAGTTGTTGGATAAAGTGGAAGGCGGTTCATTAGCGACGCGTTTGTGGATTGCTCCACCGACAAAAATGGACGAGCATCAACTGAAAGAAGAAGGCTACTACAACATTTATGGCCGTGCTGGTGCGCGTACTGAGATGCCTGGTTGCTCGTTGTGTATGGGTAACCAAGCACGTGTTGCGCCTAACACGACTTGTGTATCGACATCGACTCGTAACTTCCCGAACCGTTTAGGTCAAGGTGCAAATGTTTACTTGGCTTCTGCAGAGTTAGCGTCTGTGGCTGCGGTGATGGGCAAATTGCCAACGGTTGCGGAATACATGGAATATGCCAATAAAATCAATTCGATGTCTTCTGAAATCTACACCTACTTAAACTTTGACCGTATGGGCGAATACACTGCTCAAGCGGACAAAATCAATGTAGCGCAATTGACGTAATAGAGTTTAAGTGTGGGTTTACTCACGCTTAATCATAAAAAACCCGCTTTTTAGCGGGTTTTTTATTAGTGTTTAAATTTTCTTAGGCTGCATTTGGCTGCTAATAACAGGCCATATTCGTGTTGCTTGCCACATAAAATTAGAATAAAAACCTGTTTTTACGTGTAAAACACGCTTATCAATACCTTTTAACGCAGTGTTAATGACTTTGTCTGGGTCATCAATCAAAATCGAAGGCATAACAGGAATTTTCGCTTTACCAATAATTGGGGCTTTTAAAATACCAGTTCGGGTAAAAAATGGATAAATAATGGTTACATCAACACCACGCGCTTTAACTTCACCCGATAATGCCATAGCAAAACCACGCAAACCAAACTTTGCCGCGCTGTAACTTGTGCCCAATTTAGTGGCAATAAAACCTGCAACGGAGTCAATAAAAACTAAATGACCACTGCCGCGTTGTAAAAAATCAAGCAAAAATAAATGGGTTAATTCCATTGGCGCGGTCAGCATCACTCGCATTTGTAAATTCATTTTCTCGCGTGGAATTTCTTCGTAATGACCAACAAAAGCCAAACCTGCATTATGAATAATCATGTCAACTGGCGCGATTTTTTTGCAGGCATCATATAAAGCTTGAGGGCCTTCGGGGGTATTCAGGTCAGCAACAATTTGACCTAGTATTAAATGTTCCCAGCCAGTTGGCAAACCACCCCCTTCAGCTAATTGGGCAATCGGCTTTTCTGCAATATCACTTAAAATAATTTTCGCGCGTGATACTAATAAATGACGAATAAAGGTTTTGCCAAGCCCTCCCCATGCGCCTGTTACTAAAACGACTTTTCCTGCCAAACGTGGAAAATGCTGCTGTTTCATAAGTAGCCCTCTGATGTTGTTGTCTGAAATCATGTTTTATTGATTTGGGGTAATGCGTGATACCAAAAATTTAGCAATACTCCCGCGTTCTGTGGAATTTCCTGCATGATGAGAAAGCAAACCTTCAATGACAAACATGGTTATTTTAGAGGCTGCGATAGCTTCATCCTGTTCTAAGCCTTTTAAAATCAACTGATTAACCATTAAGGATTCCAGCATAAAATGAAAGCGTTGATGCCACTCTTGTATGGTTTTTGAGATATTCATGCGTGCATGAACGGTGGTAATAATGTTTGGCACAGCATCAAACTTTGTCAGCAACCATAAAATTTGCTGCTCTAATGCTTCGCCTTGTAAATTAAAATACTCATGTAATGCTTCATTCACGAGCTCATCAAGAATCACTAACAGCAATTCATCTTTATCTTTGAAA
Source organism: Moraxellaceae bacterium AER2_44_116 (assembly GCA_006546595.1). Taxonomy (GTDB): domain Bacteria; phylum Pseudomonadota; class Gammaproteobacteria; order Pseudomonadales; family Moraxellaceae; genus Agitococcus. The sequence continues at coordinate 310,546 of VIAD01000001.1, read as the reverse complement.
TACCAATACAGTGTATTGGGGGCAACGCCTGCTTGATGAGCAATACGTGTCATACCTGTGGCTTCGTAGCCTTCGCTCAGTATCAAAAATCGTGCTGCATTGATGATTTCTTCACGTTTTTTTTGTGAGTCAATCTCTGTTCGAGTGCGTGCCATACTGTTATTTAACTCTTGAATAGCGTTCAACTGAATGATAGCATTGATGTTGAATGTAATTCAACTGAATTTGCTACATCTATCACGAGGTTTCTTTTAATGGCTAATCCACTCTCTCTTGCGCGCCAAGATGTTGAATTTAAAAGTGAAGGAATTACTTGCCGTGCTTGGTTAAACTATCCCGCAGTTACAAATAACAAAAATGTGCCGATTGTCATTATGGCGCATGGTTTTAATGGCACGCGTGAAATGCGTTTAGAACAATATGCCCAGCGTTTTAATGCGGCAGGTATGGCGACGTTGATTTTTGATTATCGTCATTTTGGCGCAAGTGATGGTTATCCGCGTCAGTGTTTAATTCCTGCAAGAGAAGTCACAGACTGGCATTCAGCGTTAGCTTATGTCCGCACTTTACCGAATATAGATAAACGACGTATTGCCTTATGGGGAACTTCGTTTGCAGGTGGTTTAGTGGTCACGGTGGCGGCTCAAGATGGCAAGGTCGCAGCAACAGTCAGCCAATGTCCGATGTTAGATGGATTAGCTTCAGCGTTAGAAATAGCCCGTTATGCTGGCGTGTTTTCGTTATTGCGCGTTAGTACGCACGGTGTATTTGATGTGGCACGCTCAATAGTTGGAGCATCCGCACATTATATTCCTGCGGCTGCAAAACAAGGCGAAGTTGGAGCAATGACCAGTGCAGATGCGTTTGATGCCTATTTACGTCTAGTCCCTCAAAATAGCACTCATCAAAATCAAGTGACAGCTCGAACAGGCTTGTTAGTCCCCATGTTTAGACCGATTCGTGATGCGGCTAAGGTTAAATGCCCTGCCTTATTACAAATTTGTACGGAGGATACCGTTGCCCCCGCTGATGCGGCAGAAAAAGCAGCCAAAAAAATGCCTAAAGCGGAAGTTGTGCGATATTCCGTTGGTCATTTTGATGTGTATTTTGGTGATGCTTTTGAGCGTAGTGTCAGCGACCAATTAGTATTTTTGCAAAAACATCTATTGTGATTTTACAGTTTACTACATCAGCTTAATTGTCCTTTCGACTCTGCTCCGTTGTTGGCTGAGCGGAGTGGAAGCCATTTTTAAGCCTTTACCGCCTATTTTTGCGGTTGGAGTTTTAGTACTTGCGTAATATCTTCTGCACTATGACGCTCTGCTAGCATTTGCCATGGCTGACCCCATGTGCAATTGACAATGCGGCCACGCTGTACCGCAGGTCTTTGTTTGATGGCATGTGCCCAGCGTTGTAAATGTTCGTAACTTGTCACATCCAAAAACTCTGCTGCATTGTAGAGTTTACCCAGCACTAAATTACCGTACCAAGGCCAAATCGCCATGTCTGCAATACTGTATTCATCGCCAGCAATAAAGGGATTGACAGCTAATTGTTTATTCAGCACATCGAGTTGACGTTTAATTTCCATCGTAAAACGATTAATCGGATACTCGAATTTTTCAGGTGCGTAGGCATAAAAATGACCAAAGCCACCACCCAAATAAGGTGCTGAACCTTGTAACCAAAATAACCAGCTCAGAACGCTGGCTCGTGCTTTCGCTTCTTTTGGCAAAAAATGCCCAAACTTTTCGGCTAAATACAGCAAAATTGCGCCAGACTCAAATACAGTAATTGGAGCATCCGCAGATGATTGGTCTACCAGTGCTGGAATTTTGGAATTTGGATTGATCTCAACAAAACCCGTTGAAAACTGGTCACCTTGAAGAATATGAATCAAATGGGCATCGTATTCTGCTGTTGCAATACCTAAAGCCAATAACTCTTCTAGCAAAATAGTTATCTTTTGGCCGTTAGGCGTACCCATAGAATAAAGCTGTAAAGGGTGACAACCGACGGGCAACAGTTTTTCATGGGTAGCACCTGAAACGGGTCGATTGATACTTGCAAAAGCCCCACCGTTTGGGTCGTCAACTTTCCAAACTTTGGGTGGTATATATTCTGTTGTCATTTTTTTGCCTTGCTTTGGTAATTACCACATCAAATCATCAGGAATTTGGTAGTTAGCGTACGGGTCTTCTTCTGCAACGTCTTGAGTGGTTGGTACTGTTCTTGTATTTAGTACAACAATTGAGTCTGCATCACGGAGGGCAATCTTTTCAGCAACAACAGTAGGTACTAACTCATAAGCATCGGCAAAACGGACAATAGCGGACTGCCCTTTTACCAATTGATTTAATAAAACATCGGTCACGTATATTTTTTTGATTTTACCTTGATCAGTAAATTGATAATGAATCTCTCCTCCTTTACGATCAATACGATGCACTTCAATCAGTTGTTTAATCTGTGCGCCAATGGCTTTGCGTTCTAATTCTTCCTTCTTTTGACGGTTCAATTCACGGTCGCGCTCGGCTTTGAGAGCCATCGCTTGAGCAACCGCTTCTTTAGTTTCGTCTTTTGCGTTTTTACCCGCTTCTAACTGTTGTTGGTGGATTTTTTTGACTCGTTTGTTATCGGCCAAACCTGATTTTAATAACTGACTTTGGAGTGAGCTTGCCATGACGGATTATCTATCAAAAAATTAACATGAAGTGGCTATGATAACCCGTGTGTGTCGAGTTTTAACCCAACACAAGGTCGTAAATGATAAATTTAATGCATTAAAATGCAAATTCCATCATGAGAGAAACAATTACTTTACAAGTAATTTACGATATTCAATGGGTGTTAACCCTGTCCAACGTTTAAAAGAGCGACTGAATGCAGTTTGGTCGGAAAAAGCCAATAGCCATGCTATTTCTGTCATCGGCAAATTGTTGTGCTCTAAATACATTTTAGCCAATTTTAAACGCGTTTTATCCAGTAATTCGCTAAAGCTAAGACTCCGTTCTTGGAGTTTTCGTTGTAAATTGGCACGAGATAATGCTAGTTTTTCGGCAACATAATTAATATTGGGGCGATTATCGTGCAGCGCATACAGTAAAATTTTTTGGAGTTCATGCAAAAAACGGTCAATCATTAATACGGGATGCATATTCATTTCTGCTTCTAATCGCATTGTAACGAGTAGTTTTAACTTTTCACTACCGACATTAATAAGGAGTGATACCATAGTCAAAGGAATGGTTACCGCTGGAAAGTCGGCATTAAAACTGACAGGACAACGAAAAAATTGCTGATAGAACAACGGATCAATAGGCTCTTGACCCATTAAACTAACTTGACTATAAATTGAATACTGATGATTAAACAATCCACTGACAATCGTGAATAACGAGGCAACGCACAAATCGACAAAAACACGACCTATTCTACGACCAGCAAAAACATCACTCATTTTTTTTATTAAATCCCAACTTATCAATATATGTGTGTCATTTATATATACTTGCATTCTAAAACCTTCAAACATTAGTTGATAATAACGCTGGAATCGCGCAAACACTTCACCAAGGTTTTCACTAGAAAGGCATAAGTTACCTAAAACACCCCCATACTTTGCTAATAGATACGACCCTATCTTTAGTCCAATGGCATCTTCTTGTATTTCTTGATCTAACAAATGAAGTAACTGAACGAGCATCAAAATTGGCGTGTGATCACTATGTTGAAAATGCGATAAAAGGATACGGCTAGCAGGTGCATTAATTTTTTCTTGGTCAAGAAAATTCAAAAACCATGAGTATAAATCTACATTTAAATACACGCTTAATTCAGAAAGCTCTCTATACAACTCTTCATCAATAGTACAAAAACCATACTTAAGTTGTATCCTTGCTAATATATCCTCTATATTTTCCGAGTGCTGTAGATTTTTTTTCATTTCTTTAGCTGCTTTGATGTGAATAAATACGATTTAATCGCTCAGCAACCTTATTTAGTCCTTTTTTGTACTGAACTTGTTGGAGTGTCTTGTATCAATGGCCTGATACACGCGCCGATTTGGTGAAACACTTTAGGATTTTTTAAATTAATGTGTTGATTTTATTGTATTTTATAAAAAGCGATTGATAATATAAAGTAATTGATTGCGCCACAAACCAGTAGATAAAATGACTGCTTAGTACTTCGTTATATCATTCATTGGATAACAGGGTATTTGCAGTGTCTAAATGATATAAACACTAATCCCTGTATTTATGATGCTGCTTGATTCGGAAGTAAAGGTAGATTATATTTAATTCTAAAGCCTATGGGTATTAATAGCATAATTTTACAAATACGCAATATTTAATAATTTGCATTTATGGTTTGGTTAAATATTGTAAATATTTAGGCCAATCTCTTACCCACAAGCATTTCCAGATTTCATGAAGGACTTTGACATAAACTTGCTAATCACTGGTCATTTATCATACAAACTTAAATGAAGAGATATGACAAATCGTACATGTTGATTTTTAACCAGATACTATCAAGTAAATAACAAATTTATTAGCTTAGATAAAAGCTATTTTATAAGAAGTTTACGATATTCAATGGGCGTTAACCCTGTCCAACGTTTAAAAGAACGACTGAATGCAGTTTGGTCGGAAAAAGCCAATAGCCATGCTATTTCTGTCATTGGCAAATTGTTGTGCTCTAAATACATTTTAGCTAATTTTAAACGCGTTTTATCCAGTAATTCGCTAAAGCTAAGACTCCGTTCTTGGAGTTTTCGTTGTAAATTGGCACGAGATAATGCTAGTTTTTCGGCAACATAATTAATATTGGGGCGATTATCGTGCAGCGCACACAGTAAAACTTTTTGGAATTCATGCAAAAAATGGTCAGTCATTAATACGGGGTGCATATTCATTTCCGCCTGCAATCGTATTTTGACGAGTAGCTTCAATTTATCATTACAAACATTAATGGGTAGTGATAACAGAGATAAAGGCATAGTAACCGTTGGAAAATCGGCACCAAAACTAACGGGGCAACGAAAAAACTGCTGATATGCCAACACGTTTTCGGGGGCTTTGCCCATTAAAACCACAGAACTATGAATGGCATATTGATGATTAAACAACCTGCTCGCTATTGAAAATAATGACGAAACACACAGATCAACAAAAATACAGCCTATTCTACGACCAGCAAAAACATCACTTAGTTTTTTAATTAAGTCCCAACTCATAAACATCTGAGTATCATCTATAATCACCTGTAACCTAAAGCCTTCAAACATCAATTGATAATATTTGTGAAATCGTGCAATCACTTCGCCAAAGTTTTCACTGGAAAGACATAAATGGCCTAAAACACCTCCATATTTAGCTAAGACATAACTACCTATCTTTAATCCAATGGACTCTTCTTGTATTTCTTGATCTAAAAAATGAAGCAACTGAATTAATACTAAAATTGGCGTATGATCATTGTTGTATGTCCTCTTTAAAAATATGCGGCTAACAGGTGCATGAATTTGCTCTTGATCCAGAAAGCTCAAAAACCATGTATGTAAATCGAGATTGACAAAGACACTTAACTCAGAAAGCTCTTTGTGCAATTTTTCATCGATGCTATGAACACCGTACTTTAGCTGTAGCCTTGTTAACTCCTCTTCAATATTCCCTGATTGGTTTAAAAACTCTTTCATTTTTTTGTCTCTTTGAGGCATAAAGTCATTTTTTAGATACCTAAAGCCAATACTTTTTTAATTATTTTTGAATGCAAAAATAAACATAAATAAAAACCCATAAAATCATAACATATTGATTTTATGTGTCTTTATTTTATTTAATTCCAGTGAATTGATAACATACAGCTGTTGATTACGCCACAAAACCATACATAAAAATGAGGTTTCGTGCTTTTTCAGATCATCAGGTTTTAGTGTCTAAATGATATAAAGACAGGATCTCTGCTTTTATGGTTTTGCTTGAGGTTTTTATCTCGGTGGGACAATTTCGAGGATTAACATATAAAATTCAGCCATGCCATTCTACAAAAATACATAGAACAACTAATCAAGACTTTTTGCGTTATCCATCTGATTTGATCTTATTGACTGCATAGTCATGACTTTACACCAATGAATTCAGTAGAAGCATTACCAACACAAAAAAGAGCATGTGTTTGTTTAAACATTCAACAGCATTGGCTTTTTTGAGGCGAAAAGTCATGTTTTGCATGCAAAAAGACAATACTTTGTTCAGCTTAGAATGCAAAAATCTCAAAACAAGAACGGTGTATTTAAACGCATCTTTTTGATTTATATAAAAATTTTTTAATAATTTTGTGTAATTGACAATAAATTTTTTTGGTGATAGCTATTATGAATAACACCTCTGCTATTGACTGTAATTTGCATGGCTCATTGCCTGTACTTAATGTTCATGCCCTACTCAAAGAAGGAACTCGCGCCCTTCATGGTCAATTAGACCACCATCCTCTAGTAAAACCTTTACTCAATATAGAAGCTACGCCTCATGAAATGGCTCTTTCTTTATCAGGGTTTTTACGCGCCCATTCTGCACTGGATGGCGCAGGTATTCCACAAAGGTGGCGACTCTTAAATGTGGGTTATCAAGAGCGGTTTTTCTGTGAGTGGTTGCGTGCTGATATTCGTATTTTGTGTGGCAATCGAAAAATCCTTACGAAGATGGACGGCCCTGCTGAGTTACTTCATCTGAAATCAGACGCGGAATTGTTTGGCAGTCTTTACGTTGTTTTAGGTTCGGCCATGGGAGCGGTCAGAATCGCCAATATTCTTGCCCAAAGTCATCACTTTTCGGTCAGGGAAGTGGGATTTTTTAAGCAGTTAGCACTGTCATCATCGTGTTTTAGAGTATTAATGACTCAACTCCAACAGCGTATTAGCTCCCCGCATGAAGCAGATGAAGTGCTACAGGGAGCGATTAAAACCTTCAATTTGTTTATCAAAAGCTTTGACAGTGTTTTTGATGAAAATAGCGCGATTGCAGCACACAGCCTGCTTAACGCTGTCATACCAACAAGCAAATAACACAATAACGTATTTTTGGCACACTCTTTACGGATACACCCTAATGCAAGTCTCTATCTTCAATCAGATGTATGAGCATGCCAGTCAATTTGATAATGAATTGGCTGGGCAACCGCCTAGTAGTTTATCAGAATGGCTCAAACGCCAACGTGAGCTACTATTGACTCGCTTGGGTGAATGTTCTTATTTGGATGATTGTCTCTCGGAGACCGCCGAGGCTAAGTCAATTTTGCTATCCAAACAGATGGATTTGTTTATTTACGCCATCAAAAATGCAGAAACGGCACAGGAAATACGCCCCAGTTTTGCGGCTTTATTTGAACATTTAGATGTGTTTAGCCAAAAACTCGCCAAGCAATTAAAGTTTTGCACCGTAGAGCGGTTAATACCCATTGCCCTATTTGCGTGTCGTGAAGTGCTTGGTGATCGTCGCTTTATGATTGCTCAGCAATTTATTGATTTAATGCGTGTGCAACAAGAGTTTAGCCAAGCACGTTTGGCAATAAAAGAGCAGCTTGTCACCATACCCAAAGCCATTACCAATGACATGGTAAAACTTAGCGGTAATATGCTGTGGAAAATTAATATGGGACAGTTAGAAAACTGTCTAAGTGGATTTTTGAATGAATGGCTAGAAAGTTGGGCGACCCATCCTTTGGCTGTCGAGGCGCGTTATTGCACGTTATTTGTTAGTCGTGTTGTTCGTGAGATTAATCAGCCGAGTCATTTTTGGGAGTTGCTACTGTTACGTCTTGAGCGTTCTTTGATGAGCTGGTCAAAAATGGTGACCCCCGCAACCGAAGTTTTATTAGCCGCGATAGAGCGTTTTGATTTTATCAATATCGTCATCACCAAACATCAGGATCATTTACAGTTACTGTATCCATTTAATGAAATTATCTTATTAAAAATGCTATTTGACGCACGTCAAATCAGTGATTTATACCAACGATGGTTACAGCATACTGCCTTTGATAGCTTCCATACACTGGGTTTAAGTGCCGACGAGTTAGCACAGCGCACCGCATCATTTACCAATATCCTCATTGAAAACAGCGAACGCTTGCATGTTGATTGGCTAAAAAATGCGAGCGATTATTGCGTGGCGATGATGCGCGCAGCAGATGACCATCAAAAGCTACTTTCGGTGATTGGTCACGAAGTGGATATTTTTAGCTCGAAAGTGGCTGAAGGTTTAACCGACTCCATTGGCGTTAAACGCATTAACGAACAAATCAGAGCCTTATTTTTAGTCTGTCGTTATGCTTCATTAGCCACGCCTGACTTATTGGTAGCCCGTACTCTTTTTCGTAAAAGCGTCGTGTTGGCACTTGTTACCGAACAATATGACATGGTGTGGAAAAAGCATCGTGAAATTAGTCTTGCATTGGCACAAATGGATGTTGCCGAACAAAGCGCACGTTTGAATATGCAGCAAGTTCAACCCTTAATGCGCGAGCTAGATAGTATTTTAAGTGATGTGGTTCGTGATGGCATTATGTGGTGGCCAAAAAACTTTACTATCAACGCTTATGCAATAGGCATGAATGGTGCGCGTGGTGTTGATTTAACCTTGCTCTTGGTACGCATTGGCCTATCCCGCATGATGTTTGGGCAACGCGCTCTGAGTGCTGTCATGAGCTGGCAAGCGCAATGGCTCTTACAAGATACGAAGCAACCTGTTCAATATTCATTGTTACGTAAAACAATGCGTGTGGTACATGCGGCTTTAGACGCAGAAAATCCCTCTTTAGACGGTGTGCAGTTATTAGAGCAACTGATACGGCGTATTGATGAAGTAACGGCAGTAAAAAATATTCCTTTAGTTGCCGAAAGCATTGTCAATAATGCGTCATTTATTGGTATTTCGCGTTATGCCGATTTAATTAAAAGCCAACCCGAACTATCCCCTGCTTGTGGTAATCAGCAAGCGTGGAAATTGGCTATTCCCGATAATTTGTGGACTTTAAATCGTATTAGTTATATTTACTCTCAAGGTTTAACAAATCCATTTCAGGCTTTTGCATGGTGGTGGAATATTGCCATTGGTAAAAATCTGCGGCGTTTACCACTGCCATTATTGTCTATCAATGTCGATGTGCTGTCTTTGTCTTTGTTTGATGGTTTAACCAGCGACGAAGCACTTGGCGCATTAAAACTCATTAAAGCGGTCTATCGTGAAAGCTTCGGTATAGATACTGATATTTATACCACCAGTCCAACCGCTTTTGTTCAAACTCAACTACGCGGAAAAATTTGGCAACAGGTGTTTGCAACTGCATCAACAAAAGGCACGTTGTTTAGCAAACACAGTAAGGCCGTCAGAGCAGCTGCCCCTGCCGAGCTAGAGCTCATTGCTACAACATTAGCAGAGCTTATGGCACGAACAGGCGACCAAGAAGGAGTTTGGTCGCATTGTCAATTGCTTGCACCGCTGTTTAGTACAATCGTCAACAATGGAACACATGCCATCGAAAAGGCATGGCTACAATGGCAAAACAATGTCTTTGTGGCATTGCCCGCAGGTGCCGCAACTTTTTGGAATACGGTATTAAGTTTAGGTTTAGAACAAGCTCGTCAACTGGGTATTGCCATTAAGCTCCAACGGCATTGTGAACAAGTACGTCAACTTGCCGCCATTCGCATGGATGAAGATCGTGTTCAGTTTCAAGAGGCCTCTGGATTACGTACACAGCAACTGAATGCTTTATTTTGGAAAATTAGCATTCAATTAATGACAGAATCGCCTTCGGTAGCTGCATTAAATATTGGCCGCTATTTAGTCATGGATGCAGGCACGACATTTGATTTTTCGAGCACGAATTGGCGGCGATTATGGTTAGGGATGGATGAGGCATTACGCGCACATCTTGACCCATCAGAGCGTCAGGCATTGGTGTTATGGACGGGACAACTACTCGCCATGACAGAAATGTTAACGCACGTTAATCCTGTTGCTAAAGAATTACTGCAAGAACCACAGTTAATCTTTGCAGACTCTATTGATGAAGAGCTTGGTTGGCGCGAAGCCGTGAGTGGTATTTTAGCGTCTGCCCTCACCTCAAATACTGCGCCCTACTCAGGCTCATTAATGGCTCAACGATTATTTTTAAGCTGCCATGTCTTTTATCAAGAAACACCGATTACATGGAGTGAACGTCGTCAAGCCTTAGAAAATGCGTATCGCAGTATTCGTTCACCTTTATTGCAAGGGCGAATCATAGATCGTCATAGTCAAATTGCATCAAGCCTGTTTAATCGTGAACGCTTGCTTGAGTCGGGCGATATAGAGCCAACGCATCAATACAGTTTAATGCTCTCAGAAATGTCGTGGGCAAGAAGTACATGGCGTATTGCATCTTTTGCGCGCCAACTAGATGACGGTAGAGTGACTGTCAGTCATGATGACACACTAATTTCGACAATTAGTCGTGACTTACCTCCTAATAGTGTGTCTATAGATGCGGTTGGCGCACGCATTAAAGCCATTCAAAAATATGTTATTCAAACCGATTTGGTGAAAAAACGTTGGCTTGGTAGCCAAACTTATGCACTAACACCGATTCAAGTCATGGTGTTCAGACAGCTATTAGTATTGTCTGCCCTGCATGAATTACTGCCACAAAATCAAATTCGACAACAAGCGGGTGCATTACTCAATCTTGGCTTTGCGGCAAATGACTATGAGCTGCTCGCACTCATGTTTGAAAACATCAGACAAACCTCAATGCTTTCAATCGTGGGAAAAAAAGCCATAGATGATTTAGCTGAGCAGTGTATGGCTGCCCATTTAGCACAAAATCTGGTGCAACAGCGCAGCGCATTAGCAAGAGCCATTAAGCAAAATAGCTCACATTATAAAGTTGAAGTTGCCGACTTTTGCATTGTGCAGTTGGGACTATTTATGGGCAATCATCAAGCGATTGTTAATCATCATTTATTTACTCAAGCGTTACATCACGAATTGTTCCAAGACAATTGGAAGCTTGCACGCGACAGTTTGGCATTGACGTTAAGTGCGTCTACTAAAGAAATGGCATTACCTGAACCCGAACAAAAAATGATGTCTCATTTTGTCCTGCAAGCGATGGGGGAATCGGCATGAAAAACGTCACGATTGGAAATGACCCCAAAAAAGCGGTTATCAACACCCAAGAGCGTTTATTGGATGCACTGCTAGTTCGTAATGTCGAAGTCAAAATGCTCTGTCAGGGTCGTGGATTGTGTGCAACCTGTCATGTCTATGTGACTAAAGGCGCGCATTGTTTAACACCAATGACCGATAGAGAAAAACTAACACTGTCTATTTTGACTGGCGCACAACCTAACAGTCGTCTGGCATGCCAGTCTCATGTTTTGGGTGATGGTGTTGAGGTTGAGTTACCCAAAGGCTTATACATTGAATCGTTTTCAGACATCGAAAGCCTGATTGGCAAACGAACGCCTGTACCGATACTACACCCCGTTTCAGGCCGAGTGCTGATTCAAGAAAATCGCATTATTACGCGCTCTGCGATTAATGAACTTCGTGATGTCGATATTGACATTAAACAACTTGCCGTCGAAAACGCCAAATAACTCAGGAGCCACTCATGAGCAACACCAGTCCTGTATACGACCCGATTGACCCGATTGATGGCGGTTTTCGCGGCTATCACAACTACTTTGTCGCCGATGAATACTTTAGCTTGGATGCCGAAAAAGGCGCGATTTTATTACGAGACGGACAACGCGCAGCCAAAGTTACCGATTTGTTTATTAATAATTTACACATGGGTATTGAAGAAGAAGTTGGCGCGGCCAGTGCTCTGATGATGTATCAATGCGGTTACGCATGGGGACTGCAAGATATGAAGCGTTTTGCCGAGCGTATGCGTCATGAGTTTGGTGGCGGCAAACGTGATATTTGGCAAATGAATACCCGTTTTGTTTTTGAGTCGTGGTGGTGGCCACTGACCATGACGGGCTTTGGTGCGTGGGCTTTAGATTTATCATTCAAAGATAAAGGTTTAACAGTTGTTGAAATTCGTAATTCAGCAGTTGCTAAGTCGATGAAACTATTGGGTAAACCTGTTTGTCATTTGTATGCAGGTATGTTTGCAGGCGTGTTTACCTTTTTTGATAAAGCTGAGCGCGAATGCATTGAAATACAGTGCTACTCGATGGGAAATGATGTCTGTAAGTTTTTGATTGGTGAAAAATCTCGTATTAATGCTGCCGATTTTTGGCGACAAGAAGGTGCGAGTGCCACAGAAATCTTGACCAATCTAGACAGTCAATAAGGCCATATATTGTGAATACTTATAGCTTGAACGCCTTAAGACGTTTTGCCAATATTGTGAATACGGCATTAATCATGCCTATTCCCTCCTCCACTGAAAATGCGTTAGTCAGCACACTAAAACATTTGGAGGTCGGTCAGGCCGCGAGTGATGCCGCGCGTATTTTATTAGCTAAAGTATCCGCTCAAAGTGACCATGACATAGCCACGCCTAACTCTGTGCTTGATTCGGCTGCAACAAATAATAGTCTATCAGCCCCCACTGAAGAGCTTGTATTTGCCCCCATAATTGATGAACCTGTCATCAATAATACAGAGATTGATGAGTGTGTTAACGATCAGAATATATCTATCAATGAACCCATTGCAGAGCCTGTTGAACAACTAGAGCAACTGCTTGAGCTCGTCACAGATATTAAGATTGAAACACCCCTTTCTGTTGTCTCCTTAGAGATACCCAAAAAGATGGATCGTCAGGTGTTATCTGCGCCTGTCTTTTTTCAAATGTTGCCGTGGCGTATTGCAAACACAGATACAAGCAGCAAAGAAGATTTGGCCTATGAACGCTTTTTATCTAAATCGTTAGATATCAAAGACACATTGTCAGCGACACGATTTTTTCAATCCTTATGTTGGTCGAGTAATAGTGCCCAGTTTTCTATTAGTGCAGGCATTGGTGCTAGTGGTGGCTCAATCGCTCCCACGTCTATTTTAGCGGCTAATCCCCATACTTCCTTACCCATGCAGCAGTTTTTTAGTCAAATACCTTGGACAGGCAAACAGTCTGCCTAGTTCACAATAATAGATACATTAAGAGGAAATCATCATGACACCCCCTGTTTTAGAACCAACAACCAGTGTCCGTAAACATCCGCAATTAGACGCGATGTTTAGAGCCTGTGAATGCCGCCATCTGAATAGTGACGAACTAACAGAATATCAACGAGTGTTACCCGAGCAACATCAACGCGTTGCTGCTGCTAAAGAAATTGCGGCTGTTGAGCAATCTGTGGTTGAGCGTGTCGTTAACGAGATTTTTATTCTTTATCCTTTTGAAAAAAATCATGCTTTAGCGCGTACTAAAGCATTGCGTGATATTCGTATTGTCAGTGCTTATGCCACGCAATCCATGCTGATGAATGACCCTCATTGGTATAGAGACAAATTGTTATTGTGGTTGCGTACTATTTTACAAGCCATGCATTTTCCTGATCGTGAAATAGCACCCCGTAAAACGATGTTTGGTAATCAAAGTAACGATGGTGAATTGCAAAATTTAGCACCGAATCAAAAAGCGATTTATGAAACCTACACCAAGCTGAAAAACAATTATCGAGAACGACTCAGCGCAGAATCATTCTCATTATTTGAAAAGTATTTACAACAAACCATTGATACCTTGTCCGCTAAGTGAGATTAAATCATGAGTATGACAACCACTGATGCGACGATGACTCAAACGCTAGTCAGTCAGGTGTATGAGCAATTATTTGGTGATATTGGACAACAGTTTGACCTCTATGAAGGTGTGATTGTCAGTCGTGCCAATACCCGTATCGTCTATTTGAGTGCAGATATTATCAAAGGCATTCATGAAGCCTTGAGTTATGAAGCGGGCGATGCGTGGCGCATTATTCTAAAAAACTGTGGTACACGCTGGGGCAAGCGCATTGCTAGCACCTTTGATAAAGAGCTACGTTCTATTGCCAATCGACGTTTAGACGCCTTAACCGTTACCGAATATATTGAGTTATTAGAGTCTTACTTTTCTCTACACGGCTGGGGAAGATTAACTATTAATTTAAGCTACGCTGAACAACATGGCATTATTCAATGTACCTTAGGACATAGCATTTTTTCTGTAGTTTTGGCACAAGTAGAAGGCGCAGTGAATTGTCTTATCGAAGGCATGCTACAAGGGATTTTTAGCACGATTAGTCAAAATGATCTGCTTTGTTTAGAAATTGTTGGTTCTACCCAGCTATCACCGCCTGAAAATACCTTTCTTATTACTGGGCGTGAACGATTGGACGCGCTAAGCCCGCAAATTGAAAGTGGCATGAAGACCGCAGACGTGCTTGGACTATTGACATGAGTTCTTCTTCCTGTATTGACAGTAAGCCTTTATTGGCCGATCGCTATGACATCGTCGATGTGTTGCGTGACAGTCATATTGTGCAAGTGCTCACGGCTGACGATAGCAATACAGGGGAGCGTGTTTTATTAAAATTGTATCAACAGCAACATCAAGGCGCATACCGTCGAGAGGCCGCTGTTGCTCTAGCCCTATCGCATTCGAATATCATACATTGCTTAGAGACTTTTTATCTCAGCACGGGTGAAGCCTGTTTGGTATATGAGTATTTACCATTAGGCACTCTCGACCACTTTATGAGCAACCGCTTAATTAGTCGAGAAGAGCTACTTTGCTTATTAGCCGATGTGTTTAGTGGATTAGTATTTTTGCATGAATCGGGTTTTGTTCACTGCGACTTAAAGCCCGACAATATTTTGATACGTTATGATAGTACCAGTAATCGCATACAAGCGGTGATTGCCGATCTTGGTGCAGCAACACCCATCAAAGAAGCACGTTCAGGAAAACATAAAACAGGCAGTCCTGCTTATACTGCACCCGAACGTTTATATGAGGGCTTCTCGCTTAATAGCGATCTCTACAGTGTGGGTATTATTGCTTTTCAACTGTATACAGGCCAATTACCGTTTATGGGTAGTGTGCAAGATATTTATCGTGCCCATCTAACACAAGCACCTGCCCTGTCCGAGATTCATGATGTCAAAATTCGGCATCTTATTGCCATGCTGCTCGAAAAAAAACCACAACAGCGTATTGCATCTGCCAGTCAAGCACTCGACATTATCCAAAGTATGTTACTTATTCATACACCTAGCCAATGCGAAGCGAGATCCGACGAGACAGCGGTTATTGCAACAGATCATCCTATTGCGATCAAAAAAGTATATTCCAGTCATTTAGAACACGAAGCAGATCAACTGATTGTCTTTGGCTGCGCCCCCTATATTGGTGTTGCTCGTGGCCACGCCATGCAGATTTTAGATATAACAGGACACCTACAAGGGCCTATACAACTGAGTAACGGCACTTTTTGGCCACAAACGGATGGCTCTATTATTTTTCCAACGGGAAATAGTTTGCAGCGTTATTATCCTAACTCACTTACATACAACTTAGATATTATCGCTAAAGACATCAAAGCACTGCGTATCCAAGAACAATATATTGCGTTTATGGATGGTCGCCAATTATTCATTTATCACCATGATGGCCAATTAAGTGCGACGGTATCCATGCGTCATTATGCTTTAGAGCCTGTTTTATGCGAGCACCCACAAGGAGGATTTCTTGCCTCAACAGGCATGGCAAATCATGAATTACATTGGATGGGTATTGATGGAAATTGCCTTAACACATGGAATTTAGGCGGGCCTATTTTAGCGGTGACCAGTAAAAAAGACACTATCTTGGTCGCCTGTGTTGCTTTGGATGAGCCGAGCATTATTCAATTTTGGGGTCTTAGCGACAATACAAAAACGGGCTTTAGAGAGGCCGTCAATAACGGTTCTATTCTTGCCGCAAATGGTTATTTCATGTGGTTACGCCACAACGGTGACATGGTTGCCATGAATGCCACGATGACACCACAAATCATTGGCCACTTGCCCACTGATGCACGGCTAAAGTCTGTTAGTACTTGTTTAGATTTTTTTGTCGTCACCTATCCGCAGACGGCCAGACACTATGAAATATGGCGGCTTGAGTCCGCAGGAGAACAAAAATGAGTTCAACACCCACGATTGAATGTGTCTTTTACTCCCATTGTTGGGGCTTATATTGCTTAGAGCAGCTTGGATTAACATCAAGTAAAGGCGTACTACTGATTGAGCTATCTCGAAAATCAACGTTAGGCATAATGTTAGGCGATAAAAATAGTCTAGGTATAGCCAGTTTACTTGACCCTGAAACGACACTAGAAAGCCAAATCCGTCATTATGATGATGTTGCACTCGGTTTAATACTCGCTTCTAATCAAGAGCTTCCTTTAGCAACGCTGGCGGCTGCCGTCGGTGTTTTACCTTTTAAAAACACCCGTATTAAACGGATTATATTATTGGTAAACATCCTAGAGGCCGTTGATTTAGCACCTATATGGCAACATGCGGGTAATTTTAAAGTATTTTGGGATGTTGCAGACTCCCCCGACCAAACCCTTGTTGATATGGGCGAAAGCTTATCGTCAATGGGTTGTTTAGATGCCTCCTCATGGCAAGGCATTACGTTTTATCAAAATCCACAACGTCCTAGCAAAATGGCCGACACGCTATTATCTCATTATCGAGATATTTTGAGTGAGTATCCTGCGGTATTGGGAACATCACCATGAAAACAACGGCAATTATCCCTTTGATTTCTATTGGTGGTTTACCTACTGAAGCTGAAATTAACACCCTATTTCTTCGCGGTGTTCGTTCATTGGTGAATGTGTCAGGTGTTAAGTTGTCGGACGTTTATCCTGAGCAACGCTGGGATTGCTGGAGTTTAAACGAGTATTTTTTCTCTGATATTTTTTCTAGCGCGTTAGATATTGCTGCTATAGAAGATATGGCACATCAATCTTCTTTTTTTGAGGAAACAGCAAACCCAGAACATCGACAACAGTTTTTGCAATCTGTTCAAGCACTGAGCCATATTTTACTCAATCATGAAAGTGTTCATGTCTTTTGTCATCATGGGGTTGGCCGCTCTCCTGCAGTGACACTAGCGGCTATTTGTCAGGTTTGGTCATTGTCATTACCTGAAGCCATTAGCTTAGTGCAAAAACTAAGACCGCAATGCCGTATTACTTCCATGTCGATTGCGGCAAGTCGTTGGATACAACAACAAAGGCTAACGTTATGAATCATTTAACTGATAGCTTTTTCTACAATACCATTTTAAAAAGTATGGATATTTGTCAGCACCATACTGTTCTACTCAATATTCCTGAAGAATTTCGTCACAGTACCTTTAGTCTAAAAAACGATGTGCTGCATGTGTCCTGCGGCTCATATTATATTTTTGAGTATGGCGAACACCGTATGGTGTCTATTCTATCGGGAAAAATCGATATTTTAATTTGGTTCTTTTTTCCTGATCCAGAATGGCAGTTACCTGTTTATGCCATGCAGTTTGTCCGTCTGAGTGCCAAGCCTATGATTGGCGTTTTAGACCTGCCGACGCTATACGGACAAGATCCCATGATTGCCAACATGATGAGCAGTCACATTTTGACTGACGTTAATGTGCCCTATAATAGCGATATTCCTCCGTGGTATGCCGCTTGTCGTTCTGGATATGATTTATTTACTAGGCCGGATCATGATGATTGCTTTATAGCCTTAGAAAAAGCGCATTTACGAACACTTGAGGTCATTAATGGCTTGACCACTACGACACGCGAAATGTATGGCAGCGAGATGGATTCACACGCTCAAGCAATACAGCATTATAAACATCATCATCACATCAATTCACCGGGCTTACCGTTACTCAATAATATCTGCGGTAAGGCGTGGACAGATCGCTTTATGAGCGAGTGGCTGTTTGCTTAACATCAATAATCAAAAGACGGATGATCAATATGTATAAAAAACTATTGTTAGTGGGATACCTGACGCTTGTTTCTCAAGATGGTTTCGCGGATGAAAATGATATTAACGACTTTAGAACTCCATTCGGTACTGGATGGCAATTAGAAAAAGAAGACCGTACGCGGCAAATTAGCAGCCACACACGGCAGGAAGTCGGTAAACGTTTTCGCTCGTTTAAAGGTGAAGTGATTGTCAATGCTTCGATGAAAACCATGGCACTGATTTTATTTAATTTTGATAACTATCCAAAATGGTTTTGGCAGGTGCGTGAAGCACATTTATTACAGAAAATATCACCTACAGAATTTATTTGGTATGTAGAACACGATGCGCCTCTTAACTTGCCTAATAGAGACGCTATTTTGCATACGGTCATAGACCCAGCAACCGAAAATAAACCTTACGCCACATTACACATCAATACCGTTAAAAATTACTTACCCGAACGCCAAGGGATTGTACGCATTCAAGAAGAAGAACTGAAAGTAAAACTCACGCCCATTTCCGCTAGCAATATCAAAATAGAAATCCAAGGCTATGTTGATCCAAGCGGTATTGTGCCCGTTTGGGCAACAAATTTAGTGCAAAAAAGTGCTCCTTATGCCAGTGCTTTAGGATTAAAGCGGATGACTAACTCTCCTAGATTCCGTGATGCTCTCGAAGAGCCGTTATTTCAACTTGTTCGTAACTAACCAAGAGGTTCATCCTATGTCTTCCAATTTACACCGAATTGCCTATGCAAGTCTTTCCACGTTTAAGCCATTTGAAAGCAATACGGGGGTTGATGTTAATATTGCTCAAATTTTACAAATAGCACGGCAAAATAATCAAAAGAATCGTCTAGTCGGTGCGTTATATTATGGCAGTGGTTGTTTTTTTCAGTGTTTAGAAGGAAAAAAGCAAGATATTGACGCGCTTTATGCAAAGTTGCTCAAAGACCCACGTCATAAGGACTTAAAAATATTAGTATCAGAATCTATTGAAACAGTAGGATTTTCTAGTTGGGAAATGAAATTTGCCGCTATTGACCATGAGGTGCGTCAACTTTTGCGCCAACATCAATTGTCTAAATTTGACCCCTTTCAATTTAGTGCGGAAATGTCTCATCAACTGATTGGAATGCTGCAACGAGCTGATGAAGCATTGACTGAGAAGCAAGTCGATCAAGCAGTCATTAATGTCGCAAAAAAACAAATAAGCTACTATACGTTGGCCTCTACAGCTTCCCTTATCATTGCTATTGTACTTGGATGGTATTTAATGAAGCAGGTGAATATTGGACTTTGATTCTGCCTCTGCACTCCGCGATTAGCACATTTTGCGAACATCAAGCCATCTAAATCGGCTGAAAGGTGAGCAAGTAATAAATAATAGCCGCGTAAGTCCTAAGATAACGATTCGACTTAGCTAAGCGTACAAAATTTATATTCTTGTGCTTGGAAAGTTAAAAGCGAGTAATTGATAAGTACTACTCGCTTTTTAAGGTCATTAACTTAATGCAACGTCTCATTAAACAAGTTTTCTGCCGACAACCCTTCTCTCATTAATATTTCACGTAAACGGCGCAATGCCTCTACTTGAATTTGCCTGACTCGCTCACGGGTTAAGCCTATTTGCTCACCTACTGTCTCCAATGTCGCCGCTTCAAAACCCGCCAAACCAAAACGTCGCATTAATACTTCGCGTTGCCGTTCTGGTAACAACTCAAGCCAATGTTCTAAGTTATGACTAAGTTCTTCATTTTGAATGCTATCGGATGGATCTAAGGTTTGCGGATCGGCCAAGGTGTCTAATAAACTCTTATCGTTATCACTGGCAAAAGAGCTATCTATTGACGTGATTTTTTCGGTAAGACCTAACATCTGCTCAACGGTGGCAATCGGCTTATCTAATAGTTTGGCGATTTCTTCAGCGGTAGGTTCGTGATCTAACTTTTGACTAAGCTCACGCGCTGCACGTAGATAAAGATTCAATTCTTTGACAATGTGAACAGGTAGTCGAACCGTACGGGTTTGACTCATTAATGCCCGTTCAATGGTTTGGCGAATCCACCATGTCGCATAAGTGGAAAACCGAAAACCGCGCTCAGGATCAAATTTTTCAACGGCATGAATTAATCCTAAGTTACCCTCTTCAATTAAATCCAAAAAAGACATGCCTCTATTACTATAGCGACGCGCAATTTTAACAACTAAGCGCAGATTACTTTCAATCATACGCTGACGGGCGCTAGCGACCCCATCACGCGCTAAACGCGCAAAATGAACTTCTTCTTCGGCAGATAATAACGGCGAAATGCCGATATCATGTAAATAGAGTTGAGTGGCATCGGTGGGGTGTGCAACGACGGTTTTTTTTACTTTTGGGCTTGTGGTTCTTTGAGTTGCCATGATACTGCCTCCCGCTTGAGATGAAAGGTGTGTTGGGACTGGAAATACATCCAATCGTCATAACACACCCTAACAAGGGTTGGCAGATAGGCTTTTTAGTTAGGCAGAATCGTTAATGGATCTATGGGCTTGCCTTTATAGCGAATCTCAAAATGTAATTTGTCTCTGTCTGTACCCGTTGAACCCAGCTCGGCGATGTTCTGGCCGATTTTTACTCTCTGCCCTTCACTAGCAATCAGTCGATCATTGTGGGCATAAGCCGTAATGTATTCATCATTGTGACGCAGAATAATCAGTTTGCCATAACCAACCAAACCTTCACCTGCGTACACAACCACACCATCAGCGGACGCTTTAACAATATCGCCTCGTTTACCAGCAATGTCGATGCCTTTGCTACCAACACCTTCGCGACTAAACTGTTTGAGTAATTGGCCAGTAACAGGCCATCCCCAAGTCAGTGAACCACCTTTGACGGTTGCTTGCACGTTTGATCCGACAGACGGTGTATTTTTAATGATCGTTTCGCTTGGCTTTTTGATGGTTGTTGTACTAGCAACAGACTCTTTTGGATCTTTTAACGGTTTAGCAACCAAAGGTTTATTGGTTGTAATAACTGGCTTAGTTGCGGTAACAGTATTAGGCACAGGCGTATCTGCATCGGCAGTATCTAAGCGCAGTTGTTGGTCAACATAAATAGTAAATTTTTCGTCTAAGTCATTGATGCGCGCTAACTCTCTATAGTCTTTATCAAACCTCAACGAAATCGAATATAGCGTCTCGCCTGCTTTGACGCGATACGTTGGTGGAGATGCCTGCGTGAGTTTGGGCTTGACGGATGTTGGCTTAGTGACGACAGGTGGCGGTGCACTCGGTTTTTTAGGTGCAGAAGCACAACCAGCTAGCATTGCTGTCACTAATACTGAAATAGCAAATTGTTTGGGGGTAAACTCAGAAATCAACATAAAAATTTTTAAACTCCGCGTTTACGTTGCAGCCAGTCATTAAGAGGCGGTAATGCCTCATGGCTGGTTAAATCAGTTTGTAAGGGGGTTAAGCTAACATAGCCTTGGTCAATCACATAAAAATCGGTATCTTCTTTCATGGGCATAGGTTCACCCGCTAAACCGATCCAATAGACCGCACGGCCTCGTGGGTCATGGCTTTTATCAACGGATAAGCCGCGTTGTCTTTTGCCTAAATGCGTTAAACGATGACCTTTAATCTCTGATAAAGGCAGATCAGGGATATTCATATTAATAATATTATGCGAGGGCAATTGTAACTCGTGCCAATGCTCGATTAATTGTTTGACTAACTCTGCCGCTACTGCAAAGGATTGTGGGCTAGTGTGATGTTTAACTCGCGCTCCTGCTAAAGAGACCGCCAATGCAGGTTTGCCTAAAAATCGCCCTTCTAATGCCGCACCCACCGTGCCCGAATAAATAACGTCGTCGCCTAAGTTTGCCCCTGAATTAATACCAGAGACCACAAAATCAGGTTCGTCATCGGCAAAAAAACCATTTAACGCCAAATAGACACAGTCCGCAGGTGTACCATTTACTGCCCAAAAGCCATTATCTAACTGGATGGGGCGTAATGGTCTATCCAATGTTAGTGCACTTGAATAACCACTACGTTCACTTTCGGGAGCCATTACCGTTACTTTTGCAATTGTGCTCAGTGCCGTTGCTAGAGCCACTAAACCCGGTGCTAAAACACCATCATCATTGCTTAATAAAATATGCATATATGAATAAAACTCTGCAAATTTAGGTGTATAGGATATTTACAACTTGAGATTATTGCGGCATCAACAATACTACGGCGTGAGCTTCTATGCCCTCTTGTCGTCCAACAAAACCGAGTTTTTCAGTGGTTGTTGCTTTAATACTGACACAATCCATTGTGATACCTAAATCAGCAGCTACGCGCTCTTGCATAAGAGCGATATGGGGGGCTAGTTTTGGACGTTCTGCCAACACGGTGACATCACAATTGCCGACTTGATAGCCTTTACTACGCACCAAAGCGACAACATGACGTAATAAAACACGACTGTCAGCGTTTTCATACGCAGCATCGGTATCAGGGAAGTGTTTGCCGATATCACCTAAAGCTAACGCCCCTAGCATAGCATCGCATAAGGCATGTAAAGCAACATCGCCATCAGAGTGTGCAACCAAGCCATGACTATGAGGAATGGTAACGCCCGCTAACGTCACACTGTCACCATCACCAAAACAATGAACATCAATCCCGTGACCAATACGAGGAAAATTCATGCTTGCTGCCTTAACAGATAATCGGCCAACGCTAAATCTTCAGGATAGGTGATTTTAAGATTGTCGTATGCACCAAGCACCAACATAGGCTGATAACCCAATGCTTCAATCGCGGATGATTCGTCAGTCACCGAGACTTTGTAGCGTTTGGCTCGCGTCAATGCTTGATGTAATAAACCAAAACGAAACATTTGTGGTGTTAACGCCTTCCATAAATGATTTCGGGGAATGGTACTACTGACACGAAAATTATTTGCTGCGGTTTGTTTGATGGTATCTCTGACTTGATTAGCGAGTAAGCCACCGACTTCATCATCTGACAATGTGTCAATCAGGTGACGAATATCCGTTAGACGAACACACGGACGCGCAACATCATGTACAAGCACCCAATCATCATCTTGGGCTTTATCACGAATGGCATTAAGTCCTGCTAGCACAGAATCAGAACGCTCTACGCCACCGGCCACAAATTGTAATTTTTCAGGGGATTGATAAGTAAATGTTTGCGCTTGTAAATCGTCTGGATTAATAGGGACAATAATTTTACTGATGTTTTCCAATTGGCTCAGACGATCGAGCGTGCATTGAATGACCGTACTGTTGAGTAGCGGCAAATATTGTTTGGGTGTTTCACTGCCAAAACGACGGCCAGCACCCGCAGCAGGAACAATAATCCAATAATTCAC
Organism: Moraxellaceae bacterium AER2_44_116; assembly: GCA_006546595.1. Lineage (GTDB taxonomy): Bacteria > Pseudomonadota > Gammaproteobacteria > Pseudomonadales > Moraxellaceae > Agitococcus. The sequence goes on along the minus strand of VIAD01000001.1, from coordinate 287,159 downwards.
GGTTGACTCACTGTTGTAGGAGGTGGTTGACGAGCAGTTACCCGAAAAAAAGTTTCATTTTGTTTAATCATGCCCAAATCTAAACGAGCATGTTCTTCGATGGCTTCAGTGCCACTCTTTAAATCATCAATTTCGGCTTGTAAAATACGATTGCGCTCGATCAGCTTATCATTTTCAGCTTGTTGATTTGTAATCTCTTGTTGTTTTTCTTGCAAATCAAGCATGCCGCCATCGCCTAGCCACAACAAGCCTTGCAGACTACAAAATATCACAGCAGAAATCAGTATTAATACGCGGCCAAACATTGAGTTAAGCATGGGCAATTCCTATGATTGACAACCCCAACCGTTTCAATAGAAATCGGTTGGGAACGACAGACCGTGGGAATTAACGTAAACCACGGAACTCTAATTTACCGCGATACATGGCTAAACCATCCAATTCTTGTTCAATGCGTAACAATTGATTGTATTTAGACACTCGATCAGAACGGCATAAAGAACCCGTTTTGATTTGACCCGCTGCTGTAGCCACTGCTAAATCAGCAATCGTTGAGTCTTCTGTTTCGCCAGAACGATGGGAAATGACGGTGCTATAACCGTTTTTCTTCGCCAGATAAATGGCTTCTAAAGTTTCGGTTAATGTGCCAATTTGATTGAACTTAATCAAGATGGAATTAGCAACACCTTCATTGATGCCACGTTGTAAAATTGCTGGGTTAGTCACAAATAAATCATCACCGACCAACTGGATTTTGTTGCCGATTTTATCGGTTAACATTTTCCAGCCTGCCCAGTCTGATTCATCTAAACCATCTTCAATGGAAATAATCGGATATTGACGGCTTAGACCTGCTAAATAATCGGTAAACTCGTCAGAGTCGTAGGATTTATTTTCGCCTGTCAGATGATATTTACCGTCTTTGTAAAACTCAGTAGCGGCACAATCTAAGGCTAACATGACGTTATCGCCTGCTTTGAATCCCGCTTTGTCAATCGCGGTCATAATGCAGGTAATCGCTTCTTCGTTGCTGCGTAAATTAGGGGCAAAACCACCTTCATCACCGACAGCAGTATTCAAACCCTGAGACTTCAACACGCTTTTTAACGAGTGGAAAATCTCTGCGCCACAACGTAAGGCTTCACTAAACGAGGTAAAACCCACAGGTTCAATCATAAACTCTTGAATATCAACAGTATTATCGGCATGTGCGCCACCGTTAATAATATTCATCATAGGGACAGGCATGGTGAAAATAGTTTGATTATTTAAGCTACCAATGTATTCATACAAGGGAACTTTCTTTTCTAACGCAGCAGCACGAGCACAAGCCAATGAAACGGCTAACATCGCATTAGCACCTAATTTACTTTTGGTTTCTGTGCCATCTAAGGTAATCATTGCGCGGTCAATGGCGGATTGATCGAACACAGAGCGACCAACTAGCAACTCACGAATTTGGCTATTGACGTTAGCAACGGCTTTTAACACACCCTTACCACCGTAACGCTTTGGGTCTTTGTCTCGTAATTCTAAGGCTTCGCGTGAGCCTGTCGATGCACCACTGGGTGCGGGTGCGCGACCCATCACACCAGACTCTAAAATCACATCGGCTTCAATCGTTGGGTTGCCGCGTGAGTCTAAAATTTCACGAGCACGAATATCGATAATCTGGCACATTAAGTAAACTCCACGTATTAATGAGTATCTATTTCAGGAAAACTTTTTACTAAGTCATCAATGGCTTTAATTTGCGTTAAAAAGCCTTCTAATTGCGATAAGCGCAAGGCGCAAGGTCCATCACATTTGGCATTTTCAGGCTCAGGATGTGCTTCTAAAAACAAACCTGCCAAGCCAACGGCCATGCCCGCCCTTGCTAACTCGGTAACTTGAGCACGACGACCACCTGCGGCGTTAGCTAAACCACCGGGCATTTGCAGTGAATGTGTGACATCAAAAAAGACGGGATAACCGAATTTTTTCATCTCACCAAAACCTAGCATATCCACGACAAGGTTATTGTAGCCAAAACTACTGCCGCGTTCGCATAAAATCAATTGATCATTGCCCGCTTCAACACACTTTTGCATGATGTGTTTCATTTCTTGTGGTGCTAAGAATTGAGCTTTTTTGATATTGATAATTGCGCCTGTTTTAGCCATTGCCGCCACTAAATCGGTTTGACGTGATAAAAAAGCGGGTAGCTGAATAATATCGCAAACTTCTGCAACAGGCTGTGCTTGGTAAGGCTCATGAACATCCGTCAGAATCGGCACACCAAACTGGCTTTTAATTTCTTGAAATATCTTTAAGCCTTCGTCTAAACCGGGCCCTCGGTATGAGTTAATCGACGAGCGATTTGCTTTATCAAACGAGGCTTTGAAAACATAAGGGATGTTTAACTTTTGAGTAACGGTGACATACTGTTCACAAATACGCATTGCCATATCGCGTGATTCGAGCACGTTCATGCCACCAAACAACACAAAAGGTAAGCTATTACCAATGCGGATATGATTACCTAAAGTAATAATACGCTCGCTCATGACATACTCCTTGAAGAGCTTAGAACCGATCTAAGCTCTCATTATTGTTATTATTTCTGTGCTTTAGCCGTAATTGCCGCATCCACAAAACTACTAAACAAGGGATGGCCACCACGCGGAGAACTGGTGAACTCTGGATGGAATTGGCAAGCCAAAAACCATGGATGATCGGCTATTTCAATCATTTCTACCAAGCTATTATCGGCACTACGACCAGAAACGATTAAACCTGCTTTGGTTAACACGTCAACATATTGATTGTTCACTTCATAACGGTGGCGGTGACGTTCGACAATGGTTTCTTTGCCATAAACTTCACGGGCTTTTGTGCCTGCTTGCAAATGACAAGGTTGTGCTCCTAAGCGCATCGTGCCGCCTAAGTTAGAGTCTTCATTACGCTTTTCAATTTCACCTGTTTCGGTAACCCATTCAGTAATTAAAGCAATCACAGGTTGTTGAAACGCGGGTTGCTTTTTGAACTCAGTGGAATAAGCACCCGTTAAGCCAGCAACATGACGTGCGTATTCAATCACAGCCAGTTGCATACCCAAACAAATCCCTAAATAGGGGACTTTATGTTCACGGGCATACTGAATGGCAAGAATTTTACCTTCAGTGCCACGATCACCAAAACCACCGGGGACAAGAATTGCGTCAGCAGCTTCTAAGCGGCTAATCCCCTGCTCTTCTAAAGACTCGGCATCAATGTAGTCAATTTTGACTTTGGTGTGATGTTGAATACCCGCATGTAACAAAGCTTCATTTAACGATTTATAGGCATCGGGTAATTCAACATATTTACCCACCATGGCAATCGTTACTTGCTGTTTGGGGTGAAGTAAACCATCAACTACCGCATCCCAATCGCTTAAGTCAGCAGGAAGACATTTCCAACCAAAACGTTCAAGGACGAAGTCATCTAAGCCTTGCTCATGAAATTTACGAGGGATTTGATAAATGGTTTGAGCATCTTCCGCCAAAATCACCGCTCTGGATTCAACATTGGTGGAATTAGCAATTTTTTGGCGTGATTCTTCAGGAATTGTATGATCTGAGCGACAAATCAACACATCGGGTAGCAAACCAATGGAACGTAATTCTTTAACGGAATGCTGTGTCGGTTTGGTTTTGGTTTCACCTGCGGAGGCAATATAAGGTACTAAGGTTAAATGAACCAGTAATGAGCCTTGTAAGCCTAACTCAACACGCATTTGACGCACGGCTTCCATAAAGGGCATGGCTTCGATATCGCCCGCAGTACCGCCAATTTCGATAATAGCGATGTCATATCCCTTAGCACCTTGACGAATACGATGTTTAATCATATCGGTGATATGGGGAATGACTTGTACGGTTGCGCCGAGATAATCACCACGACGTTCTTTTTGAATGACATCGGAGTAAATACGGCCACTGGTAAAGTTGTTATTTTGCGTCATTTTAGCGCGACGTAAAAAACGTTCGTAGTAGCCTAAATCAAGGTCAGTTTCTGCGCCATCTTCGGTAACAAAAACTTCACCGTGTTGATAGGGGCTCATTGTACCGGGATCAACATTAATGTAAGGATCCATCTTAGTCATGGTGACTTTTAAGCCACGCGCTTCGAGCAGAGCCGCTAAACTGGCGGCAGAAATGCCTTTACCTAAGGAAGATACAACGCCACCCGTGACAAAAATATACTTAGTCGTCATGAAAAGTCCAGACTGAATTGTGCGATAGGAAGGAATGGCGCGGATTCTAACAGGATGAGCGATTTGTCTCAATCTAAGTATGCAGAAGTCTTGGGCAATAAAAAACCCGCATGATGCGGGTCTAAAGAATCACGTCCTTGTGAGCGAGCATCCTTGCTTGTTAAATAATCATCCTTGACTACGAGGCAAATCTTTTCAGCGTGAGGATTAGAACTTGTGTTCAACACCCAATGCTAAAACAGTTTCGTCAATGTTGTTAACCGCTGCTTTTTTGGTGTCTTCTTTAGTCGTGTACCAAGCGAATGCTTTGGTTTTAGAGGTAAAGTTATAGTCTGCACCGATAGACATTTGCGCTTTTTCGACACTGCCAGTAGCACCAATGGTGGCGGTATCATCGGCTTCGGCCATGCTGTATTGCGCTTTTAGTACAATATCACTGAGTTTATAAGCCGCACCTAACAAATAAGCTGTTTCTGCATCTTTGCCTGTGATGTTTTCGCTAGTGCTGTACAAGCAATTGAGTGTTAAGTCTGCTATTTTATAAGAAGCCACTAAACGCATGGAGTCGCTTTCGCGGTCAGCAAATAAAGCCGCCTTACTATTGATTCCCATATCTGATGCTAGGGCTAAATATAAGCCCATATCTTCGTTATGATGCACGATAGACACCGATGAGCCTGCTTTAGAGCCTTTAGCAACATCTTGCGTTTGCGACATTACACTCACTTGTGTATTCATAAACTTAGGTGATTCGTAACCGACAACGTTGTTAACACGGTTTTCACCTGCAATAGTGAATTGCATATCAGCGGCGTAGTCATTAAATAAGTCAACTTTGCCTTGAGCTAATTTTAAATAGGTATCGTATTTACCCATTTTAATCGTACCAAGCTCTTGATGCTTGATACCTACAAAACGGTTACGCTGTACAAGGTCTAAATTTGCATTTGTACCTTTGGTAATATCATCTCCCTCTGCTGAAACTTCCCATTCAATACTGTAGATAGCACTTAAAGTTGCCGTTAACTCGTCTTCACCCTTCACACCAAAACGTGAAGCATTGCTTTGCATACGAGTATATTCTTCGTCTTTAGCAGAGCCATCAAAATCCTTTTCGTACGCTTCGGCAGAAATATTGATTTGACCGTACACTTTAGGAGCTGCTTGTGCAGTTAAGGGCAAAGTGACGGCAGCAGCAACTGCTAAAGCAATAAGATTATGTTTCATGGGATGAGTCTCCTCAGACTTTTATGAGAGAACAATATGCGTTAATCATGTATTAATTTGCATTTTTTGCCTATAATTCATGATGTTACGCTGTTCTTCGTTTCAGTTTTCAACATGCTGTAGCGTTAGGCCACAACTTGGGCGTAAGTATTTGAAAATTAGATGACAGAATCATGTCTGTTATGTGACAGTTTTATGAATCCAGTAACAAAGACTCACGATTTGTCATCATCTTTTACTAACTTGTGGTTGACTAACGTCAATAAACTGCAATTTATAGTAATTTTCATAAAATAAAAAATACTATTAAATTATTTTGATATTCGATAAAAGAATATATCGGGCAATAAAAAAGGCGACAATTTGGTACATAGTCGCCTTTTTTGTTTTAAGCAGTTGTTATGCTTTAGGTAAGGTTACGCCTAACTGCCCTTGATACTTACCGCCTCGATCTTTGTAGGAGGTTTCACACACTTCATCCGACTCAAAAAACAGCATTTGTGCTACGCCTTCGTTAGCATAAATTTTTGCAGGTAAATTAGTCGTATTAGAAAACTCTAAGGTAACGTGACCTTCCCATTCAGGCTCTAAAGGCGTTACATTCACGATAATGCCGCATCTTGCATACGTCGATTTCCCCAAACAAATGGTCAATACATTACGGGGAATTTTGAATAATTCCACGGTACGCGCTAAAGCAAATGAATTAGGGGGAATAATACAAACATCATCGACAATATCGACAAAGCTTTTTTCGTCAAAGTTTTTAGGGTCAACGGTGGCGGAATAGACGTTAGTAAATACTTTAAACTCACGCGCACAACGCACGTCATAACCGTAGCTGGATACGCCATAGGAAATGATTTTCTCGCCATTGACGGCACGCACTTGTTGCGGCTCAAAGGGGCTAATCATGCCGTGTTGCTCGGCCATGCGGCGAATCCACTTGTCTGCTTTAATTGTCATCTTCTTACTTCCCAAAAAACGCCATAATACGGTTACGAGGCACACTATCTTCTAAGGCTAATTTAGCAGCTACTTTACGGGCGATATTGACATAAATTGCCGCAATTTTACCTTCTGGTTCGGCTAAAACGGTTGGTTTGCCACTATCAGTTTGCTCACGAATGCTTTTATCTAACGGTAATTGGCCTAATAAGTCTGTTTGATAGTCTTTCGCTATGCGCTCTCCACCACCAGCACCAAATATTTCTTCGGCATGGCCACAGTTTGAGCAAATGTGTAGCGACATATTCTCAACCACACCCAAAACCCGAATATTCACTTTACGGAACATTTCAATGCCTTTTTTGGCATCTAATAAAGCAATATCTTGAGGCGTAGTGACAATGACTGAGCCCACCACAGGAACGCGTTGCGCTAAAGTCAGTTGGATGTCACCTGTTCCCGGTGGCATATCAACAATCAGGTAATCTAAGTCATGCCAAGCCGATTGACTAAATAACTGCGTCAACATCCCTGTTGCTTTAGGGCCTCGCCACACAATAGGCGTGGTGTCATCACCTGTTAAAAAACCAACGGACATCACTTGTAAGCCTTCTTTAGTGACTAAAGGCACAAAAGCATTGTCTTCAATCTTAGGTGTTTGGCCACTTAAACCTAACATCATCGGTTGGCTAGGGCCGTAAATATCGGCATCTAATATGCCAACGCGTGCGCCTTCTTGTAACAAAGCTAAAGCAATGTTGACTGCCGTTGTCGATTTACCAACTCCACCTTTACCAGATGCAACCACAATCACATTTTTAATCGGTGGCACACCTTCTAAACCTTGTTGTGGTTTGGCGCGTGGTACTTCCAACACCAACTGACAATCAACGGTTTTTGCACCTGCTTTCACAATAGCTTGACTGAGTTTTTGCTGAATATCGTTGGCTAAACTGGCATGAGGATACGGGATGGCGAGTCGCACGTTAACGTGATCACCTTGAATATCGACGGATTGAATCAACTGTGCGTAATCGCGGTGTAAGTACGGGTCTTGATGCTGCTTGAGAGCCGACTCGACTTTTGCGCGTGAAATAGACATAACATCCTCTGGGGACAGCAAAAATTTTTGGAAGCTAATGCTAACGTATTTTCAATATGCGTTATAGTACACACCTTTATTTTTAGTCTTTTGAGTGTCGCCATGACTCGCCGTTTATTAGTCACCAGTGCTTTACCTTATGCCAATGGCCCGATTCACTTGGGACATTTAGTTGAATATATTCAAACGGATATTTGGGTTCGTTTTCAAAAATCACGCGGTCATAATTGCATTTATGTGTGCGCTGACGATGCTCACGGTACAGCGATTATGCTCAAAGCCGAACAAAATGGCGTAACGCCTGAAGCGCAAATTGCGACCGTCAAAGCCGACCATGAAGCGGATTTCTCGGGTTTCCATATTGAATTTGATAATTATCACTCGACACATTCGCCTGAAAATAAAAAAATGTCTGAGTTTATTTATCTTAAAAATCGCGATGGCGGCCATATTACCACCCGTCCCGTGCGCCAATTATTCGACCCTGAAAAGCAATTATTTTTAGCAGACCGTTTTATTAAAGGCGAATGTCCAAAATGTGGTGCTAAAGACCAATACGGCGATTCGTGTGAAGTGTGTGCCGCCACTTACGCTCCCACAGAGTTAAAAAATCCCTATTCGACTATTTCTGGCGCAACACCGATTGAAAAAGAGTCTGAACATTACTTCTTTAAACTGCCTGACTTTGATGGCATGTTAAAAGAATGGACGCGTTCAGGTCATTTACAATCTGAAGTTTCCAATAAGTTAGACGAATGGTTTGAGTCAGGTTTACACGATTGGGATATTTCGCGTGATGCGCCCTACTTTGGCTTTGCTATTCCCGATGCACCGAATAAATATTTTTATGTATGGTTAGATGCGCCAATTGGCTATATGGCCAGTTTTGAAAATTTATGCGCGAAGAAAAACCTTAACTTTGATGATTATTGGGCTGCCGATGCCGAAGGCAAAACCGAGATTTATCATTTTATTGGTAAAGACATTGTCTATTTTCATGCCCTATTTTGGCCAGCGATGTTAGATGGTGCGGGTTTCCGTAAACCGACAGGTATTTTTGCTCACGGCTTTTTGACCGTGAATGGGCAAAAAATGTCAAAGTCACGTGGTACGTTTATTAAAGCACGTAGTTATTTAGATAATTTGAATCCTGAATATTTGCGTTATTACTTTGCCGCGAAGTTATCGGGTTCGGTTGAAGACATTGATTTGAACTTAGAAGACTTTACCTTCCGCGTAAATAGCGATTTAGTCGGTAAAGTCGTCAATATTGCCAGTCGTTGCGCTGGCTTTATCAATAAACAGTTTGAAGGAAAGTTAGCCGATAGCTGTGCTGAACCTGAATTATTAGCCCAATTTGTTGATGCAGGCACGAGCATTGCGGAACACTTTGAACGTCGTGACTTTGGTCGTGCTGTACGTGAAATCATGGCTTTAGCCGACAAAGCCAATCAATATATTGATGAGAAAAAGCCGTGGGCTTTAGCAAAAGATCCTGCTAACCGTGAACAAGTACAAGCGGTATGCAGTGTTGGCTTAAATATGTTCCGTCAGTTAATTGTTTATCTTGCGCCAATTTTGCCTGTCACCGCCGAAGCCAGTCGTAGTTTCTTAAATGTGGATTCTTTGGCATGGGATACTCGTCAGCAGTTGTTAATTTCTCATACCATTAACGCTTTCACACCGTTAATGACGCGCGTTGAAAAAGACAAAGTTGCCGCTATGGTAGAAGCCTCAAAAGAAAACTTAGAGCCAACCGCTAAAGTTGTTGCAGCACCTGTTGCAAAAGAGGCTAACATTGAAGCCATTGCTCCAACCATTAATATTGATGATTTTACTAAAATCGATTTACGGGTGGCGAAAATCGTCAATGCGGAACATATTCCTGAAGCGGCTAAGTTATTAAAATTGACTTTGGACTTAGGCAACGAACAACGTACCGTATTTGCAGGCATTAAATCCGCTTATAAGCCTGAAGATTTGATTGGCCGCTTAACTGTTATGGTGGCGAACTTAGCTCCTCGTCAAATGAAGTTTGGTGTTTCTGAAGGGATGGTTTTGGCGGCTGGTGCAGGTGGCAAAGAAATCTTCTTGTTATCGCCAGATGACGGTTCAACGGCAGGAATGAAAGTGAAATAAATCTGTAAGGGCGAATTGATTAGGGACTGTTGACGGTTACTAATTTTATCCCTTCGACTCCGCTCAGCGAGCATATTTGTGCTGGCTGAGCGGAGTCGAAGCCTATTATTGGAGTTATTGTGTTGAAATTCTCCCGCTTTCTGCTTCTGCTATACCCTCTTTCAGTCTTTGCACAATGTCCTGATTATGCCTCGGTCATCAATACGCCAACGTTTGTCACTCCTGAACAATCCAAGTTTCAACATCGTAAAAGTCAGACATTAGCAAAATCACAAACCGCTTGGCACATGGTCGGTGACTCCATTATTCAAGCAGGACAAACGGCAACCATCATCGCAAAATTTGATTATGGCGCAGCAATACACAAAGACTTAGAAGATGAATATGTTGATGTTTATTTAGCAGGCACTGGATTAACAGACTGGAAGAATCTAGGCCGTTTTAAAACAGATGAAGATGGTCGAGTCAGTATCAGCCAAGAAAACTTGGCTATTGGCGAATACCGTGTTCGTTTTGTTGTTGAAGGTGATTTATCAACGGTCGACGGTTTTATTTCTGTGGTTGAACAAGGCCGTCAAGCGATTGTTTTTGATATTGATGGCACATTAACGATCAACGATTTTGAAGCCTATGCCGATTATATTGGTATGAAAACTGCGCGACCTTATGTTGATGCTATAAAAGTCGTGCGTGCTTACCAAGAAAAAGGCTATCAAATAATTTATCTTACCGCCCGACCCGCTTGGGATACTAAAGACTCTCGGCAGTGGTTTGCAAAAATGGGACTACCCGAATGGCATTATCGTAGTCGTTTATATGCTGCCAACAGCAAAATACCAGCTATTCAAGCGCATAAAACAAACTATCTAAATTATTTACGCCATACCGTTGGCTTAGATATTGTTCGTGTTTACGGCAATGCGCTAACAGACATAGCGGCTTATGCGGATAGTGGCATAGCCAAAAATCAAACCTATATTATTGGCACTTATGCAGGTGTTAAAGATACTCAGGCGATTACTTCAAACTATTCCGAACATTATCAGACGATTGTTAAAGATACGCCTCAATCTATCTCCTGCCCTTAGGAAAAAGGCTTCGACTCCGCTCAGGGGACGTTACGCTGGCTGAGCGGAGTCAAAGGGTTATTTCAAGCAAACGTCAACTCGTCCAAATCTGCACTACTCTAATTTTAATCAAAGATCAGAATATTGGTGGCGGTAAATTACGTTATACTGATATATCATTTTTACTTATAGATTAAATAAAAATACACTACTTGAGCTGATAATCTATTTTATGGGACAATATCAGCATGTTCACCTAGATTAAGAAAGAGTCACTATGTCTGCTTTTGCCGCTGAAACCGTATTAACCGTCCGTCACTGGAACGACACTTTATTTAGTTTCACTACTACTCGTGACACTAGCTTACGCTTCCATAATGGTCACTTTGTCATGATTGGTTTAGAAGTGAATGGCAAGCCATTAATGCGCGCATACAGTATTGTCAGTGCCAACTACGAAGAACATTTAGAGTTTTTTAGTATTAAAGTTCAAGATGGCCCACTGACTTCTAGACTGCAACATCTAAAACCAGGTGACACCTTATTAGTGAGCCGTAAACCAACGGGTACATTGGTTCAATCAAGTTTATTACCAGGTAAAAACTTGTATTTAATCAGCACGGGAACAGGCTTAGCGCCGTTTATGAGCATTATTAAAGACCCCGAAGTTTATGAGCGTTTTGACCATGTCATCCTCACTCACGGGGTTCGTAATGTCAATGAACTGGCTTACGCAGACTTCATTACCAACGAACTTCCGAACAATGAGTTTTTTGGCGAAGAAATCAAAAAGAAATTGATTTACTACCCAACCGTGACCCGTGAACCTTTCCGTAATCAAGGCCGTTTAACTGATCTAATGGAAAGCGGCAAATTGTTTAGCGACATTGGTTTACCACCATTAAACATCGAAACTGACCGTGTAATGATGTGTGGTAGCCCAAGTATGTTAAAAGACTTCTGCCGCATTTTAGATGCCAAGGGCTTTCAAGAGTCACGTCAAGGTCAACCCGCTCATTATGTAATTGAACGGGCATTTGTTGAGAAGTAAGGACTTTTCAAACAAATAGGGGGCGATTCATGAATCGCCCCTACGTCTTTTATACCGCTAACACTTCAACCACTTCGACACGTTTTGTTTTTGATGGTAACGAATAACGCAAAATTCGACCACAAACCTGACCAAATTGCTTCACCAACGAGCCTGTATTATAGTGTTGGCCATAACGTTGGCAAATCGCTTGTACTTCAATAGACATTGCCGCATAACGACGCGCAGGCACATCAGGAAATAAATGATGTTCTATCTGATGACTCAAATTACCCGACAAAATATGAAAGGCTTTATTACCTGTCAAATTCGAAGAACCCCGTAATTGTCTTAAATACCAACTTCCGCGTGTCTCGTTTTCTAACACACTTTTAGGAAAAACCTCGGCATCCGCAGTGAAGTGACCACAAAAAATAATCATAAACGTCCACAAGCTACGCAAGACATTCGCCGTCATATTCCCGAGTAATACGGGCAAAAAGAAAGGCCCTGCTAGTAATGGAAAAAACACATAGTCTTTTAAAAGCTGGCGGTTGATTTTCTGTTTAATAGGCTTTAACTCTTCCTTGAATTGTTCTTTGGATTTTTTGCCGCTAAATACTTTACCCAGTTCTAGATCTTGAATAGCAACACCCCATTGAAACAACAGCGCGAAAATAACCGCATAAATCGGTTGGCCGAGATAAAAAGGCTTCCAGCGTTGTTCAGGAAATAAACGTAATAAGCCATAGCCAATATCATCATCCATCCCGCGAATATTGGTGTAAGTATGATGCTTAAAATTGTGGGTTTTGCGCCAGTTGTCACTCGTGCCAACAATATCCCATTCATAGGTTTTACCGTTTAAATGCGGATCACGCATCCAATCATATTGACCGTGCATAACATTATGGCCAAGCTCCATATTTTCCAAAATTTTAGACAGTGCCAATAAAGATGTCCCCGCAACCCATGCAGGAGGAAAAATACTGGCATATAACAGACCACGACCTGCAACTTCGCTATAACGCACGGCTTTGACAATATTACGAATATAACGTGCATCTACTTCACCGACATCGGCCATTGTCCGTGCGCGTAAAGCATCTAATTCTGCGCCAAATTGTGCCAATTCTTCGGCTGATAATTTGCGATTGTGAATAGAGTTGTTCATGAAAGTATTTCCTATTACAAGTCTAAAATTAAATCGGAATTAGCACGAGCGACACACAGCCTTAACGCGCTTTGTGGCTCAGTGATTAGCTCACCTGTATTTAGGTCTTGCGTTGTGCCTGATAATTTTGAACACGCACAGGTATTACAAATCCCCATACGGCAACCCGATGACACTTCAATGCCTTGTGCTTCTAAAGCGTTTAGTAGCGGCAATCCTGCACTTAACTCCAATTTTTTTTGACTTGCTTTAAGTTCCACACGTACTGTACCGAGTGTGGATGAAACTACATTGGCCAAGACAGGTGGTGTAAAAGACTCAGCCTGAAATAAAACAGCTTTTTTTCCGATTAACTCGCGTAGTGATTCGACAAAACTCGCATTACCACAGGCAAAAACCTGACAACTTTCGAGATTGGGAATAGCGTGACTTAACAATTCCGCATCAGGACGACGATTCAACTCCCCTGCTAACAGTTGAGCCTCGTTGGTTAAAGCAAAATACAAATGAAAGTTTGCATGATTGGCAGCTAGATGACGTAAATCTTGCACAAAACATAACTCTGCACGGGTTTTAGCCCAATAAATTAATGTGAGTGGCTGTGTTAATTGCACCGCTGTTAAGTGGCGGATCAAACTCATTAATGGCGTAATACCACTACCTGCGGCCAAAAACACGGATGGTTTTGAAGGTGTTGTCTCTAATGTCATCTCGCCAAAAGCTTGGCTTACTTCAACAATATTGCCAATTTGTGCTTGTTGACATAAATATGAACTAACTTTGCCATGTTCTACCACTTTTATGGTAATGGCGAGTAAGCCTTTATTATTGGGAATATTCGTTAAGCTATAACTACGTGTTAAGCGTACGCCATTGACTTCAACTGTAACATTAATATGCTGACCTGCTTTGAAGCCTAAAAAGTGCTTATTCGGCTTTAATTCTAAAGTTACGGTGTTTTTTGCTTCAACCCGACGATTTACAATACGCGCCAGTGGTCGTTGCCATGTCAATAACGAACGACACTCTCCTGCCCAAAAATCAAAGACATCTGCGGCAATGATAGGACGAAAGAAATCACGAAAGTTGAGTGATTTTGCTAACATATACTGGCTCTATATCGGTTTTTTGCGATTATACCAGTTAATATACACTTGTCTATACAAATGTATATTAACCGATTTTCTTCTCAGTAAAACTTATTTCATATTCAGCGCAATATAGGGAGTGTATAAAATTATAACGCAGATCGATGTTCTTATTGGTGTTGGCATAGGCTAAAATAACGTTCTGAAAAACACATATTAAATAATGGTCTCCGCTTATGAATCATGACATTAAAAACACAGAACAAGAAAGTCAGCCACATAGCGCACAAGGTCGCCGAGCCACTATTTCACGAGAGGATTTAATTACTGCTGCGTTGAAATTAGTCGGCCCTCATCGTAGTATTTCAACACTGAGCTTGCGTGAAGTAGCTCGTGAAGCAGGTATTGCACCAAATAGTTTTTATCGTCACTTTCGTGATATGGATGAGTTGGCGATTGCTTTAATAGATCAAGCTGGACGCTCTTTGCGGTTAATTGTCGGTGCAGCAAGGCAACGTGCTAGTGTTGAACGCAGTATTATTCGCACGTCGGTTGAAAGCTTTATGGAGCAACTCAATACCAATGAGGCGTTGCTGCATATTTTGTTGCGCGAAGGCAGTGTTGGCTCACCTGCTTTTAAGCAAGCTGTTGAGCGTGAGTTGCATTTTTTTGAAGAAGAACTGTGCACGGATCTCATTCGAGTTGGTTTGGCTAAAAATAAACCGTTGTTTGAACCTGCCATCGTCGCCAAAGGTATGACGCGCTTAGTCTTTGCGATGGGGACAATGGCGTTGGACTTGCCTCGTGAACGACATGTGGAGATTACCGAACCCACCATATTGATGTTGCGTATGATGTTAACAGGGTCGGAAAAAATGGCGATTGATCTGCCTTTACGTTAACTCCAACGACTCACCGCCACCATATCCCCTTCTTTGGCATCAACCCAATGCCCCTCGCCATTGATATACTCTTTTTTCCAAAAAGGGGCTTTCGTTTTCAAGAAATCCATTATAAAAGCAGCCGCTTCAAAAGCGGCTGAGCGATGCTGACTGGCAACCGCCACCAAGACAATTTGCTCACTGATGGTTAAATAACCAATGCGATGAATGACTCGCACACCCAACAACGGCCAACGTTGTTCTGCTTGAGCGACAATATCCAACAATGACTTTTGCGTCATCGCTGGATAATACTCTAACTCAATAGCGGTCACTTTGCCATGACTTGCCGTTTCACGCACCAAACCTACAAAGCTGACGATTGCGCCCGTATTCGGTGCTTGTAGCGCACTGATCTCATCTTGAATACTAAAGTCTTGGTGCTGAATGGAAATCATGACTTTACTCTTCCTCTGTAGGCTCATCTTCAATGACGGGATCGGCAACATCAGGAACAACAGTCAAGGTTTCTATGCGTGCCTGATAAGCAGAACGTAAGCAAGATTGGTCATTACACATATCTCGCACCTCTTTAAGCCATACTTTTTGCACGTTTTTCGTATTTACATCGGCTGACTTTACTAAGCGACTAACTTGTGAGTCCATGACCGCAAGTTCTTTATAGGTGCAAATTAAACGCTCCACATCGGTTGCCGCTTTTTCACAACTGAATGCAGGCGACCACAAAACGTTTTTATTCGGTTTTAAATGGCTAATACGAACTTTATCGGTTTTGGTTAACAGGCGTTGAAATATTAAACTTTCAACGGCCAAACCATCTTGATCTAAGGTTAATGACGATATTTTTTTATCATTGGCATTTTGGGCTACTGTAAACGTCCAAATAGCTTTTAATCCTGAATCGGTACGTACCGTTAGGCTAATTTGATGGTGTGTAGCATCCGCATCAACAGACTCGACCAATAAGCGATGACCTGCCACGGTCAAACGGTAATCCAGTTTATCGCCTGCAATTTTATCAAGTACATAGGTTTGGCCAGAGTCTTGGCTTTTCCAGACGCCTGATAAATCTTCTGCTTGGTTGCCCGAAAGCGCGAAATACGCTGCAACCATAACAGCGATTAAGGCAGCAACGACCACCGCCGCCACCATTTTTTTCTTTTTTGATTGACCAACAACGGGTTGTTGCAACTCATCCATTTTGACATTCCTACTAGTATGATTACCCTTCGACTCCGCTCAGGGAACATTTTTGCGCTGGCTTAACAGAATCAAAGCCATTCTTAAGACAACTTGGTTGTCGCCCCTTTAGCTTAACCACCCGTAACAGGCGGAAAAAAAGCCACTTCATCACCATCAGACACAGAAGACGTTAATGTTGCCATGTTTTGATTGATTGCCACCAAGACATTCTGTGATCCATCAAATAAAGACGACCAGACTTCGCCACGCGCAGCTAATTGCATTAATAGCTGCTCGACTGTACAAGTCGTTGACTCTAAGGTGTAAGACTCTTCGTTAATGGCCAGTTTTTCACGGAAACGGGCAAAAAAGCATAACTTAATGGTCATACATTCCACTCCCCCGACTTTCCACCAGATTTATGACATAAACGGACTGTTTCAATCATCATACCTTTATCAACTGCTTTACACATATCGTAAATGGTTAACGCTGCAATGGATGCCGCCGTTAACGCTTCCATCTCTACCCCCGTTTGACCCGTCAGTTTACAGGTTGAGGTGATTAGCACCGTATCATTACCTTCCGCTTGTAATTCCACTTTTGCTGACGACAACATTAATGGATGACATAGGGGAATCAGCTCCCATGTGCGTTTAGCCGCTTGAATACCTGCAATCCGCGCGACAGCAAAGACATCCCCTTTGGTATGGCGACCTTCAACAATCATGGCTAAGGTTTCTGGCCTCATTTTGACTCGCGCTTCGGCAATAGCAACACGAAATGTCTGTGCTTTATCACTGACATCAACCATACGTGCAGCACCTGTTTCATCTAAATGCGTTAAAACCATGTTTTTCTCGCTATAATGAACGGAAGTAACCCGTGATTATGCCTTTTTTTTCGCTATCACGCGGTATTTTGTCTAAAACTACGTCTTTTGAACGGTATTTTTACTCGAAAAGGAGAATATATGATGACTTGGCAACCCCATGTCACTGTCGCAGTGATTGTTGAACGTGAAGGCACTTTTTTATTAGTTGAAGAAGAAACGATTGCCTCACATATCGATGTTTATAACCAACCTGCGGGTCACGTTGAACAAGGTGAAACACTGATTGAAGCCGCCAAACGTGAAGCCTTAGAAGAAACGGGTTGGGATGTAGAGCCTACGTCATTATTAGGCATTTATACTTACACGCCCGAACACACCCCCGAAATCACCTATTATCGGGTGTGTTTTATTGCGAAAGCTTTACACCACTACGAACGGCCACTTGATGAGGGTATCATACGTGCCGTTTGGATGAACTTAGAAGAGCTTGAAGCGTCTCAACGCGCCCGTAGTCCTTTAGTTATCCAATGTATTAAAGATTATCAAAAGGGACAATCCTTTCCTTTATCAGCCATTTACGAGCATTCCACGTCTAAATGAATCATCTTGCCCCTACTTCTACGCTAAAAGTAATCGTCGGTATGTCTGGCGGTGTTGACTCCTCGGTGTCGGCTTATCTTCTCCTTCAACAAGGCTATCAGGTTGAAGGCTTGTTTATGAAAAATTGGGAAGAAGATGACGGCACCGACTATTGTACGGCGAAAGAAGACTTAGCCGATGCTCAAGCCGTCTGCGACAAACTCGGGATTAAACTACATACCGCTAACTTTGCCAGCGAATACTGGGATCGCGTCTTTGAACACTTTTTGGCGGAATACCAAGCAGGACGTACACCCAACCCCGACATTTTGTGCAATAAAGAAATTAAATTTAAAGCCTTTTTGGACTATGCCGTCGTTTTGGGTGCAGATTTTATTGCGACAGGTCATTACACCCGTCGTAGCGACGATACAGATTGTGCCCAGTTACTTCGGGGCTTGGATGGCAACAAAGACCAAAGTTATTTTTTACATGCGGTGAGTGGCAAACAAATCGCACGGACATTATTTCCTGTGGGTGAGCTACCTAAGCCTGAAGTGCGACGCATTGCCGCCGAGCAAGGTTTTATTAATCACGCGAAAAAAGACTCAACAGGTATTTGTTTTATTGGTGAACGCCGTTTTCGCGACTTTTTGAGTCAGTATTTACCTGCTCAAGCGGGCGAAATTGTCACAGACGAAGGCAAAGTCATTGGTGAGCACTTAGGCTTGATGTATTACACCTTCGGCCAACGTCAAGGTATTGGTATTGGTGGTGTAAAAAACAGTGCTGAAGCCCCGTGGTTTGTCGTTGATAAAGACTTAGCTCATAAGAAATTGATTATTGGTCAAGGCCACGAACATCCCCTTCTCATGAGCCGTAGCTTATTTACCCAAAACATGGATTGGGTAACAGGCACGCCCCCTGACATGCCGTTACGTTGCACAGCGAAAACACGTTATCGCCAACCTGACCAAGACTGTGTGGTCTCAATCGAAGGTGATGGTTTACGTGTGACCTTTGACCAACCACAACGTGCGGTCACACCAGGTCAATCCGTGGTTTTTTATTTGGGTGAGGTCTGTTTAGGTGGCGGAGTCATTGAAAGCAAGGTTGGCATCCTATGAATGATATTAACCGCCAAAAAACCTTAGCCTTAGCCGCCATTTTTCAAGCCGCTGCGGTGGCGGAAAGCTTGGCATGTAAAGGAGTTGCCGATAAAGACGCGCTCAAAACATTGCTTGATAGCACCTTAGTCTTTGATACCGATAATCCTGAAGCGATTTATGGTAATGCAAAAGCACTTGAATTAGGCATCAAAACGCTTGAGGCGTGTTTAATGGATGCAGGTTCTGATGGCCGACAAGCCGACAAGCTGCGTTATGCCCTTGGAATGATTCATATTGAAGGTCAACTGAGCAAATCATCGTCATTATTAACACGGTTACGGCAGCGTTTAGAGCAAACTCAACGCCAACTACCCCATTTTGATAATGATATTTTAGCGCAAGGGTTAGTGAACAACTTAGCAGGTGCGTATGTTGACACCATTGGCACACTCAAATTCCGCATTCAAGTGAAAGGAAATGAGCAACGACTAAAAACAGTTGGCATGGCCGAACAAATTCGCGCCAGTTTGTTGGCAGGTGTTCGAGCCGCATGGCTTTGGAAGCGTTTAGGTGGCCGTCGTTGGCACTTATTATTTACGCGTGGACAAATTCTTGAGGAGTTACGACTACTCATCAAAGAAACACAACAGCGGTCTTAGCATCTATTGAGCATTGCAGCCTCAAAAAATGACTTCAATTCCGCTCAGCCAACGGAAAAATGATCCCTGAGCGGAATCAGACCTAGCGTTATTTATTATTCAGTCCTTGGGCAAGACTCGTCTTGCCTCTACAAACCCTTTATTAGGTGATTACATGAAAGTCTGTGGTGTTGAATTACAAGGTAACGAAGCTGTTATTTGCATATTATCATTGTCTGACAATTTATTTGAAGTATCTCCCTGCCGTGTGCAGAGACTAGTTGTTGCTGACTCGTATGACAGCGCGCAAATGAAAGCGTTCCAGTTTTCGTTTGTCAAACTGATGCAAGACTATAACGTTGACCGTGTGATTATTCGCCAACGCGAAATGAGAGGTAAGTTTGCTGGTAGTGCGGTGGGTTTTAAATTAGAAGCTGCATTACAACTATCCCCCGATTTAAACCTGCGACTCATGTCATCTAGCCAACGCAAAGAAAGCTTAAAAGCACATCCTTTGCATATTCCGTTTAAAGAAACAGAACTCAAGCAATTTCAAGAAGCGGCGTTTATCACGGCGTTTGCTTATTTGAATAATCCGTTTTAAGACATCGTCGATCTGGCTTTGACTCCGCTCAGCCACCGAAAAACGCTCCCTGAGCGGAGTCGAAGGGCAAATGATTATTTGCCCTTACATACCAGATAGAAATTAAATCTTCTCCCCCGCAAATACACCTGCCCGCCGATAAAGCCACGGCAACGCCTTTTCTAACTGTCCTGCCAAGCTAAACAATGTTGCATCATCACCATATCGGGCAGTAAACATCATCCCCACAGGTAAATTATCTTTAGACCAATGTAAGGGTAAAGAAACTGATGGATTCCCCGTAATATTCATCACAGGCGTAGAAACCACCCATTGAAAACTTTGTGCTGCCAAATGTGACAATACAGGTAAAAAATGTACTAAAGGGCCTAATGGCAAACGTTTAGCCAACGGTGACAATAATTTTTCGATGCCTTTTAAATGAAACTCACCAAATGTCACGGGCGGTGCGGCCAATGTTGGCGTTAAAAAGACATCATATTGCTGCATCCATTGCTCAAAGACCCGTGTTTGAGCATACAACTGACGATTGGCGTAATCTAAATCGCCCGCGTTAAAAGATTGACCCAATCGTGCTAATGACCATGTTTCTGTTTCAAAGTCATCCATCCCCATTCGACGACCTAACATACGTTCTGAATCTAACACTTCACCTGCCGTAGCAGCGGCAATACGCAGTAAATAGCCTTCTGCTAAAGTTTTTTTATCTAATGGTGGCGATGCTTCAACCACGTCATGGCCTAAATCACGTAATAACGCCACCGTTGCTTGCAAACCTTGTAGGCATTCACTGTCTATTGTGCCGTCTCGTAGTAAGGGTTCGTAGGTGTACGCTATTTTCAGCTTTTTGGGTGCTTTATCGACACAAGATAAGAATGTACCTTTAACCGCAGGAGCATCATACAAACAACCCACATCGCGCCCCTGAGTGGCATCTAGCATAGCGGCACTATCGCGTACTGAACGTGAAATCACTCCTTCTTGTACTTGACCAAACCACGGCTCAGTGACCGCAGGCCCGTGTGGATTACGGCCTCGTGTAGCCTTAAACCCCACTAAACCGCAACAGGAAGCAGGAATACGTAATGAACCACCACCATCTCCACCTGAAGCCATCGGCACAATGCCTGCTGCTACTGCTGCTGCCGAACCACCGCTTGAGCCTCCCGATGTTCGTTGTAAATTCCACGGATTACGCGTAATACCGTGTAAGACAGGTTCTGTCACCCCCATCAAACCAAACTCAGGCGTGTTAGTCTTACCAAAAATAACGACACCACTGGCTTTGTAGCGTTTTATCATCTCGCTATCAAAATCGGGCACATAGTGTTTAAAAGCTCGGCACCCACTGGTCAGTGGTACACCCGCATAAGCCGCTAATAAATCTTTAATCAAAAAAGGCACACCTGCAAATGCGCCTTGAGGTAAGCCCTTTTTAATGCTGTCGTAAGCCAAATCGTCCATGTTGTAAATAACGGCATTAATTTGACTGTTAACAGCATTGCGGCGATTGATTGCCTCTATTAACAATTGTTCAGGCATAACTTCGCCTCGTTTCACTAATGCAGCCAAACCCAAAGCATCGTACTTGTCGTAGTCTTTAAAACCATTCATGTTTTTTCCTTAACTGTGCGTAAATATATTATTTGACATGATATTAGTCCTTATTTATTTGAAACGACACCCCATGTCGCTGACAATTATATTGATATATTTTTTATTGAGTTTCTTCTTTTCATTGTGTTAGCATCCAAGCCAATGAAAATTCTAGCGTTAACCTTCGGGTTGAGGCGGTGATGCGCCGCTTTTGAATTAAGCTTACACATTGATCACAAGGAAGACTGTTTCAGCCCCGCTATTGCCACTAAGTACGTGCCGTAGCAGTAGCGAGCTGGAACAATCACGCAACCGTGATTTCGCTACTGCTACGGCACGTACTTAGTGGCGCGGGTCAGTGAGTCTTCCATGTACCAGGTCATTCAGGTAGATTTTTCATCATCATAAAGGGGCTTCTTAAAGCCCCTTTATGTTGTTTAATATTACCAATTTAACACCACGACAAGCTGTGTCACCGTGGATTGATCTGTAGATTGACGCTGTTGATGTGCTGTGTTAATTTTCACCCCAATAAACATAAAACTATCTACTTTCAAGATGTTGGCGCGCTAGAAATTTTTAATACGCTATTCTTCTCCAAGAAAGCTGATGTAAAGGAAGACTTCTGTTGCGCTAAAAAGGATGCCACACTATGCAACTTTCCTTTTCTGATATTCAACGTGCATGGGATTGCAAAGACCCCGCTTTAGTCACCTATATGGTGACGTTAGCGCAACAAACAGATTCAAAACCAGAACATCCTATTCCAGATGACGAACTCACCTTTGATCGTTTTTTGGTAAAGATTTTTAGCCAAGAATTTCGCGCACAACCCTACCACACTCAATTCAGTTATCGTGTGGAGCAGATTCAGCGACTCGAACAAGATACAGGCAATTACCCTTTACCTGAGCGGCTAAAGCTTCATCTCTTACTAACCCTGTTATGGGATGATGGCAGTTATTACGCCCGTTATGTTTTGATTGACGCAATTCGGCAATTACCGTTGGTTTATGGCTTATGGAAAGCGTTAAAGCATATTTATAAAGCCGCAGAACAAAATAATGACTATCAAATACTGGGTGAAATAGCGGCGCGTATTGATAGTGAACGTTATGAAAAACCTCTCTATGGGGTTAGTTTAGCTACTAAAAATTATATAGCCTTGCGTGGTTGGCGTTATTTACGACAACTGGGTGAGTCTTTACCTGCCTGTTACCCTGAAGCAGCAATCTATTATTTGGCCGCCTACCCCGACACCACGACATGGCAAAATACATGGATTGCTAACCATATTTTTTATCATCATCACAACAATGGTTATAGTCGATACAGCTTTGGTT
This sequence comes from Moraxellaceae bacterium AER2_44_116, assembly GCA_006546595.1. Lineage (GTDB taxonomy): Bacteria > Pseudomonadota > Gammaproteobacteria > Pseudomonadales > Moraxellaceae > Agitococcus. The sequence goes on along the minus strand of VIAD01000001.1, from coordinate 264,359 downwards.
ATATTAGCCGCCCTCAGGCACTCAGCAAACATCGAGCATTTAATGACACATGGCAGCGTCACCCTGAGCCATTATTACGTCTATTAACCATGGCGCGTGCCGAAAAGGTTCGTCAATACGCCTGTGAATCCTTAAAACAAGATTTTAAAGCCAGATTACGCGACATTCTGCCCGATGCCATCATTCAGTTAGCCGCTGTACCCGTTATGAGTACCGCACGTGATAGTTTTATTGTTTGGCTGTTAAATAACTCGCCAAAATTTGAACAGCATCAATTTGCTGCATGGGGCTTGCATCAAATGGTCGTTGATTTATTAGAGTCATCGGCACAAGAAGCACAACAATATGCGTGTGAATATGCTAAAGCGCATGCCCGCGACTTACCCTTAGATCGCCTATTAAGACTGGCAGAAAATAGCTTCTTAGCCGTTAGGCAATTAGCTATACAGCTCATTAACGAACGAGAACCTCGCCAAGACATCGGTTTAACGGCATGGGGCATATTACTTGACTCAAACTATCATCATAACCTCGCCGCTGATGTGTTACGTAAGCATTTTGGCCGCAGTGAATTAGATGCGTCGTGGTTTCGGGAACGATTATTGGCAGGAACAAAACACAGCATTGAATTTTGTCAAAAATATCTATTGGAACTTCACTCACTGAATAACTTAGGCATAAGTTATTTTCAGGATATTTTGACGCAATTGGCAATAGAAAGTCGCTGGCAGGCTGTGGCTAATTTTGCCTTATCCTGCCTAAAAAATATTGATTGTACCGCACTCAGTCACGATTTTTTACAACGTCAACTGTTACATCCATTATGTCAAAAAACGATTATCCAATGGCTAAATGCCGATGATATCAAAACTAACACCTTACCAATGGCGTACTATCACGCTTTGGCCTATCAACCTGACTGGGAAAATAATACGCTAATTTCAGCCTTGGCAGGTGACACTGTATGGCTGCGCGACCTACCTTTTAATCATGACTTAGCGGAACAAATACGGACATGGTTAGCCGATGTACGTCGTTTCTCTCCTGCCAGTCTAGGCTTTGATTGGTTAATGACCCTAGCCTGTCGTGAAGAAGCGGTATATCACGATTTTGCTGTTGAGCGGATGATCAAAGCATTTTTACCTGCCGATTTTGCCCCTACTGGCACCATTGATACTGAAGTTGATAGCTCTACGTCGTCTGCGATGGTTGATTTACAACAACAGAGCTTTTTATTCACGGGCAAACTCAGCACCATGACTCGTGCGGAAGCAGAGCAAAAAGTAACGGATGCCCAAGGCAAGAATGTCGGTGCGGTCACCAATAAACTGGATTATTTAGTTATTGGTGATGACGGTTCGCCATTGTATGGCAATGGTCGCAAAGGCAGCAAACAAGTGAAAGCGGAGTCATTAATTGCCGCAGGTGCAGCAATGAAAATTATTTCCGAAACGGCATTTTTACAGATGTTAGTTGGCGGAACACGCGAATTTTCACAAGACAAGGTTTTTGAAGGCTGTCAGGTGTTATGGCAGATGGCAACGGAAAAAACAGACACGCCGACTCATCGATTAGCCTTACGTTATTTACGTTATCACCATCCTCATATTTGCTTAGCACTTACTGATCGCCCTGTTGACCCTAATGCCGAAATTCCCGCATCTTTTTTAAGCTTTGAACGCTTTAAACCGTTATTTCATCATCCCCATGCGGTATTACGACAGTTTGCAATCGAAGTTGCTCAGTGGGAGTTAGTACGTTGGTCACCAACATCAGCAGAATTAGTCAGCTTATGCGAGTCTCGTCATGTTGATATTCGCGAATTTATGCATAAAGCCTTATTAGACGCACCTGAAAGCAGTAATAAATATTACCGTTTAGATGCCAATCAACTGGATGCGACGACGGTATATGGCCTGTGCGAATCCAAACAAGCCTATGCGCGACAGCTGGGGATTGAGCTGATTCAACAACACGAAGCCTTCCAACAGCCTGATGCGTTGTTTCCGCTCACTGAAAGTCCTGATCGTGAAATTCGCTATTCTGTGATGCTCATTTTGTGGACGTTATATCGCCATCACGCGACTACGCGCCATTGGCAACCAACAATTCCGTTGATGGCAACGATGGGTAAAAGCCAACAAGACAAAATTGCGACCATCGAACAACAACAAGGAACAGGCCTACCAAAACGTCCCGAGCAATTACCCGCAACACCCTTAGCGTTACAACAGTTATTACGGCGTTGGCTCTACGAATTGCCGCCTGCGCGGTTGGGACGAGAAAAATCAGGATCAGTCCAACGACCTTTATCCGCTAGTCTTGCGAAACAGGCAATGATAGAGACCATGCGAGACTTGGCCTTAGAAGATGCCGATTTTGCCGTGTTAGTGTTACCGTTATTACAAACTTTCACCCGTTCACGCGGTCAAATGGAGCAAGCGGCCTGTTTAGTGGCTGTGACGCGGATTCATCATGCTCATCGCCATTTGGCAGGACAAATGCTATGACAACTCAGCTTTCATTACACTACCGTGGTCGAATCAGTGCGTTACATTGTCACGGCGCGCAAGCGGCCTTCGTTAGCACTCATCCCGAACAACAGGCGACGGCGTTATATCGTTTAGGTGTCGGCCAAAGCCCTATTACGTTAGAAATTGATGCGTTACCTTGTGGTGCAACGGCGTTGGTTGGTCAACAGGATGATCTTTGGTTGGCGGGACAAAATGGCCATCTTTATCATGCTAGCCTAAGTCAAGGTATGGTCAATGTCATCAATAATGCGTTTTTCACGGTTGATCGTCAGACTTCACCAATTTTAGGTTTAGCATTACTTGCTGAACGCCACATCGTAGTTTTACAAGCGCAACAACTGTCTTTGTTTGATTTACACAACCAAACGATCGTGCAACAACTGACATTAACAGACACGGCAACCACTCTTGCCACCTCAAACGATGGACGTTGGTTAGTCGTTGGTGACCACAAAGGACAAGTTACAAGCTATCAATTTGACCATCAGTTGCTCACGCTCTCAGCACAGGCACACATCCACAAAGGCGCAGTGACCGCTTTATCTTTTGAGCCACTACAACAACGATTTTTCTCCGCTGGGGATGATAAAAAACTGTATAGCACCCATGTCCAAGGCGAGTTACAAGCCTTAGATAAAGGCCGTAATAGTAATCACACAGGCACTATTTACAGCATTATTTCAGGTTTTGAGCGCACGTTTACAGGAGCGAATGACCAAAGTATTAAAGCGTGGCCTGATGCAGGCGGTCAGCCACTGACGTACAAAAAAAACCTACCGAAAATCACCCAGCTTGGTCTCATTTATTATCAAGACAAGCCTTGTTTGTTAATGGTCGGTGAAGACCAGTCGTTACGATTTTTAGAACTCAATGACGAAGGCAAACCCATTGATGTCAATCTGATGATTCGCGATGGCTATTATTGGGCACAACAAGAATTACAACACAAAGACCCCCAACGTCTTACACAAGCATTAAACTTATTATCGGCATATGATGACCTCAATGCCTTAGAGCTATTAGCCAAACAGTTAAAAGCAGAGCAAGATAAAACATCACGTTTAGATATTGTTAATCGACTTTGTGCATCTAAACATGCAAAAGCCTCAGTTTTTTTAGAAGCGTGTTTGACCGACAAAACGCACGATGTCATCCGTCTGGCAGCCTTTGCTAGTTTGAGTGAACGCGCCGAAGACAGTCCAGACCCACTACGTCATTGCCTAAAAGCGTTAGAAACGCCTTATCTTGATATTGGTGAATTAGCCCTAAAACAATTAGCACAAAAAGCTCAGATTTATCGCCAAGCAGAACAGCATATTGTTGCCAGTTTACAGCACAGTCATCGGGTGATCCGTCATTTAGCCTTGAGTTTGCTAGAGCAATTAGCACCGGCCAATGATCCTAAAGCCTCGCTGCAAGCATTACAAAGTCAACACAACGATTTGCAACGTGCCGCTTTGATTCGGCTATATCAACGGAAACTACTCAATCATATGGAAGTGCAACGCACTGTTGTATTATTACAAGATCACAGTGATGCCTTGGTTCGACAAACTGCATTGTGGGTGGCTATTTTGGCGCGCCCTGTCTTAGCTCAGGTCTTAAAACAGGCTGATGCGTTATGGACTCGGCCATTAGCAGATCTCGAAAATTTCAAATTGCTTGTACTTGAAGAAGAACTTCCGCTCAATAGCCAAGCCAACGCACCGACATTACCCAAAAAAACTAACGACATTTTTGTTACGAGCATTACAGAGGCGACACTAACACAGGAAGATTACACGCCTTTATTACAAGGTATGGCCAGTCGTCATGCGGATATTTGTTTTAATGCGGCTTATGGTTTGGCTGTTTTACATGATGCACGCGCTTTTGGGGTTTTACTGCTATTAGCTCAAGAAACGAACGACACTATTCGTATGGGGGTCTGTAAAGCCTTAGCCAACTTAAAACGCCCCGAAGCAAAAATGCAATTAGAGATATTATTCAATGATCCGCAAGCAGCGGTTCGTGATGTTGCTTTTAGCAGTTATGGCCAATTAGAAACCAATGCCTTGTTATGGGTAACAAAAGGCTTTAGTAGCAAACATCAAGACCTCCATGCGCGCAGTCTCAAAGTGCTATTAGATCAGTTAGGTCAGTTACCTGCTGACCAACAATCTTCATCTATCACCTGTTTAACTTCTGCCCTTAATGATGTCTTTGAACCGATTCGTCAAGAAACGGTAAAAGCCTGTCTCAATCGTTCACTAGCGGGTAATCGAGTCCAGACCTTACAGTTATTATTAAGCAGTCAATATCAAAATGTGCATCAAGAAGTTTTAAATGAGCTCATGAGTCACAACAAAGAGGATGATGCTCTGTCATTGTTGGTGTTATTACTGAATGATGCCTTTAGTGCCATTCGTGAACAAGCCTTAAAATTCGCGCTACAAGAAAAAAAGCGATTTATCGCGGAACACGTACTCACTCATGCCATTAACAGCCGCTTTGTCGATATACGTCGTGCGGCGTTACAATATATTCTGGATAAACCTTCGACTGCTTTTCACGCATTATTGCCAACACTGCTCGAAGACAGCGACCGCGAACTCCGTTTAGCGGCATTAAATGCGCTCGTCACCCTACCCGACAATACAACGGCATTAGCTCACGCATTGCTTTGTCATCATGAAGATATTCAAGTCGCCGCCGCCCAAGCATTTGCCTTACGGGGCGATGAACGTGCTTTTAGTGTTTTGCAACGTTTTGCCACTCGTGCAAAACCTGACAATGAAAACTTGGTGGCGGTATGGAAAAACGATGTCAAAACTGCCTTAGCAGGTTTAGCGGCCTTAGAGGACGAACGTGTGTTTGCCATTCTTGTGCCACACATTCAAAGCAAAGACCCTGAACTAGCGAAAGCCGCTGCCACCGCCTTGCCGTGGTCAAGCACAACATCACACAGCGAACAATTGGCTTTATGGTTAGGTGATGAACGCAGTGAAGTGCGTGCTTACAGTGCATTGGCGTTAGCGATATTGGGTGATAGCAACGCGTTGATTGTATTGCAAGATAAAGCGGTTATTGCCATCTTATCAGCTCATGAACGCTTGGCTGCGATGGTCTGCCTACAACAAGTGACACCTCCTGCTTTACAAGAGTTTTTTAGCAAAACAACGACTGCCATCAGTAGCCCATTCATTTTATTCTGTCATGAGCTATTACTGCATCCTGATGCTCCCCATTTAAGCAGTTGGGCGTTATCCATCAACTCGTCCACTGTGCAACTATTATCCGCAGATATCTTAATGCGCTATCAAGACTTAGGCAGTTGTTGGCAATACATGGCTAAGTGGCTGATTGAGTGTCACAAAAGCCGTCAAGATGATGATAACTGGCAAATCAGTGTTGACGAGTTGCAAGCATTAGCGGCGGTAATGGTTTATGGCATAGGTAAAGCTAAGGCGCGTGCGGTGTTATTGCTGCAAAACTTTGACCAGCTGGTGCCAATAAAGACGTGGCAATTACATTATATAGCGTTTAGCCAACGTCACCAGACTGCGTTAGAAAATGCCATTATCGCAGCACAACCATCATTAACCACGCAACCTTATCATGAACATGCTAGTCAATGGCGACAACTGGCTTTTGGTGCGTATATTGGCTTATTACGATTACAGAACCCACAACTCAACAGTAGTCAACAGCTTGGCCATAACTTACTGGCAATGCGTCATTTAGCGTTTCTTGCCCAACAAGATCATGCCTTGCGTGACAGTGCCTGCCACTCTTTAATGCCGTTACTGAATCATCAGCAACAAGCATTACGGCAACTTGCGTTTGAGATTTTGCAACAACTCGGGCTGAGTACGGAACGTGTCGGCCAAGTTGCTATTACTTCGGTGCAACAAGATATCGTCAAACAGGGTTTAGAATTGCTGATTGCCTACTACCCCACGCAACAAGCACACGCCTTATTACACAGCCTGATTCAAACCAGTAGTGCCATTTTAGCGGTTGAAGGATGGCGTTTACTGTGTCAACAACAAGGACTGTTGGTCACTGCACCGTTGGCCTTAGCATCTTACTATTTACCATTGCGTCAACAATGTGTGGCTGAACTAGCTGGTATTTATAACGAAGCAGTCACGCCGCAATTGTTACTAACCGCCTGTCGGAATGACCATCGTCCTACGGCAGTGGCTGCTGCTGATTTATTAGCACAACATCAGCATGTCGATGTACTGCCTGCTCTGAAACAATTGTTGAGTGATAGTATTGATAGCAATGAGCAAGCACGCCTGATTCGCTGCTTTAGACGTTTATCGGGTGTCGAAGCGGCGCGCTGGTTAACTGACTATTTAGACAACCCACAATTACGCATCGATATTGGCACTGTTTATGACACTATCGCTCACTATCGCTGTCCTGAAGTGGTCGAACCACTCCTCCTGCGTTTAGAACACTATCCCGTACAAACCGCCCGCATTGTTAAAACGGTATTAACGATTAGTGGCTATGATCAGCGTATTCACGATTATGATGATACCTTCGCCGATAACCGTTGCTTAAGTGAACAACATCAGCGTTATGATGACGTATTAATTCGCCTCTTTCAAACACTGATTCATCGTCAAGAGTACAAGCTCGCCCATTCATTATTAACAGCAATGGCTTGGATGAAAAGCCCTCATGTCGATAATGCACTCTTAGCTGCATTACCCAAAATGACGATTGATTATGTAGCCGATGTAGTGATTGCTATTAGTCGTCGAGCCTATAAACGTCAAGGCAACATTCAAGGGCTGTTGGATGCACTACGCCACAAAAATACCGATATTCAATTTTTAGCCGCCGAAGGCTTAGCCAAAAAAGGACATCTTCATGGCAATAGCATTTTACTGGCGGCGATAGATTATCAAACTAATGCCGATTATCGACAACGGGCGGTCTTAGCCTTAGGGGAATCAGGGGATGAACGAGCCTTAGATAAATTGTTAGCACTGGCCGAAGACCAAGGGCACTTCTTGCAAGCAGTCGCGATTGAAGCCATTGGCCACATGGGACAAGGCGATAAAGCAGAGCAAATTCTCCGTCTGCTCAAAAGCACCCTAAAACAAGCCAGTAACAACATGATCGATCGGGTGTTAAATGGCTTCCGTTGGCTCAATAGTTTAGCGGCATGGCAACAGATTTGCGCTTACATTCTCCGTGACGATCATCATATCGATGAAGATCATAAGATCCATGCTATCTCACTCTTACAATATTGGGATACGCCTGCCAGCCGTGACTTATTGCTCACGCTCTTACGGGAAGAAACCGAATACGCTGTAGTGACCGCAACGTATAATACCGCATGTTTGTTATGGCAATATCCTGCCCATGAAGCCAGTCCCGTCGATGACGCCTTGCTGCAAGGGCATTATCCATTATTAAATGACGGTCAATCTTTAACACAGGTGATTCGTTATGCGCCAACAGCGCATTTATTGAAGCTATTAGTCGCACGCCAAGCCGATGTTGATACCTCCGTCACCGAGCCGATTAAGCAAGGTTTATTTCAACGTCAAGACTACCCTACAGAGGCCATAGAGGCGTTATTAATCAGTAATCATTGGCGAATGATCGCTATCGTTGCGGAGCTTTTGCCGCGTATGCCCGTCTTAACGCCAAGTACAACAACTGCGCTTGGCGATGCCTTAACACGCGGTTATCAAACATGGCAAAGGTGTGAATCTGCAACACCACAATACCGCCGTCAGCCCGAAAATCTTGCATTATTGGCAACATCAGGACGGGCAGTCAACACGTTATTATGGGCTGCTATTCATCATGGCTACACCCATCCTGTCTTGAGTGAGATCCTGTTAAACCGTGACAAATCACATTTGAGCTATCAAGTCAGCCTATTGCGTGCATTATTGGCACAAAACAGCATCCCCGAAATGCCATATCTAGCACTGATTAGCGCATTATGTGACAGTGCAATACCTGACCTCCAACAATTAGCCAATCATGTCTTAGCCAAACACTGGCCTAGCTCTGGGTTATTGGCATGGCAAGCGTTCTTGACACAACCACAACAACTTGCTCGTGATTTTCACCCACAATTATCTGCCGCCGCCAGTCATGGGCGCAGTCAAGCGCAAGCATTGCCCGCACTCATTGCTCAACACGATATTGACACACTCGCCTATCTCGCCAACCAACGCCAAGGTGATGAGTGGGTACGTATGGGTGCGATTGAAGGATTGGGCAAAATGGGTTTGGAACGTGCGGAAAGACATTTACAACTGTTGAGTCAACCGCAAGAGGATGATGAGGATATTCGTAAAGCTGCTTTTCGTGCGTTACGCCGTAGTCAACGGCTACGCCATGCCACGACATCCTCACTAAAAAGTCATGTAGGAGATCAGGTATGACCGACAATCAAACACCGCGGGACAACAGTGACGCACGCTTAGCCATACAGTTACGCTACCAACACGCCAGTGATTTTCATGCTGGGCATTTACATCTCTTTAGTCAACTGAATCGCAGTGATGTCAAGTTTAGTGGCACGATCAAAGAGCCGATTGTTTTTAGAGAAGCAATGGCAACGTTATTTTCAATTGTCAGTAGCGACTACCGTTACGCACCTAAGGATCGTGCCGTCTACAGTGCCTTTATGCAAATGCGCCGTAGCCATCAACATCAAGGGCTCGCCAAAGCGCAACAAGCCTATTTCCAATGGTTATTTGACAATGACCCGTTGGCGTTTTGTGTGCTAGACCCTGTGATTAGCGTGCATCCTGATCGCCTAGTCTTTGAAGTGTTTAGCAAAGATGAAGGCTGTTATGCGTCATTATCATTTGACCATAGCATTTTTGACCAGACTGATACGCCACAATATGGCACGACGAATATTGACTATAGCGAAGCCTTATCACAAGGGCTTGAGCAAATGCGTAGCTTTCGTGACACCACATTTTCGATCGGACAACAAGCCGTTGCATTTAAAATCGAAACCGCAGAAGCCTTAACTGACAGTCATATTATTGAAAAAAATATTCAAGTCCCTGTCTCGTGGTTGCGTGGATTTTTACAAGTACAATCAGCTGCACACCTTGCCGTAGACCGATTTCAACTCAAAGCCATTGATTTATATAACGCCTTACATCACTTACGAATGCACGCCGATGTTAAAGGTAAACGCCGAGGTTTGGCTATTGAGTTGATGCCAAGTCAATATCCAACACTGATTTTCGAACCCACCGACACGGTTATCGCCACCACGGCCGCGCCTTATCAAGGCCAACAAGCAAAAATTGTCCGTATTTGGGGTCGACGGCGTTTAGCGTTATTAAAGCGTTTATTGCCCTATGCCGACACCATCGATGTCGCGTTATTGGGTAATGGCATGCCTAGTTATTGGACACTCACAGGCAAAGGTGTGAGTTTAACCTTAGCGATTACTGGCTTTAGTAGCAGTAATTGGTCACAAGCACTTAATTTTGATTTATTGCTACCACGCCAAGACTTAACACTCGCCGCTGTTGAACGAGTGCTCAAACATTTACAAAGCTGCTTTGTTGACACCTTAGCCAACATTTCGCATGCAACGGATTTAACTCCGTCAGATTGTTTCAGCAGCTTACAACAAGCTTGTCAACAAGGTTTAGTGATGTTTGATCGTGCGTTAGGGGTATACCGTTATCGTCCGTTAACCACGCAACCGTTGGAAATGGCTCATTTTCGCTATCGACACCCTGCCGAGCAACAGGCCTATGATTTATTGTCACGACTAGCTGCCGTGAGCGTCTTAGATGTCTTAGTCATTCCCACCGAAGGCATAGAAATTTCGGCAACGATTACCGTCGCTGAAGACAAGCGTAGCTATCTCAGTAAACTCAAACTCAACGAAGAAGGTCATGTCGCAAAAGCGGAGTGTAGTTGCCACGCTATTATGCAACATGGTTTGGCACATGGCCCTTGTAGCCACTTAGTCGTCTTACGTATGGCTTATGCTCAACAACAAGCACAACGAGATACTAATACCATTAGCCAAGAAACACGGCTGTTTGCCCGTCGCCGCAAAGGCACACTGGAACAAGTGCAGCTAACGCTGAATAAAAATCGTGTTTTTTTAGTGTCAGGCAACCTCGCAACAGCTAAACGCCAACAGTTGGCTTTTAATTCGGTCAACGATGCACGCACAGCCTATTTAAGCAAAATTCAGCAATTTGAAACGTCTGGTTTTATCGACAGCACGTTGGGGTAACAAGTATGTCAGCCAATTGGGAAACGTTGTGGGATGAGATTGAAAAAGCAGGTAACGTTGAGCGTTATGTCCAACAACAACTAGAGCTCAAAGGATTTGTCGTTAAACGGCGTGCTACCGACACCCTGTCCACACGGGAGTTAGAAAACTATAAAAAAGAGCTAAAAACCGAAGCTCTAGAAAAACGCAAACTCAAAAAAGAAGCATGGCAAGCATATCGCGCCACGCATATCGTCCATTTGGGGACAAGCATTTATTGGAGTGATGATAGCAGTCACGACCGTTGGGATTTGCAAGATGCGGAAAAGCGGCTGTTAGAAAATCAACTACCACCGCTAACACAGGTCAAACATCTAACGACTGCATTAAACTTATCGATCCCACAGCTACGCAGCTTGTGTTATCAACGTGATGCCACCACAGACACACATTATCGTCGCTTTGAAATTCCAAAACGTAGTGGCGGCCTGCGCGCAATTTGGGCACCTCGGCCACAACTAAAAAAGGCTCAACGCTGGATTTTACGAGAAATCCTTGACCGTATGTTAGTGCATGGAGCTGCACATGGCTTTTTAGCAGGCCGTTCGATTGTCACCAATGCCGCACAACATACGAATAGCCAAGTCATCGTGAAACTGGATATTAAAGATTTTTTTCCTTCAATTAGTTGGCGTAGAGTCAAAGGAGTGTTTCGTAAAGCAGGCTATCGTGAGCAAATAGCCACTTTGTTAGCCTTGTTATGCACAGAATCACCACGCGAAGTGGTCAGCCACGAAGACAAAACCTATTACGTGGCTTTAGGTGAACGTTGTTTACCCCAAGGCGCACCGACCAGTCCAGCCCTGACCAACATCCTATGTTTACAATTAGATCGTCGGCTCACAGGTATTGCCCAAAAATTTGGTTGGTGTTATAGCCGTTATGCCGATGACTTAACCTTTAGTTTTCCACAAGACACTGCCGAAACATCCAACATAAGTCATTTGCTAGGCAGTATCCAACGAGTGATGACTGACGAAGGATTTAGCGTAAACATGAAAAAAACCCATGTTATTCGTGCGGGTAACGTGCAAGAAGTAACTGGCCTGTTAGTCAATGGCCAGCATGCACCTCGAGTTTCTCGTACCAAGAAAAGGCAAATGCGAGCCGCGATTCATAATTTACAACAGCAAAAACCCTTGCCTGAAGGCGAAAGCCGTGAACGGTTAATGGGTTATGCCGCGTTCATTGCGATGACCGATCGCCCATTAGGACAACAGATGATTCATGCACTCATGGCATTATGATGCTTTTTCAGGTCGGTGAATTTGCATTTAGCCAGCATACTTTTTGTGCATTTAGACGGCGATAAAATGAGAATAACGGAGATACATAGGATTATTTTCGTTTTTCTTACGATCATCCCTACGCAATCCCTCGCAATAGATGCAGCCATCCGACGAATCCTTTATCATTCGCTTTTTTAGGGCTTACGCTGTTATCGCTTATTTGTTCACACTTCAGCCGCTTTTAGCGGCCTCATGTTCACAAACCGCGCCAATCGCGGTGCGATGCATAAGCCCTGCTTTTAGAAATCTGAGCCTTTTTGGAGCGCGTTATGTTAAGCACCCTCACCGCCCTATCCCCTATTGATGGCCGTTATGCCAGCAAAGCCGATAGCCTTCGTCCGTGGTTTAGTGAGTTTGGCCTCATTCGCGCCCGTGTTATTGTCGAAGTTCGTTGGTTACAACAACTTAGTCAGAATCCAAATATTCAAGAAGTACCTGAATTCTCTGACGCGGCTAATGCCTTTTTAAATCAGTTAGTAGAAAACTTTTCTGAAACCGATGCCGAGTGGATTAAGCACAAAGAACGTACGACGAATCATGATGTCAAAGCAGTAGAATACTTTTTAAAAGATAAAGTTTCGGCACTGCCCGAACTGCAAGCTGTCAATGAATTTATTCACTTTGCCTGTACCTCGGAAGACATTAACAACCTCAGTCACGGTTTAATGCTCAAAGCGGGTCGTGACATTGTCTTAGAACAAATGAATGCGGTCTATCAAGCCATTCGTCAATTGGCACACAACTTTGCTGACATGCCCATGTTATCGCGTACTCACGGTCAAACAGCCTCACCGACGACATTGGGTAAAGAAATGGCGAACGTTGCTCATCGTCTAGGCCGTCAAATTAAACAAATCGAAAGCGTTGAAATTTTAGGTAAAATTAACGGTGCAGTGGGCAACTACAATGCCCATTATTCGGCTTATCCGAATTTAGATTGGCAAACTATCGCGCAACAATTTGTAGAGTGCTTAGGTTTACAATTTAACCCGTACACCACCCAAATCGAACCGCATGATTACATCGCGGAATTGTTTGATGGCATTCGTCGCTTTAATACCATTTTGATTGATTTTAATCGTGATATTTGGGGTTATATTTCCTTAGGCTATTTCAAGCAACGCTTAAAAGACGGTGAAGTCGGTTCGTCCACCATGCCACATAAAGTTAACCCGATTGACTTTGAAAACTCTGAAGGCAATTTAGGTTTAGCAAATGCTATTTTGGCGCATCTCGGCGAAAAATTACCGATTTCACGTTGGCAGCGTGACTTAACCGACTCCACTGTCTTACGCAATTTAGGTGTAGGTTTTGCACATAGCCTGATTTCCTACGAATCCGCGTTAAAAGGTATTGGTAAATTAGAAGTCAATCCTACGCGTGTTGCAGGTGACTTAGATAGCGCATGGGAAGTGTTGGCTGAACCCATTCAAACAGTGATGCGTCGTTATGGCATCTCTGAACCGTATGAAAAGTTAAAAGCGTTTACCCGTGGCAAAGTTATCACCGCCACCGATATTCAAGCCTTTATTGAAACAGAAGATTTAGCGAGTTTGCCCGAAGAAGCCAAAGCACAACTACGTGCGCTGACACCTGCCAATTACATTGGCAATGCCATTAGCCAAGCAAAAGCCGTTTAATATTTAATGGTCATGGTAGTTTCGATACTGCCATGACCCAAGATGAGAGTCATATTATGCTAACAATGGATTTCTATAACATTATTGACCAAGAGCTTGTTGATATTTTAGTTAAATATAAAGATGACTCTTTTTTAAAAAAACATAGAACAGCCATAAATAACCAAAAATCATATGCTCTGCTTATTTGGTTCTTACAGTTTTATGGCAATATCTCTAACTATGTTGATTATATTACTGACGGAGATAACGATAGCTCTTGTGATATTGTCTTTGATAATATTGACAATCAAGGAAACCGCATTTTTTATGTTGTGCAATCAAAATGGAATAATCAAAATAACGCTAAAACCGAAGCAAGCCGAGACGACATCTTAAAAGCTCTTAATGACTTTGATACCCTGATTCGTGGCAGCAAAAAAAACATCAATGACAAGTTACAAAAAAAGCTAATAGACCTAGATGCTCATTTAAAAGCGAATGGTGAAGTTAAATTCATTTTTTTAGCACTATCAATTTATAAAGGCAATGCTGATGACAATATCAACTCTTTTATACAAAATGATGACAAAATAAAATTTGAAGTTATTGATATCAACAGAATAAAATCCGACTATATTGATAGAAAGTACAAAAAAATAGAGCCTATTAATCCTTTAGAGACTTATCAAAACCCAGAAGAAAGCCCCGTTAGCATTGAAATAATTCAAAGCAGTGGGAGTATTCGGATTGAAAAACCATTTGAAGCTTATACTTTCTTACTTCGACCTAAAAGCATTTATGACTTATTTAAAAAATATGGATTTTCTCTATTTCATAAAAACGTACGAAATCCTTTACTTCAATCTCAATTTAATGAAGAAATAGAAAGAACGGCAACAGATAATCCTGCCTATTTTTGGTATTACAATAATGGCATCACCGCTATTACTTACTTACTACCTAAAATAGGAAAACAAGCAGTCAACATCAATTTAACAGGCTTGCAAATTATTAATGGCGCACAGACCGTTTATTCTATATATCGTGCTTATAAAAATGCCTCACCTGCTAAACGTATTCAGATGGACAATGAAGCAGTTGTGACATTGCGCCTGTTAAAGTCTGGCGGCAAAGATTTTGACTTAAATGTCACGCGCTACACAAACTCTCAAAATCCTGTCAATGATAGAGATTTTTATGCCAATGATGATATTCAAGTCACACTACAAAATGCGTCGTATCAAACGCCATTTTGGTACGAAAAAAGACGTTCTGAATTTCGAGACGCACCTAAAAGTATCCGAATGATATCTAATTCTGTATTTGCTAATGTATATTTAGCCTATCAACTGCAAGACCCAGTGAGTGTATTAAATAACTATAAGCAATTTCAAAAAACGAATAAGGATATGAATTTTATTTCACATAAAAACCATAAAGACGGACTATATGAAAAAATATTTAACAGCCACACAACATTTGAAGACATGATGTGTGCATTTTATATTTTTGATACCATAATTACCATTCAAAAATCTTCGTTTAAAGAATCATTAGAATCTCCAGATTTTCATTTTCTTGCCTTATTTAAAGTTATCTTTAATAAATACCTAAAATCCAAATTTGGAGATAATATAAACACTAACAAATACATTATAAGCTTATATGAAAAAAACGATAAAGAAATCATCGTAAAAACATTTAATTTCTTGATTAGTTTTATTTATGATGAGTTTTATACCGATACTGACAAACAAAAAACAAATGAACGCCTCTTGAAATTTATATTTCAACTTTCTCATTACGAGAAAATAAAAGACAAACTTGAAGATTTGCAGATTTCTCCTGAGCAGATAGAACAGATGGTTCTTGAACCAACAGATACCACTTTAAACTCAGACGAAGAAAACCTAAGTTAACAATTCGAGTAATCCCATGCAAACCATTATCCAACAACATCTCAGCCAAATCGAACAAGAGCACGATGTCACCATTCTCTTTGCCTGTGAGTCGGGTAGCCGTGCATGGGGCTTTCCATCGCCTGATAGTGACTATGATGTCCGATTTATTTACGCCCAAAAGCCATCGTCCTATATTCGAGTGTTCGATAAACGCGATGTCATTGAAGAACCGATTAATGGCTTATTGGATATTAACGGTTGGGATATTAAAAAAGCCTTGGGTTTATTGCGTAAATCGAACCCGTCGCTCATGGAATGGTTGTCATCGCCGATTATTTACCGCCAACATGAGGCAGGCATTGCGCCACTGAAAACGCTGACCCAATCGGCATTTTTACCGCTATCGTCATGCCATCATTATTTATCGATGGCGCGTAACGATGTCAACAAACTGGTAGAAAGTCGTGATATTCGCCTGAAAAAATATTTATATATGTTTAGAGCGTTATTAGCCGCACAGTGGGTCATTGACAAAGGCACACAGCCACCAATGCGCTTTCAAGAATTAGTGAGCACCTATTTACCCAGTGGTGATATTCGAGATCAAATTGATGATTTACTCGACTTAAAATCACAAAGCCAAGAAAGCGAGTTTATTGCTGCTCAAGAAGACTTAGACGGTTATTTATTGCGCTTATATGCCCGTTTAGAATCAAAACTACCCGCACCGATTGTGACGGTGAAAACTGAACTCTTTGACCAATGTTTACGTGACACCTTGTTGGCCGTGTGGCCAACAATCACGCTTTAAGGATAACTTTATGAAGACCAACATTCCTCTCGCCCATTTAGGCGGCCTGACTGCGGACGAATTTCTACGCGATTATTGGCAAAAAAAACCGTTATTAGTCCGTAATGCCTTTCCTAACTTAGCAGCATTAGTTGGGAAAGAAGATTTAATGGAATTAGCGCAAGAAGACAGTATTGAAGCACGTATTGTCCTTGAGCAAGATGGCAATAAAAAATGGGCATTACGCAAAGGCCCATTTACCGTTAAACAATACAAACAACTCCCTAAAACCCATTGGACATTACTGGTACAAGCCGTTGACCATTACTTTCCTGAACTCGCGGTGTATTGGCAGAACTTTAGCTTTATTCCCAGTTGGCGCACCGATGACATTATGATTTCCTACGCGCCGCAAGGTGGCTCAGTGGGTAAGCATTTTGATCAATATGATGTCTTTTTAGTGCAAGGTGGCGGTCAACGCCGCTGGCAGTTGGGTGAGTTTTGCGATAAAGACTCCCCTTTAGTTCCCAACACTCCCTTGCGTATTTTGGCCGATATGCCTGTTACCTTTGATGAAGTGGTGAACGCAGGTGATTTGTTGTATGTGCCGCCCCGTTTAGCGCATTATGGTGTCGCTGAAAATGACTGTTTAACATTCTCTTTTGGCTTTCGCGCACCTGCCTTAGCCCATGCACTGGAACGCTTGGTTGATGTTGCCTTAGAGCATACTGGCACAGAATCACTGTACAGTGACCCTCAGTTAACGGCACAAACACACAGCGCGTGGTTAAATCCGCAACACCTTCAAGACTTACAACAACAAATACTGTCGCTACTGAGTAATCCTAATATTTTAAGCACGGCACTCGCACCTTTTTTAAGCGAACCCAAATATGATGATTATGAAGCAATGGGTGAAGAAATTGACCCTGAAGAATTAATCACTCGCTTACAACAAGGGACGATTATTTGCCGTGACCCTGCCTCACGCTTTGTCTATGTCGGTGAACAAGGACAAGCTCAGCATCTCTATATTAACGGCGAAGAAATAGAACCCTCCGAGTTTCATGCAAAGGCGGATTTTATGGCATTATTGGCAGACAGCTGTCAATTAACATGGGATGAACTAAAATCTCATATAGAAGACCATGACAACATTAACTGGCTATGCGACCAATTAAGCGCAGGCTTTTGGTTATTGTTAGAGGATTAAAATGACTAACACACCTAATGATAATACAGCCGCAGACACAACGGATGACGGGCTAATTGAGTTTGTCTTACCCGAAGACTTACCGCATCAGTTGGTTATTGTGAAAGACGACGAGGATACTATTGTTGCTCGTCCTTTGCCCATGTTTACCGATGAATTGTTGCCGCCGTTTATCTTAGGTGAAACTGACATTCGGGTAGAGCTATCGCATTTAGTCATGTTACAAAATGCGGCAATTGCCCTACTGGCACAAAGTAAACGAGAAATTTTGATTGTCACGCCCGATCTAGAACACGCGCGTTTTGATAACGATGAGTTTATTAACGCGTTGTCTGCCTTTTCTCGTTCAAGTCGGTACACCGTCACACGGTTGTTAATTGCCAACCCTTCAATGGCGGTGACTGAAGGCCATCGTTTGGTGAAACTGGCACGTAAGCTATCGAGCTTGATTGATATTCGACAACTGCATGACGATGATATTGATGTCAGTCAACCGCAAGCATGGATAGTTGCCGACGACATTGGCCTGTTACGTTGTACCAATCGTGATCCGTGGCAAGGCTCACTTCTGCCCAAAGGCACACCTTATGCACAACAAGCGCGCACACGCTTTATGGAATGGTGGGAACGGGGTGCAGAGATTCAAGACTTTAGAGAGTTAGCCATTTAGTAGGGCTTCGACTCCGCTCAGCCAGCACAAAAATGCTCCCTGAGCGGAGTCGAAGGGACGATTAAACTTAACGCCCAAACACCAAACGGACATTTAAGCCTTTACTATCCTGCTCAAAATGCACTTCCTGCGCTTTTACCCCTTGTTGTGTTAGGTTATTTAACCAACTGGCCACTTTGGCAAAATCCGCACCTTCTAACCAGACACGGACACTGTCACCATCTGGTTCAAAACGTTGCATATTAATGCCTGAGCCGCCAGCACTGGCACTCACGGTGTCTAATACCGACATGCCATTATTTGAACCTGCACCATTTAATAACGGCGTACTGGCTTGTAACCATGCTAATAATTCTTTTTCTTGTGAGGCTTGCTGTTGTGCTTTTTCTGCCGATCGGTGCAAATTTAACGCACCCAAGCTCATTAAAGACAACACCACAAAAATAGCCAACATAAGGACCACCACACGGTCACGAGGGCTTAATCGATTTAAGTAATTTTCTATTGCGTCCATTAACTGCTCTCACTAATGCGTAAACGACCACGAATACCTGTACCTTGACTATTGGCACTTAAGGTTTCTGTCGTTAAACCTTGATTGGTCAATTGTTGACGCAATTGTTCTAAATCACTCAAGCTGAGTGCATCCACCTCTAACAGTAAGCCATTATTGTCAAAATCTAAGCGTTGAGTTTGCCAGCTACCACTATTTAATACTTCACCCACTTTCGTGGCAACCGAGACAAAACCTTGACCAGCACTTTGTCGCTCTGATAAATGAGACTCTATTTGACGACGTAAATTAACGACTCGGCGTTCATCTGGGAACAAGGATTGATACAGTTTGACACTTTCGGCTTTGGTCGTTTTAACAACACGATTGTATTGAAAAATACGCGTTGCATCATAAGCCAACTGCACGGCAAAGGTGATGCCAACAAAAATTGCGGCATAACGCCAATAACCCGACAATGAGGATTTGGTCTTGACCGCAAACTTGCCCTGTAAAAAATTAAAGGGATGCTTAGCCGTAATATGACTAAATTCTTGTGCCCAATTTAACGAGGGCAATTGCTCAACCGTTAATGCCGCACCTTTAGCAGTTAACCATGTATTTAACTCGGTGGGAATTTCACCATAGACTTGTACATGTGTCGGGGTTTGCTCATGCCACGCGCTATTCAACACGGCTAAAGCAGAGTCTGCTTCGAGGCGCATGCCAAATAATGCGTTCATCCGCAACCAACAATCGGAGCCATCCACCATCAATGACCAACCTTGCGGATTATGCGGTAACAAAAAAATATCAGGCACAGCCGCCACCAACTCACAAGCGGTATT
Organism: Moraxellaceae bacterium AER2_44_116; assembly: GCA_006546595.1. Taxonomy (GTDB): domain Bacteria; phylum Pseudomonadota; class Gammaproteobacteria; order Pseudomonadales; family Moraxellaceae; genus Agitococcus. The sequence goes on along the minus strand of VIAD01000001.1, from coordinate 244,715 downwards.
TTTGAATGGCTCAATGAGTGATTGCATTTGTTGTTGATGAATAGCAACCACTAAGGCTTGCGAATCACTCATCGGTGCATACAAGCAATGCAATTGTTCAACAGGTGTCAGCGTTTGGTCTTCGAGCAAATACGCAACGTTTTGACTATCAATTTGCTTGAGTTGTTGCTTAGTCACATTGACAGTTGCCATGACACACGATGTGGTTGGCACTAATAAGGTAACACGTATGTTGGCTGCGCCCGTCGCCATGATTGCCTCAAGGTCACTGTCAAACAACGTGACGACATCAAGACCTTTAACATGCCAACCTTGCCACAAACCACCACTGGCAGGAATACGAATATAGAGATTGTCCATTAGGGATTAGCTTTTATGGGTGAAGTGTTGTTTGTCACTGGAGTCTGCCATTGCTGACTCCAGTCACGGCTAATAGTTTTGAGTGTTGTTGTATCATCACGCGCAATCACCGAGGTTAACACCCGACGGCGATTGTCTATTTCAGCTTCCGCAGAGACGCTAAAAAATTGCGAGCGTACACCCAATAGTTTCATCACATTTTGTTTCACGTTTGGATCTAAATTGGCAAAAACGGGCTGTTCTAAAAATACCTCAACTGAGCCATAACCTGACTGTGGACGTTTTTCCACCAAGTCTTTGCCCATGACTGTCGTCATATTATCACTCATCGCCGCTAAGACAACAGCACTAGCCGTATTCACATTCACCGTCGTAAATAGTGGGAGTGTAGCAACGTATGGACTCAGTTTAGTGACAATCTCAGGAGTAAAGCCGCGTAATAATGACAACTCGGACACACTGACAAAGGGACGATTAGCACTACGATAAGCGGGTTTAAGTCGTAAATACCAATCTTCCTCCGCACCATCACTGTCATTAGGCAAATTATCAGCATCTATCCAATCAATTACGGGTGACGCTAACGCGGGTGAAATATCTAACGCGGCCAATAAGCGTTGAAACATGGTTAACGCGATGATGTTAACTTGACCGTCTTCTTGTATTAAATTATTGAGATTAAATCGACCTTGTAAATCCTCAATATGTGCTTGCACCATGCCACCATCAACAGGAAATGGTGGCGTTTTTTTCGCCCACGTTTCGTTTAAGCTATCTTGTGGTGCATTTTTGGTTTGATCTTTTTCTTTGTCTTCTTGCAAAATGGACTTCGCAAAAGACTCCGCCCCTAAGGTATATAAATACGCTTGATCCTGACTAAATACGCTACTCGAACGCTGTAATAATGCTTGTTGCGCTTTTACCATCGCCACTGCTAAGACGGTTGCCATCGCCACAACTAACAATACTGTCAGCAGAGCAACGCCTTTTTGCTGGTCAGCGAGTGGATTATTGTGGGGCATTTTTTGATACTTCTAACACTTGTGACAAACGAAAATACCGACGAATTTCGCCCCAAGGTTTCACATTCACAACAATTTCAATAGCCCGCGGCAACTCACTCAAGGCCGCATTATTGGCCGCTTGGCTTTGAAATACAGGCCATTCCTGAACCAAACCACCGTTAAATGAATACACCTTCATTTGCATGGTATCAATATTTTTCAGAAGAATACTTTGCTGAGGTTTAGCTCCTCGTTCACGGTCTAATTGTGACCACGAGAAGCGCACTAACTCACCTTTCGTATTGAGTTCATAATGTATGCGCTGTAATTGGCTACGGGCTTGTTGTAATGGGTTTGGCCAACCTGCACGCGTTAAATCTAGCGTATTGTTTTTTAATATCACTGCGGCAACAGCATCGCCATACTCATTACGAACAGGGCGGGCAATTGCTTGTGAAATATCACGATTGAGGGTGGACATTGCTTTTTGCAATTGCATCAGTGCCGCATCATGCTTCTGTGCTGCATCTCTGGTGGCGATAGTCGTGGCTAACAATCGATAACTCCCTACTCCCAACAACGCAAAAATGGCCACCGCCACCAATAGCTCTAACAGGGTAAATCCCTTGTCGCTTGCTGGTGTCATGACTCATTACTCGTGGTTTGTACACTGGGTAGTTCAATAAAACCCGACAATACGGTAATCGCCTCCATGTTTTGAGTAAAATCTTGCGGTGCAAGCCCCACCGTCACTTCAATGCGGCGTACACGACTCATAGGCGTTGCTAAGGTCTTAACAATAATTTTCCAATCACGCCCCGCCATGGCCACCTTGCCCGTTTGCTCGCCCAAATCTGGCCAGTCTTGGTTGGCTTGCATTTCACTGACCATATTTAATGCGACCCAATGAGCAAAGGTTTTATCCTCTAGACGCGCACTTAACTGAAGTTGTGACTCACTGACTCGCATCAAGGCAATGGCTGCCACGGCAAAAACGGCTAATGCAACTAATACCTCTAATAAGGTAAAACCCTTATTTTTTTTATTTTTGTAGGGGCGGTTCATTTTTTTCATCGGTACTCAAAGTGATTGCACCTAAGTCATCTAAAGTTAAGGTTTGTGGCTCTCCATCTTGTGCCGAAAGCTCCAAAATGACTGCCGATGTTTCACCACTCGACAACAAAATGACTTGCGGGACTAACCCCTTTTCTTCATCACGCTTGGCTTGCTCTTTGGGATTAATGGCCAATGTTTTACTGGTGTCATCTTTAAGCACATGCAAACTGATATTGGTTGGCAATTCATAAGGCACAAAAACAGGATTATTGCTAGGCAACCATTGCTTGGTTTGCTCATCAAACTCTAAGAAGCGGTAGCTTTTCTCATCTAACATTAACCCTAACTGCTGATTTTCACTAACCGCTTCGTCAATCGCCAAACTCAGTGCTTGCGCTAAACGCTCCGTTTCACTGGCCACTAAACGCGATGAATCATTTGGACTAGCCGCTAACAAAACAATACCGCTAACAATGCCGATCAACAGCACCACCAGCAATACTTCGATAAGGGTAAACCCGTGTGATTTTTTCATCTAAAACCGTATGTTTGCGGAAATGTTATTTATGGTAAATATCCGCATTATCGCCTTCACCACCTTCTTGGCCATCTGAACCAAAAGAGTACAACTCATACGGTTTTCCTGCCGCACCGGGCGAAACATATTGCATCGGGTTGTCCCACGGATCGTTGGGTAAATTTTTCAGGTATCCCCCTTGAGGAAATACTTTTGCTGACGCAGGTTTGGTAACTAATGCCTCTAAACCTTCTTGTGTCGTGGGATACTTGTGATTATCTAAGCGATACATTTCTAAGGCATTGGCAACATTTGACAAACTTGTCGCCGACAACGTCCGACGTGCTTGCTCATCTTTACCCACCACATTGGGAATAATAACGGCAGCTAAAATCCCTAAAATCACCACAACTACCATAACTTCGATTAAGGTAAAACCACTCATTTTATTTGGCATAACAACCTCTAATTTTTAAATATCACCATTCAAGGCATTCATTCATCAATGCACTAAGTTATTCATACTGACAATTGGCAACATAATCGCCAATACAATAATTAACACCACACCCGCCATCACCAACAACATTAATGGTTCAAATAAACCCACCATTGTTGTAATCAAAGCAGACAGCTCACGATCTTGCATCGCAGCAGCACGCGCCAACATATTATCTAGCTCACCACCTGCTTCACCGCTACGCAACATTTGAATCATCATCGGTGGGAAATATCGACTTTTTTCTAAAGAATGACTAATGCTGCCACCTTCGGTGACTTTAGTTGCTGCTTCTAAAACCGCATCTCGAATGTGCCAATTACTGGTAACAGACGCCGCAATATATAAGCCATCGACTAAGGGCACACCACTACGACTTAAAATACTCAAGGTACTGGCAAAACGCGCAGCATTCGCGCCCTTAACAATACGACGTACCAAAGGCACACGTAACGAAAAAGCATCAAAGGCATAACGCCCCTTTTCTGTTTTTAAGGTTTTATTCCCTAACCACGCGCCAATACCTAACAATACCACCATATAAGGGCCAAAACTTTTGACGGCATCACTGGCGGCAATTAATGCACGGGTTAAAAAAGGTAATTGATGGTGGGAATTATTAAACACTTTGACAATGTCAGGTACAACATAGGCCAATAAACCCACGACAATTAACATGGCGAGCGTCGTTAAAATAATTGGGTAAATCATCGCCCCTTGAATTTGTTTTTGAATAGCAAAACGATTTTCGGTGTAATCCGCTAACTGCTCTAAGACAAGGTCTAAATGGCCTGATTTTTCACCTGCTGCGACGGTTGCCCGATACAAATCAGGAAATGCTTGCGGAAAAGCCGCAAAACTTTGCGCCAAGGGATAGCCTTCAAGCACTTTTCCCCGCACCGCCAACAACAAGCTTTGCACCGAAGGTTTTTCACTTTGTTTGGCAACCGCTTTTAAGGTTTCTTCTAAGGGAATACCTGACTGAATTAATGTCGCTAATTGCCGCGTGACTAACGCCAGTTCATAAGCGGTTAAGCCTTTTTTTGCTTGCCAAAAAGGTTGCTTTTCAGTAGCACTTTTTTGGTCCGAAGAAGCCGCTTCGACAGACGAAGGAACCCAGCCTTTCTCACGCAATTGCTGACGAATTTGGCGTGAACTGTCTCCTTCTAGTACTCCTTTTTGTTTTTTTCCTTGGGCATCAACGGCAATATAATCAAAGGCTGGCATCGTGTTTAGCCCTCTCTGGTGGCGCGTACCACCTCTTCTAAGGTAGTGACCCCTTTCAATACTTTACGAATACCATCAGCACGAATACTGGAGCTTAAGGTGCGAGCATGGGCTTCTAATTCATGTTCACCCGCATGACTGTGAATTAAACGCCGCATCGTATCATCAACCATTACCAATTCATAAATGCCTAAACGTCCGCGATAACCACTAAAATTACATTTCTCACAACCGACAGGACGATAAATTACAGGCGCATAATTAGGCGAAACACCTAACAAAGCACATTCTTCTTCATCGGCGGCTACGCCTGTTCGACAATGAACACATAACACGCGCACTAAGCGTTGGGCGACAACACCCAATAACGACGACGCTAATAAAAACGGTTCAATACCCATATCTTGCAAACGTGTCACTGCACCCACTGCCGTATTGGTATGGAGCGTGGATAACACCAAATGACCTGTTAATGACGCTTGAACTGCGATTTCAGCCGTTTCCATATCACGAATTTCACCCACCATCACTACATCGGGGTCTTGACGCAACATGGCACGTAAACCACGCGCAAAGGTCATATCGACTTTGGTATTGACTTGCGTTTGACCAATACCTTCGAGTTGATATTCAATTGGGTCTTCGATGGTTAAAATATTGCGAGAGTGGTCATTTAACTCGGTCAATGCGGCATACAAGGTCGTGGTTTTTCCTGAACCTGTGGGCCCTGTGACCAAAATAATGCCGTGTGGTTTATGAATTAAATCGCTGAGACGTTTATGGTCAGTGGCTTGTAAACCCAAATGACCAATATCCAAGCGGCCTGCTTGTTTGTCTAACAGACGCATGACCACCCGCTCGCCATGATTTGCAGGTAATGTGGACACCCGCACATCGACTTCTCGGCCTGCTAAACGCAAGGAAATTCGACCATCTTGTGGAATTCGCTTTTCGGCAATATCCAATTTTGCCATGACTTTAATACGCGAGACTAACAACGGCGCGAGTTCACGACGTGGTTGGACAATCTCACGCAGTACGCCATCAACACGCATCCGTACCGACAGCTTCTTTTCAAAGGCTTCAACGTGAATATCCGAGGCGTTTAGACGAATAGCTTCACTTAATAAGGCATTAATTAAGCGAATAATTGGTGCATCGTCTTCTTGTTCCATCAAGTCTTCGGTTTCTGGAACAGATTCTGCTAAACTTTCTAAATCGGGGTGATCTTCTAAACCTGCAACCGCTTGTTGAGACTCACCGCCATCACCTTGATAAGCACCTGCCATCCGTTGATTAAATACGTCTATGGAAACCGTTTCATGCGCTGAAATAACGCCTAACACGCGCCTAACTTCCATTAAGCTCGATAATTTGACGTCTTCACGTAATAACAGTGCTTGCTGTTGCGTGTCAGATTGCATGACTAGCAACACACCATGTCGTTTAGCAAAGCTATAAGATAGTTGACCCTGACGGGACATGATTGGCTTCTCGTTTTATTACAAAGAGTTAAACTTGCACAGGCTTGATGCAAAATATCGTTTTAATTAGGCTTTTTGTCATCAAAAAACGTACTTGCACATCAACAGGCGGCAAGATAATACATTTTCATGACAGTCTAATGGATGACAAGACTCGTCTCAATGCCGAATATACAACTATTTTGTCATTAGCATGATGCCTTCCGCGCATTTTGCATAAATACCCTCTTGGAGCACACAAAATGACAACACAAGTTTGGTGGGGGGAATACCCTTTTACCGTTGAACAGACGCGCCGCTGGAACTTTGCTGGCTTAGACTTGCAATTAAAGCGTAACGCTCAAGAGTGGCATGTTGAAACGTATCGCCACCCTCACCAAAATGAGGATGCTCATGATTGGTCAATCAGCGATACCAACCTACTGCTTCCAGAACCCTCCGTGCTGCAACGCTATATTTTTAATCAGACAGGCGATAAAATTATACTGTCCCCTGCTTTGGCAGATCGTTCCGTGGTCATTAAGCCGATTGACCCTTTATTTATTCCTGCTAATCAAGCGGTTACCTTATTTGTCAGCACGCCTGTATGGATGAGAGTATCAACAACACAAGCTGTCGATAAGCCGTTGATTGATATTCCCATTATTCGTCCTACAGATACATGGTTTGGCTCTAGTCCCATTCGTGGAGAAATCTGCTACGCAACAAAAGTCTTTGGTCGTATTGAGTTAGCGCAACTGCCAATTCGTGCGTTTCGTGCGGTGACTCCCGTCTATATTGAAAATCACGGCTCACAAACCATGCCAATTGAACGCATTAATATTCCTACCGCATTATTGCCTTTATATAGTGCAACCGATGGCCGTTTATGGACCCCAACATTAGCCGTTGAACTCACTAATAATGGCCGTGCGCCCAAACTACGTATCGATAATCGCTTGCACTCACAAGCAGGAGTTGCCACCTTACAAAGCACCGCTCGCGTGGCAAATCCAGATAACTTTGTCGGTTTATTTGAGCATTTTTTTGATTAGGCTTCGACTACACTCAGCCACCGTAATGATGCACACACAAGGCTCTCACTGCTCCCTGAGCGGAGTCGAAGGGAAAATTTAATTAACTCACAGCTCAACAACATATTTTAATAGGATAACCATCATGGCAAAAACGGATAGCTTTTTAGATCAAATGATCAATTTACCCGTCAGCGATAAAACCGAAGGCTTTATTATTGGGGGGTTGCTGTTAGCCTTTGGCTACTTAGTCTCACATCTCGTGACGACTGCGTTTGTACGCACCATGAGCCAACGGCTGACCGCCCATCAATTGCTGGTTTGGCGGCGTGGTATTTTTTATTTTTTATTATTACTGTTTAGTATTTCTTCGTTACATGAAATGGGTTTCAAAATCAGTGTCTTGTTGGGTGCTGCGGGAGTATTCACCGTCGCAATTGGTTTTGCCTCACAAACGTCTGCATCTAATTTAATCAGTGGCTTATTTTTGATTGGTGAAGGCTCGTTTGTTGTCGGTGATACCATACAAGTTGGCAAAACGATTGGTGATGTTTTATCTGTTGATTTGTTATCTATCAAACTGCGTACGGCAGATAATATTTATGTCCGTATTCCCAATGAACAACTCATCAAATCAGAAGTATTGAATCTGACACGTTTCCCTATCCGTCGAGTGCCAATAAACGTCAGTATTAGCTATAAAGAAGATATTCGTAAAGTACGCGGCATACTGTTAGAACTGGCAGACAAAAACGTTTTAGTGTTGGATGAACCACGCCCACAAGTGACCGTACAAAACTTTGGCGACTCCGCAATTAGTCTGGCGTTTAACGTCTGGACACGCCGAGAAAACTTTTTAGACATCAAAGATGCCATGCAAGAAAGCATTAAATTAGCGTTTGACCAACATCTTATCGAAATGCCATTCCCACAAATCACCTTAAATACAGGCGAAATATCACCTCTATCCGTCAATATACAACCCACACACCCTTAAAATGGATAATATTTAAGCACCAATAACAAATTTAACCCCAAAGTGTTGATAAAATTCACAATCAGCCAGCGCATAGGCTTAAATAACCCTGTACTTTCAGATAGACTAGGTCGCCCTGCGTTAATAACTAAAAATTCTTTTATCACTAGCAGGTAGCTTTTTGTCGGGGATGACTATGTCACAACAAGACCCTGCGCTTGTCCAACTTGAAAGTCAATTGACAAGCCTTTCGCGTCGTCGCTTTTTAAAGACAGGCCTCTTACTTGGCACAACCGCCGCAACGGTATTAACCCTACCAAGTCGAGCATTTGCCAACGGCGTACCAACGACGATCCAGCATTTGAGTGAAGCCGAGTACCGTCTTTTTGATAAGTTACGGGTGGTGTTTCTCGCGACTGAACGTTTTCCTGATTTACCCTCCACTGTTGAAGTGCCTGTGATGCAGAATCTTGACAACATGGTTGGCAGATTGAACAGTGACACGCGTTTCTTATTGTCAATTGGCACAAAATCCTTAGAATTTAGCACCATTTATAAGTTAAAACGGTTTTCAAGCCTCTCAAATGAACAAGCTTTAGCGCAAATTCGAGCATGGCAAAGTGGTCTTGCCTTTCAAAGTGGCCTTGTTGTCAGTCTCAAAACACTATTAGGTGTGGCATATTGGCGTGATCCACGTACGTGGCAAGCGTTGGAATATGATGGTCCTGTCACTGCAAAATGGGGTATCAGACGCTTAGGAAATATGCCCCTTCCTCGCGATGACAATGAAAGCAAATTTGATGGTTAACGAATAAATTCATCCTACTCTTAGGATAAATAGCCCACTCTTTCTTGGCTGAGGACATAATAACAAATGATTTACAAAGAACTTCCCAAAGAAGGCATACCTGTAACTCAGGCAAGTGATATTCGTAGCAGCGAGGACATTATTCTTGATGCTGACGTAGTTGTCATTGGCTCTGGTACGGGTGGAGCTATTATCGCTCATGAACTTGCTGTTGCGGGTAAAAGCGTTATTATCATAGAAGCGGGTCGTTATGTGCCAAGTAGCGAATTTACTGAAGATATGGCATGGGCACTAGAAAATCTATATCAAGACGTTGGCGCACAAACAAATACCATTGGTGATACCGTTGTGATGCAAGGCAGTTGTGTTGGTGGCTCTTCCGTTATCAGCTCCACGATTGCCACCCGCGCACCTGACTACGTTCTTGAATCATGGGCTAAAGACCACGGTATTGATGCACTTTCTCCCAATAAAATTTACCCTTATTATGAAAAAGTTGAGAGAAGACTACACATCCACCTCAACGAACCTCATGAAATCAATGACTGTGCGAACGCGATTATTCGTGGCTGTGAATCACTGGGTTGGTCGTGGCGACCTCAATCTCGCAACGTAAAACAATGTGCCTTAACGGGACATTGTTTAGCTGGCTGCCCTTCTGACCGTAAAGCATCCATGCAGGTCACTTATTTGGCATGGGCAACCGCCGCAGGTGTCCGCATTTATTCAGACACTTATGTAGAACAAATACTCATCAAAAATGGTCGTGCTGTCGGTGTTTCAGGCCGCATCATTGACCCTAAAAATCAATCCATCGTTGCAAACATCAAAGTCAACGCCCAAATTGTTGTCTCTTCCGCAGGAGCAATTCAAACTCCCCTATTATTACAGCGCAGTAAACTACCAAACAAAAATAACCAGTTAGGCCGCAACCTTTCCCTTCATCCTACAAGTGTGGTTTTAGGAAAATTTCCAGTCCCTGTTTATGGTTGGCGTGGTGCGTTTTCGGGTATGCACATTGACGAATTTTTAGGTGAAAAAGAAGGCAAAATGTTGATGGAGTCAGGCTTGGCCGCTCCTGTTCAATTGATGGCACAAAATGAATTATCAATGGGCGTTGACCATATTCGCTTTATGGAAGAGTTTAAGTTTTTTTCGGCAATTAACATCTTCGTACCTGACAATGGACATGGTTTTGTTCACTGGAGCGGCCCAATCCGTGGTGGCGCAAAACGTATTGAATGGAACATGACCAAAGAAGAGTTTGCACTTTATAAAGAAGGCTTAAAACGTGCAGGACGTATTTTCTTTGCCGCAGGTGCGGAGCGTGTTTATCTCCCCACTTATCAGCGGATTCAAGCCTCTTCTCTTGAAGAGCTAGATGATATTGTTGATGGGATTGATTACGGTTCTTTAGGTATTTTTTCCATGCGTTTAGTGTCTTTGAATGCACAAGGCAGTTGTCGCATGGGAGCAGATCGTAAAAAAGCCGTTGTTGACCCTTATGGTCAAACTTATGAAGTTAGCGGCTTATTCGTCAGTGATGCCAGTTTATTACCCACTATTGCCGTTCAACATCCCATGCTTACCGTCGCGGCGTTAGCACATTATATTGCCGATCAAATTTTAACGCGGCATAAAGGCTACTTCTGGAGTTAGTCTTAGATTAACCCTTAATATGGCATAACATTAAAAAAGCTCCTTCATTGGAGTTTTTTTATACTAAAAATTCAGCAAAACCCACAAAAACCAAGCAAGTGCTTGCTTTTTTCTCAGAAAAATACGATGTTTAGGCGGTTTTTTATTCCCCCACATGAGGAAAACCCCATGACCGCTCTTGCTGGCTTAAAAGTTTTAGATTTTTCTGGATTATTACCTGCTCCATTTGGCACACGTATTCTTGCAGATATGGGTGCAACCGTATTACGCGTCGAAGCACCTGCACGCCCCGACATGGTGCGTGTTTTACCTCCTTTTGATAATCAAGGTTTGTCAGCCTGTCATGGTTCGTTAAATCGCAATAAAGGCAGCATTGTAATTGACTTAAAAACACCAGAAGGTGTTGCCATTATCAAAGAATTGGTGAAAGACTATGACATTGTGGTTGAACAATTTCGCCCTTCTGTCATGTCTCGCTTGGGTTTAGGGTATGAGGATTTACGTACAATCAATCCACGTTTAATTTATTGTGCTGTAACAGGATACGGCCAGCAGGGAGTGTATAAAAACAGGGCGGGACATGATCTGAATTATTTAGCGATTGCTGGAATTTTGGATTATACAGGCCGTCAAGAAACTGGGCCTTTACCATTACCTATTCAAGCCGCTGACATTACGGGGGGCTTATATGCAGCAACAGGTATTTTGGCCGCTGTTATTCACCGTCAACAGACAGGTCAAGGACAGTTTATTGATATTTCTTTAACCGATGCCGCTTTTAGTTTACAAGCCCTAACTGCACCGCCTGCCCTTATGGCCAATCATCAACCTAAACCCGAAACTGACACCTTAAATGGCGGGACTTTTTATGATTGTTACCGCACCGCAGATCATCGTTATTTAAGTATTGCTGGTTTAGAACCACAATTTTTTATGGCTTTTGCGCAAGCCATTCATCGACCAGATTTAATACCACTTGCGATTCGGCACGACTTAACAACTGTAACATTGGTTAAAACAGCCATTAGCGAAGCAATTGCGACAAAAACACTCCATGAATGGCAGGATATTTTTGCCTCAATTGAAGCGTGTGTTGAACCTGTTTTATCCTTTGCAGAAGCGTGTGAACACCCACAAATTAGCACCAGAAAGATGATCGTTGATGTACCAACTCCCGATGGTGGCACACAAAAACAAATTGCTAGCCCCATCGTTTTTAGTGCAACGCCGAGTCAATATCTGATGAGCGGCGGACAATTAGGGGCAAATACGCAAGAAGTGTTACTGGCTCATGGTTTTAGTGATGAGGAAATCAAAGCATGGAGTAAAAAAGGGATCATCATTACTTAAACTTATACTAGGGACTATTCAAACATCATGCGTAGGGGTGCAATCATGCCCCCTACGCCACATAAACACCGCAACAGAACCTCGCAAAAGATAATTTTTTCGCTATGTTAAAGCACAGGAAGATCAACAATAAAGCATGATAGAATCCACGCCCTGCATGAGCATTAATGCTCATATTTTTATACTCACTTAATACAATAAAGGATGTGGTCTATGGCTATTGTTGACCTACTTAAATCATGGTTTCGTAAAGATCATACAGCTAAAATACCAATACCAACAACCACTGCCAAAAATCCACCTATTGCTACGCCAACGCCTAATCCTAAATTAGGTCACTTACCAACGACAAACGAGTCACCCACACATTCTCTGACCGATATCGTCAATAGCACCGCACAATTTAGTATTCGTGAAATAGCATTAAGTAAAATTGATGACCAATCTCAACTGGCTGACATTGTCATCACTCATTCAATTGCGAAAATTCGTCAACAAGCGGCGGATAAACTCTCCGATTTAACCCTCATTGCCCAGACTGCCGAAAAAATAAAACACAGTGATAAAGGTGTTTATCGGCTGCTTCGTAAAAAGCTCGATACCGCCAATGCCTTAAATAAATCAGCACAGCAACAACAGCAACGCTTAGAAAAAATTTGCACTGACTTAGAAACGCAAAGTCGTTTAAGCCTCAATCCGTTGTTTGCCGCCAAAGTACAGAGCTTACAACAACAATGGCAGCAAGCCACACAACAAGCACCTGCAACTCCTGATGTTGAGCAACGCTACCAGCAAGCTCTTGCTACTGTCAGTCATATTGTTCAGCAGCGAGAAATGCAACAACATGCTGAATCAACCGCCAAGCAAAAACAAAACGAAGTTCAGCAACAACTCGAACAGTTGCTAGATACCATTATTAATGAAAAACAAGAAGTTAATCCGCTATTATTAAAGCAAAACTTGAATAATATTCACGAAATGTGGCAACAAGCAACAACCATATTAGCCGCCGATACAACACAGGCAAAACACGTTGCCATACTGCAACAACAACTTTCATCGTTGTGCCACTTATTTGAACAGTGTCACGAGCAACTCACCTCGTTACACGCATTAACGGAGCAACTCAACGAAAATCCACTCAATCAAATAGCATTTGACTCCCTGAAAAACCTGTTGAAACCCTTGGCATTGGTGCGGATAAATCCTTTACCACCGACTTTTGTACGCATACAAGAGGTTTTTAAACTGGCTGAAATGGCTTTAGCAGCACAAAAGTCCGCACAGTCCTCTGACATTAAATCTCAACACCAACAACAAGAGAAAGTGCAACACACAGAATTTGAGCATTTACTACAGCAAATAGAACAGGCATTAAATGCGGGCAACAGCCGTGAAGCGAGTCAACATCTGCGTCATGCACAACAATTTGCCAAGAAATATCATTTACATGAACCTCGTTTAAATGAGTGGTCGCAAGAATTACAGAAGCTTAAGGACTGGGCAGGCTTTGCCATTATTCCTAAAAAAGAAGCCTTAGTCACCACTATGGCGGAGTTAGCAGCAGCGATTGATACCGATATAGATGGTTTAACACGTCTAGACGAAATCAAAGCCTTGCAAGCCGAATGGCAAGCGATGGGGATGGTCAACAATGATGCCGAACGAGCCTTATGGCAACAATTTAAAGACCTTAGCCAAAAAGCTTACACGCCCTGTCAGCGTTACTTTGATGAGCAAAATGCCATTCAAGCTAAAAATGCCATTCAACGAGAAGCCCTTTGTGATGAGCTGCAAACCTATTTAGATAACATGCCGAATGATGTAAATTGGCAAGGCCACATTGCCATTCTAAAAAAAGCACGTGAAGATTGGCAATTGCATCACCCTGTAGAAGCAAAAGCACATAAAAAACTTCAACATAAATTTAACTCTATTATCAAGGCATTAGAAGAGAAACTTCATGCTGAATATGCGCTCCAAGAGTCACGTAAAAACACAGTGATTCAACAAGCCATACAACTACTGCAACATGAAGACATTCGAGAAGCCTGCCAACAAGCTAAAAATTTACAACAGACTTGGAAGGCTATCGCCTCCTGTGGTCACGCCAAAGATCAAGCATTATGGGAAACTTTTCGTAGTCATTGCGATGCCGTATTTGCCAAGCGAGAGCAATTAAAACAATCACAACAAGCAGAAGAAGCGCAATCCTTAGTGCAAGCACACGCATTATTAGCGCAATTTGAACAACTCTTAACGCAGGAGTTTTCCATTGCTCATCAATCAACCATTGCAACGATTATTAGCACTTTCCAAGCATTGTATTTGCCACGCGAAGCCAATCACAATTTACGCGCACAACTTTCCCATTTAAGAACGCAATGGCAAACTAAACAACAAGCATATCTTGACAGCGAAAAACTCAAGCAATTAACGCTAGTCACACATGCCCTACAACTATGCTTAGATGCCGAACATCAAGTATTAACCGGCTCACCTGTTTCGCTCTCTCAGGTTTTAACGTGGCAAGCTCTACAACTGCCCTCTTTTTTCAAGGTAGCTCTGTCTAAACGTTGGCAATCTCTGTCCTCATTACAAATGAAACGTGCGGATGAGCGTTTAACCGCATTTAACGACGGGTGTTTACTGCTAGAACTACTCTTAGACATGGAGGGTTCAGAAGCATATCAAGCGGCACGAACGGCTAAAAAAATGGACATGTTTAGTCAGCAAAGCTACCCTAAAACACAGGATGAAAAACAAGCATTAATTCAACAAACATTAACATCTGTCTTGTTATTATCTGCTCTACCCACAGAACAAGCAGCCGATGCAAACTTACGTTTAGTGGCGATTATTCAAAATCCGATGCTATCTTCGTACCTGTAATCCATTTATTCACGGCGTGGCCAGTAATAACTCACTGGCCACCGTTAATAATTGAAATCGTCTAACAAAAAAACTTTATTCCGACATAGAACTCAGTACGCTAAAAACCACTTTATCACTGACGCGATTATCACTTAAATTGAGCGCAGGTATATGTTTATTAACTGGTCAGCACTTAAAAAGCACAAAGCCGAAACACCATTGCTAGTGGTTGATTTATGTGTTCTATTTTTAATCTCCTTGAATTTGTTAGTCTTGTTAGTTGATAGCATTGTGATGAATACAGGCGTTGGCGTTTTACTGGCGAAGCACTACCCCACAGACTATCTCGCTTACAAGAATGACTGGCACAAAGACTTGCCGCTGTACGACTCATTGTTTACCGTTTTTTTACTCACTGAACTGGGCTTACGTTGGTTATTTGCCATTTATAAAAAAACGTATCACCGTTGGTTTTTTTATCCTTTTATTCATTGGTATGATGTCATTGCGAGTCTGCCTGGCTTACAATTTTTACGATTATTACGTTTAATCACCGTGACTTATCGTATGCATCAATTGGGCATTTTAGAGTTAGGGCAAACCTTCACTAAGACCGCCCAAAAATACTACGCCATTATCATTGAAGAAGTGTCGGACCGTATTGTCTTAAACGTCTTGGATGGCGTACAAAAAGAACTGAGCGTCAACAACCCTGTCGCGGCAAAAATGCGCGAAACGGTACTCGTTCCTCACAAAGAAGTCATTACTCATTGGTTAGCCAATCGCATTAGTGCATTAACTGCGGTTTCTTATCAAAAACATGAAAAAGAACTTGAAGCGTATTTACACCAAATTACTGCCAACGCGATTCATGATAATCAAGAATGGCGAAACATCAAAAAAAGATTACCGTTTGTGGGTGGTTTGATTGAATCCGAACTCAACAGCATTGTTGGCGGTTTAGTCAATAGTATTGCCGCAAAGGTATTAGACGATTTAAGTCAACCTGATAATTCAGCCCTGCATGATTTAGCAGATGCCGCCTTTGAAACATTTACCCTGTCTGATGCCCATTTGGATAAAGCAATGGAGCAAATTGTGATCGAAGCCATTGACATTGTTAAGGCGCAAGTTGCCATTCAACAATGGAAAGTCGATGAGTTGAATGAAAAAGCAGAAAACCTTTCATAACACGCTTGTCAGCCTTGCCAACAAACAGTATCTTGCATGGTTATTCCACCTTAAATACTCAAACAGTGTTATTAAAATTATGTCTATGGAAGAAACCAAAGCCCTACGCTTGATGGGGCGCGTGTTAACACTTTCTCGCTTACGCGTACAATCAACAAATGACCAAGACATTGTTGAGGAGCTGACCCGACTCACTTTAGAAAACCCGATGCTTAAGCAAGGCTTACCTGTCATTATTGAGTCTCAAGAACTGATCGACTTGGCATGGTTTGTTAAGGTACTCAAAAAAACGGGCGTGCAAGTCATCGGTGTCGCTGACGGTATCTTAACAGAGCAAGCACTACTGCTTGACTTACCTATTATGCCGCCAGATCACACTAAAACGACACCGCGCCCTCCCACTCAATCACAAACAGCCTCAACCATACCCACACAACATGCAGTTGTTGCTCCCAACACAGGCATGCCAACAAAAATGCTGACCGATCCTGTTCGTTCTGGTCAACAAGTGTATGCTGAAAACAGTGACTTAATCGTTTTAGGGCCAGTGAGTGCGGGTGCTGAACTAATTGCTGACGGCTGTATTCATATTTATGGTACATTACGTGGCCGTGCAATCGCTGGAGCAAAGGGTAATCCTAACGTTCGTATTTTTTGCCGACGTTTTGAAGGCGATTTAATTGCAATTGCGGGTGTATATATGGTGGCAGATCAAATTCCATCACAATATCAAGGGAAATCCGTACAAATAAGACTATCCGATGATAATAATCTAGCGATAGAATTGCTCGACTAATAAATTGTATATTTTTAGCCCTATTCTTAATTCTATGCGTGAGGTAAGGAATCTCAGGCTTTTCTGAATTATGCGCTGGTTTTTCTTAGGATATGAAAAAGCCAACAAAATAATATACCCCTTTGGGTGATATTTTTGACGAGAGGAAAATGTTACTGTGGCAAAAATAATTGTCGTTACCTCTGGTAAAGGTGGCGTGGGTAAAACCACGACAAGTGCCTCTTTTGCAACAGGACTTGCCCTGCGTGGCCACAAAACTGTCGTTATAGATTTTGACGTTGGCTTACGTAATCTTGACTTAATCTTGGGCTGCGAACGTCGTGTTGTTTTTGACTTCGTCAACGTCATTCATGGCGAAGCCAAATTACAACAAGCGTTAATTAAAGACAAAGCCATTGAAAATCTTTATATTCTCGCTGCCTCACAAACACGTGATAAAGATGCGTTAACGCAAGATGGTGTTGAGCGTGTCTTAAATGAACTCAAAGAAGAGTTTGAGTATATTATTTGTGACTCCCCTGCGGGTATTGAGCGCGGCGCACATCTAGCGATGTATTTTGCCGATGAGGCTCTCGTTGTTACGAACCCAGAAGTTTCCTCTGTTCGAGACTCTGATCGTGTGTTAGGTTTACTGGCTAGTAAAACACAAAAAGTAGAACAGGGTCGTGGTCGTTTAAAAGAGTGGTTGGTTTTAACACGCTACAATCCGAATCGTGTTGTTAAAAACGAAATGATGTCTGTTGAAGATATTAAAGATATTTTAGCAATTCCGCTACTCGGGGTTATTCCTGAATCACCCGCAGTCTTGACTTCGTCAAATAATGGTACGCCCGTCATCGGCGACAAAAATAGTGACGCTGGTATGGCTTATGATGATTTAGTGGCACGTTTCTTAGGAGAAGAGCGTCCACATCGTTTCTTAAACCCAGAGAAAAAAGGATTGCTCGCTTGGTTACTTGGGGGCTAAATCATGATGGACTGGCGCAAGATTTTTGGCGGCGATAAAAAAACAAATACTGCTTCCACCGCAAAAGAGCGACTCATGGTCGTGGTTGCTCATCAACGTGGCTTTGGCAGTAGCGGAGCCGCTGCTTACCTACCACAATTGCGAGAAGAAATTCTGGCGGTTGTCCGTAAATATGTGCAAGTTCCCGATACTGCTGTTGATGTTCAAGTACAGCAAAAAGACGGGTTAGAAGTGATTGAAATGGATATTACTTTGCCTGAAGATCGCTCGTAATCTCTGTAAATTAAGGCTGCGTCTTGACGTGGCCTTTTTTCTGTCTAAAATTCCTCACCCCTACTATTTATTCTCTTTGGTGTCCTTATTATGGCATTTACCCAGCCTGCAACATTTGATGAATTATGGAGCGATGAACGCGTCAAAGGCTATTTACATCGCCAACCACCTGTAGGTGAGAATGCCGACTTTAATGCGCTTTATACTGCCTACAAACACATGCGAGCAACTGACTTTGAACGCTTTTTAGTGTTTTTTACTGCTGAAGGTCGTGATGTTCACGCACGAAACCAAGACGGAAAAACGCTGTTAGATTTAGTTAAAGAGCATTCAATGTCTCAAGATTTTGTCACACTGCTTGCTCGTTGATTGATTGCGACTATCATTGTGGTTGGGCAAGTTACTCACCAATAAAAACATGGAGGATAACTTGCCTTGTATTATCGAGCAGCTTTTTTAGCCCTATCTTTTTGACTTTGACGCATCCGAAAACGTGCTTTTTGCTCAAGCGTTGTTTGCTCATAACACGCATGGCAACTCACACCTTCTTCGTAATGAGGATGACTTAAATCCGCTTCAAATAAAGGATGTCCACAACCAAAGCACATCCGCGTATGGCCTAAATCAACACCATGACCTACTCCGACTCGACGATCAAAAACAAAACACTCACCTTTCCATAAACTTTCTTCGGTAGGAATTTCGGCTAAATAATTCAAAATACCACCTTTTAAGTGATAAACCTCACCAAAGCCTTCCTGTAATAAATAGCTGGTCGATTTTTCGCAGCGAATCCCACCAGTACAAAACATAGCAATTTTTTTGTCTTTGGCATCCTTTAAGTGTTTGGCTACATATTCTGGAAACTCGCCAAACGTTTTTGTTTGTGGATCAATCGCGCCTTCAAATGTCCCCGTTAAATATTCATAATCGTTACGGGTATCAATAATAATGACATCAGGCTGCTGAATAAATTCATGCCACTCTTTGGGCTGTAAATAATTACCTACTTGCTCTCGTGGATCAACATGCACGCCTAACGTGACAATTTCTTTTTTTAGTTTAATTTTTAGACGTTTAAACGTATGCTCAGGAGCAAATGACTCTTTGTACTCCATGCTATTAAAACCAACATCTAATAAATAATGATGCAAACAATCAATTGCTGCCCGTGAGCCTGAAACCGTGCCATTAATCCCTTCAGGAGCAACAATTAGCGTCCCAAGTATGCCTTGCTCTTTACACAAGGTTTTTAACGCTGTCTGTAATGCGGCTGCATCAAGAACCACTTTAAATTGATATAATGCCGCAATGACGATTGCATCCATAATGTACTTTACCTGTAAAATGTCTGTTAACTATCACTGATGTCATAGTTTAGCTAAAATTATTAAACGCTCACCTATCCATTTTAACGATTATGACTATTAACAAACCACTGACCACGCCTTGTGTTGGCTTGTGTTCCACTGTATTTGGCGACAGTGTTTGTCGTGGCTGCATGCGCTTTATTCATGAAATAATTGATTGGAATCGCTACAACGATCCGCAAAAACAGCTTGTTTGGCAACGGTTAGATGAACATCTGCAAGTAATTTTACCACAATTTGTCAGAGTTTATGATCCTAGAAAAGTCATTGCCACTGTTCAGCAGTATAACCTCGCTCATAATCCCAATAATATCTGGCGATGTGTTTATGATGTGATTCGTGCGAGCGATAAACGTGTTATCTCTTTAGAAGACAGTGGATTTCAACTCAAGGATAATGTGCAATTAAAAGATATTAATGAACGACTCTACGCCTTAGCAACGGCTTATTATCAAAAGGATTTTTTACGCGCCGCTCGTGTTGCTAATGATACAAATGCAGAGGGCGACAAACTGTCGCCCTTGCTTTAAACTTGTTCAACAATCGCAAATGCTATTGTTGAAATGTTTCGATTTAGTAATGATAAACGGCACTAACACCCAACACCATTGGATCAACTGTTAGTGTACCAATATCACCACCATTGAGTGTCAAGTCGCTTTTGATCTTAGCATAACGCAAATCAGCGGCAACGCCCCATTGACTGTTAGGAACTCGGTACTCAAAACCGACAGTAGCCGCTAGGCCAAAACTGTCTTTACCTTTCAGTTTTGTTCCAGTCAAGATACCTTGCGTTTCCTCATCATAAACTAACGTGTAGTTTAAGCCCAAACCAACATAAGGTGAAAATGCTGCTGCTGGAGTAAACAAATACTTAGCGGTAAAAGTTGGTGGCAAATGTTTGAACGAAGCTGCTTTACCCTGTGACACACCTACTTTGTTAGTCAACGTTACGTCATGTTTGAAAGGAATAGCCAACAACACTTCCCCTACAATATTAGGAGCAAATTTATATTCAATAGCTGGTGTTAAACCAATTTCCGAACTAACATCTGACTCATAAGCACCCGCAAGTAAGCCGTTACTGCTTTTTGGATTAATTTGACTTACGCCAATCTTAACAGTCCAAGGTGATTCGGCCATTGCTGCCATAGGTGCAGAAACCAAAGAAGCCATCGCAAAACACAATGCTAAAGTACGCATATACAGATCCCCTTTCATAGACAAATAAAAATGTTTCAAAATGTTTACACTTTTAGGTTATGCCTATCAAGAGATAATGTCCATACTTTTTACATGGCTATTAGCACAATTAATAACCATACGAATAGTAAGGCCACACTAATTGTCTATTAAACAATCAAAAACCCGTAAGATCGAAACCTTACGGGCTTTTTTACAACTTGTTAAAAAGCGGTTATTTCCAACCCGTCACTTCTGCAATGGCTTTGCCTAACTCAGCAGGGTTAGCCACTGTTTTAACACCAGCGGCTTCAAGAGCAGCAAACTTTTCAGCCGCCGTACCTTTACCGCCAGAGATAATCGCGCCAGCATGACCCATACGTTTGCCCGCAGGAGCAGTTACACCAGCGATATAGGAAACAACAGGTTTGGTCACATTAGCTTTGATAAACGCAGCAGCTTCTTCTTCAGCCGAACCACCAATTTCGCCAACCATAATAATGGCTTCGGTTTGTGGATCGTTTTGGAATAAAGCTAAGGCATCAATAAAAGTCATACCCGGAATCGGGTCGCCACCGATACCGATACACGTACTTTGACCAAAGCCCAAGTCAGTCGTTTGTTTCACGGCTTCATAAGTCAACGTACCAGAACGAGACACGATACCGACTTTACCAGGCAAATGGATATGACCTGGCATAATGCCGATTTTGGATTGACCAGGGGTGATGATACCTGGGCAGTTAGGGCCAATCATGCGTACATCGCCTTTACGAACGATGTATTCTTTGACGTAGAGCATGTCAATGGTAGGTACACCTTCGGTGATACAAACCACTAATTTAATGCCCGCGTCAACGGCTTCTAAAATCGCATCTTTACACAAAGGTGCAGGAACATAAATAACTGTCGCTTCTGCGCCAGTTTTCTCTACCGCTTCGGCAACGGTATCAAATACGGGTAAACCTAAATGGGTTGTGCCGCCTTTACCCGGTGTCACACCGCCGACCATGTTGGTACCGTAAGCAATGGCTTGTTCGGTATGCAAATTACCTTGAGAACCAGTAATACCTTGGCAGATAACTTTGGTGTTTTTATCAATTAGAACGCTCATTATCAGGCCTCCGATTACACTTGTTTAACGACTAATTCGCCAGCTTCATTTAAGGAGGTGGCTGCAATAATGTTCAAACCACTTTCACGTAGTTTCTGTGCGCCTAATTCGGCGTTGTTACCTTCTAAACGGACAACGACAGGCACTTTCACACCTACTTCTTGTACGGCTCCGATAATACCTTCAGCAATCATGTCGCAACGGACGATACCACCGAAGATGTTAACCAATACGGCTTTAACAGCACTGTCGGACAGAATAATTTTAAACGCTTCAGTGACACGCTCTTTAGTCGCGCCACCACCAACGTCCAAGAAGTTAGCAGGTTGGCCGCCTTTGAGTTTGATGATGTCCATTGTCGCCATCGCCAAACCAGCACCGTTAACCATACAACCAATATTGCCTTCTAAAGCAACATAGTTCAGTTCCCATTCAGCAGCACGACGCTCACGATCATCTGACTGGCTTGGGTCATCCATAGCTTTCAATTTTGGCTGACGGAAAATCGCGTTGGAATCAACAACAATTTTGGCATCTAAACAATGCAAGTTACCTTCTTTAGTGACGACTAAAGGATTAACTTCGATCATCGCTAAGTCACACTCTTCAAACATTTTCGCTAAACCTAAATAGATTTTGACGAATTGTTTGGTTTGTGTGGCATTCAAACCTAACTTACCAGCCACTTCACGACCTTGATACGCTTGTGCGCCAATTAATGGGTCGATGGTGACTTTAAAGATTTTTTCAGGGGTTTCGTGGGCAACTTTTTCAATTTCCACGCCGCCTTCGGTCGAGGCCATGAACACGATGCTACGGCTAGCACGGTCAACGACTGCACCTAAGTACAATTCGCGCGCGATGTCAGTGCAAGTTTCAACCAGAATTTTATTAACAGGTTGGCCTTTGCTGTCTGTTTGATAGGTCACTAAACGTGTACCTAATTGCGCTTTTGCAAATGCTTCTACTTCGTCTAACGTCTTAACGAGTTTGACACCACCAGCTTTACCACGACCACCTGCGTGTACTTGGGCTTTAACCACCCAAACATCACCACCAATTTGGACTGCTGCTTGACGCGCTTCTTCGGGTGTAGACGCAGCGTAGCCTTTAGAAACGGGTAAACCGTATTCGGCAAAAAGCTGTTTCCCTTGGTATTCGTGTAAATTCATCGTTTCACCTTTTTATTTAACTGTTAAGCGCGTGTTGCGCTTTGCTTAACAAACAAAAAGTGCGGGGTCACCGCACTTTCGTTGATTATTTGCGTTTGCGTTGAATGGCGTGAATTGCGCGACCATCCACCGATAACGCGGCTTCATGTACCGCTTCCGACAAGGTCGGGTGAGCGAATGTCATTAACTGTAAATCTTCCACACTGGCCGCAAACTCTAGAGCAATCATGCCTTGATGAACGATGTCACCTGCGCCTGCGCCAATCACTGACATACCTAATAAGCGGTCAGTTTTAGCATCGGCAACAAATTTCACTAAGCCTTGTGGATCGTTAGCGGCTAAAGCACGACCGTTAACTGCAAACGGGAACGAACCTGTTTTAACGTCAACACCTGCGGCTTTGGCTTGCTCTTCGGTTTGACCGACCCATGCAATTTCAGGGTGCGTGTAAATCACGCCAATAATGGTGTCGTAGTTGATTTGGGCGTAATGGCCTGCAATCACTTCGGCAACCATCACACCTTCTTCCATCGCCTTATGCGCTAACATCGGGCCACGTACTAAGTCACCAATGGCATAAACACCTTCAAGATTGGTACGGCATTGACTATCGACAACGACAAAACCACGCTCGTCTTGCTTTACACCACTATTTTCTGACAGCAAGCCTTGAGCATAAGGACGACGACCAACTGCAACAATTAACTTATCAAACTCAGCCGTTTTTTCGCCGTCTTTGTCTTGATAAGTGACCGTCACTACACCATCACTGACGCTAGTTGCTGTTACTTTTGCGCCTAATTTAATGTTTAAGCCTTGTTTCGTGAGAATCTTTTGTGCTTCTTTGGCGATTTGTTTATCTAACATCGGCAAAAACGCATCTAAAGCTTCTAACACCACCACTTCTGAGCCTAAACGACTCCATACTGAGCCCAACTCTAAACCGATGACACCAGCACCAATCACGCCTAAACGCGCAGGCACTTGCTTAAACTCTAACGCGCCTGTGGAGTCGACAATGACATCATCCGTTAACGGTGCGGAAGGAATGTTAATGGGCGATGAACCTGCGGCTAAAATAACGGCTTTGGTTGCTTCAATAATCTCAGTTGCGCCATCATGAGCAACAAACTCGACTTGCTTGTTAGCTAATAACTTACCCGAACCTTGCAACCAAACAATACCATTCCCTTTTAACAGTTGTGCAACGCCGCCTGTTAATTGACCGACAACGGTTTCTTTACGTGCTTGCATTTGGGCAATATCAATCACCACTTCGCCAACGCTAATGCCATGAATCGCTAAACCTGCTTTGGCATCGTGATAACGATGTGACGAATCTAACAGGGCTTTAGATGGGATACAGCCAACATTCAAACACGTACCACCTAAACTCGGCTTACCGTTATGAATACGTTTTTCGATACACGCAACTTTTAAACCTAACTGTGCAGCACGAATGGCCGCTTCGTAACCACCTGGCCCACCGCCAATGACGACGACATCAAACTGTTGAGACATTTTTTACGTCCTATTTTTTGAACCCTCACCCCAGCCCTCTCCCTCGGGGAGAGGGAGCAATGCGTATTAGTCCTCTCTCCCCGAGGGAGATGACTGCAAGGATGCAGTCGATAGAGCAACGCAGGAGCAGTTGCCGAGAGTTAGAATGAGGGCTAAGTATTACAAATCTAACAACAACAAGGCTGGGTCTTCTACCAAGTCCTTAATCGTTACCAAAAAGCTCACGGCTTCTTTACCATCAATTAAACGGTGGTCATACGATAACGCTAAATACATCATCGGCAGAATAACCACTTCACCTTTAACCGCCATTGGTCGCTCTTGGATTTTGTGCATACCCAAAATAGCGGTTTGTGGTGGATTTAATAACGGAGTTGATAATAACGAACCAAAAACTCCGCCATTAGAAATGGTGAATGTGCCACCCGTAATATCTTCTAAAGATAGTTTACCTTCTTTGGCTTTTTTACCGTATTCAAGAATATTTTTCTCAATTTCGGCTAAGTTCATACGCTCCGCATCACGGACAATTGGCACCACCAAACCACGATCGGAAGAAACTGCCACGCCAACATCATGGTAACCATGATAAACAATATCATTACCATCTAATGACGCATTTACCGCAGGGAAACGTTTTAATGCTTCAACTGCGGCTTTAACAAAGAACGACATAAAACCTAAACGTACACCATGACGTTTTTCAAAACGCTCACCGTAGGCTTTACGCATTTCCATAATCGGTTTCATGTTGACTTCGTTAAACGTTGTCAACATCGCTGTACCTTGTGCCGCTTGCAACAAACGCTCGGCAACTTTGGCACGTAAACGCGTCATTGGCACACGTTTTTCGATGCGTTCACCCACCGCCAAACTCAACGCAACAGGCTGAACAGCGGCAGCTGGCACAGCAATAGGCGCAGGTGTAGATAAATGGGTTGCCACATCTTCTTTAGTAATACGACCACCACGACCTGAACCTGCAATTTGACTGGCGTCTAATTGATTTTCAGCAACAGCTTTACGCACCGAAGGGGCTAAGTCCGCATTTGCTGACGTTGCTGCGGGTGAAGAAGAAACAACCGCCGTCACTGGTGCCGCTGACGCTGAGGCCGTTGTTGCCGCTAACGTTGCCGTACCTGTTTCAAAAATCGCTAAAGTTTCTTGGCTAAGAACGGTGTCGCCCTCTGCTTTTATAATTTGCGACAAAAAACCATCTGTAGGCGCAACGACTTCTAAAACGACTTTGTCTGTTTCAATATCGACAATCACTTCGTCGCGCGTCACTTTATCGCCCACTTTTTTATGCCATGTTGCTACGGTGCCATCAGCAACAGATTCGGGGAATATTGGAGCTTTAATATCAATAGCCATGTTCTTTGATCCTTACTGCTTAATTGGGTTAAAAGCATCTGCTATTAACGCAGCTTGCTGTTTTGCATGAAGATAAGGCGAACCGCACGCAGGGGCTGCCGATGCTGGACGACCTGTATAACGAATTTCAATAGTGGATTTCCATGCCGCCGATATGCGTTGAAAACGATGGCGTGTGCTGTACCAAGCACCTTGATTCATGGGTTCTTCTTGACACCAAACAGCACTGGTTGCATTGCTGTAAGGCTTCAAAACCTCTATCAATCGGTCTTCTGGGAAGGGATATAATTGCTCAATACGGACAATAGCCACATCATCACGGCCAGATTCACGACGCTTTTCTAACAGATCGTAATACACCTTGCCACCACATAAAATGACATGGGTCACCGCTTCAGGCTGAATCACATCTACTTCAGGAATCACCGTTTGGAAACCACCTGTGGTCAATTCATCAAGTTTGGAAATCGCCAATTTATGACGTAACAAACTTTTTGGCGTCATGACAATCAAGGGTTTACGTAATGGCCGCACCGCTTGCCGACGCAACAAATGGAATATTTGTGCGGGGGTTGTTGGTGTACAGACTTGCATATTATGTTCAGCACATAATTGCAAGAAACGCTCTAAACGGGCTGATGAATGCTCAGGGCCTTGACCTTCAAAACCATGAGGCAACAACATGGTCAAGCCACAAATACGTTCCCACTTGGTCTCACCACTACAAATAAACTGGTCAATCACCACTTGTGCGCCGTTGGCAAAGTCACCAAATTGCGCTTCCCAAACAATCAAAGAGTTGGGATAGGTTGTGGCATAACCATATTCAAAAGCCAATACTGCTTCTTCAGACAACAAAGAGTCATATAACGCAAAATTCGGTTTAGCCGCAATTTTACGCAAAGGAACATATACCGACGCATCTTTTTGACTATGTAATACGGCATGACGATGGGAGAACGTGCCACGCCCCACATCTTGACCCGTTAAACGCACTAAGAAATCCTCTTCCAATAGTGTCGCGTAAGCCATTACCTCTGCCGCACCCCAGTTTAAGTCCATGTTGCCAGACCACATTTGCACACGGTCATCTAACACTTTTTGCACTTGACGCTGGATAGTAAAGCCGTCGGGCAGCAACTCCATTTTGGCAGCTAAGGCCTGAATTCTTTCCCGAGACACGCCTGTCGCCCAATCATCCTGAACTTTGTGACCTAAATACGGCCGCCAATCAACGTGCAAAGCGGTGTTTGGCTTTCTAACTAAAGACTTAACTACATGCCGACCATCTTCTAAAGCTTGACGATAATCTTCCACCATTTCTTCGGCATCAGCACGAGAAATGACATTGCCTGCAACCAACTTGTCAGCATACAACATCCGTGTGGTCGGCAACTTGGCAATGACTTGATACATCAATGGCTGCGTCGAAGATGGCTCATCCGCTTCGTTATGACCACGACGGCGATAACAAAATAAGTCAATGACCACATCTTTTTTGAAGGCAATACGGAAATCTAACGCTAACTGTGTAATGAATAACACCGCTTCAGGATCATCACCATTGACGTGAAAAATCGGTGCTTGCACCATTTTGGCAACGTCAGTGCAATACTCTGTAGAACGCGCATCTTCACGTTTACTGGTAGTAAAGCCCACTTGATTATTGATGATGATATGGATTGTGCCGCCTGTGGTATAACCACGTGTTTGCGACATCTGGAAGGTTTCCATGACCACGCCTTGACCCGCAAAAGCGGCATCACCATGGACAATCACAGGCAATACTTTTTTACCCGCCACATCTTCACGCCGTACTTGACGCGCACGCACTGAACCCTCCACGACAGGAGAGACAATTTCTAAATGAGAAGGGTTAAATGCTAAAGCAAGATGTAGCTCACCATCGGCGGTCATGACATTGGAAGAATAGCCTTGGTGATATTTCACATCACCCGAACCATATTTATTAAATGTTTTGCCTTCAAACTCATCAAATAAATCAGCGGGATTTTTACCCATGCTGTTGACCAACAAATTCAAGCGACCTCGATGTGCCATGCCGATAACTATTTCTTTCGTACCTTGACTACCTGCACGTTGAATAATTTCATCAATTAATGGAATAAAACTTTCACCGCCTTCTAAGCCAAAGCGTTTTGCGCCAACGTATTTATTACCTAAGAATTTTTCTAAGCCTTCAGCGGCTGTGAGTCGTTCTAAAATATGTTTTTTGGTATCTGCTGAAAAATTCGGATTACCACGCACGCCTTCTAAACGACTTTGAATCCAACGTTTTTCGGCGGTATCAACAATGTGCATATATTCTGCACCAATCGACGCGCAATAAATGGCCTCCATCGCGTTAACCATTTCACCCAAGGTCGCTTCGGCTTTTTTAATCGCTAAATTCCCTGTTTGAAACACAGTGTCAAAGTCAGAGCGCGACAAGCCATGAGCAGCTAACTCTAAGTCAGGCACATGTGCACGCTGCATCAATCCTAATGGATCTAATTTTGCTTTTTGATGTCCTCTATTACGATACGCTGCAATCAGTTGTAAGACACCAACTTGGCGCTTTTCGTGTTCTGTACTAACACTACTGACGGCCATTGGTTGGACACGAGTGCTGTTGCGTGCTAACAACAAAAATTGCTCACGCACATTCTTGTGAGGCATATCGGTTTGAGAGCCATTTGTCCGTGGCAGCTTTTCGAAATAATCGCGCCACTGCTCTGAAACGGACTGAGGAGCCATTAAGTATTGCTCGTACAGTTCTTCTACATACGCTGC
Organism: Moraxellaceae bacterium AER2_44_116; assembly: GCA_006546595.1. Classification (GTDB taxonomy): domain Bacteria; phylum Pseudomonadota; class Gammaproteobacteria; order Pseudomonadales; family Moraxellaceae; genus Agitococcus. The sequence continues at coordinate 216,134 of VIAD01000001.1, read as the reverse complement.
ATTTTCAGCAGAAAGCTGCGAAGAGCTTATCTGCTGCTGCATTAAGCCATTTTGCATGGTGTATCTCGCTCAAAAAAACAGAGGGACTGTTTTTGCATTCCTTCATCATACGATACGCAAACGACTGGGTAAGTCACTTGCAACCATAGTCGAACCAGATGTTTCGCGGACGACCGTTTCTTATTGGATGTTTTCACCTGTCTTACAGGCAAAAACGACCAGCAACATAGAATACCGCTTTTAGAGCCTATACAGTTGTATAGCTTTGGATATTCAGTCAACTGCCAGCACTAGCAGAGACTAAGCAAAAAATAACGGGAAATAAAGAGACAAGTGCGACAAAACTCGCTTTTCTTGACCTACCGACGTTAGTAGGATTTTGAAGGGCTCAAAACTTGAACGTATTAGAGTGAAAACTCAAAAATACGCACCGCTTTCATCTTATCGCGGGGCAACATCAAATACACTGCTCTGATATAAAACAGATGCGAATGATAATACGAATATGCCATTTCGACAATAAATAACTAAAACACATCCCGCCACAAAACATCTTGGAATGGTAACAATCATAAAAGTTATCACTATGCTTCTATATTTGTCTTTCAGAAGCTTGTGTTACCCGATGCAGAAAACCAAAAACAAGTCCTAAAAAAATACCTGTCAACAAACCAATTAAATGGGCAGTATTAGCCATCTTGCCAAAGATACTATCCAAAATACCGCTATAACCAACCACCAACCAACCGACCATAAACATGACAATGGCAGGATTAATACGAAAGCCAACACGCGGATTCACCAGCGGATACAGCCATATATAACCCAACAAGCCATAAACCACGCCCGAAAGCCCACCAAACCCTGCGCCAAAACTGAGGTATTGGGCAAAATTACTCAGCAATGCCGTTGCTAGAAATACGCCTAACAGTTGCATTTTTGACTGGGTACGTTCAATTAAACCACCTAAATCCCACCACCAAATCAAATTAAAAATAATGTGCATCGCACCAAAATGTAAAAAAACGGGGGTTAATAATCGCCAGTATTCATGACTTTGCTTAAGGTCGTTTATATGACTAGGATAGCTAAACAGATCAAAAATTGGCTTACCCACCCCTTCTAGTGCGAGGTAAACAGCAAGACAAATAACGCTAATCAACAAGGTAAAAATACCCGAACGCGCCCATAAATTGTGCATAATATCTTTTATGCTCGTCTCTTGCTCGCTGGCTAAGGGCTTAACTAACTGCCCAGTTTGCCATGACGCTTGCCAGTATCGTGCATCGTTGGGATTATGTAAAAATCCATCTAATTCGTGATGTGCGCGTTCTAAATCGTCAGGATGATTAAGCATAATGGCAAAGCGATCAGGCTCAATGTCAATGTGATTAGCAATGCCTAATGAGCGTAAATAATCACTCAAAGCCAGAGCAATACGTTGCTCCTTAAAAGCCGTTAACTCAATCATGGGAAACTCAATGGCAAATCTGGATGTTGAAAAGTGTCACTTAACATACGATGACGCTCTGCTTTAGACAGCTTCGCGAGACGTTGACAGGTTTTATAAAATGTAGGTAAATCAAAGTTATTGGCCTGTAATATCACCTGTAATGCAGGCACGAGGCCATTGTAAACCGAAATACTGTTTAACTTGGCATTACTTAACTCGGCAAACCACGCATCATACGCTTTATAACCTTGCCATTGCTCATCTTTAAGCTGTTGATAATTTTGTTGTAGCCCTAAAAATAAGTTTTTTTTATACAGACGTTTTTCTTCGTTCGTCTTGTGAGAGCCATAGACTTGCTGCAATTGTTGGCGATAATCTAACACTAATTGGGTAAACTGCTGTTGCCGTTTTTTGCGCGTCACGATCTGTTGAAAACCATCGGGACGACCGATTAAATACCGCTTCAAGCCTTCTTCGGCCACCACATCGGCAAAACTTTCATTAAACATCGCATCACCTTTGACATATACCACTTGATGCGCCAACTCATGAAATAACAACTCTGCCAACTCATTTTCCGATTTATTCACATAACTGCTGAGTACCGAATCTCTAAACCAACCTAAAGTAGAATACGCTGTCACTCGGCTTAAATAGGTATCGTAACCTGCTGTTTTTAATTGTTTTTCAAATGACTCTGCTAAACCTTGCTCAAAAAAACCTCGATAACCTAAACAACCCACAAACCAATAACACCATGTTTTTGCGGATAATGACAACTCAGGCGTTGCTGCCACCGACCACATAGCATAAGGCCGATGAATATCCACATAAGTGTCATATTGACCTTGCGTGGGTAATCCTAAACCCACAGCGAACAGACGAATATTTTGAATAATGTGTAATTGATGAACTAACTGGGGTGGTGTTTTAGGATGAGCCATCACGGTTGAAATAGCTTGGCGTTGACTAATTATTTGCCATTGTCCTTTAATGGAATGTCCATAATACTGCAAAGACTGACAACCCGTCAGGAAAAAAGCGACACTACAGCTCAAGCTCTTTTGCCACCACGTCATAAAAATTACTCGTTATTGGTTTGGCATACATAATAACGTGCTTAGGATGAAAAGCACGAAAAAGAAAAAGCCGTCGAATGACGGCTATTTATAGCAAAGTTAAAGTTCAGGTTGTGTTATCCCTTCGACTCCGCTCAGGGAACAGTTTCTTTATGCTGACTAAGCGTGGTCGGGGTGGCTGAGCGGAGTCGAAGCCTTGAGATAAATGCACTTAAAACTTATAAGCTAGTTGTAACCATGTCTTATTCACATCACTTTTTAATGCCAACGTTGGTGCAGAGCTTTCGCCACTGTATTGTGCTGCTTTGACCAACAACGATAGGTTTTTGTTGATGTTTTTCGCTACAGAGAAATCAATTTCTTGACCATATTTTGTGCCATCGGTTTCGGCTTTAAACTCATGTGCCGCAACAACAAAGTTCATGCCCCAATACTTGGCCAACAATTTGATATTAGTATCTTCTAAACCTTTGGCGGGTGTTGCTAAAAAGCGGTCTGCCCAACCATTAAACGCATGTAATGTTGCCAAAGGCGTTTTGAACTTTGCCTCTAAAACTTCTTGTTGCGCTTTGAGGGTCACAGGGCCAAACGTGTAGCCTAGTTGAATATCATGGTAATTGGCATCAGGCACATTGGCTTTTGTGCCATCGGCATACGCAGATTGTTGTGCAAAGGATACTTCATACAAAAAGTCTTTGACTGAACCATCCACTTTCAAACCAAGGTCTTGAAACGAATCGGCGGGTGTAGTGTCATATTCAATGCCATAGTAAAACGCACTGGCATTAACACCAAAATCCCCCGACACTTTACTGTAACGCACGTTAACTAATGGCGCAGAAACAGGAATAACTTTACCAACGATGTTGTTGATTTTATTTAAGTAAGCTAATGAAAAAGTTGTGCTAGGTACTAAGACTTTATTGGTATAGCTCACCGCGTCAAACGTTTGGTCATTTTGTCTCCAACCGACATCACCAATAAAACGCGCATTGTCATAAACAACTTTTTGACGACCCAATTTCACACCATAGGCTTCAATAAATGCTTGATTGACTTGAGTTAACGCAGGATCGGCAATCGCTGCATAGGTTGTTTTCGCGCCAATGGTATTGTTATAACGTTCTTCACCCAAATTAGTGACATCTTCAAATTGTAAAAAGCCTGTAAATCCTTGGTAGTCGGCTGTTTTATAACTTAACACCGTGCGAATGGTTTCAGCATGAGCATCATTCTTGACCGCATCATCACTGACACGCTCGCTGCGTAAACGCACATCAACGGTCGCTTTACCACTATTAATCGCAGTAATTAATTCTTGGGCATCAGCCAACGCCAATGTTGGGCAAAAAGTAGCAACACAAATAGAGAGAGCGAGTAACTTTTTCATCACAATGCACCTTTGGTAAAATTTAGGCAAACGTCTTCCTAAAGGGCTGTTTTAGCAAACAGCCTCTAGTGAATATTCGATTTAGGATTGAGGTTAAAGAACAGTCATCATGCCGCAGGGCGTAGATGTTTACGGTATAAGAACTCTAAAACGACAGAGCGGTACTGGTGATAACGTGGATCATTGGCTAATTGAATCCGATCACGCGGCTTTTCTAGTTCAACATTGAGTATCTCACCGATGGTTGCCGATGGGCCATTGGTCATCATCACGATGCGGTCAGATAACAAAACAGCTTCATCAACATCATGGGTTACCATCACCACCGTAGCTTTGGTAGCGGCGACAATTTTCAATAACTCATCTTGTAAATGAGCACGAGTTAACGCATCTAACGCGCCAAACGGCTCATCAAGCAATAACACTTGCGGTTGCATCGCTAAGGCTCTGGCAATACCGACACGTTGCTTCATCCCACCTGAAATTTCTTTTGGATACTTATGCGTGGCATGGGTTAAACCAACCAACTTTAATGCGGCATGTGTGCGTTCTTCGAGTTGTGCTTTTTTCTCATCTGCGCCAAAGACACGCTCAACAGCAAGATGTACATTCTCAAAACACGTCAACCACGGCAACAATGAGTGATTCTGAAACACGACTCCCCGATCAGGGCCAGGCCCCGCAATTTCTCGACCATTACAAATCAAGAAACCATCACTCGGCAAAGTCAAACCTGCGATTAAGTTCAATAAGGTGGACTTACCACAGCCCGAATGGCCAATTAAAGAAACAAACTCGCCTTCTTCAATCCCCAAGTTGATTTCACGTAGGGCTTCAAAGACACCGTTTTTGGTGGGGAACCGCATAGACACGTTTTCGATACTGACATACTTGTTCATCATGCACCTCGATTGTTCAAAACAACCCTCACTCTAGCTCTCTCCCTCAGGGAGGGAGGACTTCGCTCCCTCTCCCCGAGGGAGAGGGTTGGGGTGAGGGTTATAAAAATTTCAACCTTCGTAAGAAAAGCGATTTGCTAACATAATCAAGAATTTTTCGAGTAATAACCCCACAATCCCGACCACAAAGATAGCAATGATGATGTGTTCAACATTCAAGTTATTCCACTCATCCCACACCCAAAATCCTAGACCAACGCCACCTGTCAACATTTCGGCAGCCACAATCACCAACCACGCGACACCAATCGACAAACGAATCCCTGTTAACAAATAAGGCAAGCACGATGGGAAAAGAATTTTGGTAAATATTTTCCACTCCGAGAGTCGAAGCACTCGTGCCACATTTAAGTAATCTTGTGGCACTTGCGACACCCCTGCCGAGGTATTAAGAATAATGGGCCAAATACTGGAGATAAAAATCACCCAAATAGACGCAGGCTCTGCGGCTTTAAACACCAACAAACCAATCGGCAACCATGCCAGTGGTGAGACAGGACGAAGTAACGAAATAATCGGCGCAAACATATCACCAATAAATTTCACACGTCCTAAGATAAAGCCTAAGGGAATACCGATTAACGCCGCCAAGCCAAAACCCAAACCTACCCGTCCGAGTGATTGGAGAATGTTCCAACCAATACCTTGGTCATTTGGGCCATTGTTGTAAAATGGGTCAGCAAATAACTCAACCGCCGAATGCCATGTTGAAACAGGGCCTGGTAATTCCGTTCTAAAATGGCTTAATACTGCCCATGCAAACGCAAACAACATCAAACCTAATAGCGGCGGAAACGCCCAACGGACGACTGCGGCTGGTTTTATCATTATTGCTGGCATTTTAAGTTTCACCGTTTCCATCTTTTTAGGGCTAGACGCATCTGTGAGAGTGCTACTACTCATGTCACGCTCCTCACTTAAGCTTTAATGGCAAAACTGCTGGCGTATGCTTTAGGATTAGAACCATCCCAAACTTTGCCATCAATTAATTTACTACTACGCATTGGGCTGCTTGGAATCGGCACATTGAGTTGTGTGGCCGCTTCTTTGTACAAGTCGATTTGGTTAATCGATTTGGCAACGGCTAAATAATCGACTTCTTTCTTCAATAAGCCCCAACGTTTGTGTTGAGTTAAGAACCACATGCCATCAGACAAGTACGGGAATGACACTTCACCATTACGATAAAATTGCATTGGATGGGCATCTTTCCATTTTTTGCCAATACCGTTGTCATAATTACCCAAGAAACGTTGTTCGATGACTTGTTCTGGTGCGTTCACATACGACTTATCGGAAATTAACTTCGCCACTGACGATCTGTTTTTAACGTCATCAATGTAACGACTGGCTTCTAACACCGCCATAATCAATGCACGAGCGGTATTAGGATATTGCGTGATAAACGCTTTCGTACAACCTAAGACTTTTTCAGGATGATTTGCCCAAATATCTTGTGTTGTTGTTGCGGTAAAACCGATGCCATCACTGATTGCGCGTGCGCCCCACGGCTCACCGACGCAATAACCATCCATATTACCAACCCGCATATTGGCAACCATTTGTGGCGGTGGCACAACAATGGTTTTGACATCGTTCATCGGATCAATGCCGTAAGCCGCTAACCAGTAATACAACCACATGGCGTGTGTGCCAGTCGGAAAGGTTTGAGCAAAGGTATATTCACGTTTGTTAGAGTCAATCATGCGTTTGAGTGACTTACCATCGGTTACACCTTGCTCTTTTAATTGATTCGATAACGTAATCGCTTGGCCATTTTGGTTCAGTGTCATTAACACCGCCATATCTTTTGCAGGACCACCAATACCAAGTTGCACGCCGTAAATTAGGCCGTACAACACATGAGCAGCATCTAGCTCACCATTATTTAACTTGTCACGCACACCAGCCCAAGATGCTTCTTTGCTCGGTGTAATTTTAATCCCATATTTTTTATCGAAGCCTAATACGGAGGCAACAACAATCGGCGCACAGTCGGTTAATGGAATAAAACCAATTTTAACTTCTGTTTTTTCGGGTTTATCACTACCCGCCGCCCAAGCACTCGTTGATAAACTCATCATTCCTCCTCCAAGTAAGCCAGCACCCGCAGCAACCGCAGATTGTTTTAAAAAATCACGACGGCTATGACCTTCCTGTGGTGCTGAATCTGTAGTGTTCGTTGTCGTTACGATCATATTGCTTTCTGGTAAATGCAGCATCATGCACCTCATTTATGGTGGAAAAATCGGTCCTGCACGCAACGTTATTTGTTACGTCACAACACCAATGGATCTAAGCTAAAACTTCATCAACAGTGACTACTTCGCGCTTAAACCCAAAAAACAAGCAAAAAAAAGCGCCCATCGGCAATAAAGCCTCTGGACGCCAATGTCCCAACCAAGTTGTCAAAGATAACTAAACAAGGAGCGTGATGTTTAGTTTCGAAAAGCAACAGCCAACATTGGCCAAGATTTTGCTTTCTTGATTGATATATAGCAAACGCCGTGCCAACACTCAAAATCGAAAAATAATAATTTTATCCCCATTAAGGTGCGCGTTTTGCACCAATAACGGGAATGGTGCACGCTATTGTTGGCGTAAATGACTAAACACGGTAAAACAAAGCATCCAAAATGACGCACAATCTTGGCGCATCTGCATGTTCTAGGGGCAAACTCATCTTGCTAGGCAAAATGATTGTTTATCACGACTATCTGTTAGACACTTACCGTTGAAATTTTATTTTTAGATTCTGACGAGATCAATACGACTATGCTGACTAATCCCACACATTCTGGCGCAGAAGAACTGGTAATGAATGCGGTACTGTGGCTCAAGCTAGGCGTGGAAGTCACAGGGGCGGCGGTCATTGGCTTTGGTCTATTAGCGGTATTAGCTTCATGGCTACGAGGCTTACGAGCCAAAAAAGAAGATTTATTTGGCGAGGCCAGACTCAGTTTTGCGCGTTATCTTGCTTTAGCACTTGAGTTACAGCTAGGTGCAGATATTCTGTCCACTGCTGTGGCACCGAGTTGGGATCAGATTGGTAAACTGGCTGCGATTGCGGTTATACGTACCGCGCTCAATTACTTCTTGCGTCAAGAGCTACATGGTGACGCATCCCATGTTGGTAAAAAATCATCATCAGATGATTAAATGTACACTTTCTTACTATTTTAGGACTTACGCGGTTATCGCTTATTTGTTCACTAAACAATCGTTTTTAACGATCTTTAGTTCACAAAACGCGCTAATTGCGGTGCAATGCGTAAGTCCTTATCGCTATGATTATTGTTCACCATCTTAACAACTCTCGCTCTCAACGTATTTTGTGGATGCTTGAAGAACTCGGTATTGCATATGAAATTAAACATTACCAACGTGATCCAAAAACCATGTTAGCCCCTTCATCATTAAAAAAAATACATCCACTCGGGAAATCGCCAGTCATTACCGATGGAGACATTACAGTTGCGGAATCTGGCGCAATTATTGATTATTTAGCCAATAATTATGGCAAAAACCTCATTCCTACTACCAATAGCCCAGAATATCGTCAATACACCTACTGGATGCATTTTGCCGAAGGCTCGTTAATGCCTCCATTTGTTATGAAGTTGGTCTTTGATAAAGTACGTTCAGCACCTGTGCCTTTCTTTTTAAAGCCTGTCACCAAAGGGATTGCTGATAAAGTGATGAGTTCTTTTATTGAACCCAATATTCGCAACAATATGACATTTATTAATGATTATTTGGCTAAAAACGAGTGGTTTGCTGGCGCACAAATGACAGGTGCAGACTTTCAAATGAGCTTTCCATTAGAAGCGGCGGTTGCAGGTCGAGCAACAGGTAACTACCCCCACATTACTGCATGGGTGAAACGCGTACAAGCACGTCCCACCTATCAAAAAGCGTTACAAGCAGGTGGCCCTTATGATTATGCCTAATTGATAACTAGACAGGCATCAACAGAAGTCAATTTTCTGTTTATGCCAGTAACTCGTTCATTGATAACAATTTTTGGGCGACATCAACAATACGGATATTTCTATCCATCGCAATTTTACGCATCGCATGATAAGCCTCAGACTCACTCATGCTGCGTAATTGCATTAATAAACCTTTGGCTCGCTCAACAATTTTACGCTCATTCAAACGGGATTCCGCTTGACGAATTTGTTGCATGAGCGATTGATCCATCTCAAAACGCGCCTGTGCAATTTCTAAAACTGCGCTTAAACGGTGCTTATCAATATCTTCAACGACGTAAGCGGAAACTCCGGCTTTAATAGCCGCTTTAATCGCTGAGGGTTGCGTATCCTCACTCACCATGACAATGGGACGAGGCTCATCTTGCGTGACGACGCAAATTTGCTCTAAAACATCGCGACTCGGCGACTCGGTATCAATAATCACAACATCAGCCCTGAGCTCAGCGACTTTTTTAGGAATCATTAACGCGGAAGATACTTCTTCAACAATTTCACAGCCCGCTTGAATTAATGCTGCACGTAAACGACCCACTTGCTTGTTAGTATCGTTCACTAATAGGACTCTTAACATTGCCCGCTCTCCTCAGTAATGAGAGCCTACAAGCAATTACTGTGCCATTAAAAACAAATAAGTTTTTTTAATTAAAAAAGGCTTCGACTCCGCTCAGCCAGCAGAAAAATGTTCCCTGAGCGGAGTTGAAGGGATCATTAAGTCAATGCTCCAAAAGCCCTAACCACCTCTGACTTATTTAGCTTTCGGATGCCCTGCTTCGTCTATAGCCTGTTTAACTTGCGGAGGCATGTAATTTTCATCGTGCTTGGCTAAAATTTCCTCAGCCTCTACTCGACCATTAACAAACTCACCATTTGCCACAATACCTGTGCCTTCTTTAAATAAATCAGGCAAGATGCCTGTATAGCTAACAGGTACTTGTTTTTTGAGGTCACTAATCATAAACGTCACCGCTAAGGATTTAGGATCACGTTGCACCGTGCCTTTAACGACTAAACCACCTGCTTGAATCCGTTGACCTGAAGGGGCTTCGCCATTGGCTAACTGACTCGGCGTATAAAATAAATTGATATTTTGGCGCATAGCGTACATCGCCAAACCCACTGCCACGCCAATCCCTAGCACCAATACCCCAATCAATAGTAACTTTCGTTGACGCTTAGGATTCATCTTTATTTCTCTTGGTTTGCGTTTTGTGCTTCACGCTTCATCTGTTGCATTTGCTCTTGAAAAAACCGTTGCCGTTGTTGCCATGCTTGCCATAACAAACCAACAATAATGGCAAAAGTTAAGCCATAACTTGACCAAACATAAACACCATGTTTACCCATTGCGATAAAATCCGCAAACGAATCAAAGGCCATGATTGTTCTCCTTCGCTCGTACTTCTGCCCTTACCAACTCACGCACCCACTGACTGCGACGCTCACGCTGCAAAATAATCGTCCGTGTATTCAAAATGGTGAGTAACGCAAACAAGGTATAAAAACCTAAGATCATCAAGACTAATGGCATCCACATTTCAGCTGGCATTTTCGGTTTAGCCGTCATCGTGAACGTTGCGCCTTGATGTAAGGTATTCCACCAAACCACCGAGTATTTAATAATGGGTAAGTTGACAACACCGACAATTGCTAAAATCGCCGCCGCTTTTGCACCTGTCGCGCTGCTTTCATAGGCGTTATATAAGGCAATGACACCAATATATAAAAACAGCAGAATCAACATTGACGTTAACCGTGCATCCCAAACCCAATACGTTCCCCATGTCGGTTTACCCCACACACCGCCCGTAACTAAGGCCAAAAAGCAAAACCATGCCCCTAATGGCGCAATAGCACGCGCCACCATTTCAGCCGTTTTCACTTTCCAAACTAAACTAATGACAGCACACACGGCTAACGCAAAATAACCACTCAGCGCAATACTAGCGGCAGGCACATGGACAAAAATAATCCGATAACTATTACCTTGGAGATAATCCGCAGGCGCAAACGCCACCCCCCATACCGTTCCAATAGTAATGAGTAAACCTGCAATCACACTCAACCACGGGATAAACGCACCACTGATACTGTAAAAATACTTCGGACTGACGGTTTGTAAAAAAAGTTGCCACCATTTACTCAGAAAGGACAAAGCTCAACCTCCCACTGCTAAACGTAAAGCCGCTGCCACTGCTAAGGGTGTCAGGGTCAATGCTAAAACCAAAAATGCAGCTAATAATGCTAAATATCCCTCAATCGCCAGACCATTCAACGAAGCTTGTACGGCGGCTGTTGCAAAAATCAACACGGGAATATGTAAAGGCAACGTCAATAAAGGAATCAATACACCACCGCGTCGCAACGATACCGTTAACGCTGCACCAATGGCACTCACCAAACTCAGTGTCGGTGTGCCTAATAATAACGTCAGCATTAATGGCCATATAGAGGATTCAGGTAAATGTAGCAATAAAGCGGCAATGGGGCTTAACACCGTTAAACATGCACCTGTTTGCAACCAGTGAGCAAACACTTTCGCTAATACGACTAGTGGTAACGGCGCAGGAGAAACTAATAATTGTTCCAAGCTCCCATCGTCATAGTCTTGGCGAAATAAACTATCCATTGATAGCAATACCGCTAATAAGGCTGCGATCCAGACCACACCTCCCGCCATTGCCGCTAATTTTGCAGGCGTAGAGCTTATCGCCAGAGGAAACAACGTGATAACCATAACAAAAAAACTGAGCGGATTGAGCCAGTCACCACCCTGCCGTGTGACGAGTTTGAGGTCACGTTGCACGACCGCTTTTATTGAGTGCCACATATTAATACGTCTCTGGACGATAACGCGCTAAATCTAAACGACGCACGGGAAAATCAGCACTAAAAACGTGATGAGTTGTTAATAAAATCATGCCGCCTTGTTGGGCATGTTCACACAACCATCCTTCTAAAGCCAAGACCCCCGCAAGATCAATTGCCGTAAAAGGTTCATCTAATACCCACAACGATGCACGCTCTAAAAATAAACGAGCTAAAGCAACGCGTCGTTTTTGACCAGCAGACAAGCTGGCAACAGGTACATCCTCATAACCTGACAAACCGACTTTTGCTAAAGCAGCTTCTATCGCATTAATTGAATACGACTGAGCACGTAATTGAGCAAGAAATTGGAGATTTTCGACTGGCGTTAACAAGGCTTTTAGCCCTAATAAATGCCCGACAAAACTGACACTTTTTTTGAATGCGGTAGGATACTCGGTGATTGAGCTGTCACACCAAAAAATCTCACCGTCTTCTAATGGAGCTAAACCCATTAAGCCGTTTAACAGCGTCGTTTTTCCTGTGCCATTTGCACCAACAACCTGCACAATCTCCCCTGCATTCAGGGTAAACGATAACTGTGCAAACAATAGACGATCATCACGAACAGCGGATAAATTTGAGACTGCGAGCAACACGCTCTCCAATCAAAGATGAGAACGATAAATTATAACGCATTTAACCAACGCAGGACTTGCACACGTCAACGAGATTCGTACGTTTTCCTATAAAATAAGAATATATTGTGAATTCACGCCTAATTTCGTCTAACAACCAGACAAAATATACACTATCTTTCAATTTCGATGCTAATCTCTAGTGTAATGGTGAGTACAGTTTCTTGCCATTACACCGATAAAGAGAGGTACACACAATGGTACGTTCTTTAATGACAAAGAGCACACAACGCGTAACAGGACTTGCGCTCATGGCAACCTGTTTGGGAGTATTTAACGCTCAAGCGGCAACGACAGGAAAGGCGGTTATCGCCGATACAACACCACATATCAATTTTTGCGTCTATGACATCATGGGCGAAGGCGGCGATGTTTATCACTACGCGCAAAATCTCGCTCTCAGTGCGAAAAAATGGCATTTGGATGCCTCGGTTAGAGTCTATACCGATGAACGGGTAGCCACCGAAGACTTTAAAGCAGGACAGTGTGACGGCTTAGCGATTAGCACGCTCCGCGCCAAACAGTTCAACGCATTTATAGGTAGCATTGACTCAATTGGCTCTGCACCCACATATCAACATATTCACATGTTGATTTCCACGCTCAATAGCCCGCAAATTGCACCATTAACCATTAAGGGTGATTATCAAGTAGTCACCGTCATGCCATTGGGTGCAACGTATGTCATGGTCAATAATCGCCATATTGACTCGCTAGACAAAGCCGCAGGTAAAAAAGTCGCGGTCGTTGGTGTTGATAAAGCACAATCAAAAATCGTGCAAAAATTAGGCGCGCAAGCAGTGATGACCGATATCTATAACTTTGCCAATTTATTCAATAATGGCCAAGTAGATATTATTACGGCTCCCGCACTTGCTTTTAAACCGCTAGAACTATCTAAAGGTTTAGGTGAATATGGTGGAATTTACCGCTTGCCTTTGACTCAAATGACAGGCACGATTTTAATTAATCGCACCCGCTTGTTAAAAAAAATTCCTGATTTAGACCAAAAAATTGGCAAAGTTCGTGAGTATGCACTCAAAGAAATGGACAAATCCATGACTTACATCAGCAAACGCGAACAGGAAATCCCTGCCCATTTTTGGTTGGATTTACCTGCCAACGAGCAAGCGCGTTATGTACAAATGATGCGTGAAGCACGCGTACAACTCACCAAAGAAGGTGTCTATGATGCCCGTATGATGACCTTAATGAAGCGAGTACGCTGCAAAATAGAACCCATCAGTGCGGAATGCTCTATGGTAAATTAATGTTTTTTGGGGTGAATTTATTTACCAAAACTAAGGTCATTAAAGCCGCCGCTATAAAATATCACTTAAAAGACAGCCGTCTAGTTGTTATCACGACTAGCGGCTTGTTTTTATCTCCTCGCGAGCCTACTATCACCCCTGCTCAAAATAAGAGCATATTTCAAAATAACAAAACAACAACACCCATAGCCATTTATTTTCTTGTGGCTATTCATGGAGTGATTTCATGCTACAACGTCTTTTCAAACGCTGTATTCAGCCCTTTTTTCAAACCATCTTAATGTCACTACTTTGTAGTACACTTTATGCGTCTGAACTTCTACCTCTCGCCAATGATTTAAAACCCAATGAAAATGGTTTACCGCCACCACTCGAAAAACCACTTAATCTGTCAGTCTGCTTTTTTGATATGCAGGGTAAAAACGGAGACTTTTATAGTCGCGCTAAAGACCTCGCGTTGATTGCACGTCGTTGGAATGTCATTGCCGAAATTAAAGTATTTACCGATGAACGCGTGGCGGCAGAACACTTCAAAGCGGGTCAATGTGATGCGGCGGGGATCTCAACCATGCGTGCCCGTCAATTTAATTTATTTATGGGAAGTATTGAGGCAGTTGGCGGTATTACAACTTATGCTCAGTTACGGATGCTGTTAAGAACCTTACTTGAACCGAAACTCGTGCCACTCACCATCACAGAACCCTATCAAATTGTTGGGATCATGCCTGTTGGCGGCATGTATGTGCATGTCCGTGATCGCATGATTAACTCTATTGAAAAAGCCGCAGGCAAAAAAGTCGCAGTATTAGATTGGGATAAATCACAAGCGGAAATTGTGCAGAAAATTGGCGCACAACCTGTTGCCTCCGATTTATCTAACTTTGCAGGCAAATTCAACAACGGCCAAGTGGATATTATTGTTGCTCCAGCATTGGTGTACCGCCCCTTTGAATTAGAGCGCGGCTTAGGTGAAAAAGGAGCAATTTATCGTTTCCCAATCACACAGATGACAGCAAGTTTGGTGATTAACCGTGATCTGATTAAGAAAAAACTGCCTGACTTAGATGAAAAACTACTGGCGTTCCGCGCAATTGCCTCACAATTTATGGATCAAATGCTGACACAAGTCTATGCCACTATTGATAAATCAGAAGCCGATATTCCTGCTAAATATTGGCTGAATGTCAACCCTAACGACGAAGAGCACTATTGGCAATTACTCCGTGAAGCACGTATTGCCATGACCAAACAAGGTTATTACGATGCCAAAATGATGTCTTTACTAAAACGTATTCGCTGCAAGACGAAACCAGAAAGTGCAGAGTGTACACAAAGCGAAGAATAGCGATATCCGCACATCACTAAGGGGACATCAGTCCCCTTTTAGCTCAATCAAAAAAGCCACCGTTAAAACTCGCAAAACTGACATCAAAAAATGTCTTATTAGTCAATGCGATGACATCTTACCTACCGTATGATTGTCCAACAACAAACATGTTTTATTTAATTACCTTAGAAAAGCTAAAGACTATAATTGAAGAGCAAGCTAAGGTTGTTATGCTTCTCTGTACCGCGTCCACACCCGCCAAGGATGGCTCTATAAGTGTAATCACCAAATACATCATCAACATGAAGCTGACAATAATGAAGAATCACATTAATTAAAGGATGCTGATGAAACAATCAAACTCATACCATTCAAGGTTAACAACTGGCCTCCCATCCTATTCTATATTAAAGTTAACCAATACCAACAACACGCGTTAAGGAACTTCTTGATAATGAATTCATCTCCCTTAAAAGCCCTATTATTACCCACACTTCTGCTATCAAGTGTTAATAGTTTAGCTGCTCCCGTCGTTGCCCCCGCTAATGCAGAATTCCCACAAACGATTAATATGCGTTTTTGTATTTTTGATATTGTTGGCACAAAAGGCGACGCTTATACCTACGCCAAAGACTTAGCACTTGAAGCCAAGAAATGGGGTATTCAAGTCGAACTCAAAGTGTATACCGACGAACGAATCGCCTCCGAAGATTTCAAGGCGGGTCAATGTGATGGCGTTGCTGTTTCTACCATGCGCGCCAAACAATTTAACTTTTTTGTTGGCAGCGTGGACTCACCAGGTGCACTACCGACATTCAAACATGTTCGTGAGTTAGTCAACACATTAGCAAATCCAAAACTCAATAGCTTGACCATTAACGGGGCTTATCAAGTCGCTGCCATCATTCCATTAGGTGCAGCTTATGTCTTTGTTAATGATCGTAAAATTGACTCAGTAGAAAAAGCGGCTGGCAAAAAAATTGCGGTATTGGACTTTGATAAAGCCCAAGCCAAGATTGTGCAGAAATTGGGAGCGCAGCCCGTTTCTTCAGATATTACCAATTTTGCAGGCAAATTTAATAATGGCCAAGTGGATATTATTGGCGCACCTGCGGTCGCTTTTCGTCCTTTAGAGCTATATCGAGGTTTAGGCGATAAAGGTGCGATTTTCCGTTTTCCGCTCATTCAAGTAACAGCATCGGTTATTGTTAATCGCGACAAATACAAAAACGTCCCTGACTTTGATGAGCGAATGATTCGAATGCGTCAATTCGCTGCCAGTAAATTAGATATGGTAGAAAAGATCATCAACAAAAGCGAAGCCGATATTCCTGCTAAATATTGGTTAGATTTAACACCCGCCGATAAAGACAAGTACACTGCGCTGATGCGTGAAGCACGTATTAGCATGACGAAAGAAGGTTTTTATGACCCGAAAATGATGTCGCTCTTAAAGAAAATTCGCTGCAAATTTGACCCAGTCAATCAGGAATGTACGTCTAAAGAAGAATAATCAATGGTTTGTAAGGGCGAGTTTCAAACTCGCCCTTACTTACGTTATTAGCGCGCTGGAATCACCTTCCCCATTCGCTCCGTAATCGACTGAGAGCCTTGCTCAAAGCCTAACCCATAATGAACGGCGTTGGTCATTACTTTTTTCACATAGTCTCGCGTTTCTAAAAAAGGAATCGTTTCAGTATAAACATCAACAGGCAACGGCGTACTGGCCTGCCATTGACGTGCACGACTTGGCCCTGCGTTATAACCTGCGGTCGCTAAGACAGGTTGATTACCCAACTGCTGAAAAACATGACTAATATAATATGTCCCCAAACGTACATTCATTCCGACTTCGTTGACCATACCCGCGTGATACGGAATTTTTAACCGATTAGCCACCCATTGTGCCGTTGTTGGCATTAATTGCATCAAGCCGCCTGCACCTACCGTTGATTTTGCATTCGTAATAAAACGGCTTTCTTGACGAATTAAGCCATACACCCATGCAGGATCAACACCTAACTCTTGAGCATAACCACGAGTAACTTCTTTATACGGCGTTAAATATCGTAAGCTATAACTGTGTAATTGTTTGGTACGGTCAGCGGCGTAAATAGCGCGGTCATACCAACGAACAGTTGCCGCTTGCTCTGCCGCCGCAAGTAGTAATTTATCATCCGCATTGCGTAACGACCAATTCCACTCACGAACTGCTTCAGTTGAAGCATCTAGTTCGCGTAATCGTAATGCCCGTTGTAAGCCTAAATGTTGGTTAAATACTGCTTTGTCTTGCTCGGTGACTTGATAGGTTTTAGGTTGACTACTCATCCGATTACCCAAACGATCTCGGGCTAATAAGCCATAATAATCATCATCTACCGCTAAACCGTTATAAATGGCTTGCACAATTTTCGCTTTTTCTTTATTAGCTTCCATTGAACGCGCCCGCCAATATTTCCAGACGCGCTCTTGCTGTTTATCCGCACTGAGACGATTGATAAATGCAAGAACATCGTCCCATTGTTGAATACGAATCGCGCTACGAATCGCCCACTCACGGTCTTCATCTGGCCAATAGACTCCCTCACTCAGCTTAAACCAGTCCACTGCGCGATTATCGTGCTTTTTAACGGCCACTAAAGCCAATAAACGCCAACCATAAGGACGGTCTTCACGATTAAAGCGTTTTTGTACTGACTCCCAATAACTTACTGCTTTGTTTAGGTCTTGACGAACATAGCGATGCAACGCCGCCAAATAAAGCTCATGCCCTATGGCGGTTTCAACATCAGGACGTGTCAAATACTTCTGCGGATTCTTGGCCATTTGCTCAATGAGCTTGGGAGGGACATCTATCCCTAACTTTCCTGCTAGCACTCGAGCCAAATTCACATTGCCATTTTGCAACGCCAAACGAAAGCGCAATAAATAATCATTTTGAGTCAAAACGTCTGTCTGCTGTAATAGCATCAATAGCTCATCACAAGGCGTGGGTAAGTCTTTGGTGATAAACCAAAACTCTGTACGGGCTTCTTCTGCGGCAGTTTTATCATTCGTTGTGATACGTGCCGTGTAGTTATAACATTTATGCTCAGCTTCTGGCCGCGCTAGACCACCATAAAACTGCCGATAATTTTGCCAATCTTGTCGCTTTGCTAATAGCAATAACCACTCACCACGCAGCTTTTCAGCCAACCATGTCTCGGGATATTTTTGCAAAAAAGTAATCACGGCAATGCTATCGACTTTGTCTAGTTGTCGACTCAGCAAATAATAATCGGCATAAACGCCAAATAAATCACCTTGTAACTTGGTACTGTATTCGGCAAGTACGGGCATGTCTGAGACACGATAGGCTTCACGCACGGCTAAAAAATCTTTGTCATCGGCCAACGTGAACGTCGATGACAGCAAGATCCCTGCTGTTAATCCAATTTTTTTCAACAACACCTTAATCACTCCACAATTTTTACACGACTATTTGTTTGCTTAATTTTGAATGAATATTTCGACAAAACCATGACGGACAACAATCAACAGACTAAGGCTACAAGGATATAGGCTTTCGTGTATCGATTTAAGCCATTGCTCTGTAACAAAGCATTCAATTTTTGCTTGTCGCCGCCATAGACCGTTATAATACGCTCCCGTTTTATGTTGTTTGTGCTAATTACCATGTCTACTGTGTCTAAAAAAGTGTATATCGAAACTCAAGGCTGCCAAATGAATGAATACGATAGTTCGCGTATGGCGGATTTATTGGGTGCATCTCATGGCATGGTGCGCACGTTTAACCCCGAAGAAGCCGATGTCTTATTAATGAACACCTGCTCTATTCGTGAAAAAGCGGAAGAAAAAGTGTTTTCGGCGTTGGGTCGCTGGCGCAAGCTGAAAGAAAAACGTCCTGAAATGGTGATTGGTGTCGGTGGCTGTGTCGCCTCACAAGAAGGTGAAACGATTCGTAAACGCGCACCTTATGTTGATATGGTATTTGGCCCACAAACCTTACATCGACTGCCAAAACTGTTTGATGAGCGCAATAAAAATAAAATTGCCGTCATGGATATCAGTTTTCCTGAAAATGAAAAGTTCGACTTTTTACCTGAGCCTAAAGTTGAAGGCTGCAAAGCGTATATCTCAATTATGGAAGGTTGCTCCAAATACTGCTCGTTCTGCGTTGTCCCCTATACTCGCGGCGAAGAAATTTCACGACCATTTGACGATGTAATTGCCGAAATTGCTCATTTGACCAGTCAAGGCGTACGTGAAATTACCCTGCTTGGCCAAAACGTTAACGGCTATCGTGGCACATTTCACAATGGAGAGATTTGCAGCTTTGCCGAACTACTGAAACACATTGCGGATATTGATGGTATTGGCCGTATTCGTTTCACCACCTCTCACCCTTTAGAGTTTAGTGATGAGCTGATTCAGGCATATACCGAAATTCCTAAATTAGTGTCCCATGTCCATCTGCCTGTGCAATCAGGTTCAGATAGTATGTTAGCAGCCATGAAGCGTAATCACACGGCCGCTGACTATTTAGCGCGCATTCACAAACTCAAAGCCGCTCGCCCTGATATTTTAATTTCTTCCGATTTTATTATTGGTTTTCCTAACGAAACCGATGACGACTTTATGGCAACGATGAACTTAATTGCCGAAGTGGATTTTGACCACTCCTTTAGTTTTATTTTTTCCAAAAGACCCGGGACACCTGCCGCGGAATTATCAGACTCAGTGAGTGAAGAAACCAAAAAAGAGCGTTTGGTCATTCTGAAAGATCACATCAAAAAGAATACCCTCCGCAAAACCCGCGACATGATTGGTACAACACAACGGGTGTTGGTAGAAAAAGTTTCTGACCGCCAAGAAGGTTATGTCGTTGGCTCTGCTGAAAACTTACGCTTGGTATTTTTTCCTGCCGATGCCAGTTTAGTCGGTCGTTTTGTTGATGTGGTGATTACAGAAGAAGCAAATGTCAATGCCGTACGTGCAGGCGCACCGATTTGGGTGGAAGATGTCACCTAATATATGGTATTGATATCCGTAGGGGCGAACTTATTCGCCCCTACAGTACACATGTTTTAGGAGAATTTACTCGCTTGAACAATAACGTAACGACCATTCGACAAGTCTATCTTGACCCACCCGACACTAAACGGCTGAATGCCCTTTGTGGTGCTTTTCATCAAAACCTCAAACAAATAGAACAACGTTTAGAGGTACAAATTCATCATCGCGGCCATCACTTTCATGTTCATGGCTCGTTAGCGGCGGTGACACATGCCGAGCGTTTATTAACGACGCTCTACGAAGAAACCCTCACCAACGCTGATATTACTTCTGAAATGGTGCATCTTATGTTGCAAACCAGCCAAGCTGTTGTTCTCGAAGACGTTGATTCAACACAAGAATCAACGTTCCCTACGTTATTTACTCGTAAAGGTAGCATTCGCCCACGCGGTGAAAACCAAGCTCGCTATGTCGCCAATATTTTACGTCACGATATTAGTTTTGGTGTTGGCCCTGCAGGAACAGGTAAAACGTATTTAGCCGTTGCCGCTGCCGTTGACCAATTAGAAAAAGATGCCATTCGTCGTATTTTATTAGTGCGCCCTGCCGTCGAAGCCGGTGAAAAGTTGGGCTTTTTACCAGGTGATTTATCGGACAAAATTGACCCGTATTTACGCCCTTTATATGATGCACTGTATGAAATGTTAGGTTTTGAACGTGTCACCAAACTCATCGAAAGACAAGTTATTGAAGTCGCTCCCTTAGCATATATGCGTGGTCGGACACTCAACAATGCCTTTATTATTTTAGATGAAGGACAAAATACCACCCGTGAGCAAATGAAAATGTTCTTAACGCGCTTAGGCTTTGGTTCACGCGCGGTCATTACAGGCGACATTACCCAAGTGGATTTACCACGCGGTCAAGAATCAGGATTGGCGCATTGTTTGCGCGTGTTGCAAGACGTGGAAGGCATTCATATTACACGCTTTAGCTCTAAAGATGTGGTTCGTCACCATTTGGTTCAACGTATTGTCGAAGCGTATGAAGCTTGGGACAAAACTCAACCCGTAGTAAAACACTATGACTAAAGCCTTGTGTACATTGACCTTACAAAAAGCCACGACCGCAAAAAATCTACCCAAAAGTGCCGATTTTATGTTATGGATTGAAAGCGCACTCAGCATTGCAGGATTCAAAAAATCGTGTGAAGTCGCAATTCGTTTAGTAGATGAAAGTGAAAGTCAGATGTTGAATTTACAGTATCGCGGCAAAGACAAACCCACGAATGTGTTGTCTTTTCCATCGGAACTGCCTGAAGAAGTGTTGGATAATCTTAAACGTGAGCCTTTAGGCGATATTATTATTTGTGTTCCCGTCGTCGAAGCAGAAGCTATTGAACAAGGTAAAACCACCACCGCGCACTGGGCGCATTTGACCATTCATGGCATTTTACACGTCCTAGGTTTTGACCATATTGACGATGACGAAGCAGAAGAAATGGAAGGCTTGGAAATTCAAGCCTTGCAAAGTCTCAACTATGCTAATCCTTATGATTAAGTTACTGCCCCCACTTGCCGACACTCATCGCACCTTGCGGCTTATTCCAATAGATTAAGTCGCCATCCAGCATACTCCGTTGCCAGCCCCACCAACTGCTTTGCGTGTTGACATCTTGCTCGGCAACCCGTTTTAACACGCCTGTCGTCTCGTCTATTTCGTATTGCAAACCTTTGGTGATGCTGACTGATGAAGTATTGGTGTAGGTGCTATGAGTCAATGGCAAGATCATACGTGTCGTTGTGCCATTCGATAGCGTCATAATGGCATGTGAATCTCGTGCTAACGGCAAATCAAGCCAACTGGTATTGGCCACCGAACTATACACATCTTGCGATACAAGGCTGGGTGTATCCAAATGCGTATCAAAAACAGAGACTTGAATACCATTTTGTCGTAGTGTTTTTTCATCGACCGAAAAGCCAACTCCCATGACATAACGTGGTGTGAGTTGTTGCAAATAAGCGGAATAGCCTGCCAACTCTAATTGACCTGCAAGATATGGCTGTGTGGGATCTGTTAAATCAACCTTATATAATGGGTCTTTACGTTCAAAGGTGACGATATAGGCATTATCACCCAAAAACCGCATTCCCATAATTTGCTCACGCGGTTTACCAATACGTGCAGGTCGAGCCGTATTCGGTAATTGAGCAACTTGCTCAAAGACACCTTGTTCGTTGACTGACTCTTTCAGAATGTATAGACGGTTATTAAAATCACTTAGCCCTGTTGCAGCATCACGAACAAACTCACTGGTCACAACACGAAAATAGTCTTTATGCTCACTCATACTAAAGGTAGGATTATTCCATAAAATGCCACCTGCGACTTCACCTGAAGCGCGGTATTGCACGCCTGTATTCCCTAAGACAAATTTATGAAATACCGTTTTTTGTGTCTCCCAACCTTGACCACTGACCAAATACAGTGATTTGGGACTGACATACACTTGCTGAGTTGAAGCTGCGACACAGGTTGTTTGTGGACTTTGCGTAGCCGTTAAATCAATTTGCGTAATCAGTACAATTGACGCGTTAATATTTTGCTTATCCGTTGTTTGGGCAATATAACAATCTTTGGGCTTAACACGCTGCCCTTGCACATCAACAGGCATACGCTCCACGATATCCGTCACATCCGTCTGAGTAGTCGTTTGTGGCGTTGTGATCGGCGGCATAGCAATGCTGGATTGCGTCACCACATATAAACGATTGGCAATACGACGACTGGCAACAATATCGCCATCCCATTCATAATGTTTGCTGAGTTGGGGTTTAGCAGGATTTTCGACCGTCATAACATCTAGCTGTGCTTTACCATTTTGCACAGCCCCCCAACGCCATAAACTTAAACTTTGAGCCGCCAACGGCATCATATCGCCATAACCCCACCATTGAGGATATGATTTTGTTGATAACGCCGCCAAATATTGACCTGTCAGAAAAATTCCTTCGGGATAAACGCCTTGAATATCGACTCCTGCCAATTTTTCGGCATTAGGTTTGGCAAAGACATTTAATTTTAAAGTGTGTTTTTCGCCTACAGATTCAGACGTTGAATCATCCCATGTATAAACATGGCTGGCGTTTTGTTTCATGACATCCGACTCGTCAACACCTGCCTCTATTAAATTAGTCGTGGATTGCGCAAAATCGGCATTAGCCCCACTACCACCCGTCGTCGCGGATCCAGTCGTAGCCATCGTTCGTATTTGTTGATTAGCATTTGTCAGTGCTTGCGCGTAATAATCTGAAAATCGCTGATTATCGCCTGCTTTAACCAATGCACCTTTGGCGATTGGCGTGTTGGATGTTTCAGAATTCGAATCAGAGCCACAGCCCACAACTAGGAGTGAAGTACACACTACGGTTAATACCGAACATTTGTAATTATTCATCACTATACTCTCCCAAAAACCACCACTACCGAACCACCGCTGTTAACGCAAAGCTAAATTGTGTCCCCACACCCACTTCTGACTGCACACATAAATCACTTTGATGTAGTGCCAAAAACTGTTTGCACAATACTAAGCCTAGCCCCGTTCCTGCTTCTCCTGCTGTGCCATGAGTAGAGACATTTTTTTCAATCACAAATAATTGATCCAGTTGCGCGGTAGTCATACCAACACCTGTATCTTTTATTGTAACAACAACATTATGCTTCAGCTCTTTAGCCGAAATATAAATATGTCCTTGACTCGCCGTAAATTTAATCGCATTTGACAATAAATTTTGAAACACCGACGACAACATATTTTTATCGCCCATGACAAAAATATAACTGGGGCAATCAACATGCAGTTGAATTTGTTTTTTTAGGGCTACAGACGACAATAAACGAAGATTTTTTTGCACGATGGCCAATAATGGAATCGCCATTGGCTGATAATCAAACTGACCACGCTCCAACAACGACCAGCGCAATAAATTGTCTAATAATGATAAGGTTTGTTGACTGGTATCGTGGATTTCTTGTGCCAAGCCACTGCATGCCTCTTTGGGTTGATTATCTAAATCCTCCAACAACATTTCACTCAAGCCAAAAATACCACTCAGCGGCGCACGTAAATCGTGGGCAATCACCGAAAACAACTTATCTTTAGTCGCGTTTAACTCATGGAGCTTTTGGGTATGCTTTTGCAAATCATCAAAAGCGAGGCGTAACTCTAACTGGCTCATGACCTGTTTGGCCAAAACTTTTAAGGCATTTAACTGATAATCTGACAAATGACGAGGCACGCGATCAATCGCACACACCGTTCCTAATAGAAATCCATCATGTGTTTTGATCTGTGCGCCAGCATAAAAACGAATAGAGGGATCGTTCGTGACTAATGGATTATCAAAAAACCGCTCATCGAGTAAGGTATCATCAACCACTAACATCTCGTCTTGCAATATGGCATGAGCACAAAATGCCCAATCACGAGGAGTTTCTCTTGCGGCTAATCCCGTTTTAGCCTTAAACCATTGGCGGTCAGTATCAATCAAGCTAATCAGTGCAATCGGGGTTTGACATATTTCCGAGGCCAATTGTGTTAATTCGTTATAACACTCTTCAAAATCTGTATCCAACACTTTATAGCGCAATAAAGCGGCTAAACGTTCTTTTTCGTTTTCTGGAAACGATGCAATTTTCATACTGGCCTCCCATCCCAGACACTCATCACTGGCGATGATATATTATTATTTCTTACTGATTTTGCTGCATTTCTTTTTCTAATTCGGCGTTATGAGCATCGTTCGCATTTAGTGCACCATCCACTTTTTTGCGAATTTCTTTACCGTTGTAGCCTATCGCATCTGCGGCTTCTAAACTGCGTGTTTCAGGTCGCCCCGTATCTGGTTTAGGTGGGGTTGGCTCTTTATTACAGGCAGCCATCATCGAAGCGACCAGTATTACGCTGATTTTACTCATTATTTTCATTATCCAAACCTCTTTAATCATCTACATGATCACATTTATCGTGTTTTACTTCATATCATCATGCGACTGACGCTCACTCATCTTAACATTTAGCACAAATTTAACTAGCAATCAGCACGCGACAACTGCAAAATCGCGCCATCGTAGTGTAGGACTGTTGTTGTATGAGTGACGAGCGCGGCTCTGATGCCCCTAAATCTTGGTTAAATCGTTTAACGCACTTTTTAACACCCGAGCCTGAAAATCGAGCTGAGTTATTGGCTATTGTTCACAGTGCCGGTCAGCGTGGCATTTTAGATGCTGAGTCGCAACGTATTATTGAATCAACATTACGTGTTGCCGATATGCAAGTACGTGAAATCATGGTGCCGCGCGCTCAAATTATTTCTATTCGTGATAATAGTGAACCGAAAGATTTTCTCGCTATTATGATGGAGTCTGCACACTCACGTTTTCCCGTTCTAGCTGCCGACAACTCCGACGAAGTGCTGGGCATTTTGCTCGCCAAAGACATGTTGCGCCTTATTGGTCTCAAAAACGAACGTTTTAATCTGAAAGATTACTTACGCCCTGCCTTTTGTGTGCCTGAATCCGCACATTTAGATCGACTGCTGCGTGAATTCAAAGAAAAACAAAGTCACATGGCCGTTGTTGTTGATGAGTACGGTGGTATTGCAGGCTTAGTGACCTTAGAAGATGCATTAGAACAAATCTTTGGTGATATTCATGATGAGCATGATGATGCCGATGAAGATGCCCATTGGATTAGTGCGCAAGAAGACGGCTCTCATGTCGTACAAGCGATCACGCCAATTACCGAATTTAATGACTATTTTGAGAGTGATTTCAGTCATGAAGACTTTGAAACCATTGGTGGCATTATTCTGAGTGAATTTGAGCGTTTACCCTCTATCAATGAAAGCATCGACCTGATTAATTGGCGATTTACCATTCTCGCCGCCGATTTGCGCATGATTAGCGTTATTAAAGTTGAAAAGATTGCATGATAGCCTCTCTCATTACCTCTTTGCGTCAATCCCGTTTTGCCCCCTTACTAGCCTTTGTGTTGGGGGCAATCACGCCTTTTAGCCTTGCGCCTTACCACATTTGGCCGTTAGCTATACTGACTATTGGATTATTCAGTGAGTTATTGCCGCAACAAACACCCAAAATGGCGGCTTTTCGAGGCTGGTGTTTTGGTACGGGTTTATGGGCGACGGGCGTATGGTGGCTATTTGTTTCGCTACATGACTATGGTAATACGCCTGCATGGTTAGCCGTATTAATGGTCGGTTTTGTCGCGGCGTTAATGGGTTTGTTTACGGGTGTGATGGGATTTATCTATCGTCAATATCTGTTTGATCGCAAGCCACTACTCACCTTTGCCCCGTTGTTTATCTTGTTTGAATGGATGAAAACATGGTTGTTTACTGGCTTTCCGTGGCTATTTACGGGCTATGCCTTTACTGACTCAGCATTAGTGGGATACGCGCCTATTTTAGGTGTTTTTGGTGTCAGCTTACTTGCAGTCATTTCTGCACAATGCGTCATGGCTTTGGCGAAATACAACACCAAAGCATGGGCTTACGGCGTATTAATTCTCACCGTTTGGTTAGGTGGTGCAGGTTTACAGTATCACGCGTGGTCACATAGCAATCTGAGCAAACCACTGACCGTCAGTATTGTGCAAGGAAATATTCCGCAAGATGTTAAATGGCAATTAGAGTGGCGTGATAAAACCTTAGCCATTTATAAAGAACTGTCTAAACAGGAATGGGGACGCGATTTAGTCATTTGGCCAGAAGCGGCTGTGCCGATGTTTCAGTATGAAGAAGAAGCAAAAGTGTTTTTAACCGAAATGGAAAACAATGCGCTGGCGGGTCACTCCGCTTTTGTCACAGGGATTCCTTATGCTGATATTCAGCACCTTGATGCCCAAGGCATTCCGCCTTTTTACAATAGCATGGCTGCCTTAGGTGAAAACAGTTACGGCTTGTACTTCAAACAGCGTTTAGTCCCCTTTGGTGAATACATTCCTTTTGAGTCATGGCTACGCGGGACGATTGCTTTTTTCAGTCGAGATATGTCCAGTTTTAGTGCAGGTAATAACCAACAAAGCCCGTTATTTATTAAAGATTATCGTTTAGCGGCAGCGATTTGTTATGAAATTGCCTACCCAGAATTAACGCGCCACAATGCCGAAAAAGCGGACTTTATTGCCACACTGAGTAATGATGGATGGTTTGGTCACTCGATTGGCCCACACCAACACTTACAAATGGTGCAAATGCGCGCGTTGGAAACAGGCAAATGGATTATTCGAGCCACCAATAATGGCGTATCAGCATTGATTGATCCTCACGGTCACATCAAGCAACAAGCACCTCAGTTTAAACAGGCGATATTGCGCGGCACGGTCTATGTCACTGAAGGCCATACACCCTATAGTCGCTTTGGTAATTGGCCTGTCTTGATATTGAGTTTTGTGTTATTGGCATGGACACGTTGGCGGGTATTACGTCAAGCTAAGTCTTTATTGCCATCAACGCTTGCTCCAACGCCTCCCAATCAATAGCCTCTTGGCTGATAATCTCAAGACGGTTATCAGCCCCTTGCCCTCTACTGGTCATCGTCATATCCCACGGCGTAATATTGATATTTAACCAACCACTATCGGTCTGTATCACGCCTTTAATGCGCTGTACGGTTAACGCCAACAACACATCTAACAAACCATGATGTTGAAACTGCCAATCAGCAGGAAAGACCCAACCACCAACATAGCTTTCTAAGGCTTGATGGTGATAATGATACGGCGGCTCAATCACTTTGGGTGCAGGCAGATTCAAGCTAAGATTTTTTTGATGCAATAATGAACGTTTTACCGTTAATGTTTCGCGGCGTGGCCAATCGAGTAATGTTAAATCTAACTGTCCTTGCGTAATAAAAACCTGTTGACGTTGTGGTGGCGGTAAACTCTCGGCAAAGGCTTGCACAGAGCGCCGTTGCTCATCCGTTAACAGGTCGTTTTTACTAAACACTAAAACATCAGCCACTTCTGCCTGCGCAATAAACGACTCATGCTGTTGCACGCGTGGGTCTTGATATTGCCGTGCATCAATCACACAGACCGTAGCGCGCAGTTGTAAGGTGCTTTGCCAATGGCTTTCACTCAGGCTTTCTAAAATCTGCCGTGGATGGCCTAAACCTGTCGGTTCAATCAATAAGCGTTGCGGCCTTGATTTGGCCAATAACTGCGACAAAGCCACTTGCATCGGCAAAAAATTAGCACAACAAATACAACCGCCCGCCACTTCTTTGATAAACACACCGTCTGTATCGCCCATTAACGCTTGGTCAATACCAATTTGGCCAAACTCATTGACTAATACCGCCCAACGCTCATTCTCAGGCTTGGTCGCTAATAATTGCTGAATCAGTGTAGTTTTACCTGCGCCCAAAAAACCTGTAATGATATTAGTGGGAATCGCGGCTAATAGAGGCTGCATCACGTTATCCTCTTAATAAATCGTTAACCCATGCCAATTGCTTGGGCAAACACACCGCCTGTAAATCGTAATTCGCTTGAGCAAAAGCGCGCGCATTTTCACCTAAACGTTGCGCTTCTTGCGGATTTTCAAGTACCCCACAGACTGTTTTTGCTAAGGCTGTTGTGTCAAAAAAATCGACCAAACGCCCCGTCTGATGATCCACAATCGCTTCTTTTAAGGGCGGCGTATCACTCGCAACAATCGTACAACCTGCGCTCATTGCCTCTAATAAACTCCAACTCAACACATAAGGATAGGTTAAATAAATATGGACACGGGACAACTGCAATAAGCCAATAAATTGTGGATACGGCACTTGCCCTAAAAAGAATACACGACTCATGTCTAATTGTTCGCGCACTTCACGCAAAAAAATCTCTTTCCATGTTTGGCCGTTAGGTGCATTTTTGCCATAACTTACCCCATCGCCACCAATAATTAATACTTTAGCATGGGGACGTTGACGTAATATCTCTGGCAGTGCGCGCATAAAAATATGGTAACCGCGATAAGGCTCTAAATTACGCGCCACAAAGGTAATCACTTCATCCTGTCGTGTCAGGGTGATTGCCCCATGAGCCGTATTCAGCGACAAATTTACCGCCGCATTAGGGGTAATCGCTTGTGTATCAATACCATCATGAATCACCGTGATTTTAGAACGGAATGATTCAGGAAACGTACTGGCTTGCCAATGTGTCGGTGACAACCCTGCATCGGCCACTTCAAAATGCAGTAAATTATTGAGATTTTTCACTCGAATACGGCAATCTTCGGTGATCTGCGAGGGAAACTCAGGGTCAAAACCGACATCTGCGCCGCGTGCGTGATAATAAAATTCACTGTAAATCGCCAGTTTTGCCTGTGGCCAAACATCTTTTAAAAATAAACTTTCACCCCAACCACAATGGGCAATAATGACATCAGGCGTAAAACCCGACGCTTTTAGTGCTTGTGCGCAATGAAAAGCGGCTTCACCACGAATCACTTTGGCTTCAATATCAGTAACCCACGCATGAATATTCGGTGTCGATTGGCGTTTTGCACCATACGCGACTAAACGCACGCCTTGCCATGAGGCAGGTTGATTGGGACGCATGGTCATCGCCACAACCTGATTGTTGGGGTCTTTCGCTAATGCGGGAGCTAAGTGCTTAAATTGAGCAGGAAAATTTTGATGAACAAATAAAATATGCATAGCTAATCATTGAGTCAAAAAATAAAAATGTTAGAAATTAGCCACTATATTAACGTGTGTTGAAAAAAATAACCGTCGAGATATACAAGTTTTTATCAAACGACGGTTATCGGGCGCAATCTTGCACCCCGTTAAGATTATTTGACTACTTCACCATTCAGGAAACGGATCAATCAAGCAATCTTTTGAATCCATTGCTGTCTGCATCTCCTCATCGGTTAATAAACATGCTTCTAACTGCTCATGTAATATTGCTGCATTAATATGCTGTCCAATAAATACTAACTCTTGCCGACAATCACCGACTTCTTCATCCCACTTTGCTTCAATGCGTGCCAAATAGTCATCTTCACTTGGCCAATGTTCTTCGGGAACGGCAGCCCACCAAGAGCCCGCACCGCCATGACGCAAAATACCGCCCGCTTGCGACATCATGCCTGCTAAATCCAAACGTGTCGCCAACCAAAAATAGCCTTTGGCGCGTAATAAACGTCCATGCGGCCACGGTTGATGTAAAAAATCCCAAAATCGTTGCGGATGAAACGGCTTACGCGCCATAAAATTCGTTGCGGCAATACCATATTCTTCACTTTCAGGAATATGCTCACCACGCATTTCTTTTAACCACCCTGCTGCTTGCTGCGCTTTGTCAAAACTAAATAGCTGCGTATTGAGAATATGCTTGATATCGATATTGCCGTGTTGAATAGGATAAATTTTTGCTTCGGTATTGAGACTACGCAACACCGCTACCAGACTTTCCATTTCTTGCGGGTTAACTAAATCGGCTTTACTGACTAAAATCACATCAGCAAATTCAACTTGTTCAATTAATAAATCACTTAGAGTACGTTCATCGTCATCCCCTAAATTTTCGTCCATTTCTGCAAGCGGCTGCGCGGCAAAATAATCTTTAGAAAAATTAACGGCATCAACAACAGTCACTAAGGTATCTAAACGTGCTACGTCCGATAACGACACACCGTCCTCATCTCTAAACGTAAACGTTTCGGCAATCGGCATAGGTTCAGAAATGCCTGTGGACTCAATGACTAAATAATCAAATTTACCTGATTTCGCCAACTTATTGACTTCTATCAATAAATCTTCACGCAAAGTACAACAAATACAACCGTTCGACATTTCAACCAGTTTTTCTTGCTGATAATTCAAACTCGCTTCACCTGCGATGAGTGCGGCATCAATGTTGATTTCACTCATATCATTGACAATTAACGCCACTTTCAATCCGTGACGGTTATGCAAAATATGCTGTAAAACTGTCGTTTTTCCTGCGCCTAAAAACCCTGATAACACAGTAACGGGCAACATACATCTAACCTCCTAAAACATAATATTGTTATATTATAACATTCTACAAAAAAC
The DNA here is from genome assembly GCA_006546595.1 of Moraxellaceae bacterium AER2_44_116. Classification (GTDB taxonomy): domain Bacteria; phylum Pseudomonadota; class Gammaproteobacteria; order Pseudomonadales; family Moraxellaceae; genus Agitococcus. Next base: position 185,014 of record VIAD01000001.1, on the reverse strand, counting down.
GTCATTCTTTTGTATCGTTTGCCTGCACGATCCTCAAGCCGTACACTCGCACTACCCGTATTGGAGCAAGGTTTATGCAGATTTTATTGACAGGTGGGACAGGCTTTTTGGGGTCTGCGTTATGCGCGTTATTATTAAACGAAGGCCATCAACTCACTATTATTAGCCGTAAGCCGCAAGTTATTTTTACCCGTTATGGTGGCAAAGTGCGCGGTCTGCGCCGTTTAACTGATTTAACCGTCAATGATTATTTTGATGCGGTGATTAACCTCGCAGGAGAAGGCATTGCCGATCAACCGTGGACGCAACAACGCAAACTTGCGCTTTATACCAGTCGCGTGAATTTGACTGAAGAATTAGTGGATTGGATGCGTCGGGTAAAAAAACGGCCACAGGTTTTATTGTCAGCCTCAGCGATTGGTTGGTATGGCAATCAAAGCCATGAGATTTTAGATGAGGATTCTCATCCCCATGACGAATATACGCATCAATTGTGTAAAGATTGGGAAAAATCTGCATTAGCTGCCGAACAACTGGGAGTTCGGGTATGTGTGTTACGTACGGGAGTGGTGTTAGGACGGCACGGTGGTATGTTAAAAAAATTACTGCCCGTATTTGGTTTTCATTTGGGTGGCCGTTTAGGTGATGGGCAACAATGGTTTTCGTGGATTGCTTTGCAAGACTATTTGTCTGCGGTGTTATTTTTAATGACGAATCCTAAAACGCATGGTGTCTTTAATCTGACTGCGCCACAGCCTGTGACGAATAGTGATTTCACTAATGAATTAGCCCATTTATTACATCGTAAAGCGTTTCTCAGTGTACCCAGTATTGTTTTGCGAATATTAATGGGTGAAATGTCGGTTTTATTATTGGGCGGCCAACGGGTTTTACCGAGTCGTTTATTAGATGCAGGATTTAGTTTTAGGTTGCCGTCGTTGCAGAAGGCGTTAAAGGTGGAGTTGGCTTTGGGGTAGTTTTGATGATAGAGCTACCCGCCCAATCTATCGTATAAATCCCTTTTTCAACCCAATTGCAAGTATGGATAGGCGGAGGAAACCCATCATTAATGGCAGTCGATCATCAAAAATATGTGCATAACACATTGATTTCAATGGTTTTCGCACCTATAACCCATCCTACACTTACTAACAAAGAACGATCAAACGCGGCTTGTATTTGAATATTCATGAATAAATCCTTGTGTTAGTTAATGAGTGTTTATTTCCAAGTCCATAGTGAACGGACTGGCGTTGTCCAATATGAGTGTGTTTGGTCTCGCACAGAGCCTCTGATGGATTTAGCATCGCCTCTTATTCCCCCAATATCATCTCCCCAAGCCCATACCGTACCGTCTTTAGACAAAGCAAATGAACAACAATAAATATCGACTATCTCTTTATCTGATACCATCACACGTGGGAAATATTGTGAGTAAACGTTACCTCCCGTAAAAGTTTTATCAATATTGCGCCCTGCAACACCGCCCCATTGCCACACACGACCTTTGTCGTCCAAAGCAGTATAAAGAGCTATTTTAACTATTCGACCTATTTGAGTAATTAATTGCGGAGTTTCATAATCACTTTTTCCTCTTTGAGCCAACTCGCCAGAAGCACTATAGCCTAGCGCATAAACTCGCCCTGTATTTAACAAAAAATAGCTATTTAAACCACTAATCACAACATCTACCAAGGGGGCTTCAAAAGAGGGTTCCCAAGTTTTTTTCGCAGTCCACAACTGAACACGCCCTGTTTTGAACAACAACGCAAATAAATCGCTACCACTACCAATCACTTTTACCGCATTTTCATCCTGCACAATTAACCTTGGGGTTGTTTGCTTAAATTTTTCATCTTGACTAAACATAAATAAATCACTCCCCCAGCCCCACACCCTTCCCTGCTTATCTAACGCCAGTGAATAATTACGCCCCGCCGCGATACTCACCACCCCCTTTAAATCAGGGATTTGTTTGGGTACTTTTTGAAAGGCTCTATAATAATTAGGCTCAATATGGCCATCTTCCTTATAACCTAACTGTCCTTTTTCGTTATTTCCCCAACTCCATACCGTGCCGTCTTTACGTAAAGCGAGTACATGGCGACCACCTACGGTGACTTCTAAAAAATTACTCATGTTAGGAATTATTCGTGGCTCTTTTGCATCTTCATTGTAATCACCCCGTCCCAATTCGCTAGAACTCCCACGCCCCCAACTCCACACCGTCCCATCTTCCTTAACCCCAATCGCAAAGCTATGCCCCAACGCCAACCGCTTAGGCTGCGTGTTAATAGCTAAGGGTTGTTCAAAAGGACGTGTGTCGCCTTGTCCTGCAACCACATTACCCACCACAGGCACTTCATACACCGAAGAAATACAGCCGCTTAATAACAAAGCGGATAAGCAATAAGCCAAATAACGCATTTTTTTATCCTTTTACTTAGATTTAAACGTTTTTACTAAAGCACAATGTGTACCAACTATTAAAATATATATTTTTCAATAGGTTAATTTTTGACAACATTCATTCGTCAAAACTTAATTGACTTAATTTGTTGTATGACAAACATTTTTTGTATGGGAGGGAGTATTGAAGATAGCAAGCGTAGGATGGGTAGAGGCACGAAACCCATCCGATTATTGAGAACCTACAACTATTTCCAAACCGCAAATGATGGGTTTCCTTCGTCTAGCCATCCTACAACTCACCTAAACAAATACATCACCCGATATTGAATCTGCCCTAAACACTCACTCAAACCAAACATATTCACCTGCAACAAACCCGCCTTTGGTTCTAATAAATGAGGACGATTCAAAAAGAATCCCATCGGAAAATCCGTCGGTGCGGCCAGTGGATGTACATTATAATGAGCAAACGCTAATGTTGATCGTCCCATGTGCCAAACATCCGTCACCAACACAAATTTTTTAATGCCGTTTTTCGCCAAAACATCACGACTAAAACGGGCATTTTCATCGGTATCTTGGCTTTTTGCTTCTAACCATTTGGCATCGATACCAAAATCCTGAATTAAAGTATTTGCCATTGCAGGGGCTTCAATGCCTGAAATCAAAATAGGCAATTGGCTTTCTCGCGCCAAATGCGCCGCATAACGTAAGCGTGTCAACGAATAGCCGCTTGCTTGCCATTGATTATGCATTTCTTCGCTGCGATACCAGCCACCACTCAACACCACAATTGCTTGATAGCCTTGCTCTTTTAATAACGTGCCGTTAGTTACAGGCGGAAATTTACCCAATAGCGTTAATAATACGGTGGTCATTAACGGCGTACATAACAGATAAAGCCCGAACATCATGGCAATTAACAGCGATTGCGCCATCTTGATATATCCTTTACGCCAACAAAACAAGGCGAATAACTGGCCATAAATCAATAAAAAAGGTAACGATAAGAAGGTTTTCATAATTCCTATTAACGAAAAGCCATAAGGTGCGTTATTCTATATCACTTTCTTTTTTGACCTACCAAACAAAACTATTGCCATGCAAGAAAATTATTTACCCCAAGAAATCGAACCCACTGTCCAAGCCACATGGGATGCACAACAAGCCTTTGCAGCTGACGACAACAGCAACAAACCGAAATATTACTGTTTGTCGATGTTTCCGTATCCATCGGGCAAGCTGCACATGGGACACGTCCGTAACTATACCATTGGCGACGTGCTCTCTCGGTTCAAAAAAATGCAAGGCTTTAACGTCCTACAACCGATGGGTTGGGATGCCTTTGGTCTGCCTGCCGAAAATGCAGCAATGAAAAACAATGTCCCGCCCGCAGGTTGGACATACAGCAATATTGCCTACATGAAAAAGCAATTGCAGGCATTAGGTTTAGGTGTCGATTGGACGCGTGAAGTGACCACTTGCAAGCCTGAATATTATCGTTGGGAACAATGGTTATTTACCCGTTTGTTTCAAAAAGGCATTATTTATAAAAAATCAGGCATGGTGAATTGGGATCCTGTTGATAATACCGTCTTGGCAAACGAACAAGTAATTGATGGTCGCGGTTGGCGGTCAGGCGCGTTAGTGGAAAAACGTGAAATCCCGATGTATTACTTCAAAATCACCGCGTATGCCGAGCAATTGTTAAACGACTTAGACCAATTAGATGGTTGGCCTGAACAAGTCAAAACCATGCAACGTAATTGGATTGGCAAAAGTTTTGGCGCGGATATTATTTTTGACTACGACCAAGCCAGCATTGGCCAAACAGGTCAGTTAAAAGTTTACTCTACCCGTCCAGACACCTTGATGGGTGCAACTTATGTTGCTGTCGCGGCAGAACATCCATTAGCGACCTTAGCCGCAGCCAATAATCCAGAGTTACAAGCGTTTATTGCCGAATGCAAAGCAGGTTCGGTAGCTGAAGCCGATATGGCGACAATGGAGAAAAAAGGCGCGGCAACGGGCTTTTCTGTCATTCACCCGTTAACGGGCGATAAACTACCTGTATGGATTGCCAATTATGTCTTAGCCAATTATGGCGAAGGCGCAGTGATGGCCGTTCCAGCTCATGATGAACGCGATTTTGCCTTTGCGCATAAATACCAGTTAAGTATCAAGCAAGTGTATCAATTAGCCAATGACTCAAGCACCTTTGACGCGCAAACTTGGCAAGATTGGTACACCAATAAAGATGACAGCATTCGTCATGTCGATAGTGGTCAAACATTTGCCGAAACCTTTGATGCTATTGTTGCCGCTTTAGAAGCTAACGCTCACGGCGCACGCAAAACGCAATTCCGTTTACGCGATTGGGGTATTTCCCGTCAGCGTTATTGGGGCTGTCCAATTCCGATTATTCATTGCGATAGTTGCGGTGATGTGCCAGTACCCGACTGTGATTTACCCGTTAGATTACCTGAAGATGTTGTGCCCGATGGTGGCGCGTCATTATTAAAACGTTTGCCTGAGTTTTATCAAACCAATTGTCCTTGTTGTGGCAAAGCAGCAACGCGTGAAACCGACACCATGGATACCTTTGTCGAGTCCAGTTGGTATTACGCCCGTTATGCCTCGCCACAATGCGAAACAGGCATGGTCGATAAAAAAGCCTCGGCACAATGGTTGCCTGTTGACCAATATATTGGCGGTATCGAACACGCGATTTTGCATTTATTGTATGCCCGCTTCTTCCATAAATTGATGCGTGACGAAGGTTTAGTACAAGGTGATGAACCATTCACTCGCCTATTAACACAAGGCATGGTGTTGGCTGAAACTTATTACCGTGATTTAGGTGAAGGCAAAAAAGATTGGTTTAATCCTGCCGATGTCACCTTAACCAAAGACGACAAAGGCCGTGTCACTGCTGCCACCTTAAACGAAGACGGTTTGCCCGTCATGGTCGGTGGCATGGAAAAAATGGCCAAGTCGAAAAACAACGGCGTTGACCCACAAGCCTTAATCGACCAATACGGCGCAGATACCTCTCGTTTGTTTACCATGTTTGCTGCGCCACCCGATCAATCGTTGGAGTGGTCAGATGCAGGTGTTGAAGGCGCACATCGCTTCTTAAAACGCTTATGGCGTACCGTGTATCAACACGTACAAAAAGGCGTTTTTCCTGCGCTAAATGCTAATGAGATGGATGATGCTAGCCGTGATTTACGCCGTAAAACGCACGAAACCATTGGCAAAACGACCGATGATATTGCCCGTCGTTATACCTTCAATACCGCAATTGCTGCGATTATGGAGTTATTAAACACCGTACAAAAATTGGACGCACAAAGTGGACAATCATTGGCAGTAGAACGTGAAGCGTTATCTGCGATTGTGTTGCTATTAGCCCCGATTGTGCCGCACATCAGTGAAGCTTTATGGCAAGCATTGGGTCATAGCGATGTTGTTAATGCGGCATGGCCAACGGTCGATGAAACCGCCCTAACGCGCTCTAGCTTAGAATTAATGATTCAAGTAAATGGCAAATTACGCGGCAAAATCTCGGTTGCGGTCGATGCAGATAATGCCACTGTTGAACAAGCGGCATTAGCCAATAGCAATGTTCAACAACTCCTAAACGGCCAAGCACCGAAAAAAGTGATTGTCGTGAAGGGTCGGTTGGTCAATATTGTCGTTTAAACCTTGTAGGGGTGAATTCATTCGCCAAGTCCGATATATTGGCGAATAAATTCGCCCCTACAACATCAGTAGTCCCTCGCCTCATCGTAGGATGGGTAAGGGATGAAACCCATCCTACGTTTTGCGACACGGTATCTGATTGATGAAACGTCCTCTTTTACTTCTTTTTTGTTTCACTATCACCAGTCTTACCGCCTGTGGCTTCCACCTACGCGGCAGTTACAACTTACCTAGCACACTCAAACATCTTGAATTAAAAATTAACACTGCCAGTGCATTATATCTTCCGCTGAGAGACTCGCTACAACAAGCAGGCATTCAGCTTGATGCCAGTGATTACACCTTAGAAATTTTAGAAGACTCGCTCAACAAACAAACAACCAATACCGACAGCCGAGCGAAAGCTGCCGAATACACGCTGTACTACACGGTCTCCTATCAAATCAAAAACAACGACAATAAAACCGTTTCGCCTGAGCGCAGACTATTATTGCGCCGTAACTATCAATACGACACCACCACAATTGTCGGTAAAACTGCTGAGGAAGAAACCCTGATTCATGAGTTATACCAAGATGCCGCGCAACAAATTTTGCGTCAATTAAGCAGCTTTAAGCCTGCGACAACGGCCACACCATGAAATACGATTTTTGGGGCTTATTAAAACATCTCAAACACCCACTCAAATCTGTGTATGTGTTACATGGTGATGAAACGCTACTCCAACAAGAAGCGTTAATTGCCTTACGCCAAGCCGCCAATAAACAAGGCTTTAGTGAACGCGAACGCCATGATATTGACCGAGGCCATGACTGGGCGATGGCATTTGCCGATAGCAATGCCCTGTCATTATTTTCCGATAAAAAACTGATCGAAATTCATGGCAACAAACCCGATGCTGCGGGTGGCAAAGTGCTTGAGGAGTATCTAAAAAATCCGCCTGAAGATAACGTCGTCATTTTAGTATTGCCCAAATTAGAAGCCGCCGTATTTAAAAGCAAATGGTTTACTGCTTGTGACGATCATGGTGTCACCGTCTCCTGTGCGCCACTCACACCCGTACAACTTAAAGACTGGTTAATGCAACGTTTTGCCAAAGCCAACATCACACTAGACTCCGATGCCTTAGCATGGTTATGTGAGCAAACGGAAGGTAATTTACTGGCAGCAAACCAAGAAGTGACTAAACTGAGCTTATTGTATGGTGAGAAAAACTTAAGTTTAAATCACGTCCAAAAAGCCGTGGGCGACAATGCCCGTTTTGATGTGTTTGACCTGACCGAAGCCGCTATTGCGGGTGATGCCACCAAAACCGCCAAAATCCTCTTTAATCTTAAAGCCGAAGGTCAGGCTGAAACCTTAGTATTATGGGCATTGAGCCGCGATATTCGCACGCTCTGTGCGCTGGCTGAAGGCGTGCAATTGGGCAACCCGTTGTCACAACTGTTCCAGCAGTATGGCGTATGGAATAAACAACAGCCCGTGATGCAACAAGCCCTAAAACGCCTGCCCTTAAAAAAACTATTGGTGTTAAGTCGTGAGTTATTGGCCACCGATAAAGCCATTAAAGGCCAAAGTTTAGATAATGCGTGGGATATACTGTTACGTATTAGCCTCGCCCTTGCTGGAGTAACGCTGTTTGAAACCGTTGTCTGATGAGCAGTACCAACAGCTCACCCATTTGATTTACCGCGACCTCACCATAGATACTTTAGGTAACTTAGCTCTAGGTTTTGGACTGTATCTGGTGTTTAGTGACAATGCGACTGCGTGGCCATTATGGGTACAGTCGCCCGTGATGAAAGCTTTATTGATCGCAACAGGTATTATCAACTTACGATTTATTTTTAGTCGTTTTACCCGCTTGCAGTCATGGCAGGCCGCACGACAAGAACGTCAAAATCGTTGACGCAACCGCTATTTTTCTTTATAGACTATTTTACTTTAATTTATCAAATACGACAGAACCTACTAATGAACAAAAACGACACTTCCAGTATTTCTTTTACGGCTCATTACACGGGCTATGTCTGGTATAAAAACCGCTTATCCAACGATGCCTTTGCGACTAAACAGGGCTATGCTTACTACCAAATGCTGCGCCCAATCGAAGTGCTCGCCAAGAAATTTATTGGTTCAGATATTAAAACCACCCTACTACAACGCCACCAATTGCTTGACCGTGAATTAATCAGTTTGATTCAACAGCATCCTGATTTACAGATTTTAGAATTAGCCTGCGGATTATCACCACGCGGCTGGCGGATTAATAAAAAATATCCGTATATTCATTATATTGAAGCCGATTTAGCAGGTATGGCGCAGCAAAAACATGCCTTACTCAACAAAATAGACTCGCTCAATCACCGCCACCAAGTCAGTATTTGCAATATTTTGACAGAGCATTCACCTGATAGCGTGGAGTCCTTACTGAAGCGCGAATTTGACCCAACAAAACCTGTATTAGTGATTACCGAAGGCTTGGTTAATTATTTCACCTTGGCGCACATTGGTACGTTTTGGATTCGTTTAGCCAAAACATTGAAAGCATTTTCAGCAGGCTACTATTTGACCGATGTTTATCCTAAAGTCACTCAACACCGCTTTTATCACTGGATTGAATTTGCCAACAAGACGTTAAAAGTATCCTCAAAAAGTAGCTTTAGTATGCACTTTGAACATCAGCAAGAAGCCTCAGAGTTTTTTAAAGTCTGTGGTTTTCCACAAGTGACGATTTTTAATCCTGATGAAGAATTGTCGGATCAACCTAAAACGAAAGGCGGATCGTTAGTATGGGTGATTAAAGCGCAGGTTTAGGTATATTGTTTAGGCTTCGACTCCGCTCAGCCACCACGACTCCACTCAACCAGCGGAAAAACGCTCCCTGAGCGGAGTCGAAGAGTAAGCCAAACGACGTTAACTATGTTCTGTGTAAACTGGTCACACCCTCTTTTTTACCCACAGGCAATGGCGTACAAAAGCCTTCATCGGCCAATAAGCGATTAAACTCTTCTGCCAAGACAAAACTGCCATGTTTAAACAAACAACGCATCCAACCATCGCCACGCTCAAAGACCAACATTTCAATACGTAACGAATCAGGCAAACATAAAATCAAACCACGGGCATATTCTTGAACGGTAAACACCACGTCTTCATACGTCAACAAACAACCAAAAAAGTTAATATCAACAATGGTGACAGGCGCATCAACTTGTACCGAACCATCAACATGAGAAAAACTCAAGACATAGGCAACAGGATCATGCAAAGCAAATCGAGGCTCGCCACGTCGTTCTAAAGCCAAGCTTTCATCCCGCGTTAATTTACGAATGCCTTTGACATCACCAATATCCTCTTCACGTAAAAACGCACAAAACATGCCGACAGTGGCATCACGACGTTCTAACTGCGGCAAATGATCTGCACCTTCAATTAACGCAAACACACCATTGGGGCAATGTGAGGCAAACAAGGCATTTTCATAAGGTAAGGTAAAGCTATCATAATCCCCTGTCGCAACCACCGTGGGGCAAGAGGGATAACCCAACACTTCTTCCACTGCCAATAAACGACGGGCATTAATACGATAACGTTGCTGTTCATTCTCAGTAAAAGTCCGCATTTGCCGACGGAATAAACGACAAACAACTTGTGAGATACCCGTTTCTTTTTGTCGGGCATGATTGACCAAATACAAGACAACAGCCTCACCAAACTCGGTCATTTTTTGCTCGTCTAAGACGCGCATCGACTCTTCTAACAGCATCCGCCATGAACGACGTGGTTTAGATAAAGTGCCCGTCATAATTAAGCGGTCTGTTAATTCAGGACGTTTAAAGGCGAAGGTACTGGCCACCACTGAACCGAGTGACAACCCCATTAATGAGACTTTTTTGACTTCTTCTTGCACCAACCAGTGATACAGCAAATCGGCCAAATCTTCTAAGCCAAGATCATCCGCTAACTGGCTGTTATCACCCAGTGACGGCAAATCAACCAAAATTACTGAGGTAATTTCTAAGACGTCGCTAACAAAAAAACGATAAGACGTAAAATTTTGAAATGCACCACCCAACACAATCATTGGTGGTTTTTGATTGTTTTCTGGGCCAGGGAATGCCAAGTAATGAATTTCCCACTTACCCAACATCGAAACTCTTGGGTCTTGTTTGAGCGAACTATTATCATATGAATCAAAAATCAGCATGTATGCCTCATGTTATTTTTGTTTGTTAATTATTTGGTCGAGTTTTATAGCACAAAAATGACTGCCTTTTGAACCTTAAAACACACTTTTCTACCGTTCGTCAGGCGGTTTGTACAACAAAACACATGAAAATGGCTTTAAATTTATCTCTACATCGCCTGCTTAATCGTTTTGATTGACTCTGTCGTATGGATCACGATTTCTTTAGATTGATAAGGATACAACGAATGGTGCAGATACTTTCTGCTTCAGCGTATAATTCCAAGATATAGAAAACTTATAGGTTAAGTACCACATGAATATTCAGGAATATATGCAATCCTTGGGCAAAGACGCTCGTGCTGCTTCTCGCCACATTGCGCGCGCCACCACGAATGATAAAAACGCGGCGTTACTGGCCATTTACCGCGCATTAGAAGCCAACCAAGCGCAAGTCTTAGCGGCCAATGCTCAAGACATGGCTAACGGTCAAGCCAGCGGTTTGGAAGCGGCACTGTTAGACCGTTTAGAATTAACACCCAGTCGTTTTGCAGGGATGTTAGAAGGCTTGCAACAAATTATTGCCCTGACTGATCCTGTTGGCGCAATCACCGATTTAGCCTATCGGCCAAGTGGTATTCAAGTGGGTAAAATGCGCGTGCCATTAGGCGTTATTGGCATCATTTATGAGTCACGCCCTAATGTCACCTTAGAAGCCGCAGCCTTATGTTTAAAATCAGGTAATGCCACTATTTTACGCGGTGGCTCAGAAGCGATTCACTCCAATCAAGCCATTGCCACTTGCATTCAACAAGGATTAATTGCCGCTAACTTACCTGCAACTGCCGTACAAGTGGTATCAACAACAGATCGTGCGGCGGTCGGCGAGTTAATCACCATGCCTGACTATGTCGATGTCATCGTACCTCGTGGCGGCAAAAGTCTGATTGAACGCGTCAGCAAAGAAGCCCGTGTCCCTGTCATTAAACATTTAGATGGCAATTGCCACGTTTTTATTGATCGTGAAGCGAATATTAGCAAAGCCGTTATTATTGCATTGAATGCCAAAACACACCGTTATGGCGTCTGTAATGCGATGGAAACCTTACTGGTTGATGCACCGATTGCCGAAGAAGCCTTACCCCAATTAGCAGCACTTTATCGTGATAAAGGCGTAGAACTTCGTGGTTGTATCCGTACTGCGACGATGTTGGACTGCGCTTTAGCCACCGAACAAGATTGGTATGAAGAATACCTTGCCCCCGTCTTGGCCATTAAAATTGTCAGTGGTTTGGACGAAGCCATTGAGCATATTAATCAATATGGCTCACATCATACCGACTGTATCGTCACTGAAAACTATACTAAAGCGCGTCGCTTCTTGGCGGAAGTAGACTCTAGCTCGGTCATGGTGAACGCTTCTACCCGTTTTGCCGATGGTTTTGAATATGGTTTAGGTGCAGAAATAGGCATTTCGACCGATAAAATTCATGCGCGTGGCCCTGTTGGTTTAGAAGGTTTGACCTCACAAAAATGGGTTGTGTTAGGGGATGGGCATATTCGTGGTTGAGAATATGTCACAAAATAGAGTGGGCTAACTGCCTTATGACCATGCCGTTTTAATCGAGAGAAAACCATCATGCAAGCGCTTTCCCCGCAAGGACAACAAACCATCGACAATATCGCTCAACGTCATGGCTTTAGTACAAATGCTGTGCTGAGCATGTTGACATCGGTTATGAACGGCAATGGTCGTATGGCTCAGTTTAACCACCCTGAATTCAGTGGCTCAGGCCAGTGGATGAGCGGCGGCATGACGATGGTGTCTGATATGTTTAACAACTATCTTAAAAGTCGTGTCAATAATTTGTGTACCGAACTGGCTCAACTGATTGCTAGTCAGCCTAACTTAGTCAACACTGGTAACGTTCAATCGCAAAACCAAAACAACCCACTGCAAAATAATCGCCCTGCGGTGAGTCTCTTTGTATCCCCTGCGACTTCCTCTGACTGGTGGCCATCCGATTTACGCTGGCCAAACAGTACAGGCGCACAAAACGGCGTGCGCTATGCCCATTTTGCCCAAGCACGTCGTTTGGTTATTGATGTCAACGGTAAAGTGACTGTTTATGACACGCTAGACCACCAAATCGGTGGTTTTTCGCAACAACAATCCTATGGCGGCTCATTGAGTTTTTCTAGCCAATACGGCGTTATGGATGTCAGCAAACTGCCTGTGGTATCCGTACACGTCAATGGCGTGATGCAGACGACTAATCCCCCCCTCAATACACCAACGCCTATCGTACCTTCATTGACATCATCCCCTTCTCAATTAAGCCATAGCACAACAGAAACCGATATTTTCGCGATGATTGATAAACTAGCCGATTTACGCAACAGAGCCATTCTTACAGAAGAAGAATTTACCAGTAAAAAAATGGAATTATTGGCGCGGTTGTGATTGATCATGGCAACATTAATCGCATATTTTGGTGGCTCTTTTGACCCCGTTCATCAAGGGCATTTAGCCACCGCCACCGAATTATTGACCACTCTGTCATTAGCCAAGCTATTTTTTTTACCTGCGGCCTTATCCCCCCTTAAAACGCAATCATTGGCCAGTCAACACCGTATTGCCATGCTAAAACTGGCCATTCAAGATGTTTCCTCCTTTTTTTTGGATGAACGAGAGTGCCAACGCCCTCATCCTTCTTACACCATTGAAACCTTACGTAGCCTCAGAGCAGAATACGGTACGGCGCAACCGCTCGCTTTTATCATGGGAATGGACAGCTTTATCCATCTACCAAAATGGCGTAACTGGCAACAATTAACCGACTTTGCCCATCTGATTATCGTTTCGCGACCCGATTATGACCCCGACCTGAGTACAGAATTGCAGGAGTGGTTGAATAATCGTAGGTGCAACGACCGACAACTGCTAGAATGCCATCCTCATGGTTTCGTTTATTTTGTTACGACACATCCTCATGCAGTCAGTAGCACCGATATTCGTGCGCGTATTGCCCTCGGACAAAATACTCATGCCTCGCTGCCACCCCTCGTTGCGGCCTATATTCAACAACACCACCTCTACGGAGCTACAGCGACGAATGAAAGCTGACAACATTTCCGAACAAATCCTTGCAGTTGCTTTAGATGCACTTGCCGACATCAAAGCAGTTAATGTCCTGAGTTTAGATGTCCGTTCTTTAACCGGCATTGCCGATTACATGGTGATCGCCAGCGGTACTTCCTCTCGTCACGTCAAAGCCTTGGCTGATAATGTCGTCGTCAAAGCCAAAGAAGCAGGCTTTAAGCCACTGGGCGTTGAAGGCGAACGTGGTTGCGATTGGATTCTCATCGATTTAGCAGGCGTCATTGTCCATGTTATGCTACCAGCCACCCGTAGCTTCTATGATTTAGAGCGTTTGTGGACTCGCCCACCCGAAAACAAATTGGCTTAATCGGATTATGCGTATTCGCTTATTAGCTGTCGGTCAAAAAATGCCTGATTGGGTGACAACAGGCTATTTAGACTACGCTAAACGGTTACAAGACGATGTGCGTTTAGAGTTGGTGGAAATTCCTGCCGCTAAACGCACTAAAAATAGCGACGTTGACAAGATGAAAGCGCAAGAAGGTGACGCGTTACTGGCAGCCATTCATCCCAGTGAACGGGTGATTGCGTTAGAAGTCGGTGGCAAAGAGCATTCGACCGAAGCACTGAGTCATCAGATGACGGATTGGCTACAAGGCGGTAAAAATATTTGCTTATTAGTCGGAGGGCCTGATGGACTGAGCAAAGAAGTACTGAAACGTGCAGAGTCATTGTGGTCACTATCACCGTTAACGCTACCCCATCCTTTAGTCAGAATTGTCTTAGCAGAGCAGCTTTATCGCGCATGGACGTTATTAAAGGGGCATCCTTATCATCGTTAAGCACTACTCAAAAACTTATCCATAAAATAATGCTAATTCGCACTAAAGCTGCTTGAGATTCCGCACGTTGCACCGCAAAATGCCGATCCATCTACGCCAGTCAAATAAAGACCATTATGCGTCGTCCTACGCCCAAAAATCCCGCACCACTCAAAGACTCACAAAAAGAAGCGGACATATTTTCTCGTCGTGCCATTATCGCAGGCGTGATTGTTTTTCTTGCTTTTTGTACGCTGGTGATTCGTTATGGCTATTTGCAAATTATTCAATACGAAACTTATAAAACACAAGCTGAAAGCAATCGCGTTAAATTACAAGCAATTGCACCACCACGCGGTTATATTTACGACCGTAATGGTATTTTATTAGCCGATAATCGTCCTGTTTTTACCGCGGTTATGAATCTCCAAGAAGTCACACATATTGATGAAACTCTGAGGCGCATTACTCCTATTCTGCAACTCAGCAGTGAAGATATTGAACGCATCAAAAACCGTATTAAAATTGCCCATCGTTACGATGTGGTTGCCTTAAAAATCAATTTAAATGAAGAAGATATTGCGCGTTTTGCCGAAGTAAAATTTCAATTTTCAGGGGTAGATATCGAAGTCAAACTGGCACGTTATTATCCTTATGGTGAACTATTTTCTCATGCCTTAGGTTATGTTGGGCGTATTTCTGATAAAGAAGTCACTCAATTAGACCCCAGTATTTATGCAGGTACAGACTTAATTGGTAAAACAGGCATTGAAAAATATTACGAGAAAATTCTGCAAGGCAAGCCTGGTTATCAACACATTGAAGCCAATGCTCATGGCCAAGTCTTGCGTTTATTGCAACGCACATCACCAACACGAGGCAACGACTTAACGCTACATTTGGATTATGGCTTACAAAAACTAGCACAAGAGCAGCTTGCAGGTCGGCGTGGCGCAATTGTGGCCATTGAACCCCGTACAGGTGGCGTTTTAGCTTTTGTCAGCAATCCAAGCTTTGACCCTAATCCTTTCGTTAACGGCGTGCCTTCGGCTTTATATCGTTACTGGCGCGACCATCCCGACAAACCGTTGTACAACAGAGCCTCGCAAGGTATTTATCCGCCGGGTTCGACGATTAAACCGTTTGAAGGGATGGGCGGCTTACATTATGGTTTGGTTGATTGGGATTATAAAATTCATGATCCTGGTTTTTATCATTTACCCGGCGATAGCCACTTATTTCGGGACTGGAAAAAAGGCGGTCATGGTATTGTCAATTTGCATCGGGCGATTGAAATTTCGTGTGACACTTACTTTTATCAGTTATCAAGTCGTATGGGCGTTGACCGTTTTCATGATTGGATGGCACAGTTTGGCTTTGGCCAATTAACGGGTATTGATTTAGTCAACGAAAAAAGCGGCACGTTGCCATCGATTGAGTGGAAGCGTAAGGCATTAAAAGCCCCTTGGTATTTGGGGGAAATGTTATCTGTTGGCATTGGCCAAGGCTATTTTACTTCCACACCACTGCAATTAGCGATGGCAACCGCCATTATGGCCAACAAAGGCAAACATATCACGCCACATCTCCTCAAAGACAGTAAAGGAAGTTACGCTTATACACCACAAAATAGACCTGATGGCCAAGTACAGTTTTCTGGTGATGCTCAACAATGGGACTTAATGCAGGCTGCCATGCGTGATGTAGTTCATGGCCGAGGCACTGCGGGTCGTTTACGCCAAGGCTTGGTTGGTTATGACATTGCGGGCAAAACAGGCACAGCACAAGTCAAAGGCATTAAACAAGGGCAGCGTTACAATGAAAAAGGTATGGAAGAACGCTTTTTAGACCATGCGTGGTTTATGGGATTTGCGCCCGTTAATAACCCACAAGTTGCCGTGGCTGTTTTAGTAGAGAATGGCAAGCACGGTAGCAGCACCGCAGGCCCTATTGCCAAGGCGGTATTTGATTATGTCGTCCATAACATGAATCACACGCCCACTAGCCATCAGACAGAGACGACAACGGAATCCTTGCCTTTAACAACGCCACCCACTTCAACTGCCGCAGGTGACGAATGAATAAACGTCAACAATACCAATTTTTACGTCGCGCTCCTGATAACCCGATGGAGCAACCCCTGAGAAAAAACATCTGGTTAAAATTACATATTGATTTGCCACTGCTAACGTTGCTGTGTTTAGCCTCACTACTGGGTATTATTCAACTGTATAGTGCCTCAGGATTAAATATTGATTTAGTCATCAAACAAACCATGAGTTTCTTTCTCGGTTTAAGTGTTCTATTGTTTCTCGCCCAAATTCCTCCGCGCTTTTATCAAGGACTTTCCCCTTGGTTATACCTTGCCGTCTTGGGTTTGTTAATTATGGTCGCGTTATTTGGTACAGTCGCGATGGGGGCAAGGCGGTGGTTAACCATTCCCCACGTCACCCGCTTTCAGCCCTCTGAATTTATGAAGCTAGCTATGCCAATGATGATGGCATGGTTTTTAGCGCAACGCGTCTTACCACCCTCGTTCAAGGTGATTATCGGTGCATTTGCCATTATTGCTCTTCCTGCCGCATTAATTGCACGTCAGCCAGACTTGGGAACAGCCTTATTAGTCACCGCCAGTGGTTTTTTTGTGTTGTTTATGGCGGGATTGCCGTGGTGGTTTTTGGGTTTGTGTCTCACAGGCGTCACAGCTATTGCCCCTTTAGCGTGGCACTTTCTTCATGACTATCAAAAACAACGCTTAATTACCCTAATCAACCCCGAAGCCGACCCTTTAGGGACAGGGTGGAATATTATTCAATCAAAAACTGCGATTGGGTCAGGCGGATTTTGGGGCAAAGGTTGGCTCAATGGATCGCAAGCACATCTTGAATTTTTGCCTGAAGGTCATACTGATTTTATTATTGCGACTTATTCCGAGGAGTTTGGCTTAATTGGCATTATCGTTTTGCTGTTGTTATATGGTGCGATTATTTTTCGCTGCTTATATATAGCAAGCACAGCTAATGATTCGTATAGCCGCCTCTTGGCAGGTGCAATTACCTTATCATTTTTTGTCTATGTCTTTGTTAACGCGGGAATGGTGAGTGGTATATTGCCCGTCGTTGGTGTGCCGTTGCCTTTTATTAGTTATGGTGGAACAGCCATGATTACCTTAATGTCGGGATTCGGCATCCTGATGTCAATTCATACCCATAAAAAATTGCTACTTTAGGACAATACCATCATGTTAAAGGCTTTATTTTGCTCATTGATAACATGCTTACCCGTTAGCCATTCCCATGCAGGTGACTTTGAAAACTATGAGGAGCTACAAGCGTTAATCACAAGTTTGGAGAAAGAAACGATTTATCCTCATGGTGAATTAGCAGGGATTTTTGCTGAGGTCAAACGACAAAACAAAGCATTAGAAGCTATGATGCGCCCTGCCGAAAGTACCAAAGAATGGAAAGATTATCGCCCTCAATTTTTAAGCAATGATCGGATTAATAAAGGTCTGGATTTTTGGGATAAACACCAAGAAGCTCTCAACAAAGCCGAAGCGCAATATGGCGTGCCCCCTGAAATAATCATAGCGATTATTGGCGTTGAAACAAAATACGGTGGTAATAAAGGCAGTTTTCGTGTGGTTGATACCTTAGCGAGTTTAGCCTTTGACTTTCCACGCCGTAGCACTTTTTTTCGGCAAGAACTCAAATCCTTTCTGATCTTAAGTAAAGAACAAGGATTAAATCCTTTAGATGTTTATGGCTCGTATGCAGGTGCGATGGGTTATCCGCAATTTATGCCGTCAAGTTGGCGCAACTTAGCGATTGATTTTGATGGCGACAACAAAATTGACTTACTCAATAATCCTGTTGATGCCATTGGTTCAGTGGCTAATTACTTTAAAAGTAACGGTTGGAAAAGTAATGAAGCTGTTGCCATACGCGCCCAAATTATCGCTGATAACTATGATGAAGCTATTAATAGCAAAGACTTGAAAACCGTCAGCACCTTAGCAGAAGTAAAAAGCAAAGGGTTGGATGTGAAAGAAGGTTCGTTTACAGCGAAAACGCCTGTATCTGCGTTACGCTTACAAGGTGACAATGGTGCAGAGTTTTGGTTAGCGTTTAATAATTTTTATGTCATTACCACGTATAACCGCAGCACTTTATATGCAATGGCGGTTTTTCAATTAAGCCAAGCCTTAAAAGAAGCACATAGCCAATTAAACAATCCGCCAGAGGTTGTTGAACCGACGGTCACAACACCTGTTACTGTTCCCAACGAAACGCCCGTTACACCAGCAACATAAGTTTATTAACCCACATCACGGAGTTCATCATGTCATTATTGATGCGTTTTTTACTCGCTAGTTGCCTAAGCTATAGCAGTTTTAGTTATGCACAAAGCTTAACTCTCAGCAGCCCCGACATTCGCGCTAATAGCACACTCACCGAAAAACAGGTTTTTAATGGTTTTGGTTGTACAGGCACAAATATCTCACCCGCCTTAACATGGAAAAACGCACCAAAAAACACCAAAAGTTTCGCGGTAACCGTCTATGACCCCGATGCACCAACGGGTTCTGGCTGGTGGCACTGGCTTGTTTACAATATTTCTAGCCAAAGTACGGGTTTAGATGCAGGTGTAGGCACTGAAGCAAGCACGTTATTACCTGCGGGGGCAATTCAAGGACGTACTGACTTTGGTAGTCATAGCTTTGGTGGAGCTTGCCCACCCAAAGGCGACAAGCCTCATCGTTACATCTTTACCATTCATGCACTTAACACCGAAAAAATTGAACTCCCTGCCGATGCCAGTGCCGCAATGATTGGTTATATGCTTCATTCTCATCGCATTGCAAAAGCCAGTTTTACGGCTAAATATGGCCGCTAAAAATCACACTTTTTAAGCAGGCTGATAAAGACGGTTTTTATTGTTAAAGCCGTCTATTTGCCTACAAATTAGGCTCTTTTGAAACATTTACTTGCACTTTTGGCATGTTTTAAGCATTAAATTCGATGAATGGTCGTCAAAAATTTAGACAATCGTTCAAAAAACGGTTAGCATTCCGTTACGCCGCCCACTAAATAATAAAAAAACCTTGGGCAAATTCGATTAATCATGTCTAGGAGTGTTTACCGATGACATCGAAAAATTTATATTCGCGCATCAAGAGTGCTGTTTTTGTGAGCGCATTGCTTACAGCCTCGATGCAAATTTCATTAACTGCGTATGCCTCTGCTTCGCCTGTTAATTCATCCGTTGATGCTATCGACACCATTACGTATTTTTCGCAAGAGCTCCCCACCGTGGACTCTGCACCTGACGTACCGTTTACCACCGAACAAATTTCGCAGTTACCCGATGCCACGCCTATTGACGAACCAGTCAGCAAATATGGCAATGCTAAAACTTACCGCGTCTTAGGACAAACATACACCGTTCTCGCCAAATCGAAACATTTCAAACAAACAGGCACTGCCTCTTGGTACGGCAAAAAATTTCAAGGACAACGCACATCCAGTGGCGAACGCTTTGATATGTTTCAAATGACTGCGGCACACAAAAACTTACCGATTCCGTGTTATGCGCGTGTAACCAACCAAGAAAACGGTAAAAGTGTGATTGTTAAAGTCAATGACCGAGGCCCTTTTCATGCGAGTCGTGTCATGGATGTCTCGTGGGCAGCCGCCGCAAAACTTGATATGTTAGGTAAAGGCACCGCTAAAATCAGTATTGAAGTCGTCGATGCAGTGGGTAAAACCGCTATTGCACAGAATACACAACCTGCTGCCACACCTGCTATTGATAATACTGCGCTGTTCTTTGTCCAAGTTGGTGCATTTAGTGCGAGAGATAATGCAGTGAGTTTACAAAGTAAACTCGCAGGAATTACACCGATGCCCATTGAAATCAGCGAAGCGACGAGCCCAAATTCGGTACATAAAGTACAAGTTGGCCCATTTAGTGATGCCGCTAGTGCCGAAAATGCACGTAGTTATTTGGCACAACTGTCTTCAGGCAATCTGATTATTGTCAAAAGATAATCATTTGAGACAGTTCCATAAAAAAGGAGCAAGATGTTTGCTCCTTTTTTTATTGAATTTTTTCTGCCACAGCTTGCCATTTAACCTCTAAACCCTGCATTAACCGCTGCATCATTTCTTCCGCACTACAGACATCATGGATTAAACCTTGTGACTGGCCAATAAACTGCATACCCCGTTCTAAATCACCCTGTTCGGTTGCTGCTTTCAATCGGGGTGTCGCTGCGCCAAAACTCGCTAATAGCCGTATTTTCTGCGGCTCAACTAACAAACCCGCCATCACCTTCCAAACAGGCAGTTTTAGGGCTATTGCGGCAAATAGAGCTTGCCATGCTGCAACAAAGAAATTAACTGGCTTACGTGTCAACTGATGAGCGAGTGGCGTTTTCATATAACGCGCAGGTAAACCATCGAAATGCGGTGAGAAAATTGTGTCGTGTTGGTCTTTAGCAATGACATTTTGTTTAATGTTATCGTGTAATGGGCTTTCTTTGACCGTGGCAAAACGCGACCCCATCGCCACCGCTTCTGCTCCCAAAGCCAATGCGGCTAAAACACCACGTTGATCGGCAAAACCACCACACGCAATTACAGGAATGCTCACCGCATCCACTACCGCAGGAATAAGCACTAATGAGGTAACTTCGCCGCCATGAGCCGCCGCTTCGTGACCTGTCACCATGACTGCATCAGCACCTTGCTGTTGGGCAGCTAAGGCATGTTTGGCCGTTGTAACGGTTGCAATCACTTTACCGCCGTAAGCATGACAGCGTTTAATCAGCCAATCACCCTTGCCCAAGGAAAAATTAATCACAGGAACCTGTAACTCTAAGGCCACCTCTGCCGTTTCTTTCGCTGTTGGCATGAGCAACGCACAGTTCACGCCAAAGGGTTTATCGGTTAATTCCCGAACCCGTAAAATGGCTGCGCGGGTTTGCTCTGCGGATAATGGCCCTAACGCTAAAATACCTAAACCACCGGCATTACTGACGGCAGCGACTAATTCTGGCGTAGAAATCCAGCTCATACCCGTCAAAATAATGGGATATTGAAGGTTGAATAATTGGGTGATGGCGGTTTTCATCGTTATTTGCACTCATGAAAGTATCTTTAGCAGAAGATACCTGCATATCGTCCAACAAACAACGCGATTTTGGATGAGAATTTTTTAAGCGTTTAAGACTATGCGATAGAGCCCACCAAACTTATGGTATATATTTCGCTTCTAACGCCATCATGAAATGAAAAATACGTATTTTAGGGACGCACAGCGCAGGTTAGACTACCCAACAAAACTAAGGATGAAAAAATGCACAACGGTACATTAGAATTATGGGATCTCCAACGTGATGGTGATGCTAAAGATTTAGAACACGTTGTCAGCAAAATGGCAAGTTTGCGTCATAAAAAAGCAGAAATGACACCTGCTATGAGAACATTTATTCAAGAGTTTCATGATTATGTAGATAATAATAAACAAGATATTGAAGACCCCGTTTTTTTAGGTAGCTGGGAAGATTTCACCCAACACTATCAAGATTATAATAGAGCGGTGTTGGTTATTGATTTACCTTATGAAAAATGGCAAAAAATACTCATTAAGGCTGTTGATATTGCTCAAAAATGTGGTTTGGGATTATTTTTAAATGAGTTATTAATTGCGTTTGTGGCAAAAGGTGTTATTTTCCCAAAAGATAAAAAAAGATTCTGGACAAGTTTTAAAAACCATTATTTACAAGATCATCCTGTATTTGCAAGAACGATATCTGAATTTAAAAAAGCTACCCATCCAATTATAGAGGCTATTTTATTAAAGAATAATTTTACTTTTTTGCCAAATGACATTCGTGATCAACCTCCATTTTATAAAAGAAATATTGATAATGGGTTTCAAATGATTTACTTTGGTTATGGTTATAGATATGGTGAATTTTTAATTTCTATCAGTCTTGAGTTTAATTTTGATGCAGTTGATTTGATAATCAAGAAAATACTTCCTAATTCAGGGCGTACAGGATTAGTCATCTACGACATGCTTACCTTCTTGAAAGACATGCAATTAGGAGTCTATAAGAACATTAAAAATGCCGAAGACCACAAACAAGCCATTTATTTAATTGAAGATAAAATTATTAATACAATATGTAACCACACACAAAACATTTATGACTTTGACAAATTTCTTAATGGCGTTTTAGAAAATGGGGCTTTGAAAAATCAAGATCGTCATATAAATAGCTTTGTTTGCTTAACTGTAGCTAAACTAGCAGATAATCCTTATTATGAAAAGCTAAGTGTTGATTTAAAATCCTATAACAGCAGTTCGGTATATACAATGAAAATATGGGATGAGTTAGTTCAATACTTAAATCAAGAAGATTCTACAACGTTTTTAAAAATACCTTGATGTCGCCGAAGCTGTTCGCAAAAACTACCTATTATTTTTGGTATAGCATCAGCCCGTAGAATGCTTTAATCATTATCAGATTTATAAATTAAGGAGAAAATAATAATGGCTAATCGTCATGATGTGATTATTTGGGATGCGGATGTTTATGGCACGCCTAAGAGTTTTGAAGAAGCCTCTAGTATGTCAATGCTTTTAGAAGACAAAGCCGAGTCTCAAACAAATCTTAAAATACAGTCTTTTTTAAATAAATTAGAAACCGTCGCTAAAAGCATGGCTGAGACACGCGAAGTCTTTGAGAGCTACCAGAATATCAGTAAAACGATAGATACTATGGCCGCCTATGTTCTAGAAATGCCAGATGAGGATTGGGAGTATTTTTTACAGCACGTCGTTGAAATTGCTTGGCAAAATAAACTAATTGTTTTTTATGAGTCACTTTCGACTGTTTTTATATCACCTAAAAATATATTACCCAAAAGTAACAAAAAAATATGGAATACTATTGTTGATTATAACAGCCTTAATTTAGAACCTGACACGCTTAAAGGTTTTGAAAGAAAATTAAGCCCTATTATTCATGTTAAAATGACAAAACAAGGGTTTCTTATTAAAAACAAAAAAAATCATGAGTATATTAAACACACTCAATTAGGCCATCAAGTTGTACAGTTTTACTACCAATCATACTATAGCAAGCGATCGGTTTATTTTCAGACATTTATTACCATTAATGCAGTCAGTGACATTTATAAAAATTTTAATTTATATAGTGGAGCTTCAGACTTTCGTTTTTCAAGAAATGAAATGATAAAGTACGAGATAGACTTCTCTACTAAAGAAGGGCTTGGCATATTTTTTGAAGAAATTGAAAAAAAACTGTTCAGTATTTTGGCGTGTATGGAAAATAATATCACTGCTGTTGATGATTTATTAAGCCAAGATAGGTATGCTTTTTTTAGAGACTATATTTATAATATTAATAAACATTATGGCCATTATGCTCCATTTCTTTTGATTGCAGCACGGTTAGCAAATAGTCCTAGATTTGATGAACTAATAACAACATTCTCTGAACCTCGGTTCGGAAGAGCCATAGACACTATTGAATGGTCAAAGCTGGTTAATTATTTACAACAAGAAATTGACCCTAATAACTTTATGGCGTTATATCAAACACTGTTAGCGCAAAGAAATGCTATTGATACAGACAAAGCTGCTTTTTTAATGACTATGCTTCCACCTCAACAAGAAGAGGAGTTAGCGTTATTAAAAACTGCATGGCATGACAAGTCCACAGGACTGATATGGCAAATTGGCTGTATTGGTGAACAGGTATGTAATGAAAATCCAACAGGTGTCGCTGATTTACTGACATGGCAAGAGGTGCTTGAGTTATTAAAACAGCCAAAATATAAACACTGGCGTTTACCTACAAAAGAAGAGTTACAAGCCGTAGAGATTACTCAAAACATTATGCACATTGCTAATAATAAAATTGCTTCATACGATTTAATAACAGACGTGTTTATTTACCATTGGACTTCAAATGTTAGGCAGTTACATGATTTTGATTATTATAAAAAAGTGGCTCCTATTTTAGGCGATATTTTATCCCGTCAATATGCGAATGGCTATAATATGAGTTGCGATAGCGATGAATATAAAGAAATAATGAAACTTTTTTACGTTACAGCAGAAGAACATGATGTAAATTTCTCTCGATTTTGTTCAAAAAAACATCGTATTACTTCGGATATGGCTTTTTTGCCACGCGCCTTAAACGAAAAAGCTGCTGTCCGTTTGGTCAGGGATACAAATAAAGTAGAGACAACCATGTATACAACCGAAGTTAAGGATATTCCAGAAACCATTCAAAAGTATCTAAATAAGGTAATGGATGAGGATATGGAACAATGGGGGAAATTAGATTGGGATGCCGAAGATACGCTAAAATTTTGGTTAATTAAAGATGATGACCAACTCATCAACTTTCTAAGATTTGGTTTAAACAGTGCTATTTGTAAGATGCTAGATGATAATGAAGAAGCATGGCAAGAAAATAATAATGACTCAGAAAATGAATACGACGAAGATGACGAAGATGACGAAGATGACGAAGATGATGAAGATGATGAAGATGAAGATGACTACGATGAAAGTATAATGCTACGAGAACGAGAAGCACTAGCAAAATATCCTCCAATATATGCGGCAGTCCATGATATTTTTGAGTTTTTTGCTGCTTTTAGTTTTCATGGCTTGTCATTAATTGGTAGTTGGGGTGAAGAAGGGATGCAAAATGTATTACAGGCATTCCAATTATTAGGTTTAGAAAAGCTAGCTAATGCTTATAAAGTTGGTATAGAAAACATTCCTACATATGATTCAGATATTGAGGATGCTGAAATTATGTATGATGAAGCCTGCCAAGAAAAAATCATCCCTGCTTTTAAAACAGTGATAGATTTTAATATTACGCAACAACACCTTGATGTCGCCGAAGCTGTTCGCAAAAACTACCCATTATTTTTGGTATAGCATCTCAGCCAAAAATCAGACTTTAACGACACAAAAAATTAAGACCTCCGAAGAGGTCTTAATATTTAACAGCATATATCAACCGTAAAAATTACTTACCGTGATTTTCCGCCAAGAAGAACCAAGTCTGTAACACAGAATCAGGATTCAACGACACCGAATCAATGCCTTCATCCATCAACCATTTGGCAAGGTCTGGGTGGTCGCTAGGGCCTTGACCGCAGATACCGACATACTTACCTGCTTTTTTACACGCTTGAATAGCACGCGACAACAAGAACTTCACCGCAGGATCACGCTCATCAAACAAGTGCGAAACAATGCCTGAGTCACGGTCTAAACCGAGTGTTAACTGGGTTAAATCGTTAGAACCAATGGAGAAGCCATCAAAATGCTGTAAGAAATCTTCGGCTAACAAGGCGTTAGTCGGTAATTCACACATCATAATGACTTTTAAGCCATTTTCACCGCGACGCAAACCCTTCTCCGCCAACAATTCAATCACGCGTTGTGCTTCACCTGTGGTGCGAACAAACGGAATCATGATTTCGACATTGGTCAAACCCATCTCGTCACGCACTTTTTTCAGCGCACGACATTCAAGGTCAAAACAATCACGGAAGTTATCAGAGATATAACGTGAAGCACCACGGAAACCCAACATTGGATTTTCTTCGGTTGGCTCATACAACTTGCCACCAATTAAATTGGCATATTCGTTCGATTTAAAATCGGACATCCGCACAATGACACGTTGCGGATGGAAAGCTGCTGCTAAGGTAGCAATACCTTCAACCAATTTTTCCACATAAAAATCAACGGGCGAAGCATAACCTGCGGCGCGAGTCGTTACCGCATTACGAATATCACGCGGTAAAGTATCGTAGTTCAACAAGGCTTTAGGATGCACACCAATCATACGATTGATAATAAATTCTAAACGCGCCAAGCCAATACCTTGGTTCGGAATTTGAGAGAAGTCAAAGGCACGGTCGGGATTACCAACGTTCATCATGATTTTGAACGGTAATTTTGGCATCGAAGCAATGGAGTTCTTTTGAATTTCAAAGTCCAACATACCTTCGTAAATAAAGCCCGTATCACCTTCAGCACAGGATACGGTCACTTCCATACCATCTTGCAATAATTCGGTGGCGTTACCACAACCAACAATCGCAGGTACGCCTAATTCACGGGCAATAATCGCCGCATGACAGGTTCGACCACCACGATTAGTGACAATCGCCGAGGCGCGCTTCATGACGGGTTCCCAATCGGGATCGGTCATATCGGAAACTAAAACATCGCCGTCTTGCACTTTGTCCATTTCGCGGATGGAATTAACAACACGAACACGGCCTGCACCAATACGTTGACCAATCGAACGGCCTTCACATAAAACAACTGTGCCTTTTTGCTTGAGCAAATAACGCTCCATCGTGCCGACATTTTGACGACTTTTTACCGTCTCTGGACGCGCTTGCACAATATACAACTGGCCATCATCACCATCTTTTGCCCACTCAATATCCATCGGTGAACCATAATGTTTTTCGATGATTAATGCTTGTTCAGACAAAGACGTGATTTCGGCATCACTAATAGAAAACTTCAAACGCTCAGGCTTGTCAACATCAACCACAACAGTTGATTTACCCGTCACGCCTGTTTCGCCATAAATCATTTTTTGCGCTTTGCTGCCTAAGTTACGGCGCAAAATCGCAGGACGTTTGGCTTCTAAGGTATGTTTATGCACATAAAACTCATCAGGATTAACCGCACCCTGCACCACCATTTCACCCAAACCATAGGAACTGGTGATAAAGACAACATCACGGAATCCAGACTCCGTATCTAAGGTGAACAACACCCCTGCCGCGCCTGTTTCTGAACGCACCATGCGTTGAATACCAGCGGACAACGCGACGCCTTTATGCTCGTAACCTTGATGAACACGGTAAGCAATCGCACGGTCATTAAATAACGAGGCAAATACTTCTTTTACTGCCGTTAAAACGTTATCAACACCACGAATATTTAAGAACGTTTCTTGTTGACCCGCAAACGAGGCATCAGGTAAATCCTCTGCAGTTGCCGAAGAACGTACCGCCACAGAAATATGCTCATTGCCGTTGGCTAACTGGGCAAAATTATCACGAATCGCTTGTTCTAAGGCAGGTTGCAATGGCGTTTCGACAATCCACTCACGGATTTGCTTACCCACTTCTGCTAGACGGACGACATCATCGACATTTAAAGTATCTAAGACATCATGAATACGTTTATTAAGGCCGCTTTGCTCTAAAAAGTCACGGTACGCTTGTGCGGTTGTGGCAAATCCACCCGGGACAGACACGCCCATACTGGATAAATTGCTAATCATTTCACCTAAAGAGGCATTTTTACCACCGACTATTTCAACATCATTTTTGCCGAGTTGTTGAAACCACAGGACTAATGCTTCCAAAATAAAGCTCCCTACTACAGTATTAAAATTTACAAGCATGGATTGCACACTTGCAGGTATTATTGCCCGTGTGGATGGAACACGAGACAGATATTCGGATTTACACTGGCCGACGTTGGCAACTGCCCTAATATAAAGTCTCTAGTCGCTTGGCACAAACAATAAAGGCGTAAAAACATGAATCGTAGCGTATTTTTTATTTCTGATGGTACAGGCATTACCGCTGAGACACTGGGTCACAGTTTATTGGCACAATTTGGCAGCTTGAAATTTGACCAATTCACCCTGCCCTACATTGACAGCCCTGAACGCGCTCATGATGCGGTCAGAAAAATCAACGCAGTCGCCGCTGAAGATGGCGTTAAACCGATTATTATCGACACCATTGTTGATAAAAATGTCCGTAAAATTATTGCTAATGCTAATGGCTGTATGTTTGATGTTTTTGAAACCTTTGTCGGTAAATTAGAAGAAGAATTGGGCGTAAAACCCAATAACACTGTCGGGAAACATACCGTTGATACCCTTGCCTATAAAACCCGTATTGATGCCGTTCATTTTGCCCTTGATAACGATGATGGTGCGCGTACCCGTCAGTATGACTCCGCCGATATTATTTTAATCGGAGTCTCGCGTTCAGGCAAAACACCTACTTGTATTTATTTGGCGATGCAATTTGGTATTCGTGCAGCAAACTATCCTTTAACCGAAGATGATTTAGATGGCGAACATTTGCCTAAGTCGTTAAAAGAACACAAAAATAAACTCTTTGGTTTGATGATTGATGCTGACCGTTTAATTGCTATTCGTAATGAACGTAAAGCCAATAGCCGTTATGCCAGCCCACAACAATGCCAACAAGAAATTCGCGCCATTGAAGGCATCTATATTAAAGAAGGCGTACCCTTTTTAAATATCTCGGAAATGTCGGTGGAAGAAATTGCCACCCGCATTATTCAAGAAACTGGCTTACAACGACGGATTAACTAATTCATGAAAAAGATAGTTGCGTTAGTTTTAGCTCTTATTGGCGGTGGTTTTTATGCCACGCCTTATATTACCTTGCATAATATGCAGCAAGCCGCACAAGCCAACGATGCAGCCGTATTAAATCAACTGATTGATTATCCTGCGGTGAAACAAAGCTTAAAGCTGTCAATGAATAGCGAGATGAGTAAGGCACTTTTAAAAAACAAAACCGACAGTGGCATGAATGCGTTTGCAACCATGTTTGCTTCGGCTTTTGTTAATCCGATGATCGATATTATCGTCACCCCCGAAAACATGGCCATTATGCTACAGGCTAATATGCCTAAAGCCCTAGATACCAATGATAAAAGCACGCCGAATCAGTCCGAGCAACCCTTAGCCTTAGATAGAACAGATGTTATCAGTCATAAATTCTATCAGGACTTTAATCATTTCGTGGTGACGCTTGCCAAAGCAGATCAGCCAGATTTAGCGTTTACCTTTACTTTCGAGCGTAATGGTTTGATTAATTGGACATTGAAGGGGTTAGCGATTCCTCAATTAAGCAAATAGACTAATCATTGGGCATTATGGGCAAATATTAGACAACTAATGAAGTCCTTTGTTTCTTTTGACTTTTTTTTAGGCAACCGAAACAAAATTGTCAAAAAAGTTTTGACAAGCAAAAATAACTCCCTATAATGCACGCCATACCGAACGACATGGGTGTTTAGCTCAGTTGGTAGAGCATCGCCCTTACAAGGCGAGGGTCGGGGGTTCGAACCCCTCAACACCCACCATGTCGTAAGTTACCGCGCAGCGGTAGTTCAGTCGGTTAGAATACCGGCCTGTCACGCCGGGGGTCGCGGGTTCGAGTCCCGTCCGCTGCGCCACATTCCTATCTTAGCAAGTCTAAGATAGTCAGAAAAGCCCTCAACTCTAACGGTTGCGGGCTTTTTTGTTTGGATATTGAATTTTATTCAATATGTATTTTCGAAGTAAACTCCAAAATGCCACCCAACAACATAAAATCGAACAAACTCCGCACTTAAAAAATTTCTTTTACATTACTATTCATCATAACTATAACTGACACACTTTTTAGGACTCACTATGATTGGCCGTCTGCACGGAATTATTGTCGAAAAATCAGCTCCCCACATTATTATT
Organism: Moraxellaceae bacterium AER2_44_116; assembly: GCA_006546595.1. Taxonomy (GTDB): domain Bacteria; phylum Pseudomonadota; class Gammaproteobacteria; order Pseudomonadales; family Moraxellaceae; genus Agitococcus. The sequence continues at coordinate 155,180 of VIAD01000001.1, read as the reverse complement.
GATATTCAAGGTGTCGGCTATGAAGTGGAAACGCCACTGCCCACATTTTGCCAAGTCACGCTAGGTAAAGAAGCAACGCTGTGGATTCATCAAGTCATTCGGGAAGATGCTAACCTCCTTTACGGTTTTAGTGATCATGAAGAGCGCGCCCTATTTCGTTTACTGCTGAAAGTCAGCGGTGTCGGGCCAAAACTCGCCTTGAGCCTATTATCAGGTATGGAGGCCAACGCGTTCTTACGTTGTATTGAGCGCGATGACGTAATAACTCTGACTAAAATTCCGGGTGTGGGCAAAAAAACAGCCGAGCGTTTGGTGATTGAGTTGCGTGACCGTATTAAAGAATTGATGCCGCACAGTGCCACTACTACAGAGCGTTTAAGCTTAACGACACAACTATCAGCTGTCGCCGAAGCCGAACAAGCACTGATGGGGTTGGGTTATAAACCATTGGAAGCGCAACAAGCTGTCGCGTTGGTAAAAAATCAGCATGAAGACACTGCAAACTTAATACGTGCCGCACTCAAGTCAATGGTAAAGTAGGTCATACATTAGGGCGAAAGATTTTTTGCCCCTACAGGTACATCTTAAATTATTTATTATTTGCTAGACCGATATCATTACTATGTCTCATGAACGCATGATTACCGCGCACGGCACGCGCCAAGAAGAAGTCGTTGACCGCGCTATTCGCCCAACCAGTTTAGACGACTACATTGGTCAACCAAAAGTACGTGAGCAAATGGAAATTTTTATCCATGCCGCCAAAACACGCGGCGAAGCTCTCGACCATACGCTTATTTTTGGCCCACCGGGTTTAGGAAAAACCACACTGGCGAATATTATTGCCCGTGAAATGGGTTGTGAAATCAAGTCCACTAGCGGCCCTGTTTTAGAAAAAGCGGGGGATTTAGCCGCGCTACTGACCAATCTTGATGAAGGTGATGTCTTATTTATTGACGAAATTCATCGTCTTTCACCCGTGATTGAAGAAATTCTCTATCCTGCGATGGAAGACTACCAATTAGATATTGTGATTGGTGAAGGGCCTGGTGCACGTTCCATTAAACTAGACCTTCCGCCGTTTACCTTAGTCGCCGCCACCACACGAGCAGGTTTGCTCACCTCACCGTTGCGCGACCGTTTTGGTATTGTCCAACGTTTAGAGTTTTATAACGTTGCCGACTTAGGGACGATTGTTAATCGCTCAGCACGCTTATTAAATGTGCCAATGGATAACGAAGCCGCAATGGAAATTGCCCGTCGCGCCCGTGGTACACCGCGAATTGCCAACCGTTTATTACGCCGTGTTCGTGATTACGCGGAAGTAAAAGGGAATGGCACGGTCACAACAGATATCGCCGTTGCAGCATTAAATATGCTTGATGTGGATACGCATGGCTTTGACGGTTTGGATCGCCGTTATTTATTGGCGTTGATGGAAAAATTTAACGGCGGCCCCGCGGGTGTCGAAGCCTTAGCGGCTGCCATTGCGGAAGACTCTGGCACATTGGAAGATGTTGTCGAACCGTATTTAATTCAGCAAGATATGGTGATGAGAACGGCGCGAGGACGGGTTGCCACGCCTCATGCTTATTTACGCTTTGGCTTAAACATGCCTGACGCATTAAAAACTCAGCTTAACTTGTAAGCCAACGGATAAGAGTGTGCCTTATTATGTATCCCACGTTTACCCTGCCAATACGAATTTATATTGAAGATACTGACGCGGCAGGTATTGTTTACTATGTGAACTATTTGAAGTTTATGGAGCGCGCACGTACCGAATACTTACGAGATATCGGTTTTGGACACTATTTATTAACAGAAGATTACCTTTTTGTCGTACGAAAGGCCGACATTCGTTATAAACAACCCGCTAAAATGGATGACTTGTTGAGCGTCAGTGCGCAAATCATCAAATTAGGTAAAGCATCTCTACAGTTTAAGCAAACGCTGACCCGCGATGATTTAATTTTATGCGAAGCGACGATTGATATTGCCTGTGTGGACAAGCAAAATCTCAAACCTTGCGCCTTACCCTCTCGTTTAACTGACTTATTATTAGCATCACATTATGAATGAATCGTTATCTATTTTAGGTTTGATTACCCACGCTAGCATCCCAGTGAAACTGGTGATTTTTGCGCTCATCAGCTCTTCTGTCTATTCATGGACGTTGATTGTGAAATATCGCTCCGTGCATCGCCATGCTGATCGCGCATTAAAAAGTTTTGAGGAGCTGTTTTGGTCGGGTGCAGATTTGGGCGTGTTGTATCAACAAAGTCAACAAAATCAAGATCGACAAGGTGCAGAAGCATTATTTCACAATGCCTTCAAAGAATTTATACGCCTTAGACAAAAAAGCCTAAGTACCGAAGCTGTCATGCAAGGCGTGACACGAGCCATGCGTATTACCCTTATTCAAGAACAGACTCGCTTAGAAGGCAAACTACCGACGCTGGCCAGTATTGCTTCTACCGCGCCTTATGTGGGTTTATTTGGTACAGTATGGGGCATTATGACCTCGTTTATTGGTTTATCCAAAGTGCAACATGCCACGCTTGCCACGGTCGCCCCTGGTATTGCCGAAGCATTGATTGCCACTGCCATTGGCTTATTTGCTGCGATTCCTGCGGTCTTAGCTTATAACCATTTTATGGCTAACAGCGATACACTGAATAATCGTTACACCATGTTTGCCGATGAACTCAGTGGCATTCTTCACCGTGAAAGTCATAGCTAATGGAAAACAGTCCTTTTGAGCGCAAACGTCGCCACTTATTAGCCGAAATGAATGTCGTACCCTACATTGATGTCATGTTGGTGCTATTGGTTATCTTTATGGTGACCGCACCGATGCTAACACAAGGGATTAAAGTCGAACTGCCAGAAATTGCCAGTGATTCAATGAGTGTTGATAGTGCCGAGCCAATGATTATCAGTATTAAAGCTAACGGCAGTTATTGGTTAAAACAAGGTGACAAGCCTGATAAAGAGATGAAGTTAGCCGACTTAACGCAGACCTTACAAGCTGTACAGCAGAGCCAACCCAAGATGCAGGTCTTGCTCAATGGCGATAAAAATGTACCTTATGGTGAAGTGGTTAAGCTGATGGCTTCGTTACAGCAGGCTCATATTTTACGTGTTGGCTTATTAACTGAAACCCCTTCTTCACTTCATGAATAATTTATGAATAGTTCTTTAGTGCTCCATGACCAGTAAATTTGCTTGGCTTCGTTATCTAAAAAATCCTTTCGTGCTGTCGATGACCATGCACTTAGGGATACTGTTGCTATTAATTATTTTTTCCCAACAGTTTGTGCCAGAACTTCCTCCTGCTCCTAACACCTTAGAAGCCTCTTTAGTGTCACCTTCGGCATTGGCTACGTTATCATCAAACATTGAGTCAGAAAATACACCTCCTGCTGCATCTGCGCCTGCCTCAAACTCCGCGCCAACGCCTGAAAAAGACCCAATAATAACACCCACACCAAAAACACAACCTAAAGATGATAAACCAAATAAAAACAAGGCAATAGAAGACAAACATAAAGTAGAACCGATAAAAAAACCTGAAGAAAAAATTACTAAAGAAACCAAAGAGTTAAAGAAGCAATCTCCTGAAAAAATGAAAGAGATTCCAAAGAAGGCAGAAGAACCTAAAAAGACGGAAAAACTCGTCAAAAAAGAAGCCATAAAAACAGAAAAAACACCGCCTAAAAAAGAACAGGACACTCCCCCTACGCCTAAAAAACCCGAGTCTGAAAAGAAAGCTTCGTTAAAAATCGACAAAGAAGCCAAAGATAAAGCCGATAAACTCGCTCAGGCTAAAATCGACAAAGAAGCTAAAGACAAAGCCGATAAACTTGCTCAGGCTAAAATCGACAAAGAAGCCAAAGATAAAGCCGATAAACTCGCTCAGG
>VIAD01000001.1:0-151157 GCA_006546595.1 Moraxellaceae bacterium AER2_44_116 | reverse complement strand
AAGAAGCCAAAGATAAAGCCGATAAACTCGCTCAGGCTAAAATCGACAAAGAAGCCAAAGATAAAGCCGATAAACTCGCTCAGGCTAAAATCGACAAAGAAGCCAAAGATAAAGCCGATAAACTCGCTCAGGCTAAAATCGACAAAGAAGCCAAAGATAAAGCCGATAAACTCGCTCAGGCTAAAATCGACAAAGAAGCCAAAGATAAAGCCGATAAACTCGCTCAGGCTAAAATCGACAAAGAAGCCAAAGATAAAGCCGATAAACTCGCTCAGGCTAAAATCGATAAAGAAGCCAAAGACAAAGCCGATAAACTCGCTCAAGCTAAAATCGATAAAGAAGCCAAAGATAAAGCCGATAAACTTGCTCAGGCTAAAATCGATAAAGAAGCCAAAGATAAAGCCGATAAACTCGCTCAGGCTAAAGCCAATATAGCCAACTTAAACAAAAACGCACTTGCCAACGAAATGAACGCATTAAAAATTGCTGAACAAAAAGATGCGCAAGCAAAACTTCGAGATGCCGCTAAAGCAACCAGTCACGACGCAGAAGATCGGGCATTAGCCGAAAAGCAATTAGCGGATAAAAAAGCAGCTGAAAAACTAGCCCTTGAAAACAGCAATAAAGACCTTGCCAGTTTAATGGATAAATACACACGGCAGATTCAAAAAGCCATTAAACAACAATGGAATAAACCGCCAAATACTGAAAAACTATCTGCCACCGTTAGAATTACCGTTTTCCCCGATGGTGAAGTACGTAATATTTACATCTCAAAGTCCAGTGGTAATGATGCTTTTGATGCCAGTATTAAAGCTGCAATTGATAAAGCCAGTCCGCTGCCTGTACCTAAAGACAATCAAGCACTTAACGAGAAATTTCGCCTTTTAACCTTTAATTTTGGTAGCGAGGACTAAATGATGTTACGGTTACTAAAACACCTCATGGCGTTGTCGATGTTAATCTCAGCCAGTTTAAGCCATGCTGAACTGACGATTGATATTCTCAAAGCGAATAATAACGCAATGCCCATCGCCGTTGTCCCCTTCGGTAGTGACACCGCCACCGAACCCCTCAATCGTATTATTAGCGATGACTTAGCACGGAGTGGTTTATTCAAACCTGCACAAAGCTTTCCCGAACAACCCACCAACAGTGCCGAGGTAGTATTTGGTGTGTGGCAAGGTTTAGGCTTAGATTTTGTCGTAGTAGGCAAAGTCACTCCCGATGCCAACAACATGATAACCATTCAATATGAACTGGTCAGTAGTAGCCAACAAAAACGTATCTTGGGTGAAAGTATGACCATTCCCCCAACCCGTTGGCGCGAAGCAGCGCACTTTATTAGTGACCGTATTTTTAAGCAAATTACAGGCATGGACGGTGCGTTTAGTAGCCGTGTCGCTTATGTATTGCAATACAAACGTGAAGGCAACACCCGTTATCGCTTAGAAATTGCTGATGCTGATGGCCGCCAACCTAATTCGGTGCTAGATAGCGCAGAACCTATTCTTTCGCCCAGTTGGTCACCTGATGGCCAAAAAATTGCCTATGTCTCCTTTGAAAGTGGCAAGCCTGCGATTTATATTCAAACCTTGAGTAATCAGCAACGCCAACTGATTGCAAGCTTCAAAGGCTTAAATGGCGCACCTGCTTGGTCACCTGATGGTCATAAATTAGCGTTAACCTTGTCTCAAGACGGCAATCCTGAAATCTATTTATTAGAGTTAGCTAACAAGAAACTAACACGACTTACTAATCATTACGCCATTGATACCGAAGCACGTTGGTTTCCTGATGGCCGTGCGTTACTCTTCACCTCAGATCGTGGTGGTAGCCCACAAATTTATCGTTTGGATATCGACACCTTGGAAGTTAAACGTCTCACCTTTGATGGTTCATTTAATGGCCGTGGCAGTATTAGTGCTGATGGTCGCTACTTGGCAATGGTACATCGTCGTAGTGGCCAAAACTTCCAAATTGCCATTCAAGATATGCAAACTGGGGGTTTAAGCACCCTAACGGACACACCACTGGATGAGTCTCCCAGTTTTTCTCCTAATGGCCAAATGTTGGTTTACGCCACACGTCAAGGTAAACAAGGCGTATTAGGCATTATGTCTTTAGATGGTCGTTTCAAGCTGCAATTACCTGCCAGCGATGGCCAAGTCCGCGAACCTGCGTGGTCGCCTTAATTTTTTATTCATGAGGAAGTTGAATATGTCTCACAAAAATTTGTCAATTGCGTTGTGCTTGGCCGTTGCTTTAGCTGCGAGTGGTTGTACCACATTGAAAGGTAAAAAACCTGCTGTTGAAGAAGCCACAACCACTACACAGGCTACGCCGACAGATACCACCACAAACACTGACCCAAATAGTGCTGAAACGAATGGCTTAAATGGTAAAGGTGGTGTTAATGCCTCAGGTTTAGCGGATAATACGGCAACAACAGGCAGTAATAACGGACAAAATGGAACAAATGCAAGTAATGGCACAGGCAAAAACGGACAAAACGGCGGCAATGGCGAAGTGTCTATGGCCGACTTACTCAATGTCCGTTTAGTCCATTTTGATTATGACAGCTCCGATTTAAGCAATGCGGACTATCAAACACTGCAAGCTCATGCCCAATATTTAAGCCAAAATCCAACGGCAAAAGTATTGTTGGCAGGTCATGCTGATGAACGTGGTACACGGGAATACAATATGGCATTGGGTGAGCGTCGTGCTAATGCAGTTCAAGCATTTTTGAATAGTAATGGTGCAAAATCCAGCCAATTGGATACCGTGAGTTATGGCAAAGAAAAGCCATCAAATGATGGCCACGATGAAGCAGCTTGGTCAGAAAATCGTCGAGTCGAAATCACTTATAAAGCAGGTTCGCCTAAATAAAACAGCGAGTTAATTGCTAAAATTCTGGCAATTTCTAACATAAAACCTCGATTTATCGGGGTTTTATGCTTTATCACTCCCACAATGTTGTTTTCCCTATTTCCAAACAAACACTTGTGTGTACAATCCACCTCTGATAGAAACAATAAAAACACCCACAGCAGTAGGACTCGCTATGCGTAAGGTATCTTTTTCTTGGAAAAGCGATTGGTTCATTGGCCTTGTTATTACAGGCTTTATGGCAGCTATCTCCTCCTCCGCGATTATCGAAAATTTGGAACGCAATGCCTATGACATGGGCGTGCGCTCTAGTCATCATAATGCTGGCGATAAAGTGGCCGTGATTGCTATTGACGATGAAAGCATCAGTAACATTGGTCGTTGGCCGTGGCCACGCAGCTATTTGGCACAAATGGTGGGCGCGTTAAATCAAGGTGGTGCAAAAGCGGTTGGCTTACCTATTTTTCTATCAGAGCCGCAACTTGACCCTGGCTTAAAATCCATCCGCGACATTAACGAATTTTATAATCAACAATTAGCCACGCTTGCTGATAACCCCGCTATTGGCGAATTGGGTATGAAGTTAGCCGAAGCAGAGTCCACACTCAATACGGATCAACAATTAGCTGACAGCATGGCAGCTTCTAAAAATGTCGTACTGCCCATGCAATTTGTCTTAGGCCAAATGCAAGGTCATCCTGACGGTGAATTACCGACTTATGTCACACGCAATCAAATCCCCGTCAACAATATCAAGGATAATATTGATGCCTCTAATTTAGGCATGACGCCACCAGACACCTCACAAGCTGTACCACCGATCGCATTACTCGGTGAAAATGCCGCCCTACTTGGTCATTTAAGTATTAATCCTGATATTGATGGTGGTGTACGTACAGAACCTCTGTTAGTCAATTACGATGGGGCGTACTACCCTTCTTTAGCCTTAATGTTAGCCGCCAAAAGTTTAAATCTAACCGCTGCGGACATTAAATTAAGCCTTGGGGAAAGTTTACAACTCGGGAAGCTGCAAATAAAAACCGATGAATTCTCGCAAATGAGAACCTTTTATTACGGCGATGTTGATGACAATCCCGCGTTTCGTGTGGACTCGTTTTATGATGTGGTTAGCGGTAAAATCCCCGTCAGTAAATACAAAGACAAAATCGTTATTATTGGCCCTACGGCTTATGGCTTAGGCTCACCACAAGTCACGCCCATTTCCCCCGCAATGGAACCCGTATTAATTTTGGCACATAACGTTGCCAGCATTTTGAATCAAAACTTTTTTCTTGTGCCTGAATGGAGTTCTTTACTTCGTTGGGGTTTATTCCTGTTAGCTGCATTATATTTAATGCTGGGTTTGCCAAAGCTTGCGGCTCGCCATGCAGCTCTAACCTCCGCCGCCTTTGTTGTTGCTGTTTTTATTGCTCACTTTACCCTCATGACCAGTTCAGGGATTTGGGTGCCATTAATGCTACCTATTGCCTTAATTGTAGTAGGGCATATTTTATTAACTACTAAACATTACCTGATTACCGAAAAAGCCAAATTCCGCTCCGACGAAAAATCGGCTGAATCGAATCGTATGTTGGGCTTGGCATTGCAACAACAAGGTCAATTGGATATGGCGTTTGAGAAATTCCGCCAATGCCCTCGCGATGAGTCTTTGTCTGATGTGATGTACAATTTGGCCTTAGATTACGAGCGTAAACGTCAGTTTAATAAAGCAATTTCGGTCTATCAGTATATTTCTGATTACAATCCCGATTTCCGCGATCTAAAAGTGAAACTGGCTCGCGCACAAAAACTCGAAGAGACGGTGATTTTAGGTGGCAGTAGTAGCAGCTCCACTAACTCAACGATGATTTTAGATCCAAGCAGTAACGAAAAACCGATGTTAGGCCGTTACCAAGTTGAAAAAGAACTCGGCAAAGGCGCAATGGGCGTAGTTTACTTAGGTAAAGATCCCAAAATTAATCGCGTTGTTGCGATTAAAACGATGGCATTAAAAGAAGAGTTTGAAGCGGATGAACTCGAAGAAGTGAAAGAACGCTTCTTCCGCGAGGCTGAAACCGCAGGTCGATTAAATCATCCCAATATCGTCACGATTTATGACGCAGGCGAAGAACACGACTTGGCTTATATTGCGATGGAGTTCCTTAAAGGTCATGACTTAGCGCGTTATACTAAGCCAGACACCTTATTACCAGTTCCTAAAGTCATCAATATTATTCATAAATCAGCCTTAGCACTGGATTATGCTCACGAATTTAATATCGTTCACCGTGATATTAAACCCGCGAATATTATGTATAACCCTGATAACAGCGAAGTCAAAATCACCGACTTTGGTATTGCTCGTATTACGGACTCCAGTAAAACCAAAACGGGGACAGTATTAGGCACACCAACCTATATGTCACCTGAGCAACTGTCAGGTCAAAAAGTCGATGGCCGCTCCGACTTATACAGTTTAGGCGTGATGTTTTATCAAATGCTTGCAGGTGTACCCCCATTCAAGGCTGAATCAATGGCTGCACTGATGTTTAAAATCACCAATGAGCCACCGCCACCTTTATTTAGTAAACGCCCTGAACTTGAAGCCCAGCTTCCTTGTATTGTTGCCGTGATTGAAAAAGCCTTAGCCAAAAATGCCAATGACCGTTATCAAACGGGTCGTGAGTTTGCGCGAGCCATTAAAGACTGTGTTGAGTCTTGTGGCACGCAACAGCATTAACGTCACAAAGGACTAAGGATTTAGGCTAACTCTCCACGGATGGAGATTGAGAACCTGTCAGGATTGGAGCGCGCCTTGAGTAAAATAATAATTGTAGGGCATACTGATACAGGGAAAACACGGACAAGCAATGAAGATTGTATTCTCTGTTTACCTGAATTAGGCATCGCCTTATTAGCAGATGGCATGGGAGGTCATAGTGCGGGTGAAGTGGCTAGTCGCACCGCTATTGATACTGCTAGTGCAATCTTACGACAGACGACTCGTGGGATTTCACCTCATGAACGTTTAGAAACCGCATTACAAGCAGCCCACTCTGTCATTCGAGAAAAGTCACGGCACTCTATTCGCTGCCGAGGCATGGGTACTACTTTTGTAGCTTCATTAGTTGAAAGTGGCTATTTACATCATGCTCATGTCGGTGACTCACGTTTATACTTACTACGCGAAGGTAAAATTACCGCACTGACTCATGACCATTCACTCTTGCAAGAGTTTATCGATCAAGGCTTTTATACTCGTGAAGAAGCCTTAGAAAAGGTCTCTAGAAATATTTTGACGCGGGCTTTAGGGTTAGAGCCTCATGTCATTATTGATTATGATTACATTAAAATAAACAAAGGTGATCGCTTCTTAATGTGTAGTGATGGTCTGTACGATATGCTATCTGAACATGAAATTGCGGCATTACTGGGTCGTTCTCATGATATTGAAGGTACAGCTTTAGATATGTTAGAGCTAGCAAATGCGCGCCGAAGCACAGATAATGTCTCCGTCATTGTCATTGCAGGTTTCTAGGTTGAGTTATGTATAAAATTTCCGCATTAATATTTGCTATTGCCTCAAGTACTGCCACTATCAGTTATGCTGCTGATATCGTGATCGAGGAAAAATCACTCAGTACCCCTATCCAAGTCAAAGCATTACCAACAGCACAACCCATACAAAGCCAAACCACAGGTGTTGACACCACACCATCAATGCAGTGGCAAATTTATCAGCAAGTACAGCAACTACAACAAGAAGTACGTGACTTACGTGGTCAATTAGAAGTGCAAGCCAACATCATTGACCGTATGAAACAAGATGCTCGCAGTCGTTATTTAGACCTTGACCAACGTATTACCCAGCTAAAAAATACACCACCTGTCGTAGTTGAATCGACGGCCACCGCGACTCCTCCGACCGTAGCTCCGACAACAGCAGCACCAGCGACTACAGAAACACCTGCGGTTGTGGCACCGAATCCTGATGAAGAAAAACGGGCGTATTTTGCCGCCTACGAAGTCTATAAAACGGGTGGCCCGAATAAAGCTATTAACCCCATGCGTAACTTCATCAAAAATTATCCCTATAGCACGTTTACGCCTAGCGCATATTATTGGTTAGGTGAGTTTTATTTAGCGGCTAGCCCTGCTGATGTTAGCAATGCCAAAAAGAGCTTTAAAATCGTTGTCGAACAATATGCTGACACGCCCAAAGCGGCGGCAGCATTATTAAAACTCGGCAGTTTTGCTGATAGCGATGGTAAAACTCAAGATGCTATTCACTATATGCTGAAAATCGTTAAAAGCTTTCCCAATACACCAGAGTCGAATGCCGCTAAAAGTTACTTAAGTGCGCAAAATGTGCCGATTCCTGTCGAAAAAGCCAAGGCAAAAACGGATACTGCCAAAGCTGCCACGACAGACAGTAAAGCCAAAACAACCGCTCCGACGAAAGAAAAACAAGCTACTGACGAAAAACCCAAAGCAAAAACCACTGAAAAAGCCAAGACTGCACCATAGTCTGTTAAAATGACAAGATGGGCAGCTAAGGGTGCTGCCTCTTTTGTTTTGAGCTTTTTATCCGCATGATCGACTCACTCCAACACGAACTTCGCATTACCGAAATTTTTTACTCTCTGCAAGGAGAGGCGCGTAGTGTCGGTGTCCCAACGGTATTTATCCGTTTAACAGGTTGTCCGCTCCGTTGTGTCTACTGTGATACCACCTACTCTTTTACAGGAGGTGAAAAATTCACACTAGGGCATATTTTGACCGAAGTCGCTCAACATGGCGCACGTTATGTTTGCGTAACGGGCGGCGAACCCTTAGCACAACCCAATTGCCTATTATTACTGACCGCGTTATGTAATAGCGGTTATGACGTTTCCTTAGAGACCAGTGGCGCATTAGATGTCAGTGCTGTTGATCCTCGGGTCAGCAAAGTTTTAGACTTAAAAACGCCTGATTCGGGTGAGTCACATCGTAATCTGTATGAAAACATTCAACATCTGACCACCCACGATCAGGTCAAATTTGTCATTTGTAGTCGTCGCGATTACGATTGGGCGCGATTTAAAGTCGATGAGTATCAATTACCCCAGCGCGTCAGTGATGTCTTGTTCTCACCGAGCCATGAGCAACAACAACCGCGTGAACTGGCAGAATGGCTACTCGCCGACAAACTCAAGGTACGTTTACAACTGCAACTACACAAATATTTGTGGAACAATGAATCTGGACATTAAGCCATCATGACAACATCGTCTTATGCTCACTCTCGCCCTCGTGCTGTCGTTTTATTATCCGGTGGTTTAGATTCCGCCACCTGTTTAGCCATTGCCGCACAAGAGTACGACTGTTATGCCATCAGTTTTGCCTATGGCCAACGCCATAATAGTGAGCTTGCTGCTGCTGCACGTTTAGCCAAAGCGCATGGTGCAGTAGATCATCGAGTGATTCATATTGATTTAGGCGGTATTGGTGGCTCTGCCCTGACGGATATGTCGATTGATGTCCCCGAAGAAGCCAGCCTCGGCATTCCAGTGACCTACGTACCTGCACGTAATACGGTGTTTTTGGCGTTTGCCTTAGGTTTTGCCGAAGTGGTTCATGCTGACACGATGGTCATTGGTGTGAATGCGGTAGATTACTCTGGCTATCCTGATTGTCGTCCTGAATACATTGCCGCGTTTCAGCAATTAGCCAATCTCGCTACTAAATCAGGCATTGAAGGGCATCCGTTAAAAGTAGATACCCCGTTATTGCATTTATCGAAAGCAGAAATCATTCAACAAGGTCTAAAATTAGGCGTGGATTACAGCTTGACCGTCTCTTGTTACCAAGCCGATTTAGACGGTTACGCCTGTGGTAAGTGTGATAGTTGTCGTTTACGACGTGAGGGTTTCTTGGCCGCAGGGGTTGCCGACCCCACACGCTATCGTTAAATTCGTCACTGTGATGTCGTAAAACTGTGCTACATTCCCTCGTTCTTTAACAATTTATTAGGATAACTCATGGATAATCATTTAGTGTTAGCGGCCTTAGGTGCAGACAAAACGGGCATCGTCGATGAAATCGCACGTTCTGCCAGCGAGTCGAAATGTAATATCGCCGATAGCCGCATGGTGGTCATGGGTCAAGAATTCTCGTTGATTATGATGGTTTCAGGGACGTGGGATGCGATTGCTAAATTTGAAACGCAAGTGCCCATGTTGGAACGTCGATTAAATTTGTCGATTATTACTAAACGTACCGCCCAGCGTGAGCCTCAACGTGAATCCATGCCGTATAACGTCGATGTCATCGCACTCGACAACCCTGGTATTGTCCATGAAATTGCCAATTTTTTTGCCTCGCAAGGCATTAATATTGAGTCCTTAGAAACCAGTAACTACGCCGCACCGCATACTGGCTCTCCGATGTTTGCCCTGAGTATGGTGGTGAATATTCCTGCTAAAGTGCATCTCGCCAGTTTACGCGAAGGCTTTTTGATGTTTTGTGATGACCGTAACCTTGATGCTATTCTCGAACCGTATAAAAACTAACTAATAGGATGACACCATGCCTTTAATGCTAGGTGACTCGTTACCTTCTCTGACCGTGCAAGCCACCAGCGGCAGAACGATTGATTTGCCCTCGTTGATCGGCGAAAACATTGTCATTTATTTTTATCCTAAAGATGCTACGCCCGGTTGTACCACGGAAGCCCAAGATTTTCGTGACTTAATGCCTGAGTTTGAGCAATTAAACTGTAAGATTTTGGGTGTTTCTCGTGACACGATGAATGCCCACGAAAAATTCAAAGCCAATGAATGCTTACCGTTTGAATTAATCAGTGATGTCGATGAGCATCTTTGCCAAGCATTCGATGTGATAAAAATGAAAAACATGTACGGTAAAAACGTCATGGGCATTGAACGCAGTACATTTTTGTTTAATGCACAAGGTCAACTGCAACACGAGTGGCGTAAAGTTAAAGCGCAAGGTCACGCTGCCATTGTTTTGTCAGCATTAAAACAATTGTAAAATCGCCTATGCGGTCTGTTGATGTTTGCTTCATTAACCCTTCGACTCAGCTCAGGGAGCATGTTTACGCTAACTGAGCGGAGTCGAAGCCAAGCCTCTTTTGAAATAGTTACTCCCCCACTACACACCTTTTTTAATTTCAAAGTAAAACTCATCACCCCGTTGCTCACTCAACAACAATTGGTGTTTGGTTTGCCCTAAAAACGCGACAAAATCACGTTGTGAAACAGCATCCGTCGTACTGACCGTTAAAATATCATTGACGGCCAAACCGTGTAATGCTTGTTTTAACTTTAATAAAGGCATGGGACAACGTAAACCACGGGCATCTAAATACATATTTTCTACCTTAAAATTGCAAAACAGCACTACACTGACTCGTGTATTCATTGCAGAATGTTACTGAAAATCAAATCTTAACAATGAATATAGGTTAGTGTTTATGTTACGTCAGTTTTGCCTCGTGTTGTTAGCCGCACTGCTGATCAGTACGCCTAAAAGCTATGCTACCGACGCAACCACTGAAAATCTTCCTAATTTTGAAAGCTCTCGTGCCGATGAAATCGCAGATCACCAACTCAGCCGACAGTTTTTACGACAACTACGTGCGAGCACGCCTCTACGTTATGACCCACTCCTGATTAATTACCTAGAAAATTTGAGTTATCGACTGGCTTTTCACAGTGCCGTTAACATGCCCGATTTACAACTGATTCTGATTCCTGATCGACGTATTAATGCTTTTGCAGTAGCTGGTGGTGTGATTGGAGTCAATGAAGGTTTGTTACTGTATGCCGAAAATGAATCTGAATTGGCCGCTGTACTTGCCCACGAATTAGGCCACATTAGCCAACATCATTATGCTCGCTCTCAAGAAAATAGCGGCAAAAGCACTGCTCTTTATTTAGGTGCGTTATTAGCGAGTATAGCCATTGCGAGTGTTAATACTGATGCAGGCTTTGCACTTGGCATGTCCGCACAGGCAGCACTGGCACAAGATCAATTGGCTCATAGTCGTCAACATGAACGAGAGGCAGATCGTGTTGGTATGAAAACCTTAGTTTCCGCAGGATTTAACCCTGACGCTGAACCTAATTTTTTCAGTAAAATGGAAAAACAAGCGCGTTATGTGGGTTTGATGCCCGACTTTTTACTCACTCACCCCATCACTCAAGAACGAATTGCCGATAGCACCTTACGCGCAAGACAGTATAAAGAAAAAGGCATTGATAACAGTTTAGAGTATCAATTAATTCGTGTACGGTTATTAGCGATCATGAATCAAAAAGATGGCCAACAAATCTCCGCATTGCGCCAACAACTCGACGACAATCCTGACAATCAACCTGCACGTTTAAGTTTGACCTTTGCATTATTAGATAAAGGCGATTATGAAGCCGCACGCACTGAAATAGCGCAACTGTTGGCTAAATATCCACAACGTATTGATTATATTATTGCGAGCGCAGATATAGACATCGCTGATAACAAACCCGCTCAAGCCTTAAAAATGCTACAAGAAGCACTCTTATTAAACCCTGACAACGTGAGTTTAGGTTTGTATGCTGCCAAAGCAGCAACACTTAATCAGCAAGGAAAACTGAGTCTTATGTGGCTAGAGCCATTAAGTCATACACGCCCAGAAGATCCCATTGTTTGGCAAGCACTGATAGAAGCCTATCAACAGCTAAAAGATGGACTCGGCATTTTAAGAGCGCGTGCAGAATACGCATTTTTATTGGGTCAAGGCGAAAAAGCCTTAAAAGATTTAGAACAAGCCGCTGTGATGGCCAAAACCAATTATCCGCTACTGGCAAAGATTGAACAGCGTCGGTTAGATATACAAGAGATTATTGCCCTCGAAAAAAAATGATGACGGTGTTGGATTACACTCAGGAAAAAACATCACCACCCGACAACAAACGCGCACGTAATGTTGGGGATGGCAATATACATTGCTCCTTCGCACCAAAAATTTTCCGTAAAGGCCATAGTAGGCTATAGACAGGATTGCCAATAAAATCTGGCACAATGACGTCTAATACACGAGCCAAGTTAGCCCAACGCCCGCCTATCAAATACCCCAACTGAATTGCTGCTTCAAAACGGGTGTAAGCTTTACCGTTATTGATCATGACAAACGTCCGAAAATTATCGGTAGGTAAGCCATACTGACGTAATAAAGACTGACCTGCATCAGATTGCAATGCAGCGAAAGACAAAACGGGCTTCACTTCTTTTTCTAAGGCAAAATTGACTGCACCGTTGCAAAATACACACTTGCCGTCAAATAACATCGTTGCATTTTTGCTCATTTTCATGAACTCCGACCGATAATATGTGTGTCTTCACTGATCGCCGTAATCGCTTGCAAGGCTTCAGGCAACGCCATTAACGAGGGACGTAAAATATCTAAAATTAACTTTTCGATTAATGGAATACTTTTTTTGGCCACCCAATTGGGTAATCCTGCCAAACGCTCAGGGTACGGGTATAAATCGGCATCAATATCAATACGCATACTGTTATGTGATTGTTCAACCAACGAAAAAGTGCCTTTACAATCAAATAATTCACGATAGTCATCATGATAAAACTCAAAATTCACCACTCTTTTTTGTGCACACCACACGGTTGTTGAGCGAATATGATTCATGTTGCTGCGTAAAAATGGCCGCAAAATAACAGGAATAATTTGCGTATCAATATGCCATTTATAATCCGCTTCTGCTTGATGAGTCGTTAATGACAGAACACGTGTGACTTCGATTTTATCAATACTCGGCAACCACGGTGGTAACTGCGCCATACGCGTTAAAAACGCGTCATACACACGTTCAATCGGAAAGTGAATCATCGCACTATGGCTAATTTTCATGGGGTTATCTCCCGTCGATTTAGGAAAGAATGAGTGAAGGCCATTCGACGACTAACAGCCTCCACTCCGACCTAATACCTACGCTTTCTGCGCAATAGGACTTGTTGATGATGGTGTTGCACGATCTAAACACCAAGGAGATAACACACGATGCACCAAACCATTAGGCTTTAATACCGTAAACCATAACACCGACAAGGCTAACGGTAAGCCAATGATATAACTCATGATATGAGAAGTCGTTTCCGCAGGCACATGCCCCAAGGCACGATCAATATGATGACCAACACCCAACAATGCACCGACATAATTAACAACAACCGCACTAAAAATAGCCGCCCCCAAACTGACAACAAACACCGCCACCAAATAAGATACCAACAAGGTTGGCGCGTAACCCCAAAACGTAATCGGACGGCCTTCATTGGCTAAGGCTTCGCTGTGCCACAAGTACATAAGAGCAGCAAACGGCGGCAATAAATAAATACCATCAAGATAAAGAGTGATTGCAACACTACTGGTGAGAAAGTTCCACGCTGCGGTGGCTGTCCCCATCACCGTGCCGCCTGTACCCACACCCGCTGTCCATGCAGGCGATCCTGACACCATGTCTCTGTCATAAAAGAAACGGTCAATACCTAAACCATCCCAGCCATAAACCAAAATAAAAAACATGCCAAAATAGCCAATCATCCAATTTAAGTTCGCTAAGTAATGTTTACCGCTCTGCATCAGTTTATAGCTAATCAAAAAACCTAAAATACCTTGAGTGACATTGGTAATACCAAATGCCAGCACGAGAAACTCGTTGAGACTAGAAAAACTCTCAGCAACTTGCATGGTTTCCCACGAAGGATGGCGAACCAACAACAACATGCCTGTAGGCGACCAAATGAGTGCTAAAAACAACACAGTCCAAACAAAATAGCGACTTTCAAACGGACTTTTGGCAGGGTTTAGCTTGCTAGCCTTTGCCGCTGTTGCCAATTGTGAACCTGCGGCAACAGCGAGGCTTGCGCCAAAGCCATAAGCCCAAAAAACGTCAACTTGTACCATAATCACCTCGACGGGGAATAGTTATTGGCTCTCTTCACAGCATGTGAGAGTGAGCACATTGATGATTGAGACATGGGTCTATTTAATTTTATGTACCTGTTAATCAGGTAATAGAACCTTTGCCACGTTTACATCGTAACCTGACACAGTTGATTTCTTGAGCTTGACGTAGGCCAAGTTGGTTGTGATGATAGGCCAACTTTGATTGATATTAATGTCGATAACTTAGAAGAATTATTTATGACTGCACCCGATAGTACCTTCATACTGGATCGTAACTCGCCTTCTGTACCTGTCGAATTTGCGCGCTTAATTCTGTTGATGGCTGGCGAACGCGGATATCAGCGTGAGGTCATACTCGATGGATTAAATATTCCAACAACGCTTATTGATGAGGAAGGAGCAAGTCTGTCTGTTGACCAACATGAAAGCCTCTTACTGCGCATGATCGAGCTATCAAATCACGAAGGCGGTTTAGGTTATGAGTTAGGATTACGTATCGGTTTAACAACGCATTCATTAATGGCTTATGCCCTGCTAAGTCAGGTGACGCTAGGTGATGCTATTCGTTTTGGCATTGAGTTTAGTCAGGTTTTTGTCCCTGTTTATCGTGGCAAATTACTCGAAGAAGATGGCTATGCGGTGATTGATATTTCCATGGATATGTCGCTGGAAGATCGGCTCTATCGCTATGCCTACGACCTTGCGTTGAGTAGTGTATGGAGTGGATTATGCAATTTAATGGGAAGCGCATGGCACGAAGTAGAACTGTGGTTTAACTATCCCGAGCCAGAATATTACGCTAATTACAAAGATCGATTACCGACTTGCCGTTTTGACATGGGTGCAAATCAAGTCTGCTTTCCGATTGCCCAACTAGCAAAACGCATTCATACAGGCGATGCCGTCATGGCGCAATTAATGACTGAGAAGATCAAACGTGAGCGTGATGCACGTCATCAACAAGGTCGGACAGACATTGTCTCGTTGGTACGGCAACGACTGATTTGTGGTCAACAGGGTTATCCTGACTTAGAAATGATTAGCACACAGTTATTTATGTCAACTCGAACCCTCAAACGTAAATTACAGCAAGCGAATACCAGCTTTCAGCTATTACTCGATGAGTCTCGGTTAAAAGATGCGATACGGATGCTCAGTTCATCCAGTCGCAGTATTGAAGATATCGCCACATGGATGGGTTATGCCGAACCCGCCAACTTTACCCATGCGTTTCGTAAATGGACGGGAATGACGCCCAGCTTATGGCGGGAGAGTCATAAAAACTCGCCATCATCACCTTAGCCATAAAAAAAGAGGAGCATCAGCTCCCCTTCTTTTATCAAACAAACCGCTTAAAAAATTAAGTCGCTTGCTCTAACAACATATTACGAATATGACCAATGGCACGCGTTGGATTCAAGCCTTTTGGACACACGCTGACACAGTTCATGATTCCACGGCAACGGAAAATACTGAATGGATCATCTAAATTCGCCAAACGTTGTTCTGTTTGCGTGTCACGAGTATCCACCAAAAAGCGATATGCCTGAATCAATGCCGATGGGCCTAAAAACTTCTCAGGATTCCACCAAAATGACGGGCAACTGGTTGAACAGCAGGCACACAAAATACACTCATACAAACCATCGAGTTTTTCACGGTCAGTTGGCGACTGTAAACGCTCTTTTGGCGGTGGCGGTGTATCGTTAACAACGTATGGCTGTACTTTTTCGTATTGGTTGTAGAACATGCTCATGTCAACAACCAAGTCACGAATAATCGGCAAACCCGGTAATGGACGAATGACAATTTTCTTTGGCAAATCAGCCATGTTGATTAAACATGCTAAACCATTTTTACCATTAACATTCATACCGTCAGAACCACAAATACCTTCGCGGCATGAACGACGGAAACTCAAGGTTTCATCCATTTTTTTCAGTTTTAATAACGCATCCAACAACATACGCTCGTTGCCTTCAAGCTCCAACTGATAACTTTGCATGTACGGTGCGTTATCTTTATCTGGATTGTAACGCAACACTTCAACGGTACGGACTTCACTCATTTCAATTCTCCCCAACACATGAATCTTAGAATGTACGCTTTTTAGGCTCTACGGTTTCTGCTGTTAAGGGAATCATCTTGACGGGTTTGTAATCAAGACGGTTGCTATCCTTGTACCACAAGGTATGTCTCATCCAGTTTTTATCATCACGCTCTGGGAAGTCATCATGGGCATGTGCACCACGACTTTCAGGACGCGCCGCCGCAGAGATGATTGTTGCTTTCGCGGCTTCGATAAGATTGTATAGCTCTAGAGCTTCAATACGAGCCGTGTTAAAGACTTTAGATTTATCTTTTAGATGAATATTGTCCAAACGCTTTTCTAATTCAAGCACTTTTCTGACACCTTCATCCAACAAAGCTTGCGTACGGAACACGCCCGCATGCGCTTGCATAATTTTACGCAAATCATTGGCGATGTCTTGAGCGTACTCACCCGATGTTGAGTCATCTAACTTTTGAATTCGCGCCATCGTTTTGGCAAGTACATCGGCAGGTAATTGTTTTTCAGAAGCAGGCGTATTACGCACTGTCTCGATAATGTGATTACCAGCCGCTTTACCAAAGACAATTAAGTCTAACAAGGAGTTAGTCCCTAAACGATTGGCTCCATGCACGCTGACGCAAGAACACTCACCAATAGCGTATAAACCTTTAACAACGCTATTTGGGTTGCCATCTTTAGGCACAACCACTTGACCATAGATATTGGTTGGAATACCGCCCATTTGATAGTGAATAGTAGGCACGACAGGAATAGGCTCTTTGGTGCAGTCAACATTCGCGAATTTTTTACCAATTTCATAAACGGATGGTAAACGCTTATGAATGGTTTCCGCACCTAAGTGTGTTAAGTCGAGAACAACATAATCACCGTTTGGACCACAACCACGACCTTCTTTGATTTCTTGATCCATTGACCGTGAAACAAAATCACGCGGAGCTAAGTCTTTCAAATTAGGAGCATAACGCTCCATGAAACGCTCGCCATTTTTGTTACGCAACAAACCGCCTTCACCACGACAGCCTTCCGTCAACAACACACCCGCACCTGCGACACCCGTTGGATGGAACTGCCAGAACTCCATATCTTCCAATGGAATGCCAGCACGCGCCGCCATGCCTAAGCCATCACCTGTATTGATAAAGGCATTGGTAGAAGCTGCGTAAATACGGCCTGCACCGCCCGTCGCAAACAAGGTACATTTGGCTTGGAATACCGCTAATTCGCCCGTTTCTAAATCAACAGCAATCACACCTAGCACATCACCATCCGCATCGCGGACTAAATCAAGAGCAATCCACTCAACAAAAAACTTGGTTTTGGCACGTAGATTTTGTTGGTACAAGGTATGTAACAACGCATGGCCTGTACGGTCAGCAGCAGCACACGCACGTTGAACAGGCTTTTCGCCATAATTGGAGGTATGGCCACCGAATGGACGTTGGTAAATCGTACCATCATCGTTACGATCAAACGGCATACCCATGTGTTCTAATTCATAAACCACTTTGGGTGCTTCACGACACATAAACTCAATTGCGTCTTGATCGCCTAAATAATCTGAACCTTTAATGGTGTCGAAAAAGTGATAATGCCAATTATCGTCACTCATATTCCCTAATGACGCACCAATGCCACCTTGAGCAGCAACTGTATGCGAACGAGTGGGAAAAACTTTGGTCAAAACAGCAACACTTAAACCTGCGTTCGCCATTTGCAGCGACGCGCGCATACCAGAACCGCCACCACCGACGATGACAGCATCAAAACTGAGGGTACGAATATTAGCCATGCTTAATTACCCCACAAAATCATAATGCCCCAAACAACATAAACAAAAACCACTAAACCCATGCCAATTTGAGCAAACACGCGAATAAAACTCGCTTTTGGCCCCATTTGACGAACGGTTAAATAGTCAGTTGTCACAGTCCACAAACCAATCCACGCATGTGCAGCCAAAGACAATAACGCCAATAAGCTAAAAATACGCATCGCGGAGTTGGTCATAAAATCATGCCAAGCAGTGTAAGACACTTCGCCAGCACACATTAACCAACCAATAATCACGACAAAATAGACCGCCAAAATAACGGCACTAACGCGCTGGATAATCCAGTCGCTTAAACCTGAACGGCTAAAACTGGTTGCACTTTTCATTACAACACCACCCAGATAAAGGCTGCCACAATAAATACAGCGGCAACAGCAATCGTCGCGGTTGCCATCATACGGCCACTTTCCAAACTTTCAGCAATACCAGCATCCATCAACAAATGCTTAATGCCAGCAAAAAAGTGAAAAATCAAACCAGCAAGAGCAACAAAAACCACGAAACGTCCTAAAAATGCACCAAAGACACTGTCTTTAATCGCATTAAAATCGGCCTCAGAAGCTAACGAGCCTTGGAGGATGTAAAGAAGTACGGGAATCAACAAAAAGACTACGATGCCTGAAATGCGATGCAGAATAGAAGCCATTGCCACTGGCGACTTCATGTTCACTTCAAGAACCATAGCTAACGATAAGTTGACAGGTCTATTGCTTTTCACAGCGGGCACCCTGCTAATGTTAAGGCCCAAAAAGTGGGCGGAACCAAGGGGAAGAACAGCATCAAATTTAAGGTCAAAACCGCTTTATTAGACCGTCTTACTGTTCAACAAGTGGCGGCGTTGCCAACGATGCAGACGGCGCGAAATTATAGACACCTTAGCGCAAGATTACAAACGAGATACAGTTCTAATCTGCGGCTGTTTTTGGTCTAAACTCACGATACACCACTATCATCTGACTAAAATACAAGCAATCAAGCTTAATAACGCTATTTGAACACACCCGCTTACTTTTGTAGACGCTACATTTGATTGACAAAATCACCACAAACTTTAAGCTAACGCGGTATCCCATTACCTTGTTTGGTCAGTAAAGATTTCTTAGGCATATTTTTTGCTTCTGGCTTTGCTATCGCACTGAAATACCACAGGAGAATGCCATGACGGGCAAAAAAGCAACATTAACGATTGGTGACAAAAGCATCGACTTGCCTATTTATAGCGGCACACTCGGCCCCGATGTCATTGACATTAAAGACGTGTTATCGAGCGGTTACTTTACCTACGATCCGGGTTTTATGGCGACCTCTGCCTGCGAATCTAAAATCACGTTTATTGATGGCGACAAAGGCATTTTATTGCATCGCGGTTATCCGATTGACCAATTAGCCGAAAAAGCAGACTACCTCGAAACCTGTTATTTATTATTGAATAGTGAATTGCCAAACGCTGAACAAAAAGCAGCATTTGATAGCCTGATTACTAATCACACAATGGTTCATGAACAGTTACAGTTTTTCTACCGTGGCTTCCGTCGTGATGCTCACCCGATGGCCGTGATGTGCGGTGTCGTGGGTGCGTTATCTGCGTTCTACCATGATAGCCTAGACATTAACGATCCAGAACATCGCCACATTGCCGCTATTCGCTTGATTGCTAAAATGCCAACGATTGCAGCCATGAGCTACAAATACAATGCAGGTCAGCCTTTCATCTACCCACGCAATGATTTGAGCTACTCTGAAAACTTCCTACACATGATGTTTGCGACACCATGCGCAGAATACAAAGTAAATCCTATTATTGCCAAAGCAATGGATCGTATTTTTGTGCTTCATGCTGACCATGAGCAAAATGCATCGACATCTACCGTGCGTTTAACAGGTTCTACGGGTGCAAACCCTTACGCCTGTATCGCTGCGGGTATTGCCGCATTGTGGGGTCCTTCTCACGGTGGTGCTAACGAAGCGGTATTAAAAATGTTGGATGAAATTGGTGATGTATCCAATCTCGACAACTTTATTGCGCGTGTGAAAGACAAAAATGACAGCACTAAATTGATGGGCTTTGGTCATCGCGTCTATAAAAACTTTGACCCACGCGCTAAAGTGATGAAACAAACGTGTGATGAGGTGTTAAGTGCCTTAGGTATTAATGACCCACAATTAGAATTAGCGATGAAGCTTGAAGAAATTGCGTTGCAAGACGAATACTTCGTGTCGCGCAAACTCTATCCAAACGTTGATTTTTACTCGGGCATCATCTTAAAAGCGATTGGCATTCCTACTTCCATGTTTACCGTCATCTTCGCCTTGGGTCGTACACCAGGTTGGATTGCTCATTGGTTAGAAATGCACTCTGCTTCCTACAAAATCGGTCGTCCACGTCAGTTATATACTGGTCCTGTACAACGTGATTTTGTTGAAGTCGGTGATCGTTAAGATTTAACGGATACTACGTCAAAGGTCGCTTTTATAGCGGCCTTTGTTGTTTTAGGAGTTCATGTTCATGAAACTGGCGTTTATTGGTTTAGGCAATATGGGTTATCCCATTGCAGGGCACTTAGCTCAACAGGGTCATGAGCTAACCGTTTATAACCGTACAACCAGCAAAGCTCAACAATGGGTGCAGGAATACGGTCATCAACTAGCCACAACACCTCAAGAAGCTGCCAATCGCGCTGACATCGTCTTTACCTGCGTTGGCAATGATAATGACTTGAGTGACGTAGTTTTAGGTGAACATGGGCTGATTGCAGGCTTAAAAGCGGGCTCAATATTAGTTGATCACTCCACTGTTTCTGCGGAAACCTCCCGTGAATTAGCCGCTTTATTAACCCTACGTGGTGTTGATTTTGTTGATGCCCCCGTTTCAGGCGGTCAACAAGGGGCACAAAAAGGCCAACTCAGCATTATGTGTGGCGCAGATGCCGCCGTCTTTGCTCGTATTGAACCCGTGTTAGCCGCTTATGGTAAAACCATCACTCATATGGGTAATATAGGCAGTGGACAACTGACCAAAATGGTCAACCAAATTTGTGTCGCTGGCTTGATTCAAGCACTAGCGGAAGGTATTCATTTTGCACAACAATCGGGCTTAGATGTCGAAAAAGCCCTCAATGTGGTCAGTCATGGTGCTGCCTCTTCATGGCAAATGGTCAATCGTTATCCAACGATGTTGGCGGATCAATATCATCATGGCTTTGCCGTCGATTGGATGCGTAAAGATTTAGCGATTTGCTTGGACGAAGCGACTAAAAATGGCGCACAGCTACCTGTGACTGAATTAGTCAATCAATTTTATGCGGATGTTCAAGCATTAGGTGGTGGTCGCTGGGATACGTCGAGCTTGTTGCGAAGATTACAAAAAAAGAGCCGTTAACGGCTCTTTTTTTATCCAGCATTAGATATTGAGCTTAAACCTCAGCCGCTAATCTTGCGCCTTGACTAATGGCACGTTTGGCATCCAACTCAGCAGCCACATCTGCGCCACCAATTAAATGTACTTTTTTACCCAATGCCTCAATCGATGCTTGTAACTCACGCTGTGGGTCTTGGCCTGCACAAATAATCACGTTATCCACCTCAAGCACCTGTGTTTGACCATTAATACTGATGTGTAAACCCACATCATCAATTTTTTGGTACTCCACACCCGTAATCATGTGTACGCCTTTTTTCAGCAATACCGCACGATGCGCCCAGCCTGTCGTTTTACCTGGCCCCGTGATTTTTTTGTTTTTGCGTTGTAGCAAATACACCTCACGCGGGCTTGGCGCAACTTCTTCGCTCATGCCTTCAATACCACTACGCGCTTGCAACGTTTTATCAATACCCCACTCACGTAGATACTCATTGATATCAATACTGGCGGGTGCATGACTTTGGTCATGGGTTAAATACTCAGACGTATCCATACCAATACCGCCTGCACCAATCACCGCAACACGTTTACCTACAGGCTTTTTATCACGTAAGACTTCAATATATGACAATACTTTCGGGTGATTAATTCCTTCTAGCGGTAATTGACGTGGTGCAATACCTGTTGCCAACACCACTTCATCAAATTCTTTGACATCGTCAGCGCTGACACGTTTGCCTAGTTGCAAGTTCACACCATGCTTTTTCAACATCGTACCAAAATAACGAATCGTTTCGTAAAACTCTTCTTTACCGGGGACTTGTTTAGCAATATTGAATTGACCACCTACTTGAGTATCTTGATCAAATAAAGTGACATTATGACCACGTTGTGCGGCAACCGTCGCAAAGGACATACCCGCAGGTCCTGCACCAATCACAGCAATATTTTTCGGCTTATCGGTTTTAACGTAGATAAGTTCCGTTTCATAACAAGCTTGCGGATTCACCAAACACGAAGCCTGACGCAAGGCAAAGGTATGATCTAAACACGCTTGGTTACAGCCAATGCAAGTATTGACTTCTTCTTCTTTGTTAGCGGCTGCTTTGTTAACCCAATCTGGGTCAGCCAACATGGGGCGTGCCATTGAAATCATATCGGCATCGCCACTGGCAATAATTTCTTCGGCATGAGATGGCATATTGATACGGTTAGAAGCTGAAACAGGAATATTCACGGCTTCTTTGACTTTACGTGTTACCCATGTAAACGCGCCGCGCGGTACCATCGTCGCAATCGTAGGGATTTTGGCCTCATGCCAACCAATACCCGTATTGATAATGGTTACACCCGCTTTTTCTAGCTCTTTAGCAAGCGTAATCACTTCATCAAAGGTTTGACCATCGGGAACTAAATCCAACATCGACAAACGATAGACAATAATAAAATTCGTCCCAACACGTTCACGAGTGCGGCGTACAACCTCTAATGGGAAACGCATACGACGTTCAAAATCCCCGCCCCATGCATCATCACGCTCATTACCGCGTGTCGTTAAAAATTGATTAAGCAAATAGCCTTCTGAACCCATGATTTCCACACCATCATAACCTGCTTGTTGTGCTAAGGCAGAGGCATTAACCCAATTAGCCAACTCTTGCTCAATGACTTCTTCGGTCATCATTTGTGGAGGGAAAGGATAAATGGGGGATTTTTTGCCAGACGGAGAAATATTAACAGGATGATAAGACTGGCGACCTGCGTGCAGAACTTGCATACAAATACGACCACCTTCGGCATGAACCGCATCGGTAATGACTTTATGTTTTTTGACATCAGCTTCGGTGAGCATGGCGCACATGCCAGGCCCTAATACGCCTAATTCTGACGGTGAAATACCACCTGTGATGATTAAACCCACACCACCTGCTGCACGGCGAGCAAAAAAAGCGGCTTGTCTTTCGGGCGGAAATTCTTCTAAACCCGTATGCATTGATCCCATAATCACACGATTAGGGAGCGTGACAAAACCTAAATCTAAAGGCTGTAATACATGAGCGAAATGGGACACGGTAAACCTCAGCTAGTATTATTTCGGGACTTTAGGCTCAGGAATAAATCCGCCTAA
The DNA here is from genome assembly GCA_006546595.1 of Moraxellaceae bacterium AER2_44_116. Lineage (GTDB taxonomy): Bacteria > Pseudomonadota > Gammaproteobacteria > Pseudomonadales > Moraxellaceae > Agitococcus. The sequence goes on along the minus strand of VIAD01000001.1, from coordinate 127,902 downwards.
AAATATTGTCCGACGATAACGCGCACTGAGATTTTAGACAAGATGTTTAAGCGGACTTCGAGTTCGCGTTAAAAATCCAATTCTTATACCGTTTAGTTATAACTCGACCGCATCATCCGCATAATCGTAGTCTTCATAATCTGCCCATTCATCGATTAAGCAGTCATCGCGCATATCTAATAATTCCATGATATTCTCCTGTTTAGTTGTCATTTCAGTGATTGCATTAAAAAATATTGCAATGACCATGCCATGACAGCGAGAAGACATTTTTGTGACATCTTAGGACTTACGCGGTTATCGCTTATTTGTTCACATTTCAGCCGCCCTAGGCGGCTTTATGTTCACAAAACGCGCTAATCGCGGTGCGATGCGTAAGTCCTGATCTTTCGTTAAAACAACTCGTGCATTATTATCCGCAAACGAAAGCGTTCAAACCATCAAATTACTACTGAATAGAAGCGCAACAATGACTGAATCTATATCTAACAACATTGGCGAATTAGTTTCGGCTATCATCAACGAGCCAAACTCAAAAATCGCCCGCCAAAATCTTTATCAACAGGTAAAAAATGGCCGTTTCTTTTTAGCCGTACATGGCATCCCTCTCAACCTATATAACGCACTAGATACCAACCAAGTGTTTGTGAGCCAAAAATTAATGAACATGCCACTACAGCTCGCTGTCGCAGATAATGGCAGTAAAGCGTTATTGGCTTATTTAGACAAAGAAACCTTAGATGCTAATGCGCCCAATCACTGGGCGATTGAAGTATCAGGCAGTGATTTATTAAACCTTGTGATACTCAATCACGAATTTTCTGCCACGGTCTTAAAAGGAAGTATGGGCTGGGCTGGCATAGCGAAAGAAGATGCACGTTTATTAATGAAAGGTTACGCCGTTTAAGCAGTTAGCAGTTAGCAGTTAGCAGTTAGCAGTTAAGAGAGTAGTTGTTACTCTCTTTTAACTTTAACATTTGCTTAAACCTAGATCATCACCTGATGTTTAACCGTTGGATTGATAAAAGGCTCGCCTTTTTTGAGTTTTTCAAATAATTGATGATCTGACCACTCCAAACAGACCTGCTCGGAAAAGACGATTTCGTCTAACTGAATTAAACCCATACGCGGATTTTCCACATCATATCTAAAACACTGGGCATAACCTGTGATCGTTTCGTGCACTATAATGGAGTGCAAACTCACATCGGCCTCCCCATTTTGCATCACCGTTTGTTTTAAGACCGCATCCACTAAGACAAATATCACGCGCGAAAATTGCTCTGCTGACGGTGAAACGGGCAAGCTAATCCAACGGGCACTAAACTGTTTACAAAAGGCTATGTATTCCGCGTTGTCTTTATCCCAAAAAGCAACCGCATGATCAAAGCTATCAATTAATTCTTTGACATGGCCTTTTAACAAGCCAAAATCATAAATCATTTGACCATTATCTAAAGCGTGCGCTTCGAGTAAAATTTCAACTTGATAACTATGACCATGAATCGAGCGACTACAGCGGTCACTAGAACAGTTTCGGACAATATGGGCATTTTCAAAACGAAATAATTTGCGGATTAACATACAACACTCCAACGATTGCCGTTATTTTAGCAGAAATAGGACATGACTTACGCATCGCACCGCGATTAGCGCGTTTTGAGAACATAAAGTGGCTGAAATGTGCGCAAATAAGCGATAACCGCGTAAGCTCTAAGAAGTTAGCATCGCGTTGGCATGAGTTTTGTTCGCATCTCGTCTTGAGCTTAGGTACAATGCAGCGTTTTTTAATAATAGCCTTACCCGACTGCTATTATATATTTTGATAATTCGCATTTTCGAGTCAGCGGGAGACCCCCGCGTTTCATCATCAGGAGCTTCACATGAAACAACCCGTTCGCGTTGCCGTTACTGGCGCAGCTGGTCAAATTGGTTATAGCTTATTGTTCCGCATTGCTAGCGGTGAAATGCTTGGTAAAGACCAACCTGTTATTTTGCAATTATTGGAAGTCCCCTTTGAAAAAGCGCAACAGGCGTTAAAAGGTGTGATGATGGAATTAGAAGATTGCGCGTTTCCATTATTGGCAGGCATGATTGCCGCTGATGATGCAAATGTTGCTTTCAAAGATGCAGACATTGCTATTTTAGTTGGCGCACGTCCTCGCGGCCCTGGCATGGAACGTAAAGACTTACTGCAAGAAAATGCAAAAATTTTCACAGTGCAAGGCAAAGCGTTAAATGACGTCGCTAGCCGTGATGTTAAAGTATTGGTTGTTGGTAACCCAGCAAATACTAATGCTTACATTGCCATGAAATCTGCACCAGACTTAAACCCAGCTAACTTCACCGCGATGTTGCGTTTAGACCATAACCGTGCCTTGTCACAATTGGCGACTAAATCGGGTCGTGCGGTTAGCGACATCGAAAACATGACTGTTTGGGGCAACCATAGCCCAACGATGTATGCTGACTATCGTTTTGCGACGGTTAACGGCGACAGCATGAAAGCGTTAATTAACGATGAAGAATGGAATCGCACAGTATTTTTGCCAACCGTTGGCAAACGTGGCGGCGCAATTATTGAAGCACGTGGCTTGTCCTCTGCTGCTTCTGCGGCGAATGCGGCGATTGACCATATTCATGATTGGGTATTGGGCACTAACGGCAAATGGGTGACAATGGGTATTCCTTCTGACGGTAGCTACGGCATTCCTGAAGGCATTATTTATGGTGTACCTGTGACGTGTGACAATGGCGTTTATACGCGCATTGAAGGCTTAGAAATCGATGCGTTCTCCCGTGAGCGTATGGACTTCACCCTCAATGAATTGTTAGAAGAGCGCGATGGCGTTAAACACTTACTGCCTTAATCTTTATTAAGACTTAAGTCCCCCAAAAGGCTCGCTATTTAGCGAGCCTTTTTCATTATACACGTTTAATTTATAGGTATTTTTTGCCTGCAAAACAACCACAAATCGCCATGCTTCGCTGCTAGATTAATAATTATAGTCATGAACATAGATAAAACTTGCCGCACATGCCTTGACTAAGGTATGAATAACAACAATACGACTTACTTAGCATACATCGGCACTTAGAATTCAACGCATTATGTTGACGTGCCTTTCTAAAGACGCTTTGAGTCCAAGACACTTTGAGAACTTACGCGGTTATCGCTTCTTTCGGCGAAATGCGTAAGTCCTGACTATTTTAAATTTTTGAGTAATTGATTGTGATTGATGCAGAAGGGTTTAGACCCAATGTCGGGATTATACTAACCAATGCAGAAGGACAAGTATTGTGGGCGCGCCGTCATGGGCATGATGCGTGGCAATTTCCTCAGGGTGGCATTAACCCTGATGAATCGCCTGAAGATGCAATGTACCGTGAATTATGGGAAGAAATTGGCCTTGAATACCATCATGTGAAAATTGTTGCCCAAACACGTGGTTGGCTACGTTATCGTCTGCCTCGACGTTATGTACGCCATGAAAGCCCACCGCCCGTTTGTATTGGCCAAAAACAAAAATGGTTTTTATTAAGTTTGGTCGGGAGCATTGATAATATTCAGCTCAATAAATGTCACCCGCCCGAGTTTGATGGTTGGCAATGGGTGAGTTATTGGTACCCTCTCAATCAAGTTGTCTCGTTTAAACGCGAAGTGTACCGTAAAGCACTTTTAGAGTTAGCGATGCGATTGCCTGTGATTGAGACAAGTTAGTGATTTAATATTATAGAGAGAGCTTACCGATTTCGGTGAAATGTGTAAGTTCTGATTATCAAAGTACGGACATTCCAGCATGTTAGATATTTTAAGAAAACTTGTTCATGACATTGATGCCGCACCCACGCTTACCGTGGCATTGGATGTCATTGTCCAAAGCGTCAGAGATGCACTTAATACCGAGGTTTGCTCAATCTATTTGCTGGATGAACGCAGTAGTCGTTATGTTTTAATGGCCACTCAAGGACTCAATGCTGAAGCCGTTGGCACAGTATCACTTGGACTTTCCGAAGGTCTTGTTGGCCTTGTTGGTCAACGTGAAGAATTAATTAACCTTGAAGATGCCTCGTCACATCCCCGCTATCATTATTTACCTGAAACAGGTGAGGAACGTTATAACTCTTTTTTAGGCGTTCCTATTATGAACCGCCGTAAAGTGTTAGGGGTGATGGTTGTTCAACAACAAGATAAACGCCGTTTTGGTGAGGCCGAAGAAGCATTTTTAGTCACTCTATCTGCCCAAATTTCAGGGGTTGTTGCTCATGCCAAAGCCTTGGGGCAATTAGAAAATCTTCATGCGCCTAAAGGCGGCGTTGCTAGCCCACGTATTTTTCACGGCGTTGCAGGTGCCAGCGGTATTGCCATTGGGCGCGCGGTGGTGATTTATCCCCCTGCTGATTTAGAGTCTGTGCCTGACCGCGCCACCGAAGATATTAATGGTGAGTTGGCTCTATTTAATAAAGCATTAGTTGCTGTACGCACAGAAATCCAGCTCCTCGATAGTAAAATGGCGACATCGTTAATGCCCGAAGAACGTGCGCTGTTTGAAGTCTATTTACGTATGTTAGATGACAATGCGCTCGGTGGCGAAATTGTTGAACACATTCATACGGGAAACTGGGCGCAAGGGGCATTACGAGCGGTTATTGACGATCACATGCAAAGTTTTGCGGCCATGGACGACCCGTATTTACGTGAGCGTATGGCCGATGTCCGTGATTTAGGTCGTCGCCTGTTGGCACATTTACAAAAACAAACCTCACCGAATCGCGACTTTCCCGAAAGCAGCATTCTCATTGGTGACGATATTTCCACCGCCACTCTCGTCGAAATGCCACTGGAGAATATTGCAGCCATTGTTACCACAACAGGTGCAGCCAACTCGCACATGGCGATTATTGCTCGAGCATTAGGAATTCCCACGGTTGTTGGTATGGCAGAATTGCCTGTCGGTAGCCTTGATGATGCGGAAATGATTGTTGATGCCTATCAAGCCCGTGTTTATGTCCACCCTTCGCGTGAGTTGCGCAAACGTTATAAAGAAATTATCAAAGAAGAACGGCAATTAGTCGCTGGTTTAGATGCCTATCGTGATCTACCTGCTGAAACACCCGATGGCCATCGCATCACCTTGTATGTGAATACGGGCTTGATGGCTGACGTGGCGCGTGGTCGTGAGCGCGGAGCTGAAGGTGTTGGCCTGTACCGCAGCGAAATTCCGTTTATGTTGCGCGATCGCTTCCCCAGTGAAGAAGAACAACGTAATATTTATCGCCAGCAACTAGAAGCCTTTGCGCCTTATCCTGTCACCATGCGTATGTTAGACATTGGTGGTGATAAAGACCTGCCCTATTTCCCCATTGATGAAGTTAACCCTGCATTAGGCTGGCGTGGCATTCGTATCACCTTAGATCATCCTGAAATTTTTATGGTGCAAATCCGTGCCATGCTCAAAGCGGATATTGGCCTGAATAATCTGCAAATTTTACTACCGATGATTTCCTCGGTCTTTGAGATTGAAGAAGCACAACATTTGTTGCACCGTGCCGTGAGCGAAGTGCAGGAAGAAGAAAAAACGACTATTCATACCCCTAAAATGGGCATCATGGTAGAAGTGCCTTCGGCATTGATTCAAATTAAAGATTTAGCGCAAATTGCCGATTTTGTCTCAGTCGGCTCTAACGATTTAACCCAATATTTATTAGCAGTTGATCGCAACAATTCGCGTGTTGCCGATTTATATACTCCGTATCACCCTGCTGTGTTGCGGTCATTGCAATATGTTGTCAAAGAAACTCATGCTGCAGGCAAAAAAGTGAGTATTTGCGGAGAAATGGCAGGAGACCCTGGCACCGCTATTTTATTAATGGCAATGGGTTTTGACTCACTAAGTATGAGTGCCAGCAACTTACTAAAAATCCGTAAAGTGTTACGCACTGTGCCGTTAACTGTTGCTAAAAACCTACTCGACCAAGCCTTAGCAATTGATAACGCGGCCGTTATTCGTAGTATGGTGGAATTAGAGTTAAATCGTTTAGGTTTGTGGGAGTTGGTGCGGCCTACGCAAAAGCCTGTAGGTGGGAGAGTCATGGCTTAGCGCAATAGTTGTATCAGAGATGAGTGCATAAGCCATTAATTGCGATGGGGCTTTCCCCCATATATAATCCTTAATAACTCATCCCTAAGGTCAAATGCGCGGCGCGGCGTTGTTTATCACCTTGCGCTAAGGTCAAGTAAAAAGGCCCTAAACGGGTATCTGCTGCTAACACCGCACCAATACTATAAGCAGGACTATCAAACAGCGTAGATGACCAACTCGTTTTGGCCGACACTGCGCCCGCTTCTGCCAATAATCCGATATAAACACCGCCACCCAATGCAGGCGGCATTTCTTTGATTTGACGATAGCCCAATAATCGGCTTAAAAAGAACGTATTACCCGATAACTCCGAACGGCGGTACGCTGACAAATTCATTGCCCCACCTAATTGAAACGCTTCGGCATAGGGCAATGTTGTCCCCAAAGCACTACCCCCGCGCCCCGTCGCAAAAAAGGTATATTGACTCCATGTAAATGCCCGTCGCCAATCCAGCATAAAACGTTTGTAGTCTCGATCACTGCCTAAATTTGCATCGGAAGCAAAGTACTCTACCCGCGCCCAATTGCCTGTTCGTGGAAAGCGAGGATTATCTAGCTGGTCAAAAACGGCTTTTACGCCATAGCCTATTTGTTCGTAACTTTCACCGACAATAGGATTCACCGTTTGCAGCGATGAACGCCATTTCACCTGTTGATCCGACACAGAAAACCGCACTTCGCCCCACTTCCCCAGTACCGAACCAATATCTAAACCACCACCCAAGTGACGGACTCGGTTTTCACCAATAGTTTCATGTGCTGAGACAATATCACGCGGCTCATCACGCAGCGATATCCACGGGGCTAAGAAAAACTCGCCATCTAACACGGTAGGCTGATACAACTCGGTATATAACGCGCGTGTTTCGCCAATTTCAGCTTGGCTTTGCCATTCTGCACCCAAATGATTTAACCAACTACGACGTAATCCTGCCACTAAACCAAATGACGAATTATTAGCAAAATCAGTGTTTAACTTTAAACCGACACGGGCAAAGTCACGGCCATCCTTTTCGACAGGAATAATACGCAATAACGAACCCTCTGTAGCAGGCAATAATTGATAGGCAATACGAATAAAGTCACCGCGTGCATAAATACTATCCATACTGTGATGCAAAGCCGCTTGGTCTAATGCTTCACCTTTATGAACATCTAACAGTGATTTTAAAACACTGGGACTGACCCAACGTGTGGGTGTGATTTCTATTTTAGTCACTGCTTTATTTTTAGGTTTGCGAGCCGTGAGATTTTGTTGCCAGATCAGATAATCCTCTTCCGAGAGTGCGTAACGCTTTAATGAAGGCAATACGGCGCGTGTCGCTTTTTCACCTGCGGCGATGAGCTGTGCCGATTCATTAAAGTCGGTCGATGTTAACTTGCCCATGTCAGGTTTAATTAAAATATCTTTAGCCGTTAAGGTGGCGATTTGTGCCTGCATATCGCGCTGAACGGCAATATTAATAGTTTGCTCACTAACCGCAAACAGCGACTCTAATTTTCGACGATTAGCATTGGGCGACGAGACATCCACCGCAATAACGGCATCACCACATAACTGACGACCGACATCAACCCCCATATTTTTAACAATACCGCCATCGACGACCAGCGAGTTTTCATAAGGCACAGGAGGGAAGACGCCCGATACACTCATACTGGCACGCATGACTAAGGGCAAATCACCATGATCCATAATGACCGTTTTGCCATTCTCTAAATCTGCACCAATCGCTCGATACGGTAGCGGTAATTGGTCGAACTTTTCGACACTGATACTGCCTGTCAACTCACGAAAAAACTGGGTAATGTAATGCACGCCGACTAAGTTACGGGGTGGAACAGGCCAAAAATCACGTAAGGTTAAGGTAAAATCAAAATAGTCTTGCCAGTCATCACGTTTGCGAAAATACGGGATATCTTTACGTTTTGGTCTATCGCCAAAGACATAATCCCAATCTGCGGCTAAGACCCGTTTTTCCATCTCAGCAGGTGACATACCTGTCGCTGCCGCACCACCCACAATCGCGCCCATACTCGTGCCAACCACACAATCCACAGGGACTCTGGCCTCTTCTAATACTTTAAGCACGCCAACATGGGCAATGCCTCGCGCACCACCACCCGATAACACGAGGGCTATTTTAGGACGTTCAGCCGCTTGGACAGTCGTTAAAGTAGCGAGTAAGGTGAGGAGTAATACGCGGGGGAGTTTTTTCATACGTCACTGTATTGGTAGAGGCGGTTTTAACCGCCTATCACTTTTTTAATAATGAGATGGGTTGGCGAATAAATTCGCCCCTACAGTTAACTAACGCTTTTTAACAATCACACTGCCAATCGAATAGCCTGCGCCAAATGAACAAATGACACCGACATCACCCGTCGCCAAATCTTGATTATGCAAGTGGAAAGCAATAATCGAACCGGCCGAACTGGTATTGGCGTACGTATCCAAAATAGTTGGCGACTCTTCAGGCGTTGGGTCACGGTCTAAAACACGGCGAGCAATCAGCGCATTCATATTGCTATTGGCTTGATGCAACCACATCCGTTTTAAGTCGGTTGACACTAACGATAATTCACCTAAATGTTGACTGATTTGCTCAGCAACCATTGGGCAAACTTCTTTAAAGACTTTAAGACCTTCTTGATGGAACAATTTATCGCGTTTACCCACGCCTGACTCGTCACAACGGTTTAAAAAGCCAAAGTTATTACGGATGTTATTGGAGAATTGCGTTTGCAGTTTTGTACCCACAATTTCCCATGCTTGTGGATTAGTGCAAGTCTCTTCTGATTCTAAAATTACAGTGGTACAAACATCACCAAAAATAAAATGACAGTTACGATCACGCCATTCTAAATGACCTGAGCAAATTTCTGGATTAACCATTAATACGCATTTCGCTGAACCACTGCGAATCATATCGGCAGCCGTTTGCAAGCCGAACGTCGCTGATGAGCAAGCCACATTCATATCAAATGCAAAACCTTTTGCGCCAATGGCATTTTGAATTTCAATTGACATCGCTGGATAAGCACGTTGCATATTAGAACAAGCAACAATCACGGCATCAATATCCGCACCTGTTTTGCCTGCTTTTGCCAACGCTTCTTGTACTGCCTTTACTGCCATTTCGCATTGCATGGATTGCTCATCATCACTACGTTCGGCAATGATCGGGTACATGCGCTCAGGATCTAAAATACCTGATTTATTAATCACATAACGCGCTTTAATACCTGAGGCTTTTTCAACAAACTCAGGAAATGAGGTTCTTAACGCCTGTACTTCACCACGTTCAATCTCAGCGGCATGACGTTGATTAAATAATTCAACGTAAGCATTAAAAGAATCAATGAGTTCTTGATTAGTAATACTTTCTTCAGGAGTGAATAAACCTGTACCGCTAATTAATACTTTTTTCATACTTTACTCCCGTAGATAGGTCAATTTAAAACCCAAGATAAATACTAAAAATTCAAGCAACTATACTTAGGACTAACGCGGTTATCGCTTATTTGTGAGCTAAAGAATCGTTTCCGACGATTTTCAGTTCACAAAACGCGCTAATTTCAGGAAATGCGTAAGTCCTGATCTAAATTTGCGCCCACAAACGGTTGAGACGCTCTACTGACACAGGTACGGCTGTTTTCATCGGCTGTGCAAACAGAGAAATGCGATACTCTTCCAGTAACCAACGATATTCGTCTAATTGTGTTGTCGGCAAGCTCCGCGCGGTTAAATCAGCTAGTTTTTGCAGATAATCGCGCCAACGGCGTTGTAAATCGTGAGTGGCAAGGCTATCACGATTTAGACTATTTGGCAGTCGCTCTAACCTAAGTTGCAAGGCTTTTAAGTAGCGAGGATACTCTCGCCAACGCGAAGGTGCAATTTCACCTAAAAAGTTGCTGGCTTGCAAGGCGTGTAATTGCGTGATGATATCGTCTTGTGAGGGTGAAAAAATTGGCTGAACTAACAATTTTCGTTGTTTTTCAATGTCACGCCATGCCTTATAGATACCATTCGCCAGCGTAATGACTTTTTGCCCTTCTGCTAACAATAAGCCCCTTTTTAACTGAAGCTCTTTATGAAATTCAGGGAGTGTATAGATTAACTTATCCGTAAACAGGCTATTGAAAACCGCTGTCACAAATTGACTTTCCAACTGTGCTTTCGTGCCGTAGGGTGAAAAATCAACGGCTAATGCAGGGGTAATCTGTTTTTTCAGTGCTTTAATTTCTGTCGCACACTGTTGCTGCCATAAAGCAATCGTACCGCGTCGATGATGATGATGAGCCAAAGCTTCCGTTTGCAAATACTGCAAACTGACACCCTGCTCTTGAGCCACCAAAGCCGCATAACTACGGATTGGCAAACCTGAGACTTGTCGTTCAATAATCGGTGTCATTTCTGCGGGAAAATCTTGCAGCAATGCACCTGTTGGCACCAACTGTACCGTTGGTGCTTTTTGACTCGATAACTTTACTTTTAAGTCTGCTAAATGTCGCCCTGTTGCAACGACTTTGCCTTTTTCATCGACCACTTGAATATTAAACAGACAATACGCAGGTAGATTCGCTTCGCTTTCCTGCCAATCTGCTGCCGTTAAACGCAAACCACGCGGCACTAATAATCGACTTAAGGTTTGTGTCAGAGGCTCATGCGTCGGCGATACCGCTGGCATATTCGCCAAAATCATTTTCACGGTATCAGGAACGGGTACTAATTGCCGTCTAAAGACTTTGGGTAAGCCTTTCAGTAAGGCTTCAATTTTATCCGCCAGTAACGAAGGAATCAGCCACGATAACGTTGCCTCGGAAATTTGTGCTAATACCGCATGAGGAATGCGAATCGTCACGCCATCATCTTCCGCACTGGGGTCAAACTTATAACTTAGCGGCAAGGCTAAACCATTGACGTTTAATTCATCGGGATAATCCACGACTGTCGGTAAGTCTTCTTCGGTAATCAATTCATCAGGATGACAAAATAATATCTCGGGATTTTTACGCTCCGCTTCTCGTCGCCAACCTTCAAAACTGCGAATATTGGCAATCGTATCAGGAATACGACTGGCATAAAACTGAAACAACACTTCGTCATCGACCAATAAGTCTCGTCGCCGCAATCGGTCTTCGACATCGGAAATATCATCGACCAACTGCCGATTATGACTAAAAAACGGGGCTTTAAGGTTGACTTCCCCTTCAACTAAGGCACGACGAATAAAAATCTCATGCGCTTCGTGTGGATCAACCGTTTCATAATTCAGTTTACGTTTCGGATTGATGATTAAACCAAATAACGATAACTGTTCATAAGCCACGACTTTGCCTTGGCTTTTCTCCCAATGCGGTTCATACACATGACTTTTAAGCAGATGTTTGCCTTCTTGCTCAATCCATTCGGGTTCAACTTTGGCATTGGTGCGTAAATAGACTTGGCTGGTTTCAACGATTTCTGCCGCCATTAACCACGGTGTTGGCTTTTTATATAATGAGGAAGCAGGAAAGATTTTTGCTTTTTGATTACGCGCCGCAAGATATTCTTTCTCATCATTTTTATGAGCAATGGAGGATAAAAAGCCTGTTAACAATGCCCGATGAATGGTTTCGTATTTAGCAGGTTCGATATTACGTTGCAGATTAAGCTCTTTACAGACAATTAATAACTGGTGATGGGTTTCGCGCCATTCACGCATCCGTAAATACGATAAAAAGTGACTTTTTAGCCATTGTTTACGTTGGTTATCGGTTAAGTCACCGCGACAATCTTCAAAGCTTTGCCATAATTTAACAAAAAACAGAAAGTCCGAATCTTTATCTTTAAATAATAAGTGTTTTTGATCTGCCGCTTGTTGCTTTTCTGGCGGACGTTCTCGCGGATCTTGTGAACTTAACGCACTAATAATAATCAGGATTTCTTCTAAACAGCCTGAATGTGCACCGGCAATGAGAATCCGCGCTAAACGAGGGTCTAAGGGAAAACGACTTAATTGTTTGCCTAACGCGGTGATCTTTTGTTCGCCATCAAACGCGCCTAACTCTTCTAAGACGCGTAAACCATCATTCACAAAACGGCTATCGGGCGGCTCAACAAACGGAAATGAGCTAATATCACCTAAACCTAAGGCCTGCATTTGCAAAATAACTGCCGCCAAATGGGTACGACGAATTTCTGGCTCAGTAAACTCAGGACGACTTAAAAAATCGGCTTCACTGTATAAGCGAATACACACACCCGCCGCAATACGACCACAACGGCCTTTACGTTGATTCGCCGCGGCTTGCGACACCGCTTCAATCGGCAAACGTTGTACGCGTGACCGGTAGGAGTAACGACTAATCCGCGCAAAACCTGAATCAATGACATAATGAATATTGGGCACAGTTAACGAGGTTTCAGCGACGTTAGTGGCAATAATAATGCGCCGACCTTTGCCTGTCGGATGAAAAATACGTTGCTGTTCATTGAGTGACAAACGGGCATACAGTGGCAAAATCTCCGTGTGCGGAGGGCCAAATTTGCGTAGCGTGTCGGCTAATTCACGAATTTCACGTTCGGTACTGGCAAAAACGAGAATATCACCTTGCCCTGCTTTACCTTGACGACGTGAATGCTCAATGCATTCTTCTACCGCGTTAACGACTGCCCGCGGTAACGCTTCTTCTAAGTCTTCAAAGGCATCGTCTTCATCAGAAACAACATTGTCACTCAAAATCGGGCGATAAATGACATCGACAGGAAACGTACGGCCTTGCACTTGAATAATCGGTGCATCGGCAAAATGGCGGCTAAAACGCTCTACATCTAAGGTTGCGGAAGTAATAATGACTTTAAGATCGGGACGTTTGGGCAATAGCTGACGTAAATAACCCAAGAGAAAATCAATGTTTAAACTACGTTCGTGGGCTTCATCAATAATTAAGGTGTCATAGGCATTGAGATAACGGTCATTACTGAGTTCGGCCAATAAAATACCGTCGGTCATCAGTTTGACGTAACCATCGGCATTAAACGCTTCGCTAAAACGCACCTTAAAACCCACGATCTCACCCAAAGGCGAATTTAATTCTTCGGCAATTCGTGCTGCCACACTACGAGCGGCTAAACGTCGTGGTTGGGTATGACCAATAAAACCATAAAGCCCACGCCCTGCTTTTAAGCAAAGTTTGGGTAACTGTGTCGTTTTCCCTGAGCCTGTTTCACCTGCTAAAACAACCACTTGATGATTTTTAATGGCATTAATAATTTCATCGGCACGCTGACTGACCGGTAAATCGTCATTCAACGGTAAAGCAGGCATGGCTTGTTGACGGCGTTGTGCGTGTTGTTGTGATTGTTGAAGTTGCGCGTGTAACTGACTGCTTGCCACCGCCAAGGCATCCCCTGATAACTGCCGTAAACGCTGCCAACGCCCAATAAAACGCGGACGGTCAATGGTAAGGCATTGGTTTAAGGCGTGGAAAAAGTCGGCTTTAAGCATAGGTAATTGGCTAAAAAGCGCGATTTTAACGGATTTTGATGGGGAGTGCTGTTTTCTTTATTTTGATTAGAATGGATATTAAGGCACATCAACAAAAAACGGCTCTAAATAGTCGATAAAGCCTTGTAATTCTTCGATATTTAACTGAGGAATCAGCTTTCTAATCGCAGCTTGCGAGGCTTTATTAATGGTAACACCGCCTAAATCCGCAATTTTACGGGTAATTAAGCCGAGCTTTAATGGTCGAATAGATTCAGTGTAAAAGTAATGATTTGCCACTAATGAAAACTCTAGCATGGCTTCCATTAACGGTGTTCTTGCCGTCATATCGCCGTTTCTAATCGCCACAAAGCACTGACGATAACGTTGCGCTAACTCGGGTGCGACAGGAAAGCTAATAAACTCTTGCTCATCAATGACTAATTTACGTGCACGAATTTGTGCGGTTAACGGCGCCATCTCTTGATTTTTCATCTTATGCAAGACTTGTTTAATCAAGGTATGCGCCGTTGCTTTGACCACACTGGCTACATTATTAAGCACTTTTGCTGCAAAGGTATCTTCATCTAATAATTGGCTATTGCCAAGAATCATGACCTCAATAATTTTGTCGGTATATTCGTTCGCCACTGCAATCAATAATTGATTTTGCGGCGAACTAACTCCACTTTCAAAATTCTGAATTAATACGGCAAAGTTTTTACGTAATCCTTCAGGACACGGAATCGCATAATAAGTAGCCATAATAGAAATTAACGCTCAACCAACATCGACTTAAAATAGATTGAGAAATCTTTTAACTGAGCATCTGTTAATGATGGAATCAGCTTTTTAATCGTGCTATGACTTTCTTTATGAATACCAGAACGCGTCACACTCGCCATTTTACGATTAATCATACCGAGGTTTAAGCCACCAATAAAATCATCAAAGAAATGTACTAATGACAAGTCAGTAAACGTCAACATCGTTTTAATCAATTCTTCGGTAATTTGTTTACCGTTACCCGCATCAACCTCAGTAAAGCAATGTTGAAAATGATTATAAACATCTTGTGGTAATTGAAAGCCTAAACGGGTTTTATCATTTGGCAGTTGTAATAAGCGCATCCGTAAAAAATCAGCACGTTTATTCACTTCTGCATTATCACATTTACCTAACATGACTTTTAACGCACCGTGCATCACCGTCTTTAAAAATCCACCGAGGAATTTTAATAAACCACCACCTTCAGAGCCATCACTATGATTCTGCATCACACCGACAAGATTTAATAATAAATTGTCAATTACTTCATCGGTGAATACTTTGGAAATTTCACTAGACAAATGATACTGAGGCTCTGGTGCTTTTTTGGCCAAATTCGCCAATAAGGTTTGAATATCATTTTTTAAGCTTTCGCTAGGCTCAAAACCGAAATATGCGGTCATAAAAACTCCCTAAAGATTTTTTTGTAGGTCAAAGACTGGCTGATTGTGGCGATTGTCGAAAAGCTTGGCAAGCGTTACTGTCGAACAAGACGTTGAAATTGTGCCGCTAAATCAACATTCGAGCGGAAAGGATTGATATCTAAGCCGCCGCGCCGTGTATAGTACGCTTGTACAGTCAGTTTTTCGGGCTGACACTGATGAGAAATATCACTAAAAATACGTTCCACGCATTGCTCATGAAAATCGTTATGCTCGCGAAACGAAATCAAATAGCGCAATAGGCTTTCATGATGAATGGCTTGGCCTGTATAAGTAATACTGACACTTCCCCAATCGGGTTGATTGGTGACAGGGCAATTACTGCGTAATAAATGCGAATAGACTGTTTCAGTGATCATAGCCGCATCGGTATTATTTTTTAATAGCTGAGGATTTAACGTGAAGTCGGTGACTTCAATATCCAACTCATCCAAACAAACACCTTGTAATAACTGTGTTTGAGGCAGCTCACTCACGGGAATCAAAATCGCTTTTACGGGCGCGGCGGCAGCAACGGATAAATCACGCTCAAGTAATGTAATCACTTCCTCTTTATTATTAAACTGCTTAAAATTCAATGAATTAAAATACAATTTTAAAGATTTAGATTCAATTAAATAGCTTGACTCCGCAGGAAAATGTAACTGTAAGATAGCGACTTGTGGCTTTCCTTTGCTATTTAACCAAGACGCTTCGTAGTTATGCCAAATATCAACACCTTGAAAAGGTAAATTGGCGCTGTCTAAACCTAATTGCTGGCGGCCTTCGGCGCGTAACAACGGACACAACAATGTAGGGTTATAAGCGTTGTGATAGTTAGTTTCTTTACCTAATGCGGTTTTTTCATACCAAGACATGTACTTACTCCTTCATGCCTTTGCCACTTTGTAGCAATTTCAGGGCATAAATATATAGACCCACCGTCACAACAGTAATCATGGCTAAAGAAAAGCCAATAGGCACATCACTGACACCTAAAATACCAAACCTAAAAGCATTAACCATATAAACAATTGGGTTTAAGTAGGAAATTGATTGAAAAAATGGCGACAAATTATCAATCGAATAAAATACGCCGCCTAAATAGGTTAATGGCGTTAAAATAAAAGTCGGAACAATGGAAATATCATCAAATGATTTAGCAAAAACGGCATTAATAAAGCCACCTAAGGAAAATAACGCCGAGGTCATTAATACCGAATACATAATGATAAATAAATGATGAACATGCAGGTCAGTAAAAAATAAAGACAGTAATGTAACCGTAATACCGACTAATAAGCCACGAACAATACCACCAATGATAAAACCCGTCAAAATAATATGATAGGGTACAGGCGATACAATTAATTCCTCAATACTACGTTGGAATTTGGCACTATAAAAACTAGAAACCACGTTTGAATACGAGTTAGTAATCACTGACATCATAATCAAACCCGGTACGATATATTGCATATAATCGAAACCGCCCATTTTACCGACACGACTGCCGACAATATTGCCAAAAATGACAAAATATAAACACATGGTGATCGCTGGGGGTAATAAGGTTTGCACCCAAATACGAGTAAAACGACGAATTTCTTTAGTGACAATTGTTTCTAAAGCAATATAGGTTTGCTGGTTATTCATAAAAAAGTATTCCGTTATGCTTGTACAGATTGAGCAAGGTTTTTTTCGACCATCGTGACAAACAACTCTTCCAAACGATTAGTTTTATTTCGCAAACTTAATACTTCAATCTGCTGAGCATTTAACGCCGTAAAGACTTGGTTAATGGTTTGGCTTTTGGGTACGGCGATTTCTAGCGTCCGTTCATCAATCAACTTAATAGGGATATTGTCGATGACAGGCACGTCTGTAATGGGATGGCGTAAATCTAGCACGAAATGTTCAACATCCAGTTTGGCTAATAACGACTTCATATCGGTATCTTCTACAATACGGCCTTTATCAATAATGGCAATATTACGGCACAAGGTTTCGGCTTCTTCCAAATAATGAGTCGTCAAAATAATGGTTGTGCCTTGTTGATTAAGTTCGGTTAAAAACTCCCACATCGAACGGCGTAACTCAATGTCCACGCCTGCGGTTGGCTCGTCCAAAATCAACATTTTCGGTTCGTGCACCATCGCCCGTGCAATCATTAAGCGGCGCTTCATACCGCCCGACAACATCCGCGCTTGTTGGTCACGTTTATCCCAAATACCTAATTTTTTGAGATATTTTTCGGTACGTTCTTTGGCTGTTTTTTTATCAATTCCGTAATAGCCCGCTTGAGTGGCGACAATATCAAAGACTTTTTCAAACATGCCAAAATTAAATTCTTGCGGTACAACTCCTAATTGTTGCTTGGCAGAAGACAAATCAGTATCTAAGTTATAGTCAAAAATCTGTACCGAACCTGTCGTTTTTTTCACCAACGAGCTAATAATGCCAATTGTGGTCGATTTACCTGCCCCATTTGGCCCTAAGAGTGCGTAAAAATCACCTTGTTGTACAGTCAGATTAATACCTTTTAACGCCTGAAAACCATTGTTATAGGTTTTCGTTAACTCACGAATTACTAACGCGGTAGTCATAGTTCTCTCTTGTAGGGGCGAATGTACTCGCCAACAGATTTGACGGTTGATAAACCGCCCATACGAATCTCATGGCTAGATCAATTACAGGTAATCCGCCAAGTCAACTTGACCCAATTGACCGCGCCACAACCAATATAAGGTTGAATGATCAAACCACAACCATGCACCTTCCATCATCCACGGCCAATCGTGTTCTTCAATGGTAGGTTGTTGCAGTAAATGGTAAATAAATGCGGCCAAAATCGTGTCATGAGTGACATGAATACTCAGTGTACCCGCTTGTTGCTGTTGTTGACTCTGATACAAATGCTGAATGATTTTGCTTGCCCCTTCTTTAGGCGACAAAATTCCTTCCAGCGTGTGACGAAAATGATGATTAGCAAAAGCAATCGGCCCCATTTGCAAAAATAACGGCCCGACATGGCGAATGCTATGCACAAAACAACCCGGTTCAACTAAAACGGTGGTTTGTGTAATCGGTAATACCAAACCTGCGCCTAAATTCATGGCTTTCGCCGTATCAACACAACGTCCGACTGGGCTGGAATAAAACGCACTTATTGGACGATCTAAACGTCTGCCCCATTGTTCCGCCAACACCACACCTTCTGGCGTTAATGGCAAGTCATAACTGGGTACACCATTGTTGGGAGCTAACTCACGCAAAGAATGCCGTGTCAGCAAAACAACAGGTTTATCGGCTGGCAATAACGCCAAGCTAGGTTCTAGATTGGGATGCAACATAAGCTTATCAATGGTTGTAATGATTTTAGAGATAGCTTAGCCGACTTAGCTGCAACAAAAAAACATTTTTGCATCCAAAAAAGCAATCCACGCGTATTTACCAAAGCCAGAAACGAACTCGTATGACAAAAACACTTAGACAAATAAATTTACGTCTAATGTTTGTTGCATATTAGATGCTTATATGGTCTACTAAATTCAGTTTGTATAGTACAAATTAATTGATTCACGAGTAATTTAGACTATACATAGTTTTACAAGCCATTTTTGTGCAGTACAAAATATGAAAATCGCAGTCATTGGTTCAGGTATCGCAGGTTTAAGCAGTGCATGGTTGTTAGCACGTCAACATCAAGTGACCGTGTTTGAAGCCAATAACTATGCTGGCGGCCATAGTAATGCTGTTGATGTCAGTTTAGATGGCATGAACTATCCAGTGGACACGGGCTTTTTGGTTTATAACGAAAAAACGTACCCTAACCTGATTCAGCTTTTTGCTTTGTTAAATGTCGAAACAGCGAATACCGATATGGGCTTTAGTGTGCGTTTGCCTTATGAAAACATTGAATGGGCAGGTAGTACGTTGAGTAGTTTATTTGCCCAAAAACGAAACATCTTTCGGCCAAAATTTTGGCAAATGATTGCTGACATTTTACGTTTTAATAAAGAAGCTCCTGCACTGTTAGTAAAAGCTCGTGCCGAAAAACTGACGCTTGGTCAATTGCTGCAAAAAGGAAAATATTCTCAAGCCTTTAGTGATTGGTATTTATTACCAATGGGTGCAGCGATTTGGTCTATGTCTCCAGCGAGTATGGCGGACTTTCCTGCCGAGTCATTTTTACAGTTTTGTTTAAATCATGGCCTATTACAAGTTAACAATCGCCCACAATGGATGACGGTTAAAGGCAGTTCACGAGAATATGTGAAAAAACTGTGTGCAGGGATTGGCGATGTTCGTCTCAACACACCCATTTTAGAAATTAGTCGCCAAGATGATGGTGTATTAGTTCGTCATCAACAGGGTACAGAAAAGTATGATGCCGTTGTGATGGCGACTCATAGCGACCAAAGTCTTGCCTTACTCAGCGATGCGACAAGCAAAGAACGTGAGGTCTTAGCCGCCATCCGTTACGCCCCTAATATAGCTTATTTACATACTGATGCCAGTCTCATGCCCAAAAACACGCAAGCATGGGCGGCATGGAATTATTACACCGCCACCAGTCCCGATCCGCATCGTCCTGTGGCGGTGACTTATTGGCTCAATAAATTACAACCGTTACCGTTTACAACACCGTTATTTGTCACGCTTAATCCGCCTGAACCTATCAAACAATCGGAGATTTTGGCTGAGTTTGATTACGCGCATCCGCAATTGGATGATGAGGCTTATCAGGCACAAAAAAAACTGGCTTCTATTCAAGGGCTAAACCGCGTCTATTTTTGTGGAGCATGGGCGGGTTATGGCTTTCACGAAGATGGCTTAAAGGCTGGTATTCGTGTGGCCAAATTGTTGAATGCACCGATTCCTTGGCCTGCGGTGTTGGATTGAGGATATGACGATGACAAATAACTGGTTATATACAGGTACAGTTGCACATAAACGAATAGGTAAAGCAGCAAATGCCTTTAACTACCCTGCTCTATTTTTATGTTTCCCGTTATCGGCACGCACGCAACTAGCCAATCCGTTGTTTGGTTATAACCGTTTTAATGTTTTTAGTTTTTATGACCGAGATTATGGCAATGGCGTAGATGCGAGTACTTGGATTCGCAATTTACTGGTTGACCATCAACTCAGTTCAATTTGTGATGGTGAAGTTTGGCTTCAAACCCAACCCCGTATTTTTGGCTATGCCTTTAATCCTGTCAGTTTTTGGTATTGCCACGATAGCCAACAACAATTACGTGCGGTGTTATGCGAAGTGAATAATACCTTCGGTGAGCGTCATTGTTATTTGCTGACTGCTCAAGAGCATGGCGTGATTGATAGCCAAACGGATTTACAGTGCCAAAAGATTTTTCATGTCTCACCTTTTTTTGCCGTTGAAGGTGAATACCATTTTCGCTTTTATCAACATCAAGATAAACGCACGGTCTCTATTAATTATTGGCTGGAACAGCAACTGCAACTAAAAACGGTTGTTACTGGCACAGCTATGCCACTGACCGCCACCAATATTCTTAAAACAGTCGCTCAATTGGGTTGGGCAACCGTGTTAGTTGTGCTTCGTATTCATTGGCAAGCCCTCAAACTTTGGCGTAAGGGCGCAACATTTTATCGTAAACCGACACCCCCGCATTTGGAGACTAGCTTATGACCACACATTATTCGGCAACTTCTAGCAGTGGCTTACCGCTAAGAGCCTCGCTCCTGATTAAAATGTTAGAAAAACTAGACTCTGGCTCCATGCACTTAAACCTGCCAAATGGGGAAGAATACGTTTTTAAAGGCAAAAAGTCGGGAATTGATGCCGCATTAGACATTAAAAATTGGTCTGCTATTGGCAAAATCATGCAAAGTGGTGATATCGGCATGGCAGAAGCCTATCGCGATGGTTGGCTAGATAGCCCTAATATGTTGGATGTATTGTTACTGGCGTTAAAAAATGAACAAGCATTAAATAATGCCGTTCATGGTAATTTTTTTGGCACCTTATTTTACCGTTTGCGACATTTCTTAAATCGTAATACCCGTAGTAACAGTAAAAAGAATATTCACGCCCATTACGATATTGGCAATAGTTTTTATCGCTTATGGCTTGATGAATCTATGACTTATTCATCTGCCCTTTTTACTGAGCCACATCAAAGTTTAGTAGATGCTCAATATGCTAAATATGACCGCCTACTCAAACAATTAGACGTTAAAGCAGGTGACCATATTTTAGAAATTGGTTGTGGTTGGGGCGCATTTGCTGAATATGCCGCCAACCATTATGGTTGCTTTGTCACAGGTATTTCATTGTCTAAAGAACAATTGGCCTATGCCAATGCCCGTATTCAAAACACGCCCGCCAACGCCAAAGTGAATTTTCAATTCAAAGATTATCGCGACTTATCAGGCACTTATGACGCGATTGTCTCGGTAGAAATGTTGGAAGCTGTAGGTGAAGAATGGTGGCCAACTTATTTCCATAAAGTAGCCAGTTGCCTTCGCAAAGGCGGAAAAGCAGCCATTCAAACCATTACCATTGCTACTGAGCGTTTTGATGACTATCGCTCAAATACTGATTTTATTCAGCAATATATCTTTCCGGGTGGCATGTTGCCGTCACCGCAACGCTTATATCAAGAAACCAGCAATGCTCATTTAACTATCAACAACTATTTGAGTTTTGGTCTTGATTACGCAGAAACCCTAAAACAATGGCGACACAGTTTTGACGACAAACTGCCAGAAGTTCGCGCACAAGGTTTTGATGAAGCCTTTATTCGATTATGGCGTTTTTATTATTGGTATTGCGAAGCAGGATTTTTAACGCAACGTACCGATGTTTGCCAATTGTTGTTACAACGAGATTAAGCCATGAAAAAACTCTGTGCTTTATTGCTACTCACCACGCTAAGTGCTTGTTCCTCTAGCCCTATAGAGCAATATCAACAGCTCACTCCTGCTTTAGACCTAAAGCAATTTTTAAGCGGTGATTTAGAAGCATGGGGACAATTTCAAGACCGCTCTGGCACGTTGATAAAACGTTTTCATGTTGATATGACAGGCACATGGCAAGGCAAGACCGGCAAATTGGTCGAAAATTTTCTCTATGACGATGGCACAAAACAGCAACGCATTTGGCATTTAACCGACAAAGGTAATGGGCAATACGAAGGTCGTGCCGATGATGTCGTCGGTGTTGCTCAGGGTCAAACTGCTGGTTCGGTTTTGAACTGGCATTACACCATGGCTCTGCCCGTCAATGGCAAAACCTATCATGTGCAGTTTGATGATTGGATGTATTTACACGATAGCCAAACAATGGTTAATCGAGCCTCTATGTCTAAATTTGGTTTTAAACTCGGTGAAGTCACCTTGTTTTTTAAGAAGAAATCACCATGAGCATGAATCCTCAAGTTAAAGATTGGCGCGGACAACGGGTTTGGATTATTGGCGCAAGCTCAGGCATTGGCTTAGCTTTGGCACAAAAAATGGGAGATTTAGGCGCGTTAGTCGCGGTGAGTGCGCGTAAACAACAGCCACTAACAGAGTTTTGCCAACAATATCCGCACTGTTTAGCGTTGCCATTAGACGTGAATCACGCCGAACAATGGCAGAACAGTTATCAAACGCTAAAAAACCAATGGCAATCACTGGATTGGCTGATTGTGTGCGCCGCTGATTATCAACCAATGCATGCATGGGAGTTATCGGCGAGTCGAATGTCACAAATGATGGCCACCAATTACGGTGGCGCATTAATCGGCATAGAAACCGTGTTACCCGATATGCTCGCCCACGGCAAAGGTGGTTTAGCCATGACCGCCAGTGTTGCTGGTTATATGGGTTTACCTAAATCCTTAAGTTATGGCCCAACTAAAGCCGCGCTTATTAACTTATGTGAAAGCTTATATTTAGACTTACATCCTAAAGGCTTAAGCGTCAGTGTTATTAATCCGGGTTTTGTCGAAACACCGTTAACAGCACAAAATGACTTCAAAATGCCCGCCATTATTTCGCCACAACAAGCGGCAGAAGCGATAGTTGCAGGATTAAGTGCAGGTGATTTTGAAATTGATTTTCCTAAACGTTTTACGACGTGGATGAAGCTGATTAAACGTCTGCCCTATCGCTTAAAAATGACTTTATTAGCGCAAATTGAGGAAAAATCATGAACCATTTACCTCGTTTATTATCATGGTTTGAACAATTAAGCCCTCAGACCTTAGGGCAAATAACAGAGCTTTATCATCCGCAATGTTATTTCAAAGACCCGTTTAATGAGTTTTATGAGCGTAAATCACTGGAAAAACTGTTTGCCGATATGTTTGAAAAGCTGGAAAAACCGTGCTTTGTCATTAGCGAAACGCTGAGTGAAGGTCATAGCACATTTATTGTTTGGCAGTTTCATTTTGTATTGCGACAGCGAAATGTTCAGATTAATGGCAGCTCGCACGTCAAATTTGATGAACAAGGTTTAGTGACTTTTCATCGAGACTATTGGGATGCGGCTGAAGAGCTTTACGAGAAGCTACCTGTCATTGGCTTTGTGATGAAACAACTGAAAAAGTTAAATCATGCGTAAGAGGTGAACAAAGTACCGTTTGCACTGAGCTTGTCGAAGTGTTGCTGATGGTTCGACAAGCGCACCATTAACGGTGAAACTTTTGCCTAGACACTTAAAATTTTGAGTGACTCAATAGTCACAGCGTTTGGAGATAGTTATGAGTACTGTTATCGCTTCTATATTGCCCGCCTCAGACAGCAAAGGACTAACATTACTACCGATTAATGCGGTAGAACGCGAGACAGGAATCTCCAAAGAATTATTGCGGATGTGGGAACGTCGTTATCACTTTCCTAATCCTGAACGGGATAGCCAAGGTGACCGTGTCTATCCTGCAGATCAAATCAATAAACTACGCATTATTCGTCGTCTATTAGATGCAGGTTTTCGGCCAGGTAAAATTATTAGCCTCGACCTCCCTGCATTAGAAGAGTTAGTTTCTTCTAGTCATGGCAATCCAAGTTCAACTTTACCTGAGCATTTGGAAACCGAATTGCTTGATATCTTAAAAAGCCATGACCCGTATCGTGTTCGCCAATACCTCAATCATCACATGATTCGTATGGGCTTACAGTCCTTTATTTTAGACTTAGTTCAATATGCCAATACCATTGTGGGTGACGCTTGGATGTCAGGCAAAATTGAGATTTATGAAGAGCATTTATATACCGAAGAACTGCAAACGTTAGTTCGCCAAAATATTGGTAATTTACAACCTGCAAGTGCTTCGCCGCGTATTATGCTGGCAACTGCTCCAGAAGAAATACACTCACTGGGCTTATTAATGGTTGAAGCATTATTACGATTAGATCAAGTCGATGCCGTGTCTTTTGGCGCACAAATGCCCATTCGTGACATTGTCCAAGCAGCACAAAAACACAAAATGGACATCGTGGTTTTATCGTTTAGTGCGGCTTTTCCTGCAAATCGAGCAATTGAATTCTTAGAAGAATTGCGCTTTAGACTACCACTCAACATTCAAATTTGGGCAGGTGGTGGTGGCTTGCGTAACAGTCGTCGGCAAATTGAAGAAGTCCAAATTATGAGTAATTTACAGGGGCTACATCAATCCGTCACCCAATGGCGACGTGTTAAAGGAGTAAAGGCTGCTTAGGCAACCGCTCTTTACATTGCTGCTGCTCGTTCACTCATGCAATCGTGAGCCCTTTCTTTGCTCCAAGAAAGGGTTTGCCTTAAAAGACTCCAAAAATGAAAAAACATCTAGTTTGGCTCCGTGCCGACTTACGCAGTATTGATAATACTGCCCTTTCTGTGGCCTGCGCCGATCTAGAAGCAGACATTGCAGCAGTCTATTTTATTACCCCTGAGCAATGGCAAAAGCATCACGTCGCGGGTTGTCGGGTAGATTTTGAATTACGCACGCTGCAACAACTCAGCAAGCAACTTGCCGCGCTCAATATTCCTTTATTAATAGTCGAAACTCCAAACTTTAAAAGCCAAGCACAAGCACTGCTAGACTTGTGTCAACAACATCTGTTTTCTGCTGTTTATTTTAATAAGCAATATGAAATCAATGAATTGGCTAGAGACGAATCAGTGCATCAACTATTAGCACAACAGCAAATTGATACCTTTGACTTTGATGACCAATGCCTTGTCGCCCCCTATAAAGTGTTAACAGGTGAAGGTCGTTTTTACTCGGTATTTACGCCGTTCAAAAAAACATGGTTGCAATGTATTTATCAACAAGGTGTAAACATACAGGCCGCACCCGATAAACGTCCGAGCTTGTGGTTAACGCCGTCGGATATTCCAAAACACGTTACAGGGTTTGAATCTCATATCACCGAAGAAATAGCGCACTCGCTATGGCCAGCAGGTGAAGAAGCTGCACTAGATAAATTAGCTCGTTTTTGTGATGAACACATTCGCAACTATAAAGACAAACGTGACTTTCCCAATTTAGATGACAGCACTAGCCGTTTATCGCCTTATTTAGCCATTGGTGCGATTTCACCGCGTCAATGCTATCAAGCCGCTATAAATAAACAACAGGCTTACGGCTCAAGTGCTGGCATCGATCAATGGATTAGTGAATTAGGTTGGCGCGAATTTTATAAACACATCATGGTCGGCTTTCCGCGTGTTTGTAAACACCAACCGTTTCGTACCGATACCAAAGATTTAGTATGGAAGCATGACGAAGCAGCATTTCAACGCTGGTGCGAAGGCAAAACAGGCTTTCCTCTCGTTGATGCGGCAATGCGCCAATTAAACACGATTGGCTGGATGCACAATCGACTACGGATGGTAGTGTCGATGTTTTTAACCAAAGATTTGTTTATTGATTGGCGTTGGGGCGAACAATATTTTATGGAGAAGTTACTGGATGGTGACTTATCAGCCAACAATGGCGGCTGGCAGTGGAGTGCGTCAACAGGCAATGATTCTGCGCCCTACTTTCGTATTTTCAACCCGTTATTACAAAGCCAAAAATTTGATCCTAACGGTGATTTTATTCGTCGCTATGTGCCTGAGTTAGCGCATTTAGACAACAAAACCATTCATCAACCACATGATAAACAACAGCTTTTATGGTTAGATTATCCTCTACCGATGATTGACCATAAAGCCGCTTGTGCTTATACCATTAGTCAGTTTCAACAGTTAAAAGAGTTGCCGATTGGTCGGGCAGTTAATGAATAATTTTACTATTTATTCTTAACCAACTTAGCTACGTCAAAACCTTGTTTTGCCACACGCTGTACTACCTGTTGATACGTTAGTGCATCTAACTGCGGTTGTCGTGCCAATATCCATAAATATTGGCTGTCTGGTGTCGCGACTGCCGCATGATTATAATCCGCTGCCAAATCAACAATCCAATAATCCGCTTTTAACATCGGAATCCAGCTTAACCAGCTTGAGGTGATTTTAAAGAGTAACTTCGCATTCGTTTTATCTTGAACTTCGCCATTGACTTCTAAATTAAAAACATCACCATTGGCTTTGCGACAAGAGTTTATTCCCTGCACTTGATTATTGGCTAATAAACGATAAGTTGCGGATACATCCTGAACACATGGCTTTTGAAAAGGATTAGGAATGCGCGCTATTTCATACCATTTACCCATATAACGGGCTAAATCGACATTGGCGACTGTTTGTGGTGCCGTATTCGCCCAACTCGGCACGATGAAACAGCACAAAAACAAGAGAAGATATTTCGACATTTGCCTGCTCCCTTCACCGCTGTTTATACTGTGATGGACAATATGCACGACCAAAGTCAAAACCACGCAACGCTAAATGCTTGGTTTTGCGTCCTGTCACTCGTTGTCGCCACAATTTAAACGTATTTGGTTTCAAGTGTTGGCGCATTAAGATAATCACGGCTGATTCATTTAAACCATATAGCCGCTTGATCGCGTCAAAAGGGGTACGATCTTCCCACGCCATTTCAATAATGCGCGATGTCTCTTCTGCCAACATAGCCGTGTCACTCTTTTTACGCTAAACCTCAGTGTAAAGAGACATTAGAAACGCGCAATATGACAACCGCAACAAACATGTTATTACTCTGTTAACCGTTGAATCACCCCTAATGCCGCCTGACGACCACTGGCAAAACAGGCCGTCAATAAATAACCACCTGTTGGTGCTTCCCAATCCAACATTTCACCTGCGCAAAAGACATTGGCTAAGTTTTTAATCATCAATTGTTGATTGACCGCTTCAAAGGTCACTCCCCCTGCGCTACTAATGGCTTCAGCAATGGGACGCGGTGTTGTTAAGCGAATGGGTACGGCTTTGATCGCCGTCGCCAAACGTTCGGTTTGATTAAAGACATCAACAGGCAAGCACTCTCGTAATAGCCCGGCTTTAACACCGTCTATGTTTAACTGTTTGCGTAAGTGACTCGACAATGAAGCTGAGCCTCTAGGCTTAGTCAATGCGTGTAGAATTTGCTGTGGTGTTTTATGTGGCAATAAATCTAAATCAAAGGTGACACAGCCTTGAGCATTAATCGTATCACGCAAATAACGCGACAAGGCATAAATCAAACTGCCTTCGACTCCCGTTTGCGTGACAACAAAATCCCCTTGTTGGCGATGAACATGGCCTTCGGCATCGGTAAAGCTGACAACAGCCGACTTTAACGGTTGCCCCGCAAAGCGACTACTAAAATGCTCACTCCATAGCGAATCAAAACCACAGTTTGCCGCTTGCAGTGGCGCAATACGAATGCCCTGTTGCTCCAGAATAGACACCCATGCGCCATTAGAACCTAAACGTGGCCAACTACCGCCACCTAAGGCTAAAACAACCGCATCAGCACGAATGGCTCGCTCAGTTTCAGGTGTTACAAAGGTTAACTCGCCGTCAGCATTCCAGCCTGTCCAGCGATGGCGCACATGTATTTTCACGCCTGCATCACGTAAACGATGTAACCATGCCCGTAATAACGGAGCGGCTTTCATATCGGTGGGAAAAACACGCCCCGAAGACCCGACAAACGTGTCAAAACCTAAGCCATAAATCCATTGTCGTAATTCGGTTGCGCCAAAGGCGTTTAACATAGCCGCTAACACAGAACGCTGTGAGCCATAACGCGACAAAAAGCTATCTTGCGCTTCCGAATGGGTGATATTCATCCCACCCTTACCCGCCAATAAAAACTTACGGCCAACAGAAGGCATGGCATCATAAACATCGACACGAATACCGTGTTGACTTAATACTTCAGCCGCCATTAACCCCGCAGGGCCGCCACCAATGACGGCGACGGAAAATACACGTTGAGAGCACATCTACCACTTATCCCAATCTTGAGACACGGAAGCGACGGCCTTTGATTTGCCCTGCTTGTAACCGCTTTAACGCTTTATGCGAACTATTGACGTGAATCGCGACATAAGTACGGATATCAAACACATCAATTTTACCCACGTCACTGCCTGCAATACCGCCTTCACCCGTTAACGCACCCAACACATCGGTCGGACGAACTTTATCTTTACGGCCACCTTCAATGCACAACGTCACCATTAATGACTTTAACGAAGCGACGACAGGAACAGGCAACGCGCTGATATCATCCCATTTGACCGATATTTTTTGATAGGCTTCAATCGCCACCACTCGCGGCGCTTCTCTTGGCGCACATAAACTAAACGCTAACCCTTTGTTCCCTGCACGACCTGTTCGACCAATACGATGAACATGAATTTCAGGATCAAACGCTAACTCATAATTAATCACAGCGGATAATTCTTTAATGTCTAGACCGCGCGCAGCCACATCCGTTGCCACTAGAATTGGGCAGCTTTTATTGGCAAAACGTAATAACACTTGTTCACGGTCGCGTTGCTCTAAATCGCCATGCAACGCCAAGACATAAAAGCCTTTGGCCGTGAGTTGCTGATACACTTCGTTGCAGTCCGCTTTGGTATTACAAAAAATCACTGTTGATTCTGGACGATAATGCGCTAATAGCTTCATGACCGCTTGCGGTTTATCCGCATTCGACACTTCAATAAAATGCTGTTTAATGTGATTTTCATCGTGCTCCGATTCCACACTGACCACGACTGGCGACTGCAAAATACGCTGACTAATGCCGTGAATAGAATCGGGATACGTTGCCGAAAACAATAAGCTTTGACGTTGTGGCGGCGTTTTTTTAACGATTTTATGAATATCTTCTTCAAAGCCCATATCCAACATACGGTCAGCTTCGTCCAGTACCAATACACTCAAAAAATCAACGTATAGAGTGTCGCGTGTCAAATGGTCTAGAACTCGACCCGGTGTGCCAACCACAATGTGTGGTGCTTGTTCTAATGAAGTCAATTGATGAATAATCGGCACGCCACCGCATAAGGTCAACAATTTAATATTGGGAATAAAACGCGCTAAGGCACGAATTTCTTTGCTGACTTGTTCCGCTAATTCACGCGTTGGGCATAACACTAAGGCTTGTGGTTTATAAATCAGGGGGTCGATTTTACTTAATAAGGCCAACGCAAACGCAGCTGTTTTACCACTGCCTGTTTTGGCTTTTGCCAAAATATCTTTGCCTGCCAACATCGCGGGTAAACTTTGCTGCTGAATGGCAGTCATCTCGGTGTAGCCTAACGATTCTAGACTTTGTAACAAGGCGGGGGCTAACGTTAAAGAGGAAAACGCGACAGTAGTCATAAGGCACTCATCAAAACCAAAAACTGGACTTAAACATTTTATGACTTACGCAGTTATCGCGGCGCGATGCGTAAGTCCTGATTTCACTGAAATGTGTCAGTCCTAAAAAAGACAGCGAAAGCCCCTAAAAAATGGAGATTCCGCTTGAGTGTGAATGATACCCTGAGTGAGACGTGGCAAGTAAACGCTTTTTATTTTATCGTGGCCTGAAAGCCCAAAACCTCTAATTGCTCACCTCGAAGATTAGCCAATAACATCTCGCCATTGTCGTTGACTCTAAATTCACCATAACGGGCTTTAGCATAATCATCGGCATGACCTTCTTGAAAGAAAAAAGCATTGGTAGCAAAACGCAACTCGCCTGCACGAATTCGATACTGTAATGGCCACTGATTGGCCGCCATAATGCTCGGCAACTCAGAAACAACCGCTTGTACCTGCCCCACTTGCTGCTCATTAAGACTGACAATGGCGTAACCATCAGCAACCACATGGTCTTTTGTCTTGGGCAACAAACGCTGCATTTCTTGTTCAGCCTGAAAGCGTAGACGCATATAATCGCCTTGCATCAACGACCGAGGATCAACAGGCGCTAAAGGCAGCAATACGATTTTGCCATGATCCAACAGCTGTTCCTTTTGCCAAATCGACACATTCACCGCCGCCAAAATACCTACACCCACCAAGCACGTGACTAATTTACGCATGATGAGACTCCTTAGCAGCTAATCCTTGTTTTAACGCTTGGCGCATCAATAACATCAATATGCCTGTCCCCATTAAGACATACGATTTATCTAATAACGAAATATCCAAAAAGTAATAATAACGGCCTAAATAACTCCAAAAAGCAAACACACCCAAACCTAACAGCACCCGATTACCTGCACTAAAACCCAACAAAATAATAATCCATGCAATCGCCAAACCCGTTGCTTGTAATGACATCAATGCCAAAACACTCCCCGCAATCAATGCCGCCACGCTTTGTTTGGAGGATAATGGCTGTTGATAACGCTGCAATAATTTCAAAATAGTCAGTACTAACATACCGCCCAAAAGCACTTCATTCACAGAAATAAGCCATGTTTGTGACGATAGCTCACGCCCTTGTGCCGCCTGTTGTATCGCCGCCTGACCTAAACTAAAGGTACTGTGCATTTGTATGGCAACCAACGTAAAGGCATACGCGATTGGTCGAAAACGCGTACTTTGCGTTAACCATTGTGCTTCATATAGCCAAAGTAAGGTCACCGCTAACATCGTTAGCGACGGCATTAACCATAAAATTGGCAGTTTCATAGATGCAATGACCAACGCACTAACCGCAGCATAAGATGAAAAAAAACGATGTAAAAAATGGGGTATAAACCAAACCAGTAATGCCTCAATCATCGCAATCATGAGCCATGTACTAGCATCATTGAGTGAACGATGCAACGCAAACAAACACAGGGCATGTCCCGTAAAACTGAGCATTAAACCAAATTGCCCCGTAAAAGCCGTCGCTAAGACACGAAAAACCCCGTAGGCTGCACCAATCAACAATAGCCCTAACACCAAAGCAACTTCTTCTTGTTTGATAAAATCCTTAAAAACACTGAAAACAAATAACAGTAAAAACACGGCTGCAAATTGCCCTGTAAAACCTTGCAGTAAACGCACATACCAAGGAGTCACTTCTACGGCAACAAGCGGAGGCATTTCGCCAGTGACGATGCCCGCTTGTTGTAAGCGTCGCCATAATTCTTCGGGGGTTGATTTATTCATGTTTGCCTTCCTTTGCAATCTTTTGCAGCCAACGAATCGCTAAACTTGACCACACTAAAACCCACATAGCCAACAGTAAAAAAACATCACCATGACTATTTAAAAAATATTTCCCAAGAAAAGCCGTCGAAATGACAATCAGTGTCAATACACCGCCAGCCAACATAAACAAATCAGGAATACGCTGACGATACAGTGTGTAACCCGCCAATAGCCAGAGGGGATAACAAACGACTATTCCATAAGAATCTTGATGATTGCTAGAAATAGCCTCTAACATTAACCACGTCACACTAAAGCCACTCGCCACCGCCAACAAACGCACTTCATGACGACCCTGCAACCATGATAAGCGTGAAGCGGCAAACTCCCACAGCAACAAAGCCACGGTATTAAACGCAAACATCGCTAATTGTAATTGACTAGAACTAAACATCAGACCAAAAACACCGTGAAATACTTGGTAATACAGCACAATACTGACATTAACCAACACCAACCACAGTAACCATAAAGCACCGAGTTGCGCTAATAATGCCCAAGGGGTAATCAACATCGCCCACGTTGCAAACAACTGCCATGTATCCGCGCCTGTTTGGTAAGTTTGACCAAAGAAGGCCAATAACACACCCACAAAAACCGCCGCTGCCAACACAAAAACATTCGCTGTTGGCCGATTAAACCAATGGCTATATGCCCATAGACTCGCGATCACCAACGATTCAATCATCGCAAACTTATGAAAACGGGTGATTTCTTGCCAATTAAAGGCAAAAAAGAACACCACACCGATCAGAAATAAACCGCCACCATTCGCTAACAGTAATTTATCGAGAAAAGGTCGCCATTGATGCTGGCTAGGGCTAATGTCGGCAGCTTGTAGAGCAGATTGAATTTTATCGGGAGGAATGTGACCTTGTTCAGTCCATTGTTGAATTGAAACTTTAGCGCGAGAGGATTTCATCATCTGCTCCTAGTAATCAGGCGAAAGCATCAAGTAACAAACTTAAAAACGCAGTAATCTCTGAGTTAAAACAGGTCAATAATTAGTTTATTACTTGTATCACTTGCCTGGAGTTCAGAATGTAAACTAACGACTAGATCTGTATATGTACGCATCCTCAATATAAACTCCATTAATATTGTTTTTCGAGAATCGGATACTACTTATGCCTGACCCAGTGCTTATCATCATTGCTAGTAATTGAACGACTTTATTATCAAGTGCCTCTACTCCGATATCATTTAGTGAAATGATATTTTCGCTCTCACTCGCCAAGCTATTAGCTGTGACTATTTTTTCATAGAACATTCTAGGGCCATTTGCCGCGATTAAATCGGAGGCAATGACGAGTTTCCATGTGCGTAGCTCAGAGAAGTAGAGCCAAAATGCGCTTTTAACCTGAGCATTGCTTTGGTCTAGGCGTTCAATCAGCATTACGCCTGCATTTATCATTTGCTCTGACAGACTATCCGTTACCAAAAGGTCTTTAGCCATGAGAGCACTCCATTGTCTTTGTCTGTGATGGCACTATATAAATCATTTGCCTTGGCTTGGCCGATATTGGAATCATAACGAGCTTGCTCCGACCAATCTTTTGCTACTGCCCAGTTTAGCGCGAAACTCTTATCTACTTTTAATTTTTTGAGCAGTTCTTGTTGCAGTCCTGCCACGCCAACTAATAGAGCAAGATCATGTGAATAGCTGTCTATGGCGAGTTTTTTATTAGGGAAATCGTATTGATTGACTTTTTTGGCGATACACGCCTTAAATGCACACTCTAGTGCATATCCTGCCAGATAGTATGCGCCATTAAATTGATTAGCCGCTAACAATGCTTCGGCTTCTAATATGCGAATTTCAGCAAGAATTTCCAACTCTGCTTTATTCATCTGAACAGTCCTACAGATGATGGGTGGTGATTATACTTCACTTTGTTAGATTAGAAGAAACTAGCTATCACCTAAAATGGGACTTAACACCATCCCTGTTGCCATTCAGCCTCATTTAATAAGGTATGCCAATCCAGACGATATTGTCGTTTTGTCATGACTGCTTCTAAGAAAACAAAATCTCTATCCGTCAACGGCGTAGAGTTATCAGCGATTTTGACCACTAAAAAATGCTTTTCTTTCTGTTGCGGCTGTACTGCCGTCCATTTGGACAGCAGCAGTTTTTTAGGGTTGAGATGACGACTCATATTAAAAACGCGGCGTTTGGCTTAAACGATCCCACCATTTGACCAATAAATTATCGGCACTCAAGGTGGCTGCAACCCCCATTTTTTGCATAAAGTTTTGTTTATGAACAAAACGTACCGCAAAAATATCAGCGGTTTTACTCGCAGTGAGTAAATACTCATCGCTGGTCATTAACGTATCGACTAAACCTAAATCAACGGCACGTTTACCATACCAATGTTCACCCGTTGCCACTTGTTGAATATCCAAATTAGGGCGGTACTCTTTGACAAACTCTTTAAACAAGGTATGCGTATCTTCTAACTCGGCAATAAACTTTTGACGACCTGCTTCGGTATTTTCACCCATGACCGTCATTGTCCGTTTATACTCACCTGCCGTTAAGACCTCAAAATCAATATCCCATTTCTCTAATAAACGGTGAAAATTAGGAATTTGCGCCACGACACCAATCGAACCAATAATCGCAAAGGGGGCGGCAATAATCTTATCGGCCAAACAGGCCATCATATAGCCACCACTGGCAGCGACCTTATCGACACAAATGGTTAACGGAATGTGATGCTCACGCAGACGTGCTAATTGTGACGATGCCAAACCATAACCATGCACCATACCACCGGGGCTTTCTAAGTTAACCACGACTTCATCTTTATCTTTATCAACAATACTTAAAATTGCTGTAATTTCTTGACGTAAATTCTCGGTTGCAGAAGCACGAATATCGCCATTAAAATTAATGACATACACGCGCTTCTTAATGTCATCTACCGTTTTTTTCGCGTCTTCTTTCGCCGCTTGTTTAGACTTTTCTTTCTCGTTTTTGAAATACGCTTTTAAGGTGCTTTTATCGAGTACGGTCATCCGTAAGGTATTGGCAAAATGCTCAAAACGCTCATTCAAGCGCATGACTTCAATTTCACCATCTTCATCATGATGACGGCGACGATCACCGACATTGGCTATCGTCAAAATAATAAAAAGTAACGCAATGACCACTGTGACTATTTTGGCCAAAAACAAACCATACTGTAAAAGTAAATCCAGCATGAAAGCTCCTAAAACGTGATGAATAAATGAATAAGAGCGCAGACTAACGCCATACCTATACTAACGATAGCTGGCCGCTAACTCTGTCACAGTTGCGTGAATGACTTGTGAGGCGATACTGCCTGAAGGAGGTATTTCGGGTAATGCATCAAAACGAAAAAACTGGGCGTCCATAATTTCTTCTTCCTGAATCACGATCTCGCCACTCGCCCACTCCGCTTGAAACGCTAACATTAAATTATTAGGAAACGGCCACGACTGGCTGCCAAAATAACGCAGATTTTTAACCTGTACGCCCGACTCTTCGGCTACTTCACGCATGACGGCATGTTCGAGGGTTTCGCCCACTTCAACAAAGCCTGCTAATAAACTGTACATGGGACGTACAAAACGCTGAGCACGTGCCAGTAAAATGGTGTCGTCTTTGGTAATCGCAACGATCACACACGGATGAATACGTGGGTATTGATGATAAGCACACGCAGGACAAACACGCGCACGCTCACCACGCGGATGAGGCTGTGTAGGCGTTCCACAACGACAACAAAAACGATGGCTGTTAGCCCACTCTAGCACTTGAGAAGCGGTTGCTGCCAACGAGAAACTATCTGCATCTATCGACAATAACAGTGACCGTAACGATTGAAAGTGATAACCCTCAGGCTCGACAGCATCTTCGGTTAAACGAACGACAGACACCTGACGACCTTCATGTTCACCTACAACATGCTGCTCGTCTGACACAAATCCTAAAGCATCATAATGTGGATACAGCGGAAAGGCTGAGCTTTCCACCGACACCAGTAATTCATGACCACGAAACAGTAGCCAGAGTTTAAGCTCTGGCTGCGTCACCACCGATAAAGTCATTAAGCAGCACGTCTGTTATTAACGGGATAACCCAACTCAGCAACACTGTCCTCACCAATATCAAAGACATTTTCACTGACAGGCTTATTAATCTCTAAGCTTTCTAGGTAGTAGTCCACACAAGCAATGGCATCGGCAAAGGTTTCGACAATATTCATGGCAGGCATCTTTTTGCTGGTTGACCATGCATCCATAAAGCTAGCTGCTGACCGTAGAATTTGTGCGCCACGCGGAATCAACAAAAACTCTAAACCACCACTGGTGGATTGCAAAGTTGCAGGGATATTCGTTAAGTGCATCGGGTCTTCGCCTTTTGTTTCCAAATAGGACAAGACAGCGCGCTTCACTAATGACAAACCTGCGCGGCTTTCAGCCACCAACATCGTCCGCGCTTCATCCAGTTGATGCAATGAAATACGATTATTGTTAATCACCGTTTGTGCGCCCGGTGTCATTTCTTTGTCTAAGGTCGCAACCGCATTATCGGCTTGCAATAGAATATCAACGAGAACATTCAAAGCTTGCTCTGAAGGTAAATCGGTCCATTTTACAACGATGTCAGCTTGACGGCGCATGGCTTGAGAAACGTCATTTAAGCCTAACATCGTCAATGTTTGTGAAGACTTTTTAATATCTTCAGCAACTGTTTGATAACTTTCTTCTTCTTGTTGCGAGCCACGAGCAACAACGTCCAACACGTCTTTAATATGTGCAATCTCATCTTTGAGGACAGCGGCAACCGTTTTAATCACCGAACCGCCAGGTCCAAACATAGAGTTATGTTGAATTTGTAATTGCGTTTGACTAATACAACTACTGGCCAAATCAAATGCACGTTGCACTTCTTGAACTTTTGCGCCTGTTTCGCCTAAGCCAACAACTGCCAAGCAATTGGCCAAGACCGTCATTTCAATGGGTTGGTTAACGCCTTGTGGCAACACCAATAATTTAAGCTGTTGTTCTAATTGAGCCAATAATATCTTACGTGCTGGATTTAAAGACACACCTTGAGAGAACGCTTCTAGTGCCGCTTCACCTACCCACCACAACAATGCCAATGGTTTTCCTGTGCACAGTTGTGTTGCACGTTCCAAGGCACGACGCATCAATCTAAAATGAACAGGTTGTGCTTGATCGCGCAGTAAACCAATCGTGCCAATTTGGTACATCAAACGAATGCGTTTTGCCAATACAATGGCTTGAGCATGGTCAATAGACAAAGGATGACCTATATTCGCATCAGGCAAACAAGGAACATCTAAGAAATAACCTTCACCCAACAATGGCAACATTAAGACTTGACGCGCTTCATTAATAGATGGAATTAATAACTGCGGTAAATTCACCGCTTTAATTTGGACATACTCTAAATAACGGGCTAATACCATCATGCCGTTACCCAATGCTGAATAATACGCATCAGGGGTTTTTTCTTGAAAATCATTTACTTGACGTAACAACGCAAATAACACTTCCGCTAACTCGGATGCACCATGAATATCAATCAGTCGTAATGCACCATAGACTTGCTCCATCGCCTCAATACTTTCGGCTAATGGGCCGTTATTGCTGTTGTCTTCGACAAAAGTACTTAACGCACCTTCAATTTGTGCTAACGACACATCAATTTCAGATTTAATTAAATTCAGTGCACCAACATCTATTTTTGGAAGCATGGGTTCCTTCCTGTCTTTATGAGTTTAAGGGTAAGAAACGAATAAATATTCGCCTCGTTTATTATTACTTATCACGACCACCTGTTATTTAACCCTAATTGCCAACGTAGGATAGAGTAAAAACGGTGTTTGTATCAGCCTGCTCTAAAAATAATGCTTTTAGAGCAAGGATGCTAGTTTTTCTTGTCGCCAAATACATGAACTACCACTCGCTTTGTCAATTGCATTCAATCTTAGCTCGTGGGCGGCTATTTCTTCGGCAGATGCCAACACAACTTTCAACTTTTTACGAGAACTGGGTAGCCGTTGAATCGTTTCTTGACCCGTACCATCCGCATCGCTGTCCTCATGTAAACTTAAACCAACTTGACCACCAGTCATGGCCAAATAAACATCGGCTAAAATTTCAGAGTCTAGTAACGCACCATGATACGTCCGTTGACGATGATCTGCGCCATAACGTCGTGCTAACGCATTTAGGTTGTTTTTTTGCGCGGGATGCTTTTGTCGTGCTAACGCCAGCGTGTCAAGCACCTGACACTCATTGGCTACCGTTTCAAAGCTTTCGTCAAGTAAACGAAACTCATGATTAATAAAACCAATATCAAACGCAGCATTATGAATAATTAACTCACTACCGCGAATAAAATCCATAAACTCCGTGGCAATATCTTTAAAACGAGGTTTATCCGCTAAAAACTCAGGCGTAATACCATGCACCGCAATGGCTTCTGCTTCAATATCACGATCTGGTTGTAAATAACAATGAAAGCTTCGCCCTGTTAAGCGTCTATTTTCTATTTCTAAACAGCCAATTTCAATAATACGATGCCCTTCACTGGGATTAATCCCCGTTGTCTCTGTATCTAACACCACTTGCCGCATAACTTATTTACCTAGTTTGGCTTACCTAAAAATTCATCAATCG
Source organism: Moraxellaceae bacterium AER2_44_116 (assembly GCA_006546595.1). Lineage (GTDB taxonomy): Bacteria > Pseudomonadota > Gammaproteobacteria > Pseudomonadales > Moraxellaceae > Agitococcus. The sequence goes on along the minus strand of VIAD01000001.1, from coordinate 89,585 downwards.
CTTGATTGGCTAATTGATCTGCCACTTCATTACCATAATGTCCTGCGTGGCCTTTGACCCAACGCCATTCAATCTGATGGCGTATTGCTTGCTCATCTAATGCCTGCCATAAATCTTGGTTTTTAACCGGTTGATTGGACGCGGTACGCCAACCTTTTGCCTTCCAACCTGTTAACCATTCGGTCATGCCTCTTTTAACATATTGTGAGTCTGTCCATAACACCACTTCACTGGGCTCTTTTAAGACCCGTAACGCCGCAATACTGCCCATTAACTCCATACGATTATTCGTCGTATCTTTTTCACAGCCATAAATCCGTTTTTCATGACCTTCATGGGTTAATAATGCGCCCCATCCTCCCACACCGGGATTGCCACGGCACGCACCATCGCTATAAATTTCAACCTTCTTCATCTATATCTATTCACTCTATTCAAGTTTTGACGGTAATCCGCACACTATAAGTCCGATTTTTTTAGGTCACTATTATTTTCACGACTTTCCGTGACTAATGGCGGTCTTAACAATTGCAAGAAAGGTTGACGCAAACGTAATGGTGTTAAACATGCGACACGTTTACGCGCTAACACGGCATAAGCCGCGCCGCCTTGACTCCAATATCGCAGCCCTAATGCTTCTAGCCACGCAAAACGCTGCCGCACTCCCGTTGTCTCAATAGGTGGCATAAAATAGGTACTTTCTACGCCCACTATATCAAAATCCAATAACGCCAACCAATCGGTGAGCCGCTGAGGGCTTAAATCCCGTTTTAGCCACGGCGTATCTGACCAAGGCAAGCGACAGAATCGCCATAATCCCCATAAGCTCCACGGATTAAAACCGATAATCACTAAATGCCCCTCTGGAATTAACACCCGTGCTGCTTCGCGCAATACGGCATGAGGATTCACCGTGACATCTAATAAATGCTGTATCACGACAACATCCATACTATTTGCCGCTAACGGCAACTGCTCAGGCAAGGTTTGCAGCGGTGACAACCCTTCGACAACCAATAATTGCTTATCGGCGACAATACGATGACGAATACGACTCGCATGAAGTAAATGTGACGGAATAATTTGTCCCAACTGTAAAGCATGATAGCCAAATAAATCAGGTAAAATATGTCCCAACAAATGCTCTTCAGCAGCCTGTAACTCGCGACCCAACTCGGTATTAAACCAATGGCCTAGTGCCGCGCTAACATCAATACGTGACGTAGGCTGCCAAATATGAGGGAGTTTCACGATATTTTCCTCATCGTACGAGAGCGTTTATGACCCATACTTCATTATCATCGTTGACGAGATAATACACACAACGTCACTTAGTCTTATCAAGTAGTTACTAAAATGCAACCGACTTCATTACGTTTAGTGCCTGTCCCAATGTTTAACGATAACTACCTATGGTTGTTAATCGCACCGAATGGCAATACCGTCGCTGTCGATGTGGGTGATTACGACGTATTAGATACTTATTTACAAGCCCACCAACTGACGTTAACGACAGTACTTATCACTCATCATCATCGAGATCATACTGCGGGCTTACCAGAGCTGAAAAAAAAGCATCCGCATGTCCCTATTTATGGTTCAGCAACTATTACAGGTATTACCCATGTCGTTAATGGCGGCGACATATTCACCATTGCTGATATTGGTCGCCTATTAGTATTGGATATTTCAGGACATACTAAAATTCATTTAGCATTTTATCAACTGACTGAAAAAATTCTATTTTGCAGTGATTGTTTATTTAGTGCAGGTTGCGGTCGTATTTTTGATGGTGATCCCGTGTCATTTTATCAATCCATCCAAAAAATAAGCTTGTTAGCCGATGATACTCGCCTGTGTGCTGCCCATGAATATACCTTGAGTAATCTCGAGTTTGCCTTAGCCGTTGAACCCGATAATATCTCCATGCAACAACATCAACAACGATGCACCGTATTACGCCAACAAAACCAACCCACCTTGCCCACACGATTAGGTGATGAAAAACATTATAATCCCTTTTTGCGTTGTCATTTATTAGGTCAACGGATTCGTTTATTGACAGGTGAGCCGTGTGAGAATGGCCAACACGCATTCACGGCATTAAGACGTTATAAGAATACTTGGCAGGCTGAAACTCTTGTTAAATAATTAAAAAATGTTCATCTAAACCGCCATAAGAATATCTTTTAACAGGTTTTTTCTTAAAAAATAGCCAATTTGCCGCACTTCGTTACAGTTTCATCATCTTTTCGCGTGTTTCAGCTTGCCACAGTTCTAAGCAACTACCTAGAATTTGAGGGTTATTATCTTTCGTTAGGAGTATCTCCGCATGCAATATTGGCTTTACCTCTGCAAATCTTCCCGCCACGCGGTGTTATTTGCCATCGTTAGCCTATTATTGAGTGCCTGTACCACCGCTCCACAGACCAATGCCAAGAACATTACCGCTTCCTCCACTATTGCCAAACATAACGTGTCGCGCATAAACAACAATGATAATCCAGACAGTTTAAACGACGATTATTACGACACAACTGGCACAATCTTTACACAAGACGATATTGAAGAATTACTCGGCGTGACTGAGATGGAAGCGGCAACGCTCAGCCCCGAAGACTTGGCAAAATTTGGTGATGTTTGGGCGCGTACGCGTGCAGGTTTTAAACTCGATAATGTCGATAATGAGCGCATTGCCGTTCAAAGAGCATGGTTTGCTAAACATCAAACCTACCTTGACCGCATGAGCGCACGCGCAAGCCATTATCTATACCACACCGTCACTGAAGCGGAAAAAATGGGCGTGCCAACAGAGTTAGCACTACTGCCTGTCATTGAAAGCTCGTATGACCCATTTGCGACTTCTCCTGCTCAAGCCGCAGGTATGTGGCAGTTTATTCCCGGTACAGGCAAAATTTTTGGTCTGCGACAAACGTGGTGGTATGACGGTCGTCGTGACGTTTTAGAGTCCACCCGTGCCGCCTATAAATTTTTGTCACAAATGCAGAAAAAATTCGGCTCGTGGGAATTAGCCTTAGCGGGTTATAACGCGGGTCCTGGAGCAGTACAACGCGCCATTGATAAAAACATTGCCGCAGGTTTACCCACCGATTATTGGTCTTTACGCTTGCCAGCCGAAACAATGGCGTATGTGCCACGCTTTTTAGCCGTTGCCCAAGTCGTGAGATCACCACAAGATTTTGGTGTCAGCCTAAAACCGATTCTCAATCAACCTCACTTTCGCGAAACCTACGCTAAAAACCAAGTTGATTTAGCTCAAGCTGCTAAATTAGCAGGTTTAACCAGTAAACAACTGTACCAGTTGAATCCCGGTTACTTACGTTGGGCGACTAATCCCGATGGCCCACATCGCTTATTAGTGCCGATGGCTACACCTGAAATATTTGAAGAGCAACTCGCTTCCTTACCTGCACCTGAACGTTTTATCACTGTGCAAAAACGTTATAAAACTCAACGTGGTGACACTTTATATCGCATTGCCGCCAAATTTAACGTCACGCCTGCGGCATTGAAGCGTTTAAATGGCAAATTTGTGGGTAAAAAAGGCAAAGTGGCCGCAGGTCAGCTACTCGTTATTTCTCGTACCCGTCAACAGGTCAGCGGAGAAACAGTTGATGCCGATTTAATTGTTAATCCCGCCGTTGAACGTGTAGCGGAATTAGAAAAAACATCTAAAACGGATAAGAAATCAGAGAAAGATGACGACGCTAATATCAAAGAGATTAAGAAGTTAGCCAGTAAAAGTGCCAAGAACGACAAAAATGACAGCGAAGATGACAATGCCAATGTCAGCAAGCAGTTTCATAAAGTGCGGGCAGGCCAAACCTTGTACTCCATCGCTAAAAAATACGATGTCAGTATTAAAGACTTAGCCGCTTGGAATGATTTACGGATTAAGGATGGTGTTCGTGTGGGTAAAAAATTGGTGATTCTGAATGAAGATGAACCGAAAAAATCCACACGCCTAGCCAAATCTACCGATAAATCCAAAGCTAAAAGCAAAGATAAAGACCAAAATCATGACTCTCGCCAAGAAAAAAGTGAGAAACGCATCGCTAGCAAAGACAAACACGACAAAAAATCCAACAAAAAGGATACCGTGAAACGTATTAGCTACGAAGTCAAACGCGGTGATACATTGTATTCTATCGGTCAACGCTATAATGTCTCGGTCAGCCAAATCAAGAATTGGAACAAAGCCTCCAAAAGCTTGAAACCCGGCCAAGATTTAGTGCTGTATCTTGCTAGAAGCTAGTTTTTTAACGCTAGTTACCAGCACACCGCCGCATTTATTGCGGCGGTTGTCATTTATACAGGTCAAGACTTACGCATCGCGCCGCGATTAGCGCGTTTTGCGAATCTCCCCTAATCCCTCTTCAAAAAAGAGGGGAACTCCCCCTTTACTAAAGGGGGCTGGGGGGATTTAGCGATAGCCGCGTAAGTCCTAAAGTAGAAATAAGGATAAAAAATGAAACGTTTAACGCTTAGTTTATTCATTGCCTCTCTCAGTCAGCTGACGTTTGCCGCTGTTGAAACCAGTAATGCCATTGCCCTACATGGCAAACCTGCATTGCCTGCCAATTTTACCGCGTTTAACTATGCCAATCCGCAAGCCCCTAAGGGCGGTGAGTTACGTATGGCGGCGATTGGTGGCTTCGATAGCACTAACCCGTATATCAATAAAGGCAACCCTATCGATGGTACAGAATACTTATATGATTCACTGACGGTTGCTGCTTTAGATGAACCCTTTGCCCGTTATGGTTTATTAGCCGAAAAAATTGAACGCGACCCCGAAGATGCTAGTTGGATTATCTATCATATTAACCCCACAGCGCGATTTAGTGATGGCCATGTGGTAACGGCTGAAGATGTTGCTTTCACGTTTAATTTATTAAAAAAAGAAGGCGCACCAAGCTTAAAAAATTATTATAGCGACATTGAAAAAATAGAAGCCTTAGATAAACAAAAAGTTAAATTCACCTTTAAAAGTAAAACCAATCGTGAATTGGGCTTAATTGTCGGTGAGCAATCAATTCTTCCTAAACATTATTGGGAAAAACGCAATTTTAATAGCACTAACCTCGATATTCCTATTGGTAGCGGTGCTTATACGCTCACCAAAATAGATGCGGGTCGTGCAGTGACTTATCAACGGAATCCTAATTATTGGGCAGCCAATTTACCTGTCAATAAAGGCCGTTATAATGTCAACACCATTAGTTTTGTTTATTACCGTGATACTACCGTTGCCCTAGAAGGCTTTAAAGCAGGTCAATATGATTTTAATCAGGAAAACAAAGCAAAAAACTGGGCTACTGAATATAGCTTTCCTGCGGTCAAACAAGGTTTAGTCAAAAAACTACAGCAAGCCAATCAGAATCCAACAGGGATGCAAGGCTTTCTTTACAACACGCGCCGTCCTCTGTTTCAAGATATACGCGTACGCCAAGCCTTAGCGTATGCATTTGATTTTGAATGGAGTAATAAGACATTATTTTTTAATGCTTATACCCGCACTAAAAGCTATTTTGCCAACTCCGAATTGGCCGCCAGCACCTTGCCAACTCCCCAAGAACTGGCCTTGCTTGAGCCTTATCGCAAACAATTACCTGCCAGTATTTTTACCACATTGTATGAGCCGCCCAAAACAGATGGTAGTGGAAATAATCGCGCTAATTTAATGGCCGCCCAACAACTATTAACTAGCGCAGGTTGGACGATTAAAAACGGCAAACTGTTAAATGCCAAAAATGAGCCGTTTGTCTTTGAAATGTTATTAGCACAACCTGAACTTGAACGTATTGTGCAACCGTTTAAACAAAACTTAGCACGCTTAGGCGTTGAAATGACGATTCGTATTATTGATATTCCACAATATATTAACCGTCAACGCAGTTTTGATTTTGATATGGTGGTCGGTAATTTTGCCCAATCCTTATCACCGGGGAATGAACAGCGTGATTTCTTTGGCTCAAAAGCGGCTGATATTAATGGCAGCCACAACTTAATCGGTATTAAAAATCCCATGGTTGATACGCTTGTTGATAAAATTGTTGGCGCACCGACACGCGAGCAACTGGTGACAGCGACACGCGCTTTAGATCGGGTATTATTATCGGGTTATTATCTTATCCCTCATTATCATATTAGCTATCACCGTCTTGCTTATTGGGATTATTTAGAGCAACCCAAAGTAAAACCTAAATATGGCTTAGGCTTAGATTTTTGGTGGGCTAATACCACTAAAATGGCCAAAATACGTGCGGCTCAGGGTAAAAAATAATAATTCTTGGGTGGGTTTCGGCTCACCCAACACCTCATCATAGGAGCGACATTTGTGCTGGGCTACATCCTACGCCGCTTATTACTGATTATTCCCACCTTGTTTGGTATTTTATTAATCAATTTTGCCATTACCCAAGCTGCTCCCGGTGGCCCTGTTGAGCAAGCGATTGCCAAAGCACAAGGCTTAGATACTTCAGGCAATCGAATTGGCGGCAGTAAACAAGGTGAAATTAGCAATCAAAACAAAGGGAACGAATCTCCCTATCGTGGTGCACAGGGTTTAGATCCGCAACTGATTAAAGACCTTGAAAAACAATACGGCTTTGATAAACCCGCCAGTGAACGCTTTCGCTTAATGATTGTGAATTATCTACAATTTGATTTTGGCCAAAGCTTTTATCGTGATGCCAGTGTGATTAGCCTAATTAAAGAAAAAATGCCCGTTTCCATATCTCTAGGGTTATGGAGTACGTTAATTATTTATTTAATTTCTATTCCTTTGGGGATTAAAAAAGCCATTCGTCATGGCTCACAATTTGATATTACCACCAGTAGTTTAATTATTGTTGGTTATGCCATTCCCGGGTTTTTATTTGCTATTTTATTAATCATCTTATTTGCAGGCGGGAGTTATTGGCAAATATTCCCCATGCAAGGTTTAGTCTCAGAAAATTTTGAACAGCTGACTGTCATGGGTAAAATACTGGATTATGCTCATCACATGGTATTACCGACAATTTGTTTAAGTATTGGCGGTTTTGCGACCTTAACTATGTTAACGAAGAACTCTTTTTTAGATGAAATTCATAAGCAATATGTGGTGACTGCTCGCGCTAAAGGCTTAAACGATTCACAAGTATTATATGGTCACGTCTTTAGAAATGCGATGTTGATTATTATTTCTGGCTTACCTTCTTTATTATTAGGCTTATTCTTTTCAGGTTCATTGCTGGTTGAGGTCATTTTTAATTTAGATGGCTTAGGACTACTGAGCTTTGAGTCAGTGATTAATCGTGATTATCCTGTTATTTTTGGGACATTATATATCTTCACGCTAGTTGGCCTTGTCTTGCGCATTATTAGTGATGTCACTTATATGTTGATTGACCCCCGTATTGATTTTAATAGTCGAGGTTAAATCATGAATATCTCACCATTAAACCAACGTCGTATTGCCAATTTTAAAGCCAACAAACGAGGTTATTATTCGTTGTGGCTATTTTCAATACTTTTTATTTTTAGTTTATTTGCCGAGTTTTGGGCAAATGACAAACCCTTATTAGTCTCTTATAAAGACACTTGGTACTACCCTGTTGTTAAAGATTACTCCGAAACAACTTTCGGCGGTACGCTCGACAGTAATGCGGATTATCGAGATGTATATGTTGCAGGCTTAATTCAAGAAAAAGGCTGGATTCTTTGGCCTCCTATTCGTTTTAGTTATAGCACGATTAATTATAATTTAACGGTGCCTGCCCCTTCACCGCCCTCTGCTGACAACTGGTTAGGTACAGACGACCAAGCCCGTGATGTCTTAGCGCGAGTGATTTATGGCTTCCGTATTTCTATTTTATTTGCCTTAACATTAACAATCAGTAGTTCGATCATTGGTATTATTACGGGCGCATTACAAGGATTTTATGGTGGCTGGGTTGATTTATTAGGCCAACGTATTATTGAAGTGTGGTCGGGTTTACCGATGTTATTTATGTTAATTATTATGGCGAGTTTAGTGCAGCCTAGTTTTTGGTGGTTATTAGGGTTGATGTTGTTATTTAGTTGGTACGAATTAACGGGTTTAGTACGCGCAGAATTTTTACGTGGTCGTAATTTAGAATATGTCCGTGCCGCTCGCGCCTTAGGTTTAAGCGATAGTAAAATTATGTTTAGACATATTTTACCGAATGCAATGGTTTCTAGTCTGTCATTTTTGCCCTTTATTTTTACGGGTGCGATTGGTTTATTAACGTCACTGGATTTTTTAGGCTTTGGTTTACCGGTCGGCTCGCCCTCTTTAGGTGAGTTAGTGGCGCAAGGTAAAAATAATATGAGCTCTCCGTGGTTGGGTTTATCGGCATTTTTTACGCTCGGTATTTTATTAACGTTATTAGTTTTTATTGGTGAGGCCATCCGCGATGCCTTTGACCCGCGCAAACAGTAAGACATCCCCTTTAGTGGTAGTCGATAATTTACACGTTCGTTTTCAAACGACAGGCACAACGCAGAGTGAACCGGTTAAAGGGGTCAGCTTTGAGATTGCTCAGGGTGAAATGTTAGCGTTAGTTGGTGAAAGTGGCTCGGGCAAGTCGTTAACCGCACAATCTATTCTGCGCTTACTCCCTGATAATGCCCGTTATGAAGGACGTATTGTCTTTGATGGTGTGGATGTACTACAGGCATCCGCAGGGCATTTACAATCGTTACGCGGTCATCGTATTGGCATGATTTTTCAAGAGCCAATGACCTCGTTAAACCCCTTACACACCATTGAAAAACAAATCAGTGAAAACCTCTTCCAGCATCAAACCATCAGCAAAGAAGCGGCACGAGCGCGCACGTTAGAGTTATTAAACGAAGTAGGTCTGCCTGAGCCAGAAAAACGGCTTAACAGCTATCCTCATGAGTTATCGGGTGGTCAACGGCAACGAATTATGATTGCAATGGCATTGGCTAACAATCCCTCTTTACTCATTGCGGATGAACCCACTACCGCACTCGATGTCACCTTACAAGAGCAAATTCTGCATCTGTTACAAAGCTTGCGCGCTAAACACGGCTTATCGGTATTATTAATTTCCCACGATTTAAGTTTAGTACGTCGCTTTGCTGACCGCGTCGCGGTCATGCAACATGGGTTGATTGTGGAAATCAATGATACCCAATCGTTGTTTCAACACCCCCAACACGTCTATACCCAAACATTGTTAGCTGCCGAGCCTGACGGTTTACCGCCACCCGTACCGAATGACGCAAAAACCTTACTTAATATTGAAAATTTAACCCTGTGGTTTCCCATCAAACAAGGCTTTTGGCAACGCACTGTTGGCCATATTAAAGCCGTTGATGGCATTAGTTTGCAGTTACGCGCAGGCGAGACCTTGGGCATTGTCGGTGAAAGTGGTTCGGGTAAATCCACCTTAGCCTTAGCTGTCACACGATTAACCACCACAACTAGCGGTACGATTGTCTTCCAAGGGCGCGATTTAGTACCGTTATCGCAAAAAGAACTGCGTAGCATTCGTAAAGACTTACAAATCGTTTTCCAAGACCCCTACGGCAGTCTTAGCCCTCGTTTAAGTGTTGGGCAAATTATTAATGAAGGCTTAGAGTTGTTAGGTTTAGCCCCTGCCGAACAAGAAAGTCGGATTATCAATGCCTTGATCGCCGTCGAATTAGACCCTGAGTCTCGTCATCGTTATCCTCACGAATTTTCGGGTGGCCAACGACAACGCATTGCCATTGCCCGTGCCTTGGTCTTAAAGCCACAATTATTGATTTTGGACGAACCCACTTCTGCGCTTGATCGTACGGTGCAAAAACAAATCGTCTTGCTATTACGTCGTTTACAAGCTGAAAACGGCTTCGCTTGCCTTTTTATCAGCCATGATTTAAAAGTGGTGAAAGCGGTAAGTCATCGGGTATTAGTCATGAAACAGGGTTTAATGGTGGAAACCAACGACAGTGAAACCTTGTTTAGTCAGCCACAACAGCCCTATACGCAACAATTACTACAAGCCGCATTTGCGGTGTGAAAGGCGTAGGGGCAAAAAAATTACCCCTACCGAGACTCATTACATAAAGGAATTATCGTTATGAATCGCCTTATGTTTACCCATCCTATTCTTTTTCTCTTTTTACTTTTGTCGGGACATATCGCCTACGCTCAAGAGTGTGTGGTGTTGTTGCATGGTTTGGGTCGAAGCACATGGTCAATGCACCATATTGAAAATAGTCTGGAAAAAATAGGCTATCTTGTCGTTAATCAAAGCTATTTATCACGAGAACAATCTATTAAATCCTTATCGGAAGTAGTTGGTGACAGTATTTTGCGTTGCCAGCAACACAAACCGTCTGCTATTCATTTTGTCACTCATTCTTTAGGTGGCATCTTAGTGCGCAGCTATTTTCAACATCACGATGCAGCTAACGTCAAACGTGTCGTGATGCTCGGCCCTCCCAATCATGGTAGTGAAGTCGTTGATAAATTTAAAGATAGTTGGTGGTTCAAATGGTTAACGGGGCCGACTGGGCAAGAATTAGGCACAAATCCAGAAAGTGCGCCCAATCAGCTTAAACCGATTGCCTTAGAAATCGGCATTATTGCGGGTAGTTCCTCGCTTGACCCGTGGTTTTCGTCATTATTTAGTGGGGATAATGACGGAAAAGTATCGGTTGAAAGTACCAAACTGCCTGAAATGAAAGATTTTATACAGGTAGAAAATAGCCATACGTTTATGGCAAACTCGCGCAACGTCATTATGCAGATTCAATCTTTTTTATCATCGGGTGCTTTTGCCAAACCTAATCGTGCATTAATCAGTTCGAATTAGGTTCTGTTGACATGTTGATGTTTAGATTGTTTTTGACTAAAAAATCTAAGCTCAATCACCTCAAAAGAGGCTTGGCTTCGACTACGCTCAGCCACCACGACTCCGCTCATCCAGCGTAAAAGTGCTCCCTGAGCGGAGTCGAAGGGTTAGTTTAAGCAAATGTTTATACCTACATCCTACTATTTAATCAAGGAGCTTTATTATGGGTTTTATGAGCGGAAAACGTGTCCTCATTGTTGGTGTTGCCAGCAAACTATCCATTGCTTATGGCATTGCAGCCGCCATGTCACGCGAAGGTGCTGAACTGGCTTTTACCTATCAAAATGAAAAGCTCAAAAAACGGGTGGAAGAATTTGCGGCCAGTTTTGGCTCAAGCTTAGTTTTTCCCTGTGACGTGGCACAAGATAGCGAAATTGACACCTTATTTACGGAATTGTCTGCTCATTGGGATAGTTTGGATAGTTTAGTCCACTCGGTAGCCTATGCACCGGCTGATCAACTGGAAGGTGATTTTGTTGATGTCACCACGCGTGAAGGTTTTAGAATGGCTCATGATATCAGTAGCTATAGTTTAATTGCGCTGACCAAAGCCGCCAAGCCCTTACTCAGCAAAGCACATGGCAACGTTTTAACCTTGACCTATCAAGGCTCAGAGCGTGTACTACCTAATTATAATGTCATGGGTTTAGCTAAGGCATCTCTTGAAGCCAATGTCCGTTATTTAGCCTCTAGCATGGGGCCTTTAGGTGTGCGCGTGAATGCTATTTCTGCGGGGCCGATTCGTACCTTAGCCGCCAGTGGTATTAAAAACTTCCGTAAAATGTTGGCCTACAACGAAGCAGCAACCCCCTTACGTCGTAATGTCACCATTGAAGAAGTCGGTAATGCGGCGGCTTTTTTATGTTCGGATTTAGCCTCGGGCATTAGTGGCGAAATTATGTATGTCGATGGCGGTTTTAATACCACTGCGATGCCACCGATTACGGAATAATCGTTAATACTGGCTCTCTCTTAAATATTAAGAAGAGAGCTAGTCATTGATTATTATTAATACAGCATCATTCCTGAAACTCACTTTAGGTTGTGCTACAAAATGTCCTCACACCACAACTCCCCGCTCTTGATCTATACGTTTTTATTGTTGGCATGTCTCGCGCTTTCTGGCTTCCATCCTTATGACCGCACGACATGGGTACTGGAAATTTTTCCGATTGTTATCGCCTTACCCATTCTTTGGACAACACACCGTCGCTTTCCCTTGACGAACTTACTGTACATTTTCATTTTTTTACACGCGCTTGTGTTGATGCTCGGTGGCGCATATAGCTATGCTCGAGTCCCTCTTGGCTTCCAAATTGCCGAACTCTTTGATCTGAGTCGCAATCCATACGACAAGATTGGTCACTTCTTTCAAGGGCTAGTACCCGCTCTTGTTGCCCGTGAAATTTTGATTCGGGGCAACTATGTGAGAGGGCAAAAAATGCTGGCGTTTGTTGTGGTATGTATTGTGTTGGCGATCAGCGCAAGTTATGAACTGATTGAATGGGGCGCAGCACTGATGCTGGGGCAAGGGGCAGATGAATTTTTAGGCACACAAGGCGATCCTTGGGACACGCAATCCGATATGTTTTTTGCCTTGATTGGCGCGATTGTGGCCTTGTTACTGTTTACACGCGTTCAAGACCAACAGATTCAACAACTGCAAAATTGCACAATATAATATAATGTAATCCAAGACACTTCACTACGGCAAAAACGACTTTTGCCGTCTTTCCTCAAATAAACACACCGCCGCCGCCGCCGCCACATTAAGTGACTCTGTCCCACCCGCCATCGGGATCATCACAATTTGCTGTGCTAAAGCCGCGGTTTCTGCGGAAATACCCGCCCCTTCACTACCAAACAACCATGCGACAGGCTGTGTTAGATCCACATCATAAATCGCTTTTGCGTCTTTCACACCCGTTGCTAAAATCACACCACTGAAGTCTGCCAACAACTGGGGTAAATTCACTTTTTCTTGAATCCGCAAGCGAAAATGCGCCCCCATTGCGGCACGTAATACCCGTGGCGACCACGCTTGCGCGCAACCTGCGGTTAATAAAATATCTTCAATACCCGACGCGGCAGCGGTACGTAAAATCGTGCCTAAATTACCTACATCTTGCACACCATCAAGCACGACGCATGAGGCGATGGGTGTCTTTGCTATGGTTTCTAGGGGCATATTAATCACCGCCAAAATACCTGCGGGAGTATCCGTTGGACTAATATGACTAAATACCGTATCTGGCAAACAATAACACGAGCTACGAGGCTCTAAAACAGCGATTAACGCGCTAATCTCGGCAGACTGATACCCATGCTCAGAAACACACACCAACCCGATCGGAACACCTTGCTCAAGCGCAGCCTGTACTAGATGCACACCATCCAATACCGTTTTTGCTTGCTTACGGCGTTCTTGGGCAGAAGTCGCTAACAAATGTAGGTCTTTAATCAGCGGATTTTGTCGAGAGCTAATGGTTTTCATGAGAGCAATAAAAATAGGAAAAAAACAGGCATGCATCATACGCTAAAAAGACAAAGGGCAAACACCGAAGTATTTGCCCTTTGCCAAGAGACAAGGCTTTTAAACTACTTTTTCTCGGTAGTTTCTTTGATTTTGGCTGAAGCACGCAGATAGACGACGTAGTCTTGCAACTCTTGTTGGCCACGAGACGTTGCCAATGAAGCCATAAACTGCTTCTTTTGATCGTCGGTTAATGTTGAAGCACCGAGATCTATTTTACTCAGCGCAACAACAGCATAATCTTTAGCAATGGCTGCCGACTCTGCTGTCCATGTATTCGCTTTAGGATTCGGCAAACGGAATGCAACTTTCAATAAGTCCATTGTCGGTGCGGGGGCTGTCCGTGCAGTTGCCGCATAATCTTGCCATTGAACTTTGTAGCTTGCTGCAATCTCAACGGCACTCTTGCCACTGTTAATGGCTTTAGTAATTGCATCGGCTTGGGCTTTGGCTAAGGCACTCGCCTTATCCAATTGCAATGCTGACTTAATATCGGCCGCGACTTCTGCCAAGGGTTTCACGCGTGAAGGCTCATGCTTATTGACATGAATCCACACACTGTGTTTGTCATCCAAAGCCAGTGCTGACGAGTTTTTGCCCTCTTTTAATAATTCATCACTAAAAGCAGCTTGCACAACCTTACGATTACCCGCCAAACCTTCGCCACCGTTCTTAGAAAATAAAGGAGAGGTTTGTAGCGTCATCGTATATTGTTTCGCACCTTCTTTTAAGTCGGAAGACTCATACGCTAAAGCATCCATTTTTTCAACGGCTTCGGCATACAACTCTTCTGACTTAGCGGCGCGGACATCGGCCTCTAAAGAAGGACGTATTTCTGCCATTGTAGGTACAGGTGCTTTTTGTATTTCTAGTAGTTTAATGATGTGATAGCCAAATTGTGTTTTCACTGGCGCAGACACTTCATTCACTTTTAAACCATACAAGGTTTTCTCAAACTCAGGAACAAACATACCCTTGCTGGCAAACCCTAAATCGCCATTATTGGTTGCCGAGCCTTGGTCTTGAGAAAACTCTTTGGCTAACGAGCCAAAATCTTCACCTGCTTGAATACGCTTCTCTATACCTTTAACTTTTGCCAACGCATCGGCATCTTTGGTCTTGTCATCAATATTGATGAGAATGTGAGAAGCACGACGTTGTTCATTGCTTTCTAATGCTTTGAGTTTTTCGGCGTAACGCGCATCAACATCGGCATCCGTTAGTAATACTTTATCGGTAAATAACTCCGCACCTAATACCAAATAATCCACACTGACTTTTTCATCGCTAGTATATTTTGCAGTGTTGGCTTTGTAGTATTTGTTGATTTCGTCATCAGACACTTGCACAGAAGCCAAGTAGGGAGCCGCCGCTACCATCGCCACATGAATATCGCGTTTTTGATTGTCAAGTGCTGATAGCGCATCTAGCTCTTTCGCTGAGACAAATGAAGTCTGAGTAATCCCTGATGCTAATTGCGACACCGCGATTTCTTTTTTCGCTTTTGCAGGGAAGTTAATCACGTCCTCGCCGATATTACGCAACATTTGCTCGTAACGACTTTGCGAAAAAACACCGTTCTCTTGAAACGCAGGCGTTTCTTGAATTAAACGGGCAATCGTTGCATCGTCAATTAAAAATCCTGCTTTTTTTGCCTGTTGACTTAACACTGCACGATCAATCAGACTTTTTAAGACTTCTTGACGTAACACGGGCAGATCTATCCGTGAGGCATCGGGATTTTCTCCCATACTGGCAAGAATACGTTGCCGTTGCTGGTCAACACTGCGATCTAGCTCATTTTGATCAATCTCTTCATCATTGATTGTGGCCGCAGGAGCTGCTTTACCACCGACGAAATAGGATTCAATACCCACAATAGCAAAGGGAACCATTAACAATGCGAGCAAGGCTTTACCCAACCAACCACGCACTAAATCACGAAAGGCCTGCATGAACATCCACCACAAACAAGACAAAAATAAATAGGACGAATACCGTTACTCAAAGTAAAACGCGCCCAAAATAGGCGCGTTTACTGCAAAACGCTAAATAAGCATTAAGCGACGGCATCTTTTAAGCTTTTACCTGCTTTGAAATCAGGTACGGTGCTTGCTGCAATATCAATCGACTCGCCCGTTTTTGGGTTACGACCTTTACGAGCAGCACGCTTTTTCACACTAAACGTACCGAAGCCTACTAAAGTGACTGCATCACCCGCTGCTAACGCCGCTGTCACCGCAGCAACAGTGGCATCTAAGGCACGAGCAGCATCTGCTTTAGTGAGTTCAGCTGAGCTAGCAATAGCATCAATCAATTCGGACTTGTTCATTTCTTCCCCTTATTATTGGTCTAACTTTCAAGACGTGAGATACGCGACGGTCTAAGGCTCGGCGCAATGGTTGCGATATATAACAATGCAGCTACGCTAGGGTCAAGCTAAACAAGGTAGATGTATTGTATTTCGTGCTGATAATACGTTTTTTAAGCACCACCATCACCCAAAAAGCACCAACTGAAGACCTTAGCGGCCAGTTTAACATGCCAACACTTCTCTTATGCGTTATTAAACCATACAAAAAACAAGGTTTCGTGTCGGTCTTATTCTTGCTAGGATACTGCAATACATAATGGAGGCGTTGTTAATGCTTTTCGAGAAACTACAACATTGGCTGTTACCAGCCGAGCTAAAACAACACATAGACGAAGCCCCTAAACCCTTAGGCAGTTTAGAATATGATCGCTGGGGTTATCATAAAGAAACTGCCTACAAAGCTGCCGCTATTACCCGTTTATTATATGAAAAATATTTTCGTGTTGAAGCCTATGGCCGAGAACATATTCCTGCAACGGGTCGGGTGTTAATTATTGCCAATCACTCGGGTCATTTACCCCTTGATGGCACATTAATTGGTTATAGTTTGCTCACCAATCCTTATGCGCCACGCGTGCCTCGTGCCATGATTGAGCGTTTTTTTACGGGTGTTCCCTATATTGGTAATTGGATGAACAATCTCGGCGCAGTCACGGGAGAAGTGCAGAATTGCCATGATATGCTGATGCAAGATGAAGCAGTCATCGTCTTTCCAGAAGGTGTTCGTGGTACGGGTAAAGGTTTTGCCAAGCGTTATCAGCTACAACGCTTCGGTAGTGGCTTTATGCATATTGCCATTGAGACCAACACGCCTATTATTCCTGTGGGGGTCATCGGCTGTGAAGAAGCATTACCGATGTTTGGTAATGCCAAAGGTCTCGCCAAACGTTTTGGTTTACCTTATGTGCCGATTGCACCGCCTTTTGCTCTGCCAACAAAAGTCACGCTAAATTTTGGTGAGCCTATGCACTTTGAAGGACCAATTCATTGTGAAGAAGACTTAGAAGCCAAAGTCAATGTCGTCAAAGCCAAAATCAGAGAATTAATACAAGAAGGCCAAGCCAAACGCAGTTAGTTTAAGGACTAGAATTATGACAAAAAACCCTCACCTTCCCTGCATATTAGTGACTGGCGCAGCAGGTGCATTGGCTCAACAAGTCGTTAATCGTTTACAGGGTAAATATCGTATCGTGGTCTGCGATACGCGCCGTGAAGTCAGTATGCCTGAGCATATTCCTAGCTATCATGTTGACTTTAATAAACGACGTTTTGAAGACTTATTTAAAGAATATAATTTTGACGGCATTATTCATCTTGGCCGTATTGGCTCTAATGAATATAGCCGTGAAGGTCGTTATGCAGCCAATGTCATTGGTAGCCAACGTTTACTCGATTTAGCCCGTAAATACCATGTCAAACAAATACTGGTTCTTTCCACCTATTTTGTCTATGGCGCGCACCCGTTAAACCCCGCTTATTTGGCCGAAAGCTCGCCCTTAAAAGCGGCAGGAATTACCATGGATTTGGTGGATTCTGTTGAGTTAGAAAATCTAGCGACGATTTATTTGTGGAAGTATCCTGAACTGAATATCACGATATTACGCCCATGCAATATTGTTGGACCGGGCGTTAATAACACACTCAGTCAATCCCTAATGCAAGAACGTGTTCCCGTCTTGATGGGCTTTTCGCCGATGATGCAATTTATTCATTTAGAAGATATGGCCGACGCGATTGTCGTGGCATTTGAGCAAAATCATGCGGGCATTTACAATGTCGCACCTGATGATTGTGTCCCGTATCAAACAGCGATTGAGTTATGTGGCTGTAAAAAGCTTCACGTCCCCTCTATTCCGCCTAATATGCCTTTATTGCTGGCCAAACTGACGAAAAGAGAGCTTTTTCCACCGCACTTACTGAATTACTTTAAGTATGCCGCCACGATTGATGGCAGTTTATTCAGCCAGACGTTTGGTTTTAAGCCTCGCTACACCCTAAAAGATATTTTTGCTCATTATCGAAACTTAAAGACTTAAGCTATAGGCTTCGACTCCGCTCAGCCAGCGCGAAACGTTCCCTGAGCGGAGTCGAAGGGATAATAAGGGCGATTAACAAATCGCCCCTACCACTAACTGACACATTAGATTATTAACTTATGCCGTGAATGGAGGTTTGGCATTTTGTTTACGCAACTCTGCAATCTCTCGTTGAGACTGCCGCAACTGCCAACGTAACGGCAAGATTTTGAAGATAAATACCGCCGACAACAATCCTAGCAAACAACCCAACACAAAACTCAACAACACCACAAGACCACTGTTCATTGCGGGTAGTTCAAGCAATAGCAAATTAAGTTGTATCGTCTGTGGATTAGTGACGACAAGCCAAATACCACAAAAGCTCACCAACACGAGCAATAAAGCCAATAGCACTCGCTCGATAATTTTCAGGCTCATGGTTAGCCTTCTTGTGCTGCTGCCGCTTCATCAACACGGTCTTTCAGTTCTTTACCGGGTTTGAAGTGAGGAACATATTTAGAGCCGACCGCCACTTTTTCACCTGTTTTAGGATTACGTCCTAAACGGGGTGGTCGATGATGCAAACTAAAACTGCCAAAACCACGAATTTCAACACGTTGACCAACAGCCAATGCTTCAACCATTTGTTCTAATAACGCTTTGACAGCTAACTCGACATCTTTTTCGGTCAATAATTCTTGTCTGGATGTAATACGCGTAATAAGCGCAGATTTTGTTAGTGGCATGTTACCGCTCCTAGTTTTTCTAGGCTTATGATTTAACATAAAAAAACGGGGGTAGCAAACCCCCGTTTTAATTTACATCACAAATCTGACCAATTACTTCATTTGTGCCTTAATCAAGTCACCAATGGTTTTTGGACCAGCAGCAGAAGTTACAACTTCGGCTTGTGTGTTGCGAACAGCGGTCATTGCTTCACGCTCTTCTGCTTCGTCTTTCGCTTTAATCGACAAGTTGATGACACGCGCTTTGCGGTCAACACCAATGATTTTCGCTTCGATTTCTTGACCAACTGTCAAATGCTTAGAAGCATCTTCCACACGGTCACGAATGATTTCAGACGCTTTCAATGTTGCTTCAACGCCATCAGTCAATTCAACTGTCGCGCCTTTAGCATCAACGGCTTTAATCACACCTTTAACAATGGCACCCTTCTCGTGAGAAGAAGTGAAATCGCTGAACGGGTCTTTTTGCAGTTGTTTTACACCGAGAGAGATACGGTTGCCTTCGGCATCAACAGCAAGGATAACGGCTTCAACCAAGTCACCTTTGCGGAATTTGCGGATAGCTTCTTCGCCTGCTTCATTCCAAGAAATGTCAGACAAGTGAACCAAACCATCAATACCGCCTGGTAAACCAATGAAGATACCAAAGTCAGTAATGGATTTGATGTTGCCAGAAACTTTTTGGCCTTTTTCATGGGTCTTAGCAAACTCATCCCAAGGATTCGCTTTACATTGTTTGATACCCAAGGAAATACGACGACGTTCTTCGTCGATTTCAAGAACCATGACATCCACTTCATCACCAATTTGTACAACTTTGGATGGATGAATGTTTTTGTTGGTGTGATCCATTTCGGATACGTGTACCAAACCTTCAACGCCTTCAGCGATTTCAGCGAAACAGCCGTAGTCAGTGAGGTTAGTGACTTTAGCGCGAGTCACTGTACCTTTTGGATACTTGCTCATCAACGCTAACCAAGGATCTTGACCCAATTGTTTTAAGCCCAAGGACACACGATTACGCTCGCGGTCAAACTTGAGGACTTTAACTTCCATTTCTTGGCCAACTTCAACCACTTCACTTGGGTGTTTAACACGTTTCCAAGCCATGTCAGTGATGTGCAACAAGCCATCAATGCCACCGAGGTCAACGAATGCGCCGTAGTCAGTGAGGTTTTTGATAACACCTTTAACAGTTTGGCCTTCTTGCAATTGGCCTAATAATACTTCACGTTCAGCAGAGGATTCAGCTTCCATAACCGCACGACGAGAAACAACAACGTTGTTACGTTTTTGGTCAAGCTTGATAACTTTGAACTCAAGCTCTTTGCCTTCTAAGTGAGTAGTATCACGGATAGGACGCGTATCAACCAACGAACCCGGTAAGAATGCACGGATTGGGCCGATATCGACGGTGAAACCGCCTTTGACTTTGCCAGAGATAAGACCACGAACGATTTCTTGATCGTTGAAAATCTTGTCCAAACGTGTCCATGTTTCAGCACGTTTTGCTTTTTCACGCGACAGGACAGTTTGACCCATACCGTTATCAAATGCATCGACAACCACTTCAACGGTGTCGCCTACTTTGACTTCTAATTCGCGCATGTCATTTAAGAATTCTTCGCGAGGCACTACGCCTTCAGACTTTAAGCCTGTATCAACAGTGACCCAGTCGCTGTCAATCGCTACAACTACGCCTTTAATGACTGCGCCTTGAGTAAATTGCAGTTCGCTTTCTGCAAAAAGTTCGGCAAATGATTCGAACATATTTAAGAACCTATGGATGCTAACGCATCAGTGTGTTTGGCCGTACATTACCAGCTAATGCCGGGCTGCTTTATTTAGACAATCATTAATGCCTTACTGGTCGTGCATTAATGCCATCTTCCCAAATAACAAAGAAACAAAGTCTGTGCTATTAAAGTCTTCAAAATTCGTATTTCAGGCTACGCGCTCAACACATCCGCAAAACTGTGTAAGTGTTGCGTTCTTTTTGCTGCTTCCGTCACTGCTTTTAACACGGCCTCTATCCCTAATGCTGTGCTATCTAAGACTATGGCATCGTCAGCAGGTTTGAGCGGTGCAACAGCGCGTTGGCTATCGCGTAAATCGCGAGCGCGTATGTCGCTTAAAATGGCGGCTAAACTAGCATTAAAGCCCTTTTCAAGCAACTGTTTATAACGTCTTTCGGCACGCGCTTCGGCACTGGCAGTGAGAAAAATCTTTAGGCAAGCATCGGGAAAGACGATTGTGCCCATATCACGGCCATCTGCCACCAAACCCGGACTTTCTCTAAAGGCATATTGGCGTTGTAATAAAGCGGCTCTGACCGCAGGTAAAGCAGCGACTTTTGAAGCCGCTGCGCCTATTTCTTCGGTGCGAATGCTTTGCGTCACATCTTCGCCCTCTAAAATAAGCATTGCTTCACCGTCATTATCTTGGAATTGCGCGTCCAAATGGGCGGCCAATACCTGCAATGCCGCCTCGTTATCGGTATGAACACCATGCTGTTGAGCTGCCAATGCGAGCAAGCGATACAACGCTCCTGAATCCAAGACATTAAAACCTAACTTCAGGGCTAAACGATGGGCAATAGTGCCTTTACCTGAACCGCTTGGGCCATCAATAGTGATGACGGGCGGAATGATGACAGGTTTAACCATCGGTTCTAGTTCTGCACTCATGCGTGCCTCCAGCAAAATTGCTTAAAAAAACTGCCGTTTGTTTTTTTCGGTATAGACGGCGTAAGGCGCGTGCGCTTTTTATAGAATTATGGGAAGAATTGCAACTCAAAGGGGTAACAAAAGGTATAAATAGACTATAAATCACTCAACAATCAATAAGTGCAAGTTAAAACCCACTCCTTTACTCTGCTGAACGTTTTTAATGACCACGCCGATACTGCATAGGCGATTCACCACTCCATTCCTTAAAGGCGCGCGAAAACGCACTTTGCTCACTATAGCCCAACATTAACGCAATTTCAGGGAGTGATAACTGAACGTCTTTTAGATAATTTTTCGCCAATTCATAACG
The DNA here is from genome assembly GCA_006546595.1 of Moraxellaceae bacterium AER2_44_116. GTDB lineage: Bacteria > Pseudomonadota > Gammaproteobacteria > Pseudomonadales > Moraxellaceae > Agitococcus. Next base: position 67,977 of record VIAD01000001.1, on the reverse strand, counting down.
CAAGGTATTTAATACCGTTTTGTAGCGTAATCCTCGCTCATTTAAATAACGATATAACGAACGCTCAGACATCGCCATACGAGCCGCAACAGTTTTTAACTCAGGGGCTTCATCTTGGAGTACCGCCAAAATATGTTGCTGCAACGATTGCAGTAACGCATCTTGGACAGGTAATGCCGTCATCAACGCTTCAGCTTGTTGCTCAAGCAACTTCACCAAAAATGGGTCTCGACTATTAATCGGCAAGCTCATGAGTTGCAAGGGAATATGAATGGATACCGTTTTAGCATCAAAAATAATAGGACAAGAAAAACATTGCTGATAAGGCGTGATATCCATCGGCATAGGATGCGGCCACTCAAGAAGACAAGCCGAAACATCCACCTCTCCTGTTAATTGCCTAAGGACTGTCAGTAAGCTCGAAATAACCACTTCATTGGATAGCAATGTAGAGAAACTAGGTTGCCAACTGAGCACAAGATTATCCCCTTCTTGACGAATCAACGTGGCCGACAAATTATGCAGCAGCGGTTGAAACCGATGAAAACGCATCAGCGCTTGGCCAACCGTTTCACAATACATGGCGAGATAACCCAACACCCCAACATGATGTGGCTGGATGCAACGCCCGATGGCTAAACCTAAGCCTGCAATGGGATGAGCAAGCTGTATTTCTTCTAGTACTGACCACCATGTGGTAATAGGCATTCGAGGTGCTGATGCTAGACGAGAAAGTTTTTCCCGAATATCGGGTAACGCCAAACGCTGCTGATCTAAATAGCAGGTCAAGATATTTGCCGTGACACCAGCAACATAAACAGTGCGATGAGAATTAATAGTTTGCATTTGGCAGACTATGTCAAAACAAGAGAGAAGATGTCAAGATAAGCCGATTATTTATACACATAATGAGCACCATAAAAGCAACTACAACTCCATGTGTATTATTTTGCAAGAGGTTAATCCTTGATGAACGAATTTTTTCAACCTGCTACCCAGTGGCTAATGGCGACGATGGGCCCAGACATCGATTGGAAGCAAGTATTTTTGATTGGCATGACACCGATTTTTTTGCTCGCGTTCATGATTGAATATGTCGTGCAAAAAAATAGAGGTCACGGCTCACAGTTTTACTGGAAAGAAATTTTTGCCAACTTGATGTTAGGTGCGTCCTATCAAATCTTTGAAGCGGTGATGTGGGTATTGGTCACGGGTTCTATCTTTATGTGGGTCTATCAATATCGCTTGTTTGATGTGCCTGTGGATGGTTGGACTATTTTGCCTATTTTTGTGGCAATGGAATTTAGTTATTACTGGTTACACCGCACCATGCACCGCGTGCGTTGGTTTTGGGCAGCGCATGTTCCTCATCATAGCGGCGAAGTGATGAATTTTACCAATGCCATGCGCCAAAGCCTATTGAATGCCTTTACGGGCAACTTCATTTTCTTTTTACCGTTAGTCTGGCTAGGCGTTCCACCCGCCGTCGTGATGTTTTGCTACGCCGTTGATTTAGCCTACCAGTATTTTGTCCATACCGAATCGATTGGCAAATTCCCTGCTTGGTTTGAATATATTTTTGATACCCCGTCTAATCATCGTGTACATCATGGCCGCAACCCACAGTACATTGATAAAAATTATGGTGGCGTGTTGATTATTTTTGATCGGATGTTTGGTACTTACGAAGCCGAAGTTGAGAAAGTTGAATATGGTACTACCGAGCAAATTCGTTCATATAACGTCATCATCCTTAACATCCATGAGTTAGTTGATATGGTGCGCGATGTCATGGCAAAAGGCTCACTGTCACAACGTCTCAAACATCTGTATATGCCGCCTGATTGGACACGACCAGACCACACGCCTATCCGAACATGGAAAACAGAACATCGAGAAGTGAAACAGGTAAAATCGTCACCAAAACCCAATCACTCGCCCCTAAAAAGTGCTTCTGCCTAAGCATTATATGGTTCACGGTTTACTTGGCGAGAAATCACCTCACCAAGTAAACTCATTGAGTTTAATGAGTATTTAATCACGTGGAAAACATCACCATGACGCGTTTAACACAACTTTTTTTACTGCTCAGTGGTTTGGGATTTATCTTGATTGGTGTGAATACTTTTCGTGACCCTATCGCCGCAATGGCAGGTGTTGAATTGGGAGTACAATCGATTAATGCCTTAAATGAAGTCCGAGCCAATTATGGCGGCATGCAAATGGGCATTGGTCTACTGCTCATTAGTGCAGCATTGATGACATGGTTAACACGCCCTGCTTTACTGGCATTGTCTTTAGTGACAGGCGGATTAGTTATCGGCCGATTGATGAGTGTGATGATTGATGGCATGCCCAACTCAACGGTTCAAGCATTGTTAGGATTGGAGTTCTTTACGACGGTGATCGCAATATTTTTGTTTACTCAACAACCCAATAGCAAAACGATTTAATCACCCCAACACGTCAACATGATGGGCAGGCCTATGTTATAGGTCTGCCCATGACTGTTTTAAACTTCCAACACTTTAATTTTCAAGCCCGCACCGCGTGCCAACTCGACAAACAATGGGAAGCTGGTCGCCACATTGGCACAGTCTTCAATTTCAATCGTACCATTGGCGCGTAATGCCGCAATGGCAAATGACATGGCAATACGATGATCGCCATGACTGACGACTTTACCACCACCCAATTGTCCACCTTGAATAATCATGCCGTCAGGCGTTGGCTGAGCATCAATGCCTAGTGTGATTAAACCATCGGCCATCACTTGAATACGGTCAGATTCTTTGACGCGTAACTCTTCCGCACCCGTTAATACGGTTGTTCCTTCAGCACAGGCCGCCGCAATAAATAACGACGGAAATTCATCAATCGCTAAAGGCACATCGGCTTCGTTAATTTGAATGCCTTTGAGTTTTGCACTGCGAACACGAATATCGGCGACAGGCTCACCACCAACTTCACGCTCGTTTAACAGCGTTAAATCACCACCCATTGCACGTAGGATGTTTATGACACCGATACGTGTTGGGTTAATGCCAACGTGCTCTAAAACAACATCGGCATTAGGAGCAATACTTGCGCCGACCATAAAAAACGCTGCCGAAGAAATATCCGCAGGTACGTCAATTTTAGTGGCTGTTAATTTACCGCCACCTTGGATACGAATGGTTGAGCCTTCGGTTTTCACCTTATAGCCAAAACCACGCAACATCCGTTCGCTATGGTCGCGGGTTGGAGCTGGCTCGGTAATCACTGTTTCGCCTTCTGCCCATAAACCTGCCAATAAAACGCCTGATTTAACCTGTGCGCTGGCGACAGGCATATCATAAGTAATGCCTTTTAGAGCTTGATTACCTTTGATGCTAACAGGCGGTGTGCCTTTTTCACCTGTTGTTTGAATCATTGCGCCCATTTGACGTAACGGTTTGGCGATACGTTCCATTGGCCTTTTGGATAATGACGCATCACCCGTCATCACCGTATCAAACTTTTGCGCCGACAAAATACCCGACAATAAACGCATCGACGTACCAGAATTACCAACATACAAAGCATTGGGTGGTGCTTGCAAACCATGCAAACCGACACCATGAATGCGTACCTCACCGTTTTTTGGCCCTTCAATAACAACACCCATATCACGAAACGCTTGCAGCGTCGCTAAGGCATCTTCACCTTCTAAAAAGCCAGTCACCTCTGTGACACCTTCAGCTAATGAACCCAACATAATAGAACGGTGCGAAATGGATTTATCCCCTGGAACGCGTAAATTTCCTTGGAGAGTACCGCCTGCTTCAACGACAAATTGCAAATTTTTAGTGTTCATAGTCTTTTGGTATGCTGTTCCAGCTAACATGTGAGTAAAGTGATGACGTGCCACTTGGGCGCGCGTCAGTATGCCTAAAATGGCATCGCTATCGTGGGCAACAATCGCCGATTTCAGGCGTTCAACCCCTTGGCTAAAGCTATCTAAAGCCGACAAAATGCCCTGTTCATTGGCGAGAAAAATATCATGCCACATCGACGGGTCACTGCCTGCAATACGGGTAAAATCCCGAAATCCGCCTGCGGCAAAACGAAAAATATCTAAATTTTGTGATTCTCGCGCTAAAGTATCAACTAAAGAAAACGCCAATAAATGCGGCAAATGGCTCGTTTTAGCTAAAACCTCGTCGTGACGTTGTACGGTCATCGTTAGCACTTCAGCGCCTGCGACTTGCCACATTTGCTGTATCAATAAACAGGCTTCTGCATCGGTATGTGGCAATGGCGTGATAATCACTTTATGGCGATCAAATAAATCGACTTTTCCTGCCAAAACACCACTTTGCTCTGAGCCTGCAATGGGATGTGCAGGAATAAAACGTGTGGGTACAATACCAAACACTGTCTCGGCCGCGGAAACGACATTACCTTTAGTGCTGCCGACATCCGTAATAATGACCGATGCTTTAAGGCTGTCTTTGATAGCCGCTAAAACGCTTTGTGTGGCGCAAACAGGCATGGCGAGTACCACGAGATCAGCGTCTAGCACCGCTTCGGCAGCATCGGCATAACCTGCGTCAATCAAACCTATATCTAAAGCTAAACTTAATGTGCGAGGGCTACGGCTACTGGCAACAATGGTTTGTGCGAGATGATTGGCACGTAATACCCGTGCCAAACTCGAACCGATCAGACCTAAACCAATAAAAGCGACTTTGTTAAACATTTAGCTCAACACCTGCTTTAACACCGCCAAAAAGCGCGCATTTTCACTTGCCAAACCAATACTGACACGCAAATATGTCGGCATACCATAGTTAGCAATGGGGCGAACAATCACGCCCTGCTGTAATAAGGCTTGAAAAACAGGCTGACACGGACGATTGACATCGAAGGCAATAAAATTGGCTTTAGACGGAATAAACGATAAACCTAATGCCGTTAAACCTTGCTCTAACTGTTTCATGCCTGTGCTGTTTAAATCACAACTTTGCGCGACAAAATCATCATCTTGCAAAGCAGCCGTTGCTGCCGCTAAAGCAAAACTATTGACGTTAAATGGCTGACGTACTCGATTGATAATATTGGTAATATCAGCATGTGCAATCGCGTAACCCACACGCAAAGAAGCCAAACCATAAGCTTTAGAAAATGTTCGGCTGACTAATAAGTTAGAATATTGATTAACGTAATCAAAGCCATTCATAAAGCCACTGTCGGTGACAAATTCGACATAGGCTTCGTCTAACACGACAATAACGTGCTCAGGCACTTGCGCCATAAACTGCTCAAACTCAGCACGACTAAACCATGTTCCCGTTGGATTATTGGGGTTAGCAATAAACACGACTTTGGTATTAGCGGTGATTGCTTGCGCCATCGCTTGCAAATCGTGACCGTAATTTTTGGCAGGCACTTCGATACCGACACCGCCAACGGCTTGCACGGCTAAAGGATACACAGCAAAGGCATGCTGACTATAAACAGCCGATTGACCTTCGGCGATAAACGCACGCGCCACTAGCTCTAAAATATCATTAGAGCCATTACCTAAAGTAATACGGTTTAAGTCAAAACCGAACTTTTGCTGAATCGCATATTTTAAATAAAAACCATTACCGTCGGGATAACGACCAATTTGTGTTAACTCTGATTTAATAGCTTCAACCACTAACGGTGAACAGCCGAGCGGATTTTCATTACTGGCAAGTTTAACAATATCGTCTAAACCCAACTCACGTTTAAGCTCATCTATCGGTTTACCCGTTTGATACGGCGATAATTTTTGTACGCCATTATTGGCAAGAGAGAGAAAATCGCAGGACATTTTTATATTCCTAAATGATGTACCTAAATTTATATAGCCTTCGACTCCGCTCAGGCAGCGTTTAGCCGTTGGCTGAGCGGAGTCGAAGCCATTCTCACAATACCGCTTTCGGGTATGAGCCTAAAATACGTAACTCACGGACGCGCCCCTGAATTTCAGCCAATACCGTTTTAACAGCAGGGTCTTGTTGATGGCCTTCAAAATCAATAAAAAACACGTACGACCAAATATCATTTTGTGATGGTCGAGTTTCAATTCGGGTTAACGAGATATTATGACGATAAAAAGGCTCTAAGATATGATACAACGCGCCTGCTTCATTATGAGCAGCCACAATCAACGACGTTTTATCATCACCGCTAGGTGTCACGTCTTCTGTGCCAATAATTAAAAAACGTGTCGTATTATTGGGATTATCTTCAATATTTTCATGCAGTTTCTTCAAACCATACAACTCAGCCGCTGTTTCGCCTGCGATGGCGGCGGAATGCCACTCCCCTTTGACTAAGCGCGCTGCTTCAGCATTACTCGACACCGCAACACGCTCAACTTTTGGGAAATGGGCATCTATCCATTTACGGCATTGCGCTAACGATTGTTGGTGAGAGTAAATACGCGAAATATTTTTGATTTGTGTGCCTTCTGCCACCAATAAATTTTGGTGAATACGCAACTCCACTTCCCCAATAATTTTTAACGACGAACCCATAAAACAATCGAGCGTATGGTTAACAACACCTTCAGAAGAGTTTTCAACAGGAACAACACCATAATTGACACTTTGTGCTTCGACTTCACGAAACACTTCGTCAATGGTTGCCAACGGTTGGGTTAATGCGGCATGACCAAAATGCTTCAGTGCGGCAGCATGAGTAAACGTGCCATTAGGCCCTAAAAAAGCGATATTTAAGGGTGATTCCAAGGCTAAACAAGCAGACATGATTTCACGAAACAAACGTGCAACCGTTTCACCTGCCAAGCCGTCATGCTGGCCATCTTTGGCCGCCTTTTGCCGCTCCATGACCATTTGCAGCACTTGCGCTTCACGTTCTGGTCGATAAAAACTTTTAATACTAGGGTCTTCAGAGCGTTTAATAATCGCAACTTGTTTAGCGCATTCCGCTCGTTGATTGATAAGCTGTTGAATTTGCTCATCTATAGAATCTATTTGTTGGCGAATACTAGGTAATGTCGGCAAATGAGAGTGTGTCATGGCACAGTGCTTAAACGGTAAAAAATTGCGCCTATTCTACACTGTCCAATCTTGTACGTCTAAGTCGGGTTGATGCTTTTCAACGGATTAGAACGACCATGCCAAGCTGACACCAATATCATGACCATTACAACCCGTTCAAGACGTACCCAGAGGGTACGCCCTGCAACGATTTAACCATTACGCTTCGCAAAATCCACCATAAATGCCACTAATGCATCAACCGCCGCTTCGGGTACAGCATTATATAAACTGGCACGCATACCACCAATAGAACGATGACCTGCCAAGTTTAACAAGCCTTGCGCATCCGCTTCTTTGAGGAAAGTTTTTTCTAAAGCAGGATTCGCCAAGGTAAATGGCACATTCATCATCGAGCGGTTAGCCAACGTAACGGGATTGGCATAAAAATCCATCGTATCAATGGCTGCATACAACTTAGCGGCTTTACGCTGATTAATTTCAGCCATTTTTTCGAGGCCGCCTTGGGCTTTTAACCATTGAAACACTAAGCCCGACAAATACCATGCGTAAGTCGATGGTGTGTTATACATGGAGGCATTATCGGCGTGGATTTTATAATCCAACATCGTTGGCGTGCCTTTAATGACATCGCCTAACAAGTCCTCACGTACAATCACCACCACTAAACCCGCAGGGCCAATATTTTTTTGTGCGCCCGCGTAAATCAAACCAAACTTAGAGACATCTAAGGGTTCTGCCAAAATAATGGATGAATAATCGGCCACTAATGGCACGTTGCTATCAGGGATAAAATCAAATTGCACACCATGAATGGTTTCATTCGGCGTGTAATGTAAATAAGCAGCTTCAGGGTTAATTTGCCATGTATCGTAAGCGGGGACAGAACGAAAGTGATTCGCTTCGTCACTGGCAACGACATTGACGTGGCAGAATTTTTGGGCTTCTTTAATGGCTTTATCTGACCACATGCCTGTGTTAACGTAATCCGCCGTTGTTTTGCCGCGCAACAAATTCATTGGAATCATTGAAAACTGTTGTGATGCGCCACCTTGCAAAAACAAGACTTTGTAATTGCTGGGAATATTCATTAAATCACGTAGGTCTTGTTCGGCTTGCTCGGCAATCGCGACATAATCCGCACTACGGTGACTCATTTCCATCACGGACAAACCTTTGCCGTGATAGTCCAATAGTTCGTGTTGAGCTTGCAATAATACCGATTCGGGCAATGCAGCTGGGCCAGCACAAAAGTTATAAACACGCATCAATAAACACCTTTTCAATTAATCAAAACTGACAGTCAACCCACTCTAAATCTCTTTACAATCAGTAAGGGCGCAATCATGCGCCCCTACGTTGTGACTCGTTACTCTACAACGATGGTGGGGATGTTTTCATCCTCAGCAGGTGCATCTTCGCTAACGGCATCGGCATCAACGACCGGCGTTTCTGCCACCAACTCGGCCTCACCTTCCAACACTTCCTCTTCAGGAACATCTAAACAGACAATGCCAACCAACTGTTCTTCATCACTTAAACGAATCAGCATTACACCTTGACTGTTACGACCTTGCACCGACACTTCGCCAATACGGGTGCGTACTAATGTGCCCATATCCGAAATTAGCAGCAACTCATTGGTTTTATTAACGATAACTGCCGAAACTAACTCACCATTACGCTCGCTAGTTTGTACCGCAATCACGCCCTGACCACCCCGTTTACGCAATGGATATTTGTTCACAGGGGTACGTTTACCATAACCATTGGCACACGCGGTCAAAATTTGTGACTCTTCCGCTGAGATGACGATGACTTCATCTTCAGCTGCATCCACCAATACATCATCACTTTCTTCGATGGCAGCAACAGCTAAGTCAGCTTCTTCGCTCACTTCAACAACACTGTCGTCATCTTCTGTGGCCGCGACCGCGACTATTTCAGCGGCTTCGGCTAAATCAGAGGTCGCAACCATCGAGACAATACGTGCACCTTCTGGCAATCTCATGCCACGCACACCCATCGCTTGACGACTCACGACACGCACATCCGATTCACGGAAACGAATCGCTTTGCCTTCATTACTAAAGAGCATGATGTCTTGACAGCCGTCGGTAACTGCGACACCAATTAAGGCGTTATCACCCTCTAAATTAATCGCAATCAAACCGTTGGAACGTGGACGCGAGAATGCGGCCAACTCCACCCGTTTCACCGTACCATCGGCCGTTGCCATAAAGACAAAATGACCTTCAGCATACGCACGTAACGGTAAAATTGCGGTGACTTTTTCGTGCTCTTCTAACTGTAGCAAGTTCACTAACGGCTTGCCTTTAGCGCCACGTCCTGCTTGCGGCAAGTCATAGACTTTAATCCAATAGACTTTACCCATCGTGGTAAAACACAATACCGTGTCATGCGTGCTCGCGACTAATAGATGCTCGATATAATCTTCATCTTTCATGGCGGTTGCTGACTTGCCACGACCACCCCGTTTTTGGGCGCGATAATCACTGAGTAATTGAATTTTGGCATAGCCTGTATGCGATACCGTTAACACCATTTGTTCATTCGGTGTTAAATCTTCACGGCTTAAATCTAAACGTGAAGCAATAATTACCGTTTTACGAACATCGCCATACATATCTAGAATTTGTTTTAATTCACCACGAATGACTTCCATCAACAACTTAGAGTCAGCCAATATCGCCAATAAACCGCTGATTTTGCCTAATAATTCTTCGTATTCGGCTAATAATTTGTCTTGCTCTAAACCAGTTAAACGGTGCAGACGCAAATCTAAAATCGCTTGTGCTTGCTCAGGTGACAGTTTGTAGCCATGCACCAACAAACCTAAATACTCAGGTAATGTTTCAGGGCGACAGGCGTTTTTATCACTGCCCGTACGTTCCAATAACGCTAACACACCACCTTCTGGCCATAGTTTTTCCAACAGACGCTCTTTGGCTTCTGCGCCTGTGGTTGATGTTTTAATCAACTGAATCACATCGTCAATATTGGCCAATGCCACCGCCAAACCTTCAACAAGATGTCCACGTTCACGCGCTTTGCGTAACTCAAATACAGTACGACGGGTAACGACTTCTTGACGATGACGGACAAACGCGGCGATTAAATCACGCAAATTCATTAACTTAGGTTGACCATCTTGCAAGGCCAACATATTAAAGCTAAATGAACTTTCTAAGGGCGTTTGCGAAAATAAGTTATTGACAATTACTTCAGGCAATTCGTTGCGCTTTAATTCTAAAACAATCCGCATACCGTCTTTATCGGACTCGTCACGCAACTCACTAATGCCTTCTAGTTTCTTTTCTTTTACCAATTCGGCAATTTTTTCAATGACTCGCGCTTTGTTTAACTGATACGGAATCTCGGTAAACACAACGGTATGACGACCTGTTTTGTTGTCGGTTTCGATATGATGTTTGGCGCGTAAATGAATACGGCCACGACCTGTCCGATACGCTTCAACAATACCACTACGACCATTAATAATTGCGCCCGTTGGAAAATCAGGGCCTGTGACGTGCTGCATTAAACCATCAACGGTAATGCTATTGTCATCAACATAAGCCAAACACGCATTTAGGACTTCTGTCAGATTGTGCGGCGGAATATTTGTCGCCATCCCGACCGCAATACCGCTACTGCCGTTAATCAGCAAATTGGGAATACGTGTCGGCATCACCGCAGGAATCATTTCAGTGCCGTCGTAGTTGGGTACCCAATCAACGGTTTCTTTTTCTAAATCGGCAATTAAATCATGCGCAATACGCGTCATCCGTACTTCGGTGTAACGCATCGCTGCTGGCGCATCACCATCGACCGAACCAAAGTTACCCTGACCATCAACCAATAAATAACGCAAACTAAATGGCTGCGCCATCCGTACAATCGTATCGTAAACCGCCGTATCACCATGAGGATGGTATTTACCGATGACATCACCGACGACACGCGCCGACTTTTTATACGGCTTATTCCAATCGTTACTCAGTTCATGCATGGCAAATAACGAACGGCGATGAACTGGCTTTAGACCATCACGAACATCGGGCAACGCACGCCCCACAATCACGCTCATGGCATAGTCTAAATATGATTGACGCAATTCGTCTTCAATATTGACGGGGACGATTTCGGATACAAAGTCAGTCATGCGTATTCTCAAATGGGCAGTAGGTTAGCAATGATTAGGTCTTGTTAGCTGTTTTTTGAACGGACGCGCATTATTTTTTGCCACTTCTACACAAGCAAAGCCCTGATTGATGCTTTTATTGTGTGCTGTGATAGCCAATAAAACGTGTTTTAGCGTCAGTTCTATGAAATATCAAGCCGCACAATATAACATAAATCGAAGTTTTTCGCAGTTTTCTATGCTCTATGTCATTATACTGCGCGTCATATTTTGCCGTTTTGGAGAGACCTTGATGAGCAGTACCCCGTTGAATGTTGACCCTGCTGAAATAGCTAAGTTTGAAGCCCTTGCCGACAAATGGTGGGACATGGAGTCTGAATTCAAACCCCTCCATCAAATCAACCCGTTACGGTTAAATTGGATTGATGAACGCGTAGGTCTCGCAGGTAAACGCGTCTTAGACGTCGGTTGTGGCGGCGGCATTTTAAGCGAGTCAATGGCACGTCGTGGCGCAACCGTCTTAGGCATTGATATGGGCGCAGCACCGTTAGCGGTCGGTCGTTTACATGCCGAAAAAACAGGTGTTCAAGCCATCAGCTACCAACAAATAACGGTTGAACAATTAGCCGCCGAACAGCCCCATAGTTTTGATGTCGTTACCTGCATGGAAATGCTCGAACATGTGCCTGATCCTGCGGCGATTATTCAAGCCTGTCAGCAATTAGTCAAACCCGATGGCCATGTCTTTTTTTCCACCATTAACCGCAACCCTAAAGCCTATGTCTTTGCCATTTTAGGCGCGGAATATCTGTTGCGGTTATTACCCAAAGGGACTCACGACTATCAAAAGTTTATTCGCCCTTCGGAATTAGCAACATGGATTCGGGCGGCGGGTTTAAACCTAAAAGAAAGTACAGGCCTGCACTATAATCCTGTCACCAAATATTATTGGTTGGCGGCTAATGTGGATGTGAATTATATGGTTTATACGAGAGCTGAGACATGAGTACATTGCCTGTTGCGGTATTATTCGACCTTGATGGCACATTGGTGGACACCGCCCCCGATTTTGTTCGTGTCTTAAACGCGTTACGGCTAAAATATGGTCGTACTGCTTTAGATTACGATGTCATTCGCGTCGCCGTTTCGGCAGGTGCACGCGCGATGATTCAGGTGGGTTTTCCTGAATATAGTTTGGACTCTGAAGAATTTGCCGCACTACGCCAAGAGTTTTTAGACAATTACAGTCTCAGTTTGGCACAAGAAAGCCGTTTATTTACGGGCATGGAAAGCTTATTGCAGGCTTTAGAAAGCCGCGACATTCCATGGGGCATTGTCACCAATAAACCACGTATTTACAGCGAACCGCTCTTAGCAGGGCTACAATTAACGGAACGCTGTCAGGTATTGGTATGCCCCGATGATGTCAGCCAAACTAAACCCCATCCTGAACCGATGTATTTAGCCTGTAATACCTTAAATGTGTTACCCGAACACACGATTTATGTCGGTGATCATATCCGTGATATTCAAGCAGGCAATAATGCAGGCATGAAAACGATCGCGGTGGGTTTTGGTTATATTCCATCAGGTGAAAGTATTATTGAATGGCAAGCTGATTATTGTGTCGATACCGTCGCGGATTTAATTCAACATTTTAACTTTCAATAAAATACAGGTTTTTTTATGAGTACTAGTGATATTCGTGCTTATCAAGCACCCGCCGATTTACTGAAAGATAAAGTCATTTTAGTGACTGGCGCAAGCGAAGGCATTGGCCGTGTTGCTGCCAAAACCTATGCGCAATATGGTGCAACGGTCGTCCTTCATGGCCGAGATATTAACAAACTCGAAGTGGTTTATGATGAAATCGAAGCGGCAGGACACGCACAACCCGCCATCATTCCACTGAATTTTAGCGCCGCCACCAATGCCGATTTTGAACAAATCGCGATCAGCATTGAGCAGGAGTTGGGACGTTTAGACGGCATTTTGCACTGCGCAGGTGTTTTAGGCGACATTACTCCCTTAGAAATGTACGATCCTGATACATGGGATGAAGTCATGAAAATTAACTTACGTGCGCCCTACTTGCTCACCCAAAGCCTATTACCCTTATTAAAGCAAGCGGACGATGCGTCCGTCATTTTTATGGGTAGCAGTGTTGGCCGTAAAGCCAGACCTTTTTGGGGTGCTTATTCGGTGTCGAAATATGGCATTGAAGGTTTGAGTTTATTGTTAGCCGAAGAGCTAGCCAACACCTCTAATATTCGCGTCAACTGTGTCAACCCTGGTGCAACACGGACGATGATGCGTGCGAAAGCGTACCCTGCGGAAGATCCAGCTAATGTCACCACACCACAAGAACTGATGCCGTTATTTTTATATTTAATGGGTATAGATAGCAAAGGCACAACAGGTCAATCAATTGACGCTCAACAGAAATAAATAAAAAAGCCCTGCAATAATGATGTTGCAGGGCTTTTTTACTGGCCAACCACAAGACAGTTCGAGACTGCCTTATTTAGTCATATAATCAACCGCACTCTTAATTTCTTCATCCGCACAAGCAGCACAACCACCTTTTGCTGGCATGGCATTAAAGCCATTTAATGCACTGGTATATAACGCTGGTTTACCTTTTGCCTTACGAGGTGCCCAATCCGCCGTGCCATATTTAGGCGCACCCATGACACCCGCACCATGACATCCCGCACAAACCGCAGTATAAACCTGCTCACCCGTACGTGGCGCAGCACCTTCAACTGGCGCACCCGCGGCAACAGGAGCTTTCACACTACAAGGTTTACCTGTTACACACACACTACCAAACGCTTGAATACGTTCAATAACGGCAGCCTCATCTTCTTTAGCAAAGGAGTTAAACGACAAACCTAAACCAACAACCGCAGCAAGCAGAGCTAATTTTTTCACAGAAAGCCTCACAAACCAAAACAACCTAAAATTAGGGCTAAATTACTTGGACGAGAGTATAACCGCAAACACCGTAGGGACAAAGTACAGGACTTAGGCAAAATCATATTCATCGCACTTTTGCTGCATCAAACAACAAGAAGCGATCAAAAAAACAGCAAACAACAATCTTACATATTACTCTGTACTTTTTACAGCATTTTTAACAAGGACAGTTTTCATACAAGAAGCGCGTTGCTATATATGTCCAAAGTTCTTTATATCGAAAGTGATGAGTTTCAAGCTCTGCAAGCATAGACTAGGATCATGAAGAGAGGTATCATTGCCGCCCCTGCACGCGCTCGTAGCTCAGATGGATAGAGTACTGCCCTCCGAAGGCAGGGGTCGTGGGTTCGAATCCCGCCGAGCGCGCCAATTAAATCAATGAGTTGGCTAGTTTTTAATAAGTGCGGCACTGACGTTTGGTGCGAATTTAGTACACTCAATAAAAATCTCTATTTTAGAAGCATAATAAATAACCGCCCGAAGGCGGTTATTTTACTGAAGCTATCCCTCGCTTTACCCGATCACCGACCTACGGGGTAATAGCCGATTGAATGGCGTTATTAATGATTCCGCCCGACTCAAAACTATTTGTAATAACTTATAAATAGAGCCACTACCGTCCTCTGCTAGTTGATTGCTAATGGTTATAAGAGCTTATGCTTTTGGACAAGGGGCTGGTACGCAAGTTTTAGTCTTTATTTCCTTTATGATCGCAATGGGAAATGAGCATTGACATACAGGAATGTAAAATTGAGATTAATTAAACTCCATCAATCATTACAGTGCTGACTTTTGCTCCGACGACAGCATCAAATACCCTACTGGCACTTTTTCAGTTAGCCATACACCATTATCAGACACATAAAACAATAAGCCATCTTTAGCCATTTGCTCGGCATTCACCGTGATTACAATGGGTTGTCCATGACGCGCACCCACACTCACCGCAACTTCTTGATTGGCGGAGAGATGCACATGCTGACGATCACCCGCCAGTAAGCCTTTTTCTTTAATGGACTCTAAAAAACGAGTTGCCGTACCATGATATAAAATAGGCGGCGGCTCAATGGCCACAAGATTAAGGTTAATATCAACGGAATGACCTTGATTGGCTCTAATCTGTGATTTATCGGCATTAAACGCAAAACGTTTTTTATCGTTGGTGTTAACGACTTCATCTAATAACGCTGGGGAAATAGTCATGCCATGCTGTACTGCCTTCTCAAGCAACTCGTTAACATTTGCCCAGCCCTCTTCATTCAGTTGTAAGCCTATTTCTTCGGGCTTATGGCGCAACACTAAACTTAAAAACTTGCTGGTGGTGGTTAAACTTTTCGACATTCGTTATTTTTCCTTTAAACACTTGACGTGTAACTCTTGTGCTTTTTTTATGAAACTCAAAAAAGGTAGTCGGTAATTGCAACTTGGACATATTTTATCTTTGGTAATATAAATATCTTCAATATCGCGTAAGAACTGCATTTTTTCATAGCCAATACGGGTGTTTTTAGGTAGCCCAAACAACTCAGCATTAAATGAGCCAAAGTCAACTAGGCAAAAGTCACATAATATTAAGGTTAACTCACCAAAAATTCGCATTTCGGCATATCGATGTTGACCAAATAATGCGTGTTGTAACTCTACTGGTGAATGACCACACTCCATACATGGAGCAACCTCAATTACTTCAAGCCCTGCGTAACACAGTGGGCAATAGGCTTCACTCATGCCATACGCCCAAAGCGCTTATTTCTTTTACGAGTTTGATTCATGATATGACTCGCTAACAGTGCTTAGGGCTTGTTGACGTTTGCTTAAACTATCCCTTCGACTCCGCTCAGGGAGCTTTTTTGCGTTGGCTGAGCGGAGTCATCAGTCACCTAGCGTTTTCCTAAATTATTTACACGTATCACCTACAACGGTATTTTGCCCGTCAGCATATCTTTATACATCACCCAATCCCCCATAAAGCTATACAGTGGATACTTAAACGTTGCGGGCTTATTATGCTCAAAAAAGAAATGTCCCACCCATGCACAACCATAGCCAGCCACCACACCTGCAGCAATATAACGTTTTTTTCCGGTTACCACGGCTGCGCCTAAACCCAACAAACCCAAACTACTACCGACAAAATGCAAACGGCGACAGGTTTGATTTTGATGCTGACTTAAATAAAAGGGGTAAAACTCCTCAAAATTAGCAAAGCTGAGCGGACTATCATTTTCGGCAGTTGTGAGTGCCATTTCAGTCATTACCGAGACAGAGGCTTGAGAGCTCATCGATTTCTCCTCAATTAAATACAGACAAGTGTCTTTTTATAGCGTCAATTTTTGTTTTCTGATCACGATTCCGTTAGCATAGCAGCAATTTTTACTCTCGCTATCGTTGAATTATCATGCGTTATTTAGCGTTGTTTGTCTGCTTATTCTTATTGTCGGCGTGTGGCCAAAAAGGAGGATTATATTTACCTGCTAAAAATCCACCCAGCACACCCACAGCCCCTATTTCTCAGCCTTAATTTTTGAGCGTTTATATCATGTCATTTTTTCACTATCTCGACGGCACATTATCTGCCGAACAAACGTCCCTTAGCGAACTGGCTCAACGTTTTGGCACACCATTATATGTGTATTCTCGTGCAGCCTTAGAAAACCATTATCGTGCCTTTGATGATGCCTTTGCCTCTGTGCCTCATCAAGTCTGTTATGCCGTTAAAGCGAACTCTAATTTGGCGGTCTTAAATGTCTTAGCACGTCTAGGCTCAGGTTTTGATATTGTTTCAGGGGGCGAGCTAGCCCGTGTCTTGGCCGCAGGTGGCGATGCCAGCAAAGTGGTATTTTCGGGTTTAGGCAAACAACAAACAGAAATAAAAACAGCATTAGAAGTCGGTATTGCTTGTTTTAATGTCGAGTCTTATGCCGAATTAGCACGCATCAATGAAGTCGCGATTGCCGTTGGTAAAAAAGCGCGTGTCTCGTTGCGAGTCAATCCTGATGTCGATGCCCAAACACATCCGTACATTTCGACAGGGTTAAAAGAAAACAAATTTGGGGTTGCCATTGATGACGCCATTGCCGTCTATCAATATGCAGCCCAATTAGAAGGTCTTGAGGTGATTGGCATTGACTGTCACATTGGCTCACAACTCACCACCACGACTCCCTTTGCCGATGCCTTAGACCGTATTTTAACCATGATTGATACGCTAACCACTCTGGGTATTAACATCGAACATTTAGATATTGGTGGTGGTTTAGGTGTACGTTATCGTGACGAAGTGCCGCCAACACCTGCCGAATATGCCAATGCGTTATTGCCAAAACTACAAGGTCGTAACCTAAAAGTCTATTTAGAACCTGGCCGCGCCATTGCTGCCAATGCGGGTATTCTGTTAACTAAAGTTGAGTTCTTAAAACCGACGCCGCATAAGAACTTTGCCATTGTTGATGCCGCAATGAACGATTTGATTCGTCCGTCGTTGTATAGCGCATGGATGAATATTATTCCTGTTTTTCCTCGCCTAACCGACACGCAAGTCTATGATGTGGTGGGTGCAGTCTGTGAAACAGGTGACTTTTTAGGTAAAGAGCGTGAGCTTGCTATTGAAGCAGGTGACTTGTTAGCGGTTTGTGGTGCGGGTGCTTATGGTTTTGTCATGAGTTCAAACTACAACACGCGTGGCCGTGCCGCCGAAATCATGGTCGATGGCGCACAATCGTTTGTTATTCGCCGTCGTGAAAGCATTGCCGACTTATTAGCACTTGAATCTGTGTTGCCTTAACGCCACTATAGACGACAAGTATTTACAATTTAAGAGAGAGCCGTTATGCGTCTGGAATTTACCAAGATGCATGGCCTCGGCAATGATTTTGTGGTGATTGACTGTATCACCCAACGAGCGCGTTTAGAAACGTATCAAATCAAACAAATTGCCGACCGCCATTTTGGGGTGGGCTTTGACCAATTATTATTGGTTGAACCCCCTTCGCGTCCCGATGTTGATTTTTGCTATCGCATTTTTAATGCCGATGGTTCAGAAGTTCAGCAATGTGGTAACGGTGCGCGTTGTTTCGCCCGTTTTGTCCGTGACCGTAAATTAACCCGCAAAAGTAAACTGGTTGTTGAAACCGCGAGCGGCATTATTGAGTTGAATATTGCACCTAATGGTTGGGTACGCGTCAATATGGGTGTGCCTCGTTTAGAGCCCGCAGAAATTCCATTTATTGCCGAACAACGTGCCTTAACGTATCCCATAGAAGTCGCTAATCGAACCTTGGAAATTAGTGCCGTCAGTATGGGCAATCCTCATGCCGTGATTTTGGTGGATAATGTTGACACTGCGCCTGTCCGTGAAATTGGTCGTCCTCTAGAGTGTCACCCGCGTTTTCCTGAACGAGTCAATGTTGGATTTTTGCAAATTGTTGATCGTAACAATGCACGGCTACGAGTCTTTGAACGTGGCACGGGTGAAACCTTAGCGTGTGGGACGGGCACTTGCGCCGCCGTTGTCGCTGGCATTCAACAAGGTTTATTGGATGAGCGTGTACGGGTGCAACTGCGTGGTGGTGAGCTTGATATTCGTTGGCAAGGTGAAGGCTATCCTGTGTGGATGACAGGCCCTACGGCACGCGTATTTGATGGCGTGTTGCGCATGTATGAGTGGTAATCATCACGCCTCATCGCTCGACATCCTCCTTGATGACCTCGAAGCTTGGTTAGGCATATTGCATAGTCAACGTTATGTTTCCGAACATACGTTGGCTGCTTATCGTCGTGACCTCAGTAAACTCGCCAACTTTTTAGTCAGTCAAGGCTGTGAGGAATGGGCTGAAGTTGACCAAGACCGACTCACCGCTTTTATTGGTCCTCTGCTATCCACCAACTCCTTATTGCCTACGAGCATCCAACGCATGTTATCGGCGATGCGTGGCTTTTATGATTGGCTAGGGCAACAGGGTAAAGTCAATTACAACCCTGCTCGTGCCTTTAAAATCAAACGCCAAACTCGCGAATTACCTCATGTTATGGATGTTGATGTCGTTAATGCACTATTAGATGCACCGCCACCCGAAGGTGAACATGCCATTAAACTATGGATTCGTGACAAAGCCGTCATGGAGTTGTTTTATTCCAGCGGCTTACGGGTCTCAGAACTCAGTAATACTCATCTTACCGATATCGACTTAAATGGCGGCTTAATCACGGTGACAGGTAAAGGTCGCAAAACGCGTGTCTTACCTGTGGGTCGTAAAGCCTCACTCGCCATCAGAGAATGGTTACGCATTCGCAGTGACTTTATCAAAGCCGATAGTTGCGACTGGATTTTTTTAAGTGAACGCGGTGGCCGACTCACCGAACGTGCCATTCAATATGCTTTAGAAGCACAAGCACGACGAATAGGTATCGCCCAACACCTACATCCGCATTTATTACGTCACTGTTTTGCTTCACATCTGCTAGAATCTAGTCAGGACTTGCGAGCGGTGCAAGAATTACTCGGTCATGCCAGTATTAGCACCACTCAGATTTATACCCATTTGGACTACCAACATTTAGCCAATGTGTACGAAAAGGCACATCCTCGGGCGAAGAAAGAATGATAAAACTGCTCACCTTTGATTTAGACAACACGTTATGGTCAGTTGACCCGATTATTGCACGCGCAGAAAATGCGATGATGGAATGGATTTATCAGAACCAACCTGAATTACGCTTCAAAGTCAGCACGATTCAATTTGAACAATACAAAGAAAAAATCAGTGTTGAACATCCCGATATTCGCCATGATTTAACCCAGCTACGGTTAAAAACCTTGCGCCAAGTGTTGGACGGTCATGTTCAGGGCGATGTCAATTATATTGTCAAAAAAGCGTATGAAGTCTTTCAACAACAACGCAACATCGTACAATACTTCCCCTACGTCTTAGAAACCTTAGAAGATTTGGCTTGCCAATATCCGATGTATGCGTTGAGTAATGGCAATGCTGACGTGCAAAAAATTGGCATAGGCCACTTGTTTAGCCATCATTTATCGGCAGCAGGTGTCGGCTTTGCCAAGCCTCACCCTGCGATGTTTCATCAAGCTCTCGAACAAGCCAATGCTGCTCCTCATGAAGCGATTCATATTGGTGACCACCCGATTCAAGATATTCAAGCGGCACGCGATGTCGGCATGAAAACCATTTGGGTGAATTGGTTAAATCAGCCGTGGCCATTAACCATGCAACCTGATGCCATCGTCACCAACTTTGAAGACCTGCCCGATGCCATTGAAAGCTTAAAAATCACCAAGGAATAATACCAATGCAGATTTGGGTCGATGCCGATGCCTGCCCTGTCGTCGTCAAAGAAGTCTTATTTCGTGCTGCTGAACGTTTACAAGTGCCTATGACGCTAGTTGCTAATCAGTGGGTGAAAGTGCCTGCCTCCAAAATCATTCGCTCTGTTCAAGTGCCTTCGGGTTTTGATGTGGCAGATAATTGGATTGTTGAGCAATCACAAACGGGCGATTTAGTCATTACCGCCGATATTCCGTTAGCTGCTGCGGTGGTTGCTAAGGGGGTTTACGCGCTGAATCCACGCGGAACATTTTATACCCCTGAAACCATTGGTAATCGTTTGACTATGCGTAACTTAATGACGGAGTTACGTGAAACAGGGCAAGTACAAAGTTTTACTTCGGGCTACGGTGCAAAAGACAAAGTCGCCTTTGCCAATCAACTAGATAAGTTTTTAATGAAACACAGCAAAAAATAATCCCCTTCGACTCCGCTCAGGGAACATTAGGCATCGGCTAAGCGGAGTCATGGTGGCTGAGCGGAGTCGAAGCCCTTTGGTAAAAACCATCTAAATTTCAAAACATCAACAAAGCTTAATCCATTATTAGTATGTATTAGCAACGCATTCCCCTATAAACTATAAGGATAAATACTGTCGAGTCCTTGTATGAATAGTTCTATTGAGTTTGATGTCGATCTTATCCAGCGTTATGACTTAGCAGGTCCTCGTTATACGTCATATCCCACGGCGGTTCAGTTTCATAATCAATTTGATGAAACCGAATATCTACAAGCTATTCACGATAGTAATAACAGCCAACGACCTTTATCGTTATATGTGCATTTACCCTTTTGTGGCACGGTTTGTTATTATTGCGCCTGTAACAAAATCATTACCGCCAACCGCAAACGCGCCTCACCCTACTTAGACGACTTGCACCAAGAAATTGAATTACAAGCCGCCCGCTTTACCGAAAAGCGTCCTGTCAGCCAATTACATTTTGGCGGCGGTACACCCACATTTATTAGTGATGATGAAATCACTAGCCTGATGAATAAGTTACGCCAACACTTTTATTTATTAGAAGAAGACAAAGGCGACTATTCTATTGAGATTGACCCGCGCGAAGTCACACCAGCAAAAATCGTTCTATTACGAAAACTGGGGTTTAATCGCATGAGTTTTGGTGTCCAAGACTTTGACCCTAAAGTTCAAGTGGCCGTTAATCGTATTCAATCATTAGAGCAAACGGCAGCAGCAGTTGATACCGCACGAGCCTCGGGTTTTCACTCTATCAACATTGATTTAATTTATGGCTTGCCTTTTCAAACGGTTGAATCTTTTGCTCTCACCTTAGACAAAGTTTTAGCGTTAAATCCTGATCGTCTGTCGGTGTTTAATTACGCTCATTTACCGCACTTATTTAAAGTGCAAAAGCAAATGGATGAAAATACACTGCCCTCTGCCGCCACCAAATTAGCTATTTTGCAATATGTCATTGAACGCTTACAACAAGCAGGATATGTCTATATTGGCATGGATCACTTTGCCAAACCTGATGATGAACTGGCATTGGCACAAGAAAATGGGACGTTGTATCGCAACTTTCAAGGGTATAGCACCCATGCAGGGTGCGACTTAATTGGTTTAGGCATTACCTCCATTGGTATGGTCGATGATACCTATAGCCAAAACGTCAAAACATTAGAGGAGTATCATGAGTGTGTCAGCACAGGCAAATTACCCGTCTATCGTGGGGTACGTTTAACCTCTGATGACAAACTCCGAAGAGCGTTAATTACGCAACTTATCTGCTTGTTTAAGATAGATATTTCCAGTTTAGAGCAGACATGGAATATTGATTTTGCTGATTATTTTGCCGAAGAACTTCGTCAATTAGCCGTCATGGCCAATGATGGTTTGATTACACTCGATAAAACGGCCATACAGGTTTTACCTAGAGGCCGTTTACTGATTCGTAATATCTGTATGGTGTTTGATAGTTATTTACGACAAGGGCAACAGCAGCGTTTTTCTAAGGTGATTTAATATAAAGGGCAATTTCCAAATTGCCCTTTATATCTGTATTGTTATTTAACGGTTCTGGAACTCGCTTCACTGTCTTTAGTGAACTTAAAAACCCACTCCATGCTTTTACGCATGGGTGTTGGCAAAATGACGGAAGCGATTTGCCACGAATGCAGCCACGGTGGTGTGATTTCAAACGGCTTTTCGACCACCGCTAATTCAATCACATGAGCAGCATCATCTGTCGTCATGCCCGGTAAGGAATGCATTCCCGGTGTTGGTGCGCTCATACGGGTATAGACAATGGCAGGATAAATAGACGTTGTAGTAATACCATCAGCTTTAATTTCTAAAGCAACACTGCGTAACCATGTATCAAATGCCCCTTTCGATGCTTGATATGCTGCCCATCGTGCACCCGGTGGCATACGCACGCCCCATGTGGAGATATTAACAATATGACCTTGTTTACGTGCTTGCATCGACGGCAATAACGACAATACCAATTGCACAGGCCCAAGATAATTAATGGCCATCGTCCGTTCAAAATCATGAAAACGGTCAACCGACAGCGAAATAGAACGACGAATCGAACGACCTGCATTGTTAATCAACACATCAACATGACCATGATCACGAAGGACATCTTCGGCTAGTTTTTTAGCCTCGTCAGGCTTACTTAAATCGGTGGTGTAGGTGAATGCTTTGCCGCCTGTCGCTCGAATTGCCGTTGCCACTTGTTCTAATTTGTCGGCACTACGCGCCACCAACACCACAATCGCACCCATTGCCGCCATACGTTGCGCTGTGGCTTCGCCAATACCAAACGATGCGCCAGTAATCAGTACAACTTTACCATTCACCGCCTTGCGTAGTTTTTTATCGTTATTTAAGCCGCGTGGATTGGTAAACCATGCAATAGCACGCGTCCATTTGGGTGGGTTATTTTCTATAGCATTAGTCATGTTATTCTCTTGATATATTGAGGTGTTGGTTAACTCAGCCTGTCAAAAATACTGAATTTTGCCATTGGCTGAAAAAACGAATTCCCTTGTTTAAAAACCAAGTTACTAAAGGCTTCGACTCCGCTCAACCAACAAAAAACCGTTCCCTGAACGGAGTCGAAGGGGAAATTTAACTCACCGTCACAATCCCCTATACCGCACGCTCTTTTTTATACTGACTGGGCGACACATCATATTGACGGCGAAAAGCCTGACTAAATGCCGTTTCTGAGGCGTAACCTACTTTTTCACTGACTCGACTGATGCTCAAATCTTGTTGTATTAACAAACGTGTCGCTAAACGTAAACGGTATTGCGTTAAATAGGCTAAAGGCGGCTGACCCACTATTTGCGAGAACCGTTCAGCAAATGCCGAGCGCGATAAACAGGCAATACCCGCCAACTCAACCACTGTCCATCCATACGCAGGTTTTGCGTGAATCGCACTCAAGACGGGAGATAAATACGGATCACGCACAGCATTAAGCCAGTTATTGGCATTTTTGGGTAATTGTTCAACATAATCACGCACGCACTCTATTAAAAACATACTAATTAAGCGATTGATTAAGGTATCTCGACCTGGCCTATACAACTCTGATTCTAATGCTAAAAAGTCTAATCCTAAGCGTAACCACACGGGGCCGCTACCATCTAAACCTTGTTGAATCACAATACTTGGCGGTAATGACGATAATAACGGTCGCGCCATTTCTACATCCAACAAACAACGCACCGACAAAATAAGGCTATTACTGAGACCTTCACCTAAATGAACGGGATCATTACGATGGCCATTAAACTCAGGCAATAAACTGTGGCTTTTCCACACGGCTTCAGG
Source organism: Moraxellaceae bacterium AER2_44_116 (assembly GCA_006546595.1). Classification (GTDB taxonomy): domain Bacteria; phylum Pseudomonadota; class Gammaproteobacteria; order Pseudomonadales; family Moraxellaceae; genus Agitococcus. The sequence continues at coordinate 43,662 of VIAD01000001.1, read as the reverse complement.
ATGCAAGAAACGATGCTCCGCCCCCGCAGGAATAAAAGCAATATCCCCAGCTTCTAAAATACGTTCCTCTACATTAGGCAAAACCAAACGAACAGAACCTGTGAGTACCACATGAAAAATAGTTTGCTCCGTTAATCCAAAGCACCAACGATCGTGGCCGCTGACATATAGATACTCCGCTCCTCGAAGATGAATATCTTCCAAAATATGACTAAGTGCATCCATAAATTAAACTAACCCCAAAAACTCAAGACTAAAGCTGAAAAAGAGCAATAAAATACACGACAAATGTACCATTATACAATGTCGGAGTTTAACGCAGGTTTGGCGGACGCTAACAACTGGCTTCTTTTATTATTATTCGTCAAGATTAACATACAAATCGTCCAACAAGGTTTAACACATGAACGCAAAAACACGCGATGACTTATTGACTACCACTGACAGCAAAACATCATGGAAAGACCCCAAACGCTATTTATGGCTATTGAGTCCTGCTCTTCCTGTGATTGGCTTGGCTGCATTGGGTGCTTATGCCGTTGCGCCAAAACGTTTACGCGCTCTTGCATGGACAGGCCCTGTGCTCGTACACGCGGTTATTCCTGCCATTGACCGTTTAGTCGGTGAAGACAAAAGTAACCCACCTAGTTCTGCGGTTCAACAATTAGAAAACGATAAATACTATAGCCGCGTTGTTAAGGCATTTATTCCTACGCAATACGCCGTGACTTTTTTAGGTGCATGGCTTGCTAGCCGTAAAAGTACGCCCGTTTCAGACCGTATTGGCCTAACAGTAACCGTCGGTGCAATTAATGGCATTGCGATTAACACCGCGCACGAACTGGGTCACAAACACGATAAAACTGATCGTTTATTAGCTATGTTAGCCCTTGCGCCAACAGGCTACACCCACTTTGCAGTTGAACACAATTTTGGCCATCACAAACGTGTTGCCACGCCAGAAGATCCAGCCAGCAGCCGCTTAGGTGAAAGCTTTTGGAAATTCTTACCGCGTACCGTGATTGGTGGTTTTAAATCTGCCGTTAAAATTGAAACTGAGCGTTTAGAGCGCAAAGGTAAAAGCTTTTGGTCGTTGGAAAATGAGCTATTACAAGGCTGGGCAATGTCCGCAGGCTTCTTTGGCTTAACAACTGCGATTTGTGGCCCTCGTGCAATTCCGTTCTTAATCGGTCAAGGTGCTTATGGTGCAAGCTTGCTCGAAGTGATTAACTATGTTGAACATTATGGCTTAAAACGCGAAAAACTACCGAATGGTAAGTATGTGCGTACTGCGCCTGAACATAGCTGGAACAGCAACCATGTTGTTACTAACTTATTCTTGTATCAATTACAACGCCACTCTGACCATCATGCACATCCAAGCCGTAGCTTCCAAGCCTTGCGTCATTTTGAAAATGCGCCGCAATTGCCAAGTGGTTATGCTTCCATGTTGTTGCCTGCGTACATTCCATCGTTGTGGTACAAGTTAATGGATGAACGCGTCATTCAGCATTACAAAGGCGATTTATCCAAAATCAACATGGATCCAGAACGTCATCAAGAGTTATTGGCTAAGTATGATAGTTGCGCCAAGTCAATTGCTGATAAAGCAACGGACAACCAAGAAACAACGAATCAAGTTGAATCAATCGCCGCTTAACGCTTTCTTATAATAACGATTACCCTTTTGAGCCTGCTAGTCAGGCTCTTTTTTATAGTACAACGGCGGGAGTTTGTTTTTATCGAACATTCCATCACATGGATAACTACGACCTCCCACCTTATAACTGTATTCATGTTTAATATTGGCCGCGACTACCCAAATTGGCCTTGGCTTATGTTTTTTATTTTCTGCATCCATACGGTTAATCTCGCCATTCACATTTATAGTAAAAATTATATTGCCTTAACGAGGTCGTATCGTATACCTCTAAACTAAAATGGTCTTATACCCTTCGCCCAAACCCTCTAAAAAATAGAGTTTTTAGTCAATAACCTTATCGGTACAATCGCTTAGACTATTCTTCTACTCGCGTTATTTGGGATTTCTTGCCATGCCCGTCAATCCATTGTTGTCTAAAACCCTTAAAATGCTACCAAAGCCTGCACGCCGCGTGCTCAACAACGCCAATGACCGCGTTTTTCGCGCTCGTCATCTAGTGTTAGCAGGACAAACTCCCTTTGAAGTATTACATGATAATGGCCTCGTCAAACTGCGCCATTATTTACCGTTAACTGATGACAGTATTATGGTTGATGGCAATGCCATGCCCGTCAATAAAAGCAAACATCGCGTGCCATTGGTCATTGTGCCGCCACTTGCGGTCAATATGCTAATTTATGACCTATTTCCTGAGCGCAGCCTCGTCAAATACTTTTTGGCGCGCGGTTTTGAAGTTTATTTAATCGACTGGGGTCAACCAAACCGTGGTCACACCCATTACAACCTTCACACCTATGTCGCCGAATTTATGCCCGACTTTTTAAATAAAGTCCGTGAGCATAGTGGCCAAAAAGAGCTGTCATTGCATGGTTGGAGCATGGGCGGTATCTTTACTCTCAGCTATACCGCACTAACGCATGATCCTGATATTCGTAACCTGATTATTATCGGCACACCTATTAACAGTCATGCGTCGGGTGGCATTGGTAAAATCTATCAATTTATTGAGCGTCGTGCAGAATGGGTACGAAAAAATACAGGATTCCGTATTCATAATATTAACCCGCAATGGCTTCACACACCAGGTTGGATGAATGTATTGAGCTTTAAAATGCTCAGCCCTGTTGGGAGCTTTATGGGTTATTGGGAGTTGATTATTAAACTTGCCGATCGTGAGTTTGTCATTAACCACGCCACGACCGCCGCATTTTTAGACAGCATGGTCGCTTACCCTGGTGGTATTGTTCAAGACATGATGGTACGGATTTGGATTGATAATGAACTCGCCAAAGGCTACATGAAATTAAGCGAGGAAGAAGTTCGTTTATCGGATATTCATAGCTCGGTATTTGCTTGTGCAGGCAAAAGCGACAATATGGTGACCAAAGCAGCCGTTGAAACGCTAATGGATCATGTTAGTTCTACGGATAAAGAATTTACTGTGGTGGCGGGTGGTCACATGGGTATTTTGTCTGGTAGTAAAGCCCCGAATGATGTTTGGAAAAAAGTAGCCGATTGGTTAGAAACACGTTCTTCTTAAGCCGTTATAGTAAGCCCTCCTTATTTGATTAAGGGAGGGCTTGCTTTTAATTAAACCCTAATTGTCGCCATGCTTCATATACGCTTACCGCTACCGTGTTGGATAAATTTAAACTACGTCCAGCCTTCATCGGCAATGTCACAAATTGGGCATTGGTGAGTGCAAGCTCTGCTCTAATATCTTCAGTTAAGCCTTTGGTTTCATTACCAAACAATAAAATATCATTCGCTTGATAACGCACATCAAATGCGCTATTTGAGACTTTAGAGCTAAACGCCCAAATATGATTGGGTTTAATAAATGCAATACAATCCGCCCAAGATTCATGTACATGTACACGCGCCCACTCATGATAATCTAAACCTGCCCGTCTTAACTTACTGTCCTCCAATTCAAAAGCAAGCGGTTTAATCAAATGCAAAATCGCACCGGTATTCGCTGCTAAACGAATGATATTGCCCGTATTGCCTGCAATTTCTGGCCTAAACAACACAACATGAAGCATAAAAATAATCTCAAAAAAGCTAAAGACAGTCGTCATCTTGCTATTTTATCTTTATTTACTGTCGCTTGTGGTGATTACTAACTAAAAACAGTCAAGCCCTCATCGTGGAGTTTTTACTTTGAAGAAATAACCAGTAGAATGAACAGATAATTCAAAAGATCAACTCCTGAGTGCATTATGAGTCTCAAAAACCGTCCTTACGATATTGTGCTAATTGGCGCAACGGGCTTTACTGGCCAATTAACCGCCGATTATTTATTAAAACAACAACCCTCCATTAAATTCGCATTAGCAGGTCGTAACGCCGAAAAACTAGCTCAGATTCGTGAATTATTATTGGCAGACAATCCTACTGCGCCTTCACCTGACATCATTATTGCCGACAGTCACGACATGGCCAGTTTACGAAAAATGTGCGCGCAAACTCACGTCGTTATTAGCACCGTTGGCCCTTATGCCTTGCATGGTGAAGATTTAGTAGCGGCCTGTATTACGCAAAAATGTGACTATGTCGATTTAACAGGTGAACCGCAGTTTGTCGCCGATATGCAACGTAAATATGGCGCAGATGCGACGAAACAAGACGTAAAAATTGTTAACTGTTGTGGTTTTGACAGTATCCCCCATGACTTAGGCGTATTTTTTACCATCGAGGCATTGAGTAAAAAACTGGGTACAGAGGTGTTGCGCCAATCAGCGGTGTCAATTGAAGGGTTTGTTCGTGGTCATGGTGATATTTCGGGTGGAACATGGAACTCCGCGATTAATGCTATGCCCAATTGGCAAGATTTTATTCGTGAGCGTCGCCAACACTATCAACATCAAACCATACATGGCCGAGATATTCGTTTGGTTGAAAAACCCCGCTTACTTAAACTTAAAGATGGCTGGGCAGCACCTCTACCCACGATTGATCCTGCGATTGTGGTGCAAAGTGCCAAATGTTATAGCCATTATGGCCAGTCATTTCGTTATGCTCACTTTGTCGTTGTCCCGCAATTACATCGTTTAGCCATGACAGGCGCAGCCATTGCTGGCATTTTTGCCGTTGCTCAGTTTAATAAAGGCCGTTCATGGTTGGGTAAGCAACGACCATCAGGTGCAGGCCCTGCGCCTGAAGAGCGAGCACAACATTGGTTTAATGTGGAATTTGTTGCTGAAGTCAAAACGCCGACACAAGAAACCGTGACCCTACGCACCTTAGTCAGTGGTGGCGACCCTGGTTATGATGAAACAGCAAAAATGTTGGCCGAAAGTGCCTTGTGTTTGTTACAAGACAAGGCCGAGCTACCTGCTCACTATGGCGTGGTGACACCTGCTGAGGCAATGGGAGGCTATTTGCTTAAACGACTACAAGCAGCGGGCATTGTATTTGAGGTGAAGTAAAACATCCTTGTTCTGAGTCACAGGGCATTGTACCGTGACTCAGACAAAAAGATGCTGTGACAAGATGTCGCAGGTCTGTCCGTCACTCCCTGACGGGATACTTGCCCAATTTACGCTGCAACGTCCGACGGTGCATTTTTAATGCCCGCGCTGTGGCCGACACATTCCCCTCATGCTCTTGTAATACCCGTTGAATATGCTCCCACTCCAGTCTATCCACGGATAAGGGGTGATCGTTAACGGCTAAGTCCGCATCTCCTTCGGTACGGGCAAAGGCTGCAACAATTTCATCGGCATTGGCAGGTTTGGCTAAATAATGTGTTGCACCTAATTTAATCGCTTCCACTGCTGTCGCAATACTGGCATAACCCGTTAACACCACCATGCGTGTTTCGGCATCTAATTGATGTAAATGCTTTACCAACTCCAAACCCGATGCACCTTGCATCTTCAAATCAATAATGGCGTATTCAGGTGCTTGTTCATTGGCGAGAACAATGGCATCGTCAACATTTTCGGCAGTCATGACTTCATAACCACGCCGCTGCATGGCGCGCTCTAACACCCGCCTAAATGTAGGATCATCATCAACAATCAATAATAGCGGTAAATTTTCTGACATGGTTAATTTGACTCTGTTAGGACTTACGCGGTTATCGCTTATTTGTTCACATTTCAGCCGCTTTAGGCGGCTTTATGTTCACAAAACGCGCTAATCGCGGTGCGATGCGTAAGTCCTGTCTGTCTGCGTATGGCGATGAATCGGCAAAATCACACGCGCAATCACACCGCCCCCCTCGCGCGGTAAAAATACAACATCGCCCCCTAAACGCTCTAAGGTGGCATTGGCTAAAAACAAGCCAATACCCATACCTTGTTCGCCTTTCGTGGAAATAAATTCCGTGCCTCTCACCGTTAACACTTCTTGAGGAAAACCTAAACCCTTATCACAAATATCAATCATGGCTTGTTGCTGATTGTGGCTTAAACGAATCTCGACATGTTCCGCAGAAGCATCAGCCGCATTATTTAATAAATTTAACAACGCTTGCTCTAAGGTGGCATCACAGGCTAATAACGGCGATGAATGCTCAATCAACTTAGGCACTTTCACCACCACCATCGGGCGTAATAATTGAAACTTTTCCAGCACACTATTGACTAATTGTGTCGCTGAAATCAGGCTAAATTGCTGTGTCGTGGCCAACTCGACTTTCTGCAACATGCCACTCAAAATCTGTTTACATTGATTCACTTGTTGGCGCAATAACGCAAAATCGTCACGTACCTCGGTAGAGGTTTGACTGGGTAACTGTTGCTCTAATTCGGTCACTAAGACGGCGATGGTGGATAATGGCGTACCCAACTCGTGTGCTGTTCCTGCGGCTAATGTACCGAGAGCTAAGATTTGCTCTTGCCGTAGCTGACTTTCACGCGTACGGGCAAGTTGATGATCTGATGCTCTGATTTTACTGGACAAATAACTAATAAAGCCTGCGATTAAACTGGCACTGATGACAAAATTGATCCACATGCCAAAAATATGCAATGACACCACGTCTTCTAGGCCATCGGGTGCAGGTGGCAATGGCATGCTATCAGTCATCAAACTGGCATATAAAAAGATGGTCAAAGCCACCAAACATACGGTGTAGCCAATGGGCAGAATGGCCGACGCAATCGCCAATGGCACTAAAAACAATGAGACAAAGGGATTAAATGCCCCACCCGAAAAATACAGCAATATCGCTAATGCCATGATATCAATCGTTAATTGTGTAGCAAGAAACTGTTCGCTAATGACTCGTCCTTGCTTGGCTTGTTGTACTCGTCGCGCGGTATAGATATTAACAATGCTTAAAGCGGCTATAGCACTCAACATCGGCAGCAATGGCAAGGGCATCTTTAAGCCAAAATCAACTCCAAAAATAGTGATGATTTGGCCGATAATAGCCAAACAGCGCAGCCAAAATAACGTATGTAAGCTAGTGGTGGTCGATTTTATCAACGTAAAGAATCCAAACAAAACAGTCAACAGTCAACAGTCAACAGTCAACAGTCAACAGTCAACAGTCAACAGTCAACATTAAATCGGCATAACCGTGACGCGTACCGTTAAATCATGACGGCCACCGCCCAAAATCACACCGCGCAATGGGGAGACATCACTAAAATCTCGTCCCCATGACACCGTAATATGTTCAATGCTAGGAATGACGTTATTCGTTGGGTCAAAGTCCACCCAGCCCAAGGTTGGACAATAAGCAGAAACCCACGCATGAGAAGCATCTGCACCAATTAAACGGGCTTGGCCTTCGGGTGGATTAGTCAATAAATAACCACTGACATAACGCGCAGGCAAACCCAAAGAACGTAAACATGCCAACATTAAATGGGCAAAATCTTGACAGACACCGCGCTTTTTCTCTAACACTTCTAACAATGGCGTGCCGATATGAGTTGCTTCGGGGTCAAAGGTAAATTCGTGATAAATTTTACTCATCAATGCCTGAATAGCGACTAATAATGGTCGATCTTTGGAAAAACAGTCTTGGGCATAATCTGAAAACTGATGCTTTAGATGCACAAAAGGCGATTCAAAACGAAACGGCAATGCCTCTAAAAAATTACCTGTCAAGGCAACGTGGCCACGATACAAGCAAGCGTTAACCATCTCTTCCCAAGCGGGTGATGTCTCAAAACGAGTGGCAACATCGCGCGTAAAGACATCAACATCCATTTCCGCAATCACCACCAACTCATGATGTGGCTGATTAAACTCTAAACGTGTACAGGGGTTGCCAAAACTATCTTTACTACTCGTGCTATAACTTGGCTCAGGACTAATCGTGAGTTTTTTAGCGATACAGGATTGATAAGGCATATCTCGCGGCTGTAAATGTAACAACTGCTGAGACAGTGTGACATTACCTGCATAACGATAACGGGTTTCGTGAGTAATACGATAACGGGCGCGGCGTGAAGTAGTATTCATTAAGAGGACGCTGTCGGTTGGCTAATGGTGTCAATATGAGCAAAATAACGCAAACTTAAATGGTCTGATAGCCCACGTCCTGCTGCGGCAATTTCATGTAACAATCGGGCAATCATTGTCAATGCGCGCGCTAAACGTGCGGGATAATGCATTTCACTTTCCAACACATCAAAATTTAACGACTCTAAACGCTCAATCAATGCCCGTAACCCATAATCATCCTCATGATCCAGTTGGTGCAACGTCGTTAGCAAACTATCTAGCTGAAACTGTAACGAATGCGGATTATTCGGATCAAGCAAAATTAAATCAAGGACAGGTAATAATTGGGCACTCGACAAATAGCGACTACGATAGGTAATCGTGCTGTCGGCTAATTCTAACAACCAATCCAATCCAGTCTGTTCGATAGCGGACGGAGTTTGCAATAATTGCGCGATCATATCGGCTAAAAACTGCAAACGCTCTAAACGTCGCCCCATCATCAAAAAACGCCAACTGTTATCTTGCGTCATATCATCCATCGCAAAACCCGCCAATGACGACAATGACATTAATAAACGATCAACAAAAGCGAGTGCTTCACCTAGCTCAAAGGTTTCCAGCGTTAACGCATCCGCTTCTTGTTGTAATTCAACAATAGCAATCCAATTTTCTTGAGACAAACGACCACGTACTTGTGAAGCAGACCAAATCAAACTGCGTAAGTTAGAAACAAGGCTACTTGACCAATCGCCATCACAAATACCTGCTAATAACTGTTCCGTAATTTCGTCTTTAGGGGGATACAAACCCAAAAACTTGCAACTATCCAGCGCAATTTCTAAACCTAAATCGCTATCACCTGCCAACTCAATATGACGAGATAACGCCGAGCGTAATAACCGCGCATTGTTATCACAACGCTCAGAATAACGCCCCAACCAAAACATATTTTCCGCCACACGAGACGGCAAATACGGGTCTTGGCGCAATAAATCACGGACACCAATAGTACGCATTTGCGGTTTTTCGGTACGCGAGCTATGGCTAAAACAAACCCATGTATCTTTACTCAGGCCACCACGCTGCATCGAAACCACATCTGTCACATTATCGCCTGCGACACGCGTTAAGCCACCCGCCATCACGACATAACTGCCGTCTTCACTGGCAACGGCATAGACGCGCATACCTGACGCTTGGGCGGCAAACTGCTGTGTGTTTTTATTCCAAACAGGTGATTGCGACAACGTCACTCGAGCTTGTGCAACGTAGGTATAAGGTCGGCGTTTCAGGCGCGAACGCATCTCGTCTAATTGTTCTGCATCTAAATTTTTACAAAAAACGGGTTCAAAACGCTGTGACGGGAATGTGGGTTTGACCACAAACTGTTCTAAATTGGCTAATGTTTTAGCAAAGACAACTTGCTCGCCACACCACCATGTCGCAATAGAAGGTAACTTAAGTTCTTCACCGCGTAAGTGCCGACAAATCTTGGGTAAAAACCCTAGTAAAGCCGCTGACTCAACCACACCTGAACCTAAGGCATTGGCAACGAGAACATTACCTGAACGCACGGCATCTAATAATCCTGCAACCCCTAATGAAGAGTCACTGCGTAACTCTAATGGGTCGCAATAATCATCATCTAAACGCCGTAAAATAGCATGTACTCGTTTTAAGCCATTCAATGTTTTCAAATAGACGACCGAATTACGTACCGTTAAATCTGAACCTTCGACCAACGGCATCCCTAAATGACGTGCTAAATAAACATGTTCAAAATAGGTTTCATTAAAACGGCCTGAAGTCAGTAAGACGATGAGCGGTGGCTCACCGTTTGTTGGTGCTAAGCGCGAAAGTGTTTGCCGTAATGTCAAAAAGTAATCATTGAGCGATTGTACTTTGAGTTGACGGTATAACTCTGGAAAAGCACGGGCAATAATTTGACGGTTTTCGAGCGCGTAACCTGCACCTGAGGGCGTTTGTGTACGGTCGGCCATAATCCACCACCGACCATCAGCAGCACGCGCGACATCGGCAGCGTAGACATGAAGGTAGGTATTACGTGGCGGCTTAATGCCCAAACACGGACGCAGGAAATTAGGATGGCCGTAAATTAACTCCGCAGGAATCAGTCCTTGTTGAATGAGTGTTTGTTTGCCATAAATATCAACCAACATATCATTCAGTAAACTGGCGCGTTGCGCGATCCCTTCAGCTAAGGTTTTCCATTCATCCATTGGAATAAGATTGGGAATTGGCCCTAAACGCCAAGGCCGATTATTGCCACTAGGGTCAGCATAGACATTATAGGTCACACCATTTTCATGAATTTGTTGGGCGACTAAATCAGCACGTTGCTGCATTTGCTCGGCTGTCATCCCTGACAAAGTATCCGCAAAGTGTTGCCAATGCGGGTGAATAGAACCATCCGCCGCAAACACTTCATTGTAGCGGCTCGGGTCAATCTTGTAGGAATCAAACAGCTTAGACATGTGTTCTTTAATTTTTGAAGTAACAACTGACACATCAAACCTCGATTAGCGCGTTTTGCGAACATAAAGCCGCTTTAAGGCTGCTGCAATGCGAGCCAATAAGCGATAACCGTGTCAGTCATAAAATGAAAAAAATCCCTATAGCCGTGACAGATATAGGGAAGAAGCGTGATTCGCTTTAAGTGTGCAGCTCAGGTATTAGCCGCACTAAAAATCACTTGCGGCGCAAGTCTAACATGAAAGGATGGTCAGTGTTATATACCAACGGCTTGACTTGCACCTTATTGGGGCTATGACCCATACGGAAGAATCGGGCTAAACGACGACTTTCCGCTTCATAAGAATTGACAGGGAAAGTATCAAAGCTACGGCCACCCGCATGCGTCACATGGTATTGACAGCCACCCAATGAGCGAGACATCCATGTATCGACAATATCAAAGGTTAACGGGGCATGAATACCAATGGTCGGATGCAAACACGATGGCGGTTGCCATGCCCGATAACGCACACCCGCAACAAACTCACCGACGTTACCCGTTGCCCGTAACGGAACAGGCTCACCATTACAGGTTAAGGTATAACGCTCAGGGGGTAGTCCTGTCACTTTCACTTGCACGCGCTCTACCGATGAGTCAACAAAACGAACATTGCCGCCTGCACCACTCTCCTCACCCAACACATGCCAAGGCTCTAAGGCATGACGGACTTCTAGCTCAATACCTTTGACGGCATAATCACCATATTTCGGGAAACGGAATTCAAAATGGGCATTAAACCAATCCGCTTGGAGCGGATACCCTGCTTCCTGCAACTCCGTAATGACATCGTTAAAATCTTCTTTGACAAAGTACGGCAACATAAAACGATCATGCAGCTCGGTACCCCAACGTGATAAGCGTTTTGGGTTGTACGGTTGTTTCCAGAAACGTGCAATCAATGCCCGAATTAATAACTGTTGCGACAAGCTCATTTGTGCATGTGGCGGCATTTCAAACGCCCGTAGCTCTAACAAACCTAAACGCCCTGTACTGCTATCGGGTGAATACAGCTTATCAATACAGAACTCTGAACGATGCGTATTACCCGTGACATCGGTGAGTAAATGGCGCAGCAAACGGTCAACCAACCACGGTGGACACGTCTTGCCTTCAGCGGGAAATTGTTGAAAGGCAATTTCTAACTCATGTAAAGCGTCATTACGCGCTTCATCAATACGCGGTGCTTGAGACGTTGGACCAATAAATAACCCCGAAAACAAATACGACAATGACGGGTGATTTTGCCAATACGCAATCAAGCTGCGCAGTAAATCAGGACGGCGTAAAAACGGCGAATCATTGACCGTAGCTCCACCCATAACAAAGTGATTACCACCACCTGTGCCCGTATGACGACCATCGGTCATGAATTTTTCGCTGGTTAAACGACATAAATGCGCGGCATCGTATAAATGCGTGGTACGGTCAACCAACTCATCCCAAGACGTTGACGGATGAATATTGACTTCAATCACACCAGGGTCTGGCGTAATACGGAAATGCGTTAAACGTGGGTCGGAAGGTGGCTCATAACCCTCTAAAATAATCGGTTGGTGTAAAGCATGAGCCGTAGCTTCAATCGCCGCAACCAGCTCTAAATAATCGTCTAGCTGTGCCAATGGCGGCATAAACAAATACAGCTTGCCGTTGCGTGGCTCGGCAGATAATGCGGTGCGCGTCAAGTCAACAGCCGATTCTTTGGCTTTAGGTTGTTGATGCACTAATGCCGTTTTTTCGCCTTGAAATTGCTGACGAATGGCGGTGTAGCTTTTTAATGCAGGGAATTCAGCACTCGGATCAGGCGGATTGATATAAGGAAAGTCCTCTTTTCTCACCCACGGCTGTGAATCTAAGGGCAAGCGATAGCCCATTGCGGAATCACCGGGAATTAAATAACAGTGTTCATCGCGTAAAAACCATGAGCCTGTTTGCCAGCAATTCGCTTTGACATGACGCGCTATCGGCAACACATGACCCACTACATGACCCAAACCTTGGCTAAACACTTTCATCAAGCGCGCACGTTCTAGTTCATCATTTAAACGAGAGTCAAAGGGATCGACGTTTTCAGGCAGCTTACGCTCACGCCACATGTAGTAAAATAGATCTTCAAACGCAGGAAAAATATACGATTCGTCTACACCCAAACGCGTCGCGACACCTTGCAAAAACTCAGCAGCAATGGTGGCATCAGCACCATATTGTTTGCCTTCATCCGCATAGAGACTCGGATCTGTCCAAATAGGTTCGCCATCTTTACGCCAAAAACAATTCAACGACCAACGTGGTAACTGCTCACCGGGGTACCACTTACCTTGGCCAAAATGACTCAAGCCGTACGGTGCATATTTATCACGCATCCGATTAAACAATTCAATGGCTCGTAAACGCTTGGTTTTGCCCAGTGCTTCGGTATTCCACTCTGCGCCATCGGGATCATCAACGGCAACAAATGTCGGTTCGCCACCCATCGTGAGTCGAACATCTAAGGCCTTGAGATCGGCATCAACCCAATGGCCGAGTGCCTGAATCGCTTGCCATTGTTCAGGCGTATAGGGTTTAGTGACACGCGGAGCTTCCCAAATACGCTCTACCGTCATGACGTGTTCAAACTCACACTCACACTCATCCAATAAACCCGTAATCGGTGCGGCAGATGACGGTTCAGGGCTACACGCTAACGGCAAATGACCTTCACCTGCTAATAAACCCGATGTCGGGTCTAAACCCACCCAACCTGCGCCCGGTAAATAGACTTCGCACCATGCATGTAAATCGGTAAAGTCTACGTCTGTGCCTGTTGGGCCATCGAGGGATTTCACATCGGCGGTTAATTGAATTAAATAACCCGACACAAAACGCGCTGCCAAGCCCAAATGACGGAATAACTGGACTAACAGCCATGCGGAATCACGACACGAACCCGACAAACTGGTTAATGTTTCTTCAGGTGTTTGTACACCCGCTTCCATGCGAATTAAATAACTAATATCTCGACATAGCCGTGTATTGAGCGCGACTAAAAAATCAATCGTTCGCACTGTATCTAAGGAAATACCCTGTAAATACTGTTCCACTTCTGGTGAAGCAGGCAATGTCACTAAATAAGGGGCTAGCTCTTGGTCTAAGCTGGCATCGTAGGTAAATGGAAAGTTCTCAGCATACGGCTCTAAAAAGAAGTCAAACGGATTGATGACGGACATTTCCGCCACTAAGTCCACTTCGACTTTAAATTCACGCGTTTTTTCGGGAAAAACTAAACGGGCTAAATAATTCGCCTGTGGGTCTTGTTGCCAGTTAATAAAATGCTGAGTGGGTAGAACTTTGAGCGAATACGATAAAATACGGGTGCGGCAATGCGGCGCAGGACGTAAACGAATCGTTTGTGGCCCTAAGTTAATGGGACGATCATAACGATAGTGTGTGACATGATGAAGCGCAACATGGATAGACACAGACTTCTCCCTAGAATAAAAACATGCTTAGTACTTACGCAGTTATCGCTAAATCCCCCCAACCCCTTTGCAAAAAAAAAGAGTTTGGGGAGATTCACCACACGCGCTAATCGCAGTGCGATGCGTAAGTCCTGACTCTGCACCATCAGCGAGTAATTAGCACCAATTTAGGGCGTTCATAAACGTGTGATGGTGGATTGAATTAATGCCAATAATCGGCAGGCGGCGAAGGTAACTCTCCCAACACCTGTTTTAAGCCTTCCGACCATTGGGTACGAATCATCTGAAAATACGGATCATCATTATGTAAACGTCGGCCTTGAGGCAACTTAAACGAGTTGTTGCGATACACCATTAAATCTAACGGCATACCCACCGATAAATTACTATGAATCGTTGAATCAAACGAAATCAATGCACACCGCAATGCTTTATCAATCGGGCTAAAATAGGTTAACGCCCGATCCAAAATCGGTTTGCCATATTTACTTTCACCAATTTGAAAGTACGGAGTGTCTTGCGTGGCGGCAATAAAATTGCCTTGTGAGTAAATATTAAACAACTTCGGTTCTTCGCCCAAAATTTGCCCACCTAACAACAACGAACAAGAAAAATCCATGTCTTGTTCTTTGTATTTTTTTAGCACATCACGCAAGGTTTGCCCAACCAATGTCGCTGCTTCATACATATTCGTGACATTATGCAAATGACTTCCTTCGTCGGCCTGAATACGCTGTCGCAACAAGGTAATCACCGATTGTGAGGTCGCTAAATTGCCCGAACTTTGCAAAACAATAACCCGTTCACCTTCAATACCAAACAAATGCAACTTCCGAAACACCGCAATCTGATCAATACCTGCATTGGTACGCGAATCACTGACAAATACCAACCCTTCTTCTAAACGCATGGCAACACAATAAGTCATTTTTCTACTCTCTAAGCGGCAAAGACATCGGCTAAACTATGGGTCAGACGTTGCAGTGTCTGTTGAATCTCTTGCATATTCATCATTGCACCTTCATCTGAACACAACTGACAGACCTGCACCAAATCTTGACTATGCTGTATGGTGTGTTGCCATAAGCCTTTATCTAATGACGCTATGCGTTGCAGTAATAAAACCGCCCATTGAGCAATCTCCGCATTTAATGGCACGGCTGCATCAGGCGTGGCCAACTTACGAAAGGCGTTATCCAGTGCTTCAACTAATTGACCAATAACAATAAACCGTTTAGTTTCATCATCAGCATAGCCGTCAATTAAGCCTTGTACCGTCTGTAAAGACTGCTTTAGCCAATCAAAAGAAGCCCAATGATCACTATACGTGCCAACATGGGTAATACGCTCTTGCCACTCCAACCACAGACTGTTAATGGTGACCCACAACTCGCCCGAAATACGTCCACGCGTGGCCTGTGCATCGGCACGCGTCGCTTCCAAACATGCGGTTAAACTGGTGGCATTGTTAGCCGTAATAAAAAACTCTGCCAATGACTCTACGTTTAAGGTCATATACTGCTGATAAAAATTTTGCCACGTTCCTGTAATACTTAACGGAATCCCCAGACTCTCAGGACTAGAATCTTTAAAACTAGCCAGTAATAAGTCAACTAACTCTTGGCTACGACTAAAATAACGCCCTAGCCAATACAAATCAGCAGCCGTAGAAAGTAGCAACATAATTTTTTATATCCCCTTAATGAGATTTACTTAAATCAACCGTTATTCAGCCAATACCCATGTATCTTTCGTACCGCCACCCTGCGACGAATTGACTACCAATGACCCAGCTTTTAATGCCACACGCGTTAAGCCTCCAGCCACTAAACGTACGGTTTTACCTGACAATACAAAAGGCCGTAAATCCAGATGACGTGGTGCAATCCCTGCGGCAACAAACGTTGGACAGGTTGATAACGCTAAGGTCGGTTGAGCGATATACGCTTCTGGGCATTGCGTAATTTTGGCTCTAAAATCTTCGATTTCGGCTTTGGTGGCAGCTGGGCCAATCAACATGCCATAACCGCCTGAACCTTGCGCCTCTTTCACCACCAAATCGGGTAAGTTGGCTAACACATGACTTAAATCAGCCGGTTTTCGGCATTGCCATGTCGGCACATTTTCTAGAATCGGTTCTTCATTAAGATAAAAACGAATCATATCTGGCACAAAGGGATAAACCGATTTATCGTCGGCAACCCCTGTACCCACAGCATTCGCCAAGATGACATTGCCTGCCCGATACGCCGACATCAACCCTGACACACCTAACATCGAACGCGGATCAAAAGCTAATGGATCAAGAAACGCATCATCTAAACGGCGATAAATAACATCAACACGCTCTAGACCTTTAATGGTCTTCATGTAAACCACGTCATTCTTGACCACTAAATCACTGCCACTGACCAAATTAACACCCATTGAACGCGCCAAAAATGCATGTTCAAAAAACGCACTATTAAAACGGCCGGGTGTCAAAATAGCGATGGTTGGTGCTGATGTTGACGGTGATGCTTCTAACAGCGTGGACTTCAAATAATCAGGGTATTGATGAACAGGTAAAACCTTGTGTTTAGCCATTAAATCGGGAAATAACCGCTCCGTCATTTTACGATTTTCGAGCATGTACGACACACCTGAAGGCGTACGTAAATTATCCTCTAAGACATAATACGTACCATTGCTGTGGCGTACTAAATCAATGCCTGCAATATGAGCATAAATATGATTCGGCAAGGTCAAGCCTTTCATTGCCGCTTGATAATGCTCATTGGTTAGGATTTGTTCGGCAGGCACAATACCCGCTTTAATAATGTGTTGTTCATGATAAATATCATGCAAAAAAGCATTCAGAGCTAAAACACGTTGCTCACAGCCTTTAGACATCACTTGCCATTCATGGGCAGGAATAATACGCGGAATAATATCAAAAGGAATTAATCGCTCTGTGCCTGCATTATCGCCATAAACGGTAAAGGTAATACCTTGTTGACGAAAAATCGCATCGGCTTGGTGACGACTTTGCAAAATCAAGTCTAAAGGCGTTTGCTCTAGCCATTCCGCAACGTGTTGATAATGATGGCGATTGTTGCCCGACGTGACCATCTCATCGTAATGAGTAGGATTAGGAAAATAATCGTATGCGCTTTCAGAAATTGCCATATTGCGACAAGCCATGTTGTTGCTCCCTGTTGGAGGTATGTATGACGTAGTCATTGCAAAATACTTGCCAACTTTTACAAGGTTTATTCAGCATTTGATGCGCCAAAATAGCGCACATACTCACAAGCGTAGCATGGAGTTATGACAATTTTGAAAAGCACACAAAAGAAAAATTTGACGAAAATGAGAGACTGGTGACGTATTGAAATTTAGGTTATTTTCGCTAAAAAATGTAGAAAAACTGACGTGGGATTATTTCAAAATAGTTTTGGCTTGGCTTCAACTCCGCTCAGCCACCGAGACTCCATCAGTCTTTCAAGACTTCACTCAGCTAACGCAAAATGCTCCCTGAGCGGAGTCGAAGGGATGTAGGTTCATCCTCTGTAAAAATACAAAACATGAACCGTTACCAGAAAAAATTACTGTGGTGGCAACAAATCAACGGGTAAATTGCCATCTGTTGGCGGCATATCTAAAGTTTGTACCGTCGTGACAGAGAGATCGCCTAAAGGATCAACAACCACTGTCGAGGTCGAAGTGCTGTCATTATTGCCGTTACAAGCGGCCACTAACATCGCTGTCAGTGCTACTAACACAAGACGTTTATTCATTGTCGTGTCCTGTCTTAGTATTTAACCCAAATGTCACTTTTTGCAGGAATCTGCTTGAGTTCAGTGGCATTTTTCTTGATTAACTCAAGCGTATTGGCATTAATGCTGTAGCCTTCTTTTCCCTTCCAGACAATGGCCGCATCACTAAAAAACTTTGCACCAGTACCTGTTAAATCTAAAACTGAATTGGACGTTGTGTATTTGTTCCAACCGACTGTTCGTGTAGGCACAATATACAGTGTTGGTGTGTCAGTACCTTTCCATTCAATACTTAAACCATTTTCACAGGTTTGTACGGTTTCAAAACCAAGAGTGCTAAAGGGTGTGGCTGGTAATGTGCCTTTAAAGCTGACTTGGTAAAGTTGTGAGTCGTCTGACAATTTATCCGCATTGGCTTTAGTCCAAATTAACTTTGTGACATTTCCTGATCCATCCTTAACGACACTGGCTTTACCGAAAGTTGACGGCATCGGGCGAACTGCTGTGAATGTACTTGGAATAGTCACTTCAATGGTCGAAGAATCATACAATTTACCTGTGCTATCTTCGCAGCCGTGCCCCAAATTTAAGGTAGCTAAATAACCTTTTGCGGCATAAGGTACAGATGTTGAGTTAATGACAAAAGAGGCGTGAGCATGGACATATTGCGTATATACGGTACTGGCTGTGAATAGTGCCAACAACAATTTAGAACGAGACATAGTGAACCTAACCAAAGTCGATTAAAGATAAAACGAATTTTAAAAGACTTCGACAATATAAAACATGTGGCATATTGTCGCAGGGAACACGTCTGCTATTTCAGCAAATGAGCATTAAACAAAGACCATAAATCCGCTTGATACCGCACAACAAACAGATTGTTTTTGAGACTGTTAATATGCTCTTGATGACCTTCAATCGTCAACTTTACGCCCGTTGATGTTGTCCATGATGCCCCTAATCCTACGCGATACGGCCGTTTATCACTATTGGCAATGCCTGCTTCACTGGCGATTAACGCCGAATTTGCACCTACTAAATGATGCTCACCTGCTAAGGACTCCACACGCATAAACGTATGAAAGCGAAAAACCAACTGAGTGTCAACCGTCAACCAGCCACCCGTTAATGTGCCTTGATAATCAACATCACCCGTTGGACTTAATAAACGGCCATTTTCTTGTTTGAGCCATGCTTCACCGCTAACGGTGGTGTAATATTGCGGCCATAACCACTGCCCTTCTAACACTGAAATGCTAGTACTACCATCAAAACACACTTGCCCTGTACTGGCTTGCTGACACGATGCTTGGCTATGGGTATGTCCTGTCGTGGTGCTTTGTTTCGTGGCGCGACCATTGACATTAAAATAGGCACTGCTCAATGAAAAAGAACTGCGTTCACCTTGCCAACCGACACGACCATTGACTGCATTCAAGCCTGAGCTTTTGGCACTAGGAAAACCATTACCATCATAGACACCTATGCCTGCATACCACCCTTGTTTATCTTGATGTTGCCAAGATACGTCTAAACCATCATCTCGCCAACCATCGCCAACACTCGCACGCATCACTAATGGCTCAACAGCAAATTTCCATTGGTGGCTATGCTCTAAATTTTGTACACCCAAAGCGATATTTTGGCGGCCTAAACGGGTCGTCAACTTCTGTGTTGAGTTGACGTCGTAGTTGTATTTTAACCAGACTTGTTCAAACGCAAATTCATTACCCAAATCTTCACCATGATACGAACCTTTGACTAAGGTTGTAATGTCATCCGTCCAGTCGGCTTGCAAGCCAATATCGACATAATCAAACGCATTGCCTTGATGATAGGCTGACATTTGCCCAGTTTCTAAAGCATTGGCTAAACGAGCAACAGGATAGTCAAATTGACTGTGTAAATAACGCCCACCCAAATTAAGAATAGGCGTGAATTTATCTGTCGTTGTCTGTTCATGGGCATTAGCAGCGAACGACAAGCTCAACAACACAGCAGAATAAATACGATAAGACATAAGATTACGGCTGCTTAAAAGGGTCAGAAATTTTGGGATTATGAATAAATTCGTTATCGGTCAGGGTCTTGAGAAAGGCGACAATATCGGCTTTTTCTTGTGCGTTTAAGTCAATAAGTGTGACCAATTCACTCTTAAAGGGATTATTGCGTCCATCGCCTGCATGTACACCTTCGGTAATATTTCTGCCACCTTCGGCATAAAAATCCAATACTTGTTCTAATGTTGCTATTGAACCATCGTGCATATAAGGTGCAGTGAGTTCTATATTACGTAAGCTAGACGCACGAAACTTACCCATGTCCTGTGCTTTACCCGACAATTCAAACACACCCCGATTAGGAAACGGAAAATCGCCCGTGCCGCCAATATTAAACAGCCCCGTATTGTGAAACGGCGTTTCTAAGACTCTTGTGCCTGCATGATTCACTTGGTCATTAAAATTAAAGCTACCATGACAATGAAAACACTCGGCCTTTTCGCCAAAAAACAAATTTTTCCCACGTAATTCACTGTCGCTTAATTGAGCTTTTTGTTGATTATATTGGTCGTAACGCGAGTTTCCCGATATTAAGCTACGCTGAAAACTGGCAATCGCCTTGATGATATTATTGTAATTAATCGCTTGCGCTTCTTGCGGAAAGGCTTGTTTAAATAAAGTTTGATAGTTGCTATCTGTTTGAAACCGCTGCAAAACCTCAGCTTTGTTATTGTCATTAAGTCCTAATTCAATGGGATTATCGCCAAACATCGGCACTTCCATTTGTCGCTCTAAACTAGTGAGTGCAGGATTTGCCCAAGTAATCGTCGTGTTATAGACCACATTAGCTAAATGTTGTGAGTTACGCGGATGTAGTTCACCCGTAGAACCTTTGGCCACCGTTAAACCGTCGGTAAAGGCTTTTTCTTGTAAATGACACGTTCCACACGCCTGCAAACCATTACCCGATAAGCGTACATCATAAAAAAGATGACGGCCTAATTCGACTTTTTCTACGCTCATTGCATTATCAGCAGGCACAAAAGGCGTAGGAAATGACGGCGGTAAATGCCATTGCCATGTGGAAGTGCTTAATGCAGGGTCTTCAGTGGTTGTGCCCGTGTTACAAGCCGTCAATATCAATGCGAAACAGAGTGAAGATAAAGAATATTTCATAGTAACCAAATTAAGAAACTCAGGTGACTTGTGTGATAGGCCGCCTGAGTTTGTAAATCAATATTAAGTTTTTTAGACTTATTTATTGATGACTTTAAATACCGTTTGCGTTTTGCTAGTGCTGACTTTACCTGTTAAAAGGTCTAAGCCTAATGTATCAAAAACAGCAGGACATTCTTTGTCTGTTGTGCCAGACATACAGCCTAATGCACTGTTTTGATTAACACTAATATCGGATTGAGCAACCAATGCAGGCACATCTAACACAATTTTTTGCTTGCTGACATCAAAGCTGCCAAAAGAGACTTTTGCCAAGTTGGGATTCGTACAGCTATAACCTGTCGTTTCAGAACCAGTACAACCTGTGGCACCCATATGCACTACCCAACTGCTGACTGTTGCATCATCCGTCGTCTCAGGTGTACCTTTTTGGTTAGTCACGCCGCCTGTTGGCTTGAATTCAATTTTAGCAAATTTGCGACCACCCTGCCAACTCCATGCCATTGAAGGCACATCTAAAGGTGCTGTGATTGCGGTTGTATTGCTGTGACTCAAAGTAATGGTTTTACCCGATGCATCAACCCATGTATCAGGAACACCAAGAGTAAATTGCACGCCCGTATATGTACCCGTTGGCACATTGCCCATAATTGCAGTATAAAGTTTTGCGCTACCCGTATCCGCACTACATGCACCTGTTGCATTTTCAAAATCAAGCAAAGCAACGCCAAAGTCTTGATTTGCGTTTTTATCTAAAGCCACATCAACCATCAAGCCTTTGTCATTAATCAGTTTTAGCTCGGAGACATAAAAACGTAAATCTTGTATTTCTGCTGTTTTTTTGCTTGTTCCTAAATTAGTGATTTCGTTGACTGCGCCACATTGCGCGTCTTTACCGTTGGCTTGTGCAGCAAATTGAATACTGACAGCTTGTGTTGTAGCTACTTGTGTTGCGGGACTATCATCACTACCACACGCCGTCAATAAAACAGCAGAAGCAGCAACCAAACTCGATGTTAATAATGAACGCATCAGTCAATCTCTCATAGATAAAGCAGAATATTCTCCTATTTTATCCTATTAGCGATTTCATGAAGTGCGACATAATGCCGCAGTTGATACAGCCCATCAAAATAATAAGGAGTGTATTTGTCTTATTTCAAAGCTAGTTAAATCCGTTACAATCGCTCTCGATTTGATCTTCAGGCATTCAGGCACAATGACAACGCTTACTTCTTCTTTATTACTTGCGCCATTAACCCTCCCTACCCATAATGGCGACCGCAAAGCATGGTCAAACTTAGTGGGTGCAGGTGTGGGTTTAGCCATTGCTGAGGCCGCACAAACGTGGTCTGGCGTGGTGTTATTAGTCACCGCAGATAGCCAACAAGCGACACGTTTAGAAGAAGAAGTTCGATTTTTTTGTGACGATCAACTACCCATTTTTCATTTCCCCGATTGGGAAACACTACCCTACGACCAACTCTCTCCGCACCAAGACATCACCTCGGAGCGGTTACGCATTTTGGCGACTTTGCCTACGCTCAGCAAAGGTTTAGTGATTACGCCGATTAGCACTTTGGTTCAGCGTCTTTCTCCCCCGTCTTGGTTATCTGCACAAAGCTTTAGTTTAAAATGCGGGCAAAAGTTTCATGTTGATGATACCCGCCAACGCTTAGAGGCTGTAGGTTATCGCGCGGTAGAAACCGTTTATGAACACGGTGAATATGCCGTCCGTGGTAGCTTGATGGATATCTATCCGATGGGAGCAACTGCGCCTGTTCGGATTGAATTATTTGATGATGAAATTGATAGCCTGCGTTTATTTAGCCCCGACAATCAGCGCACCACCGAAACGATTAAACAATTAGAACTGTTACCTGCGCGTGAATTTCCTTTTGATAAAAGCGCGATTCGTACCTTTAAAGATCATTGGGCTGAAACATTTCTTCATACTGACCCAAAAAAATGCTCACTATATAAAGACATTAGCCAAGGCTTAGCCGCCGCAGGAATTGAATACTATTTACCGTTATTTTTTAATGAAAGTGCAACGCTGTTTGATTACTTGCCACGCCAAACGCTAGTGGCGTTAATGAGTGAAAGTCAAAAACAACTCGAACACTTTTGGTTAGAACTCAGCCAGCGTTATGAAGAACGTCGCCACGATAGTTATTTACCGATTCTTGCGCCAGACAAATTATTTTTACGCCAAAACGAATTATTTGCCGCCGTAAATCAATTTGCCCGTTTAACTCTTAACGAACAAGCCGACGAAGAAAAAGCGGGACTAACAAATTTTGCTTTTACGCCACCACCGAGCTTGCCGATTGATTCACGTAGCGATGCACCACTGGCGGCATTAAGTCGCTATTTACACGGACAACAGCAGCGCGTGTTGTTATGTGCCGAAAGTGCGGGTCGCCGCGAAAGCTTAATGGCATTGTTACAGCCTTTAGCATTGACACCCACTTTAGTACACAACTGGACAGAGTTTTTAACCAGCACTGCCCCATTTGCCTTAACCATCGCGCCACTCGAACGCGGATTGTGTTTACCCAATATTAGCGTCATTGCCGAATCGCAATTGTTTGGCCAACGGGTGATGCAACGTCGTCGTCGTAAAGCGACTAGCGGTGAAGGCGCGGCTGAATTAGCCATTCGCAGTTTAAGTGAACTCAGTATCGGTGTACCTGTGGTACACATTGATTATGGTGTCGGACGCTATCAAGGATTAATCACGCTTGATATGGATGGTCAAATCCAAGAGTTTTTACAACTAACTTATGCTGACAGTGCCAAATTGTATGTGCCTGTTTCTAACTTACATCTCATCGCTCGTTATTCAGGCGCGAATGACGACACAGCACCACTACATAAACTCGGCACTGAACAATGGCAAAAAGCGCGTAATAAAGCCGCCGAACAAGTTCATGATGTTGCCGCCGAACTCTTAAACATTAGTGCTAGACGCGCTGCAAAAGCAGGTTACGCCTTTAAATTTGATGAATTGGAATACCGTAAATTTAGTGCAGGTTTTGCCTTTGAAGAAACCGCCGACCAAGCCAATGCCATTATTTCGACCATTGCCGACATGCGCTCACCCAGACCGATGGACAGATTAGTCTGTGGTGATGTGGGTTTTGGTAAAACTGAAGTCGCCATGCGCGCTACTTTTGTGGCGATTCAAGATGGTACGCAAGTGGCGGTATTGGTCCCCACCACCCTGCTCGCACAACAACACTATGAAAACTTCTGTGACCGATTTGCCGATTGGCCAGTCAATATTGAAGTCTTATCGCGTTTTAAAACCGCGAAAGAACAGCAAAAAGCCCTCGCCGCTTTAGCAGATGGCAAAATCGACATCATTATCGGGACGCATAAGCTACTGCAAGATAGCGTCGAATTTAAAAACTTAGGTTTAATGATTGTTGATGAAGAACATCGTTTTGGTGTACGCCATAAAGAGGCATTAAAAAATCGTCGTGCCGATGTTGATATGCTTACCCTCACCGCCACCCCGATTCCTCGTACCTTAAATATGGCGTTTTCGGGTTTGCGTGATTTGTCGATTATTGCCACGCCTCCCGCTAAACGTCTGGCTGTGAAAACGTTTGTGCGTGAAAACACACCTGCCACCATTAAAGAAGCCTTACTGCGGGAATTATTACGCGGCGGCCAAGCGTATTATTTACATAATGATGTTGCCACTATTGAAAAATGTGCCGCCGATTTACAAGCCTTAACTCCTGAAGCGCGAGTCGGCATTGCACATGGTCAAATGCGTGAGCGTGACCTCGAACACGTCATGCAACAGTTTTATCATAAGCAATTCAATGTTTTAGTCTGTAGTACCATTATTGAAACAGGTATTGATGTGCCCTCGGCTAACACCATAATCATGGAGCGTGCCGACAAACTCGGTTTAGCCCAAATGCACCAATTGCGCGGTCGTGTAGGTCGTTCACATCATCAAGCGTATGCCTATTTGCTTGTACCTAATAAAAAGTCATTAACAGGTGATGCCGAAAAACGTTTAGAAGCGATTGCCAGAGCCGATGAACTAGGCGCAGGTTTTGCGCTAGCGAGTCAAGATTTAGAAATTCGCGGTGCGGGTGAATTATTAGGCGAAGAACAAAGCGGCAATATGCAAGTGATGGGTTTTACCTTATATATGGAAATGCTTGAACGCGCCATTAAAGCGATTAAATCAGGCCGCGCACCGAATCTTGATCAACCGTTAGCACTGACTGCTGATATTAACTTACGTTTCTCGGCCTTGATTCCAGATGATTATTTGCCCGATGTGCATAACCGTTTATTAATGTACAAACGTATTAGCCACGCTGATAGTTTTGAGGCTTTAGATGAATTGCAAGTCGAAATGATAGACCGTTTTGGTTTGTTACCTGAACCAACAAAAAATCTATTTGCCACGCATCGTATTAAATTAGAAGCAGCTGAGTTGGGTATTCGTAAAATTGATGCTCATGCCCAAGGTGGACGTTTAGAATTTGCCAAAGACACCAAAGTACAGCCTATGACCATTGTTAAACTTGTACAAACGCAGCCCGCACAATACAAATTAGATGGTGCGGATAAATTACGGTTTATCAGTGATTTGACCGATACCAAAAAACGGTTGGCGTTTGTTGACGAGTTGTTGAAACGGTTGAAGGGGTGATAATAAATAAATGGCGAAAGATTTTTTGCCCCTACAGTGGACATTAGGCTTAGACTCCGCTCAGCCAGCGCAAGAACGCTCCCTGAGCGGAGTCGAAGGGACAATCAATCAGTAAGCGAAAAAAACGGTTTCTCTTTAGCATCTTTATAAAAAGGCGATTTCAATACCCGTTGAAAGCCTAATGCCGTTTGATAAGGTGCTTGCCGTTGCACATAATTAATCGCCCAACTCGGCACAACACCACCTGGATCGACATAACCCTCAGCTACCCCATGAATTTTACCACCACCCATCGGAGTCCATTTCACCGTCATATCTTCGGCAATCATGCGTACTAAAGGTGGTTTAGCTGGAAAATAATTTGGAATTGATTTTAGCGTCAATAATGCGTAGCCACGTTTAGCCGTATAGGGTTCAATCGTCGCATGAATAATGGCATCGCGATCTGGCAATGTTGGAGGTGCGCGATGAACAATATAATAATAAAACTCAGTCGCTGACACTTTTTTCAGCAGCTTGGCTTCTTGAACTTGGTAAAACCATTTTCGATAGTTATCAAAATCAAAATACACGCGGGCAATGGTATCTAAATCCGTTTCAACCTCGTATTCCACTTTGAAAGAGCGCAAGTTTTTCCCTAAATCGCGCTTGTCGTAAGCTTTAATATCATGAGCTCGGTCTTGCTTAATTAACCGCCATTCATCTTGGGCAATATTAGAAGTTCGTAAATCGTCGAGGTCATCATTGGCCGCAAAGACATTAAAACTTAACAATGCAAGGAGGGAAAGTTGGGCTATTCGTCGAAACATATCGTTTTTCTCTGATTAATGAGTCATCAAAGACTGTGACGAAAATCACATTTTGATTGTCTGACAATAACCATCAACCATCTAAAAATCAAGTAGAACATCCAACGTCAAATAACCCTTCGTCAATATTACCCCTTAACAGGCACAACCAACACAGGCACAGTGGACTGCCCGACTAATGATTTACTGGTACTACCTTCAATCAACTGTGTCCATAAGCCTTTATGTTCAGAACCAATGATAATCATATCTGCGGCCAATTTTTCCGCCTCTTTAATAATCGTCGCAACAACGGATGTGCCACTCACCAATAAACCCACACAGTCCAAACCTTCTGTTTGTAACTGTTGGCTAAATTGCAACATTTGTTGATGTTCATGATGAAAACGAGAAGCTATTTCTTGGCGTAATTCTTTCGGGTCGATGTACATGGGAAACTCACCAAAGACACCGCCATAACCCAATATCTCTTGTTGCGAGTCAGTGACATGTAATAAACAGACACGCGCCGATAATGATTTGGCCAAATTTTTTGCATAATCTAAAAGATGAGGAGTTGATTGTGATAAATCGATAGACACGAGGATTTTCATGGGGAATGCTCCTTGAATGAATATGCCGTTAAATCCCCCGTCTTGAGAATTTAACGGCTTGACAAGCGACTACTTACAAATGGACGCGCATGGCTTGCCGTCACCATCGCCATCAATACTGGTATTGCCACAGTTTTTTAACTGAAACTTGGCCTCAGCACAACTACTCATTTGCCCGCACGTTTTTTTAGGCTCACAAGAAAACTCTGCTTTTTTGGTAGGCTGCGATTTAATACTACTCTCTTTAGTGACGCTGACAACAGGCGCAACCGCTGCTTTCACAGGTGTTGCGCTAGTCTTCTTTCCCACAGAAGCACTACCATACTGGCTAATAAAGCGGTTTTCTTTGCCTTCTACAGCGGCAATCCGTTGATTTCGTTCAATTTCCCACGCATCAGGCGGGTCTTGTTTTGACCAAACCGTAAATAACTGACGGTCTTGGTCGGATAACTTAAAGCCGTAAGTATCTTCCATATAAAACATCACCCGAGCGACATTACCTTTAACGACATCTGGCGGTTCGGCACGGCGAATTGACTCATCAACTTCCATTGGACATGCGCCGTATTCACGTTTATTGCCTTCTACCATCCCCCAATTAAAGTTGGAACGATCACCGTTGACCTCACCCACAGCAGGAAACAGGTTATGTAAGTCATTATGTGCCGCTTCAAACAACGGATCTTCTGCCTCACAACATTGGCGGCCTGTGACATCTTTACCTGCACAGACTTTTTTCGGTTCACGCCAGCATTGTCTGAAGTTGCCAAATTGATGGGCAGGCATGACATGTTCTGCTTCAATGCGGCTAGCACGTTCGGCATTTTTACGCGGAATAAAACCACAACTTTTCCAATCGACGATTTTTGACTTCGGATCATAATCACAGCCACAGTAAAACGTAACATCGTGGCCTTTATAAATCTCGTTATAGAGTATCTTTTTTGCTGACTCAAAAGACTTGGGGCTGTTGGGCAAATTAGCGAGATTCGTTTCTAATTTCGCTTCTTTAGGGACTGCTGTGCTACTCGCTGGACTGCCTGCATCACCTTGATTACAAGCCGTTAATAACACCAACATCCATAATAATAACCAATGACGCATAAATTTCACTCTTCGTTTTCTAAAACTTTCACAGCTTAAACTAGGGGCTGTTGACGTTTGCTTAAGTTAACCCTTCGACTCCGCTCAGGGAGCATTTTTGTGCTAACTGAGCGGAGTCGTGGTGGCTGAGCGGAGTCGAAGCCGAATTTCAAACCCACCCCCACATATTACAAGCGCTCAACCACAAAGCCTAAACATTGCACCACATCCGCTTGTGCATACGGTGCAACCACCGCGCGCGTCATGACGTCGGAGCGTAAGTAATGTTGAGCAACGCGCTGCAAATCGGCAATCGTGACTTTTAACAACTTGGCGCGCAAGGCACGACGTTGAGCAGGCGTACGCTCATATAAACCATTATGAAACGCACTACGCGCTTCACCTGCGGGTGACATCGGTTTATCAAGACCCGCCATAATGCCTAAAATCACTTCTTCCAATTGGCGTTCTTCATGAGCGTTGCTCTGCAACCACACTAAGCTCGCTTGAAAATCCTCAAAGGTCTCTGCTAGACGCGGATCACGATAAGAGAAGAAACGGAACGCGCAGGCATTACTGTCATAACCTGCACCGCCACCGTATGCGCCACCTTGTTCACGAATGGCACGATGCAAAAAACCATTGCGTAAAAAGCCACCCAAAATCATTAACGGTGCGGCATCGTCATGGTCAACCGCCACCGCAGGATAGGCCGCCGCACAGAATTGCACTTGGGTATTGGCCAACCATGCAATATTGGTCACCTGTGCGCCTGTCTCCGATGTCAGGGGTGTGACTAGTTGATGCGTTGGCATCACCGCATCTGACCATGCGTTTTGTAAGGCGGTGATTAAATCAGCTAAACGTTCTTTTTCGGCGATCAATAATAACTGACGTGGTGCAGCCAATACTTTTAGGTGCATCGCTTGTAGCTCAGCCAATAACGCGCTAATCCCTTCCGCACTTTGGCTGTTAGCAACCATCTCACGCAACGTACGCAACGCAGGCAACCCTGAAATACGATATTCAAACTGAGACAACGCACTCATCGAATGGCTGGCTGTTTGCATGGCTAAGGCATGGCCACTATCGGTAATACTGGCTTCAAAACGGGCTTTACGTTGGGCTAATAAATCTTGAACACGTTCGCCTTCGTCAAAACGTAATTGCTCTAAGGTGGTACGTGCCAACACAAAACTATCGGTGTGATAATGTAATGCTTTACAGGAAACGACCAAATGACCTGTCGCTTGTTGCGCATTGTTCAAACTGGTGCGAGTGCTTAAACCCATACGCACACCGCCACTCACGCTTGACTGCCATTGTTGCATGGCTAAATAGTCACGCTCGCCTGCACCCAACTCACTGATTAAGCTGGTATAAAATGGCAATAATTGCTGTTCGCGTGACGTAAACTCAGGCAAATCAATAATCATTTGTTGGTAAAACAAACCGTTAGTGCCTGCGCTAAACGTGGTTAAAGGCACATCTACGCCATTAATCGTTAAAGTTTGATGCTGACCTTCGGCAATTTTTAAATCGGCAGGAATATCTTCCAAACCCACTTTAGGCAAAATACTGACATCATCGACTTGCGCTTGACGGGCAGTTAAGGCCTTAGTGGCCGCGATAATGGCAAGCTTATCGTCAGCACTGAGTTGTTGCTGCATTTTGGCTAAGCGTGCCACTTCCGCCGCTTGGCGTTTTTGGTTAATCGTGGTGTCGGGTTTCAGCGTTAAACGGACACGGTGCGGATTATCCAATAAGACGGTTTTGACCATGTTTTTAATATAGTCAGGGTCTTGAATGGCTTGGCGCATTTCGGCCAACACCGCATCAACATCCCATAACGCTAAGGGGTCGGCATCTTGCAAGGCGGCGGTTAAACCATTCAACAGCAATTGCAAACCGTAAGGATATGAGTCGCCACCAATTTCACGTTGCGATAATTCAACTTGATGTAAAACCGCTTCGACTTGGTCTTGTGGCACACCTTCTAAGGCGACTTTTTGCAACACTTCTAAAATGCCTGCTTCAATCTCGGCGGCTTTATCGGCATCACAGCCTTCTAAACCACAACTAAAGCTCATCTCACGGCCTGAATCATCCAAACCACACATCGGTGAAGGTGACTCGCCCAAGTCCGTCGTTTCTAAATATTGACGTAACGGCGAGGCCGAGTTTTCCAATAATACGCCGCCGAGCAAATTCATCGCCAAACGTTCGTTAATGTTGGCGGTATGACCCAATAACCAACTCAACACAACATGGCTTTTATTCGCCAAATCGCCTTCATCTAAAGGATAATGGTCTTCTACGGCGACAGGCGCGTAATAACGCTTTTCGTCACGACCTTTAATGGCTGCGCTTTGCTCAAACTCATGTAAAGCTTCTTCTTCAAAACGCGCTTGCAATTCGGCAGCAGGAATATCACCAAAGGTCATTAATACCGCATTACTCGGATGATAATGCTTTTGATAAAACGCCTGTAAATCGTCGTAACTTAAATCAGGAATGGTTTCAGGATCACCGCCTGAGTTGTAATGATAGGTCGTGGTGGGAAAGACATATTTACTTAACACATCCGACAAAATACTGGTTGGCGAACTCATAGCCCCTTTCATTTCATTAAACACCACGCCTTTATAGACTAAAGGACTGTCTGAATTTTCTGCTTCCGTAAACTCCACCCGAATGCCTTCTTGCGCAAAATCTAAGGGGTCTAAACGGGCAAAAAACACGGCATCTAAATAAACAGATAATAAATTAAAATAATCTTGGCGATTTTGGCTGGCAAAGGGATAAGCCGTCCAATCGCTAGAGGTAAAAGCATTCATAAAGGAATTTAACGAACGACGAATCATCAAAAAGAAGGGATCACGGACAGGAAAACGCTTAGAACCACACAATGCCGTGTGTTCTAAAATATGTGCGACACCTGTTGAATCCATTGGCATGGTACGCAACGCCACTAAAAAGACATTTTCGGGGTTATCGGCGGCCAAATGAAAATGACTTGCGCCCGTTTTACGATGACGATATTCGCTCATATCGACATTTAACGACGGAATATGAATGGTACGTAAACATTCAAAAGCAGGATGCGGCGTGGATGCTGACACAGGCAACTCCAAAGACAGTAGTTTGATATAAGAGAAGGATTTACGCGGTCGTAAACCCTACATTGAGAAGAATTATGCGCTATCAAAGCGTGAGAGACAAACTGACAAAACTATGTTTTAGGACTTCGCTTTTGTTTCGCCTTGAATACAAATGGTCAGACCTTTAAGGAAGTTTCTTAAAAACTGGTCGCCACAGGGACGATAATTTTTATGTCCATATTTACGAAACAATGCGCTTAATTCAGGCTTAGACACGCGAATGCCTGCGGTTTCCATAACATCGTACATATCGCCTTCTTGCAATTCAAAAGCCACACGCAATTTTTTTAAGATGATGTTATTAGTCATCGGTAATTCAATCGGCGGTGTTGGGCGACTTTCGTCTTTACCGCGTTTATAAATCACTAAACCATCTAAAAAATGCGCCATAATTTTATCGCTGCATTCTTGAAAGCCCGCTTCGTCATCTTTTTTCAAAAAGCTAATCACATCGGCTTCGCTGACCTCTTGAAAGTCAGACATTTTAATGATTTCGACGATACGAGCATCGTTGACAGCCAAAATATAACGCACGCTACGCAAAACATCGTTGTTAATCAATTCTCAATTCCCCGAAATAAGCTGTGAAAGGTTAGATTGTCGCTATTGTACCTTGCATCGGGGCTAAAAAATCGTTTGTTGAAAAATTAGCGGGTTGGGTCATGTAGTAGGGGCGTACCACGCCCCCATTATTATGTGGTGCGTGATACGCACCCTACGCGGACTTCTTTATTTAGGGCTATTTCCAAGACCAGCCAACAGGGTGTAGCTTTCTTTTACTGCGACGCTCCTCTAAAAAGAAAACCACACCATTATCTAGACCAATCACTTTATTGATTTGATTCACATAACCACTCACAAAAAAACTTAAATCTGTCTGCTTACTTTCATGGATAGGGCAAGGCTCATGGCCATTATAATAGTTACCATATAGCTGTTTAAGCAGCCATTTTTCATAAACATTTACCCCCCAGTGCCAAAGATGGCCAGTATCATCCCATGCGATATCGGCATTTATTTTTTTAATATGGCTTAGGTTTTTTACGCGAACAAAGCCTTTATAGGGCTTATAATCACATTGCCCTAATGAGCCAAATTTATTCATTCCTAATGCCCATACTGTGCCGTCTTTTCTTAATATAGTATAAAGTGCCCCCGATACTATGCTAATATCAACCACATCATTAAAAGGAACATGATAAATACGATATTCTTTTGGAACGGATTGCCGAGTGACATCATCAAACATCTCCTCAGTAAGTGTTGGAAAAATAATAGCACCACCATTAGTAAATATAATGGCTGTATCTCTACCTCTCTCTGTAACTATTTTGGCAATATTTTTATCTTCATACACAACCTTGGGGGCTTTTTGTATTGTGTTATCAAACACATTTTTTAAGATATATGCTTCACTACCCCAACCCCATACTTTGCCCTGTTTGTCCAATGCTAATGAAAAATTAGCACCCGCCGCTATACTCACAATATCTGTTAAATCAGGAATTTGTTTCGGTAATTTTTGAAAAGCTCTGTAATAATTTGGCTCAATATGACCATCCTCTTTATAACCTAATTGCCCTTTTTCATTATTGCCCCAACTCCACACCGTGCCATCTTTACGCAACGCCAATACATGATTACTACCTACGGCCACTTCCACAAAATTCGTCATATCTGGAATGATGAGAGGAATATCTGTATGTTCGTTATAATCATTTCGGCCTAACTCACCTGAACTTCCACTCCCCCAACTCCATACTGTACCATCAGCCTTAACTCCCACCGTAAACATTGCCCCTAAAGCCATACGCTTAGGTTCAGTATTTATAGGCAACGGAGTTTCAAAGGGA
Organism: Moraxellaceae bacterium AER2_44_116; assembly: GCA_006546595.1. Taxonomy (GTDB): domain Bacteria; phylum Pseudomonadota; class Gammaproteobacteria; order Pseudomonadales; family Moraxellaceae; genus Agitococcus. The sequence continues at coordinate 10,477 of VIAD01000001.1, read as the reverse complement.
CGGGTATCGCCTTTTTCGGCTAACAGCCCACCTAAATTAGGACTGGTACTGGGCAAAAAATAACTACAAGCCCCCAAATTCAGAGCAAGAGCCATGCAAATGATAGATTTTGAAAGAGAAGATAAAGACATAGAGAAGGCTTCCTGCATTTTTTGTGAATTTTTTTCTAACACAACATATTAGCACACGCTATATTTACAGATCTTTAAGTTATGTCAAACCAGAAAAACTCCAGTCCACGCTCATCATGCTAAACTAGCCCCAATCAGCCCAACGACCACACCATGAGCCAACTTCCCCTCACCCCCCAACAAGAACAAGCGTTTACCGCTGTTCAAGCCTTTTTAACGGGGGATGACGACTGTTTTGTCTTACAAGGCTCAGCAGGTACAGGTAAAAGTACACTCATTAGCACCCTTGTCGCCCACCTGAAAGAACTCAACAAAGAAATTAAATTAATGGCACCAACAGGCCGAGCCGCTCGCGTCTTAGCCCGCATTACTCGCCACAAAGTATTTACCGTTCATGCGTCGATTTATCAACATGCCGATGTTGAATCTGAAGAGGACGACGACCTACACTATCAATTTAATCTACGCCACGACTGCCCCGAAAACGCCGTTATTGTTGTTGATGAAGCCTCTATGATCGGCAACGATACGCGAGTCGAATATCCTCAACACGCCTTTTTAGCCTTTGGTTCGGGTCAAGTACTCACCGACTTAATGCAATACGCAGGCTTATTGGCCTTACTAAAATCGCAAGTCAAAATTATTTTTGTCGGCGACTCCTCACAACTGCCGCCTTTTGGTGAAAGCATTTCTACCGCGTTATCTGCACCGATGCTGCAACAACAATTTGGCTTACGCTGCCAAAGCTTTCAACTGACCGATGTTGTCCGTCAAGCCGAACACAGCCCCATCTTAAAACAAGCACAGTTTTTACGCGACGCGATGATTAGCCAACAGTTTCGACGACTGTCATGGCAACCTCGGCAAGCAGATTTTGATGTGCCACCCGAAGCCGAAGCCATTCGCTTAAAAGCAGAACATCCTTTTAGTAATACCGTGATTTTATTGGCGCATAGCAATCGACGGGTCAATGAATTAAACGAACAAGTACGCGCCATTATTTGGCAACAAGCCCATGCGCCGTTACAGGTTAACGATATTTTATTAGTCTGTTGTAATCACTTTAAATCCAATTTAATGAACGGCGATATGGTTAAAGTCATCACCATTGACGCTGAACCTGAATATAAAAAAATCACCGTACCGAAACGTAAAAACTTTACGACTCAAACCGTTCACCTGCTGTTTCGCAAAGTACAAATTCGTTTCCGCGTGAGCCATGACGAAGCGCAAACCATTGACACGCTGATTTTAGAAAGCTTTTTAACAGGCAGACGGGGTAATTTATTGTATGAAGAACAACAAGCCTTAGCGTATGACTTTCATCGGCGGATGATTGAGCAAAAAATTGACCGCAGAAGCCCTCAATATTTAGACGCGATGCTCAATGACCCGTATATGAATGTGTTACAGGTGAAATATGGCTATGCGCTCACTTGTCACAAAGCGCAAGGCGGCGAATGGGACACCGCGATTGTCGATTTAGAACGTAAGTTTTTTTATAAAAATGAAGCGTCGTATCGCTGGATGTACACCGCCATGACCCGCGCCCGTAAACGCTTATGGTTTATAGGCACGGTACCGTTTACAGCGATGGATTGGTTGGATTAGGGCTGACACTCTTTTTTTCGATTAAGGCCAAGAGTGCTAACTGTTGCTTTTGCATGGCGAGCAGTTCATCCCATTGCGCTTGTCTGAGGGTATCCATTTTTTCATGTAGCAGCATGATTTCCAGTTCGGCTTTTAAATTCACTTCATAATCATGTTCAGCATTCAGCCTGTCTTTTTCGGATTGTCGGTTTTGCGACATTAAAATAATCGGTGCTTGAATAGAAGCCAACATCGACAAAAACAGATTCAATAAAATATAAGGGTACGGGTCAAACACCTTGTTTACATTGACCAAAATAAAGGTATTTAACACCACCCAGACAATCAAAATCGCGGCAAAAATACCAATAAATGTCCAAGAACCACCAAACGTCGCCACCGCATCGGCGGCACGTTGGCCAAGTGTGGTTTGTGCGTCAAACTCTTGTTCGGTATTGCGCGCAATATGCGTACGATCAGCAATATGGCGCGCCACTTTTTGCGTGCGTTGATCTAAGGATTTGTAGGGAACACCTAGCACTTTTTCGGTAAAATCATGCGGATTTTTCATAATATCTCAACGCTGTTAAGGCGTGATATAGGTCAGTATTCATTAAAGCAAACCATCGGCTTTCAATAAGCTTTCCAAACACTGCTCTTGAATGCCATAAAACGCTTTGAGTGCTTGAATTTGCGTCAATAACTCACCGTTATTAACCGCGCTTTGACGTTTGACGGCCAAAATCATTTTATTTTTGCTGGTATGTTCCAGCGCAATAAACTCAAACACTTGGGTGTCATAACCACACGCCTCTAACAGTAACGCACGTAGTCCATCGGTCAGCATTTCAGCCTCTTGCCCCAAATGCACGCCATGTTGCAATAATGGGCGTAAGACCATTGGACTGTGCAGTTGTGGCCGAATCTGTTTATGACAACAAGGCGCACACATAATCACCGACGCACCTAAACGAATGCCGGTATGAATAGCGTAATCCGTTGCTATATCACAGGCATGTAACGCAATCATGACATCTAACACATCAGGCTGATAACTACGGACATCCCCTTGATAAAATTGCAAGCCTTCAATCCCGCGCTTTTTAATAGCTGTATTGCATAATTGCACCAAGTTATCACGCAACTCCACACCTGTCACAAGGGCTTGGTTTGCTAAGTTTTGACGCAAATAATCATGCAACGCAAACGTCAAATACCCTTTGCCTGAACCAAAATCCACCACGTTTAACGGCTGGCCAAGATTCAATTTAGCCTCAGTCACCGCACGTTGAAAAATCTCAATAAACTTATTGATTTGCTTCCATTTGCGCGACATCGCAGGAATCAATTGTTGCTGCTCGTCGGTCACGCCTAAATCCATTAAGAAAGGACGATCTAAGCTTAAAAAGCGTTGTTTCTCACGATTATGTTCAATACCAATCGGCGCAACCGCCGTCGTTTTATGCTTGGTTAATAACGACGCTTTGCCTTTTTTACTAAATGCCAATTGTAGCTCTTGCTCTGTGGTCAATAAATTGGCGTTTTTAAACTCACTGCCCAATAATTTTTTGACCAAAGCAATACCTTCTTCTTGGCTAAAATTTTTAGTAATATCATGGGTTTGATAGTTATAAACAAACGACAATTGCGCTTCATCACGCAATAAAACCAAGCGTATCATCAGCCGTTGTAATGCCAACTCCGAGCCTTGATATTTACTCAATACACATTTCATTAAACTGTGCTGCTGGGTTGCGTGAGTCAACGTTGATAAAAATAACTGTTCAGGAGCGGAAAGTTCTTGCACGATGGAATAGCCTAAAAATTGACCCAAATGAAAAGAAAAAGGGCGATATGCTCGCCCTTTTTGCTAAACGTATTAACCTAATTTCATTAGGCTAACGGTGGCATAAACTCAGCTAATTTATCTGAGGTTTTGCGCAAATTAATACTTAATAACGATGAAATACCTTTGAGAATTTTAATGCCAATTTCAGGGTGTAATTTTAGAATCATTTCAAAGCCTTTACGTGTCAACACAATTAAACCCGATGTAGTACACGCACGAACCGATGCTGAGCGAGTTAATTTGTCGATCAACGCCATTTCACCAATCGAACTGCCTTTCGCCAATGTAGTGATAACAACAGGTTGAGCATGTTGATTGAGTTTAATAACATCTAAGGCACCATGCATGACAAAACACACATAGTCGCCTTTTTCACCTTCTTTAAAGACAAATTCACCTAATTCCACTTTATTAAAAAACATATATTTTTCGATGGTTTGCAACTCTGGCAAGGTCAGGTTCGAAAAAATGGGCACTTGTCCTAAATAGTCTGCTAAGCTCTCGCTCATTACGGCTCTCCATTCTCGGTCTTTAACAACAGACCATAATTACTTTTATTCATCTTACGACAGCTAATCCTTTTAGGATAGCCGTCTATGGCTCAAAAGCGGCATTTGCTGACGAATGCGTTGTTGCTCGTCTAAATCATACTCAGCAATCACAACACCTTCGCCTTCTTGTTGCTGTTCCGCGACGACATTGCCCCACGCATCAATTAATTGGCTATGTCCCCATGTTGTACGTGTTGGACTATGTTGACCACTTTGTCCTGCACCGACGATAAAACATTGAGTTTCTATCGCTCGTGCGCGTAATAATACTTGCCAATGGGCTTGGCCTGTTAACGCAGTAAATGCGGCAGGCACAACAATAACATCTGCACCTCGGTCACGTAAGGCTTGATACAATTGAGGAAATCTCACGTCGTAACAAATACTTAAACCGATATTGGCAAACGGCGTCTTGATAACCACAACGTCATTGCCCGCTTCAAAGGTAGCCGACTCTTGATATTGCGCTTGTTGATCGGCAATCGCCGCATCAAACAAATGAATTTTATCGTAACGACCTGCTAACTCACCTTGATTATTATACACAAAACAACTGGCACGAACTTTATCATTAACGACAGTTTCACCATTCGGACGTTCCCGACAAGGCACACTGCCTGCCACAATCCACAGGTTATGGATTCGTGCTTGCTCTGACAGCCATCTCTGAATATAAGGCAGTTGTTTAGCCGTCGTTAATTGAGCACCTGCGGCAAACATGGCAAAGTTTTCAGGCAATACGGCAAGTTTTACCTGCTGTTGCGCTGCCTGTGCTAATAATGCGGCTACATGGTCTAGATTTACCTGTAAGTTGTCTTTGCTTTGCATTTGAATCGCGGCAATTTTTATTTTCATGGTGTTTTTTTCTGCTTGGGTTTAAACCACGAACGCCACGGAAACATCGGGTTTTTTATACGCTCTACGGTAGGTTTTTGCCACTGGCCTGAGACTTTATAATGCAAGGTCGTCATTTTTGTCAGTGGATTATCAAACATGGCTTCAGCGGCTACCAATGCACCACCCACAACGGGCCCTGCAACCACAGCGGCGGCATAGGGGACTGCACTACTCATCGGCACAGAAATCTCAAAAAACTGTTCTAAATCCGTCGTCACCAAATTGACTTTACCCTGTCCTTGCGCATGCAATGAAGGACTGTGAAAAACGATTTGATTCTGCATTAAGCCTTTGTCAATTTCTGACTCAAAATGAATATTATCGTAAGCCAATCCTTTTTGCGTAATATCTGAAAAGTCGAACTTTAATCGTCGCTTAATATTGTCACTATCTAAAACGCCCAACAATCGCGAAAGACTGACCATCCGATTCAAATTTAACACCCGTCCTTTTTTGAGATCAATCAGCAATTGTCCCGTTAATGAACTCAATCCCAAATCCGTTGGATCACCTAACCACTGCAAAGAAAGCTGTGCCGTTGCTTGTTGGCTATTTAATACGGGTGTGGCATTAAATGCTGAGAACGCATTGGCAATATTAGGGATATTAATTTGCCCCGAATACGTTGTGCTTTCAATCCCATGCCATTGCCAATCAAGCGCACCCTCAATACTAAAGGCGGGATTGGTGACAGCGATTTGACTCAGACGCACGCCTTTAGTTGTTGGCATTAATTGTGCCTTCACTTGGCTATGGGCAAACTTTGGCCACGCTTTTAAGCTCAAATCATCAATATGAATATTCATTTTAGGAATTGCCCAATCGTCAGCCGCTTTTGTTGGTCTTGATTGGTAGCTTTTATCAACATCAAAAGGCAAGTTTAAGGTCTGCAAATTAATTTTCATTGGCTGTTGTGGGCTATGTGCAAACAACGCTTCACCACTTAAATCATCACTGATAATTTGTAATCGCCACGCTTGATTATCTTCGGGTTCTAAGCCTAAACGGACATCATGTAGCACATAGCCCATGTACGACATTTTATCGACATCGACACTAAAACTTTGCAATTCAGGCAATGCAGCACTGACATTTTTAGAAGGGATATTACTCGCTAAGGGTCTTAGCCACGGCAGCCAATCATCAATACTTAATGAGGATAAACGGCCATTGACCCATAAGCCTTGTTTTGGCAACTCACCCGACCAATTATCACCTAGTTGGACAATCGCACGGGTGATTTTGCCATCTCGAATACCAAACGCACTTTGTAAGCGCGAACCTAAGACAAAATACGCAGTTTGCTCGTGCCCTGCCTCTAATTGCATTTCGTAATGCAATGCTAATGGTTCGGTTTTTTTGCCTAAAGGTTCAGGTAAATCAATCGTCCAACCTGCCAAGTCAGAGTCAAACGCAATATGGACAGGCTCGTCAAAGACAGGCACGGTCAGTGCGGCTTGATACAGTGCTTTACCTGACATTGAGCGCGTTAAATCGCCTAACCAAGGCTTTAAGTTAGGCGGTGTAAATTGGCCATTTGCTTGAATTTGTACTGCCGCCACATCGCCATTCCCCATCACACTGTGTAACTTCACACTAACAGGCTGTCCTAAAAAAAATCCTTGTAATGGTTGACTGGTTAAGCCCTCGCCTGTCTGATAATTGACGACACCACTTAGCCACAAATCAAACTCACTCGCCTGACGCAAAATCACAGGATTACCGAGTAGCTCAACCGTCACATTGACATTAATCGGATTATCATTCGCCAAGGGAATATCTAATTGCAGTAAACCTAAGACTTCACCTTTAATCGCTAATAAATCAGCAACACGCCCTGCCTCTGATTTTAAAGGTGTTTCTTTGAATATACGCAATACATCTTCGCCCGTACTATTCAAAACAGCATTGATGTGTAATTGGGGTGAGTTAAGCTCTGGAATTTTTGCCACAATTTCAGGGGCGATAGACTCATAAATTTGGCTATTTTTAGCCGTAATCGTCAGACTACGGTTATAAAGATTGATATTCGCGTTTAACTGTTTGAGTAATGGCCATTCGGGAGCATAGGACAAAACACCATTTTTTACGTCAAAGTTCATTTGCATCGTGCTAGGTGGACGCTCAGGCTTATCGATCAATACGCCATCGTATAAAAAATCGCCACGTACAATATCCCCAGAAATTAACGCGGACTTTAGCCATGCAATGGTGTCATCACCTGCCGATGGCCACGGCACATAACGCCAAACACTGGTTAACTTTCCATCATAAATACTCGCAAGCAGCTTCATTTTTGCTGCGCCAATATCGTTATCGGGTACATGCACACTTAATACCGCATGACCATGTGTATCACTATTTTTCAGGGTGATATTATTGCTGTCAATACGCCATTCATTACCCACATGCCGCCAAACAAACGAGGCATTCAGTTGCTCAAGCGTGGTCGGTACACGGTAAATTTGCCGTAAATCTAACTCACCATCATTAATATGAACGGATGCTTGACCACCGTTTTCGTTATGGTTAAACCAACCACTGATATTTTTGACTCCTGCATACTCTGCGCTAGCCAACGCCGAAAACTGCTTAAACTCCGCACTGACTTTATCTAATGTGAATGTATCCGTATTATCTTGAGTGACCTGCATGCCAAGGCTAACAATGTTTCCTGTGGGTCGAGCGACCCAAAGCCACTGTTTGAGGGCATTTATATCAGGCAAAGGAATTTCTTGCAGCAAGTTACTCAACGTCCCGACAGTAATATGTTGTGCAGCAATTTCTACCGACTTAGGTTTTTTCTGAATAGCAAATGTCGCTAATGGAACAGGATGTTGATTGATACTGCCAGTGAGATGTTGAACGGTTGCTTGCCATGTCTGTTGTGGTTCTTGTTGCCATGACACCAATCCTGTGACGTGTTGCGCTTGAAAAGTTTGTTGCTCATAAGTACAGATGGCTTGTGGCACATTCAATGCTGCAATTATTTTTTTAATTTGTCCCTGTTGTAAACTCAACCAAAATTCACCACCCACTGTCAGTGACGAAATCGTTAAGCCGCTTGGGAGCTGTTCAGGACTGAGCCAAGACTGCAATGCTTGTGGACTGAGCTTGGCATAAATCTGCCCTCGCCAAGAAAATGGATTCAATAAATCATGGTATGCCACTAAATCCGCAAACAATTTGATAGGTTGTTGATTGAGGGTGGCTGTTAGTCGAAAATCATGATGCTGGCTACGATTACGATTGGTTAACTGGATATTTTTTAGTGTTAATTCAGCTTGTTGATACGGCTGCACATCTACCTGTAAATCAGTAAATTGCAACTCCGCCTGTTTTAATAACCAATTGACGGCGGTTTTACGCACTTCAGGACGATCATCTTTTCCCAGTGCTAATAACTCTTTAATCACCCACTCACCTGTTGCTTGCTCGGCGAGATGGACGTGAATCCCTTGAGCTTGAGCATCTAAACGCCAATCCCAATTTTTTAGACTTTGCCACAAGGCCAACTCAATATGAATATGTGGAATCTCAAGCAATACGGTATTAGCTTGTTGGGGGTGATAAATTTTCAGGCCGTCAATCGTAATATCGGGTTCTATTCCCACCCAATGCGCTTTAAATTTGACAATACGAACAGGCGTTTTCATCGCCAATGACAAGTGCTGCTCAATTGTTGGCTGATAACGCTCTAGCATCGGTAACAATAATTGACCACACAATGCTAATGCCGTTAGCACTAACACCGTATAAACACCTAGTTTAAGACATCGACGAGACCACACACCTAAATGTGCAACGATTGCTCCCAAACGAAGCCATAAATCCGTCACCTTTACACCAATACAATGTCATATTGTTCTTGGGTATATAAGCTTTCTACCTGAAAACGAATAGGCTTAGTAATAAAAAACTCTAAATCTGCGACGGCGGCTGACTCTTCAGAGAGCAAACGATCAATGATTTTTTGATTGGCAATAACCATGTAGCCATTGGCTGCATCATAGGCACGCGCTTCACGAAGAATCTCACGAAAAATTTCATAACAAACAGTTTCTGCTGTTTTTACTGAGCCTCGCCCTTGACAGGTTGAACAGGGTTCACAAAGTAAATGTTCTAGAGACTCGCGGGTACGTTTGCGCGTCATCTCCACTAATCCCAATTCAGATACTTGAGTAATTTTGGTTTTTGCATGATCGCGTGCCAGCATTTTTTCAAACGCTTTTAAGACTTGGCTACGATGCTCATCTTCTTGCATATCAATAAAATCAATAATAATAATGCCACCTAAATTGCGTAAACGTAATTGCCGCGCAATGGCATGTGTTGCTTCAAGATTGGTTTTAAATACGGTGTCTTCTAAGGTACGAGACCCCACAAATGAGCCTGTATTAACATCAACTGTCGTCATCGCTTCAGTTTGGTCAATAATAAGATAACCGCCTGATTTTAATAACACCTTACGCGACAATGCTTTTTGTAAGTCATCTTCTACGTTATACAATTCAAAGAGTGGTTTTTCACCAGGGTAATGTTCAAGTTTTTCTTCGGCATTCGGCACAAACTCACGCACAAACTCAATAATTTTGCCTAATGTTTCACGGGAGTCGATATAAATTTTAGCGACATCTTGAATCACTAAATCACGAATAATACGTTGATATAACGGCAACTCTTCATAAATAAGCGTAGGTGTTTGGATTTTCATTTTTTTATCATTGATGTGTTGCCAAAGTTTAATGAGATAACTCATGTCTTGGCGTAACTCTTCCTCACTAATACCTTCTGCCGCCGTACGGACGATAACACCACCTTTTAAACTATCACTATGTTCTTCACGAACAAGCCGCGTTAGGGCTTTTAAGCGATCACGCTCTGCCTCACTTTCAATACGCTGTGAAATGCCAATATGTTCACCAAAAGGCATATACACTAAATAACGCGAGGGAATGGATAAATCCGTGGTCAGCCGTGCACCTTTACTACCGAGCATATCTTTCATCACTTGCACGGTAATCATTTGACCTTCATGCAATAGCTCTGTGATGAGCGGTGGTTCGGCCTGATTGTTTATTTTTTTCGGCCAAATAATATCATTCACATGCAAAAAAGCGGTACGAGATAAGCCTATTTCAACAAATGCCGCTTGCATACCAGGTAAAACACGCACAACTTTACCTTTGTAAATATTGCTCACGAGGCCACTTTTCGCTGTGCGCTCAACGAATAGCTCTTGCACCGTGCCATTTTCGACCAGTGCGACGCGACATTCCATCGGAGTGACGTTGATTAAGATTTCTTCTGACATATTTTTAGACAAAATTTAAGTAATTGTTGAGCTACACTATACCCAAAGATGCGCCGTAATTGTGCACTTTTGGTGAGCAGTCCGATTGAATATAAAAAAGGGTCAACCTATGTTGACCCTTTTTGTATTTGAGACTCGGCTTTCT
>VIAD01000035.1 GCA_006546595.1 Moraxellaceae bacterium AER2_44_116 | reverse complement strand
ACCGTTTAGGAAACTTCATGTAAACGCGTTTACACAGAATTATTTACAGGCTCCTGAGCGATGGTGCTTTTGCTCGTTTGACGCGCATCGTTGAGCAAAACAACAGGCGTATCTTGCAAGGCTTCTAAAAGGATAGGTAGAACGAGTCGTGGGTACATTTGGATATTGTTATGGATGAATATCAACCGTTCAATGGTTGATATTCATCCGTAAATGCTAAAGTCATTTGCTTTAAAAGCAGAGTGGATGAGTATCGTTGAGATGTTTCTATTTGTTTAATTGAACACACAGATGAAACAGGCGAGGCTGAATTGTCACTGATGGCATCGTATTATTCGAGTTCTATTTATGATATTTGGTATCTGAATGCGTATTAAATTGAACCTATTTGTAAATCATATGATTTACTTTTTGGTGGTACCCCATCCTACATAATATTACACATCAAAAATGATTTATTATCGAAAAAATATGTGTATACACATCAAAAATGATACAATACCAATATGAACTTTGACTTTGCAACCGAACCAGAAATCAGAGCAGAATTGGGCAAACGTCTAGCAGATATGCGTATTGCTAGAGGTCTGTCACAATCAAAATTAGCCGCAAAAGCGGCTATTGGTGTTGCCACGCTTCAACGCTTTGAGCAGGGGGAAGGGACAACGCTTAGCAATTTTATTCGTTTAGTGATGGCACTGGGCAAGATAGAAGACTTCAACACCTTATTGCAGTCTAGGACTCTCACGATTGATGCCCTAGAACAGCAACATGCCCTGAAGGGGCGTAAGCGTGCGTCACGTAAACATACCTGATAACAATGTATTTTTCTCCTCAAATTCTATGAAAAAAACACTCTATAAACTGCATGTTTACTATAATGGTTGGGGTCAGCACTGGTTGCTCGGAACGCTGGCATCGGATGGAAAGCAAACACTTTTTGAATACTCAAGCGACGCAATCGCTGAAGGTTTGGAACTCTCCCCCCGTTATTTACTGCTCTCTAATCAAACCTATAGTTTTCCAACACAGCCGCTCCAATTAGCGGGTCTTTTTGCAGATAGTTTGCCAGATGGTTGGGGTATGCTCTTGATGGATCGTTATTTCAAGAAATATCTGGGACGTGAACCGTATCAAATCCATCCTTTTGAACGACTCGCTTTTCTCGGGGAACATACCATGGGGGCATTGTCTTACATGCCCACAATGGATATTGATGGTCAAACGGCTGCCCTGAACTTTTTTGACATTGCCGATGGCATTGTGCAGGTACAACAAGATCAAGATACCAAAGTACTCGCCGAACTGGCACTCACTGGCGGATCACCTCAAGGAGCTCGGCCAAAAGCATTGGTATATTACCAATCCATAACACGGCAAATGAGTACGAAGCCTTTTGACGGAGCTGAACCATGGCTGGTGAAGTTCCCTGCACAAAATGAACATCTCGAAGTATGTGCCATTGAAGCAGCGTATTTGCAAATCGCGCAGGTATGTGGTCTGGACGTGCCAGATTTTCAGTTTTTATCCGTGAATAATGCTTTAAATGCTTTGGTCATCAAACGCTTTGACCGACAAGGCGATATACGCATTCCTATGCACAGCCTCGCGGGCGCATTGCATGCCAACTTTCGTATTCCCGACTGTAGTTATAATATTTTCCTGCGTATGACACGGTTTATGACCAAGAATGAAGCCGAAGTTCAAAAAGCATTCGCGCAATGCGTTTTTAATGTGTGTATGCACAACCGAGATGATCACACCAAAAACTTTTCTTATCTGATGAGCTCACGTGGAGAGTGGATGCTCTCTCCTGCATATGACCTCACCTTTAATACGGGACTAAATGGTCACCACCAAATGGATATAGAAGGCGAAAGCTTATATCCAGCACGAGAACATTTGCTGGCTTTGGCAAAAAATGCGGGACTGCCTCTTCGTCTCAGTACCCAAACCATAGATCAAATCGTGGCTATGGCGCATCAGGCGGGTGACATACTCAACCAAGACCCAAAATCAGGCCATCTACCGTAGAAACCATCACGGCAGTGATTAAAACTAATATCAATCGAATCAAGACGTAAATGTGAAATGGGTATTTTCCCGGCTCACTGTGCTTAGTCATAAATTGTTTTCACTGCATCCGAAACCACTCATATTCGGACATCCTGTTACGGATGTGTCCGAAAAATAGGTTAAACATATTACGGACATGATTTATAATCCGTACAGTATTTTCGGACGGATTAAAGCCCATGTCGCGCGTTTTTGCTTACTGTCGTGTCTCTACGGCTGACCAAACCACCCAAAACCAAAGTCTCGAAATTAAAACGGCTGGATTTGCCATTCAACCCCGTCGATTGATCGAAGAAAGTATCAGTGGCTCTGTCGCCGCTAAAGAACGGCCTGCTTTTAGTAAGTTACTTGACCGATTAGAGCAGGGCGATATTTTAGTGGTCACCAAGTTGGATCGTTTAGGCCGAAATGCGATGGATGTCCGAGCAACCGTAGAACATCTGGCAGACCTTGGTGTTCGAGTTCATTGTTTGGCTTTAGGCGGTGTGGACTTAACCAGTTCTTCGGGCAAAATGACCATGCAGGTCATTGCGGCTGTGGCTGAGTTTGAACGAGATTTATTGATTGAACGTACTCAGTCGGGCATTAATCGCGCAAGAGCAGCAGGAAAGCGTTTTGGTCGTCCTTCCTCTTTAAATAACGAGGAACGTGTAAAGGTTCTAGCAGCTCTTGGTTCTGGCAAGAGTGTTGCTGAGTTGGCTAGGGAATTTAAAACCAGTCGTCAGACTATTATGCGGATTAGAGAGTGTGCATTGAAGCCATCTTAATAAAACAGTGAGCGTACTTTTTGATGTTGACCTAGTGCATTCAATTACTGATATTTCGTGCAGTCGTCTCGTGAATGTGACATAGCCGATATAAGTAGCCAAAAGATTGCCAGCCAACTTATATCGTATTTTTGATTGTTGGCTATGGTGTTGGACGATAGCCAAGTTGGGTGACTCTAATTGGCCGATTAGCTCATTTTCGTTTCTTTTCACCTAATACACCTAATCTAGATTAACTAATTTACCATAACAATAGGCAACGTCACCGAAAACCGTGTTTTGCCTTGACCAGAAACCACAGAAACATCACCATGATGAGCACGAACAATGGACTGGGTAATCGCCAATCCCAAACCCGCGCCTTCATCGGTTCTTTGCCGTGAGGCATCCCCACGATAAAAACGGTCAAAAATCCGTGAAATCTGCTCTGCTGGAATATCAGCCCCCGTGTTTTCGATATGTACGGTTCTGGTATTTTCTTCTTGGGTGATTGACAGCGTGATGCTACCGCCAGCAGACGTATGGCGAATGGCATTCGATAACAAATTACTGAAAGCGCGGCGAATCATCAGCGAGTCGCCCAAAATCACGCCATGACCTTCACGATGCAGATGTATGGCTTTCTCGGCGGCCAGCGCATCATAAAACTCCAGTAACGCATCTATTTCAGCGGACAGTTCTATCGTCTGCTGGTTAGGCATCATCAAGCCATTATCTGCCTTCGCTAGAAACAGCATGTCGGAAATCATGCGTGCTAATCGCTCATACTCTTCAAGGCTAGAATAAAGAATTTCCTGATAGTCCTGCGCCGTGCGCGGCTTGGCCAACGAGACTTGAGTCTGGGTCATCAGATTATTGATTGGAGTCCGTAGCTCATGGGCAAGGTCAGACGAGAACTCGGACAGACGTTGCAGGGAGTCGCCCAAACGATCCAGCATGGCGTTAAATGCGCGGGCTAAGGGTTGTAGTTCGAGCGGGACACTTTCAGAGGCTAAGCGTTGTTGTAGCTGTTGCGCGGAGATACCTTCGGCAACAACCGCCATTGTTTGTACAGGGCGTAATCCGCGACGTGCCGCCAACCAGCTTAACAGTGCAATTAATAGCAGACCACTGCCGCCTACCAGTACCAGTTGCCGTTCAAAATCATGCAGAAACATTTGATGATGGGTGGTTTCTGTGCCAATGGCAACAATAAATACGTCATTGTTAATGCCTGTCGGCAGTTGTGCGGCAAAGCCTTGATACGCGATACCATCGACAACCCACGCGCTCAGTTTGAACGCCTGTTTGCTACGAATAAGTTGTGGTTCTAATAAAGTCTGATCGGGAATGGCGGTATGTCCTTCGGCAAAAAACGTCTGTCCTGCGGGACGATCTACACGCACGACTAAATCATGATGACCAACCAGTGAATTAGACAGTTGCTTAATACGTGCCGCGTCATCAGGTGCAGTATTGTCGAGCAGGATATGGTGAATCAGCTCTAGTTTGCCTTCGAGTAAAGCCGAGTCCAGCTCATTGAAGTGATGACTAACCGACGATCTAATCATCAGTCCCATCACGACTAACACGCCCGCCGCTAACAAGGTGAATAATAGACTGGTACGAACAGCAATGGTATTAGGTAGCCGAAAAATCATCGGACGCTTCCTCCAGCACATAGCCCATACCGCGCACGGTGCGTATCAGTTTAGTGTCCGCAGGCGTATCAACCTTAGTGCGTAACCGTTTAATGGCGACCTCAACAACATTGGTGTCACTATTAAAATTCATATCCCAAACCTGAGACGCGATTAACGAATGCGGGAGGATTTCACCTTGGCGGCGCATGAGTAGTTCCAGTAGCGCAAATTCTTTGGCGGTCAGGTCTATACGTCTGCCTGCTCGTATGGCGCGCCGACGGCGAATATCCAACTCCAAGTCGGCCACCTGAAGCATATCGTCTTCACGAATACGTCCACGACGCAGCAAGGTTTTGACCCGTGCCAATAACTCGGCGAAGGCAAAGGGTTTAACTAAGTAGTCGTCCGCTCCTAGTTCTAGCCCTTTTACCCGATCTTCCACTTGATCGCGGGCAGTTAAAAACAGAACGGGCATGGTTTTGCCTGCGCGCCGAATCGCGGCCAAGACTTGCCAGCCATTCAGTTCAGGCAGCATGACATCCAGAATCACTAAATCATAGTCATCGGTACTCGCCTGATGCTGACCACTCAGGCCGTCTTTAACCCAGTCGGTAATATAGCCCGCTTCGGTTAACCCTTGTTTCAGGTAATCCCCTGTTTTTACCTCGTCCTCGACGAGCAGAATTTTCATAGTTCTCTATCCAAGTCATCACGTTAGTGAGTGTAAGGCCTTCACAATAAACGCTTTTGTGCTCACTGATGACAAGATAACAAAAATGTAATTTTTGTGTCATCTTTGTGTTGGTACGGCCAGTCCATGATGACCATGACTCCTCTCAGACAGACCTTGTTATCTACTGAGTAGGAGAGCGTTTTGTGTTAACTCATTGACGATGGGGCGATTATGAAGTGGTTCTTTTTGGCCTGTGCGTTATTACAACAGCCTGTGCTGGCCTTGGCGGAAGGTGTGGGCGAGCAGGATACTTATGTCAGTCCGTTGCAAGATTATCAGGGCTGGCAAGAACCTGCGGTGCGTGATTGGCAGGAGACTCATCGCTTAGTCACCGCTGAATCATCGGGACATGCAGGCCATTCGGGTATGGCGATGCCTGATATGCCTCAACCTAAAGCTCAACCATCGCAGCCTGTCATGGATATGAACAATATGACCAAACAGGATGGGCATGGCGGGATGAATCATCAAGACATGAAAATGCCCACCATGTCACCTGAGACTATGCCATCCAACCATACCTCAGAAAAAGGTCAGCATAAATGAAGAAGCCCTTAAAACTACCGCATAAATTAGGGTTGACACTTCTGTTAGCAGGCAGCTTAGGGGCTTGTGCCACATTATCATCTGATGGTGGTGAAGGTGAAGTGCGCGCTCAGGCGGCAAGTCTACTCAATCAGCAAGCGACACCCACCACGACGGAGGGTCGTCGTCAGGCATCGGCTGCGCTACTGGCCAAACCACTGTCTGCGGAAGATGCAGTCACTTTAGCCTTATTGAACAATCCACGTCTCCAGCGGCAATTTGCCGACTTACGTATTACTGAAACGGAGTTAGTGGCCAGCACCAGACCACGTAACCCTAGTGTGAGCTTGGCACGACTGACACAAGGCTCTGAGCATGAAGTGGATCGCAGCATTGTGTTTGATGTCATTGGTTTGTTGTTGTCACCCATGCGGGCACCGATAGCTAAACAACAATATCAAAACGCCAAAATGGTCACCGTCCAGTCGGTACTAAAATTGGCTCATGATAGCCGTGCCGCCTATTTTGAGGCTATCGCCAGTATGCAGCGGGCGCGTTATGCCGCTGACGTACAAAAGGCGGCTGAGGCAGGTCGTGATTTGGCACGCAATTTGGCGATTGCGGGCAATATCAGCCGCTTGGACGCAGCGCGGGAACAGGCTTTTTATGCCTTAGCAACGGCCAATCGTGTCCGCGCTCAGGCTGATGCGGCGCAGGCTCGTGAGCGTCTGGTACGCCAGTTGGGACTCAACAATGACCAATCGCTGGCCTTACCCGAAACCCTGCCAGACCTGCCTGCAACACCCCGCGTATTAAATCAGGTCGAACAGTTAGCGATGAACCAGCGCATTGATGTGCAATTGGCTAAACGTCATGCTGAGAGTACGGCGAAAGCACTGAAGCTCAGTAAAGTGACCCGTTTGGTTAATGTGCTAGATGTTGGTTATCAGCGCAATACCTATTCGGATGCGCCCAAACAAACGGGTGTTGAAGTGAGCTTGGAATTGCCGTTGTTTGATTTTGGTAGTACCCGTGTTGCTCAGGCGGAAGCGATTTATCAGCGTTCCCTAGCGCAAGTGACAGAAACGGCGGTTAATGCCCGCAGTGAAACCCGCACGGCTTATG
>VIAD01000020.1 GCA_006546595.1 Moraxellaceae bacterium AER2_44_116 | reverse complement strand
TCTGTAGCCAGTAAGCCGCTTCTACAGGGTTGTTGGTATTGTCAGCATTGCCAATTCCACTCGCATAAAAACGCGCCAGATGGTACTGAGCTAGTGCATCCCACTGCTCGGCCGCCTGTAACAGCACAGGAAAAACTTGATCCGTTGTTGATGCGCCTTGTGTTTTCAGCAATAAAATCGCTCGACGTGCGGCAATCGTTGGATGTTTTTGTGAGTTAGCGTCTTTGTAGTAATTTAAAGCGTTAGTAACATCACCACGTTCTTCGGCAATTAGCCCAAGAATAAAATCAGACAGCGACATAAAATGATCGGAGGCGACGGCAAATAATTGTCGAGCAGTTTCTTCGTTTTTAGCAACTCCACGACCCTGCCAGTAAAGAATTCCTAGGTTATAGCAGGCTAACGCTTCGCCTTTTTTAGCGGCAACATACCAAAACTGAGCCGCTAATCTAGAGTTTTTTGCTACTCCACCTTCGCCATTATCATACAAATAGCCAATAAAAATTATGGCATCCATATAGCCTTGTTGAGCCATTTTGTAGATCTCGGCCAAAGCGTGTTTGTCTTTTTTTAAAAGGACTTGTTGCCGTAAATTACCGAACGTAGAAAAGTAGTCTTTGCCGTGGCTGAATAATGACTGCATGCCTTTTTGGGTGCTTGACGGTAAGGCGGGAAGTTCAAATCCGTAAGTAACAGGCGTTGTGATGAAAAATAATGTTACAAAAAGGCTATAAATTTTTGATGAATTCATAAGTTAGTTGCTCTCCTAGAGCCAAAAAACTCCATTAGATGGGCAAGTGATAAGGGGTTTCTCTAAAAAAGTATATCATGTAATGATAACGAAACTGAAAACACATGAACGCGTTCGTGTGTAAAAAGTGTTTCACGATATCAGAATAAAAATAAAAAATGAGCGTATGTTATTAACTTATGACTGTATTTAACAAATGAGCTGGTTTTTATCAAACATAGAAATTATCATATGGCGAACGTAGGTTTTTATTTTACAATTGTGAAATAGCTCACATTTTCTGTCGCGTGAACTTCAACCTCAAAAAGCTTTAACTAGCCACTCTAATTAGCCATCTTATCCTGCGGTATGACTAACGCTTATGTCGGATAGGGTTGCTTTGACTGTTAATTTGTCTGCCGAACGCTTGTTGTTTGTCAGACTATCCAACAAAAATAACTTGTATTCTGATTTTTGTTGAGATGATAACACCCTGAAAAATTTGACCGCTATTGTTAAAGGACTTGGAAAATGAATGTTGATATTGGACGCAGTGTTAATCAGGCTAGTTTCTCTAGCATGATCTTCATGGATTGCGTGGAAGAGTTAGGAGATAATATTGCGGAAGCCGCTATTCAAGGAATGAAAAGCTATCCTCATAATGCTTGTGATATCGCTTTTGGTGCGATTCTAGAGATTATGAGGACTGCACATGAAGGAATTGTGAAAGTTGAAATCGAAAAAGTTATTAGTGCCGCAGGTAAATATCGTTAAGTTGAGGAAAAAGAGGGAGTTATCCCTCTTTTTTTTCGCCTTGAATAAAAAATTCGGCTTTGTGAAGCAAAGTTTTACCCACATCTCTTTCATAAAGTAAGGCAATAAGCAGTTTGAACCGTGTATCCAGCGTCAAAAAATCCGCTTGCGGAGGTAAAATATCCGCCCAAAGACGATCTTTTTTCATCAACTGGTAAACGGTCGCCAAGTCCTCATCAATAGTACGGTGAACAATAAAATCCTCAATCGTCAGAATGTCCGCCAAAATGTAGATTTGACCCAAAGGGACTTCAAGATACTTGGCGATTTGGCGTAGCGAGCGCACGTCAAGGTTCTCAATGGTTCTTTCGGACTCCACTGAAAAAAGATCAGACAAATAGGTCTGACTAATTCCCATTTCTTTGCAGGCTTGAGTAAATCGTTGATTTTTCTCTACCGCTTTTTCTCTAATGGCATTTAAAAGTGCCAGGCCTTTAATAGACAATCTTGCCTCCTAGAAGTTGTTATATATAATATCGCTTATTAGTAATGTTATGTCCATAACGAGCGGAGTATCAGCTGGATGCAGTTAAGTTTAGAGCAAAAACGCAATATGAGGCATTATGCTTATGTGAGCGGATTCCGTAATGTAGCATGGCTAACAGGGTACATTGAGGAGATTAAAGAGAATTGCTTATATATTTCTCAGAATGGCTATAGAAATACGGCTGTGTTGGTTTTTTTCGATGACAAGACCAAACCACGAGGCATCAAACAGGGTTCGGCAGTGAGTATCATTTGTCGTGTTCTTGGTCAAAAGCAGGGTTTGAACCGATTACCCATTTTAAAAGTGTTGGGCTATGAGCGACCAAAGCTATTGAATATGCCGCCAGCTTCCGCCTATCAAATTGCCCTCAAACACAATGCCCAAAGCTCACAAGTTATTCCTTCTGAAGATGTAAAGACACTAAATCCTAAATTGAATCCCAATTCCAATGTGGTGCATCTGGCTGGGTTAGTGGAAGCGTGTGTGCCTTTGCCATCACAAAAGAATCCAGGGTTGATTGTCCTTATCAAACAGCATAAGGAAAGCGATCAGTCCATTCCTGTGCGTTTGTATGGCGGATTAGCCCGCGCATACCGTACACGGCTGAAGCGTGGTATGCCGATTATGATTGAAGGGTCGGCAAGAATGCGGGCGGAAGAAGCAGTGGGGCAAGATGGCGAAAAGACGATTACCTTAGTCCCTTTCATCCAGACTAGTGATATTCGTGTGCCACAACGCGGCTCGGAATTTTTGTTTATTCCGCCGTGGGCATATCAATTTATGATTGAAACCTCAGAAAGTGATGAATTGAAGCACATAATCCAAACCATGCGTGATGAAGGCGTGAATAAAGAGGGTGCAGATACGGATGGTTCGCTATTAACTGAGGCAGGGGATGACCAACAGGGCATTGACCTGTCCAAACGATCATTGTCTGAGTCTGGCTTAGTTTCGTTTGATGATCTTTAATGCGAAATCCATTCAGCTTGCTAACGAAGGGGTTAATACTGGCAATTTGCTGGTGGGTGGCTTTAAGCCTCGCATGGATGCACCCTGTCGGCATTTTAGAGCAGGTATGGCCACGACTGTTATTCTGTCTGGCAGGTATTAGCATTGCAGGACTAGCCGCGAGTTTGATTTTATTAAATCAACGGGAAAGTTTGCGCCTGATTCTGGAGCCAAGCCACTATTGGGGTGTGAATGTCACTCTAGGCCGTTTTCCTGTTGCCGATGAACGCCCACCTCGCCGAGACGGAAAAGTCCTATCACTGCTAAAAAGCACGCAATTAGAGCCAGCAGTGTCTGAGTTATTAGCACGGCAAAATGCTGATATTCAGTCATTGCTCAATGCCTTGCTGGGTTACATCGCAGGTAGTGACCAAGATAAAGCCTTGCTACATCAAGCTTGGCAAACGTGTAGCAATATGCAGGACATGGCTAAAACATTTAGTTATCGTGGTCTACTCGTCCGAAAGATTCCGCCAGCCAATCCATCATTTTGTTTAGACGCTGACGATAATCTTATTCCTGTGATGGCGTTTGCTCATCACCTTGGTGTTTTGATGCGGATTAATATCGCTATTGATGACCATCAATGTGCGTCTCTATCTGTGCGTTTGCTGACGCGCACCGCCGAAGTAAGAAACTTAAGTTTCAATGACCAACATATTCTGTATCAAGTCTTAGGGCATTATTTGAACCCTGAGAAACTACCCGTCAATCGAGTTAAAGACAGTATTACTCTCCGCGATGATCGAATTGTGGCATTAGTGGAATTGCTGAGAGCGGCGATAGCGTATTCACCCAACAACGCTTTGAAAGCGGTTGACGACATAAAAAAACGCCCAGTGACGCTGGAGAAATCGGCTCAAGAATCAGTTCACCAGCCGACGGCCATACACAAAGATGATGATACCGACTACAACACTTTGTACGAGTTACTGAATGAACCATTTCGTGTCAACGGCTCAAAAGCCAGTTTGCGTTTAGGCTTATTACACGGTGACTATGTTTATCTTATTACCGAGAAAGTCCTAGAAAGTATGCGTACGCCCGATGGTGACAGCCAACAGGATGTCAAACGGAAGCAGGACATTATTAATGCTTTGGATGCTAAAGGGATGCTTTATCAAAAAGCCAATCAGCAAGATTTTAATGTCCAATTTCGCGGTGTGATTAAAGATGAGGAAAAAACCAATAATTATTACGGCATGATTATTTTTGCTTGGCGTAAAAAAATGCCACTGCTCGCCAGTCGCGGTGATAGTTTGTTTGTGCCGCGTATTCTTGATGAAGACATTTCAGAAAAAAGTGATGATGCACCAAATGACGTAATGCCTGCTAACAGTATTGTTTATTCGCGCCAAGCAGTCGTAAGTTCGGATGATTTGTGGGCTATTGAAGAGGCGGAAGCACAACAAAGTTGTGATGACAGGGTAATAAAATTACAATTTGAGCCAAGTCCCAAAGAGTTGGAGTTAATTCGCAAGGCCATTTATGACGAGCTGAGTCAATTGGTGAGCTTGAGTCATCCATTGATTGCCACATTACACGACGGCCAAGAACAATGGCTATGTGTATCAGTGGCGCGAGTAGCGAGTCAGGAAGTGCCAGTCTCTGTTCAACATATTGCGTTGCTATTGAAGCATCAAGCGTCAGTGGTAGGGCTACGAGTAAGTAAAAATGAGAAAGGATCAACCATCCTTAGTTTCGCCAGAGCTTGACAATGTTCGGCGAGATAATGAGGCGTTGGCCGATTATCAGCAAGGGAAGATGACCTTTGAGGCATTTTTAACCCTTGTTCGCCCCTCGATCAAGCAAAAAGTGCGACAGGTCTATCATGCGCGATTCAGTAATATTTTAGAGCCTTTTCTTATTGAAGAAGTGGCTCAAGAAATGGAAATGGTACTATGGAAAAAAGCCAAGCACGTCAAGGAAGGGGTGTGGTTTGCCAAGTTTATGAAAGAGTGTATTACGCAAAGCCTGACCGATCAGGCATCCAAGGCGCGTGCCTTGGCGAATATGACGGATTTTGACGCAGCGGCTTATGGAGGCGAGAACCGAGACCATGAACTCTTGGATTATATCCCTGAAGCATTAGATCAAAATCGCGCCTTAGTAAGCCTTAGAGAACTGTTAAAAAAGCAGAACAACGACGGCGGCTTAGCCATAAATATGAAGGCCGCCTCACACCACAACGGGGATAAAACAATGCAATTAAGCAGTCTTGATCTTAACCGCCCCTATATTTCTATATCGGCCATACAGCCGCCGCCGTTAAACCAGCGCAAACTTCAGTTGTTTTTACTGGAAATGGATGAGGATACAGCACCCGAAGCAAAAACCTATTCGCGTGCTAAGCGTTTGCGTGAAGACAGAGGTACGCCTGAACACAAAGAGCTGATTGCCATTTATAAAGCGTCAGGACTGACCTTGAATGCGTTTGCATCAGAGATGGGTGTGCAAAGAGAGGCGTTGTGCTCGTATTTGTACGTTAACACCAAAAGTGTGCCCGATGATGTGATGAAGCAGGCAAGGCTTTTTCAAGACGGTGATATCAAGATATATCAGCGTTATCGCAGCAAGAAAATGTCGGAAATTTGTGATGATTGGGCGACACGGTTAGGCTTGAAGCTAGAAGATAACAGTACGCTCTATATGATTGGCCTAATTTTAGGCGGCATATCACAGCTCACCATGCGTCGCTGGCGTGAAGATTATTCTCGTCCTACAGATGAAGCGATCAATCGTTATGACCTCGTGATTCGCCTGATGGAAGAGCGTATTAAAACGGGAGGATTCCTCTCGGTGAAAACGACGATTGAAAATATGCTCACGGAGTATAAAGTGTCTAATACCAAGCCTTACCCTGGTGAGCGATTGGTCAAGAAGTTATTAACTGTGCCTGCGTCAACTAATACAGAGTCTTAACGACTATCGGTTATTAGTTGTTCAAGATGTAATAATATCGGTGCAATTCCATTTGTTTTTAAGGTAAAATTATTAGTGCGTGAATGTGTTTAATTCTCCACTATCCTTATGAACAAATGGAAAGCATTGCCGATGCGAATTGAGACAATACGCAAAATAACCCTTGCTGGGCCTTTTGACGCGATTGCCGTGTTACTGATTGCCATGTCGATAGTGCTGACCTCGCCATTTTTTCATTATCACGAACCCTACCGCCGCTTATTGATTATTACCTTCTCTGGCATTGGCGCGTGGTGGATTTTTAATGAACGACTGATGTTTTTGCTGCGTGAAAAATTCCTGCTGAAATCTAAATACCTTATCAAGTCTTCCGAATTAGTCATTGCTGAGCATGACAAAACAGCACAACAAAACGCGCTGTTGTTTGGCTATACCGCTGACGAAGGCAAGCCTGTCTATATTTCCTATGATTTTCTGATGCGCCATGTCTGGATTTTGGGGCAGTCGGGTGTTGGCAAGACGGTACTCGGCACCAACCTGATGTTTCAACAGATTGTCAAAGGCGGAGGCTTGTTGTTTATCGACGGTAAGATGAACGGCGACGACTTGCAAACGATGTATCAGATTTGCAAATGGGCTGGGAGAGAGCAGGATTTACTGGTGATCAATCCTGGCAAGCCTGAGTTGAGTAACAGTTACAATCCTATCTTGTATGGTGATGCTGATGAGGTCGCCTCACGTCTGTTATCGCTGATTCCATCTTCAGAAGATAGTCCAGGTGCAGACTTTTATCGGCAAAGCACCAAGCAAGCCATCACCACGCTAATTGCCGCCCTTCAAGAAACTGGGCTGGCCTACAACTTCATGGATCTGTCGATTTTATTGCTCAACGGCAAGGCTTTACTGTATGTCGAAAGCTTATTAGTCCGTGACAAGCCCGACAGTCCAATTACCAACCAATATCGTCTGTTTTTAGACCGTTATAAAACCGTCAGTAATAAAGGTGTAACCACCATTGATGTTGACCGCTTAAAGGATATTTTAGGCGGGATGGCAGGTCGTTTATATGATTTTGGCACAGGAACATTTGGCGAGGTTTTGAATACTTATACGCCTGATGTCAACCTTTTTGAAGCAATTCGCGCCAATAAGGTGATTTATGTGATGCTGCCTACAATGGGCAAAAACGAGCAAGCACAAAACTTTGGCAAGATGGTAATTGGTGATCTCAGGACAGCGTTGTCGTGGGTGCAAGCATTGCCCGAAGCACAAAGACCGAATCCGCCATTTATGGTCTTTGCTGATGAGGCGGGTTCGTATGTCAGTCAATCATGGCCGCGTATGTTTGAACAAGCGCGGAGTGCGCGTATTTGGTTGATGCCTGCGACTCAAACCCAAGCGAACTTTGAAGCCATTTCTAAAGAATTAGAACAGATGATTATTGGTAATACCTGGACCAAAGTATTTTTCAAAATTGGCACACCCGAATCGGCAGAAACAGCCGCCAATATCATCGGTATGGAACGCAAAGCGTCACTGACGATTGCCGAAAATACAGGACGCTCTGAAAGTGGCCAAGAAATAGATAGTTCCCCCATTAAACAGGCGGGCGATAGTGCGGGGATTACGATTTCTCAGCGCGAAGAAGAAGTCTATCGGGTGCATCCCGACCAGTTGGCGAGTTTAGACATGGGGCAATGTATTGTCAGTTTTGGCGGAGACAAACTTTATAACATTCGAGTGCCAATGCTTACGTTAACGCCAGAATTCCGTGAGCAGTGTGGTAAAGCACAATTAAATTATTTCGACCATCAAGCGCGCAAAGGTTTGGATCTTTTCAAAAATATCAACCGTTGGCTCAGTGATGTGATTAAAAATGACAAGGTTGACGAACAGGGCTAGGCAATGGGCGACGATACCCGTTTTTTGATGTTGGCACTCTTGATTGGATCAGCGATATGGATACTTATACCCACGATAAACAAGCCCTTAATCTGGCTATTGGACAAGCATTTAATCAAGGCTTTCTTATGGGTTATGGAGAAGGTAGTGATTTGGATATTGTGGGCGATGAACTGGATTTTGACCGCGCATTTGGAAATATTGAAGCATTTGATCAAGCCGCGCTCAGTTTTCTTACCGACAATCGAGGCGCAGCAAGAACACGAATCATAGAGGAGCATTTCCTAGACGAAACTGAAGCCGCTGCTTTTGATATTTTGTCTGAGCACTTAGGGACGATTTTGCATGCCAAAATTCAGAAATTACGAGCGGCCAGTATCGCCTTTGTCTTTGATGTTAGTGACGATGAGCTGACGTTTGACTTGTGTTGTCAGGCTTTAGATTTGCGGCCGTGGGTTATCAGAACCCGCATGATGTATGAGTTTTATCGTAACGCCACTATTTTCGAGAGTTTTCCTAAATGGAATGTGCCAATGGGCGAGGCTTTAAACAATGAAATTTTGTACCTAGCCGATGAACAAGGCGAATTACTGGCAAAAATAGTCTGGGGTATGCCTAGCATTCCTGCGTCTTCTGCCATTGAGCAAGCGGTAGAAAAATACCAACATCGCGGTTTTGTGGCATCAGATTTTGAAACTGCATTGGCGACACTGCTCCAGACTGGGCATATCAGCCAACAAGCGGTACGCCATGTAAACCATTTATATCTCACGGGGCGTAATCCATTTTTGGCGCGTTATGGCTTTATGAAAGCACAGCCAAAACGCAGAGCGCGGGGATTTTACTGGTCTGATTTGTGGGTTAATGATTTTTTCTAGGAGTAAAAGTAATAATGAGGTTGATAAGCGTGGGCATGGTTGTACTACTGGCGGGATGTGTGTCTGCTCCCAAAGAGGGAGAGTCCTTGTCTTTTTATGAAGGTGGTTTCTTAAAGCCTGATTCAGTAATCGCCCAAAAAATTGATAAAGAAGGACGCATAGGCAATGGCAAAGCCGCTAGTAATACCGCCGCACAAATCGCGCAATCGACAAATATTGCAGGTAATTTGGGTGGGAAAGTTGTCGCTTCAATAGTTGTGGGGGAGTTAATCAGCTTAATTCCTACACGCCTGAAAAAGTCTTATCATGATGATGATTACATCGTCAAAGTTATTAAAGGCGATCCCAAGGGTTTATCCAAAGCGTTTGTCTATGAAGTGAAATATAACGAAAAAATGAAAGGGCTAAAAATAAATGATCAGGTCGCATTGGTAAAAGATGAAAATAGCAGGATGACGCTGATGCCTGTTGGAAAGTGACGTTAATGTTTGAAAGTATTCTTTGTGTGGATGGCTACCAGTTTTTAGGCGCAGGAACCAACAGTGAGCAGTGTGTGTGAGCACAAAAGTAAATATCTTCTATCGTGAAGCGGCTCTATTTGGCCTTCGCTTCGGCTCATTCTCGCAGAGCAACAATGAGCTGTTGAAAGTGTGGTGAGTCATAATAGATTCTCTCTAAATTATGTCATGACGATCACGAGTCATGATGAGGATATTGCTGCCAATAGATAGCTAACTTGGCTTTGATTTCCTCAAATAAGAACGGTTTGGATAAAAACTCATCCATACCCGCATATAGGCTGCGTTCACGATCGCTTGCAAACGCATTTGCTGTTAAGGCAATGATAAAAGGCTGTTTAGTCAGATGCATTGCTCTAATGGCACGTGTTGCCGTTAAGCCGTCCATTTCTGGCATTTGAATGTCCATAAAAATGATATCAAACGGATGGCTTTTTACCAGGTCAACGGCCTCTTGACCATGACTTGCAACTTTTGCTTGAATACCTATTTTTTCTAAAAGCCTTTGCATAATCATTAAATTAACGACATTATCATCTACTACTAACACGGTCGTGGGTACATGGTACTCGATAGTATTTATCGGTGCGTAAGTGTCATCATTGGATATTATTTCCCCTACTTCAAGCATGACATTAACGCTAAATCTAGAACCTTCGTTTAAGGTGCTATTTACCTCGATCGTACCCGACATGGCTTCTGTTAAATGCGTACAAATAGCAAGACCAAGACCACTACCGCCATATCGTCGTGTGATTGATGAATCCACTTGTGAAAACACTTTAAATAACTTATCTACTCGCTCAGGTGGAATACCAATACCCGTATCAGTAACATCAATATGCAGCACAAATTGCCTATGATCGACTTGAGAGTGACGAATACAGACTGTTATATCTCCCTTTTCGGTAAATTTTATGGCGTTAGCAATCAAGTTGGCTATAATTTGACGCAAGCGCAAGGGGTCACCTTGAGCAACTGGCGGTATATCGGAGTGATAGGCGGTTATAAGGGAGAGGGCTTTATTTTCGGCCAGCGGGCGATATAATGCCATTACCGTATTTAATTCGTGACGTAATAAAAATGGACGATGCTCTAATTCTAATTTACCTGCTTCAATTTTCGACAAGTCTAAAATATCGTTAATGAGTACGAGCAGAGCATCACTACTATTACGAATGGCATGGATGTATTCTTCTTGTTCTGTGCTTACTGTTGTCATCGCCAATAGTTGTGCCATACCAATAATGCCATTGAGAGGAGTGCGAATTTCGTGGCTCATAACGGCAAGAAACTCACTTTTAGCATGAGTGGCGGCTTTCGCTTGTGTGAGTGTTGTTTGTAACTCCTGCGTTCGGTGCAATATAGTAGCTTCGAGTTCGGTAGTCAGTTGTTGTAACAGATGATTGGTGCTTTGTAATAGGTTTGTTTTTTCAGTCAGTAATTCTTCGGCTTTTTTTGTGTTGGTAATATCGCGAATCACTGCATGTAGTACGTTTTTACCTGCAATGACTATTTTGGTTAACCGAATATCGCAAGGAAATGTTTCACCATTTACACGTTGATGCGTCCACTCAAAAAAACAATACCCTTCTTTAATGGTTTTTTCCACAATAGCCATGGCTTTTGCTGTCGATAATTGACCATCAGGCTGATATAGAGGCGAAAGCTGGACAGGACTCATAGTGAGCAATGTCGCTTCATCAGCCATGCCATACAATGCTAAGGCAGCTTGATTACATGAGGTGAAGGTGAGATTATCTTCTAGCTCACTGGTGACAACGGCATCTTTGCTATAGTGAAAAAGTGAACGATAACGCTCTTCGTTTTCTTGAGAGTGACGCTCTATGTCGGAAATATCGGTACAAATATTTAACAATAGATCTATTCTACCATCATGGGTATTCACAATCGGAATTTTTTGAATCTGTAGTGATCGTGTGCCGTAGGTGGTTTTGAAGTTTTCTTGTGTGACTTTAAGAGAAGTTTTTTCTTGAACAACCCTGTCATCAGCAGCTAAACACGAAAGTGCTTGTTCCGTTGGCCATAAATTGAGTGTATTTTTGCCAATAACCATGGCTTGCGTGAGGTTAAAAGTGGTTTCTGCTGTTTTATTCCATAATGTAATTTTAAAATTATCACGTGCATTTTTAACAAACATTGCGATAGGAATATGATCAATGATTGTATGAAGGCAAATATTTTGTGTTTCAAGCTGCGTGATTTTTTCATGCAGAGCGGTGTTGAGATGAGTTAATTGTGCAATCGCTTTTTTAAACTCATCAATAGTTGTAGGTTCGACCTGTGGATTGAAGGCTTTTATTTTTTTCATGGCATCTGTTTTTTACATGTGATACTTTCAGGGACTAGGAACAGTAGACGAGTAAGATATTTCAACGCAAGCCTTGAATAACTGATTTGACAATTATTCAAGGCCAAGTATCTCATCTATTAAGCAGATTCGCGATCCAACTCTGTGACCATTTGCTCGCCAGTTACTTCGGGAGCGGCCTGACCAGCAAAGTAAATGCCAAGCCCCGCTTGTTCGTAGTGCGGGCGAATACGGTCAGATAACAAACCAATTTCTCGAATGTTAGGCACTAAACGGGTAAACATAGTTTTACGGAAACGCTGCATACCTGGCGAATTCATAATCAGCTCTCGCCATTGGCTACGAGTCACACTAGTGCCATCATACCATTCTTCATAGACTTCATAGGCCATAAAACGATTACGCATCAATAGTGCAACTTCATAAGCCCAATCTTCGCGTTCATTGCGCTCTGATTTAGAAATGCCATAATTAATATGTTCTTTTAAGGCTAACACGCCATAATGCACATGACGCGCCTCATCTTGAATCACGTATTTGAGCAACTCTTTCAGTAAAGGTTCTTTGGTGCTTTGATATAAAAAGCCAAATGCCCCCAAAGCTAAACCTTCGACCATGATTTGCATACCTAAAAACTTTAGATCCCAACGCGAGTCGGTCATTAGCGCATCAATAATCACAAATAAGTTGTCGTTGATGTGGTACATTTTTCCAAGTTTTTCGGTAATATAGCGTTGAAATACTTCAACATGGCGCGCTTCATCCATCACTTGAGTTGCGCCGTATAATTTGCCATCATAAAATTTGACAGATTCCGTTACTTGGGCAGATGCCAACAATGCACCTTGTTCGCCGTGTAAGAACTGAGAGAGCATCCAACTAGCCATGGAATGTACCATACGCATATGCTCTTTACCTTCAAACTTAATACCCATAGATTTAGCGACATTTAGATCTATTAAATCTATAGGCGCAACGGGTATTTCAGCGTTTAAGGGGTCAACGGAAGTATGCCATGGCAAATCAGAACCGTTCCATTGCCCGAGTTTTGCACGCTCATACAATTCAAGCATTTCTGGATGGTCATGGGGATATGCCCAATTAAAATGCGCAGAATGAGAGGCGGGCATATCGCTAGTATCACTATGCTTGCCAGCACTAAACAATAAACCACGCACGGCCGAAGGAGCGATAGCGCGCATGACGCTAGGGCTTTTCATCGACGCAAAAATATCAGCGGCTTCCATTAAGCCATCTACACGGTTGCGGACATGAACGGGCAATATATTACGAATGCTATCAAGAGGTGTATTCATGATATGACTCCAGTTGTTATAACGTGACGTTGGGTGGGGCAACTTCAAATTCGACCGCACTTAGTGGCCGAGTAATGCAGGATAAAGCATAGCGAGCGGTATGCTCTTCAGCAGTAAGGCAGTTTGGCTCGTCCATTTCTACGTCTCCCTGCAAGATTTTGATACGGCAGCGACCACATCCGCCCATAGTGCAAGAAAACTGCATATCTGCCGATAATGCTAGACCTGACTCTAATAAAGTCTCACTAGGTTTTGACTGGCCTTTCCATGTCTTGCCATTGACATGAATGATTAAGGCTTGTGGTGAATAGGAAAGTGCATTCTTGTGTGTGGGTGCTGGAGTAAAGCGTTCTTGGTGAATGTGTTTGGCAAGCATACCGCGACTGAGTAATTCAGCACGAATACCTTCCATCATCGGCTCTGGCCCACACATATATACAGCACTGTCGTTGAGGTTAAGTGTCGTTAAACGGTCTAATTCTTGAGCAAACGTGGATCGGTCTAAACGCCCTTTGCCGCCTTTCCAGCCCGCAGCAGGTGTTTCAAGTACATGACGTATTGTCAAACGATCACTGTATTGTTTTTGAAGCCGTTTAAATTCGTCAAAAAAAATGGCCTCTTCTTTTGAGCGATTACCATATAGCAAGTGAATGGCGCTTTCGGACTCAATAGCCAATACACTTTTGCTGATAGACATGAGCGGCGTAATTCCACTGCCACCACCAATCAATAAAATATGGCGTTTTTGCGTGCTGTCAGGCAACAGTACAAACGTACCCGATGGTCCAAATACGCGCAATAACGTACCTTCTAAAACATGGTCGTTGATCCAATTAGACACTAAGCCGTCTTGAACGCGCTTAATGGTAATAGTGACCGTGTGTGCTTCAGTACTAGCACTCGAAATAGAGTACGCTCGACGATGTTCTACGCCATCAATGGTAGCAATCACAGTATAAAACATGCCTGGCACAAACTGAATGGTGTGTTTATCTTGGCGAGACATAACCAAACTGACTGTATCTGTGGTTTCTCGTATTACACGCACCACTTGCATAATGTCAGGGTGCATCATTTCAGAAGAGGAGGCTGATGAACCCACAGCTGGTGTTATGTCATACGCTCTAAATGTTTTTTTAGCACGTTGCTGGGGGGACCCCATTTTATTAGTCAGCATTTTTTGTAAGTCAATGACTAGAAAACTCAGCTTACGCAGTAATGACAAAGTGGCATCTCCCTATCAGTATTGAGATTATAGATTGTTAGACAATAAAGACTTGCTTATCCCTATCGTAGTTTAAATGCACTATTTGGTCAATTGACCAAGTGCAAGTATTTTACAAAATGAATATGACTTTTTGGATACGTTAAAAAACATGAGAAATCTGCCACACGTGCAAGCCTGGCCTGAAATGATAAAGAATGGCCTAAAAAACACTGGTATTTGGTCATAAGACCAAATACAGTTGTGTTAAGTTAAATAGCCCAGAATCTTGACAAACGCAGTTAACGTTTTAGGGACTTGGCCATTTACCAATGGTCGAAACCCCCATTGTGACTGCCAATTTTGGCGTGAATCGTTGTCTACTGCTGTGCGCCATTAATTAATAGCTATGGCGCAAAAAGTAAGCATCATTTAAGGAGTATTACCCTATGAATACACTCTCGACTACCCCGCAACAACGGAAACTATCTGGGGCAACGGTAGGCATCCCACCAAGGCATATTGAGTTTCGCGTGCAACATAGTGCTCCACGCTATTTTTATGGCGATAATGCCACCGCTTCACTGTTTTTTGCCATGCTTTCAGGTTTTTTTCCGCCAGGTGAGCGGTTTTTCATGGAGTCTGTACGTCATTTTCGTGAACTGATTACCAATGAGACGCTAAAAGCGGAGGTGTCAGGTTTTATGGGGCAAGAAGCCATTCATGGCCGAGAGCATGATCGTCTTAATGCGCTGTTTACAATGCACGGCTTTGATATGAGCATTCCAGAACGCACCGTTAAAATGGGATTAAGCCTTTTTGAAAAGTTGCCTGCCAGCACCCAGTTGGCTGCAACCACCTTTATGGAGCATTTTACCGCTTCGTTGGCTGAACGTTTATTGACTGACGAGCAATTTTGCAGTCGAGCCGATGCCGAAATGATTAAAATATGGCAGTGGCACGCACTAGAAGAGTTAGAGCACAAATCTGTGTCGTATGATGTTTATAACGTGGTTGGCAATAGCCATCTCGAACGCTTAGTTGTCTGTGGCTTGTCTGTGGCCGTGTTAGTACCCGTGTTGGCCGTGAGCTGGGGTTGGATGGTGGCTAAAGAAGGTCAATTAGGCAATGTGGGCGATAATTTAAAGGGCTTAAATATGTTGTTTGGCAAAAAAGGGTTTGTCTCAGGTATTTTACCCCAAATGCCTCTGTTTGGTCGCAAAAATTTTCACCCTAAAAAACATGACACTACGGTGCTAGAAGCACTGTGGCGCGATAAACTATTTGGTGAAAATGGACAGTTGCGCGCAGAATTTAAAAATTATGAGGCGGTTATGGCCGCTGCCTAAGTAGCAAGCCTTATTCACGTTCAGAGCGTAGTCGAATGACAATGCGTAAATCCTATCCTACTAAATATACTCTCTGGTGAATACTTATATGAATGATACTATCCAAGCGGCCTTTGCCGCACAACTGCCTACTGCATTGCGTTTGCGACAGTCCACGTTAGCAGAACGCAAAAGCAAAATTCGTCAACTACGTGATGCCGTGCTGGCACATCAAGCAGAGATTATTCAGGCAGGTTGGGATGATTTTCGTAAACCAGCGACCGAAGTTGAGCTCACCGAAATTTTACCTGTGGTTGCCGAGGCCAATGACGCGCTACGCAAACTAAAATCATGGATGAAACCCGTTAAGGTATGGCCTTCACGGATGATGTTAGGCACAGTGAGTCATGTGCAATATCAACCTAAAGGCCGTTGCCTAATTATTTCGCCGTGGAATTATCCTGTTAATTTAAGTTTTGGACCACTGATTTCGGCGATTGCTGCTGGGAATACAGTCATTATTAAACCCTCTGAAATGACTCCCCATGCCTCCGCTATCATTAGTAAAATTATCCGCGACGTGTTTAACGCCAGTGAAGTGACCGTGATTGAAGGTGATGCACCCATAGCGACCGCGTTATTAACTCTGCCGTTTGACCATATCTTTTTTACGGGTTCACCTGCCATTGGTAAAGTAGTTATGGCAGCAGCAGCACGAAATTTAACCAGCGTCACCTTGGAGTTAGGAGGAAAGTCACCGACGATTGTGGATGCCAGTGCAGATATTGAACTGGCAGCAAAAAATATTTTATGGGCAAAATTTACCAATAATGGCCAAACCTGTATTGCGCCAGATTATATTTATGTTCATGCTCAAGTTAAACAAGCCTTTATTGCCGCATGTCAGCGTACACTTACCGCAGTTTATGGCGCACAGCCACAACAAAGCGAGTGCTTGGCGCGTGTTGTTAATCAGCGTCATACAGCACGCCTCGAAGGTTTATTAAACGATGCACGTGAAGAAGGCGCAAATATTATTGTAGGAGGCGTGGTCGATGCGAAGGATTGTTTTATTGCCCCTACACTCATTGATGGCGTGACGGTCAACTCCCGTATTATGCAAGAAGAGATTTTTGGGCCACTTTTGCCTATTATCAAGTACACTGACCTTGATGAAATAATCACACACATTAATTCTCAGCCTAAACCTTTGGCTTTATATGTTTGGAGCAAAACGCCTGCTGTTATTCATCAGCTCATGACACAAACTTCTTCAGGTGGAGCATGTATTAATCATTGTGTTGTTCAATTTTTGCATGGAAACTTGCCATTTGGCGGGGTTAACCATTCAGGTATGGGGAGTGCACACGGCCATTATGGCTTTAAAGCATTTTCACATGAGCGTGCAGTTGTCAAAACAAAAATCATGTTAGCGAAAATGTTTTTCCCTCCTTACACGCCATTTACACGGAAACTCATTGCGATTTTTTTAAAAACAGTCTAATAGGTAATGGGATTTAGGACTTATTGCACCATCATAAGTCCTAGTCCTATTTAATTCAGTCAAAAAACTATTCGTCTTTTAATGCACATTCAAAACTTGAGGGTTCATGTTTGCAGCGTACCCGCTTTAACAAACCGAGCATTTTTTTATCGTAAATACCATTTGTCATTAACGTAATACGTGATTCGCGCATTAATTTGATATAGCCAGGTTTATCTGTTTCGAGAACATCCACCCAGTACTTTTCAGCAATGTCTTTTTCTGTTTTCACAATATTTTTCAGAGCACTGTCAATGTGTGTTGCAATATACTCACGACTTTTTTGACCAAATCCTGTAGGAAATGCAGCTCTGTTGATGATGATGTTCCCTGTAATTTGAATAATAGGAAAACGGATAATGGCACCTTTTGTACCTAAGCCTTTGTATAGTTCTAAAGGCTTAATAGCCATTGCTGGGGCGGCAATAATATCGACCTGACCGTTATTAAATTTACCTGCAAAATTAGTAATATCAGCAGAGACAGGTTGTGCACCAATTTTTTGCACCATAATAGCTTGTGATTTATCATAGTCGAATACAGCGATCTTTTTGCCAGCAATCTTTGGCAAGTTATTAATAGAACGATCATTGACTAACAAATAAGCGGCACCTAAAGGAGTTACCCCAACAACCTCATATGCTCCGTTGACCATACTGCTGCTGATTTTAGGTGAGCTTAACAACCCCAACACATCACGCATTTGAGCATAGGTTGTAATTGCGCCAATAGAGTCGATACTGCCTGTAAACGCGTTAAATTGACGGCCGCGCATTCCTGTTAGGCTAAGGCCGTCACACTGACCCGCTTTGAAGTCCTCGGCTGCAATACGCTCATCAGTGTAAGATTTTAGTTCAATGTCTGCTCCCCATTTGGTGGCCTCTAAGCGGTAGTCTTTCATCATGGCGTAGACATCGCCGCCTGCACCCAATAAGTCGAATACACACATGGTCTGTTTTGCTTCAGCCTCTGAATTAAGCAGTATTCCAAGAACGAACATGGGTATGGCACTTGTAAAACAGTTGCTGCGTGACAGATTTTTTTTCATATTTTTCTCTGTAGTTAAGGTTTCATATTGAAACATTGTAAAAATGATTAAGTACAACGCCGTTATATCTTTAGGTGCGTTGAGATTTAATTTAACCAATTTAAATTGCGATAAGCGACCAGACATCAAAAACAATCTAGTGTCAGATATCAGGCCAAGTCTTTACGAGTTTTCTATTCATCAAGCAACACTCGCTAAGACCGAAAGTTACACAATACGATAAATCATAGAGCCATTGGCGATTTCTCTGCTCGTGGCTTCTTCGCTAATAATGACATGACAAAAAATCAATTCTTTACCCCGTTTAGATACTGTGGCAGTGGCGATAATGTCTGTTCCTTGTGCAGCAGCTACATAATTAGTGGTAAGTGTGACCGTGGACGCTTTCATACCTTTCTCAGGATCATGCCCTGACCAAGCTGCCAGTGCGCCTGTTAAGTCTAATAAACTACTGATTGCACCGCCATGAAAGGCATTACCTCCACCCACTAATTCAGGCTTAAAAGGTAAACGCACGACAGCACTATTCGGTGATACCGTCACTACCTCAACACCAAGCAGTTGCTGAAAGGGAATTTTCGGATAAAAATCAATTAACGAACTTATCAAGGCATTCATTATTGTACTTCCTTCGTGTTTGGTAAGTGAGCGACGGGAAAAATAAATCGTCCAATACAGACTTGTTTGCCTGTTAGGTGTACCTCAACTGATAGCGTAGCCATACGACGACCCACGCGTATAATGCGTGGGATGGCTTGTAACTCCCCCGAAAAAGTCGGGCGCATATAGTCAAAGGTCATGGTTGAGCAAATCGGCAATGTGGTAAAGCGACATTGCTTGGCCAAATGTACAGCAGCGACAAGCTCACCAAAACTGGCCAAAATGCCGCCATGCACGGTGCCAATGAGTGGGTTGCCAATGTGCTCGGTACGCGAACACATAAAATAGTGTGTTTCGCCTGCAATGTCGCGCTCTTCAACCCCCAAAAAACGATGGAATGGCTCATTAAGTAAGGATGCGTGTTGAACTGTAGGTTTGGAGGATAGGTTACTCATGCTTTTGGCTCTGATAAGTTTTTGTCAAACGACGGCCCCATGGTGCCAATCGCAAATGAACCTGCGACGGTTGCAATGGGTTTGGCGTATCCATCAGCAAAAGCTTGACCTGTAATAAACGCCGATGTATCCGTGCGGCCAACATAATCAACAACGGCTGTTAATCCTGTTGCAGGAGGAATTTCTGCTAAAAAATCAACACGCAAATCAATGGTAGCAATGGGTTCCATTGATTTTAAAGCGGAAAAAATAGATAAACCACAACAGGTATCTAACAAGGTGACCATCATGCCACGATGCAATGCACCCCGATGATCTGCCAGTATGTCTGAAAAAGGCATACTCATTTCGCCATGCCCATCTTTGACGGCTTTAACATGAATAGCACATAGACTAAACAAAGGGTGATGCGGGCCAAAAAATGCTTTTACCATGAATTCAGGATTAATCTCGCTTTCGGTGAGGAAAGTCACAGGAAGTGTCATAATTTTAGATCCCTACAAAAATGAATTAAAGGCGTAGTGCCGCGCTAACATACTGTTGTTCAGTTGTTTTCACCGAGCGAATACATTCAACAAGCGCATCCATGGGGAATTTACTCGCTTCAGAAGCAGCTTTAAGCAACATGGCTAAATCACACCATGCCTGCGCACTGGCTTGCATCAGTATAGGTAAACGACAATCCTCAATACGCGGCACATACATAGCGGCTTCTGATAAAAACTCGGCATACATGGTGCGAAACCCACCCCCACCCGTACCACGCTTTTCAATGACCTGATAGGCAAAACGTGTGGTCCACCGCCAATCGCCTGTGGACTGCCAGCGCGGCAAATCGCTAATCCATGTATCCAGTGCTGTTAAACCGCTCAACGGATTGCTCTCATCCTGTAATGTGCAGGCATTGGCGTGAATAGCAGCGGTGAGCATTTCTGCGGTAATGGTGGTTTGTAATGACGCGGGGGCAAATTGACTGCCATAATGAACAAATGGGGGGGATGTTGAAAATCGTGCTTGCTCTAGGGCATGCGTCGTAACAGTTAAGGCAGTGGGGCGTTCAGTGTCAGTGACCCATATATCGCCTGTGCTGGCCATTTGCCATGCGATAATAGCGTGACCTGGAAAGTGTGTTTTACTCACAAAATAAGGTAAATAATAAATATCTGTCAGTAACAGTGCGGGACGATGCACGGCCAAATGTTGTTCAAGTGAGGCTGAAGCCGCTTGGGGAGTATCAAACTCCGTCCACGCAAACGGTACACCAATGCGTGCAAAAAACTCGGCTTCGTAGCCCATAGAGCGGACATGAACAATAAAAGGTGTTTGGGTATTAGGTAACTCTATATAGGTGATGCCCAAACCAGCACCTAGGCCAAAACACATGGCCTCTGATAAGGTAATACCATGAAAATCAACGAGATCACGAATAGCTGAACTGCCACAATGCCGCCCTGCTATATGCGGCACAGAAGGAGGTATAAAAATATCATTATGTTGACTCATGAGAGTTGCTCTTGATGTAAAATAGACTCATAATTTTTTTGCAGCCTCATGATGCTCATCGGCTAATACACCGCGTGTGAGCATTTGCCAAATAGCATCGCCTATTTGATCTAAACTGTATTTACCTTCAGCTTTATACCAAGTAGCAACCCAATTCACTGCTCCAAGACCAATGAGACGAATTAAATTAATATCAATGTCTTCACGGATATATTGTTTGACTTTTAAGGTGTCTAAAATGGTCTGCCAATAGTGCTCATAGCGATCACGTTCCGCCATAATTTGAGTGTGCGCTGTGCCGTGCAGTGAGCGCCATTCAAACAGCAACACATAGACCATGTCGTTACCTGACATTAAAATATTGACGTGCGCACGCATCGCTGCGCGCAATTTTTCTAAAGGGTCATCTACACTCACAGTGGCATCCACGATGCCAGAAATAATTCTCTCAATGGCTAAACGCATCATGTCAACGAGAATGTCATCTTTGGCACGATAGCGGTAGTGCAAACTCCCTGGCAACATACCGCAGGCTTTTGAAATTTCGCGCAGGCTGGTGCGCTCAAAACCTTTTTCACGAAACAGTGTTGCTGAAATGGCAAGTACTTTTTCGCGATCGGCAAAATCAACCAAAGAAGTCTCTTGGTTTGACATAAATAATTCCTACTTTTCTATGAAATTGAGCGTTTATTATAATAGAGCCCAGTCTCATATGAGCAGTCATTCCGTATGCTATCAACACAAACCTTAAGCTAACGTAACAGCCACATTAGCTCTTATATAGTTCGTGATTGGGTGGTGTCCCAAAAAGGGTATCTGTTAAAACATCGACATCGACATTTATAACAGTTTTACCTACATCGCTATTGGCCGATTGACCAAATCATGCTATTACTATCTTGGTCAGCAGGCCAAATGTCAATCCCCAATTACGTTTAGCTGCCAAAAATATTTTTTGAGTGCTTTGTGGCTTTTATTACTCAGGAGCTATATGCCTGTGTAGGCTAGGTTTTTTGGGTGGAGTGGATTAGTCGTCTAAGTTGATTTTATAAGTTTGTCATGCTGATAGACGAAGCGTCTCCACTGCTTGTATCGTAAAGAGACTCTTCGCTTAAAGTTTGGAATAACCGAGAAATAAAAACATTGTTTAACCCGCTAGCAATAGAGACATGCACTTGTAGTGCGATAGCTGTTTTATAGAAATAAAAAACACGTACCAATTTTTTGGTACTTTAAATCAACCAAAAAGAGAAATGCTTGTGGATATTTTTGATTACGTGGTTGTAGGTGCAGGTTCGGCAGGTTGCGTGTTAGCTAATCGCCTGAGTAGCACGGGTAAAACCGTGTGTGTGATAGAAGCAGGGCCAGAAGATAAAAGCCCCTTAATTCATATTCCTATGGGTATTATTGGCTTAATTCGTGAGGGTCGTCATAATTGGGGCTACAATACCGAGCCTGAAGCCCACTTAAATAATCGACGCTTGTATTGGCCTCGTGGAAAAACATTGGGGGGTAGTAGCTCTATCAATGCCATGGTGTATATACGGGGTACGCCAGCCGACTATAATCAATGGGAAGCCCAAGGCAATACAGGCTGGGGTTGGAATGACCTTTTTCCTATTTTTAAAGCACTAGAAAATAACGAACGCGCTGCGAATTCGTGGCATGGTCAAGGCGGTGAACTCAACGTAGCGGATGTCCGCTCAATCAACCCGTTAGCGACCCGTTTTGTCAATGCCGCTGCCGAAGTTGGGCTACCTATTAATGACGATTTTAATGGAGAAACCCAAACAGGGCTCGGTTATTATCAAGTCACTCAAAAGGAAGGGATGCGCTTTAGTAGTGCTAAAGCTTTTTTAACACCTGTTAAACAGCGAAGCAATTTGACCATTCTCACCGAAACACACGTCAAACGTATCGTGATTGAAAACAAACGCGCCGTTGGTGTCGAAGTCATCTCAAAAGGT
The DNA here is from genome assembly GCA_006546595.1 of Moraxellaceae bacterium AER2_44_116. GTDB lineage: Bacteria > Pseudomonadota > Gammaproteobacteria > Pseudomonadales > Moraxellaceae > Agitococcus. The sequence continues at coordinate 18,105 of VIAD01000020.1, read as the reverse complement.
CAGTCAAGAATAATTCACGCTCATTCAGAAGTGCTTTTATGTGGTGGTGCAGTCAACTCACCACAACTATTATTGCTGTCAGGGATTGGGCCACGCACCGAACTCGAAAAGCTAGGTATTCCTGTGATACATGACTTAGCGGGTGTTGGCAAAAATCTGCAAGATCACTTAGATATCACAGTTATGATACGCGATAAATCTAAGCAGTCAGTAGGTATTTCTTTATTTGCGCTGCCACGAGTGTTTGTGGATGTTTTTCGTTTTATTTTTCAACGGCGTGGTTTATTGACTAGTAATATTGCGGAGTCGGGGGGATTTATCCCGATGTCGGATGATCCTGAAGGCAGACCTAATATACAACTGCATTTTTTACCCACTTTTTTGCGCGATCATGGCCGAAAACTGACCATGGGTCACGGTTGTACCATTCATTTATGCCAGCTACGCCCTAAAAGTCGGGGTGAAATTCGTTTAAGCAGTACAGACCCCTTGGCTGCACCTCAAATTATGGCCAATTATTTAAGTCATCCTGACGATTTATCTGTGCTAGTTGAAGGTTTTAAACGTGCTAGGCAGATATTTAAAACGAAGTCGTTTGCGGAGGTCAATGATGGCGAGGTGTTTCCAGGCGAGCAAGTTCGTAGCGATGAACAAATTATTGCTTTTATTAAAGAAAACGCCGAAACAATTTACCATCCCGTCGGAACATGCAAAATGGGTCATGATGACATGGCGGTTGTCAACGACCAATTGTGCGTACACGGTATTGCGAGTTTACGCATTGCCGATGCCTCCATTATGCCCACTTTAGTATCAGGAAATACCAATGCCCCATGTATGGTTATTGCAGAAAAATGTTTTAGAATGATGGCGTTATCGTAAGTCATCTAAAGACACATCGTTTTTGTGTCTCATTAGCAATGCGTAAGTCAATAAACGAAATGAGGAGTGTGTTTTTTGCCGAAAGATGACGTTTATTTATTGCCATCACCGTTATTTTTTACGGGGTGTAGTGGTATTTCATTAGTGGCAGATCATCATGGTTCAGCAACGGGTACACCCGTGTTGCTATTGCATGGGGGCGGACAAACACGGCATTCGTGGCTTGGTACAGCGCAACGTTTAGCCCAAGCAGGTTATCGGGTAATTAGCGTAGACGCACGCGGTCATGGTGACAGTGCCTGGGCAGATGATGGCGATTACAGTGCTGACACCATGGTTGGTGATTTGCGTTGTATCATTGAGCAGTTAGATGCCGCCCCTATTTTAGTCGGCGCCTCCATGGGCGGACTAACCTCGATGGTTGCTGTGGGTGAAGGACATACGCCGTCGGCGTTGGCGTTGGTGCTCGTTGATATTGCGCCACGCACAGAGGCCAGTGGTGTAGCACGTATTATTACTTTTATGAGTGCCAATCCACAAGGTTTTGCGACACTCGAAGAAGTACGTGATGCCATTGCCGCCTATAATCCCAACCGCCCACCACCCAAAGACACGTCTGGGCTGAAAAAGAATCTACGTTTAGGCGATGATGGACGTTATCGTTGGCACTGGGATCCGCGTTTTTTGGATTACGCGCCGACTAAAAATAAGGGTGAAACCCTAACTTCTATTGAGCGGCGTTTAGCTGCGGCGGCTAAAGTCAAGATTCCAACTTTGTTGGTGCGAGGTGCGAATAGTGATGTAGTCAGTCACGAAGGCGCGCAAGAGCTAAAAGTACTCATTCCGCATGCAAAAATTGTGGATATTTCTGGTGCAGGTCACATGATTGCAGGTGATCGTAATGATGTATTTGCTGAGACCATTTTATCATTTATTCGCGATAATTTATAGAAGGCTATTTAAGGCATGGTGTGTAGCCTAACAGGACTTGTGACCTCTCTGGCTGTCTGCCCATGCGAAACAGCCGCCAACCTAAACAAAAGTTTCGCCACTCGTGGTGAGCTTGTCGAACCACGGGTATTAAGCTCAGTGTAAACAGGAAAAAACAACAAACGTCCCTATTGGTAATGCAGATAGCGGTTAGACAGGCACATTAATACGTCATTATTTTAAAGGGTAGTGGGCTCTTATCATAAGTGACACTTCTATCTTTTACGCGCCGCTCTAAGCCACGTATCGTATAGTAGGGCAGTGCCCATACAGGCATATCGCCAGCAAAGGCAGTACCTTCTATTTCGTAACGTGTTTGATTACCTGCTATAGGTGTTAATTTTATCGTTGCATCGTCTGTCAACATACGAATATGCGGTGGGTCTAAGGGCAAATAATCAGATATTGCTTTTAAGCGAAAAACAACATAAGGTTTTGACGCGGTCATAGGCTCAATTTTTGTATGAATAATCACATCACGGGCGTTTTGCTTAGCATGCTGGTGATAAACTAAATAAGAGTAGAACTCAGTATCAGAGATGGTTTTCAGAAGCTTGGCTTCCTTCATCTGGAAGAACCAGTGATTATATCGCTCTACATCTAAAAAAATACGCACAAGGCGGTCTGTCTATAGGAGCATCAATGGTTGTGTTTAGTTTATAGGAGCGATACGGTTGATTTATGTCTTTTTTCTCCCATACTTCGATCTGGTGTCCAATAGCTTCACCTTTTTTTACAGGTAGCCACTCATCAGCAATGACGGCTGTCGAAGCAAAGAGACCAAAAGCAAACCATCTAGAAGTTTTTGCAAACAAAGGCGATTGTAAGTTCAACATTGTTTTTATTTCTCTGTTATTACGAGCATTAAGAGAGGTGTAGTCTCTTGACGGTACACGCGATTAACATGCTTCGTCACTCTAAAGCCAATTTCGACCCACTACTATCTCAGTTTCCCCCACGGGTAAAAAGAGATTTTGATAGTAGAATCAACACCATTAAAACGTCAGCAAGAACCTAGCTTCACTAAAAATAACAGAGCGCAGGTGTTTTTACTTTCTAATAGTAAATGGTAATGGACTTGTGTCATTAACAACATCACGGTGTGTTACACGCCGTTGTAAGCCAAGAACTGTATAATAAGGGGCTTGCCGTTGTACGGCATTAATTGCCCATACAGGCATATCGCCACCAGGATCAATATTACCTTCTACTTCAAAGTGAGTTTGATTGTCGGCAATGGGTGTCCATTTTATCGTCATATCTTCGGCTAACATGCGAATAAACGGTGGGCGTAAAGGCAAATAATCAGGTATAGCTTTTAAGCGTAAAATAACATATTTCTTTGATGCCGTCATGGGCTCAATTTGAGCGCGAATAATCACATCACGCGTGGGCTGGGTGACAGGCGCACGATGAACTAAATAATAGTAGAACTCCGTGTCAGAGACGACTTTTAATAGTTTGGCCTCTTTAACTTCCCAAAACCAGTGCGTGAAATTTTCTACATCTAAATAAGCACGTGCAACTCTGTCGATAGGAGCATCAATAACCAAGTCCAGTTTAAAAGACCGATAGCGTCGTCCTAAATCCTTTTTATCCCATGCTTTGATATTTTTAGCTTCATTATTTTTAATCAGCCGCCATTCATCCATGGGTCCTGTGTCTTGTAGATCGCGAATATCATCATTAGCCGCAAGAGCTGATGTTGAGACTAACAGGCTGGCTAAACAAATAAGTGATAGTTTTGGCAAAAAACGTGTTGTTATCATGATGCGGCTTACCTTAAGTGTTTTTATGGTGTTTTTATGTGTGGTGTTTAGGCTAATATAAATTTTAATCTAGGTCAACTGACTTATAATGCTAATCTAAGCATTTTACAGAAAAACAGAGGGGCGTTATATAGAATAACTGTTATTTGCCTGAGTCTAAAGAAGTCAACTCAGGCAAATAACAAAGGGGAAATTCTAGGCTGCAACTATCGCTAAGGTAGAACTGTTTTTTTCGTCCACTGTCTTGGACTTGCTTGGCTCTATATAGTGATATTTGGCATATATTGCCTCCTTCGCCGAAGGATGAAGGTTAAGTTTAGACAAATCACCTTGATAATGGTCTATGACACGCTTGTCCATTAAGCTAAACCACAGTTTGGGTATATAGGCAGGTAAAATCATGGCCGCATAGCCACTCGGTAATTGTGGTGCATTTTCAAAATGGCGTAATGCCTGAAAGCTCCGCGTCGGATGAGCATGATGATCCGAGTGACGTTGTAATTGATACAAAAATAAATTGGTCACAATATGATTGCTATTCCAACTGTGCTGCGGTTCGGTGCGTACATATTTACCTGTAGGCAATTGCTCGCGCTTGAGACCATAATGCTCAATATAATTAACGACTTCTAACATACTAGCACCATATGCCCCTTGTGCCAGTAAAAATGGAATAGCACGCGGCCCACAAACAGCCGTTGTCAAACCAAAAAAGCCTGCTGACATTGCCCAACCTTGTAATAGGGTGTTTTCGAGACACCAAAAGCCTTTGCCTTTGCGTTTTAAGCGTTCCGTTTCAATTTGAACCGAAGACTTAAAGCCACCAATCACTGTACGGGGCAAAAACTGCCAAAAGCTTTCACCTAAACGGCTACTGGCAGGGTCTTCTGGAGTGGCAACCCGTTTGTGATGACCAAAGTTATGTTCCACCACAAAATGAGTATAACCTGTCGGCACAAGCGATAACATCGCTAAAAACCGATCGGTACTATCATGTTTATGCCCTAACTCGTGTGCCGTATTAATGCCTACACCATTCATTACCCCTACAGTCATTGTCAAGCCGACATAATCACTTAGTGGTGTGTGTTTACGACTGGCCAGCCACGCGCCCAAAAAAGTCACAGCATATTGCGCGGGAATAAAGGCTTTGACAATACGGCCATAATATTTGTCATTTTCCAGTGCATTAACAGCAGAAGCGGGAGGATTGCTTTTGTCCTCACCAATAAAATGGTCAAGCACGGGCAACACGCCATGAAACAAGGCAGGTCCCGTCCAAGCCAATGCACGCAAACGTTTAGGTGCAATCGCATAAGCACTGAGCGCGGCTAGACCAATGACAGGTAAGGCAGGACTGAGTAGCCACAAATAACGTTTAGGATCTTTCCAATTTGAACCAGTATCATCTTGTTTTTTTGCTGTGAAGGTATCAGAACTCATGTTGTAGACCTCATCAAGGGTAAGGGATATTTATTGTCGTCGATGTAAACATAACGGCTGCCTTTCAATGAAGCTACAAACTCTATTCACATATAGACTCACTCAATCTATAAACATCCATATTTTACTTGCCAAGTGCTAAATATCTGACTAAATTTACTAAGCGTTCGTTAAGTTTTTAGCGAAATGTATACTTATCATATTATAGAAGATAAAACAATGCCTGACAACTCTACCGATATTACCCATGAGCGAATTCTAAACTGCTCTATTGTCTTGTTTGCGCGTTCTGGTTTTCATGGCGTGTCTATGCGTCAAGTAGCGGTGGCTGTGGGTGTCACAGTTGCCGCTTTGTATTACCATTTTAAGGATAAAGAAACACTTTACTTGACGGCTGTTAAGCATATTTTTAATAATCGCTTGCCTATTTCTGCCGCTGATTTGAGAGAAGATATTGATCCTTGGCAGAGTTTAGGTCAATTTATCCATCACTTTATTCAGACCTTAGTGGCCGATGCCGATTTTCAGCGACTGCTGCAATGGGTATTGCTTGATACCGACTCCGCTCGTTCACAAACGCTCACCGACAAAGTCTTTGCCCCTTTTTTTGCTGAAGTCACTTGGATGATCAATCGTATTGCACCTGTGCAAGATGCCCATTTGCAAGCAGTTTCAATGATTGGCTTGATGGTTTTTCCTTTTGAAAGTAGTCATGTGCGACGTTTTTTACCAGGCTATCAATTGCCACAACAGACACCCGAGGTCTTGACTCAACATATTATTAACTTGCTACGTGGCGGTTTACTAGGTGTGGCTAATGAGAACAAATCATGAGCTTTCGATTACTGTTGTGTGCAATATGTTTTTTTGTGTTATCTGCTTGTCGTGAGCCAGATAAAAACCCCGTATCTTTATCTACTCATCAAGAACTCCATTTGCCCATTATTACGGTTAATCAAGGTTCTCCTCTGGAATATACCAGTGTTGGCTCAATAGTCTCTGAGCAGCGCGTGACGATTGCGTCCCGTTTAAGTGGCTATTTGCTTGACATCCCTTTACAAGAAGGAGATACAGTCAAGGTAGGCCAATTATTGGCACGGCTTGATTCGGCAGAAGTTGATGGTGCAATCCGACAATCAACAGCCGCACTAAATGCGGCGAAGTCTGTGTTGCATGATGCCAATATTGATGCGGCACGTTTTAATACGCTATTTGCACAAGGCCATATTGCAGAAAATGACGTGCGTAAAATCAAATTGCATCAGTCCGCCGCTACTGAACAACTTAATCAAGCACAAGCAGTATTGAGTGCAGCAAAATCGCAATTGCAATACACCGAAATTCACAGTCCCATCAGTGGGATAGTCGTAGAGAAGCATCTGCGTGCAGGGGATTTGGCTGTACCTGGTATGCCCATTTTAACCGTAGAGTCTGGTCGTATATTACGTTTTGAGACGGAAGTTCCTGAGCGGCACTTATCCGCTATTGCGGTTGGTAAATCGGTGCGTATCCAATTAGATGGCCTGAGCAAACCCTTGCTTGGTACGGTAGAGCGTATTGTTCGTTCAGGTGATTCTGTGACACGCAGTTATCCTGTCAAAATAGCCTTGGCTGACACGACTAACTTGATGCCAGGCATGTTTGGTCGCGCTGTCTTTGAGGTAGGTACAAGCGATGACCTCTTGTTGCCCGTGAGTACGCTCATTGAGCGTGGCGGTTTACGTGGTGTGTTTGTGCTTGGTACGGACAACGTGGCTCGGTTTCGTTGGTTACGTATAGGGCGAGAATGGCCCACACAGGTGGCTGTTACGGTGGGATTAAGTGCTCATGAGCGTGTTGTTGATCATCCTCCCGCCAATTTACATGAGAATGATCGGGTGATTGCCCTTGCGGTGACAAGGGGTGTGACACCATGAAAGCAGCTCACCGTGAAAAATCAGCGCAAAAATTTAGCATTGCCGCGTCGTTAGCCGATGTGTTTGTGTCCTCTAAATTGACACAGTTATTTATTTTGGCGTGTTTAATGTTGGGCATCGGGGCAATTTTACAAACCCCGCGTGAAGACAATCCACAAATTATTATTCCAGGCGCGAGTATTCGGGTGGAATTAGCGGGAGCATCAGCCGCAGAAATTGAGGAGTTAGTCGTTCGCCCTTTAGAACGCGGGATTAAACTGATTCCCAGCGTCGATAAAGTATATGCCACTGCGGCCAATTCTGTGGCCATTTTATCGGTACAGTTTAACGTTGGTGAAAATCAAGAGGATTCATTGGTTAAACTGTATGACCGCATTAGTAGTACCCGTGTCTTATTGCCACCTAACGCGAGTTTGCCGTTAATTCGGAGCATGAATGTAGACGATGTACCTATTGTCACGGTGACATTGGCTTCACAAACATACGATGATGACGCACTCAAACGGCTAGCAGATCGCTTACTTGAAGGTGTACATTCCTTACCGTCTGTATCAGCGGCTTATGTGCAAGGTGGACGCGATCGAGAAATTCGAGTGGAGTTAGATCCCGAGCGTATGCAAAGTTACGGTGTTAGCTTAGAGCAGGCACGTTCTTTATTGTTAGCGGCCAATATCTCTTTGCCTTTGGGAGCGACCGTGCTACAAGGCCAAACGCAACAAGTTTTTCTAAATGGCTTTTTAAAGTCTGCCAATGACGTAGGACGCATTATTATAGGCAATGATAACCATCGGTTAATTTATTTGTCTGATGTAGCCGATGTCGTCGATGGTGTGAATACCGAACGCAAGACGGCCAGTCGTTTAGGTTTTGGGGTGGCTGATGTGCGTTACCGTCATATGCCAGAAGCGGATATGCCTGCTGTAACGTTGGCTATCGCCAAACAACGTGGCACAAATGCCGTCGAAGTAGCGAGTCAAGTGCTGGCGCGTATTGACCGTATGAAGGCCAACTTTATCCCTAGTGGTGTTGAAGTCGTGGTGACACGCAATGACGGTAGCGTGGCTAATGACACCGTTAATGGCCTAATAGCACATCTCATGATTGCTATTTTTTCTGTTTTTTGTGTGGCTTTAGTTTTTTTGGGTCGTAAAGAAGCCTTCATTGTGGGGATGAGCGTGCCGTTAGTCTTGGCACTGACACTTGGCATTGCGTGGATGACAGGGCTAACGATTAATCGGGTCTCGTTGTTTGCATTGATTTTATCGTTAGGCTTGTTGGTAGATGATGCCATTGTCGTGATTGAAAATATTCACCGTCATTATGCCATGACAGGTGCCGCTTTAAATAAGCGGCTAACAACAATCAATGCCGCAGGTGAAGTTGGTAATCCAACGAATTTAGCAACACTGGCGGTTATCTTGGTATTTGGCTCGTTATTAGCGGTGACGGGCATGTCGGGCGAGTACTTTTATCCCATTGCTTTTAGTGTGCCTGTGGCTATGGCGAGTTCATTATTTGTGGCTTATACCGTTGTACCGTGGGCAGCGTACCGTTGGTTGAGTGTGCATCCAGCCGATGAATCCTATCATCATGAAGCAGGTACAATACGCGCAAACCGTTTAGAAATGTACTATCAGCGATTACTAAAGCCATTTATTGATAATGCGATATGGCGACGTTGGTGCTTTGTAGGCGTGATAGGCTTAATTCTATTGTCATTATTTCAGCCGTTATGGCAATTTATTCGACCTGCAGGAACGAGTGGCCCACAATCGTGGTTTGGTGTCGAAATGACGATGATGCCATTGAATAACAAAAATACGTTTAACATCACCATTAAATTACCAGAGACTTCGCCATTAGAAGAAACAGATCGTCTCACTCGCGCGATGGCGGACGTTATACGTCGTCATCCACAAGTGAGTAACTATCAAATATGGCTCGGGCAACCTGGTATTGTCGATTTTAGTAGTTTGTTGCGTGGCAATGCCGAGATAACAGGCGCAAACACTGCCGAAATTCGAGTTAATTTACGCGATAAACATCAACGCGATAGTAGCTCGATGCAGATAGTGCGCGAGTTAAGACCACCGTTGCAAGCGATTGCGGCCACGTTTCCTCATTCAGTTATCCAATTATTAGAAGATGCTCCAGGCCCTCCAGTTCGCTCGACTATTTTGGCTGAAATTTATGGTTCAAACCCCGCAATGCTGCGTGAGATTTCCACACAAGTACGCCAAGTGTTCCAACAAACGTGGGATGTGGCCGAGGTGAATAGTTCTGAACCCGTTGACGTACAACAACAACTATTGGTTGTGGACAGTGTAAAAGCCGCCTTGTCTGGCCTAACAACGACCGAGGTTGCCATGACATTGCACCGTTTTTTAGAAGGTGAGTATCTTGGGCAGGCGCATCTTGTGGGGGAAAAAATTCCAGTGCCTATCCGATTGGTCATTCCACGGCGACATCAACCAGATTTAACGTTGTTATCACGGGTATATATCACCAACAAGCAAGGACTACGTGTGCCACTATCGACCTTAGTGACTCTCACCTCAGGCTTGGCCGATAGACCTATTCAGCGTAAAAACGGCGAGCGAGTCAGTTATGTCTTGGGTGAGATGCGCCAAACAGCACCCGCTTATGCGGTGCTTGCCCTCGATAAACGCTTAGACGGTCTCAGGTTATCCGATGGTAGCCAATTAAGTACAGGCAATATGCGTTTAACACCTCAACAAGTGGACAGTGCCAAAGGCTATGTTTTATTGTGGGACGGTTCACAACGGCAAATGTTAGATACCTATCGTGATATGACAGGTGCATTGGGTATTTCTATTGTCTTTATCTTTTTTATTTTAGTCGCTTATTATCAGTCAATAAGCATCCCGATTGTGGCGATGGCAGCCATTCCTTTAGGCTTAGTTGGGGTATTTCCGGGACATTGGCTAATGCAAGCACAGTTTTCGGCAACGTCAATGATCGGTGTTATTGCCTTAGCAGGTGTGGTAATACGTAACTCTTTGTTAATTATTGATTTTGTACTGGAGTATCGTCAACAGGGTATGCCTTTACGTGACGCTATTTTGGCTGCGGGTGCTGTACGCTTGCGACCCATTTTATTAACTGCGTTAGCCATTGTCTTGGGCAGTGCGATTATGCTCACCGACCCCTTGTTTAGTGGCTTAGCGATTTCTCTTATTTTTGGTACAGTGGCAGCGACACTTTTAACCTTGATTGTTATTCCCTTGTTACTGCTAGTATTATTACGCAGAAAGGAAGCTAAGGCGGGGGCATTGATATCACTGGATAAGTGGGATTTGTAAACAAAAAACCGTTAGAAACACCCAAGATGTCTATTTTACACCTCGTGTTAACTGAAAACCATATCAACACGAGGTTTTTAATGAGAGTAAATATTCATGAGTATTAAGGTAGTATTGAGCGAAAAGCCTTCCTTCACAACAGATAAGGGGCTTATTCGAGCCCAAGAAATATTATTTGCGGCACATCGCATATTGGCGACTAAGGGTTATGCAGGTTTATCTATGCGTGGGGTAGCGACGTATCTTCAGATTAGCCTTAGTACTGTACAACACTATTATAAAAGCAAAGAGCTATTAGTTGAAGCTTTATTGAGTTATGTATTAGATAGTTATCAACGGTCGATTGCGGATTTAATTCAGTCAATGGCAGAAAAAACGCATCAAGAACGTTTTATAGCCATTATGGATATGTTGTTGCTAGAGATTAAGCGTCCCGAAACTTATGGTATTTATGTTGAAATATGGGCATTGGCCAATCGAATGCCCTTTGCGGCGCGGTTGGTTGAGCATGTGCAAGTGCGTGAGCATAAAGAAATTTTCAAGTTGATTTATGGACTAGAGCCGTGTATGTCTGTATCGGAGTGTAAACTACGCGCTACACTGACTATCGCCCAATTACATGGACTGATGCTTCACTTTTCGCGTCACAGTGAAGCTATGCCATGCTGTCAACACATTGAAACAGCAGCACGACAGTCTTTCATACGACTCGCCATGCTGCCATGATTTAGTTGGCTATATGAATGTAGTATAGGTCGTTTGAGGATCGCAAGTTTACAGGGAACGGGCAATGATTTCTTTCATAATTTCACTCGTACCACCGTAAATACGTTGTACGCGAGCATCGGCATACATTTGCGTAATAGGGTATTCGAGCATATAGCCATAACCGCCAAAAAATTGTAGGCATTCGTCCATGACTTTACACTCAAGCTCACTTAACCACAGTTTGGCAATAGAAGCGGTTACCGTGTCCATTTGGCCGTCAATCATGCGTTGAATACAGTTATCTATAAATACTCGACCAATAACCGCTTGTGCTTTTAATTCAGCCAGTTTAAAGCGGGTATTTTGCATATCAAATAACGATTTACCAAAGGCTTTACGGTCTTTGGTATAGCTAATCGTTAAGTCCAATGCTCGTTCAACAGCACCTAATGCGCCAATACCCAGCATAGTGCGCTCATAGGGCAGTTCAGACATTAAATGATAAAAGCCTTTGCCTTCAATGCCGCCCAGTATATTTTCGGCAGGTACGCGCACATCATCAAAAAACAACTCACAGGTATCTTGGCCTTTTTGACCTAGTTTCTCTAAGATGCGTCCTACTTTAAAGCCTGTTGCGTCCTTGGTTTCTAACAATAACAGTGACACGCCTTTTGAACCAGCCGTAGGATCTGTTTTGGCAACAACAAGAACAATATCCGCATGATAGCCATTAGAAATAAATATTTTTGAGCCGTTAATCACATACGCATCGCCATCACGGACAGCGGTGGTGCGTATGCCTTGTAAGTCAGAACCTGCACCTGGCTCGGTCATGGCAATTGCGCCCACCATTTCACCTGAAGCTAATAACGGTAAATATTTTAGTTTTTGTGCTTCAGTTCCTTGGTTTAACAGATAATGCGCGACAATCGCATGTACGGAGACACCAAAAGCACGATCGCCAGCATAGGCCAACTCTTCAAATAGAACTGCCATGTGTGCATAATTGCCGCCACTGCCACCGTATTCCTCGGGAATATCTGCCAGCAAAACGCCCAGATCACCAGCTTTCCTCCATACATTGCGGTCAACGTATTGTTGTTCTCGCCATTTGTTTTCGTGGGCAGCAATTTCGGTACGCACAAAGCGACGGACATTATCGCGGTACAGTTCGAGATCAGCATTCATCCATGCAGGGGTTGAGTGATTCATATTGAGAACCCATTGAATAATAATAAAAAAGAAGAGGAGCAAATAGTCCTCCCTGTACGATTAAATACTGATGCCACCACCACAAACCAGTGTTTGACCACTAATGTAGTTGGACTCGGGCGAGCACAGCAAATACACCGCATCCGCCGCTTCGTCGGGTGTACCTGCACGACCTAAAGGAATCGACTGCTCAAACATTTTGGCTAGACTGGGGTTAATGCCTACCTTAATATCACGCCCTTCAATATTGACAGTGGCATCACCATCAGCGGTTGACTCGGTTAAGCGCGTTTTAATAAAACCAAACGCAACACAGTTGACATTCACCTTCATACGCCCCCATTCTTTCGCTAAAGCCAGTGTCAAGCCCACTACACCTGCTTTGCCTGCGGAGTAGTTGGCTTGCCCTGCATTGCCGCCCAAACCTGCAATAGACGAAATGTTAACGACTTTACGAAAGATTTCTTTGCCTGCTTCGGCTTCGGCCTTACTGAGATGACGGATAATAGGTTGTGCGGCACGCAAAATACGAAATGGGGCTTTAACATGTACATCTAGCATAGCGTCCCACTGTTCGTCGGTCATTTTTTGAATGACGTTATCCCATGTATAACCCGCATTATTGACAATAATATCTAAACCCTGAAAGTGCGTCATCGCCGTGTTGACAAAACGCTCGGCAAATCCCACTTCTGTGACACTACCAACACAGGCGGTAGCTTCACTACCTAGGCTTTGAATGATAGCCACAACTTCCTCGGCAAGGGCGATGTCTAAATCATTGACCACTACTCGTGCGCCGTGTTTGGCTAATTTAAGCGCGATAGAACGGCCAATACCACGACCAGAACCTGTGACTAGGGCTACTTTACCTGTTAAATTCTGCATAAAAGATCCTCATGAAATGACGTTGCTAAGGGGGTGTGAATTCCATCGGGTTCAACAGGCAATCAGAGCATCTCCCACGATTTTGACCTGACCTTGTTGATTGGTCACTTGAATCTTGACTTTAATGCATTTTTCGCCGTTTATGTCGTGTTTTTCAACGATTTTACCCGTACAACACGGGACATCGCCTAAGAGGGTAATGTCAGAAAAGTGGACGTTGAATTGCTTTATTTGCGGCTGAGCCACCCATTGTGTCAGCAGGCGACCTAAATACGCCATGGATAACATTCCGTGAGCAAAGACATCGGACATACCAACCGCACGCGCAAAATCAAGGTCAATATGAATGGGATTATGGTCGCCAGAAGCCCCTGCAAATAGTGCTAAGGTGGTGCGACTAATGGGAGGTAATATTAATTCAGGCAACTCCTGATCAATTTCAAGGTCGTCATAATGTAGTGTCATGATAACTCCTTAACCGTTACGTTGCACAATAGCATTGTTTAAATCGGCAATGTGTACGCCCGCTTGATTACTAACCACCGTTTTGGTGACAATAAAATCAAGTGCGCCATTTTTTTTGTCATAAATATCAGTAATTTGCGTGCTAAACGTCAGTACATCACCCGCATAGCTCGGGGTATGATAACAAAACGATTGTGAGCCATGCAGAATACGGCCTAACGATAGATTTAACTCACTCAGCCATTGAAAGGGGTTTGGTCGCTCTAAGTCTAAGCTAAATAAAAATGTTAGAGGAACAAGTAACGATGGATAACCAGCAGTTTGCGCAGAGGCTTCATCAAAATACACAGGGTTGGTTTCGCCAATTGCTTTGGCGAAAAAACGTAAGCGTCCTTTTTCAACTTCGACAGTATGTGAAGGAAAAGTCTTACCAATATGCTTTTTATCAATCATGTTAATGATTCCTGTAAATAACTAGGCTTGCTGACGATATACACAGGCATCGCCAAGTCTTAAATTGTGTTGTCAGGCAATTGAACACCTTGTACTTGCCGTGCGTCTACTGAGACGCTCACTTATCACATTATGCCAAACCCGTTGCTCCCAAAGGGGAGCTTTCAACAAAGGGAAACGTTCCAACACCCGCAACAAATACTTTACGTTGGGTCAATATCGGTTTCATCCTTTACAGTATAGTTATGGTCAGGCTGTTTTTGGTCGTTAGACCAAATATGGACACTTGGATTATAGGTTGGCCGACTTTATTGTCAATATAGTTTGGCCTTTATTCGATTTAATGTAATCAGGCACAATTTAGCATGCTAAATTGTGCCTGATTACATATAAAGCTCTGCCAGCCTAACAAGTTCTATGGTTTCTTCTTAATTTGCAAGGCACTGTCGTACGTTTTTTGATTGAATGAGATTTGCAAAGATCGCTTATCGTGTTAACCACGTAGCCCCAGCATCTGTTGTAGCGTCATGGCTTGATGATTGGTTTTAGCCCATTCTGCCAACTTATATCAATCGCATCAATACGCAGATCAAGATGGACTAAGTTCTGCAAGTGCTGCTCGAGCACAAGTCTTTCAAAAAGGTAGGTACAGAGGGATTTTCATTGATGAGCATATCAGAAAACAAACGACGAACTAAAAGGCATGATGATGCCAAACTCCGTCAGTAGGCCGCAGCAATGGTTAATTCAACGCGGTATGTTGCACCACGAGAAATTGTCCTTCTGTACCATAATCCAGAAAAAAATCGGGTAAGCTGTAGCCTTTCTGAAACTGGATAAGACTCTTTAACATGACTGTTTTCCGTCATCCTAAATAGCCTAAGTATAGTACTCGGTGTCAGCATCGGCTGAATCTTATGCGTAATCTGGGAATTATTTATGCTGGTTGAGCGGCGTAATAGCCAATAGAAAACGGCCAATAACACCATTGGATTCGCTAACTTCAATATTGCGTAAAAAACTAACTAGCTCATCAACGAGGCGTTTTTCCAGCTTTAGGTTCAATACTTCATTCACATTTGTTACGACTTCTACTGTCTCAGAAACAGGAAGTGGAGTAGTCGCTTCAGTAGATGTTGCTAAGTCCGTAGTTGCCTGAGCAGTTGGAGAGGTCGCCACACGTTTTTGCTTGAGATTGGCTTTTTCTTCTCGAACGGTGTCTTTTACTGCTGTTCTCAGTCCAACACCTTTAATTTCACCTTTTTTAGCCTTGTCCATCAGCTCTTCCGCTTTGGAGGCATTCAAGTCTGTCAATATACTTAAGCCAGCAACGACATTAACATCTGATGTGATGCCTGTTTCAACCAGTGCTTTAACTTTAGCAGGTGCATCATCGACAGCAAGCACTTGGCACAAGCGGGATTTCGATATCCCTAATAGCTTTGCCGCTTCATCCTGATTATGGTTAACCGCTTCATAAATACGTTTATATGCAGTGGCTGTTTCTAAGGGGTTCATGTTTTGACGGTGGATATTCTCTGCAATTTGCGCCAATAAGATACGCAGCTCATTGGTCAAATCGCTACGGACAATAACAGGAATAATCTGAATTTTGTCGGAAGCCATCGCCGCTCGCCAGCGTCTTTCACCAGCAAGAATTTTATATTGACCAATTCCTGTTTCGCTTTCAACAACAAGAATAGGCTGCAACATACCGTGCTCTTCGAGCGACTGTGTTAACTCTGCCAAAGCTTCTGGGTCAATGACTTTACGCGGTTGCAGTGGATCTGGCGATATTTTATTTTTTGGAATTTCTTTGAGAACCCCCAATTTCCCTAATAACTCTTCATCACCCCAAGATACACGAGCAGCGGAGGAGCCTGTAGATCTAGGCTTCAAACCACCTTTGATGTCTTTTGCTGCGACCATGTTCAAACTCCAATAATTTTTCTGACTTCATTGACGAAGTGAGTGGCGTTGTCGGTGACATCTTGTTCTTTGGTCTGAAATACCGAAGCACCATGCAATAATGAGGATTTATAGATTTCACGGGTTTGGATTTCTGTATCTAATACGGGGACTTCAAAAGAAATTTGCAATGTTTCTTTAATTTCGCGGCTCAAGTTTGTGCCTTTGCGTACGCCATTCACGACAAAGTGCGCTTGAGGCAACCTTTCAGCGCGGCGACCCCATAAGTCTTTGAGTAAATCAACAAAATCAGCACTTGCGTCAATGTCTAATGGGCTAGGGCCGACAGGAACAAAGACAAAGTCAGCTTCGCGCAAAATACCCATTAATAGCTTTTGAATGTTATCGCCTGCAAAGCCTAGGTTACTGCCTGTATCAACGATAGTGACATCGTAGCGTTGCCGTGACCGTTGCAGTGATTTAGCGATGAGGACAGTGTCGTTTTTTTCGACATCGGGTAACAGGCTCTCATAAGGTGTGCCTTCAGCGCGTGCTGCCCAGTTAATAACAGAGCCTTGAGGGTCGGCATCTATTAGACAGACATTTAAGCCTTGTTGTTTAAGTCCACATGCCAAGGTAATCGCTAATGTCGTTTTACCTGCTCCACCTTTTTGATTGCTAAAAGCAACAACAATACCCATGTCTATAATCTCCAGCCCAGCAACAATATGAACAAATGTTAAAATATATTTTAACTAAAGTAAAGTATACTTTAACTTTTGAGGCGGCAAGGAAGCCCCCTAACGGCATCGTCGTAATACAACGGCCTCGGTAAGTTATTACAAATTTGACTCATTCTGACTCGGCTCATACCCCAACGGACAGCCACTTCTTTCATTTGCCATCCTTTTGCGTGAATAATACGTTTGAACTCATGAGCAGGTATGCTTTCAATTCTTTGTACGTCATCTTTTGGCGTATCAACGGACATAACTCTACTTCCTTCAACCACCGATAATTAAAATATATTTTACTTTTATTAGTGGTTTTGTGTCTACGATGTCTAGCAACTGATAATTTTCCAGCCCGTAATTTAGCATGCTAAATTGAAATAATTGCATTTTGATCGTATTCAATTGAAAAATAATTAACATCAGCTTTAAGTATTTTGTGTGATGACCAACGCTTATTAAAACTCATCACCTGATGAACGTAGGTCTCTTCTGGTAATTTCAATTTTCCAGAGGATAACTAATGGATATTTCTTGCCCGTCCTGCGCCGAGCCTTGGGACACAGATTATCTTTGCCATGATGCCATCTATGATACCGACCTGTATAACACCGCCGAAGCGTTATGTGATGCCTTTCATGGCAAGCTCGATGACACTTATCGTTTTGCGTTGGAACAAGCAGGTTGGAAGTTTGCAGGGACTCATATGCATATGTTTGTACGCTGCCCATGTTGCAAAGAAAAAGCTTTACATCCTAGTTCGTCATTACGGATTGAGACTCGCCAATTATTAGCTGATTTGATGGGTGATGATATCGACGGCTTTGTTTCTTTTTCTGAAGATCTTGATACTATGCAAAATGCTCGGATTTCTCGATTTTCGGCAGTTAAAGCTGTAGCATAATTACTAAACGCCATGTGTCCTTTGACCTTGGCGTTTGTTTTTTTGGAGGAAACAATAATGAAAATGTGGAATGAAAAAGGTCAATTTGATTACGATGGTTGCGTACAAGTGGGTACAACTATCAATTATGGTAATAACGATAGTGTTCATGTGACTGCTGAAAACTATACGGCATTGCGGTCTGTGTTTATTGGGCGAGTTGTTGAAGTTGGAACATCGTATTCAAGTCCTGCGATAGACAGTATGGGTGACTGGTTCATCACTCAACTAAATGAGCCAGGGATGATGGAATATGTTGGTGTTATTTTGGTGCGTGAAGGTTATGCGATCCGTGAGTCAGACACACAAATTCGTGTCATTCGGTAACTAAAAAATGCTCTGAATTTAGGGAGGAGTTGGGGTGATAATTGTTAATTATTGCCTGTATTTAACATAAGATAGATTATGCGATAAATTATTGTAGCGGCTAAATAGTAATGTCCGGTTCTAGCCAAATAGAAATGTCCGCTCATA
>VIAD01000010.1:115608-126172 GCA_006546595.1 Moraxellaceae bacterium AER2_44_116 | reverse complement strand
CCTTTAAAAGGGTATCTAAATTTAAACGTTTACACAGTTTAATTTACAGGCTCGCTTATGCACTAATTTTTGATAACCATTCACCATTTTCAAATCCCAAAAATGATGGGTTTTCTCCGTCAATTCATCCTACACTTACCAATCAACTCAACACAACGACTTCAACCAATAACGTAAAACACTAGCGCGACTGATAAGCAAAGCCAAAAGAATCAAGCCACAACCCGCCAACTGCTGCCCCGACATACTCTCCCCGTACCAAGCGGCGGCTAATAGTGCCACCCATACAGGCTCAACCACCATAATCACCACACCATGCGTGTTATTCGACAAACTTTGAGCATAGGTCTGCAATAAAAATCGAGCCGATGTTCCCACCACCGCACTGGCAATAATCCAACCTGCCATTGCAGAAGAAAAATGCTGTACAGCCTCCAACCACTGCTCAAAAATCAGCGATAAGACACCTGCAACAATGCCGACCATCGCTAATACAATAGAAGTCAACGCAATCGCAGGTACGCCCGATTCATGTACTTCTCGGCCATCACTAGCGACAACAGTGCGAGCATTAACCGCTTGAGTATTCAGCCGAAAAAACAACGCAAAAATAATCGCTGCCGTCAGATAAAATATTTGCCCCATCTCTAAACTAAAGCCATGTTGCAGCGACAATAACGCCAAACCTGTAGCAGCCACGGGTAGTGCAAACCAATTACTTCGTGCTTGCGCCTCACCAAAAAACAAACGCCCCATGACAGGCACAAGTACCACGCCCAAACTGGTGAGAAACGCCCCTTCACCAACGTGCGTACCCGTAAAAATCCCCATCACCCAACAACTCATGGCAACGGCAAATACCACACCCACGCTAAGACTACGTTTGAATGCCTGAAAGCCCATTGATCTTAATTGCCGAAAACCAATCACCGCCAATAAAGATGCAGCTAACAAAAACCGAAACGCCATAAATAGCAAAGGCGGCATCAGTAACACCGCCTCACGCGACATAATCCAGCTAACCGCCGCCAGCAGAGTCACGCCAACTAGCATCAAGTCAGACTTGCCAGAATTCGTCATTCGCTTGTCATTCCAATACCATGAAGGG
This sequence comes from Moraxellaceae bacterium AER2_44_116, assembly GCA_006546595.1. Classification (GTDB taxonomy): domain Bacteria; phylum Pseudomonadota; class Gammaproteobacteria; order Pseudomonadales; family Moraxellaceae; genus Agitococcus. The sequence continues at coordinate 125,064 of VIAD01000010.1, read as the reverse complement.
GTAAAATTATGACATCACCATAATGCTACGAATCGCTTCTTCGGCGGCTAACCACTGTGGACTCTTCGTTAAATCATTCCATTTCAGCTTGCCTTTACCGCGCAAAGCATCAAAACGATGTTGATGAGGAATACGCGGATACTTTTCTAAATACTCTAAAATTTGAATTGCACCTGCACGTTGATTACAGGCTAACACCATATCGCAACCCGCTTCTAAAGCAGCATCGGCACGATCCGCATAACCACCCACCACGCCCGCACCTTCCATACTTAAATCATCCGAAAAAATCACGCCATTAAATCCTAAAGACTGACGTAAAACATCTTGCAACCAAATGGGCGAAAAACCCGCAGGTTTACTATCCACTTCAGGGTAAATGACATGGGCAGGCATAATGCCTTGTAACTCCGAACTCAAGGCTTTAAACGGGATTAAATCTAAAGCATTAATTTCGGCAAAACATCGGTAATCCACAGGAATAGCAACATGTGAATCCGCCTCCACAGAACCATGACCTGGAAAATGTTTACCCGTTGCCGCCATACCTGCTTCGTGCATGCCATGAATAAACTCGCGTAATAATATCACCGCGACTTCGGGATCAGCATGAAACGAACGATTGCCAATCACTTTGCTTAAACCACAATCGACATCCAAAATGGGCGCAAAACTAATATCAACACCCACTGCCAAGACTTCGGCCGCCATCAACCAACCACATTGATGCGCTAACTCTCGCGCTTTTATCGGGTCATAGGCAAAGGTATCACCAAAGACTTTCATCGGTGGTAATTTGACAAAACCATCACGAAAACGCTGTACCCGTCCGCCTTCTTGGTCAACGGCAATAATAATTTCAGGTCGCACCGCGCGCACACTGTTGACCAATGCTTGAATTTGTTCAGGACCTGTGTAATTACGGGCAAAGAAGATCAAACCGCCAACATGAGGATGCTGTAATATTTCTTTTTCTTCTGCATCGAGTTCTAAACCCACTAAATCCAGCATTAATGCGCCATTCATATCGCCCTCCTTTTTATCAAAAGTGTTGTCTTAAAGTAATTGTTTAATGATAAGCGATGATTCAGGTAAATGTTGTGTGTTTTTTTAAGGTTTGACCGCTATAAAATTGAATCAAGGCTCTCTATAATGAGGAACAGCCAGTAGTCCGCTGGCGTTAATTATTCAAGACACTCATGGCCGTAATTTCTCGTAAACATGTGATTTGGTCAGCCGCTTTTGGTGGCTTAGTATTTTTTTCAGCCGTTTTTGCCAAACAAGCAGCTGCTCCCACACAACTTGAGCCCAGCAAAGAAGAAGTCAAAGCGGCGCGCTCTAGTGTGTTAATGCTTAAACACCTACATTACGAACATAAAAAACTCAATGATGCGCTCTCCAACCTCATCTTTACACGTTACCTCAAAGACTTAGATGGTAGTCGTAGTTATTTTTTAGCCAGTGACATTAAAGAATTTGAAGCTTATCGCCTACTACTTGATGATGATTTAACCAAAGGCGAACTTGACCATGCCTTTTTAATTTATAGCCGTTTTCAACAACGTGGCACTGAACGCTTAAATCACGTTTTGCGTGAACTCTCACAAGGTATTGAAAACCTCGATTTTAGTAAAAACCTGAGTTTAGAAACCAAACGTGAAGACGCACCTTGGGCGAAATCAACCGAAGAGCTTGATGACTTATGGCATAGACGTTTGATGTCCACCGTATTGAGTTTACGATTGTCAGGTAAAGATGATGCCGCCATCACTAAAATGTTGACCAAGCGTTATCAAACCCAACTTAACAATATGAATCGTAATAAAGCAGATGATGTGTTTCAGATTTTCATGAACTCGTTTGCTGAAAGCTATGATCCCCATACCGAATACTTTTCACCACGCACCTCTGAAAACTTTAACATCAATATGAGTTTGTCGTTAGAAGGTATTGGTGCTGTTTTACAAGGCGAAGACGAATATACAAAAATAGTGCGTTTAGTCCCTGCTGGGCCTGCGGAAAAATCCAAACAGTTAAAACCCGGTGATCGTATTGTCGCCGTTGCTCAAGCCAATGAAGACTTTGTTGATGTGATTGGTTGGCGGATTGATGAGGTCGTCGATTTAATTCGTGGTCCAAAAGACAGTATTGTACGTTTGCAAATTCTTCCTGCCAGTGCGGTTGATGAACATCAAACCAAAGTGGTTACTATTACGCGCAAAACGATTAAACTCGAAGAACAAGCAGCCAAAAAACGCATCATTGAACTAACACGTAATAACAAGCCCTATAAAATTGGCGTGATTGCTTTACCGACGTTTTATGCCGACTTTGCTGCCATGCAAGCTGGCGACCCTTATTACCGCAGTACAACACGCGATGTCTCCCGTTTAATCAATGAGTTAAAAACCGAAAAAGTTGATGGTCTGGTCTTGGACTTGCGTAATAATGGCGGCGGCTCTTTAAGTGAAGCCAATTCTCTAGTTGGTTTATTTATTGAAACGGGTCCTACCGTCCAAGTCAAAAATGCGAATGGTGAAGTTGAATTACTTGGCGACTCAGACTCCTCCGTTGCGTATAGTGGACCATTGATTGTGATGGTAAATCGTTTATCTGCATCGGCAGCCGAAATTTTTGCAGGAGCTATCCAAGATTATGGTCGTGGCTTAATTGTTGGCTCAACCAGTTTTGGCAAAGGCACAGTGCAATCGCTACGCGACTTGAATCATGGTCAACTTAAACTCACGGAAGCCAAGTTTTACCGTATTTCAGGTGCTAGCACCCAACATAAAGGCGTAGAAGCTGACATCACCTTTCCCAATGTTTTTCAAGGCGCGGATATTGGCGAGTCAGCCTTAGAAAATGCACTTCCATGGGATACCATTGACTCCGCACGTTACTTGCCTTACAACGGTTTTAGTCATCAATTACCCGCGTTACGGATTAAATCTCAACAGCGTCAAGGCAATGATCCCGACTTCCGCTATCTAAATGAACAAATTGCTTTAGCTGAAACATTGAAAAAAGACACGGCTATTTCGTTGAATGAAGCTAAACGTCGCAAAGAACAAGACGAACTGGATGCTAAACGTCTTGCTATTGAAAATGAACGTCGTACCGCTAAAGGCCAAGCCTTGTTAAAAACATGGCGTGAAGCAGAAGCTGCGAATGATGAGGAAAATGCGGCAGTTCCAGAGGAGTTTGCTGAACCTAGTAAAAAAGAGAAGCCCGAAGATGAAGCGTTTGTCACCGAAGCCGCTCAAATTCTCTTAGATACGATACTGCCTGACGCAAAAATCGCTAAAAAAGAGACTGCCAGTAAACCCGTAGCTGCTGCTAAGTAACATTGACAAAGGTCAACCAATCACCGCCAACTACAGGTTTAAGACTTGTAGTTGGTTGTTGATACCAATACACCCAAGCACTCAACCATTGACCTGTTGCGAGTAATATAGGTGTCAAATGACGTTCATATTCAGGCTCTAGCCCCACCGCTTCTTCAAAAATATCTAAATGCGGCCATACGTCTGAGGGACAGGCATAGACATCTCCCAGCACCCACTCATTACCTGCCACTAACGCGGGATAGTAACTGACTTGATACAATTGACCTTTTAATGTTGCTGCACCGATATAATGAGACTTTTCTGCCAGCCAGCAACTCATTTCGTGCCCTGACCGTGGACGCAAGGTGCCATACACAAATAAATAGGAATTTTCCATGACGTTAGCTCTCATACTGGCTTCAACTTCACCTTTTCGCCGTGAACTGTTGATGCGTTTACAGGTTGATTTTAGACAGGATAGCCCAGAAACAGATGAAACGCCTCGTGCCAACGAGTCTGCTGAGCAACTGTGCCAACGTTTAGCCATTGCCAAAGCCCATGCACTTAGCGAAAAATATCCTCAACATTTGATTATTGGCTCAGATCAAGTCGCGACATTCCACGGTAAGATTATTGGCAAACCCATCACCCACGTTAATGCGGTACAGCAATTAACCGATTTTAGTGGCCATACCGTCGAGTTTTATACAGGATTATGTTTGTTGAATACGGTGACGGGCGTATTTCAGCATCATGTCGAATGCTTTAAGGTGCATTTCCGAATATTAAGCACAGAGCAAATTGAACGCTATTTACACGTCGAACAGCCCTATCAATGTGCAGGGAGTTTCAAAAGTGAAGGCTTAGGGATTTGTTTATTTGATCGTTTAGAGGGTAACGACCCTAGCAGTTTAATTGGTTTGCCGTTAATCAAATTGGTGAGTATGTTGCAAAACGAAGGTGTTTATATTCCTTAAATTGAAGGGCGGATTAGTCCGCCCCCACATTTGGAATTAACGAACTTTCAACTCTGAACCTAAGTCTAATTTAGCAGCAACCGTTTCACCCATGGTCACACCCAATTTACGGATTAAGTTATCCATTGGGTTTTTACTTTGGGTGTAATTCACTTGCTCTTCTGTACCAATCAACTTAGCCACTGTTTTTACCGAACCAAAACTATCCGCCAACCCTAACTCAACCGCTTGCTGACCTGTCCAAAATAAGCCCGAAAACATCTCTGGCGTTTCTTTCAGGCGTTGACCACGACCTTGTTTAACTGCTGTAATAAATTGCTGATGAATCGTATCCAACAACTTTTGCACATGGGCTTTTTCTTGCGGGCTAATCGCTGCCATGGGATTCATGATGGCTTTGTGTGAACCTGCGGTCATCGTACGGTCTTCAACGCCAATTTTTTGCGCTAAATTCTGTACGCCAAAGCCTTGCATAATCACCCCAATAGAACCCACCAAACTGGCAGGACTCACATAAATTTGATCCGCTGCTGCTGCAATGTAATACGCGCCTGATGCACCAATATCGGTAATGACGGCATACATCTTTTTGTTGGGATATTTAGTGCGTAATTGGCGAATCGCCTCATAGACATAACCCGACTGCACAGGACTACCACCAGGGCTATTAATACGTAACACAACAGCTTTACTGTTTTTAGCTTCAAACGCGTCAGTTAAACCCGAAATAATATCATCGGCATTGGCATCTTTGCCGTCAGCAATTTCACCATTTAGTTCCACAACGGCAATATGATCTGAGGACTCTGTTGCTTTGCTACCGTGCTTACTAGGTGAAGACACCATAATAATAATGGCCAAAATATAGGCAAAGGTTAACACCTTAAAAACAATACTCCAACGACGGGCTTTACGTTGCTCATCGACCGAAGCCATAACCGCTTTTTCTAAAATTTGCCATTCACGGCCATTATTATCACTCATAAGAACTCCACTTTCCTGTTAATCAGTTATTGAATGTTTTAACATAAAAATTCTTGCAGTTGATAGATGCTGTCAACAATCGCTAATGGTTGATACGATTGCAACACATCCACACTATGAACACCATACGACACGCCAATACGCGGCATGGCTATTTGTTGTGCCATTTCCATATCGTAGCTGGTATCGCCAATCATCACCGCATCATCAAGCGCAATGCCGGTATGAGCCAATATCTCATGTAACATCAAGGGATGTGGTTTTGACGCGGTTTCGTCAGCACACCGCGTCGCCACAAAGTAATCCCCAAGCCCCGTTTGTGCCAACACCCGATTCAAACCTAAACGGCTTTTGCCCGTTGCGACCGCTAACAACGCACCCTGCTCTGACAATTGCGTTAATAATGGCATGACACCATCAAACAACTGAATTTTATCAGGAGCGCCCAAGATGAAATGATGGGCATATTGCTGCCGTATTGACTCACGCGCGGCAGGACTGGCATGGGGAAACAAGATAGCGATGGCTTCTGGCAAGCCCAAACCAATAATATTACGCGCTGCTTCAATACTGGGAACAGGCTGCTCCAACGTCATTGCTGCCTGTTGCAGACACTCGACGATATGCGCCACCGAATCCATGAGTGTGCCATCCCAATCAAAAATCACTAATTTATACGCGGACATTCATTTTTCTCAAGGTTTCTAGCACTTGGTTTAACTCGGGCGCGATAGGACAATGCAACTTAACGGGTGCTTCTTCGTTGGGTAATTTAAAGGTGAGGTCACGAGCGTGTAAAAACAAGCGGTTTAAGCCGTATTTATCTTTGGCTTCTTTGTTTTTTTCGTTCGGACAGTATTTATCATCACCCAAAATTGGATGACCCAAAAACTGAGCATGGACACGAATTTGATGAGTACGCCCTGTCAACGGTTTTGCTTCAACCAAAGTACAATTTTCAAAACGCTCAATCACTTTAAAATGTGTTTCGGCTGCTTTGCCATCACGAGACACACGCACGACCCGTTCGCCTGAAGCCAAATTCGTTTTATCTAACGGTGCCGTGACTTTGTGATTCGCGCCTTTAAGATTGCCTGCCAGTAACGCGACATAGACTTTGTGCATTTTGCCATCACGTAATTGCTCATGGAGATGACGTAAAATACTGCGTTTATCCGCCACCAAGATTAAACCGGAGGTATCGCGGTCTAAACGATGCACTAATTCTAAAAATTCTTTGGTCGGATAAATTGCACGCAAGGCTTCAATCAAGCCATAAGCAACACCACTGCCACCATGAACCGCCAAACCTGTGGGTTTATTCATGGCAATAATGCCGTGCTCTTGATACAAAATACGATCAGTCAATGATTGTGATAGTTGTGGACTTGGTGTTGCTGGCTCAGCCACTTCGCTTAAACGTAACGGTGGCACACGGACAATATCGCCAATCTGTAAGCGGTATTCAGGCTTAATCCGGCCTTTATTGACCCGTACTTCACCTGTTCGCACAATGCGATAAATCAGCGTGCGTGGCGCGCCTTTTAATTTGGTGAGTAAATAATTATCAAGGCGTTGGCCATCTTCGTTTTCGGTAATCGTCAAAAAGCGAGCTGCTAGGCTACTGGTATCATCAGTCATAGAATTGTGCAAATCTTGGTCAAATTAAAGAGTGTATTGACGAACTAACAAACATTAACAAACTTAAACCGTAGCTCGCATGAAAAAATGTGTGAGCTTTGCGTGGAGTCTGATATAGTCCCGTCGGCCAACCGTTCGCGTTGTGAAGTCTAACAGCCTCGAACTTTAACTGTCGAAGTGTTAGTAAATGGCGAGCGGATTATATAGGCAAACACGGTGCTTGTACGGGCTTTTATGAAACGGATAACGAATTAAAGACAGACGTAAATACTTTGCGTCAATCTGACACTTTTATACCGCGCCTATAACCTAGCACCAACGATACGCAGCTTAGGCTGCATAACTCCATTGACACACCTGTCGTGGACAGTTTGAAACGAATTTTCAAGTAATCCACTATAATCGGGTTACTTTTGCGTTCAGTCTCATACGGACTAACGCCCGAACTTATTTTTTGCCCAAACCCAGTTGTTTGGGTGGCCGACAAACAGGCCATCGTTTCTCAGTGTTCTATACGTGTGTGTCACTATTTAGGTGACAATAATTAATGAAACGTATGTTAATCAATGCAACACATGCCGAAGAAACGCGTGTTGCTCTCGTCGATGGTCAACGGTTATATGATTTTGATGTCGAACATCACTCCCGCATCCAGAAAAAAGCCAATATCTATAAAGGCCGCGTCACGCGTGTCGAACCCAGTTTAGAAGCTGCATTTGTTGACTTTGGCGGCGATCGTCATGGTTTTCTGCCGTTAAAAGAAATTGCCCGTGAATATTTCAATCGTAATCCGCGAGATGTTGGTCGTGTCACGATTCGTGATGCCATTCAAGAAGGTCAAGAAATTGTTCTGCAAGTTGAAAAAGAAGAACGCGGTAATAAAGGTGCAGCATTATCCACGTTTATCTCCTTAGCAGGTCGTTATTTGGTGTTAATGCCGAATAATCCACGTGCAGGTGGCATTTCTCGCCGTATTGAAGGCGAAGAACGTGAAGAACTAAAAGAAGCGTTAAATTCCATTAGCATTCCTTCAGATATGGGCGTGATTGTCCGTACTGCGGGCTTGGGTCGTAGCCCTGAAGAGTTACAGTGGGATTTAGACTATCTGTTAACGTTGTGGAAATCGATTACGCAAGCATCCAACCATGCCGCGCCTTTCCTGATTTATCAAGAATCCAATGTCATTATTCGTGCGATTCGTGATTATCTACGTGACGATATTGCCGAAGTCTTAATTGATAGCGAAGCCGCTTATAACCAAGCTATTGAATTTGTGCGTCAAGTGATGCCACATTATCAAAGCAAAATTAAGTTCTATCGTGATTCCGTGCCGTTGTTTAATCGTTATCAAATCGAAAGCCAAATTGAAACCGCCTATCAACGGGAAGTCAAATTACCGTCGGGTGGCTCGATTGTTATTGATCCCACCGAAGCCTTAGTGTCGATTGACATCAACTCGTCACGCTCGACCAAAGGTAGCGACATTGAAGAAACGGCGCTCAATACCAATATGGAAGCTGCTGAAGAAATCGCTCGTCAAATTCGCTTACGTGATATTGGTGGTTTAATCGTCATCGACTTTATTGATATGACGCCGCCCAAGCATCAACGTATGGTCGAAGATCGACTACGTGACTCCTTGTCGATGGACAGAGCGCGCGTACAAATTGGCCGTATTTCTCGCTTTGGTTTGCTCGAACTGTCACGCCAACGTCTGCGCCCTTCCCTCGAAGAAACCAGCGGTTTAGTTTGCCCACGTTGTAACGGTACGGGCGTGATTCGCGATGTGCGCTCGTTAGCGTTGTCGATTATGCGGGTAATGGAAGAAGAAGTCTTAAAAGACCGTACTTCTGAAATTCAAGCGCAAGTACCTGTTTCGGTCGCAGCTTTCTTGTTAAATGAAAAACGTGCTGCGATTACCGCCTTAGAAGCGCGTAGTGGCGTACGGATTATTATCCTGCCTAATCCGCATTTAGATACACCGCATTATGAGGTGTCTCGTCTGCGTGATGAAAACATGGACGACGATCATCAAGCGCCTGCTTCATTCCAAAAAGTTGAAAACTTCCGACCTCATCCAGAAGACAACAACTTATACAGCCGTGAAGAAAAAGCACCTGTCCGCCGTCAAGAAGCAGCCGTCAAAATGATTCAACACGAAACGCAAGCACCTGCTCCTCGTGGTACGACGGCTCCTGCGGTCATTGCACGCGAAGAAGAAAAGCCCAAAGCGGTTGAAGCTGACAATCAAAAAGGCTTTTTTGCATGGTTTGCGAATTTGTTTAGTGGTCAACATTCCGCAGCTAACGAAATTGAAAGCAAACTGCAACCCAGCGCACCCGCCGTTGTTGAGGTAGCACCTGAGCCTGTAGCACCTATTCGTGAAGCACGTCCCGTCCGTGAGCAACGCCCTGCTCGTCAAGATAACGACTATCAAGCACGCGATACACGCCAACCACGTCCACCACGCGAACCGCGCCAAGATAATGACTATCGTGGCAACGAAACCCGTGATGCTCGCGAGCCAC
>VIAD01000010.1:0-115508 GCA_006546595.1 Moraxellaceae bacterium AER2_44_116 | reverse complement strand
GTGTACCACAGCAAGATCGTCATGAGCCTGCACCACGTCCTCAACGTGAACCACGTCCACCGCGTCAAGAAAATGACTATCGTAGTAACGAAACTCGTGATGCTCGCGAGCCACGTGTACCACAGCAAGATCGTCATGAGCCTGCACCACGTCCTCAACGTGAACCACGCCCACCGCGTGAGCCACGTCAACCCCGTCAGGACATGAATGAAAGCACGCATGCAGCGATGGAAAATCAACCACAAGCACCAGAGTTTGGTGGTGAAGATCAACAACATCGTCCGCGTCGTGACCGTCAAGGTGGACATGGCTTTAATCGTCGTCAACGTCCACCGCGTGAGCGTGATCCACAGGTATTAATTGACGCCCGTGTCACGGCTGAAGCTCCTGCTGCGAACGTAGCCACCGCAGAAGCCGTTGTTGTTTCTGACGTAGTACAAGACTTTATGACGCAAGTCGAAAATGAAGTCAGCCAAGAAGCCGCAACACAAGCATTGGTCAGTCAAGATGTGCCAGTAGTAGAAGCAACGACAGCTAACACAGATGTCGCGGTTGAGACTGTCACTGAAAATACAGCAAGCAATGAAGTTCAAGAAACAGTAGTAGCAGCAGTTGAAACACCTGTCGTTATCGCTGCTGAGCCTGTTGCTGACATTGCACCTGTTGTCGTTGAAGCGATTGTGGAAACGATTGTTGCCCCTGTCGTTGAAGTGACGCCTGCTGTTCCTGCTGAGCCAGTCCGTGCTGCCAACGATCCTCGTGAACGCCGCCGCCGTGAAAAAGCCGCTGCCGAGCAAGCTGCACGTGAAGAAGCCGAGCGTTTAGTCGCAGAGCAAACAGCGCGTGAAGAAGCTGAACGCGCTGCTCAAGCAGCCGCCGAAGCCGCAACTCTCGCAGCGGAACAAGCGGAAGCCGTTGTGGAAGTTATTGCTGTTGATACCGTTGCTACTGAAAACGAAGTCACTGTCACGACGACTGAAGAAGCTCCTGTTGCAGAAATAGCAATAGAAGATGCTGTCTCTCCTGATGCATCCCCTGTTGTTGATGAAACAACGGTTGAGGCTGTTGCAGAATCTGTCGTAGAAACAGCCGTTGTTGAAACCTCTCCGACTGAAGTCACTGTGGTTGAAGAAATCACACCCGTTGAGACTGCAACAGTAGAAGCAATTGAAGCGCCTGTGAAAGCCAAACGCGTGACGAAAGCGATGGCATCTGCGGCTGTTGCTGCTGCGGACGAACCGTTGCTCATGCCGACACAGACATGGAAAACCGTTGGTGAATATATCAGTGCGTTCTTGCCTGATGAAAAACCCGTGACTGGCGCGGAAGTAATTGCAGCCTTCTTCTTAGCAGAGAAAAAGCAAAAAGCAATTGCTGCGAGCTTAGCGGCGACCGAAGACAAGGCGTAATCCTCGCCTAACTAAAAAGCCCCCTGTCTAGTTCTTAGGCAGGGGGCTTTTTTATTACATGTAGGGGCGAATTTATTCGCCAAATTTTTATAGGTTGGCGAATAAATTCGCCCCTACAATTTAAATAATATTGGCTTCTATTTCTAAGGCCACACCAAACTTAGCCAAGACATCACGCTGAATGGTGTGAGCTAAATGCAGAATATCGTGTCCTTTTGCACCACCTCGATTGACTAACACCAACGCTTGTTTTTCATACACGCCTGCGTGTCCTAATGTCTGCCCTTTCCAACCTGTTTGTTCAATTAACCAACCTGCTGCCAGCTTGACGTTGTCTGCTTGTGGATAAGCAACCATGTGAGGATATGCCGTTTTTAAGGCCACAAATTGCGCTTGAGGAATGACAGGATTCTTAAAAAAACTGCCTGCATTACCAATTTTTGCTGGGTCTGGCAATTTACGTTGACGAATGGTAATCACCGCGCGTGCAACATCAATCGGTGTCGGACTCACAATCTGTTGCTGTGTTAACTCGGCGGCAATATCACCGTACTGCAACTTAATCGTGGGTATTTTTGATAATTGAAAACGGACATAGCTAATAATGTATTGATCTTTAAGTGCCTGTTTAAAAACACTATCTCGATAACCAAACTGACAGTCCGCCAACGAAAACTCGCGTATAGCACCTGTTTGCCGTACAATCGCGCGTAATCCATGAAAGCAGTCTTTTATTTCTACGCCATACGCACCAATATTTTGCATCGGTGCTGCGCCTACTGTCCCCGGAATTAACGATAAATTTTCTAAACCATACCAACCGTTAGCGAGACAATACTGAACAAAATCATGCCAGTTTTCACCTGCCGCCGCCTCAATCACCACACTATCGTTTGACTCATGTAAGCAGCGAATGCCTTTGAATTTGGGGCAAATCACTAAGCCTTCATAGTCTTGACTCAACACAATATTACTACCGCCACCTAAAACCAACAGCGGTAAGTTTTTTGCGGTGACGGTTTGCAATAGGCTAACCAATTCAGCTTCCGTGGTGACTTCGGCTAAAAATCGGCTATTTGCGGTAATAGCAAAGGTATTTCGAGCCTGTAACGGCGCATTCTCTATAAACATAACGCTCTGACACCTAACAACCGCAATTCGTTAAGCCTTTTTCGGCCAACAAGGTTTTAAGCAAATTTTCATTGGCGACTTCGACCAAATCTAATACCGCTTCAAAATCATTTTCACCGCCACCATACGGATCAGGCACTTCTTGACCTTTTTTATCAGGATGATAATCTAAAAATAATTGCAGTTTTGCTGTGGCATCTTTGCAGTATTTTTGGACTTTTTCCATTTCAGCAAAGTTATGTTTATCCATCACCAAGACATAATCAAATTTTTTGAAGTCTTGAGGCGAAATAAAGCGAGCACGTAATTTTGATAAATCATAACCCCGCGCTTTGGCTTGTTTTTGCGCACGACGATCTGGCGGCTCACCAACGTAATACGCCGCTGTACCTGCGGAGTCGATATGAAACATATCTTGCCAACCCGACTTTGCAACCATTGTCCGAAACACACCTTCGGCAGTCGGAGAACGACAAATGTTGCCTAAACAGACAAATAACACTTTTATTTTTTCAGACATTAATCAATCAATCCTTGGGAAAAAAGTAGGCGCACACGCTCTAAATCAGCCAGTGTGTCAACACCCGCTGGTAAATTCATGGCAGCTAAATCAACATGAATTTTGACACCATAATACAACGCTCGTAACTGCTCTAAGGCCTCGACTTGCTCTAACACCGCAGGCGGCCATTGCACATAGGCATTGAGAAAACTAACACGATACGCATAAATACCTAAGTGCCGTAAATACAATTCAGGAACAGCTAAAGTCGTCACACCATTCATAAAGGCATCACGCGCCCACGGCATGGGCGCGCGACTAAAATACATCGCCATCTGTCGATAATCGCGTACCAACTTAACAATATTAGGATTCGTTAACTGAGCAACATCCTGCAACGGCTCGGCCAAGGTCGCCATCCCTGCTTGGGGATTAGCCGCCAAATTCGCAGCAACTTGATTAATGACGGCTGGCGGAATGAGCGGTTCATCACCCTGAACATTGACAATAATCTCGTCATCTGCCCAACCCATTTTCTGCGCCACTTCTTGTAAGCGATCTGTACCTGATGGATGCTCGGTTGAAGTCATTACGACAGTTGCTCCCAACTGCTCGGCAGCACGATAAATACGCTCGTCATCGGTAGCAATCACAACTTGCTGAGCATGACTAAGCAACGCCCGTTGGTAAACGTGAGCTACCATCGGTTGACCCGCAATATCGAGTAAGGGCTTCGCAGGTAAACGGCTTGAGCCATAACGCGCTGGAATAACAACTTTAAATGCGGTCATGATTTAGCCTAATTTTTCATCTAAGGTTAAATGGCGGGCTTCGTTTTCCAACATCACAGGAATGCCATCTCGGATGGGAAAAGCCAAACTGTCGGCACGACAGACCAACTCTTGTTGTTGTGGATGATATTCCAAGTTACTTTTGCACAATGGGCAGACTAAAATCGCTAATAATTTTTTATCTAACATAAACTCTACTCCACAAGAAATATGGACTGACGCATTTCACCGAAATTAGCGCGTTTTGTGAGCATGAGGCCGCCTAAAGCGGCTGAAATGTAAACAAAAAAGCGATAACCGCGTCAGTCCTAGTAGACAATCAAATTTTTTCGCTGCCAAATAGCAGCAAATTGTTGGTCAAACTGTTGATAAAACGCTGCTGACAGTGAGGCAACAACGGGGACTTGCCAAGCATTTGTTAGATTAAATGACTGACACTTCACGGCATCTTTTGCCGTCATCACCACGGGTAAATCCTCTGCAAACACCACATCACTGGCCTGAAAAGCGTGATGATCAGGAAACGCATGTGCAAGCACCTGAAAACCCTGTTGCTCTAAGGCGTTAAAAAATCGAACTGGATTACCAATCCCTGCCAAGGCATGAATTTTTTGCGGCGGTTGTGGCACTTCACCGTGAATTTGTCCAACGGCTAACCATGCATCAGGCTCTAAGCTCATCGGATGATAGTTGTGTGTGGCTAATTGCACAGACGAATCCACACTTAAGCCATTCACCACAATCAAGTCAACCGTGTCTAAACGTGATGGCATTTCGCGTAATGGCCCTTGTGGTAATAACTGTCCATTACCTAAACCGCGCTCACCATCAATCACCACAATTTCCATATCACGCGCTAAGGCATAATGCTGCAAACCATCATCACATAACACCACATCACACAACTGTTGTTTGACTAGGTACGCGACGGCCTGTGCGCGTTTTGGCGCAACCACAACAGGAACACCTGTTTGTTGATACATAAACAGAGGCTCATCACCCACTTCGGACGCTTGGCTTTCGGCTGTTACCAACGCAGGATACGGTGTTTGGCCACCATAACCACGACTGACAATCGCAGGTCTAAAACCTTGTGCTTGTAAGTGTTTGACTAAAGCCAAGGTTAATGGCGTTTTGCCTGTGCCACCCACCGTAATATTACCAATCACGATGACAGGCAAGGGAAATGTCGCCACTTCAAACCAGCCACGTCGATACGCGATTCGTCGAATTGCCGTAATCAGCCGATACAACATCGAGAGCGGAGCTAACAATATCAATGCCCAATGGCCGTGATACCATGCGTTAACCAGTTTCTCGCTCATGGTCTGTTATCCCGTATGTCCGTCGCTGTCTTCTTCAAATTGACGACTATGCAATTGTGCGTAAACACTGCCTTTTGCCAACAACTCAAGATGTGTGCCCGTTTCGACAATACGCCCTGCTTCTAATACCACGATGACATCGGCTTTCTCGATGGTTGACAAACGGTGAGCAATCACTAAGGTCGTGCGATTTTTCATCACGGTTTCTAAGGCTTCTTGAATATAAAATTCTGACTCGTTATCCAGTGCCGATGTCGCTTCATCTAAGATTAAAATCGGTGCATCTTTTAATAAAGCTCTGGCAATGGCAAGACGCTGACGTTGGCCACCTGACAATTGTGTGCCATCTTGACCCACACGCGTTTGGTAAGACTCAGGTAATTTATCAATAAACTCATGAGCATACGCGGCTTTGGCGGCGGCTTCAATTTCCAGTAATGGCTTTTGACTTAATGCACCATAGGCAATGTTGTGTTGAATGGTATTATCAAACAACACGACTTTTTGACTGACACTGGCCATTTGTTCACGTAGATTGGCTAAGGTGTATTCCGCAAGCGGATGACCATCTAACAAAATTTGCCCATCAGTAACATCATAAAAACGTGGCAACAAACTCACCAAGGTACTTTTACCTGAGCCTGAACGCCCTACTAAGGCGACTGTTTGACCCGCTTGTATGGTTAAATTGATGTTATGTAACACTTCTTCGCCCGTTGGATAACGAAACGATAAGTTTTTAATTTCAATATTACCTTGTACGCGTGTCGCAGTATAAGAGCCATGATCGGGCTCAATCGGCGTATCTAATAACTCAAAAACCGATTGTGCAGCGGCAATGCCACGCTGGATTTTTTCATTGACATCGGTTAACGAGCGTACAGGCTTCGATAATAATCCTGCGGCCGTAATATAAGCGACAAACGTTCCTGCGGAGGCATCGCCCAAAATATGCGGTTGTAAGGCCACCCAAACGACAACACCCATCGACATCGCCATCAAAAACTGTACTAAGGGCGTGTTGATCGACGCGGTAATCACCATTTTCATACTTTGTTTTAGATTTTCTTTGGAGGCCGCATCAAAACGGTCACGCTCAAATGTTTGACCACCATAGCTTTTGACCACCGCAAAACCGTTAATCGTTTCGTTAACGATATGGCTGACATCACCCATCGAATGTTGAATTTTATGTGACAACTTGCGAAAACGTTTACTCGCCGTTTTGACCAACACCGCAACAATCGGACCAATAACCAATAACGAAATCGACAAACGCCAATTGGTATAAAACAAATAGCCTAATAATCCAATAACAACAAAACCATCACGCACAATAGTCTTTAAGGCTTCGGTAGCCGCGCCTGTCACTTGCTCAACATCGTAAATTAATTTGGCACTTAAATGACCTGCGGAATGCAGATGATAATAATGATTCGGCAACACCAATAATTTATCAAACAATTCTTTCCGCAGGGTATAAACCACATTACGTGCCACTAAGGACAAATAATAGTTACCCATAAACGTGCCAATACCACGAAAGAAGAACACCCCTATCACCAATAAGGGAAAGAAATTTTTATCGGCTTGATTTTTCTCTTGAATCGCATTAATGACAAACTTGATGAGCTGTGCGCCTGCCCATTCGGTTTGGGCATTCAAAATAAAGCCCACTACACCCAATAAAAAGAATTTTTTATACGATTTAAGATACGACAATAACCGCTTGTACGATTGCCAACCCGAGGTTTGTTCGGTCATTACTTACTCTCGTTAGATAATCGTGTACTAATACTCAGATTCACAAAGCCCATTTGCCCTGCGACATCCATCACCGTAATCACCGATTGGTGGCTAGCTTTGCCATCTGCCGCAATAATAAACGGCATATCACGTTTACCATCACTGGCTTTTTCAATGGCACTTTGTAATTGTTTGGCTTCTTTGGCGGCGAGTTCTTGACCATTAATGGTGTAAATACCGCTCGCACTGACACCGATTTCAATCGTTTTCGCTTTAGACGGTTTCGCGGCATCGCCTTTGGCTTCAGGCAAGACGATTTGTAACTTACTGGCTTTGTTGAATGTCGTTGAAATCATCAAAAAAATGATTAAAAACAACAAACAATCAATCAATGGCGTGAGATTAATCTCTAGACTTTCAGGTTGTGGACGACGAAATTTCATAACGTGTTGGCCGTTTCTTGAAAATCAACTTCACGGTCGCCATGCACAATATCCACCAATTTAATGGCTTGTTGTTCCATTTCTACCGCCATTGTTGTGATATGACGTTGATAATAACGATGCATAATCATCGCAGGAATGGCGACAAATAATCCACCTGCCGTCGTAATAAGAGCTTTAGAAATGCCACTGGCTAATAAAGCAGGATCCCCCATACCTGAGCTATTAATCGCCATAAATGCCTCAATAATTCCAACCACTGTTCCCAGCAAGCCCAGTAACGGCGAAATCATGGCCAATGTGCCTAAAACACTCAGATATTTTTCCATGTGATGAATGACAACATTGGCAGTTTCTTCAATGCTTTCTTTCATAATCTCACGACCATGACGTGAGTTAATTAAGCCTGCTGCCAGAATTTCACCTAAAGGGGAATTGGCTTTTAATTGACGTAACTTATCCGCATCCAGTTGTTTATTACGAATCCAGCCCCATACCTCAGCCAATAAATTAGGTGGCGCAACACGACTGGCTCGTAATGTCCATGCTCGTTCTAACATAATTGCTAATGCCAAAACCGATGCAATCAGCAACGGCAACATCAATAAACCACCCGATTTGACTAATTCCCACACGCTACAATCCTCGCCAAGGCCACAAAAACGACGACTTAGGTAAATGCGCGGCCTAAGTCTGAAAAGCAGGTCTTACACATTTCATCGAAATTAGCGCGTTTTGCTCGCTAAAAAATCGTTGAAACCGATTATTTAGCGAGGCGAATAAGCGATAACCGCGTAAGTCCTAAAAAAGTGCCTTACTTTAACGATTTAAGGCGAATTTAGCCAGTAATGACCACGCTCTCGCCATACTTCCTTTTGTATCGTTGCTGTTGGCGACAGTTGATAGATTAATGTACCTTGCGTAATCGTATTATCAATGGTGATATGTTTGGCATTCAAACGCTCAATGACGGGTGCTGATGGATGGCCAAACTGATTACGATAGCCTGCGGAGACAATCGCTAATTGCGGATTAACCGCCGCCAAAAACTCAGGACTCGTTGATGTTTTGCTACCATGATGGCCTAGAAGCAATATTTGACTGGCTAATGGTGTGCTATTTGTGTCTAGGAGTATTTTTTCCGCAGGCGTTTCCATATCACCCGTTAATAACACGCTAAAACCTTGGCCACTGACGCGTAAAACACAGGAACGATTATTATCCTTGTCGTAATGCTGTCCAACAATGGGTGATAACACCGCAAAATGGACTTGCTCCCATTGCCAGTGCTGCCCTGCTTGGCAGTGTTGTTGGCTCATATTTTTAGGGAGTGTATAACCTTCAGGTAAGGCGCTATAAAATACCTGTTGAATGGGAATTTGTGCCAATAAGGCATCTGCACCGCCTGTGTGATCGCTATCGTTATGGCTAATCATCAAACGATCTAAGCGTGAGACACCAGACCAGCGCAAATACGGCGTAATAATACGTTCACCTGCCATCGTGTTTGCGCCTGTGTCATACAATAAGCTGTGATGTTGGGTTTGCAATAACACACTCAAACCTTGCCCAACATCAATGATACTTAAACGTAATGTCCCCTCTTGACGCGCTTCCAACCGACAATAAACAGGCAACAGTAAAATAACCGCCAAATAACGCGGCATCACACCTTTAGGCAGTAATAACACCAGCACTGACAACGCAAAAAAGACTAAGCTTGATGGCGAAAACACCCAAAACTGTTGTGCATAAGGTAGTGTACTTAACTGAGATAAAAAACCATTCAGCCAATCAATCAAATGAATTGACCACCGCCAAACGCTTATTTGCCATTCGGGTGATATTCCCCCTAACACTAATGCCAATAAATCTAAAGGAACGACTCCAAAGGTAATCACAGGAATAGCAACAAAGTTAGCAATCGGTGACACCAGTGATAATCGACCAAAAAAACATAAGGTCAGCGGCACTAATGCTAACGTTAACCATAACTGTAAACGACCAAAAGAAAACACTTGATGCTCTTCTCGCTGCCAACCGCTCCATAGTACCAACACCGCCACCGCCATAAACGACAACCAAAAGCCAATCGCGTGAACACTTAACGGCTGCCACAGCACTATCAACACAAAAGCACGCAATAAGATAGCAAACACCGAGACTTCACGTTGAAACCATGCCAACACAATACTCATCATCACCATCACTAAGGTACGCAAGGTTGGTAACGATAAACCCGCCAAACAGCCATAAGCCAACGCCACTGTTAACACCAACGGTAGACGTAAACGTGCTAAAGGAACATGAAGAAAAACAGACGGGAAACGTTTTAATACGCCACTCAAGAACCACGCTGCCATCATTGCCGCCAACATGACGTGTGTGCCTGAAATTGCCATTAAATGACTCGTGCCTGTTGCGGCGTACAAATCCCATGCCGTTGCAGGCACTAAGGCTCTATCGCCCGTTAGCAACGCCAACGACACACCCGCAGCTACATTTTCGCCAAACGCTTGTTGAAATTTTTCACGCAAACGCAAACGCCATTCATCAAAAGAACGCTCACCTGCTTGGGCAAAAATAGCGCGGCCTATTTTTCCTGTGGCCGTGACACCTTCACTGAGTAACCATGCCTCATAGTCAAATGCCCCCGCAGAAGCTATGCCATGTGGCCGCTTTAAGGTCACGCTCAATTGCCAGTGTTGATTAGGACGAAACGGATACATTTTATCGGTCGTTAATAGCCAATGGGTATTTGGGGGGATGTTATAAACGAGACGTGAGCGTAATGCTAAGGGCTGAACACGGATTTTTTGGCCAAATGGCGTATATTCAGGTAAACCTTCAATTTTCACTAGAACTCTAAAAGCTTTACCTTCAATAGATGATGGAACTCTTTGATTTAGATAATTTTGTGCATGATACACAGACCAAGACATTGACAAGAGAAAAACCGCCAACAGTCTTAATAGTGGCCATTTCAAACTTGCTACAAGCAAAGTCAAAGCCATGAATATCAACAGGGCGACCGACGGTAATGTTGGCAAAAAAACCAACGAAACCGCACCTAACGCCATAAACAACCACACTCTTTCCATGAGAAACCTCGCTCCTTTCGATGACAATGTCCATCCTTGCCAGATGAATAACCTTACTAAATCATACCTATTTTAACAATAACGACCATTAACTAACTCATTCCACCTATTCAGAGTTGGGAAATTGTTAGACAACAGCGTTTTAGATTGCAGAAACGCCATAAATAAGAAACAATCTCGCGCCTGTACATGTAGTAGATATTCGGATGCCTAAACAATTTATTCGTAAACACCTACCCAATCCTGAAAAAATTGCCAACATGCATGGTTTGGGTTTTTTACGCCATCGTCTCCAAGACCCTAATTTATGGCATTTGAATCGTCATTCAGCTTCTGGCGCGATGTTTTGGGGGCTATGGTGTGCTTTTTTACCCATGCCTTTTCAAACGATTCCTGCCGCGATTGCCGCCTTAGTCTTTCGGGTGAATCTACCGCTGTGCGTGGTTTTAGTGTGGTTGAGTAATCCATTAACCATGATTCCTGTGGTCTATATTTCTTATTTTATTGGTGCAACTTTATTATCTAAACCGATGATTAGTGGTCATACGCTCTATCAGCTTGTCGATAATTTAGGCGCAATCATTGCCAACGTTTTTAGTGACACCCCCACGCCGACCAGTATTGACTTCACGCAGCACATCGAACCCATATTATTAGGGATGTTAGTGACAGGATTTTTATTTGGCTGCATTGGCTATTTAGGCATGAATTGGTATTGGCGTTACCATGTCACGAAAGCATGGAATAAACGCCAATTTCGTAAATCAACCACAAAAGTAGAACGATAGACGCTTATAAAATGTTGACGGTTTGATGTTTATTTGATTTTTTTTTGCTAAAAAATCTACGTACAACATCTCAAAAGAGGCTTCGACTCCGCTCAGCAAGCCTAAAATTACTCCCTGAGCGGAGTCGAAGGCTTCTTAACGACTCGCCGTTAAACAACCGCTTTGCATGGTCAACAGCCGATCTGCGCTATCAGCCAAACGTAAATCATGAGTCACAATCACTAAACTCATGCCCAGCTCATGTTTTAGCTCTTGAAACAAGGCTTGCACCTCTAAGGCCGTGTGATGGTCTAAGTTGCCTGTTGGCTCATCGGCTAACACTAAGGCAGGCTTAGTCACTAAAGCCCGCGCTAAGGCCACACGTTGACGCTCTCCGCCTGACAATTCCGACGGTTTATGATGCAGACGGTGTGCTAAACCTACACGCGCCAACAATTCGGTTGCCGTTTTTTCACTCTGCTTGACCGCATCATCTCTCAACAGTAATGGCATACAGACGTTTTCTAACGCGGTAAACTCTGGCAACAGATGATGAAACTGATAAACAAATCCTAAATAACGATTGCGAATTCTTCCGCGTTTGACTTCATCTAAACGACTGAGTGGCTCACCTAAAATCGTCACTGAACCACTGGTTGGCGTATCTAAACCACCCAACAAATGCAGTAAAGTACTTTTACCCGATCCTGAACTACCCACAATGGCAACAAACTCACCTCGACAAATTGTAATATCTACATTATTAAGCACATCAACAGCTTGTACGCCTTCATTAAAGCGTTTACACAACTTCTCAGCGGTTAAAATAATATCACTCATAACGTAATGCCTCCGCAGGTTGTACTTGTGCTGCTCGACGTGCAGGGTAAATGGTCGCTAAAAAGCTCATCACCCCTGAGGTAATACTCACCCACAAGACATCAACCCAATTTAATTCTGACGGCAAATAATTGACAAAATACGCATCAAATAATGACATCCCCGTTATTTTTTCAATCCATGTCATAAAATCGCTGATATTCAGCGCAATCGTAATCCCTAATAACACGCCACCAACTGTACCCACTAACCCAATGACCGCCCCTTGCACCATAAAAATTCGGGTAATCGTCTGTGGCGATGCCCCCAAAGTACGCAAAATGGCAATATCGGCTTTTTTATCGGTCACTACCATCACCAAACTGGAGACAATGTTAAACGCGGCAACAGCAACAATTAACAATAACAGTAAAGCCATCATGGCTTTTTCCATTTGAATAGCACTGAATAAATTACCGTGTGTTTGCGTCCAATCATTCGGGTAAAAAAAGTCAGGTAAATCATGAACTAACGATTCACCCACATTGCGAGCCTGAAAAAGGTCTTTTAACTTTAGACGTACACCTTGTACTTTGTCACCGATTCTTAATAGCTTACCTGCATCACTGATATGAACATAAGCCAACATCGTATCAACATCAGCACCCACTTTAAAAATCCCCACCACCGTAAAACGCTTAAAACGCGGAATCACACCTGCGGGAGATAATGCCGCCTCTGGCAACACAAGCGTCACTTTATCACCAGCGACTACGCCTAAATTAGTCGCTAAACCAGCCCCTAATACAATGCCAAAACCATCGGCGGTTAAGCTATCTAAGGTTTCGCCCGTACCTAAGTTCTGACCAACAATGGAAACATTTTTTTCATAAACGGGATCTATACCTGAAATTAACGCCCCCGCTACTTGGCCATTGGCTGTTAACATGCCTTGTAATTGGGTATAAGGCGCAACTGCAATTACTTGTGGATTTTTCTTACTAAAGTCTGCTAGTTTATGCCAATTGTGAAATGGCTCGCGAGAACTAATGGTTGCATGCGGTATCATGCCTAAAATGCGATTTTTCAGTTCACGATCAAAACCGTTCATGACTGAAAGTACAGTAATAAGCACAGCAACACCTAACATCAGCCCTATAATTGACGTTAGAGAAATAAACGAAATAAAATGATTCCGACGTTTGGCGCGTGTATAACGCAGACCGATTAATAACGAAACTGGCTTGAACATGGTAGAAGTTGAACCATACTATTAACAAAACAAATGGCAGTATGCCTTACGAGTTGAATATCATGACGAAAACAACTACGGAAAACCCTTTTGAACGACGTTTACTCAATCGCGTGGATTCGACACTATCGCTACATTATCAAGCGATTAGTAGTACAGAATCGTTAAAAGACCCTTATGACAACTACTTTTCACTGCCACGCTACTTCACCTTGTTTGCCGAAATTGAACAAGTTGACAGTGTTCAACGCAGTCAAATGCAATTGCTCGAGCGTGAAAACGAACGGCTTCACGGTTTATTTCAAGCCATGAACTTAAAGCTTGAATTACTGACGGGTGCAATTTACGACGGTCTTGCCAAATTACTGTCGCCCATTCCGCAACAAGTCAATTTAAGCGAAAGTGGCTTGTCGTTTCATGCACCAGAAGCCATTGTTCCCGGTACTCATGTGCATTTGGCCATTAGTCATTTAGAACATCATTATCATATTGCCGCGACGGCTCGTGTTGTCTATTGCGAAGATGAAGACCTTGAAGGCTTTAGAACAGGTCTGTACTTCATCAATATCAACCCAAGCGATCGCGCACGCTTATCACAAGATATTTTCCGCAAACAAGAAGAACATGCGGCACTCGCACCATTTCAAAATCCAGAAATGGAGTAATCCGTAGTTTATCCTTAACCCTCTCCCTCACCTTCAGGGAGAGGGAGTATAGTCCTCTCTCCCCGAGGGAGTTAGAGTGAGGGTCATGCCTCAGCGATTATTCGCCAGCCTTAACACCCCAAGAGTCACGTAAACTCACTGTTTTGTTAAATACTAATTTGCCAGCCACACAATCTTTTAAGTCCGCGACAAAATAACCTTCACGCTCAAACTGGAAACGGTCTTCAGGCTGTACGTCTGCTAGACTTGGCTCAACCCATGCCTGCACAATTTTGAAGGCATCAGGATTCAGCGAATCTAGCAAGTTGTCGCTTGACTCTGGATTAGGCAAGGTAAACAGCCGATCATATAAACGCACTTCTGCGGCGACACCTTTGCTTGCCGATACCCACTGAATCACGCCTTTGACTTTACGGCCTTCAGGATTTTTACCTAAGGTGTTTAAATCAGCACTACACCGTAGCTCAACAATCTCACCCGTTGCGTTTTTAACCACTTCATCACAACGAATGACATAACTATGACGTAAACGGACTTCACCACCCAACACTAAGCGTTTAAAGCCTTTTGGTGGGTCTTCACTAAAGTCAGCAGCATCAATGATGATATCGCGAGTAAAGGGTATTTCACGCGAACCCAACTCAGGCAAGTTCGGGTGACGGGCTGATGTTAACGTCAGCAGTTCATCGTCCATATTAGTGATGACCACTTTTAATGGATTTAATACCGCCATTGCCCGTGGCGCGGTATTTTCGAGATGATTCCGCACACAAAACTCTAACAAGCCAAAATCAACAACACCGTCATTTTTGCTCACGCCAATTCGTTCGCAGAAGTCACGCAATGATTCAGGCGTATAACCCCGACGACGTAAACCTGCAATCGTCGGCATTCTAGGATCATCCCAACCTGTCACTGTTCCGTCATCAACCAATGTTTTTAACTTGCGTTTACTGGTGACGGTGTAATTCAAATTAAGACGTGAAAACTCAATTTGTTGTGGATGTGCAGGCGTGGCTAAAGTATCCAACAACCAATCATAAAACGGGCGATGATCTTCAAACTCTAAGGTACACAAGGAATGCGTGATGTTTTCAATCGCATCCGAAATTGGATGGGTATAGTCATACATCGGGTAAATTAGCCACTTATTCCCTGTTTGGTGATGGGCTATTTTTTTGATGCGGTATAACACAGGGTCACGTAAATTAATATTACCCGACGCCATATCAATTTTTGCCCGTAAGACACAGTCACCTTCGTTAAACTCGCCCGCACGCATTTTTTCAAATAACGCCAAGTTTTCGTCAATGGTACGCTCACGGTAGGGGGAGTTCAGACCATCACCAATCAACGTGCTACGGCCTTTACTAATTTCTTCGGGCGTTTGTGAGTCAACATAGGCTTTACCCATCTTGATTAACTGGATCGCGTATTGATATAAAGCATCAAAGTAATCAGACGCATAACGCACTTTGCCTGCCCATTGAAAACCTAACCATGTTACATCGGACTGAATCGCATCGATGTATTCTTGTGATTCTTTTTCGGGATTGGTGTCATCAAAGCGTAAGTTACATTCACCCTGCGCTTCGGCAGCCACGCCAAAATTCAAACAAATGGATTTGGCATGACCAATGTGTAAATAACCATTGGGTTCTGGCGGAAAACGGGTAATTACTTTGCTATGTTTACCACTGTCTAAATCACTGACAATGTGTGCACGAATAAAATCTTTGGCTTCCATCTAACAACTCGCATGACAAGCGTGAGGCCAACCACTCAAGGCAGTAGTCAGCAAAATCTGTAGCATTAACACAAAACGCTGTTTTTATGTGATATTTCAAATATCACCGCGACACGACGTTTAGCATCAATCCTGATAAAGTCAGAGAGTCTAGCGATTGCGTGTCACGGCCTCAAGCTTTAGACTTCACCTTTCACCGAATAATAGGATAACCCTGATGAAAGTTGCTTTAAATACCAATTTTGGTCGTATCGTTTTGGAATTAGATGAAGTTCGTGCACCAAAAACTGTCGCTAGTTTTGTTGAGTACGTCAAAAGTGGTCACTACAGTGGTGTCATTTTTCATCGTGTCATTAAAGATTTCATGATTCAAGGCGGTGGCTTTGATAAAACCATGAGCCAAAAACCAACCAAAGCACCCGTGCAAAATGAAGCCGACAATGGCTTAAAAAATGACAAGGGTACGATTGCGATGGCGCGTACGTCTGATCCGCATTCTGCGTCAGCACAATTCTTTATCAATACCTCTAACAATGGTTTTTTAAACCATACGGCTAAAACCAATCAAGGTTGGGGCTATGCGGTATTTGGTAAAGTGTCTGAAGGCATGGACGTTGTAGAAAAAATCAACACCGTTAAAACTGGCAACAGAAGCGGTCATGGTGACGTGCCTTTAGAAGCGGTCATCATTGAAAGCGCGGAAGTGATTGCGGAGTAATTTTCCACTCCTAACTCGCTTTAGCCCTCGCCTTTCTCAAGGCTGAGGGCTTCTCTCTCACCCTCCTCAAAAAATAACACTATGAAACCCACTGTTTTTATCTCTGACTTACACCTTGCACCTGACTTACCGCGTGTTAGCCAAGGCTTTCTCACATTGATGCAACAATTACAAGGGCAATGTCATGCGCTGTATGTGTTGGGCGATTTGTTTGAAGCGTGGGTTGGTGATGATAATCAGAACGACTACAATCAACAGATTATTCATGCGTTTAGGCAATTAAGTGACGGTGGTACGGCACTGTATTTTGTTCATGGCAATCGTGATTTTTTATTGGGTGAAGAATTTGCCCAAGCCTGTGGAGGTCAACTCTTAGGCGAGCGTACGGTGATTCAACTACCACAACAACAGATACTCATTGAACACGGCGATGCTCTGTGTACCCGCGACGAAAAATTCATGGCCTTCCGTCAACAAAGTCGCCATCCGTTATGGCAACAAACCATGTTAGCTAAACCTCTAACAGAACGCTTACAAATTGCCGAGCTATGGCGTTTACAAAGTAAAATGCAAAATAGTAATAAATCCGAAAACATTATGGATGTCACACCCGAAGCGGTGACCGAGATGTTAAAGACGCATCAAGTGACCGTCTTGCTACATGGCCATACACATCGCCCGACTATTCATAATCTAGACATGGATGGGCAAGCGGCTAAACGTATCGTTTTAGGGGACTGGCAAGAAGAAACAGGCTCGGCCGTCATTGGTATTGCCGATGAAACAGGCATTCGTTTAGAAAATTATTGCTTTTAAATACAAACGGCTACCGAAGTAGCCGTTTTGAATATTGACTGATGCGTTAATAGCGATTAAACACCTGCACCTTTTAAACGATTGGCATGCTCACGATAGACTTCGACAGGATCTGGCGTAAACAAACCACGCACGCCAAACGTATGATTGATTGCATCGGCATGATTATGTGGATAGTCATCACGAATCACCTTACCAAAATGACTAGCACATTTGCCCACCAAGCCATCATTTGCTTCTGTGCCCGCTAAACCTGTAATACCAAAGAAATAATCTAACGGGTCAAGCGTATTGGTAAATGACGATGTGCCATTCCAAGAATAGTTTTTAATACCATTAGCGGTATAAGCCCCTTCGCCACATGCCGTTGTCGGGACACCATTAGTGTGTGTCGCATTAAATGTGGCTGCGCCTGTAGTCGTTAATGATGACAACGCAGCTAAAGAATCTTCTGGATGATTGTTACCTGCTAAATAAGTCACAATACCCATTAACGCATCGGCAATACTGCCTAAAAACGTTTGTGTGGTTCCCGCAGGAATAATGTTATTGACTAAATTGGCCACAGGACTGCCTTTAACGGGGCTATGTACCATCGTTAACGAAGCAACTTTCGTTGGGATAACATCTGCAACATAACGAATGGAAAAACCACCATGACTATGACCAATCAAATTGACTTTTTGTGCGCCACTAATCGCCAAAATGCTTTGCACTTGTGTCAGTAATTGTTCACCACGCGCTTCTGAGCTGTTAAGTGCCGATGCTGATGTTGTATAAACTTTGCCACCGCTATAGCTTAAACCGCTAGGAATTTGATACCAGTAATCAACAAAGCCCACTAACTTATCAAAACCTAAGACTCCAGGTGCTAAGACCATCGGATATTTAGTCTTGGTATAAGTACAATCCTCCCAAAACCAACACGCTTGGCTAACATTAGCGGTGAGTGCTCCTGCAAGTACGGCGGCGGTGAGTGCGAATTTTTTCATGGTTATTATTCCCCTACTTGACATGCTTGGTTGTTGTGTTAAAGCGTCTTAATTTTTAATATTATTATTTGACATGGGGTTTCTAACAGCACTGATTAAACTTAAACGTCGTTACTTTATAGAGTAGAGTATTTATTCTAAATTTTAAGCAATGTAAATATATGCGTAAATAGTGTACTTATCCAGTAAACAACCCCACAAATAACGCCATTTTTTTGACTTAAAACGACATCATGACCAATGGTAGATTCACAAAGACAAACGGCCACAAAAGTGGCCGTTTTATCGTTAGCTATCAACAAACACGCTTACAGCTTTAAGCCTTGATCATGAATCGTTTCTAAAGCATCCACTCGAACGCGCTCTTGTTCGTCAAAGCTCTTTTGCTTGATGTCATTGACTTGTTTTTGACGATCTTGCTCACTCAACGCCTGATTTTTCATAATCGTATCGCGTTGTTGCAAATACTCGTTCATACGGCCATCCCAAACTGCACGCTCTTGATCTAAGGCTTCTAAGCGCACAGTTGCTTCTGGACCAACCACTTGTTCACGAATCGCACGCAACTCTTCTGGTTTTCCACCGCGCGCCTTCCAATCCTCGGTAAACGTCGTTAACTCTTGATATTTATTCAGTGTTTCAGTGCTTTCTTTTAAGGCAGGTGGCAACGCGTTTAACAACTCAGCGGTACGTCTAGCTTTTTCAACGGCGGATAAACTTTTATCTTGCATCACTTCGATACGTGCCATGGTGTAACGGTCATACGCATCTTCATCGCCAAAAAATGCCTCAGAAATTTCACGCGTTAAATATTGTGAGCGTAATGCTTGTACCGCTTCTTTCTGCTGACGAATCGCAGGAATATTCAGTGCGGCATCGCCTTGCGGCTGCACTTGGGGAACGTGTCCTAATGCTTCACGATAGGCTAAATAGGAATCTAAAATCTGCTCCGCTTGTGCTGCCGCTTTCGCAGGTAATTTATGACGGATGTGGGCGCGAATACGTGAAATAATTGTCGTTAAATCTTCTTCACCAATGGCCGATAAAAAATAATCAAATACTTGGCGGATACTACGGCTAATAATTAAATTACCTGCGGCATCCACCTCTAATGCGCCATCTACTTCGGTATCACTCAATGATTTAGGCATATTTTCAGTACCCGTTTTAAACCGAGTATCTGTTTTTGACTTTTCAATGGCCATTGCGACATCTTGTGCGGTTTGTCCCTGCACGACAGGAGGAGGTTTTACCTCTGTCACAGTTTCTTGTTTGTCGCGTGCCAACCACAATAAAACACCTGCAATCAACACAAATAGTGCGATTAGACCCATTGCTGCTTTACGCTGCATTATTATTATCTCCATCCACGTTGAGTAACACACTACTTGCGTCACTATCAATAAACCCATAAAAAAAGCGGCCTTAAAGACCGCTACTTTTTATATCAGAAATACGTTTTTTTTGCTTATAAACCTGCCACTTTTAGGCGATTTGCTTGTTGACGATACAAATCTGTGGGCGCTGGTGTGAATAAACCACGAATACCGAACAATTGGTTAATCGCATCACCATGATTATGCGGATAATTATCACGAATGACCTGACCAAAATGACCCGCACATTTGCCAACTAAACCATCATTCGCTTCTTTAGAAATCAATCCTGTAATACCAAAGAAAACATCTAAAGGATCAAGGATATTCGTCACCGAAGATGTACCGCTCCAAGAATAGTTTCTAATGCCATTCGCCGTGTAAGCTCCTTCGCCACATGCCGTTGTCGGGACACCATTCGGATGCTTAACATTAAATGTTGCAGCACCTTTGGTGGTAAACGAATCCATACTGGCTAAGAAGTTTTCTTTGTAGGTATTACCCGCCAAAAAAGTCACAAAATTAGAAACCGCTGTGCCAACACTTTGAATTAACGACGCAGAGAACGTACCTGCGGGCGCAATATTACGAATTAAGTCAGCACCAGGTGCACCTTTGACTGGACTATGAACCATTGTCAATGAAGCAACACGCGTTGGCATAATATCAGCAACATAACGTACCGAAAAACCACCATGACTATGGCCAATCAAGTTAACTTTTTGTGCGCCTGTAATCGCTAAAATACTTTGCACTTGTGTTAACAGTTGCTCACCACGAACTTCGGAGCTATTAAACGCAGAAGCGGAAGTTGTATAAACCTTAGCACCACCATCCTTCATGGCACTAGGGATACCATACCAATAATCAACAAAACCCACTAACTTATCAAAGCCTAAAACACCCGGTGCTAAAACAACAGGGTATTTGGTTTTGGTATAGTCACAATTGAATAAACAGAACGCGCTTGCGGTGTTAGTAGAAAATGCGGCAGCAGCCAATGTAGCTGTGGCAAGTGCTTTTTTTAACATGGTTATCCCCTGCTCGTTTGGTTTTTGACATTATTGGTATTGTTAATCTATTTTTATTTTATCAATGCTAAAACGAATCAAGTACACATTCACAACAGACTTATCATTTGCATACTAGGCCAAGCTAATGCGCGATAACACTACAATACGATAAACGGCTACTTTCAAAAGCTGCGCGGTAACTAAACAGACTACCGCGCATCCTACCCTCACCCGAAGCGGGTCAAGAACCTAGCTCTTGTTACCTTGATTACAAACCAGCCACTTTTAAGCGGTTAGCTTGCTCACGGTATAAATCTGTGGGTGCAGGTGTAAACAAACCACGAACACCAAACAGTTGATTAATTGCATCACCATGATTATGTGGGTAGTTATCACGAATGACTTTACCAAAGTGACTAGAACATTTGCCAACCAAACCATCATTCGCTTCTGAAGTAGCGACTAAACCTGTAATACCAAAGAAAGTATCTAAAGGATCGAGGATGTTAGTGACTGAAGATGTGCCGCCCCAAGAATAGTTTTTAATGCCATTCGCAGTATAAGCACCTTCACCACATGCGGTTGTTGGTACACCATTGGCATACTTAGCATTGAACACCGCCGCGTTTTGTGGCGTTAATGAATTCATACTTGCTAAGAAATCTTCTTTGTAGCTATTACCCGCCAAGAACGTCACAAAGTTAGAAACCGCATTCGCAACCGAAGACACAACGGATGCAGACACCGTACCTGCTGGCGCAATACCTGTAATGATGTTTGCACCTTGTACGCCTTTGACTGGGCTATGGATAGCTGTTAACGAAGCGACACGCGTTGGAATAGCACCTGCAACATAACG
This sequence comes from Moraxellaceae bacterium AER2_44_116, assembly GCA_006546595.1. Classification (GTDB taxonomy): domain Bacteria; phylum Pseudomonadota; class Gammaproteobacteria; order Pseudomonadales; family Moraxellaceae; genus Agitococcus. The sequence goes on along the minus strand of VIAD01000010.1, from coordinate 94,036 downwards.
AATGGAAAAGCCACCGTGACTATGTCCCATCAAGTTAACTTTTTGCGCGCCTGTAATCGCAAGGATGTTTTGTACTTGGGCAAGCAATTGCTCACCACGAACTTCAGAGCTATTAAACGCAGAAGCGGAAGTTGTATAAACCTTAGCACCACCATCTTTCATGGCACTAGGGATACCATACCAGTAATCAACAAAACCCACTAATTTGTCAAAACCCAACACCCCCGGAGCTAAAACAATCGGGTATTTTGTTTTGGTATAATCACAGTTAAATAAACAGAACGCACTCGCCGTGTTCGCTGTTAGAGTTGCGGCTACCAATGTGCTGACTGCTAGTAATTGCTTTAACATTTTTGTTGTCCTCAGTAGTGCCTTTATTCAGGCTCTTGTTGTTACATTTTTTAGAATTATTAAATGATCTTTTAGAGTAAAAACACTATTTTTCGAGTATTGGCGTTTACTGCCTTGTTGTTGGTTATTTTAGTGTAATTAACGACACCTGAATTGTGAATTTACGACAGGCAATGTGAATTCGCGACAGCCCGACGAACGGTAGTTTTAAGATGAATGGTCAATTAATACCGACGAAAACGGAAACAACAGACTAGACAAGACAAAAACCTCACTTTTTAGCAAGGTTTTTAGATGTGGATTAAATAGTCGGGATACCACTATGAAAGCGCATTTCTGTGTCTGTCGAGCTGATTAATGCGGCTTCTTGTTCACGAAAAAATGCAATTCTATCGAGTATTGGCTCTGGACTATAACGCTCCGCCAAGTCCAAGTAATATTCAAAATGACGCGCTTCCGACTTCAATAAAAAGGTATAAAATCGTTTTAACTCTTCATCTAGGTACGGAGCAATGGCAGCAAATCGTTCACACGAACGCGCCTCGACAAACGCGCCAATAATTAAAATATCAATTAGATGTTGAGGTTCATAAGTTCGCACATGTTTACGTAAACTACCGGCATAACGCGCATTGGTAATCGGTTTATAATGCAAACCCCGTTTGGTCATAATTTCCATGACTTGTTCATAATGGAGTAACTCTTCGCGCGCTAATTGCGCGAGGCATTCTTGCAACTCTTGTTTATCGTTATAACGAAATAATAAGTTGACCGCCGTACTTGCGGCTTTCTTTTCGCAATTGGCATGGTCTTGCAATAGCAGTGGAATGTCCTTAATAGCTGCATCAATCCACGCTTGTGGTGTGGCACATCCTAAAAATTCACGAATAGGCTGCAAAAAATCCATCATTAAGTCTCTCAAATCGATGCACTATTATAACTTTTTTAACGGAGTTGCTGTTGTTTTGTCTCAGTCTGCTTGGTATTGCGCGATGGGTCATTTATGCTTAGTCATCATTTTATCAAGCACTGTTTAAAAATAATGTCTGCGCCTGAACTCCAAACTGAAAATACCTTACCACTTTCGACACAAGACCGTGTGTCGTTAAAAATACTGGGCTTTTTTAGCCGTCTATCGTTATCCACCTTACAATATTTGGGTTTTTTGATCGGTAGTATTGCCGCATGGTTTCCACATGGCCCTGCGTGGGTCATTCGGCGTAACTTAAAACTGTGTTTTCCAGAGCAAAGTGAACGCTGGATTAATACGACAACCAAACAAAATTTAATTTATACCGCACAAACGGCGTTAGAGTTTACCAAAACGTGGGGCATGCCTCCCGAATACAGTATTCAACAAATGACCGAAATCGAGAATGAGGCATTGTTTTTTGCTGCTATTAAATCGCCGAAAGGCTGTTTGATTATCGCGCCACACTATGGCAATTGGGAATTTATGAACTCTTGGGTTAGCCAACATGCAAACCCCGTCATTATGTATAAGCCGAGTAAAAATAAGAGCATGGATATTTTTGTCCGTGAAGCCCGCACTCGCCTCAGTACCACTCTTGCGCCTACCGATGAAAAAGGCGTAAAAGCAATCTTCAAAACACTCAGGTCTGGCGGCGTATCTATTTTGCTCCCTGACCACACACCTCACGATAACGGCGGCATTTTCGCACCTTTTTTTGGCATATCGGTATGGTCGGGAATTTTAGCGTCCAAACTGATTCAAAAAACCCAATGTGACGTTATTATGCTGTCTTGTACGCCGCGTGGTAGCGGCAAAGGCTTTAAAATCACTGTCGAAAAAGTTGACCCAAAGGTCTATGACGATGACTTATTAACGTCTGTTAGCGCGATGAATCACAGCGTTGCCAACTTGATTCGCCGCGATCCAACCCAATATCAATGGATATACAAACGCTTTAAAAAATGTGAAACACTAAAAGATGTGTATCAATAATCTGAATGGCCTAGAATGTTGCTAATAGAAGAATTCGACCAATAGATCGCTGATTGCGAGAAATAATGTGGTTAAAACGTTTCATCAAGTGAATGACAGCAAAAACATAGCATCAACCCCCTCGACGGGCGAAGATTCCGCCGTTGTTCTGAATGCTGAACCGCCATTTACGCCAAAAACGTTTCACCCAAAACAGTCTTTAAAACCACCACCTGTGACAACTGCACCTATGGATAGCACTCCCGCCCCCAAAGCACTATTTCAACCCACCGTACAAAACTCAGTGGATGAAAGCAGTCGCCAATGGCTAGAAACGGCCATTGCCCGTTTAGAACTGAATGACTATCAATTTGCCGATACGGAACTATCACGCGCCAATTTATTACAAACAACGATTCAGCTACACGACTCCAGTTATGTCACCGACTATGGAGCAGAGGCCAGCCAGCTCTCAGAAAGCATTCTGAACCAATTAAATACCGTGACTCGCAGTGATTATGCTGACGGTGTACGTAAGTATTTAGGCTTGATTCTAGAAGCTACACAAAAAGTTGATATTGATGCCATTAGCAATAGCAACACCCATAATCCTTCGTTTTTTAATCGTTTTTTTAGTAGCTCGGTCAATAACAAAGCGCGTTTTATGGAGTTGGAGCGTGATATTAAAAGCAATGTTACCTTCTGCCAAAACCGACTAAATCAGCTAAAAAAGAATCAACAACTGTTTGCTGAATTATTTCAAAAAAACGATCAGCAATTCCGAAGTTTGACGATTTATTTATTAGCGGGTCAACTGCGCTTAGAAAAAGAACAAGAATTATTACAGCAGCAGCCCGTTGAGAGCCAAAATCTGTTTGCCCAACAAGCACTGTTAGATAAAAAAGATAACTTAGCACGTTTTGAACGCCGTTTGCAGACACTCAAAATACTACGCCATACTGTGTTATTACGGATGGGACAGTTACGTTTAGAACAAAAAAACACCCTAACATTGATTGATCACGCTAACGAAACGCTTAATTTAGTAATTCCTGCATGGCGACAACAAATATTGGCATTATTTTCGTTATCGCCCAATGATAGCGTGAGTGAACTGTATCAACAATTAGCGACAACACAACAAACGCTTCATCAAAAGCTGTTATCTTTAAACTAAAGATATGTACCTTAAACACTGACACAAGGAAAAAATAATGAGCAAATTCAAACCCGTCTCAGCATTTTCGGAAGAAACGGCAACCAATAGTGCACCAACCACCACTGCCACACCCACAACAAATACGTTTGGCAACTCAATGTCATCTGCCACACCTGCAATGCCCATCGTGCCTGCACAAAACATGAGTCCACCCCCCTATCAAGCCCCTTCTGCCCCCGTGTCTTATTTGGATATCGTGCTAGAAAAACATCATCAACGTCTGCAAGAAGCAGGCACAGATACCACTAAGTTACGCCAAGAAGTCGCCAAAATTGCCCAAGGTTTTGACCCTCGCCGTCCCGATGCCATTTATACCTTAGGTTCACAATCAGGCGCAAAAGTCGTTGAGTATTCAGACAAGTTGTTATCCCAAGTCCGAAGCAAAGATATTGATGGCTTAGGTGAAAACCTCAATGAAGTCGTGTTATTGGCCAAAGGTATTAATATCAGTGGTTTGGTGGATAGCTCGCGTTCGAAAATCCCACTAATTGGCGGCTTTATTGACTCTTTTAAAATGAATAAAGAGAAAATATTAGGCAAATACAACACCCTCAGCCAACAAATTGAAAAGTTGGTTGTCGAAATGAAAATGACACAAGTGCGTCTAGCCAATCGCGTGCAAGACCTAGAAAAAGTCTATGTTTTTAATGTCGATGAATACCACACGCTTGAATGCTATATTTTAGTGGGCGAGATTAAAGCCGAAGAATTAAACGCGGAAATTACTAGCCGTAAAGAAGCACCTGCGGCGGCCGACCCTATGGAAGCCCAAGCGATTTCCACCTTACAAGATACCTTAGACCGTTTAAATAAACGTGTTCACGATTTACGCACCATGCAAATGGTCGCCGTACAAACTGCACCGATGATTCGTATGGTGCAAAAAAACAATCAACTGTTGATTGATAAATTTCGTAACTTGCAAGAACTGACGATTCCTTCGTGGAAAAAGCAATTTACCTTAGCGATCTCATTGATTGAACAACAAAAAGCGGTGGAATTGGCGCAAAAAATTGATGATACCACGAACGACTTAATGCGTCGTAATGCCGATTTACTGAAGCAAAATTCGATTAATACTGCACGCGCAAACCAACGCGCCGTAGTTGACATTGAAACACTAGAACACGTACAACAAACGCTGATTTCGACGATTGAAGAAGTAGAGCAAATTCAACGTGATGGCGAACAATCACGAGCCGATGCGGTCACACGGATGGAATCCATGAAAAGTGAACTGATTAATAAATTAGGTGGTCGTGGTTGAGTTTTATTGTATTTTGATAACAACAGAGGAGTAGTTGACGATGGCGATTAACTTAAAAAAAGGCGAATCCATCAATATTAGCAAACGTGAGCCTTCCCTACGCATGATTCGTGTGGGTTTAGGCTGGGATAAAAGTGCTGGCGGCGGTGCTGACTTCGATTTAGATGTATCCGTATTTACGTGTCGTCTAAATAGCACCAAAGAGCCAAAATTACTTTCAGATGAATACTTTGTGTTTTATAACAACAAACAATCGCCCGACGGCGCAGTGACGCATTCTGGCGATAATCGCTCAGGCAATGCATCAGGCGATGATGAAAGTATTACTGTGGATCTCAGCAAGCTACACGCTGACGCGCAAGAAATTTCGTTTATTGTTACCATTCACGAAGCCGATGCGCGCCGCCAAAACTTCGGTCAAATTCAAAATGCGTATATTCGTTTATATGACGGTGATAAAGTTGTCGCGGATTACGACTTAGATGCGATGTTTTCTAACGAAACCGCGGTGCAATTTGGTTCGTTTTTTCGTTTAGATGGTGAATGGCTGTTTAAAGCAGTCGGTGCGGGTTATCGTTTAAGCTTGACGGATTTTATTGAAGGTTATCAATAATAACCATTTGATTCAACAAACTCCCCTCTAACGCTAGAAGGGAGTTTTTGTCTCTTGACTTACGCATTTCATTTTGACGATGCGTATGTCCAGACGAACATCAATCATCCATGTGCTCAATCACTGCATCGCCAAACTCTGAACAACGCAACAATGTCGCTTCAGGCATTAAACGCTCAAAATCATAGGTCACGGTTTTCGCGTTAATCGCACCTTGAACACCTGCAATAATCATATCAGCAGCTTCCAACCAACCCATATGACGCAACATCATTTCGGCTGACAAAATAATCGAACCAGGGTTCACTTTATCTTGACCCGCATATTTAGGCGCAGTGCCGTGAGTTGCTTCAAACATTGCGATAGAACCGCCCAAGTTTGCACCCGGTGCAATACCAATACCGCCGACTTCTGCCGCCAAAGCATCAGAAATATAGTCGCCGTTTAGATTAAGGGTAGCAATAACGGAATAATCAGCTGGGCGCATCAAAATTTGTTGCAAGAACGCATCCGCAATTACGTCTTTAATTACAATAGTATTGCCTGTGCGTGGATTTTTGAAGCTCATCCACGGGCCACCATCAATTAACTCTGCACCAAAACGCTCAGCCGCTAATTCATAGCCCCAATCACGGAATGCACCTTCGGTGTATTTCATGATGTTGCCTTTATGGACGAGAGTTACTGATGGTTTGTCATTATCAATGGCAAACTGAATCGCTTTACGCACCAAACGCTGCGTACCTTCTTTAGAAACAGGCTTAATACCAATACCACAAGTTTCAGGGAAGCGGATTTTAGTGACACCCATTTCTTCGCGTAAAAACTTGATGACTTTTAAACCTTCAGGACTATCCGCTTTCCACTCAATACCCGCATAAATGTCTTCGGAGTTTTCACGATAAATCGTCATATCCGTGAGTTCAGGGTGGCTAACAGGACTTGGAACACCTTTAAACCAACGAACTGGACGCACACACACATACAAATCTAATTCTTGACGTAAGGCCACGTTCAACGAACGCATACCGCCACCAACGGGTGTGGTCAATGGCCCTTTAATACTCACCACAAATTCACGTAATGCTTCTAAAGACTCTTCTGGCATATAATTGTTATTGGGGTATAAACGTGATGCTTTTTCGCCACAATAGACTTCCATCCACGAAATAGCACGTTTAGTGCCATACGCTTTGCTAACCGCAGCATCAACTACTTTGAGCATAACGGGTGTAATATCAACACCAATGCCGTCGCCTTCAATGTAGGCAACAATCGGATAGTTGGGAACGTTCAGTGACAGGTCAGCGTTTACGGTAATTTTGTCGCCATCGGCTGGAACCACAATCTTCTGGTAACCCATTGTGAAGGTACTCCCTTGTCGTGTGTAATATAAAAAATAATATGTTTAGAATGAACACGGGTTTTAATGTTCGCTCACTTGCCCAGTACGCGGTAGCGTTCAAGTCATGGTGCAATGGTAATCGTTATCGGTAGAAAATTAACTGCCAAAATCATTTTTATAATAAATATCACCATAAATATTAGTGATATTGCTTGAGTCTAAGTCTATGAGTCGTTTGATTTTATTTAATAAACCCTATGGCGTGTTATGTCAATTTCGACGTACCGATGACAAACCCACACTGGCGGATTTTTTTGATGACCCCACTATTCATCCTTGTGGCCGTCTCGACCATGACTCTGAAGGTTTACTGTTGTTAACCGATGATGGCAAGCTCAACTCACGCATTACTGAGCCTAAATTTAAGTTAGCTAAAACGTATTGGGCACAAGTTGATAACGACATTTCCGAGGATGCTGTGCAGCAATTAAAACGTGGCGTAGGGTTAAATGACGGCATGACGCGTCCTGCCCATGCACGCAAGCTTAATGAACCTGAATTATGGCCACGTACACCACCGATTCGTTACCGTGCCAATATTCCAACAAGTTGGGTCGAGTTAGTGATTAGCGAAGGGAGAAATCGCCAAGTGCGACGTATGACTGCTGCGGTGGGCTTTCCGACATTACGTTTAGTGCGAGTGCAAATTGGCGACTGGTCGGTTGACGGTTTAGAAATGGGCGAGTGGCGTGAGATTCGCGTGTGATATTTGTTGTGTGGGCAGTAATTTCCCTTCGACTCCGCTCAGGGGGCGTTTATGCGTTGGCTGAGCAGAGTCGAAGCCAAAAGAGTCTTCAATACAATAACCCCTAATAATTTGTCATATCTTGGTTAATGGCAAAAATAGATTTTGGCTGACCTTGCTCGTCAAATATAAGACTGCAATGTGCGTTAACTCTCAATGCACTGCCATCTTTATGGCGTTGTGAAATTTCACCACGCCACTCACCTGTCTCTAATGTTGTCTTCGTTGCCGCATAATACGGCGCAGGATCGCTATAGAGTAAATCGGCAAGAGAACGGCCTAATGCCTCTTCTTTTGACCAACCATACAACTTTTCCGCGCTTTGATTCCAAAACTTAATACGATGATCTAAGTCACGCACAATCACCACATGACGTGCTTCATTGAGCCAAGAGGCTTGTTCATTAATAAGCGCTTGTTTTTCTTGTCGCTCTAGCTCTGCGGCAACACGCGATGTAAAAATTTTCAACACTGAAGCGACAAAATCGGCATGTACTAAAGGCTGACGAAATAGAACAAAAATTTGCCCCATTGACTGCCCCATTGAATCTTCAATTCGCCTGCCAACGTAAGACTCCGCACCTAATACCGACAGTTTTTCGGCGCGTGGATACAATGCGACAACATTAGCAGGCACAATCCATTCAGGTGAATTACCACTCAAATTTTCACAAGGCGTGCCATTAATCATCACATTAAAATTGCTGACAATTTGTCCATCAACAGCTACAACCACAGTCCGTGAATACGGGGGTTCTCCTGCTTGTAAACGCATGATAATCCCAACTTGCGCCCCCACCGCCTCTGTCATGTTCAGCACTAATTTTTCTAAAAACTCTGCGCCTGTACTGAGGGCAACACTCTCAGCAATTTTATTCACGACCGATAAAACACGTTGACTTTCTTTCTTTGCTCGCAGGGTAATTATGCCATAGGCAAGGTTATCAACCATTTCCTGCAACAAATTCGTCTCGTCATCTGTGATGTGAAGAACATTAGCAGAATAGAGTCCCAAAAGACCAAAAGTCTGCTGCTCATGACGCAAAGGTAAAGCCACTAACCCCAAATAGCCTCGCTCCAACATCAATTTTCGCCAATTTTCTATAGCAGAATCTACTCTGGTATCTTTACAAACAATAGATACACCATTACGTATGCACTTACCCGCAGGACTTTGCCCAAGAGGACTATTCTCATCCCAAGAAATCGTGATATTTGACAAATACCCCTGATTATTGCCTGCATAAGCTATTGGTTTAATCGTTTTATCGTCGTCATTTTCTGCAAAACCGACCCATGCCATACGATAACCGCCTACATCGACAATAAGCTGACAAATCTCATGGAGTAAAGTGGCTTCGTCCTGAGCATGAAGTAATGATTTATTACATATACTCAGCATTTTTAATGCCCGTTCTGCTGCTCTACGCTCGGTAACATCATGCGCCGATGGTACAAGGTACGACACATTCTTTTTGACATCAAATATAGGGTTTAGTGAAAAATCCAGTGTTAATAGACGCCCCTCTAAACTCTGACATATCAAATCAAAACGTGAAGCTTCACCCGCAGCAGCACGAGCAATTGCCTCACGTAATTGTTGACGATACAACTCTGAATAAGCCCACCACGGCGTATCTTCAAAACGCCGACCAATGACATCTTTTAATTCTAGGCCAATAGCCTCTAGTGACGTGCGATTGGTATAGGTCATTACGCCTTCGACAGTGAGCATTCCAACAAAAAAAGCAGGGCTGAGTCCATCCATGACTTCGCGTAAACGCTTAGAGCCTTTATCAACGTTTTCTAATTCGTTACGGTAATAGCCTTTGAGCGGCATAGTAAAACTCCTGACTCATCCTGAATTATTTTAGATAGGTGTATTTTAGTAAAATGTATAAAAAAGAAGTGTTCGCAAGGTCGCTCTTGGCGTACGAAACATGTAATTTACTTAGACAAGTTGCACTTTTGCAAGTCTAACATTTTAATCAAAAACCACGCAATAAAAGAAAAAATTTGTCTATGACAAAATAAAGTCACACGTAGAAACAACTATAAAATCACTTCTACGCGCAATACAATACCAGCAAAAATACAGAAAACTTGCGTTCCATGAATGGATTCTACACCATTAATTGCTGCAATAACTTATTTAACTGAGATGTCAATACTACATAAGGTGCATAGCCAGTTAAATCTGCGGGACTCAATCGACAACGAAATTGTCGCCAGTCACTAAACACTTGCTGTTGTTGCTGTAACCATGTGCTTAGCCACACTTTTTGCTCTTGTTGAGAATCGCGCCATTGCTTCACCACATAATCTGTCAGTGTCGCCATATCTCGTAATAAGCCTGCACGCAATTGATCACGAGCTGCGGCTTCCCAACTGTTGGCAACATTCAGGTCTTGCAGCGCACGTTGAACATCTGTTAAACCCAATGTTTCCTCTACCATTTCATACACATCAGCGGCATGTTCAACAGACACTCCTGTTTCTTGCGCGACACGACAAATATCCAATAGGGGTAATACTTGATCTAAAGAAGCCATACGCACGGCTAAGGCTTCGGGCAAACCTTGCACCACTAGGCTATTTTTAGCGTTTTTCCACGCATCTAAACGTTTGTGATTGAGATGTTCAGGTAAATGCGTTAACAACGGCAATAACATATCAAAGCTAGCTATCACTTCTTGTGTCGGCTTATTAGCGTAGGGTAAAAACCAGCCACAGGCACGGCGAGCGTAACGTTGTAGTGCGGCATATTGAGGTAACAGCACTTTATCAGGCACTGTGCTCGCACAGTCATCTAACTGCTGCCATAAGCTATCCAGTGCCAGTAACGAGCGCGCAATCATAAAAGCACGCGCAACTTTTAATGGATTACTCCCTTCATGACGTAATAAACGCGGCAATGCGCCCATGCCTAAACGCTCAGTCATTAAACTAGCCAAACGCGTGGCCGCTAAAGGGATAGCCAACGGATGTTTTTGTAGGGTTGAACCATAGTTTTGACGAATAGCCGCAGGGAACGAACTTTTTAGCTCGGCCAACAAATACTTATCGTTAGCCAGTTCAGGTGTCGCCAACGCTAGCTTTAACCAATTTTTACTATAGGCCAATAAAATCGCTAATTCAGCACGGGTTAACGGTTGTTGAGTACGACCTCTTGACTCCCACGTACGAGCATCGGGCAAGGCTTCTAAATGACGATCTAAACCTGCATGGATTTCTAAAAAATCCGCCAAAGTTGCATATTCACGATGGCGCACTAAGGCTTGATTGTTGGCAATCGCAAGAAATTGTGTTTGTGAATAATTGTCCGCTAACACCGACTCAGCAACTTCATCACGCCATTCCGCTAACAAGCGTTTATAGTCGCCTTGTGATAAGCGTTTTGCTTGCTGTTCACGTTGTAAAAATATTTTGATATTGACTTCATGGTCAGAGCAATCCACTCCGCCTGAGTTATCAATAAAGTCAGTATGGCACAAACCACCATTTAGTTGATATTCAATACGGGCGCGTTGGGTCAACCCTAAATTCCCGCCTTCACAGACAATTCTAGCGCGTAATTGATTACCATTGACGCGTACTGAATCATTCGTTCGGTCACCCACATCATGATGGTTTTCATCGCTTGATTTAACATAAGTGCCAATACCGCCATTCCACAGCACATCAACAGGCATTTGTAAAATCGCGCTAATTAATTCGTCAGCCGTCATGGTATCAACATCGGTCGCTAATACTACTTTCATTTCAATGCTTAACGATATTTTTTTCGGACTACGGGCAAAAACACCGCCACCTTCTGAAATCAATTTACGGTTATAATCTGACCAATTACTTTTTGGTAAGGCAAACAAACGCTGACGCTCCGCAAAGCTGATCGCGGCGTGCGGTGTTGGGTCAATAAAAATATGACTATGATTAAATGCGGCGACTAATTTGGTATGAGGGCTTTGTAACAACCCATTGCCAAAAACGTCACCAGACATATCGCCAATACCTGCCATCGTAAATGGTGTGATTGAAGGATTAAAACCACATTCACGCGCTAAATGCACTAAAGAAACATACGCACCACGAGCGGTAATGCCAATTTTTTTATGGTCATAGCCGTTACTGCCACCCGATGCAAAGGCATCGCCTAGCCAAAACTGGTATTCAGCCGCAACCGTATTAGCGGTATCAGAAAAACTCGCGGTGCCTTTGTCGGCGGCAACCACTAAGTAAGAATCATCATCATCATGACAAACGACATCTTTAGGGGCAATGATTTTGTCTTTTTGGCGATTATCGGTAACGTCTAATATGCCCCGTAAAAACTCTTTATAGGCATGCAGACCAATGTCTTGCTTATCTCCATAGACGGTGCGTACTACAAATGCACCTTTTGCACCAACAGGAACAATCACGGCATTTTTGACTTGTTGTGACTTCACTAAACCTAAAACTTCGGTGCGAAAATCTTCAGGGCGATCAGACCAACGAATGCCGCCTCGTGCCACAGCACCAAAACGTAAGTGCAAGCCCATGACATCAGGACTATAAACAAAGATTTCACGCCACGGCTTAGGGTCTGGCAACATTCTTAACACGCCAGAATCAAACTTAAAGCTAATTCGTTGCGCCTCTATTGCCGATTTCACATAAAAATTAGTCCGCACAATGGCCAAAATCAAGGTCATAAACTCACGCAATACGCGCTCATCCGCCATTGTTTGGACTTTATCCAATGCCAAGTCAATCCGTTTAAGAATGGCGACCTGTCGCTCTTGGCGATCCGTCGTGATATTAGGGTCAAAACGTGCTTGAAATAATTCTAATAAACTACGACCAATTGTCGGGTAACGTGTTAGCGCTTCGGCTTGCGCCAATGCGGACAAAGGAAAAGCTACTTGCTTGAGATACGCCGATAACACCCGAAAAATATGTGCTTCACGCCACCGACACGGCAAGACCGTCACTAAACGGTTAAAGACATCGGCCTCAATACCGCCCTGCCAAAACACCTGCATGGCATCACGCACATAAGATAAGGATTGAGCAAACACCTCTTTCGGCAAACCATCAGGTAACTCTGTACGAAAATCATGCAACCACAAACAATTATCTTCATGCAGTAAAGCAAAAGCTTGTTCTTGAAGCACTTTCAGGCCAAAGCTTTCTAAAATCGGCATCACACGGGATAACGATAATTGCTGATTCCATTGCAACAACTTAAAACGCGCAGAACGTCCTTCCGTGGGTAATACTTCAACCGCCAACGGCGCATCTTGACGTAACGTTTCTAATAAAGATATGTCGGTAATTGCATCTTGAGGACGGTAATTATCTTTATAGTTCAGAGGAAAAACATGTTGATAACGACGATAGAGTTGATTGGCTAAGATCGACTGATATTTTGTCATCAGTAACGCCAACAGCTCATCTTCCCATGTCCGAGCTAAACGCTTGAGCACCGACTCTGTTTCTTCGATGTTAATACGAGGCGGATTTTTATCTTCAAAAACTAATGAGCCATGCAAACGAATCCAACGATGCTCAGAAACGAATGCCGTCATGACCACATCACTGGCATTAAAACGCGCTTGTAAAAACTCGCCTGTACGACTGACAAAAGTCTCGTTATACAAGGGTTTTGGCATGTAAATAAACACGGAAACAAAGCGTTTCCACGGGTCTACACGCCAGACAAACCGTAGCTCATTGCCATACTTTTGTTTTACCATTGGCAAAAATGCTGACAGCAAATCTTGATCAGTTGCTAATAATAATTCATCACGAGGATGTGTTCTTAACATTCGATCAAAATTACGGCCATCGTGGCTTATTTTGCGTAAACCCGAAAAAATATCCACCGTCGTGATTTTGTGGCGTAAAACGGGCATGGTCATGGGGTCATGCTGATTGACACGACTGGTGTATAAGCCAAAAAAGCGGTATTCACTTTTACCATCTGGCATCGGCACAATAATGACATCGGCATAGCGATCATGATGAATGGGTGCGCGGGTTAATGACTTGCCAAATAACAAACGGCAATCATTGGCTTCAAAGCTAATTTTATCCAACCAATCAATATGTAGATTTGGCCAGCTCCCTAAACCTGAAAATTCAACTTTACCCTCGGCATTAAGATGCATCACTGACAAAAAAGTAAAGTGGCCACGCATGAGCCATTGCAAGAACGCATGGCCTTCCATACGGACAACGGCGGCATCACCCTCTTTAGGCATTTTTTCAATTAACGACTGTGCCGCTTCACGTACTAAGGTTTGCATCCGTGGAAAAGTCGTCACTACTTGTTTCAACATCCCCATCGCATCATGAATATGCGTTTCTAATGCTTGCAGCTCTTCGCCTTGATAATAATGGGCAAGTTCAATATGGACGAGGGTTCTATACTCTTCAACATTGGCATGGGCTGTTGTTGGCAAGGCAGTAATTTGAAAATAACGATTTCGACGCAACGGAATATTCAAATCCATCAACACTTGAATATCGTAACCACCACGCTGTAAAGCAATACGTAAGGTGTTTAATAAAAAGGGCATTTCGCCGCTGTATAACTCAATCACCGTGCCTTCGGCGCGCCATCCTGCTTTGGCGGGCTCTGGATTAATAATTCGCAAATTGACTTCTTGCCGACTATCAACCACAAACTGCCAAAAATCCCATAAACAAGCAGCCAATGAATGAGGCGTATAGCGACGTAATTCGTCTGCTAATAACGCTTTTAAAGCTCGTTCGGCAAAACTAATAAAAATGGGATTATCATGAACAGCACAGACGTCCAAACAACTGCTTCGTGTTTGTTGAGACCATGTTTCAGTGACTGATAACATTGTTAACTCCTTGTGCTGTCTATTATTTTTGAATTTTATTTATGGTGTTTTTAGTGCAGTACTACGGTAACACTGTACTGTAAAATTTTCGTGCATTTATATCATTAAACACAACGGGGCAAACGCTTAGGTCTGCCCCTGCGATACTGTGCAAATTCCATCAACTCGTCAATAAGCGATTTAAGGTTTCGTAGGTATCATTTGATAACTGTTGCGTACTGAGCTGCTGTAACGCAATCAAAGCCTGTTGTTGACGGCCACTTTCTAAACGCTTCCAGCGACTAAACGCGCCTAATAACCGTGACGCAATTTGCGGATTAATCTTATCCAGTTCAGCAATTTTCTCAGCAACAAAACGATAACCAGAGCCATCCGCCTGATGAAACTGTACAGGGTTGGCATTGGCAAACTGTGCCAATACCGACCGCAAGCGATTAGGATTTGTTAAGGCGAATGCGGAATGCTGGCACAATGCGTCAATATCGTTAATCGTTGCTTTAGGATTGGTTGCTTGCACAGCAAACCAACTATCGACAACTAATGCTTCTTGTTGAAAACGCTGATAAAAATCGGCCAAACAATCAACGGCTTGTGCTGCATTGCTGTGTACCAAACCACGTAAAGCTACTAATCTGTCAGTCATGTGTTGTGCATGTTGATATTGCTGAGCTGCTAAGGCTTGCGCGGATTGATTCTCCACCGCCACCAATAAATAATGCAAACACAGTTCACGCCATGAGCGCGTTGCAATAGCAACACTGTCGTAAATATAGCCACCGTGATCGCTTTGGTTGTGAGCATATTGCTCGGCAAAAAAGCCGTTTAATGCGTGAGCAATCGCTTGTTGTAAGCTCACTCGCGCCTGATGAATCACACTCGGATTTATCACTGCTGTTTTTTCGGCCAAATAATTTTCGCTTGGCAAGGTCAATAATTTCGCCGCCAATGCAGGGTCTTGCTGGGCTAATTTTGGCAAAAAGCCCTGTAGCGCATTCAACAAACCGTACAAATCAATCGAGGCTAACATATCCGCGCTGTTTTCTGCCTTCATCATCGTTAACAACATGCGCTCAAACAACGTTTGTGCCGACAACCAACGATTAAAGCCGTTATTATCATGCTGCATTAAAAATAATAATTCGTGGTCAGAAGTCTCATAATTCAATATCACGGGTGCAGAAAAGTCACGCAACAATGAGGGAATCATTGCACTGCCAATACCTGTAAAAATCCACGTTTGCTCAGCGGCATCGGCAATTAACACACGCTCATAAACTGCATGTGCACCACTCTCGCCTAATAACACCAACGGGACAGCCTGACCCTGCTCATCAAATAATGCTAACTTAACGGGAATAGGTAAGGTTTTTGGCTCAGAATAGCCTTGTTTACTGGGGGTATTTTGACTAACCGTTAAGACATATTGTTGTGCTTCGGCTTGGTATTCGCCCGTTACCGTTAATACAGGCGTACAGGGCTGACGATACCATTGCATAAATGGCGTTAAGTCTGTGTCATTCGCTTCGGCTAAAGACTGAACAAAATCTTCTACCGTCACCGCTTGACCATCAAAACGACTAAAGTATAAATCAGTGCCTTTTCTAAATCCTGCTTCGCCCAATACCGTATGCAACATACCCACGATTTCCGCGCCTTTTTCATAAACCGTAGCGGTATAAAAATTGTTGATTTCAATAAACGATTCAGGACGAACGGGATGCGCTAAAGGCCCTGCATCTTCAGAAAATTGGGCATTACGCAACATCGTCACATCTTCAATACGCTGAACACTGGCGGATAATTGATCCGCCGAAAACTGTTGATCACGGAAAACGGTAAAACCTTCTTTGAGACTTAACTGAAACCAATCACGACAAGTGACGCGATTACCACTCCAATTATGGAAATATTCATGGGCAACCACCGACTCAACCCGCTGAAAACCTAAATCGGTCGTCGTTTCGGGGTGCGCTAAGACACAAGAGGTATTAAAAATATTTAAGCCTTTGTTTTCCATTGCTCCCATATTGAAATGGCTGACGGCAACAATCATAAAAATATCTAAATCGTATTCACGACCATACTTTTGCTCGTCCCAACGCATCGACGCTTTTAAAGACGCCATGGCATGATGACATTGGCGTAAATCGTGTGCTTCAACATATATTTTTAACGCCACTTCACGACCTGACATCGTGCTAAAGCGATCAGTTAAACAGGCCAAATTACCTGCCACCATCGCAAATAAATAACTGGGCTTTTTGAATGGGTCTTCCCATGTTGCAAAATGACGACCTTCGCCCGCATGACCTTGAGCAATTAAATTCCCATTCGCTAATAATGTCGGATATTGCTGTTGATCGGCGGTAATCGTGGTAGTAAATAGCGACAACACATCGGGACGATCTAAATAATAGGTAATTTTTCTAAAACCTTCAGGTTCACATTGCGTGCAATACATACCTTTCGATAAATATAAACCTTCTAAGGCAAAGTTTTTGTGTGGGTATATTTTGACAACGCTACTAAAAATAAAATCTTCATTGGGGACAGCAGCAATAATTAACTCTTCACCATTGACTTGATATTGATTGGCAGCTAATTCTTCCCCATTAATCGTTAATGTAATTAATTCTAAATCAACGCCATGTAACACTAACGGCTCGCCTTGACGCTGTGGTTGAATACGTAAAGCCGAAGTAACCACCGTATAATCAGTAAAAATATCAACAGTTAAGGCAACATGCTGAATAACAAATAAAGGTGCTTGATAATCGTTTAAATAAATGGTTTTTGGATTAGACATTTTGCTCTCCGAAAGTGACTTCATAACCGCCAAATTTACGGATATTTAATACACCCGTATCTAAAATTAAATATTGACCTTTGATGCCCATTAACTTCCCCGTCACGACAGGCGTAGTATCAAAATTAAACGCCTTCACTTTCAGTGGATATTGTTGCACAGGGAAATTAAACTCCCACACATCGCCCTTTAAGACTTTCATTTCTTGAGGAAATTGCTCATTCAATACCGCCAATTCGTCGGCACATAAGGTTAATAACTCATCACGAATAAACGCAAGGTCTTGCGATTCAGCATCCGATTTTAATAAGCGTTGCCATTGTGTTTTATCGGCAATATGTTGCGCCAACGTGACTTCGATCAAACCGGACAAATAACGGCTCGCCACTTCAAAAATGGGTAATGCTTGACGTGCGCCTTGATCTATCCAACGGGTGGGCACTTGCGTTTGACGGGTAATACCGACTTTTACGCCCGAAGAGTTCGCCAAATAAATAATGTGTGGCCGAAAACAATGCTCCTCACCCCACTCTGGCTCTCGGCAAGTGCCTAAATGGTAATGACAGGTTTCAGGCTTCATAATGCACATATCGGCAGAAGCTGAACTGCGAAAACAGTTATAGCAATAGCCCTGACTAAACGATTTGGTCGTTTTTTTGCCGCAATTTAAGCAAAAAATACGGCCTGTATACTGTAAACGAATGTCCTGACCGAGATAATCATTCAGAGGCAGTGTTAATGCGCCAATCGGTAATTCATAATTGACGGGTGCGTGACTGATCGTGTCATTGTTGGCAACGTGAGTCCGCATTTTTCGTAAAATGCCCTGATAAAACATAGCGCGTAAACTCCTTATGAGGCCAGACACTACCCCGATATTAGAATAGCTTCTTCATAGCAAATACATTGAGGTAAATATGGGGGTGATATTTTTGAACTTATAAGAATGTCGTCAGAACTGATTTTTTATCAACCTCTGTCCCCTGCCGCCTCTAATAACATGACTTTCTCGCGCACTTTATCCGCGACTTCTTTTTTGCCTTGACGGTCTGCCGCTATCGCCACCAAACGCCAAAGAGCTGCTTGTTGGCTATTATTATGGGCATACGCCACGCCTTTACGCGCCAACTGTTCCGCCTCGACAGGACGATTTTGTTGCAAGCGTACTTCGGCTAACTTTTGATAAACCGCCGCTGATTGTGGGGCTAATCGTTGAGCACGTTCTAAACTAGAAGCGGCATCCTCAGGTTTGCCTTGCTGTAAACTATATTGAGCACTGGCTAATAAGTTTTGTACTGCGGGCATATCACGACCATCGGCCAACTGGCGAGCTGGTTGTGCAACGACAGGCGGCGTTGGTTTTACAGGCGTGAGTACAGGTGTTGGTGTCGGCTCACTGGGTATCTCTCTGGTGATTACAGGCTCAATAATCACTTGTGGAGCGGGCTTCACCGCAACTAATTTAGGTGGCGTTTTGGGATAGGTCATTGTTTGGCTATTTGGCCAACTATAACTCGGCAGATTTTGACAGCCTGATAATAATAACGTGGTCGTCATCGCCATCATTACAACAATACGCATAATGTCTTTCCTATCGGAATATATCTAATACTTTATTGACAGCACCATTGACCACCGCATTGATTGGGTCATTCAAGACATCTTTTTCGGCGGCACAAGGCACTTGATCCACAGGAATACTACTGGTGAGATACGGCACATACATAGCACCATCACAACCTTCAGCACTTAACTTGCCCGACATTTTGTCCACCCATTGCCATTGCACATTATCAGGTTGTGCCGCTTGTAACGAGGTTGGTTTCAGGCGACTCATTAAATCAATCCAAACAGGTAATGCCCCCGAAGCACCCGATAAACCCGTCGCTTTGTTGTCATCATTTCCGAGCCAAACAACCGCCAAATAATTGCCTGTGTAACCTGCAAACCATGCATCACGCATATCATTCGTTGTGCCTGTTTTGCCTGCCATGACTAAATCTTGCGGTAAACGTGCATACGCGGCTGCGCCTGTGCCACTACGCATGGTTTGTTGCATCGCATAATTCACTAAATATAACGGCGCAGGATCATAGACTTGTTTCACTTCCAAACCATAGCGCGTTAAACGCTTACCGTTTGCGTCAACCACTTCACGAATAGAGCGCGGAGAGGTTTGAAAACCATTGGTGGCAAAGGGTTGATACAACCGTAACACTTCCATTGGCGACATATTGACTGTCCCCAACAACAATGACGGATAATTTGGCATATCTTGCGTCACACCTAATTTCTTTAAGGTGTCTATCACTTCAGGTACGCCAATCGTCATCCCTAAACGAATAGTGGCCTGATTATAAGAGTGTGCTAAGGCATCATATAATGGGACTAAGCCATGATCTTGATGGTCGTAATTTTCAGGAGTCCAAACATCACCACTTTGACTCGCTACTTGTACCGCACTGTCATCTAAAGGAGACAATAAACTGTATTGACCTGTCGCTAAGGCCGTCAAATAAACGGCGGGCTTTAATAAAGAACCGACTTGCCGTGACGCGTCTAAAGCTCGATTAAAGCCTGTAAAATTACCGTACCCGCCAATTACCGCTAATAACTCGCCACTTTCGGGATTAGCCACCACTACTGAACCTTGTAAATTAGCTAAACGATTGCCGTTACGCGCTTTTAACTGAGTCACTTGATTGTTGAACGATAATTGCGCTGAATTTTGCACACGCGGATCTAACGTAGTAAAAATTCGCAAACCTGATGAGCTTAAATCATCTTCTTTATATTCTTGCTTTAACTGACGACGTACGACATCCAAAAAGGCAGGATAAATACTCAAGCCTGCGGTTGGCGTTTTGAGAATGCCGAGAGGCTTGGCTTTGGCTTTATCAAACTGTGATTGGGTAATGTGGCCATCATTCAACAAATTAGCTAAGACAACATTGCGACGCTCTAAGGCGCGTTCAGGATTGCGCCAAGGATTATAAAACGAAGGGCCTTTAACTAAACCCACTAATAACGCCACTTGATGCAAGGATAATTCGCTAATCGGCTGACCAAAATAAAACTGTGCCGCCAATCCAAACCCGTTAATCGAACGATTACCATTTTGTCCGATATTCACTTCATTTAAGTAGGTTTCTAAAATTTCTTTCTTTTCATAATGCCATTCTAATAACAACGCCATTAAGGCTTCATTGACTTTACGTTTAATTGAACGCTCATCGGTTAAATAAAAATTTTTCACTAATTGTTGCGTTAATGTACTGCCACCTTGACGCAACTCGCCACTGGTTAAATTCACAAAAATCGCGCGTAACGTACCGCGAATAGAAACGCCAAAATGATGATAAAAGTTTTTATCTTCAGTCGCTAATAAAGCCTGCTCTAAATATTTTGGGGCTTCTTTGAGTTGCATTAATACACGGTCTTCGTTTTGTTTGGGATAAATCCCACCCACAACTAACGGCTCTAAACGGACAATGCCTTTATTATTTTGTTGGGTGCTGGCTAAGTCCGTTAAGACATTGCCTTGAAATTGCAGTTTTAAGACTTGGGATTTTTCGGTGTCGTCACTGAAAACAAAACCACGGGTGTAAATATATAACTCATTATTTTTTTCGCTATAGACACCGGGGCTGTCGTAACTACTTTGGGCGCGATAATGTAATAATTTTAATTCAGCGAGTACGTCAGATTTACTAACGGCTGCGCCTGTGTAGAGTTCTAAAGGTCTGCTATACACTTTCGCGGGAATCGCCCAGCGTTTGCCTTCAAATTTTTCGCGCACTGTGCCATCGAGTGATAAGGCATAAATACCTAAACCAACGGCAAACAACAGGCCGAGCATCATCAATAAAACAATAATGGTGAGAATAAAACCTTGAGCGGGCTTTTGAGGGGGATTCACGCGTATCATAACTTGTTACAAGTTAGAAAAGTTGCGCCATTGTAACGCGTGATAACGGTGAGTGCGATGTTCTTTTGTGAAGTTCGCGTGAAGGCTTGGCGAATTTATCGGCACTCTACCTATATCACCATAATTATCTTGCAATCATCTACTTGGTGTATATTATTATCTTCATACATCAATCCAAAGGCCGTTAGTTTATGCGTTATGTCTGGGACGAAGTCAAACGTAAAACCAACTTAGAAAAACACGGCTTAGATTTTGTGGATGCTGAAAAAGTATTTAATAGTCCACTGGTTTTGTTTGAGGATAACCGCGCTGCTTATGGCGAGCAACGTATGGTTGCTATAGGGTCATTACAAACCTTAATTGTGGTGCTCGTGCATGTTGAAGACGATAACACCATCCGTATTATTTCTATGAGACAGGCGACACGCAATGAAACAAAGCTCTACTACCAAAATCTTGGCTGATGACTCCGACGAATACCCCGAAGTAACACAAGCAGACTTTGATCGTGCTACTTTTCGTGTTGCAGGTAAAGCAACGTCGAAAGAAGAATGGCAACAAGTGGCAAAACTGCCGTTCAAAAAACAAAAAATCAATATCACGCTTGACCCTGATGTGGTGAGTTTTTTTAAAGAAAAAGCAGGCGGTCGAGGCTATCAAACTCTTATCAATGCGGCATTACGTGAAGCGATGAATCATCAAACGCTAGAAGATACTTTGCGTAAAGTACTGCGTGAAGAAATGCATCTCAATTAAAGAAAATAAAGAAAACAGGAGTTAAGCACATGAGTGGACAAATGCTGTATCTATGGGATGCCAACGATCATGGCGTACCTAAAAACATGGATGAAGTCTTTAAAACCTTTAACCAATTAGTTGAAAAGCCCGAACGCCCCAGTAGTGCAATATTAGCCTTTGCCCAACGCCTACAAGATTTAGCTCGTTTTCATCAGGTGTTTCAAGAGCCAACCAAACAACTTTATTACAACCTTGTCGAGCAATTTAAACAACACCAATATGCTCTACACAACTTAGCACTCCCTTATAGCAACTATTTACCTCTGCTTAAAATATTAGGCAAAACCGCAGAGGCTTTTAATTTAGTGATTTATGATGACCAACTAGGTGTTGCTTATCTTCCAACACGCAAATCGCTCCCCGAAGGCGACTGTGCTATTTCTTGGTTAATGCAAGAAGATTATTTCGCCAATAAAACTTTTAAAAATCTTAATGAATTTAAAGACTATACACAGCCGTTAATGCACGAGTTAATGGCAAGATATGGCTTGAGCTACGAACTACTAACCCCAACAAGCACGAAACCTATGTATATCAAAAAAACTACATACAGTATTCAATATATCTCCGTAGGTTACACACAAGATAAAGAGGGTGACTACGGCTTAAATGGATGTCTTTATATAGACATTCCTATGGTGGAAGATATTTATAATAGATTTGAATTTTTTAAAGAAAAGAACGCTAATAGTGTTGAAATGTTACTTTTGGATCACTTATATCCCTTAAATAGCGACAAACGGAAATTAAAAACTAAAGAAGATATAGCAGCGCGAATTCAATTGTTTGAAGACGAATTTTTAAAGTCTTTAGCTATTGCCGAAAACATGAAAGATTTGGATAGATTACTTAATAGTGATATTAATGACCGATTCAAATGGATTATACAAGGTTGCGGTATATATACGCCCCGTTGTTTAATTGTCGCTCGTTTAGCGAATAATCCTCATTTTGAAGAACTTGCCATGAGTTTAGCGACCCCGAGAGCACCTGCTGCTAATCGTACGTCTCTGCCTACTGAATGGCCAAAACTGGTAAAATACCTCCGAGAAGAAGTGCAACCCATTGTTTAAAAACAATTTATCTTAAAAATCCCGCCACAGGAATGGATATGCCCACCGCCTCACCCAAAACCGCACTTATTCAATTATTTCATTTTTTAACCGCCTTTGCCGCCAGTCATCAGCCAATTCCACGTCAACTCAATCAACAACCCTTAGCAGACTCCGCACGTTTTTGGAATGAATTGCCGCAAAGCAATGATTATGTGCAAATCACAAATCACTCCGAAGAAGAGCGCGAATGGTTGCTGCAAGTCTCGTTACCGCCACAACATCCCTGCCCTCAGCCACCTGCTATTATTGAAGATTGGTTAGCAAATGCTTGGCAAGATTGGCGTACCGTTGAAGTTAGCCATCATCCACAAAAAACCCATAAGCCATTTTTAGCTAAAACCGAAATCGAACAATTTGACGATAACGAACAACGTGTGACGGCATGGCAAACATGGTTATTAGCGCGTGAACAATGGCGCGAGGTACAACAGCGTTACCAAACCATTCGTGATTTATTCGCCAAACTGCAAATGATTTACACCGAACTACAAAAACAAAGTGGCGACCTAGAATTAGTCTTAGGTTGCGCCATGTTGCAAAAAGAACCGACCTATCAACATCCTTTATTAATCAAACCTGTACAACTGCATTTTGATGGTCTTAAAAATCGTTTTACCCTTGAAGATAGTGAACGTAATACCGAACTCTATTTACCGTTACTGACAGAAATCACCGAAAACGCCAATTTAATTAGCCAGACATGGCAAACCCAAATCGAAAGCCTGCATCCTTTAGACGAAGCGGCACGTGTCCATACTCAAGCGATGCAAGATTGGTTAAGCAATCAACCCGATTGTGCCGACATAAAAATTGATTATCGGCCTGTGTTATTTATACGTTCGCGGGGTGGTTGGACAGCACAAGTTGCCACAGACATCGTTAAACAATTAGAAAACCGTCATTTAGGCGATATTCCTTTATATTTACGACGTTTAGCAGGAATCAGCGCAGAGCAAACACCGCAAAATCAATCAACAGAGCATACTTCGCCCGAAAATATTTTATTTGCCCTACCCGCCAATCCTGAACAATATCAACTGGCGCAACAGTTAGAAACGCACGATATTGTTTTGGTGCAAGGGCCACCCGGAACGGGAAAAACACATACTATCGCCAATTTGATTGGTCATTTATTAGCACAAAAGAAACGTATTTTAATTACCAGTCACAGTTCCAAAGCCTTACGGGTATTACGCGAAAAAGTGCCTGAAAATATTCGTAGCTTGTGTGTCAGCGTCTTGGATGATGATAAAAAAAGCAAATTAGAGTTAGGCGAAGCGGTTACCGCACTGAGTCAAAAAATGGCGCAAGGTGGGCAACTG
Source organism: Moraxellaceae bacterium AER2_44_116 (assembly GCA_006546595.1). Lineage (GTDB taxonomy): Bacteria > Pseudomonadota > Gammaproteobacteria > Pseudomonadales > Moraxellaceae > Agitococcus. Next base: position 69,668 of record VIAD01000010.1, on the reverse strand, counting down.
CAAATAGCGGCTAATCAATTACAACAGCAACGCATACAACTCCTCGTCGCGCAAAAGCAGCAATTACATGGCCAACAATTGTGTTTACGCTGTGAATATGAGCCTATTATTCTCGGTGGCGTAGAAACTCCGCCTAGCGAGGCGGCAAGAATCGTCAGTGATGGTGTTGGTAAACACGATTTGCTACCTCCGTTATTAGAGCAAGAACGCGGCAAACTCTGTCCATTATCACCGACCGAATTACAGTGGTTATATGCCAACCAAGCGTTGATTCCTTTCGCTGCCGAACAAGAATTAGCCGCAGGGTTGCCCGCACTCAACGACTTACCCTCGCCCGATGATTGGCAACAGACCATCACTACCTTACAACAGCATCAACAAGCTGCGAATAGTCGTCAACATTGGTTGTGGCCACGTTTAGAAACGATTCATATTAGTCGCTTAACAGATTCTTTAACGACCTTAGAAAGCTTATCGCTAGAGCTAAAAAACTTACGTCAGCAAGGATTATGGTTAGACCATCTTGTTGAAGCAGGTTTAGACAGTCCACTGAGCCATGATGCGTGGCTCGACTTTTTCAAACTCATCGAACAAAGCCATCAACAAACGCAACAAGCACAAAGTCTGCTATTAGAATACGCGCCTAGCCTCAGCCCTGAATTGTGCGCGGATGCTGAAACCTTAACGACACTCAACGAAATTCACGCCTATTTAAGTGCAGGTGGTAGTTTTAGTTGGTGGAAAATGTTGGTCAATCCTGCATGGAAAACCATTCTTCAAGCCGCACGTTGTAATGATGCCAACGTCAGCCAACAAGTGCATATTGAAGCCTTGATTGCTTATGTCAGCCACCAACAAAGCCAACAACGGTTAATCCGCCGTTGGCAACGACAAATTTTGGTCATCAACGGTGCTGAATTAAACCCTCAACAACCGAGCAAATCAGCGATAGATTGGCTACCACATTTGCAGCAAGCGTTTTTATGGGGGCAACAACGTTGGCAATTATTTATTAGCCAACATATTCAGCCTTTGGGGTTGACGCTGACACAACTAGAACTACACATCTCTCCCGATTTACACGCGCAAACGCCACGTTTAACGCGCACGCAACAACTGATTCAGCAAGCGTTAATTCCCGAATGGCAAGCACATTTAGCACGTCATAGTGCCGAACAAGTCGCCACCACTATTCACCACAGCCAACAAAAACTAAAGCCTTTTTTAGCACATCGCCCCAGTACTAGCGTGATTCATACGCTGTTACAGGCATTACAACAACAAAACATCACTGCTTATCGTGAAGCCTATCAACATCTGCAATCCTTACTGAGTTTAAGTGCTGACTATCAAAAACGGCTTAACCTGTTAAATAAGCTGCATCAAGGTGCGGAGCAATGGGCTCAAGCCTTACGCCTACGGCAAGCTCCCCACCATACGCCGCTTGCTGCCGATAAAGATATTCTGCAAGCATGGCAATGGCGGCAACTACACGATGAATTACAGTATCGCCAACAGCTCGATTTAGACCGTATCAGCCGTCAACTACAACAAACAACGGATGATTTACAGCGTGTCACGGCCGAATTAATAAGCCAACAAACATGGGCGCATCAAGTGGTGGCGGCTGAACCGTATCGTCAACATTTAATTGGCTGGCAACAAACACAAACAAAAATTGGCAAAGGCACAGGCAAACAAGCGCAACGTTTTCGGCAACTGGCACAACAGCAATTAAAACAAGCGCAATATGCCGTGCCTGTGTGGATTATGCCTTTAGCGGAAGTATTTAGAAGTTTTCAGGTAGATAGTCAATTTGATGTCGTGATTGTTGATGAAGCCAGTCAAGTCGATATCAGCGGCCTACTCGCCACCTATTTAGGTAAAAAAGTGGTGATTGTTGGCGATGATGAACAAGTCAGCCCCGATGCTGTGGGTACAGATTCAGGCATTGCCCAACGTCTACAACAACAATATTTACAGGGCATTCCTAACGCGCATTTATACGATGGACAAACCTCACTGTATGATTTAAGCAAACAAGTCGCCAAAGGGCAATTATGTTTATTAGAACATTTTCGTTGTGTGCCTGCGATTATTGGTTTTAGTAATCAACTCAGTTATCAAGGCCGTATTAAAGCCTTGCGCGAACCTGCTTCTAGCCAGTTACAGGCTCATGTTGTGCCTTATCACGTTCAAGGCGAACGCATTGGTAAAGCAAAAATCAATCATGGCGAAGCAAATGCGATTGTTAAATTGATACAAGCCATGTGTAATCACCCTGCTTATATCGGCAAAACCTTCGGAGTCATTTCTTTATTAGGCAATGAACAAGCGACACTCATTGAACTACAACTACGCGCCGTATTACCGATGTCAGTGATTGAGGAACGTCGTTTATTGTGTGGCAATTCAGCACAGTTTCAAGGTGATGAACGCGATGTCATTTTGCTGTCGATGGTTGATAGCAACGAAGGTGATGGCGTTATGCGTTTACAAGGCGATGGCGCGCGTGATATGTACAAAAAACGCTATAACGTCGCCGTCAGTCGTGCCCGTGACCAATTATGGATTGTGCATTCAGTCAATTATCAAACCGACTTAAAACCGACCGATTTACGTCGTCAATTATTAGAATATGCCCACGAACAAGCCAACGCGCATATCAACACCGAAACGCCACAAACAGAATCGGTCTTTGAAGAATTAGTGCTCAAACAATTAGTTGCGCGTGGATATCAAGTACAAACGCAATATCCTGTCGGTTATTACCGTATTGATTTAGTGGTGATGGGTGAAAATAGCCGTTTAGCGGTCGAGTGTGATGGCGACAAATATCACAGTGGCAGCGAAAAAATTGCCGAAGACCTTGCCAGACAAGCCATTTTAGAGCGTTTAGGCTGGCAATTTTATCGGATTCGCGGCAGTGTCTTTTTTAGAGAGCCTGAACATGCCTTAGCAGGTTTATGGCAACGCTTGGCCGATTTAGGCATTCAACCTATTTTAGCCGAACACGCTGTAAATTCGTCGGATGAATTATTACACCATGAAATTATTCGTTTGGTAGAGCAAATGGACGCGAATATTGAGCCTGAAACGGTGATTGAAGAAATCTCTTCAACACCAGCAGTTGAAGAATTGCCTAATCATCAATCGATTAACGAACTGTTTAGGCAACGCTCAGAGGCTAGACGTAAGGGATTAATTTAATTTATTTTTATGATGGCAGCACCTCAGCATAAAACCAATCACCTAAAAATGCTTGCGTCCATTGCTCACCAAAAATATTACGCATCAAAGGTAAACCTGATGAGTTTTGGTAATGGTGTACCTGATAATCTTTAATCGCTATTTTATGTGCATCCGCTTGTATGGGATCAAGTAACGATGCGCCTTTCGTTAAACTAACAAGCCCATTCAAGATGTCATGATGGGCTTGGCCAAGCAGTATAAAATCATTGTCTGTTTGTGGCCTTATTAATAAATCATAACCCGAACGGCATTCAACATACCATGCAGGAACGTCTTCATCATAAGCGAGTCCCGTCATAGCACTGGTCTTTATCATCAAATTTTTAGCGGGTTCATTTTCACCGCATAATGATGGTAAATCTAAAACACCAATGACTGGCCTCCCGCCTAGTCGAACAAACTGCATACTATAAAGGGGTAAATGCCATTGAGCGTAAGGATAAAAAAACAACGTCAACACATCGACTTTTGACGAAGTCATTAAGACAAAACGCACTTCACCAAACTGTTGAAGCTGATAAGCACGGCCTATTAAATGCAAGTCACCACTAGGACGATTCACCACTTGATGAGCAAAATCATCGGGTACAGGTAAGGGTTGGTAAAACTCGGCATGATCGTCAAAATAATGGCTCACTAAATGACTAAAAAAACTATCAACAATCGCGGTCATGCTGATACTTCCTGTTGTAACCAAAGCGTTGCCGAAAGAGTCATTTTAGTTAAGCGAGCTTGAGGTCTTAATTTCTCGATAATAGCCAAGGCTTGATGGAGGGGTAAATTCCACCACAAGCAAATAGCGGCAAAACTCACAGCAGGTGAACGCCCTACGCCATGATGACAAAAAACATGTACGCTTTGATAATGTTTAAGACAGTAACAGAGTGCGGTCACTGCCGTTAAAAACTGTTGGCGTTGACTATCGGTCGTTGCTGCTATAAATCTTTCAGGTGAATAATCAAAGGTTTGCTCACCATTAATATCGTCATCCGCTGAGAAAATATCCGAAAAACCAAACTCATATTGATGCCAACAAGCTAAATTGGCATGAGGATATAACTCCACCAAAGGAATACCTGAGACATTTACAAAGCAATGAATTCCTTGACGAAAATAGCCCTGTAACTCATTAAGAGACGGTAAACCACTGATGGTCATCAATGGAGCAATCGCTTGTAGCGATTTATCAATATTCATGATGCAACTGACAACGCAGGATAATTGCTTAAAACGGCTTGATATTCTTCTAACAGACTCGTCGCATTTTCCATTTGACGTTGCTTATGCTGATAAAAATGCAATCCTCCCCACGTTTCGTCTGATAAGCACGCTTGGCCTGACAATACTTCACCTAATTCAGCTAAAGCCAAATTCGGATAATCAGCGACATCCCACAACACATGAAAGCGTTGAGCTTGTTGCCACGCAGGAGCAAGCTCTTGCGCTTCCAATATACTGACTAATAAAACAATACGTTTTTGTTTAATTTTTTTATGTGCTAATAAACCTACCGCAGACGTTAAAGCCGTGATTGATAACTCTTGATGTGAGGCCAAAACTAATTTTTGTTGAATATCATCAAATACTTCACTTAAACTTTCTAAACGGCAACTGGGCTCTAGCAAACCCGCAACACCTAAACGATTGCGACTGGTATCTCCCACCACCATTGCCAAGGTGGAACGTTTAGCGAGTTCAATTAAAATAACGTCATCGCTGCCCGTAATACCCATTTGCTCTAAACAATACACACTCCAACTATGGGAGTAAAAAACACATTCGATTGCATTTCCAAGAGTCATATTCATTCTCCATCCGACATGAGTTGCCACAGCTCGCATTGCCATTGTTGAGCGATATTTGACAGCGAGACCACATGTTCCAAGCTTGGACTCACTGCTTTTAAGCGACTATTGTGGGGAAGCTCGCCAATGGTATATGGCTGAAAATCATCGCCCATCACCATTAATTCACCGCGTTGTCTTGCCCAAATTAAATGGCCGTTAGCCGCAAACACATCGCCGATGTTTACGCTTTCACTAAACTCACGCTTGGTTGTTGTTGTCAGTTGCCAAAACTGTAATAGCTGATGACCGTCCATCGAGACACATGCGGCTAAGATACTATTTTCAGTACAGACAATCGCCAAAATTGGCCAGCCTAAATGCCAATGATGTAGCGTTTCACCACTCTCCGCATACCATATTAAGTCTTGATTAATGAGCCCGCTCGACATCAAAAAACCTTGTTCGGGATGAGCACATAATGACGGTTCTAAGGCGTAATTTTGTTTACTAAAGTTAGCCGACAGCTTGCCGTCAAGGTTATAAATCGAAGCTTGGTGGTGATCTAACATAGCAATATGATGATTAGAAACAGCAACATTGAGGATATGTTTACAGGGAATTGTTAATGATTTTCTTAACGCGACATCTGGATAATAACGAATTAACGAGTTGGTATCGGGAAAAACAACTGAACCATTTTTTTCGGCCAAATAAGGGCCATGACTAAACATGATCGGCCCAACACTTTTGCCTTTTGCATTAAAAAAATGAATATAATCACTGTGGGCAATACCAATATAAGGCGTATGCCCACACACCGTCATATATTTAGGCTGATAATTTAATGGCCACGAATGAAGATGTTGCAGCTTTTTTGGCGTGTGATCAACCGCATGGCTCATTGGTGGACAATCAACCGTGACAGCATCTATCTGAATCGGAGCTAACAACGCTCTCACCATTTCTTGAGCATCTACGGCAGAATGAATTCTTTTTTGCTGGTCTTTTTCTAATAACATGGCAATTAAATGACGTAGATCGACATCTTCCACTTCATTTAAAGCGGGCATTTGACTTAAATGCGCACGATAAATTTCTTGAACACCCCCAATAAACGGTAAATGTCCCGTCGCTAGCTGAAAGGCAATGATTCCTAAACTGTATAAATCACTACCGACATTAAAGCCTTCATATAGCCGTTCAGGTGCAGTGTAAGCAGGACTACCAATGGATTGTTTACCTGAACGCGCCTCTCGTATGGGTGTTGCCGAACCTAAGTCAGCAATAACGGCACGTAACTCTGATGTTTGTGTATCTACCTTTAATAAAATATTGTCAGGCTTTAAATCACAATGGACAAAGAAACGGCGATGTAAAAATATCAGTCCAGATAAAACATCATCTAATAAATGTAATACAAGATGACGACTCAGTGGCTTTCCAACCAGTAAAGTGGATAGCGTTCCTTGACTCAAAAACTCATAAATAAGGCATGCTTCACCGCTATCAATATAAAAAGTATCCACACACTCAATGATATTTTCATGCTTCAAGGCAAAAGCAACGGCAACCTCACGCCTGTAGGCCGCTTGATTATTCACTTTAAAAAGCTTTAGCAAGACATCACGCTGCCAATGGTGGTCATATACTTTAAAGACCAGTGCCATATGACCTTCACCTAATTTTTCTACAATTTGGTAACGGACTGGCAGCGTAGGTACGTCCTCAAAAGACATTATCTTATCCTTTAAGTTGCAACAATAATTCATCTAAAGTCATACCTGAAGTCACTTCATCTTCAAATACAGAGAGTCTTTCATTGGCAGTGATCATAAATAAATTTTCCATCGGTGTTTTTTTGGCTGCACTGACAACCTCTAAGCAACCTAAATCATGATTGCTGATACCACTAAAAACCCCTTGTAACATCCCTTCAATCAAACTATTTACTGCGCCTTCAACTTGTGATAGCACCGTCGAAAAAATACTATTTTCTAATAAACACGTAATGAGGCCGTACCGTTCCGCATCGCCCAAATTAATGGTCAACCGACCCCAACCATGCATAGAAAAATACGACTCTAATAATTGAACATACTCATTGACGGTCAGTGTTTCTAAACGGCGATTGACAATAACTCTCAGCTCTTTATCAAAGGTATTCGCAATTCGCTTGCCCCAACGAATACCACAGTTTTTGAGAATGACACGCCACGCATCCCCCGCTTCATAACTTAACGCATCATAAATGCCTTTAATAATATCGGCACTGAGATAAACAATACGCGCATTAGCAGGACTAAAAATCGTGCCTTCATACAAATCAAAATGTTGACCCGCATCACTAAATAACTGATTATAAATCTGATTCACTAAGGTTTGCGTCATGCTAGCGTCATGAGATTGTGTATTCATAATAGCTACTCAATTGGCCGACAACGTGTCGATAGTTTGCTGGAGGTACTTTTCAAACAAGCCAAAAGACTCAGGTGATAACCGCTCACGAAAGTTATTTTTTAATTTGGTATATGTTTCAAAAATTGCTCGTTGTTGAGGTGCTAGTTGCTGCAAATCATTATCGTTGTCATTATTGGCACCAAACAAGGTTTTACGGGGTGCGACTTCACGGTCGGGAAAGTGCATGGACTGTAAAATCGTTCTTAACCAAAGCAGCAACTTATCACGATACCAGTGTGGGTCATTCATAAGCATCGCTTGTGAGGCATAAGCCCCGACAATACGAATATCACGTAATGCTTTAGTACGGGCAAAAGCGTGATTTTTTTCAAAGGGATACAGCATAAAAATTTCATTCACTACACGTTCAACCACAGACTGTTCGGCAGCCGCTATTTCACGCGCAGCAGCCGCTCGATGGGCCTCTTCGGGCAACACCCGTAAGTACTCTGTAAACTCTTCTTCATTAAAGTGCCGACTTTCAGCCTGACGAAAAATAGCTTCTAACTCTGTATGTTTACGCAAGCTACTGGTTGGTTCTAAAACTGGTATTTGCATTATAATATTCTCCGTTTTTATGCACAAAATGACTCAGTGTAGCCGAGAGCCACCCCAAGGTAATTGACCAAAAAATTGATTCACAGGTTGTAAGTATTGTGAAGCTACTATTGAGGTTGTAATGATATTTGGCTCAATTGTTCCGTCAGTCGCACCATCACCCGCCGAAATAGATACACGTTGTACGCTCTTGCCCATCCATGACACCGTTGAAAAAAATTGGCTAGCCAACTCGGTATTCCAAGGATCCAAGAATATTTTTGCAGTCTCTTGTAGATCATGTTGAAAAGATCTATAGGTATTTTCTGCTTCCTCACCACTAACACTATTTACTGGTGTTTGCCACGGCAATGTTTGGAAATACGTTGTCGCCATTTTTTGTGTGAGATTAACAACGCTTTTTTTCTTCTGAGGATAAACAGCCGTAGCAGACGGCAACGACGCTGCTAATGTTGTTACCTGAAATGAAGTGATTGCTATTGGTGCTATTATTGGCTCTTCAACAATAGTCGGTTCAAGTAACTGTTGTTGCTCTTGCCAAATAATTGGCTGAGTCAGAATCGCAGCAATCTCTTCTGGAGGTAGTTCTAACGCCACTACCTTCACCTGATCTGCTCTTGGTACTTGATCTTGACTCTTAATTTCAGTGAGTGCTTCATCGGCAGCAATGCCAGCTTTACGCGTTTGTTGTAACGCCATTAACGCATGATGCAACTGTGTTTGATGGCTCATATCTGGAGCCATCGTCACTGCAGTGTTAATTGCGTTCGCAAAACGACGTAAAAAATGCAAGCGATGAGCATTCATAGCTGTCCCCTATTCACTTTCTAAGTGGCTGAGAATTTCCGTTGCACTCGCACCTTCTTGTCGCCAAAACTCAGCAGCATTAATACGTTGCTTATCTCCCACTAAAAATTTACAGACATCGTTACCCATTGAATAACATTGAATCTCAATACACTCTCGTTCTTTACGATCATAAAAGCTAAATACTCCCGCAAACATCCCTGCATACAAATGACAAACGGGCTTGCCAAGCAATTTCATTGAACGTGCAACAGCAGAGTTACGAATTTCAATGACCGTCAAACCTTTATCTAAAAACGATAAATCTAAACTCCACGCACCAAAACCCATAATCGTGAGCGGCCACCACCAACATTCAAAGACAAAACGCGTATGCATTTGCCAAATATCACGCTTCCCGCCACCAAATTCTTGGCGCATTCTCGCGGCAAAACGCTTCATATCTTGCAAGCCCCAAGCATAACCACATTGATACATCATCAATGCGCTAGCTGCTCCTACCTCTTCTTCAATACCTAAATGTAAACTATTGATAAAGGCATCTGTCACTTTAGCGGCTCGTTGACCATCTCGTAAAAAAATCGCCCCTTTTTCTTCTTCGTAACTGAAAAACTCTTCAGAAACAAAGTAGTTATGATAGCCTCTAAAGCCACCATCCACAGGATCAATGGGGTCGTAAGACGTATTATATTCGGTCATGTTATCGTCCCTCTGCTCATTAGTTATTTAATTTACTGCGCTCTAAAGATAATTGCTGAATATCCACATCAACATTGCGTAACTCAGTAATTGCCGAACGCGTAATAATCTTTTTTTCTTGTATTAATACTCGACCCGTTACAGGATGCAAAATCGGCTGAGTTGTGCGCTTACCAATTAAAGCTTCAATGTCTGAAAAGGACTCAATATACAAGCCGTTTGGCAAACTAACCTCAACACCATCTCCTAATACATGTGCTTGACACGCAAGACGACTATTTGGTTGAGCACCTGTTAATACCGACAATGTCAATTTTTCTCTATCGGTCATTGGCGTTAGAGAGTGAGGATTTTTGGTGACATACACATGGCAAGTGGCACACATCCCTCGCCCTTTGCACAGCATTTTTACTTCAATGTCCCGTACTAACAACGCATCTAATAAACGCTCTTGCGTTTGTATAATCGCTTGCTTGTTATCCGCACTGAAAGTGACACTTTTCATACTGTTACCTCATGACTACCCAACGAAGACGTTGAAAAATCATTCAGCAGTTTTTGTTCATTTGGAGATACTTGTTTTAACAGTTGCTGAATTACCAAACTCATATATTTTCTTGCTACCGACCAATCCTGATGAAAAACTTCCGCTTTCAGAATTTCACCTGCACGACGATTTTCCATGTCAGCATGATAGCTACGTATAAAAACCGCCCAATGCGCCATACACATTTCTATAAATTCAGTTTTTATCTCAGAACCATGCTCTAATTTAATCGCTTTCGTGATATTGACCCGTTGTGACAACATACGCCCTGAGCAGATGATGTTAGTACAATGCTCTTGCATACGCTCAATCGCCAATATTGATAATTGTGTTGCTAAGGGTTGCTTTTTGACACCTTCAAAAAACAGAGCAATGTACTCAATAACACTGTCTGCTTTTACCCCTGAAAAACCAAATGCTAAAACTTGAGCGACTTGTTGCCTAATCAGAACAGCGGGCAACACCTCCTGCAAAGGAATGAGTTGTACCAATTGATTTAAGCAAAGGCTTTGCTCTGGCGTTAACATCAAGGTTTGCTGAGACAGCCATTTTTTACGAATAAGTTCTGTCCCAACCTCATAACTCAGTGCAACTTTCATCTGCTCTTTCATGGTGGCAACAAGGGTACTGTTGGGAGGCACATCTCGCGTGATATTCGCAATGATTGAATCATCATAACTTGCCCCCGTCCGTCCCTCATCCATTTGACGAGATAATGAAGCAAAACTCCAAACCGTTTTTGCCCAAGGTGCAGCCGACAACATTAAACTGTATTGATGGGTTGGCTCTAAATCCCCGGACTCTAATAAACGCTCACGATTAAACAGTGAGGTAGCAATTTGACTATGCCTATCCGACAAACGTCCACGCAAAATGGGTTGTTTAATCATTTCATAGGCACGCTCAAGCGACAAACGTCTTTCGTTCCATGTTGCTGGCGTTTCTTTATGAAATATAGAGCAACTCAAGACCAACCGCTGTGTCACTAATTGACCTGTATAGGGAGCTGCGTTTGGCGTTAAAGCCGCAGCAACAATACCACTGACCGCTTCGCGCCATAGCATTTCCTCATCATAGCTATCGGCAAAAACCATCTGTTCATTGGTTAATATTTCTTTGGTAAAGTCTTGAATAGCGGGTAAAAAATCACACAACGATAAGCATTGGCTTGTCCAGCAATCAAGTGCTTGGCTTTCTGAACTATCTAAATGAGGACGTAATGACTCATCCAAACCTAGCCATAATAACCGCCACGTTTTCGTCGAAAAGCTAAACTTCTCATTCGCTTCCATCACCAAATATCGGGCAATGTTAAGTGCTGCCAAGGTTGGCACTTGACTCATTAAACAAAGCGTGACATGACGTAACAAAGTAGATAATTGATTTGAGCGCAGTCCCGCCGCTTCTTGTATTTGTATGCGCTCATCGGCAATTCTAACTGCCATATATTCGCGGACTTGTTCACTATGCTTTTTGAGTTGATACGAAAGGCCAATTTGACGCATGGTCTCAAGCCCACGCGCTAATACCATCAACCAAAAGGTCGCCGCGCCTGTAGGCAAACGTTGGCTAATGTTACGTTGCCACTCACACCATGATCGCTCAACAGCATACGTACCATTCACTTCTATCAGCGCGTAAAAACTAGGTAATAGTCGCCGCCAAATATATTCTTCATCGCCACACTGCGCCAATAGCATTGACACATTAGCAGCCACAATTTCAAGTAATGGCGGAGCTGCTTTAGCGATGGCTTTATGATGCTGACTAAACATTAGCCCTTTCATGTTAGAGCTGGTAAATACCTGTCGCCATATTTTACCTTGCATTAAGCACGGCACAAAAACCGCAGGACTGCCCTGATTAATATCCGCATCAATTCCAAAACTGGTGCGATATAACGATTTAATCAAATTAAGTACCGATAAAGCTTCATCACTCGACAAGTCATCAAATAATGCTTGTGATAAGGCATCCAAATTAGCACTAATCAGTTGACGCGGTAAGCGACGAATATATTTACCCACTCCTACTGACCACCACCAACTCAACGCACTAGCTGGCTCACTAAAGCCCGAACGATAAACTGCACTGAGACGTAATAATAACCATCTATTATCAACCACACTCAATTGCCATGCCCGTTCATTACCACCTGACGGCATCCATTCTGGATGCTCTCGTAGTACGGTGGCAAAATGGCTCATGCCACAGACCATCGTATTTTCTACAATCGACTCAACAGCAAGCGGAATGTTCTTTGATGCCGTACACTCACACAGACGAGCAAGTAACTGACCTAGAATTTTTGTCAAATCACTCAATGTAGGATATGCCGCCAAGGCATCATGTACGGAGGCAATTGTTTTGCGTAGTTGGGAGTAAGAAGTTGGCTTTTGATCTAGTGCTAACCAATCACCCAACCATTTCACTAGCTGATTAATCGCACGCAGACCATGAAGTTTTTTATAAACAGCTAATTGAGTCAATAATAAAACTAAGTCACTTTCTCGACAGCCGTGACTAGGATGAACAAATGACGATAGACCCAACTCATTCGGCCACCAAACCAAAGGAATACGGAATTGATCGGCAAAGATAACATCCACTTCCTGCAATAATGGGCGTACTTGAGTCATATTTAACAAGGTACTATGTTCGACAATATCAATTTGAGACAGTGTCAAACTGATTTGCTTATATTTTTTCCAAATGACCGCATCACGCTCGTACATTAAATAACTGACTAAGCGTTGGCGAACACGTCCTTTGGCCGCTATCTTATCTGATGTTAATAATGTGGCATAATGACATTCTAAAAACACACCAGAAAGTTGCAGTAATAATCGTTTCCCGCCAGAGGCGTCAGTTGTACCTTCAGAAATTTTAGTGACAAAAGATTCAAACTCTGGCGATAAACGTCTGATTAACTCAGGCGCTTCTTGGGATGCTCTGATAATATTTTTGAAATATTGGATGGCCATGTTGAGCCAGTCTAATTGCACACGCTCGCACTCTTCACGTAATGCCTCAATTAAATCCTGTCCAAAATTATGTAACTGTTCTTGGTTAAGACCTAACTCCGAAATACCCTCTAAATTAATAGACTGCATCCAACGCTGTGCAAACACACTATCACTTTTAGCATCCAATACCAGACGAACAAAAATAAGCGTATCTATTGGCGCAAGAGGACTGAGATATTTTTGATAACGATTACACAGTAAATCAATAAAATCAAAACGATCAACGCTCACTAATAATGCTTCTGTGGCTGAGCTAACCGCATAACTACACCGTATTAATGCTCTTTCCAGTTTTAATAACAACAACTCCCAAAACTTCGCTTCGGCATTTATATTAACTAATATTTCTTTAATAAAAAAAGTACAATACGAAACCTCATGCATTAATGGCTCTTCTACTTCTTCTTTTAACCACTTACTTAAGAAGTTTTTCAAGCATAATTCAAGTTTTGAGCCACTGACTTTCCACTGACGATTACTATTAATTTGAACAATTTCCTCGGAAATTGTTTTTGCCATCTCGTCAATATTTTTAATATAATTAAATTTTTGCTCTTTCAACTCAAAATGAGTCATTATTATATCCGCACTTTGAGTACAGAGAGTATATTTACGCTCTCCAATAATACTTTTAGTATATAACAAAGCTAATGAGATAAAACTCCTTATATTTTCAGGTGCAATTAATTTTACCAAACGCTGGTGAAAACTTTCAAAACCACCCACTAATTGCACTATAGAAAGAAGACCGCCTTGTCCACCGTTTAATGATTCTGCATTTGTTATTGCTGAAATAAACAAATCTAACAACTTGGAGATATTTTGTATATATACTGATTTATCACCCTCAAAAAATGACATTAATTCTTCACTATTAATAAAACAGGTTAGCAATTCTTCGTGTTGACGTTTTAATCCTTCAGCAATAACTATTTTTGTGCCGCCAGAAAGTAGTTTTGTCAGTTCATTATCTTGTGAAAAAATTTTATTAAAGACTTTTGCGTGCATGACGTAGATTCCTATTATTGTATTACTCAAGGCATAGCAATGAGGAAAGAAGATAAATCATTGGCTGTTAATGGTGTACCTATGGCAAATCCCTGTAATGCGTCAATACCCACCTCTTGCCATTGTTGCTTTTCAAGCAAGTTTTCTATCCCTTTGGCATAAACCAATACATTGGCCTCATGCATATAATCCACAAAATGTCGGAGTGTATTTTTTTTGTGATCTGGACAAAGGAAAGAACTGTCAATTTTTACACTATGAACTTTAACTTCTTGGGCTGTTTTTAATGCTCCGTACTCACCAAAATTATCAATACAAAGCTTTATATTTTCTTTATCTAAATTGGCACAAAAGTTGATAAATATCGGTTTGGAAATGTTGAAAATTTCTGACTCGTCAATCTCAACAACCAAATCAATATTCTTTCTCTTGAGTGACTGCCTTAATTTTGACAAGCGCGGCAAGAACCAAAATTTTTGTACCAACGAAATACCTGAAAAGTTCACATGTAACGATAAATATTGTAAAAATAGTGATGATAATTTATCTCCTAACAAAATCACTTCATTAATCATCCATTCAGTAAATAGGACAATGTCTTTTTCATCTCGGAGTAAACCAATGAATTGGGCTGCTGTCAGTTCATTATCATCACTCATAAACCTAGAAAATATTTCAAACCCCGTCAATGTAAAACCATCACAATGAAAAATAGGCTGCAATTTAATAAATAAATCACCTGATTCACTCTCTAGGCTTTTTATTAATTTATTATGGCAATTTATATTATTCTTTCTTTCACTAAATGAACTAAACTGAAACTTATTATTATTTGATGTATTTAATGCTAAACGCGCTTTCTGTAAAGAAAATTTCAGGTCTGAAACCGCACTAATTAACGTATATCCTATATTTATTCGACAAAAATAAATTTCTGTATCAATGAGGTATGGCTCTTGAAGATACATTAAGGATTCACGCAATATACTAGCCATATCAGACTGACTATTATTCAACCGTAACAAACAAAACTCACCACAATCGTGATAACACAATGGCGTATTACCCTGAAAATAGGCTTGTAAACGAAGTGCAACCTGACTCAATAATAAGTTTGTTTTATATTTTCCGTGCGTTTCTAATAATCCACTTAACTCATTAATTTGCAAAACAACTAACGTGGCATCGTCGTCCTCATTAGTAGCTAGCACTTGACTCAATGCACTGCTAAAACCTCGCCAATTTAACAGCCCCGTTACTTCATCATGCTGCGTTAAATACACCATTTTTTCGTTGTTAATTAATAGACCACTCGTGTCAGTAAAGAACAGAAAAATATGATTTTCAGTGTTTTTTTGAAAGAAAATATGAAAGCCTGCATCCGATAAAATAGAACGACTTACATCAACAATAGCTGAAGACGGCGATGTGTACTCCGTGAAATGCTCAAGCGTGGTGACGATATTCTCCGTATCGATGTCATTAAATAGCACTAAAAAATCTGCAAGTGCCAATGTGTTGCAATAACCGTTAAACAATTGATTAAAGATATTTACCACGGAGTTGACCGTATCAAACTCTACAAGTGTGATCCGATCACTCTCAAACAACGTTGAAAGTGATAGGTTATGTGAATTATCAAGTACTAATGTTTGCAAAGTTTCACCCATACTTAATCAATCTAATTGCATCTAAACCGAAGCTCATCCTAAGACAAACTTCCACATAAACGCGTTGATTAAACCGCTTGAAAACTTTCAATAAACAGCATAAAAACAGCTTCCGCAGCAGCCAAACACTCTTTACGTTCAGCGGCGGTCACAATCACTTTTTCCAGTTGGTCAATGAGTGCGCGAAAATGTGCTAGACTTTCTGCCGAGCGACGAAAAAAATTTATTTCACGAACTTG
Source organism: Moraxellaceae bacterium AER2_44_116 (assembly GCA_006546595.1). Classification (GTDB taxonomy): domain Bacteria; phylum Pseudomonadota; class Gammaproteobacteria; order Pseudomonadales; family Moraxellaceae; genus Agitococcus. Next base: position 53,618 of record VIAD01000010.1, on the reverse strand, counting down.
TGCATATTCACTACTTGCCAAAATATTCGCAATACGTGCTGACCCCATCACCGAGCCTAACAACACATACAAACCACCCAGCAAAGCGGCCTCACTGTGCATAGGAATACGTTGTTGACATGCAATGGGTTTAGGAGTGCGGCCACCGAGTCGCGTTAAATCAGCAGTTAACCACAAGGTATAGGGTAATTGCTCATAACCCACATTGGGTAAATGCGCCCAAGCGGTTAAAACGCCTTGCTGACGTAGCTGATGGTAGGCCATGTAAAAACCACTTAAGGCATAACTGACTTCAGCAGGAGTGGCACTAGGAGACAACAAACGCTTTAATGCGGGGTGACTATCAAGCTGGTTATGCAGCTCATTTGTTGAGTTTTTTAACAAGCTGCGTATGGGTAACGCTGTTTGTTGATGACGTGCTGTTCTAGAGATCGTAGTAGTTTCCATTGCTTTATCCTTACGCACTTGATCATGTTTTCACGAGTGTAGTGATAAGCACTTTAGGGAACTATCGGGTTGAGCACTGAGGTAATACCGCAATAAAACCCTGAGAGAGACTCAGGGTTTCCCCTGATATAACTAATCAACCAAGCCCATTTTCACAGCATAACGAACTAAGCCCGTCATATTATGTATATCTAGACGCTGCATGATTTGACTACGATGTGTTTCTATGGTTTTGATAGAGATGCTCAACTCTCGAGCTATTTCTTTACTTGAACACCCTTTAGCGACAAGTCTAAGAACCTCTAACTGCCTTTGCGTTAATAATTGATCCGCCGATGATTTTGGCGTTTTCTGCTGAAAACCTTTCATGATCTGTGCAGAAATAGCAGGACTCAAATAAACCTCGCCACGCATAATTGTTTCTATGGCAATAAACAACTCGTGTGGAGCGGCATCTTTCAACACATATCCCGAAACGCCTAACAGCAAAGCCTCTTCAATATACGCGAGTGTGTTATACATCGTCAGTAATAAAATATGCGGTGAATGCGTCTGCAATTGAATCTGTTGAGCCACTTCTAAACCTGTCATATCAGGCATAGAAATATCAAGCAGAATAATATCTGGCCGTATTTTTTGTAAACATTGCAAGAGAGCTATGCCGTTTTCGGCCTCACCGATCACCTCAAACTGTTCTTGACTTTGTAATAATATCCGTAAGCCTTTACGAATCAGTTGATGATCATCAGCAATTAAAATTGTTATTTTCGGCATAATCGCCTCCATGTCTAGAAATTCGCCAAACAGCGTTGATGCGTGTCCCCACATCAATACGTGAAGTCATAGTCAACTCACCACCAGAAATTTTTGCTCTTTCTTTCATGCTGAGTAAACCTAAACTTAGCCGTTCTCCCGTGTTTGGTGTGTTAATGTTAAACCCCTGTCCATTATCACTGATAATCAACTGCAAAAACTCTCGCTCTAAACTCAGTTCAATAAAAACAGTTTTTGCCGAGCTGTGTTTGATGGCATTATTTAAGGCTTCCTGAGCAATACGATAACAGGCATATTCAATTTCTTTAGACACTTCATTGATGTTTTCTGTGACGTGTAACTCAATCTGAATGCTAACTTGAGGAATCAATTGCTGTATCAACGCATCAATCGCTTTTTTAAAGCCTAATTCGCGTAGTAATCGTGGGTGCAAGCCCCCCGTAATGGCACGTACGGTTTCAATAGCGTCGTCAAAAAGTGGTAATGTTGCCATCATTGTTGCTTTGATATCACTGATATTGGTTTGCATAGACGCATTAAAACTGTATATTTTCAATGCAATTAACGCTTGCCCTAAACCGTCATGAAGCTCACGAGCCAATGCTGCTCGTTCATTATCTTGAGTTGATAGTAGATTCCTCGCCAGATTTTGATAACGAATTTCCGCTTCCTGTACCATTCTCATGCGATGTTTGAAGTGACCTGTTTCGAGATAAAGTGTCATGACACCTTGTTGTTGATTCGCAAGACTACACGGGGATTTAACCAATAAGTAATCTGAATGAGAAAATCCACTGTTACCTTGCTCAAGCTCATTTATTTGAATCATGCCTTTTTCTAATACCATGCGATTAAGTTGCAAAGACTTTTCTGCTCTTTTTTGACCAATAATATAACGCATGTGTTTACCAATTAAACTTTCGTGATTGGGTGTCACAAGATCACGAAATTGTTTATTGCAATAAACAAAAATATTATCAACATTGACAATCGTCAAAGGGATAGGCAGCTCTTCCAGCCAAAAAAAACCTACTTGTTCAATGTGGTGAAAAGGCTCTAGGAGTATCTGATAAGAATACGCATTATTTTCTAACCACTTAGTCATCATGGTTTTATAAATTGTGCCTTGCCAACGTGTAATCGTGATTTTTTCTTCGATCTGTAATCCTTGGCCGTTCTCATGATGCAATAATGCACTAATAGGCGAGCCTACTAATGCCTTTTTGGTATGTTGATGAGCAAAACGATTAGCAAACGTAACGACGCCCTCTTGATTACAGACAAACAAGGGGGAGTTAATACTAGCCGCAAGTTGAAAGAATGGTGTATTCATAAGTCCTTGTACGATTTTTTATTAATATTTTCTTAAAAGCAGTTTCGACTGCGCTCGACCAACATAACAGCCTACCAAGAGACAATTTAAGTCAACTTCGTCAACTCGTATATTACTATTGCTAAACCACCTTCACCCGTCGCATTAACCAATGACGTAAATCGGGTGACAGTCGGTCAACATAAACCGCTAATTTTTCTTTTACCCCACCAATGACAATATGGTCTTGTCCTTTTGCTAGTGCTTTGACGGTTTGTTTGGCGAATTCTCCTGCTGACATCCCTGCATCTTGAGCATCGTCCATTTTATTTTGTGTCGAGCCATCACCCACCAATGCTGAAAGTGAAATTGCCGTTTTGACAAAACCGGGATACACCACACTGACGCGCACGCCACTATCATGAATCTCAGCACGCATTGAATCATAAAAGGCACGTAAGGCATGTTTGGCAGCAGCATAACTAGAACGATAAGGAGTCGCCACTAAACCCGCAATACTTGACACCGCCACCAAGCGACCACTATTACGCGCTAACATATAAGGCAATAATGTTTTCGTTAGCGCAACAGGGCCAAAATAATCCACTTCCATCAATGCCCTATCCACATTCAAGATCGTGTCTTTCACTAAAGCACGTTGGCTAACGCCTGCATTATTAATCAGAATATCTACTGCACCAAAATGACTTTCGATTTGTAAGACTAACTCGGCAAAACGGCTAGAATCCGTCATATCCGTTGGCAACACTAAATGCTGCGAGTTGTTTTTACACTTAGCTTTTACCTGTTCTAAAACATCCGCACGTCGGGCTGATAACACTAAGCGCGCACCCTGTTGGGCAAACTCATAAGCTAAAGCTTCGCCAATACCACTGGAAGCACCTGTAATCCAAACTATTTTGTTTTTAAAAGACATATCGTTAACTCAATAATCGTTGGTTATTTCTTGTATTTTGCCGTCGCAACGACACGACGATTTTGTCCGCGCCCTTCTTCGGTAGCATTGTCCGCAATCGGTTGTGACTCACCATAACCAACAGCGCGTAAACGTGAAGCACTAATCCCTGCTTTGACTAATTCTCTTTTAACCGCCTGTGCACGCTTTTTGGACAACAGCAAATTATGTTGAGCACTGGCACGATCATCGGTGTGGCCTTCAACGGTCATTGTCACATCAGGATAGTTACGCATAAACTCGGCTACTTTTTGAATATCCGTCATCGCTTTATTAATAATAATGGCTTTATCAGTTTCAAATAGTACGTGCAAGTTAATGGCAATATCTTCTGTTAATGCAAGCGTACAACCTGTCGCATCGACTTTTGCTCCTTTGGGCGTGTTTAAACACTTATCAACAGAGTCAAGCACACCATCTTGGTCTTTATCCGCATCAACAATAGCTGTAGGTGCAACAACAGGACAGCCTTTGGCATCGACTTTGCTCTTTGCAGGGCTGCTTGGGCATTTATCTAGATCATCCGTTACACCGTCTTGATCGTTGTCGTTGGGAATAGTCAATTTGCCATCATTGTAGTTATTATTGTTGTTGGTGACATTGATGTTAATCGGTGCACCTGCATTGCCTGATGTGGTGGTTGAACCGCCACCCGATTTATTTCCGCCGTTATTATTGCCATTGTTATTATTGCCGTTATTGTTGGGCGTACTTTTTACAAATGGACATCCTTTATCATCTACTTTGGTATTTGCAGGCGTATTTGCACACTTATCAAGAGAGTTTTTAATACCGTCTTTGTCATCATCACCATCAACAACTAAAGGACAGCCGTTGGCATTGACTTTGGTTTTTGCAGGTGTATTTTCACATTTGTCACTATCATCATGAACCCCGTCACTATCGGCATCTAAAATAACCGCAGGCTTAGGCAACGCTGGAAAACTAGCAGGTGGAGGATTGGCTGGACTTTCTGCGACTTTCAATAACACAGGTGAAGCTTTAGCGATAATGGGATCGGGCGCATGAACACGATGTCGTCTTTCGTAATATGAACTCCCCATACAGCCACAGGCAAACTCTAAACCCAAAAATCTGACATAATCAACCGAACTCGTTTTTTGCAAAGATAAAGCACGTACTTCTGCTCTCAGCGCCAGCAGATCATTCAAATTCCACATTATCCCTGCACCCAACTGTCCATAAGAGCTATTTTCGGTTGCAAGCGTTGCTGAGTGATAACGTGCTTGGCCAATGCCTGCCAAAAGATAGGGCTGAATCGCCTGATAGGTATAAAAACGGCGCATAAAACTGACATCACCCGACTTCCAATCCAAGTTATCGGTCAAACCCACCTCTGTCGAAGCACGACTCAAGCCGATTTCCCAACCCCATGTTGACGCTGGATAATAACTCAGAGCCACACCGTATTGAGTTGCATCATTGATGGTTTGACGAGGACTCAGCGTATCATCCGCAAAACGGTGGCTACCCACTAAAGGAGTGACTGTCACTAAACCTGCGGTACTGATACCTGTCAGTGTTGTTAAAGAAATCCCTAACGTCAACAACCACAATTTCTGCATTATTTTTTCCTCAATAGGCTCGCGACTTATGGCAAAGTTAAGCAATAAACGTTTTTTAGCATATTTTAGCCTGCAAAAAACAGCGGATTCGCTTTTCGCCTCATCTTAACAATCCACTAAAGTAAAGAATACGTAATTGATTTGTTTTTTGCCAACACCACACGTTTAATACAGACTTTTATCACTCAGCCATCATTGATTGTGGTTGACAGTTACGGCATAAATAATAGACTCCATAATCAATTACTCTTTATTAGCATCACTAAAAACACAACAATTTAAGGGACTTTTATGAAGATCAAACAAATCATTTGTACTTCTCTCAATATTTCACCTGAGTCAATTGCCTCCCTGAATAGTATTGAGCCACAACTGATCCTCGTTTTTGCCTCGGTCTCGCACTTTAAGAATAGTTCGTTTTCCTCAGCATTATTAAACAGCATTCCCAATGCTCAATGGGTAGGTTGTTCTACGGCGGGTGAAATTTCTGCGGTTGGAGTTAGCGACGACACCACGATTATGACCGCTCTACATTTTGACCACCCTGATTTTAAAGTTGTCTCTGCACCATTAACTCAGATGGACAATACATTTCTAGCAGGCAAAGAACTGGCATCAACACTACAAGCCTCTGACTTAAAAAATATTGTGGTGCTTGGGCAAGGCGTGAATATTAACGGTAGTGCTTTAATTGATGGTTTGAAATCTGTCATTGATGACAGTGTCGTCATTAGTGGCGGCCTAGCAGGAGATGCAGGGCAATTTACCCGTTCATTTACACTCAATAATCAAGGCACTTCCACAGAAGATATTGTCGCTATTGGCTTTTATGGCGAACACATTCAACTCTCTGTTGGTTGTTTTGGTGGCTGGCAACCTTTTGGCTCAAAACGGCGAGTCACTCGTCACTCTGGCAATATTTTATTCGAGCTAGATGGCAAACCTGCACTCGAACTCTACAAAAACTATCTTGGTGATTACGCGAAAGACCTACCTGCATCTGGTCTGCTATTCCCATTCTCTATGATGAGTGCTGAAGGCCAAAGTTTGGGTATTATTCGCACGATTCTAGGTATCAACGAAGAAGAAGGCAGCTTAATTTTAGCAGGCGACTTAATCGAAGGCGGCTATCTACAACTGATGCTCGCATCAACAGATGCGTTGGTCGATGGCGCGGAAACGGCAGCCAAAATTGTTAAAAGTCTCAATCGAATTGAAGGTGACAGTCTCGCCATTTTAGTCAGTTGTGTCGGTCGAAAGCTGTTAATGGGAGGCCGTATTGACGAAGAAGTTGAAGCCGTTAGCGATGTTTTTGGTGAAAAAGTCACCTTAACAGGGTTTTACTCCAATGGTGAAATCAGCCCGTTCTCAAACACCACGGATTGTAAATTACACAATCAAACCATGACTATTACTTGCTTGAGCGAAAGATGATTAAAACCAATCTGCTCAATCGACAACTACGACGTTTATTTTCGATTGATAGCCCTGAGTCATTAGATAATCTATTAACGGCATTATCTGATAACTCGCCTAACGTTGAAAATCACGATGTTATACGCCGTTTACACAGTCGGTTTGGCGACTTTCTACAACAAGTTGATGAGGCTTATTTATACGCCAATCGTGATTTAGAACTTCGTAGCCGTAGCCTAGAGTTAAGCTCACAAGAATTGAGCCTCGTCAACAATCGCCTTGCCAAAGAAGTTGATGCCCAACGTCGTGCCATTAACGCCCTGAAAACGATGGCGGTCAATCTTTCGGCACGCATGGGCGTTGTGCATAACGCCGACGATGGCACACTAGAATCCGTTACCCAACTGTTAACCACTGTAGTTGACTCGCACGAACAAATGAGCGAAGTCTTACGCATTTCTGAGGAGCGTTTTCAACTGGCCGTTGCCACAACAGGCATTGGACTATGGGATTGGGATTTAATCACCAGTAAAATCTATTATGGTGAACAATGGTATGCCTTATTAGGCTACAAACCCCATGAGATAGAAGCTAATTTAGACAGTTGGCGCAACCTCATTTATGCCGATGATGCTGAGCATTTTGAGCGCGGATTGTTGGCAGTCCTTCAGGATCAAGTACTTGTTTTTGATATAAAAATTCGGATGCGCCATTCTTTAGGCCATTACATTTGGATGAAAATAAACGGACAAATCGTCTCTCGGCAAACGAATAATGTTCCTGCACGTATTTTAGGTACGATGATGGATATTAGTGAACGAAAAGCCGTAGAAGATGCCATTTTACATGCCAAAGAAGCCGCAGAAGCAAATAGCCGCGCTAAAAGTGATTTTTTAGCGAATGTCAGTCATGAAATTCGTACGCCTATGAACGGTATTATCGGTATGACCAAGCTTTGTTTGGATACCAAGCTCACCGAGGAGCAACACGAATATTTGCAAATGGTGTCGTCATCGGCAATGGCCTTACTGACGTTGATTAATGATGTGCTGGATTTTTCTAAAATTGAAGCAGGTAAAGTGGTTTTAGACCCTGTTGATTTTAACGTCCGTAAAGTCATTCGCGATACCTTACGTCCCCTTGCCTTACGCGCCCAAGAAAAAGGCTTAGAGCTGATTTGTGATATTGATCATAGCGTCCCAATCTCCTTAGTGGGCGATGGTGGTCGCTTACGACAAGTGTTGATTAATTTACTTGGCAATGCCATTAAATTTACTGAACAAGGTGAAGTCACCTTAACAATTCGCGCTAACCAATTGATAAAAAAAGACAATCAACAGTACCAATTATCAGTTTCTGTCAGTGACACAGGGATCGGCATTGAGCAAGATATGCTCAGTAAAATTTTTGAGTCCTTCGCGCAAGGTGATACTTCCATTACACGTCGTTATGGAGGCACAGGCTTAGGTTTATCAATTTCCGTCAACTTAGTTCAATTGATGGGCGGTAAACTTGAAGTCGAAAGCACACTACATCAAGGCAGTCGTTTCTTTTTTGACTTACCGATGTCTTTAGGTCATGAGCAAGAAACTTCGCCTGTCACGCCTGAGTTTTTACAAGGCTTACCTGTCTTAGTGGTAGATGACAATCCAACGAATCGCCGACTGATGCACGATATGCTGCATATTTTTGGCATGGAACCTATGGTGGTGCAAGATGCCCGTACCGCTATGATGAAACTAATAGACCAAGCCTTAGTAGATCATCCGTTTCAATTGGTGTTATTAGATGCCCAAATGCCTGATTGTGATGGTTTTTCTTTAGCGCAAGACATTGTCAAAAATAAAAAACTAGGGAATCCCTGTGTCATTATGTTGAGCTCTCTAGCCGATCCTCCAGATTCTGCGACACTACGAGAGATGGGAATTGCCGACTTTTTACCTAAACCGATTGACCAATCGGAATTATTTGACTGTATTTTAAATACACTCGGCAGCCATCAATGTTCCGAGCATCGCCCAACCACCAGTGAAAGACACACGCAACAAAATAATTCAGCCCCCATAAAAAAACGCATACGTGAATATCCCTCGGCGGATACAACTCACGTCAACAAACATTTACCGCCTGTATCTCAGCATTTGAGCATTTTATTAGCCGAAGATAACACGATCAACCAACGGTTAGCGATGCGTTTACTTTCCCAAATGGGACATACTGTCACGCTAGCCCAAGATGGTCTTGAAGCCCTCAATGCGGTGACACGTCAACACTACGATTTAATTTTGATGGATATTCAAATGCCCGTTATGGGGGGAATTACCGCCACCGAAAAAATTCGCGCATGGTCAAAGCAAAATGCTAAACCACATCAACGTATCGTCGCAATGACAGCCCATGCCATGCAGGGAGATAAAGAGCGATTTATGGCCAGTGGGATGGATGGCTACGTGAGTAAACCTATTTTAGTTGAAGACCTGAGCGCAGAAATAGAACGTGTTATCGACTTATATCCCTTAACAACACACACCGACAACAACAAGACAGTGATTAGCATGACAGACTCAACCACCATACCCAAACAGTGTTTTGATTATGAAGAAGCCTTAGCGCACATGGCCGGTGATCCGTCTTTTGTTTTTGAGCTTGCAGAGATATTTATCTTAGAAAGCCCTGATCGAATGAAACAACTGCGCCAAGCTATTAGTGACCATCATGCCGAAAACATTTACCTTATTGCGCATAAACTCAAAGGCGAAGCGGCTAACTTTGGTCGCCCACACGTCGAACACCTTGCTGAAATTTTGTGTCATCGGGGACGCGAAAAAGACCTCAATCATATTGAAACGTTATTTGCTGAACTAGAACAAGCCGTTGCTGATTTTATTGCCGATCTTAAATACCGAGTCATTGATAATCATCTTTCACATTAACTTAACGCGTCTTTTTGGTGGTAGGGACTGGCCGATGTTTTTTCACCACTTTTTTTGTTGTCTTGGGTGGCACAACGATAAGAGTTTGCTCAGGTATAGGCTGAAGATCCTCAGTGACGATCGGGGTGGTTGGTGTAATCTCATTCTGTTCAATCGTAGGTTCAACCACTAAAGGCTGAACAGACTCTTGCTCTTCAATCGGAATAATATGTCGTGTTGTCAGTACAGGCTCAATTTCTTGACTTTCTTCTAACACAGGGACAGTAGCGGGAAATAATAATGGTACTGCACTTGGACTTTCTATTGGTATTGAAGATTCAGTTATTGATGGCTCAGTATTCGTTTCAACTGTTTCTTTAGGCGTTTCTATCGGTTTTTCTGCTGTCGTATCATCACTAAAATACCCTCGAACATCCTCCGAATTTTCTACCGATGGGCTTTGTTGCAAGCCTGTTCGTGGGCCATTGTATTCTGCCAGTTTCACTTCATCATCAACCATGAGTAATAATTGGTCTAGCGGACTAATAACAACAGGCGCATCACTATTCAGATGACGCAAAGCATCACGATTATCGCTAATACGCTTTTTCAATTGTTCGCGCTGTTGTTCCCATTGTGTGCCCGCCTCTAAATATAAGCGAATGGCATCTGACCAACTGCTATACGCTTGGCTGTTACCTGCCTTTTCCCATGCAATTGTAGTTAATACCGCAGCAAATGCCGCCTGCAATTTATCATCATTATCAGAACTATTATTTGCTTGCAGGCTCAACTCTTGCCACAGTCGAGCCGCTTCAACATATTGTCCTGATTGATATGCATTCCAACCATTTTTATAGTTATTTGTCGCTATCCCCTCTGCCGTTGCCAAGGCAGGTAAAACGAATAGTGCCGCGATTATAAACAGTAGTCCCTGTTTATAACGGGCACATAGGACGTTCAGGTGGTAAACAATGTTGTGGACGTTCATAAATTTTGTCCAGTGTGACGTTAAAATAGCCTGCTTTTTGCTTTGATTGAAAAATTTGACCACGCGTTTTATATAACAACGACTCTAGTACCATTGCGTTAGTATTACTGGTAATAATACGCTCATAAGCCCCAGACGCTTCGTAACGCCCTTCATACCAACCACGGTCTTTATCAAACAATGCTTCAATGACTTTCATTAGTTCGGTGGTATAAGGTGTATCCCACAGTACCCACATTCCAAAAGCAGCACGAGTCGATACTAACGACAGTTTGGGATACCACTGACCGTTTTCAGCCAAGGTACTCCACGCATAACCATTGGCAAAAATAGAATCAAATAATTGATACGGTGGCGCGGCTAAATAATGGTCACCTCGAGCAGTGAAAATTTTAGACTGTTGCCACCGCTGCTCTTGCACACGATAGACGCTTTCTGCTTGTTGCTTGAGCACATCACCATTGCCTTTTGGCCAATATTGACTGTACTTCGCCCCTTCTTGCCAACCAAACTCCATTCCCAATAATAAATATGCAGGGGTCAAAATTGGGTTAATGGTATCCGTTAAGCGAGGATCACGCTCATCGTACAATAGCGATTGCTTATCCACATAAACACGCTGATCGAGTTTTATTTGACGAGAAGCATTGGCATTAAAACCCCACAACGAGAAACCTGTTCCTGCGTATTCTTCGTAACCCAAACGTCCTTCTTGCTTTTTATCCCAATTTGTCTCGTTGCGTGTTGCTTTGTATAGCGTACCGCAATGGTCAATTACTTCACAAAATCCCCAACGCATAATCACTTTATCGAGGTATTCGTGATATTCGGGATAATGCTCACCAATAATTTTTAACCATACCATCAAACGACTGATATCCACCGCCGACCAACCTGCCTCGGCGGGCTGACCATTGGCATTGACCATACTGCCGTTTTTCGTATTATAGAATTTATTGGGCAATTTACCGTCAGCCAACTCCATTTTGGCTAAAAATTCCAATACGCGACTTAGCCGCTGATCAAACTCTATCTTATCTATCAAACCTAATTGATAAGCCGCCATCAAAGCCGATAAATAATCGCCAATATGCCAAGCTGTTGCTGTGGAGTAACGGTCAATTGAATTAACCAAGCCTGTATCGGGATTAGTATTATTGACAAAATACTTCCATGCTGTCTTTGCCCAAGCTAACTCTTTAGGCGTGAGTGGGCCAATTCGTCCTTGATAACGCAGGCTCCCCGCACTGATCTTTTGATAAGTGTCATGAGTCTTACGCGCAATAACACCACAACCTGAGGTGACTGTCAGTGACAGGACGACCAAGCAGGCAAGGTAACGGGAGCATTGTCTTGACATACAGGGCATACCGAGCAGGCGGGGCATTTACTAGCATCTTGATTATCGCCAGCACCTTTAAACGCAGAGCCGTCATTGACGCAACTCTCACTATTTTTGCCAAAACCAAACCAAGACTTGCTAGGTGCTTTAGCGGGAGTTGAGCCAAAAACCCCCACATCAGTACGTACTCGTGGCCGACCTTTTAAGTTATTTTGTCCTTCAAAGGGGTCTGTCAGTTGTCGATCCCATAAAGAAGGCGGCTTATTTTTGTACAACGGTGCTAATTGATTGACTTTTAACAGCTTGCCAAACTGTTTGAAGAGCAAGGTTTCTAACATGATGCCATTATTATTGGCGGTAAAGGTTTTAATTGGCCCTTTACCATTTTCATAAACACCTTCGTAATAGCCTTTTTCGGGGACATATTGATGCCAAATATGATTGGCTAATAAATCGGTATATGGTGAATCCCATAACGCCCACATTCCCAATGCTGCTTTTAACGAGACCGCCGCAAACTCAGGGACATATTTACCTGCTTCGGTAATGGTATTCCACGGATAGCCATCGCTATAAATCGTGTCATAAACAAAATACGGAGCAACATCAAGTTGATGTTCCGAACGTGCGGTCAAAATACCCGTCGCTTTATGACGATTTTCTTGTACTTGATAAATGCGATGGGCGAAATTTTCCATCACTTTATCGGTATGAACATTGTCTGGACTGGTGGTATCACTGGTCAAATCCCAACCTAACTCCATACCATCTAAGACATACGATTCGGAAACCACATAATTATGTTGTGATAGTTTTCGAGGGTCACGCGTGTCATAAGGAACATCAACACAATACATGGGAATGGTTTGATACGGCTCAGGACGACTGGCTAAACACGTTGATGCATTCCACAACTGAAAACCTTTAGCAGAATATTCTTCGTAACCTAAACGCCCTTCTTGGACATATTGGGTTTGTTTATTGTCATTGACAATTGCACCGAACAGCGTGCCACATTTATCAACAACATGAGTAAAATCCCAGCGCAAGACAAAGTTATCAATCGCCCCCGCATGTTCGGGGTATAACTCTTTGACAATTTTCAACCATACCAACATACGCCCTAAGTCTAAGCCCGAAAAACCAATTTCACCGGGTTTATTACCATAGTTTACTTTTTCAGCAGTTTTGGTGTGATAAACCTTATTCGGCAGTTCATTTTTAAAAAATGACATATTGTTTAAGGTTCGCAATAAGCGCGAAAGTCGATCATCAAAAGTTTGTTTGTCGATTAAACCGAGTTTATGCGCTGACACTAAGGCCGCCATATAAGAACCCGTATCCCACATCGTTGTTGAAGGATAGTTTTCTACCGCATTGACCAAACCTGTTTCGGGTTGATAGTTATTTTCAAAATAACGCCACGCGATTTTAGCCATTTCTTTTTCGGTATCGGTTAAGTCACCATGCCGATGTGGGTAAATTACAGGAACTCCGCCCATTGACTTTTCAGCAACGGGAGCAGCTTCACTGTTTGGAGAATGTAATGCCATGATGGCTAATAAGCCACATATCCCCTTCGGCGATAGTTTCAACTTCATTGCTTCGTCCTATTCGGAGTTGCTTACTCTTAATTCGTTGGTACTGCTGCATCATGTTAGAGCAGTTTACCCTTTTTGATGTACGCTAAACTTTCCAAAATAACGGCATTGGTATTAGCAGTAATCGCTTTATTAGGCTGTTTATTTTTTTCATACAAACCTGCGTACCAACCTTTAGCTGGATCGTTTAAGGTTTCTATCGCTTGTAACATCTTTGCAGTATAGGGCGTGTTATACAAAGCATACCAGCCAAACACAGTCTTAGTGGATAATGAACGGAAATCAGAAGCATCAACCCCATTATCGGTAATGGTTGCCCACGTTTTCCCCGCCACATAAACGGTGTTATAAACAAAATATGGTGACATGTCGATATGGTCTTCGCTGACCGCCGTTAGAATACCTGTTGCTTTAAAACGCTCTTCTTGTGCCGAAAATACGCGCCATGCGAGTTCTTTTGATTGTGCGTCAAAACCAAACTCTAAGCCATCCATAATATAGGGTTCACTTAACACATAATTTTGTGCGCCTGTTTTAGCATCACGCACATCAATAGGCACTTGAATGCCATAAACGTCCACATAAGAAAGGTATTTTTGATAGTTTAAGGCGGTGGCTGCATCAAACTTAAATAGCTTAACGGCTTTTGCCGCGTATTGCTCATAACCTAAACGCCCTTCTTGAACATTCACTAATCCACCATTTTTATCGAAAAAAGCACCAAACAATAAACCATCATGCACCATCGCCGCCAAAGTCCAACGACTTACTACTTGTTTAACTTCAGCAGCATGGTTTGGATAGTGTTTGCTTAATGCTTGCAAGGCAATCAATATGCGTCCCATATCTATCGCTGAATAACCAATGCCTTTGGCAGTATCTTTATTAGCATAGTTACTCATGGTTAACGTTTTGGTGTTATAGGATTTATTGGGTAATTTCCCTTCAAATAATGGCATTTTTGCCATCGAAGCGAGCAATTGACTCATACGACTATCAAGCGTTGGACGATCAATCAATCCTAAACGTTCTGCAGAAATCGCGGCGATAATATATGAAGCGGTATCCCACATCGTTGAGGCATTATAGTTATTAACCGAATTCACTAAACCAGTTTGTGCTTGGGTGTTATTTTCAAAATAATGCCACGCGATGGTTGCCCACGCTTGTTCTTTATCATTTAACTCACGCTGAGTCCGTTTGGCAGGGATACCGCTACTAGCCACAATTTTTGCCAATGGCGGCGGTGGTGGCACAACGACTGGTGCAACAGGTGTTGCCGTAATGGGTGCTGAGGGTGTTTGGGTAGCAGCGACGGCTGGAGTCGCAGCAACAACAGGGGCAACAATCGCTGTTTTATCAACAGGAGTCGCTTTTTCGACGACCATCGGCGCGGCTGGAGCTTTATCCATGTGACTCGCCTGCTCTTGCGTTTTTGGCATCGGCTGAATCGCACTTTTTACAATGGCAGGTGCAGGCACAGACTTAACTTGCGAATGATTTTCGACGTAGTACACCACCGAAAAAGCAAAAAGCAAACCGACAATAAATACAATATAACTTCTTGCTTTCACTAGATCATCCTTAAATGCCATAACAACCTCACCCGAATAAATTTGTGCCGATAATGGAGATATATGTTTAAACGGTAGCTGATTCTTGGTCATCATCAGGCTTCCAATACGCAGCGCGGACAATCGGTAACATCGCGGCAATGTTATTGATACTCCAAAAGACATTGATTAAAAAGCCACTAACATCCATCGGAATGCCAAGAAACATTTTGCTAAAACCCGCAATTAACCCTGCGACACTCAATACAATAATCGCAAATTGCGGATAGACCAAATGCAAAAACATGCCTTCTTGCCGTTGTTTAGGTGTAACGTGAAATTTGATTTTTTCGCCACGCAATACTGTTGCTAATGCCTGAAAATTTAAAGGAAAAAACGACAGATAGGATGATTTACCATCCCAAGCGGCAACTCCCCATGTTGCAAACATAAAGGCTAATTCGGTGGCAATAATAAACGGCATAAAATGCCAATAAAAAGGTGTCGAATAGGCGGATACAGGCGAAATTCCGGTTACCAAATACACGGTAGGCGCGATTAAAAAGACAAAATTCCAAATACAACCAAAATACGACCAAAACGTCGTCAAATACATAATACGCTGCGGCAAGGTCAAATGCCCTTTAAAAACAGGATTATCACGCAAGGCAATATCTAAAGAGCCACCTGCATATTTGAACCGTTGAACCATCCATGTTTGTAAGTCTTGCGGCGAAAGCATTTTCGATTGTACTGATGGGTGCATCACCGATTTCCAATGATGCTTAGGATCTGCATGAAGCACAATTGAGGTATAAATATCTTCGGAAACGTGAAATTTATACGGCGTTAATTCGGTATCCATCGCCACCTGTGTGCGAATGGCATCGCCAAGGTCTTTGCGGATTTTTCTACTTTTAATATCATGGGTATGTTTATGCACTTCGTTTTCGACAAATTGTCCATACGCATTTAAAGCACCGTACATTACCGCTTCACGACGATGGATTGAACCTGCTCCACAACAAAACGAGGCGTTTGCCCAATTACGTCGCCGTTGAATGATGTCGTAAAACATTTGTGGATCATTCACAAAGGGGTCACGGCCTAACTTTATTGGCCCGACTACTTTTTCTAATAAAGTTGCCGCTTTAAAGCCAAAACGACCTGCATATTTCGACCATACCATCGCTAAGGGCTTGCCTTCGGGCAAATCATAAAACCATTGTGGTGTTTGCACCCATGCCACTTCAGGATCCCGAAAATAACCCATTGTTTCGCTTAAAATCGTTGGAAAAACACGGGTATCGGCATCACAAATCACAATAAAATCGCCATGTGTTTTTTCCATGGCATTACGCAAATTCCCTGCTTTAAAACCGACATTATTATTGCGCGTTATATAACCGACACCTTCTTCCGCACATAAGGCCTGCATACTGGCACGACGACCATCATCTAAAATATAAATTCGATAATCAATGGCATGAGGATAGGCGACTTTTTTGGCATCACGAATCGACAGTCGAACGAGCTCTTCTTCTTCGCTATAGGTGGTAATAAATAAATCCACACGAATGGGACGATCTTCATTATCAGGAGAGGGTTTTAAACAATCATTAATTTTTTCAGGTGCAGGTAGTTGCGGATAGTCTTCTGTTTTCCACAAATTAAAGGCAAATAAAAACAAACCAAAATAGGCTAAGGTTTCGGCCATCGCCAACGGAATAGCAAACCACAAGGCATCGTAATTTAACGAAGAAGTCCAACGCCAATAAATATAATTTGCCCCTAATACCAAGGCAATAACAGCTAAAGACTGCCAAATTAATTCAATGGTTGGGTTATGTGGAACGGGTTCTGGTGGCCGTCGATGTTCATACTTCTCAAAATAAAAACCCATATTTCCCTCATTATTATTACTTTATTTGTTGGTGCTACAGGCATTAGCGGTTATTCGCGGCCTGTTGTAGCGTACCTAATAATCCTATTAATGCCGAATTATAATCAATGGCGTACTCATTCACCGAATAGGCTTTTTCACTATCAATATAACTTAAAATACCGAGCCCTTTGGGAGCGATACCATCTTGGGCTAAATCGTTGGCACCGCCCACCAATAAACCATCAATATCTTGATGAATTGCACGCGCAAATATATGAGCGACATGACGAACACGTGGCTCACCAATGCCTGTCACAAACGATAATCCTTGTGGATTAACACCCAAAATAAAATTTAATTGTGACAATGCGGCTTGCCAATATTCATCTTCGCCTGTTAATTGATAAGCTGCAACTAATAACTGGCCTTCTGCGGCAGCCATTTTATTTGAACCCCAAATAAAACGGTGATTGGCTAATTTAAAGGCACTTTCTTGACTGCGATGTAAGGATTCATTGGCTAAATCAATCACGGCATTACGCAAACGCTTTTGTAAACTAGCAGGCAAATTCGCTTTTTTATCTTGTAATAAATGAATCACGCCTAATAAAGCAGGATTTTTCCACTCATAAATCGACAAATGTTCGGTCAGGTAGTTTTCAGACTGCAAATAATCCAGATATTCTTGCTCATGTGTTAACAACCATAATTCTGCCGCTGCCCACACACGATCATCACGATCCGTCAGTAAGGCTAACTCTGTATCAGTATCCGAATATAAATACTTACCCGAACCTGTATCATCTTTTTCATACCAATCAACGGTTTGTTGCTCCTTAACCGTTGCTAACCATTGCCATGCTTGGCGTGCTGCTTGTTCATAATTCTGCGCTAATTCGGGCGATGTTCGACGAAAAACCCGCGCGGCTTGTGCCATCACCGCAGCAAACTTGGCGGTTTCGGGACTGGAAATGCCGTAGACATATCGTGCTTGTTTATCCGCGTCAGGTACAACTACAGGAGGCCATCTGTCACCTGATAATTTGCGATATACCGCGCCATCACTCCTCTGCATGGTTAATAACCAGCGTAAACCGACTTGTACTTCATCGAGCAAATCCGATTGTTGATTGCCACTTTCAGGAATTCTAAGTTGTTTGTCAGGGTAACTCTGTGGTGAACGCGAATAGGCATCTAAGATTTCGCCGATGGCTACGGTTGTGGTGGTGACATATTTACCAAAATCGCCTGCATCATGCCAGCCACCCGTCGATAGAATAGGCAATCCCTGCGGATTTAAGTCATCACTATGCAGTAAAACACCATCATCATGATGATCTAAGCCATGTTCTAAGCCTGATAAATTGTCCTTTAATGCCACACCACAACGCTGCAAAAAATAGGAACGTAATAATTTAAAGCTCAACTCATCAAAAACACGTACACCAATCCGAAAAACAGGCGACTTTACATCGCCAATCTGTAAACGATACGTCCCTTGCTGCTGAAATTGCTCAAACTCAATGGCGGCCACACGATCATTACTGTGCATGTCCATTTCAGGTGTTGCTAAAGGAAATTCAGCCACTTTTTCATTGGTATCAACATTAATTAAATCAACCGTTTGCCATTCCGATAAAGGATTTTTCACTAAGGCTCGTTTTGGCCAGTGACTCATGTAACCTGCTTGATTCACCCAAATGGCTGACCAGTCTTTGGGCATGGCATTAGTCGGATTGTCTGCTGCTTGACCTAGCGAAGCGGTCATCATAAAAGCAAGCACTAACCAACGTGCAGATGGCTTTTTCATAGTCCATCCACCGTAAACGTGAACTGATTTTTAGTCAGTAATTTTTGACGATTATTTGCAAGTGTTGCTTCCAGCGTATAAGCACCACCCGCTAAACCTGAGAATTTTAACTCCCACTGAGGCACACCGCTATCCGCGTCCATGATATCGACAATTTTTTTCGCTTGTTTCACAACTTTCCCATCACGTAATAAACGATAACTGAGGGTGACATTTGGATAGGCTTGCCATGTATCGTTAATCGTCCACAACACAAAACGGCCTGTTTCATTGCTTTTGAAGCGTTCACTATCCCATTCAATGCTCGGTAAAATCGGCTGATAGGCTTGAGCCAACGCAACATAACCCGCTTTAGGATGCCGCTGATAATCGACAACACCCCAATTAATCGACGGCCATGTCTCGTTAAACATAAACTGAAACATTGCGGCAACAGGTTGATAACGCTGCCGACGATACGATTCTGCGGCCAACTGCGTTAATCGTGCTTGATACTGCTGTGAATTAGCCACGAAATCTTCTAAAGACTCACCGCGACTGACACCCGCATTTTTAAAGGTTTCTTGCACTTGAAAATTATGATAATCCCAGCTTTCCCACATAGGGTCTTTTGGGTCGAGTGTTTTTGGCCACAAATCCGCCGCAGGAATAATCTGTTTTAAAACGTTGACCGCAGGCAATGCTTGCGCTCCAAATTCACTGACGATAGAAACTTTGGTTTTTTTCGCATGTTCACGCCAATTACCTGAATACCAACCCATCCATAAATGTTCATCGGTCGCTGAATAATCATGGGCATAACGTGTTTTATCCGTTGCCAATACTTCGCCAACACGTTGAGTTAATAATCGATTTTGCGTGGCGTCATAATCGGGATATTTATACTTCATCCACGGGGCATTCCACGGCGGCTCATTATGGCCAGACCATGCAAATATCGACGGATGATGATCTAATTGCTGCAACATCGCTTTTGCTTGTCGTGCCGCTTCGTCCGCAAATGCTGGGCTATCATCATAGCCCCACTGTAAGGGAAAATCTTGCCACACCAACATGCCCGTTTCATCAGCAACATCATAAAATGGCCGCCCTGTCACATGTGCATGAACACGAATGGCATTAATGTGGGCATCCTGCATCAAGCTAATATCGCGCAAATAATCCTCACGCTTCATACTCGCCAACCAAGGAGAGGCAATATAATTCGTGCCACGGAGAAAAATGCGTTGGCCGTTGACAAAAAACGCATGTTGTTGTTGATCGTAACGAATGGTGCGAAAGGCGATATTTTGTGTTGCTTCATCTAATAAACGATTTTCTGACTGTAACCGCACACGCAACTGGTACAAAGCTGGCTGACCATAACCTGTTGGCCACCAACGCTGAATGTCTTGTGCGGACATCGTTATATCAATACGAAAATGGCCTGAACTGTCTTGTTGAATGCTGTTAGGGAGTATTTTACTGATAACCCGCTGACTTTCGCCTTTGAAATTGCTGGGCACTAACTCCAACACCGCCACCAAGTTATTGGGTAATACAGGCGCATGAAATTGGACGTGTGCAGTCACTACGGCTGAATTTGATGAGGAGTCGTGATCGGTCAACTCAATCGTGGGTGACAGCACATCAATGGCGACATCAGTGGAAAACTTGAGTGAAACATCATCCCAAATACCACCTGAATTTGCATCTTGCCCTTTTAACGACCATGCGCCCGCAGGACGGGTATCATGATGATTTAACACACCTTTAATCAATCGCTTATGTAATGACCATGTTTTATCTGGCATTTCATTGGGACTATCAACACGTACTGCTAAGAAATTATCTTTCGCTTTTAAAATACCACTGACATCAAAAGCAAATGGTTCAAAATAGCCTTCATGAAAACCTAAATATTGGCCGTTTAACCAAACATCGGCAGCATAATCAACCGCGTTAAACGTCAATGTCGCCCTATTTTGTGACTGATTTTTAGGCAAATCAAAATAACGACGATGCCATACAGCACCATCATAATCATAACCCGCTAAAAACCAATTATTGGGAACGTTAATTGGCTGCCAATGCTTTGACTGTTGAGAAGGAGAATGAGGAAGATACGCATCTGCGGCAGAAAGTATCGCAGGCTGTAATGACCACGCACCATTGAGACTGAGCGAATGAGATGTATCGCGCTCAACAGGTAATACTTGTGCGACAAGTCCACTTGATAGAAGGCTTACACACCCAAAGAATAAGCATTGACCAGAACTACGAATCTGTCGTCGCATCAACGCTCTCCATGAGCTTAATGAGACGTAAAGTATTACGTCCGTTCATGGATGAATACTCCACACGATCCATGACAGCTTTAATCAATGACAAGCCCATCCCCGATGTTGGCCATGTATCCATATCATGTTCTAAATAATCAAATACGGAGCCATCGGCATCTTCTAAAGCTTGGCTAGGCATGGGAATGCCTAGATCGGAGATTTCTATTGCTAAATATTGTTCATAATACGTGAGTGACAACTCTACATCAGATGAAGGTAATTCCAGTAGCCCGTACTTAATCACATTCGTGACCGCTTCAACCACGGCCAACTCAATTTCCGTGCTCGACATCACGCTAAAGCCAGACTCACTACTCAAAATTCGCGTCACCGCTCCCACCATACCGATGTTTGCTAGCCGCCCTTCGATTGTCAGCTTGATATGACTGTTAGCTACCGCTGGCGAGCTATTCATGCATTATTACCTTATGTCACCTTAGGGTTGTAATCTAGCCACTGCTTCTTCTTCGTTCGGCAAAATGATAAAAATTTTGTCCATGCGTGTTAACTTAAACACTGCAAGCACAGAATCCTTAACATAACACAGCGTTAAATTCTGATTGCCACCGATGACTTTCATAATAGAAACCACCGCACCCAAACCCGAACTATCAATAAATTCAACATTGGTCATATTTAGCACCAATTTTTTTTGTCCTTGCTCCACCAAAGCAACCACATCTTCGCGAAACTTGATCGCAAACGAAGCATCAATACGTTTGCGTTGAGGTTCAATAATTGCTACCGCACCTTGGTGTTTAATCGTCATATTTTCCATTTTTTTAGACCCCACATTCAATTTAATAGTGATATTTTCCAACGTCATGACACTCCAACTTTATAGAGCGAAAACCATACTCAATGACCCAATCGCCATCTTAATTAAAACCAATCGCCAACATCGAAATGTCATCATTAAACGCCGTTTTTTTAGGATCTCGCCATGCTAGAAGATCCGATTGTAAGGCATTTAACGCATGATTAAGTGCCATACTCCGACGCTCACACAGCAGATGTAATAAACGATCCTCGCCAAACAATTGCTGATCTTTATCTTCACATTCAGTAATACCATCTGTATATAGGTAAAGGCGTGATCCCGTCAATAACTGAAACTGACAATTTGTATAGTCGGGATTCTCAATAAAACCAACAGGTAAGCCACCATCGGTAATGAGCTCAATTTGACCATCTTGATGCACAATAATAGGATGGGGATGTCCTGCACGCGTCATTTGTCCTTGGCCTGTACGAATATTTAACACGCCGTAAACAATGGTAAAATAGGTACTATCTTGTCGTGTCATTTGAAATTGTGCATTTAACTCGCTCACCACCACGGAGGGCGGCGTAATCACATAAGAGTTTCCTGTACTATCAATTTTTTTTAACAAACCATTGTTACTGCCATGACTTAAAAATCGACTCAAGGTAACGGACAACATCGCAGGCTTCACCCCATGCCCTGACACATCTACACTATAAAACCCCATGTGGTCGTGATCAAGCTTAAAGTAGCTATGCATATCGCCAGAGACAAACAGCGAAGGTTGAAAAAACCATTTGCAATCAACATTCTCAATATAAATATTACTTTGTGGTAATAACGATTGTTGCATATCAGCGGCGGCTTTTAAGTCCGTTTCTATGAGTTTATAAGCCTCATTGAGACGTTGATTTTTTTCTTCTAATTGCTCTTCTAATTTAAGAATGCGCTCACCTGCCCGTAAGCGAACACGGAGTTCTTGCTGATCTATGGGCTTGGTCAAGAAATCATCTGCCCCCGCTTCCATACCGACAATAATATCTTCTGTTGAGCCTCGTGAAGTGACCAAAATAAAATAAACATAATGATCCAAAGCGGCATCACGCATGGCTTGACACAGCTCAGGACCATTTAAGCCTGGCATTTCCCAATCACTAATCACCATACTAATATTTTGATTTACAATCATATCTAAGGCTTGTGTACCATCTTCGGCCTCAATAACTTTGTAACCGCCCCAGTTCTGTAAATGGCGGCTTAATAAACGGCGATAGCTAGTTGAGTCATCAACGACTAATATTTGTAATTCTTTTTCTGTTTTACTACTCACCGTTTGCTCCAAAAGACGTTCAAGACAACACTTAATTTATATTATTCAATGTTTGTTGACTAAAAATTCACCATGACTTCGACCACGCAATTGAAATACTACCATTGTTAAATTTTCCTGTGCCTTTCGCCCGCTCGCTCGGCGAAAATCGATTACCCGAGTAGTTATTATATTGAATCGATAACTGGCCAGGATGCCAATCAAAATAACCAAAACCATAGGTATAATCAGGATTCCACGGCTGTTGCTGTTCTTTTTTGGGATAGTAAAGTACGGCAAAATTCACATACCACCAGTCTATGATGTTGTATTTACATCCCAGTGTCCATACGCTTTTATTGTGTTTGAGTTGACTGGTCACCGCGTCTTTAAATTGTGGTGTTAAGCTCACCGACGTTCCGCAAGCCATCGCATCACCATAGCCTGTCACCAATAGCGACTTTATAGTTTCAGGCAGAGGTGCTTTCCATCCTAGTGTCCAAGTACCCTCTTTAAAAAGAGGCCGTTTTCCGCCTAAACTGTTTCCTCCTGAATTGGCATAACTCAAACTTAATGTGTAAGGATGCCAATCGTCATAGCCAAAGCTATAAGAAAAGTCAGGGTCTGAACTTTTTTGCAAGTCAGGTTGTAAATATTGAAAAAAACTGGTGCTCACAAACCAATAAGACAACGGTGAATATTGTAAACCCACTTGAATACTATCATTGGTACTTGGTTCACCTTGCGCGCCAGTCGCAGTCGTTACCGTCGTTTTAGAGAGCGGATGAGTATAGGAAGCGCGAACAGAAACACCATCTAAAGCATTTTTCCATTCGTTATCAGATGGTTTAATCAACAACTCTTCTATTGGCAAGGAAAACGAATTCTTGATGCCTAGCCATATTGGGTCGCTTTCTTGAGTATTGTCGGCTTTAGCTGCACTCATTAGCAGTAAAGTTGTTAAACATAGCCATCTATTGGCATGAACAGACATAAGTAAACTCGATTATAAGAGTTAAGCCGATATAACATCGCTTATCGCCAGTTAACGGCTGAAAAAAATTACAGTATGATAGAACGCTATGTCATTACTTTTCTCAAAAATAACTCCGCACAGGAACATCTGTGTTATTACAGCGTATAGAACCATAATTAACATTATTCAAGAAGACAAGGATACCCTATGGCTACATCGGAACGTCACGCAGAAATCAGCAAAATAGGTTGGCATTATCCCGATACAGGCCGTCGTGATTTGCGTATTGACTTCTTGCGTGGTCTCGCCATGATTATCATGGTCGTTGCTCATATCGAAGTATTCTCTGTGTTTAATCTGTTTACCTCCGAGCGTTTTGGCTTAGTCTCGGGTGCAGAAGGCTTTGTGATTTTTGCGGGTGTGGTCTTAGGCAGTGTCTATCGTCACCGTCTGAATATTGATGGCTGGATCACCAGTATTTATCGGTTATGGTCACGTTCTTGGAAATTATATGTCGTTAGCTTAGTCATTATTTTAAGCTTTTATCTCTTGTCGATGATTCCTTTTCTCAATACACATGAAGTCACTACCTTTACCAATCGTGCTGAACATATTGTCTATCCACTATACCCTGCTGATAAAGTCACACTGGCAACGGCATTAAATGCATTATTTTATTTGCAGTCTGGCCCTCATCAAACCCAAGTCTTAGGCTTGTACGTGTATTTGCTGCTCCTCACGCCTTTAGTGTTAGCGGCTTTTACTTATCGCCTCCAATGGTATGTTTTAGGCTTGAGTTGGTTAGTTTATTTATCGTATCAACAACAGCCCATTCATTTGATTAATAGTAATTTTGAAAATGCTTTTGCGTTTATGGCGTGGCAATTGATTTATTTTCATGGTTTAGCCATTGGTTGGTACAAAAATGATATTGCTTCACACATGCACGGCAAAGTTAAAATTCTGATTGTTGGCTTTTGTATTATTGTTAGCTTGATTCTCTTTTTTATTGCCCAAAATCACACCAACCCATTTCTACCTGAGTGGGCATATTTACGTTTGATTCCCGCAACAACTTTTGATGCAATTTACGGTGGTTATGCCCAAAAGAACTCTCTTGGCTTTCTACGCGTCTTAAATGACTTTTGTCTATTAGTCAGTTTATATTGGCTATTAACCGTCTGTTGGACTCCTTTTTACAAGGCATTAGGATGGTATTTAATTCCTGTCGGCCAAGCATCGTTATATGTTTTTATTGTTCATGTGTATGTTGTTTTTTTAGTTAGTCAATTCGTGACCTTTGATTTATCAAGCCATCAATGGTTATTAACAACAGCCATTCATGGTGGTTCATTAATGCTGTTATGGTGGATGACGAAGAAAAAAATTGGGATGAGTTTTATTCCTACCTAAGCAAAACGCACACCATAAAAAAGCCGTTTAATCCCATGATTAAACGGCTTTTTTAATATTATTTAGACTATTGTATTTCAGCCAACACCGCTTGTAATGCCTCAATAGGATTAGCTGCTTGCGTAATTGGACGGCCAATCACCATATAGTCCACACCAACACTCACGGCTTGCTTGGGTGTCATAATGCGACGTTGGTCGTCACTGGCACTACCCATCGGGCGAATTCCGGGGGTTACTAGCGCAAAGGGTTGAGCGTGTGCTGCGCGCAATACGGTTGCTTCTTGCGCTGAACAGACAACACCATGTAAACCACAGTCATCCGTCAATTTTGCTAAACGCTGCACTTGTATAATTGGCTCAACATCTAAACCTATTTCAGCCAAGTCACTCCGTTCGGAACTGGTTAATACCGTTACCGCAATCAATAGGGTTGAGTAATTATGTTGCTGTAAACGTTCGCGAGCAGTTGTCATCATTCGACGGCCACCGCTAGCATGAACATTCACCATCCACACACCTAAATCTGCCGCCGCATGAACGGCTGAAGCCACCGTATTGGGAATATCGTGAAATTTAAGGTCTAAAAAAACCTCAAAACCGCGCGTATGTAACGCTTTGACGACGGCTGGCCCTTCGCGCGTAAATAACTCTTTACCCACTTTAACTCGACATAAAGAAGGATCTAATTGATCGGCTAATACCAAGGCATCTGTGGTAGAAGCGTAATCTAAGGCAACAATAATCGGTGAGTTCATAAAAGTAATGACGAATGTATAAACGAATAAAAATGATGGCAACGTCTCCCCCTCACCATTAGGAGGGGGTCAATGCAAGAACGGACAGAATTAAGAGGCTATTATTTGCCATTATTCTGATTTTGACGCATTTGATCCGTTAATTGCTGCAACACTTGCGTTAACGCATCTAAGCGTTGATTGATCGTGTCTAACTCACGCTGATTGGGAATACCTAAACGTCCCAATGCGCCCGATAACTTCTCATCAAAAGCACGCTCTACTTTATCGCGCGTATCATTGGCTTTTTCTAATACTTTATCACGAGCTTCCACGACTGTTTCAACCGTGTTATCCGCAATATCACGCGTTTTAGACTCTAACTCTTCACCCACTTTGACAAGATTATCAAACATCTTGCCGCCTTCTTCTTCTGCACGAGAAAAAGCACCCAAACCTGCCAACCAAATTTGCTGTGTATATTTGCGTAAATCAGAAGCAGAAGTTAACTTGCGTGGCTTATCACTCATTTTTTTATCGTTTGGCATCATATCACCCCAAAAATACACAGAATACGAGACATTGAAGCTAAAACGTGGCAAAAATACGTCTAAGCTTAAAAACGCCGCATGTTATCATGCACACTACTGGTAAAAAGGCAAATTGTCTGACAATATATATTTGACAACAAAGTACTGTAAAAATTGCTCAGAATACGGTAAAAACATGACAGATCAGTTTCCTGCACCTGTGCTACGCGGATAAGACCATAAAAATGAGTAGCGATAAAAACCAACAGACAACAAATTCCCTTGCTTACTTTTGGCTAAACAGCTTAGAAAGCTTGCTCAATGCCTTTGTCGAGCTAGATCCTTCAACCCGCAACCAGTTGGTACCACTGGATGGCATTGTCGTGCGCGTCAAAACATTTGCGCCCTATCAAGTCTTTTATTTGTTGTTTACCACTGACCGTATCGAAGTCAGTCCACGCCCTCAAGGTGAAGTTCAAGTCCGATTAAGTGGCCGTGTTCGTGATTTAGTATGGACATTATTAGGTCTTGAATCGGAACAGCGTGCCGAATCGAAAGGCCATTTACATTTATGGGGCGATGCCAACACCTTAAATGGCTTACGTTTTTTATTACAAGAATTTAATTTACGTTCAGCGGCGGCTCAATGGTTAAAAAGTCACTGGCCGTTGAATATGCTCTGGCAAAAACTCAGTCAGCAAGATTTGAGTTGGCTTGAAGATTTGCAACCGTTACCGAGCCTAATTAAACAAACACGCGAAGAAATTGCCACCTTAAAGATTGAGGTGCAACAGCAACAAAAAACCTTAGATATGATGCAACATACATTGCAAAAGCAACTGGCTCAGACACGCCTATTGTTAGGCTTAGTCACCTCCAGTTTAGTCGTCGGTATTGTCGGACTCATACTGCGTTAATTACATGAGGCATGAGGATTAACGCTCAAAACTATCGGACTGCCGCCGCCACTTTCCTAGCAACACACTAACGCTATCACTGATTAAGTCTGTGCCCGATTTTGCGGCTTTCCATGTAGTTTCACG
Source organism: Moraxellaceae bacterium AER2_44_116 (assembly GCA_006546595.1). Lineage (GTDB taxonomy): Bacteria > Pseudomonadota > Gammaproteobacteria > Pseudomonadales > Moraxellaceae > Agitococcus. Next base: position 25,919 of record VIAD01000010.1, on the reverse strand, counting down.
CAGCATGTCGCTCGGTTTAGTATTGTCGTTTAGACTTTCAGCAACCGCACGACGCACACGCGTTTCAACGGTACGACCAATATCATCATGTAATTGCCGTAGTCGGTACTCTAACTCTTGCTGCCAAAATCGACGAACAATGAGCCAACCCATCAATACCGTCAAAAAACTAGACAACAATGCCGTACCAACAATGATGAGCCCGATGTGCATAAATTTTACGTCATGTTGCCAATAAATCGCGCTAGTGTAGCAAAGTCATTTCTATTGCTGATAACGAATTGTAAGTAAATGCGCCAATCTCACTACACATCATGATGGCGCATGTTAAGATGGATCCCTTCATTTTGGGTGACGCGATACCATGATTACGATAGAAATCACTAACTTAGACGAATTAGTTAAAGAGCATCGTGGGCCATTGACTGCGATGCTTGGCAAAATTGTTGCGGATGTTGAAGGCGAAGTTGAAAAAATCATCATTGAAGAAATACGCAATGAGTTTGAGCGACGTGGTGTCCGAGCCAATCTATGCAGTATTAGCGGCATCCATTTACGCCGCATAATGACATCTTAATAAGTTTTTGGGTTATATGGGTGTGATGAATCACGCCCATACAAATTAAAGGTGTGGGACAAAATCAGCGACTTGTTGACCTAAACCCATAGCAAGTACAGGTAGCTCTATCACTTTTGCTTCTGCCAAGTGAAAAGCTTGCCCCTGATTTGCATCACCATCAATAAAAAAGCTTGCCAATCTGCCAACAATAGGCATGTGACACACTAAGGCAATCACAGCTTCTTCTGGTAAATCTAACTGCTCTAGCCATTTGACAGTCGCTAATAACTCACTATCGGGTTTAATTAACTCACACGTTGTGATGGGTACATCTAAGGCTTGACTGAGATGTACGGCAGTTTGTTGGGCGCGTACATAGGGACTAACAAACAGCGCGTCTGGTTGATAACCATGATTGACCAGCCATGCCGCCGTTTGTTGGGCTTGAGACTCACCCTCGGCAGTCAATGACCTATTGGCATCCGTTGTCGTTTGATGCTCTGCTTTACCATGACGAATTAGAATAATCTGCATACATCCTCACCGATTAGGTAATACGAATTCGACATCACTGCGTTGCCCGCTATTCATCATCTTAGCAGCAACTTCAATAATAGGCTGTTCATTATAGATAATGTCATACAAACCGCTGACAATCGGCATATACACACCTAATTTATCGGCTTGTTGCTTGACTTGTTGAATGGTGTTAAGCCCTTCCGCCGTTTGCTCTAAATCTGCAATAATATCCGCCAACTTCTTCCCAGAACCTAACGCAAAACCGACTTGATAATTACGACTGAGTGGCGAATTACAGGTGGCAAATAAATCACCGACACCAGCCAATCCTAAAAATGTCAGCGGATTTGCACCCAATTGCACCGCAAAACGACTCATTTCGGCTAAAGCACGGGTGAGTAACATGCTGCGTGTATTTTCACCCGCCTTTTGAGCATGTGCCATACCTGTCGCAATGGCGTAAATATTTTTCAACGCTCCGCTCAACTCCACACCATAAATATCTGTATTGGCAAATACGCGAAAATACGAACAAGCCAACGCATGATGAACCGTTGCCCGTAAATCAGGATCAAGGCTAGCGACCACAGTACCTGCGGGCATTTTGGCCGCAATCTCTTTAGCTAAATTAGGTCCACTTAATACGCCTAAACGGGCATTAGGCACTTCCTCACGAATGACTTGACTCATCAGTGCAAATGTTCCCGCCTCAATACCCTTTGTCATACTAACAAGCATCTGTTTTGCTTGAAAATGGGGTTTAGCCGCTTGAATCACTTGGCGAAAGGCTTTACTCGGAATAGCAACAAAAACAAGGTCTGCATGGCTGACAGTTTGTGCTAAATCACTACTAAACTGTAAACTTTCATGCAACTGAAAACCCTTGAGATAACGGGTATTTTCGTGCGTTGCTTGCATTTCTTCGACTAAGTCAGCGTCACGCAACCATTGCGTCGTTGGGCAACCATTACCCGCAGCAAGATTGGCAATCACGGTGCCAAAACTACCACCACCTAATACAGCGACACGCGGTTTAGCTATTGTCATAATCAACCCTGCAAAAAAGTAGCTCTCTCACTCAAGGTAAGGGCAGCATGTTTGTCCTCTCTCACTCATGATTGGATGGGAGAGGACAGACTATTGAGCTTATGCCAATTCCATCAATAAGCTGTTAAGACGTTTAACATACGCAGCAGGATCTGCCAATGCTCCGCCCTCTGCCAAGGTCGCTTGATCTAAAACAATTAACGCCAAAGACTCAAAACGCCCATCATCAGCCGTCTGACTCAAACGATTCATCAATGGATGATGAGGATTGACTTCTAACGTTGGTTTGGTTTCAGGTAGCTTTTGGCCACTCGCTTCTAACATCTGACGCAATGCTGCACCTAGGTCATACTGATTACGCACTAAACAAGCGGGCGAATCCGTTAAACGTTGGGTTGCTTTGACGGCTTGCACTTTGTCAACCAAGACTTTTTGTAAACGCTCAACTAAAGGCTGACTGCTTTCTTGCAGTTGCTCTTCGGCTTTTTTGTCTTCTTCGGTGTTTAACTCACCTAAGTCCAAATCACCTTTGGCGATATGCTGAAATTTTTTTCCTTCAAACTCAGTCAAATGCGTCATTAACCATTCGTCTAAACGATCAGTCAACAACAATACTTCTACGCCTTTTTTACGGAACACTTCTAAATGCGGGCTTTGGCTTGCGGCATTAAAGTTTTCGGCTGTGAGATAATAAATTTTATCTTGGCCTTCTTTCATGCGTCCAACATAATCCGCTAAAGTAACCGATTCAACGGCATCACCCGAATGAGTAGAGGTAAAACGCAGTAATTTTAAGACTTTGTCTTGGTTGGCCTGATCTTCAGCAACACCTTCTTTTAACACACTGCCAAATTGTGACCAGCAAATAGCATAATCCTCAGGCTTGGTTTCGGCCATTGTTGTTAGCATGTCTAAAGAGCGACGCGTTAACGCCGTTTTCATGCTGTCAATAATTTTGCCTGATTGTAATAACTCACGCGACACGTTAAGCGGTAAGTCATTGGAGTCAACAATACCTTTGATAAAGCGCAAATACATGGGTAAAAACTGTTCTGCGTCGTCCATGATAAACACACGTTGCACATACAGTTTTAAACCTCGCACACCTTCACGTTGATACAAATCTTGTGGCGCACGTTTAGGTGCAAATAACAACGAAGTATATTCTAGCTTACCTTCTACTTTGTTGTGATTCCACGCTAAAGGATTATCGTAATCGTGGGCAATATGCTTATAAAAACCTTGATATTCTTCATCACTAATGTCATTGCGTGGACGAGTCCATAACGCAGCAGCTTTGTTGATGGTTTCATAGGTTTTGCCTTGCTCGGCGACCACACTTTCATCATCATCCGCTGGCTCTGCGGCAACAGGCATACAGACGGGAATAGCAATATGTTCAGCATATTTATGAATGATGGTTTTTAAACGCCACTCATCGGCAAACTCTTCTTGAGTGGGGCGCAAATGTAAAACGATCGTTGTACCGCGCTCTGCTTTGTCGGTTGCTTCAACGCTAAACGCGCCTTCGCCTTCGGACTCCCATTTTACGCCTTCACTCGCAGGCGCACCCGCACGACGTGTAAACACTTCTACTTTTTGGGCAACAACAAAAGACGAATAAAAACCGACACCAAACTGGCCAATTAATTGTGCGTCTTTCTTTTGATCGCCTGTTAAGTTACCGACAAACTCAGATGTGCCCGAACGAGCAATCGTACCTAAGTTATCAATCACTTCTTGGCGACTCATGCCAATACCGTTGTCACGCAAGGTAATGGTTTTTGCCTCTTTATCAACATCTAGCCAAATTTTCAGTTCTGAGTCTTCACTTAACCATTCGGGATGCGTTAACGCTTCAAAACGTAGCTTATCCGCCGCATCAGAGGCATTAGAAATCAACTCACGTAGGAAAATTTCAGGATTGCTATATAACGAATGAATCATCAAATGCAGTAATTTAGAGACTTCCGTTTGAAAGCCTAGTGTTTCTTTTTGTGTGTTGGTATCAGTCATGTTGAGATTGCTCCTTGAGTTCTAGGGACTTAATGAGCATCAACATGGGGCTTTTTTGACGAAGTTCAAGGGTAATAGGGACAATTCTCGATATGTGCAGATTGGCGTTGATAGTACGTTTTTTCGCCATTTAGTTCATAGATCACTAATTGATCCTTGTTTAGCCAGTCCACTTTATTTTCATCAATCGGCCAAATGCGGCTACCGCCAAACCACATAATGGTTTCTTTGTTTGGACTACTCCACACTCCTTCATAACCTTCGGTGTAGTCATTGTGTTTTTGTTTACTTAATACCTCCATAGTGCCGTTATCAATTTTAAATTTACCATTCGCTTTAAGCTCAATGGCAAAAGATATTTTGTCGCGTTTGGCCTGCCAGCGTCCAACCCACTGACAAGGCACATGTGGTTGTATTGCGTTGTAATAACGCTCTGGTTTCATATACCAACGAACAACGGAGTTATTATTTTCTTGCAAACAGCCAATAAAATCACGCATTTCTGAGGATTCGTCAATCATTGCCGCTTTTGAATAACACAACTCTAAGCTTTGTGTAAATTTATAATTAACGTAACCATGAAAACAGATAAAGAGTACAAAACAAAAGGGAATATAAATAATACCACGTAAAAACCAGCTAAAATTACGGCTCATACTTTACTGTCTCAACAATACATTTTTGGTCAGCAGCACAATATATATCATCAATTAACGTTTAAACACGCATGTCTGGTCGAGCACAGAATTTCTATTAAAATAGAAAACCTGCTGAAAGCCGTTATGCATGACAAATTTGTTAGCTGTTGTCCACTCAACCTTGCTTTGGTTAAGCGGCCAAAAAAAGGTATCATCAAAAAATTGAATGGCAACATATGGATTAACCGAACTCCAAACTCCTGTACGCACGGGATGAGGTTCATCTTTGGCTTCTTTGCCGTACTTAATCATTTCCATCGAAAATAGTGCATCTTTTGTAATGGTCAACCAATATGTATTACCTTCTGAAGAAACGTGCCATTTACCAACAAAATTACAAGGGACTTTGGGATAAGCGTATTGATACAAACGATTCTCATCCATTGCCTGCGTTAAAAAAAAATTGCTTTTTCTTTTTAAACAACCAACAAAAGGAATCATTTTTTTTCTGTCAGTAACACTAGGAACAATAGCAGGGTCTTTCAAGCACGCATCAATGTTTCTATCAAATGCCCCCGTTAAATAAACATACAACGTAATAAACGTGACGCAAACAAACAAAGGAATGTAGATTATAAAACGCAGAAACCAACTAAAATTACTGCTCATCAACTCACTCCCTTAAGCATTTGCTTTTTATTTTATTTCACTTTGTTTTTATGAACACGTTTAATCGAAAATAGCACTCTCTCACAATAAAATCTACTTACTCAAGTACTTAGTCGCCGCTTCTAATCCTTGCAAGGTTAAAGGATGCATCCGTTCCTCTAACAACTTACGCACATGTTGTATGGACTGCGTCATTGGCCATGTACGTTCTGGCTCAGGATTCAACCATACAACCTTATGAAAGTGCTGACACAAACGCTGCATCCACACTGCTCCAGCCTCTTCATTAAAATGTTCCACCGAGCCGCCTGCTGATAAGACCTCGTAAGGAGACATCGTCGCATCACCCACAAATATTACGCGATAATCAGAGCCATATTTATGGATAATATCCCATATGGGCAAACGCTCCGACCAACGGCGATTATTGTCTTGCCAAACGCTTTCATAGATAAAATTATGAAAGTAAAAATAATGTAGATGCTTAAACTCGCTACGAGCAGCAGAAAATAATGACTCACACACTTCAATATGGGGATCCATCGAGCCACCAACATCAAAAAAAATCAACACTTTGACACGATTTTTGCGCTCAGGGACAAGTTTAATATCAAGCATCCCGCCTTTATGTGCTGTTGATTTAATGGTGTCCGCAATATCTAGCTCCTCTTCAACACCTTGACGAGCAAAACGCCGTAAACGTCGTAACGCGACTTGTAGATTTCGTGTACCCAACTCTTGCGAATCATCTAAATTTTTAAAATCACGTTTTTCCCATACTTTAACTGCTGTTTTATTTCGTGAAGGCCCTGCCAATCGAATGCCTTCAGGATTCGCGCCATACGCACCAAAAGGCGATGTACCGCCCGTACCAACCATTTTATTGCCACCTTGATGGCGTTTATGCTGCTCTTGAAGACGTTTTTCAAACTCTTCCATAAGCTTTTCGAGCGAACCCATTTTTTGGAGCTGCGCTAACTCTTCTGGACTGAGTGTTTTTTCAATTTCTTTGCGTAACCAATCATCGGGAATACTGGCACTATCTAAAGGATTACCTAAGGTATCTAAACCATCAAAAAAGTGCTTAAAAGCGCGATCAAACTTATCAAAATGCTTTTCATCTTTTACCAAACAAACACGCGAAAGACGGTAAAAATTCTCACTGTCAGCAAATGCCAAACCCTGATCTAAGGCGTTGATTAAATCCAAATACTCACGCACAGACACAGGAACTTGATACTGTTTTAAAGTATAAAAAAATTTGGTGAGCATGAAATTTTCCACCTGCCTATAAAAGTCTGATTATGGGGTTTGATTTAAGAGGCGACAATATAGCAAATTAGAAGGAAGTAGAAGATGAAGATAAAAATGATATTCTCTGTTTGACAGACACACAAACCACTCAAATAACCTAAGCTCGCTACAATAAACGTGCCCACAGCCTTGCTGCTTGTTCTTTAAGACGTGTAGAGATTGAGCGTTTTCGCCATACTTTGCGGGTGATTAGCTCTGATGATTGTAAATCTTTTTCAAACAAAGTCTGCATTTGTGTACCAAACCCCTGCCCTAAAATAACGGCATTGATTTCCTGATTATTCAAAAAACTACGCCAGTCCAAATTAGTAGAACCTATCGTTGACCACACACCATCAATTAACACTGTTTTAGCATGGAGCAAGGCATTTTTTCGCTCATAAATTTTAATATTCGCTTTTAATAACTCATCATAATAAGAACGCGACGCATAAAATACCAACATTGAATCAGACTTATCTGGCAGTAACAACTTAACATCGACACCGCGCAGCACAGCCTCTTTAAGTGCCGCTAATAATTGGACATCGGGCACAAAATAAGCATTGGTTAAACAAATTTGCGTTTCAGCACTATTAATTGCTGAAATGAGAGTGGCATACATTTGACTATACAGTTCGTCAGGAGAACTCCCTATGGCTCTTACAACCTCAGTGCTTATACTCGCTAGTTGAGGAAAATAACGTTTATCGGCTAAAACGTCTCCTTTTTGCGCTAGCCACGTTGTCATAAATAATTTCTGAAACTCCGTAACCACTGGCCCTTCGATACGAACATGCGTATCTCGCCAAGGCAGTTTATTTTTTGCTGCTTTAAATCGACCAAACGAACTACTGGAATACACACTGCTAATATTAATGCCGCCAACAAAGGCAATTTGACCATCCACAATCAATAACTTACGATGATCTCGCAAATTGACTTCCCAACCTTTGCGCGTCAACAACGGATTAATCGGATTAAACTCTAAAACATTGACACCACTTTCGATTAACGGCTGAAAAAACGATTTTGGTGTATTAAACGCCCCCACACTATCGTAAATAAAATTCACCTGCACACCACTACGTTGCTTACGCACTAACAATTCAACAAAACGCTGACCAATTTCATCATCATCAATAATATACGTTTCAATATTAATGTGATTTTTAGCATTTTCTATCGCAGCAAACATCGCTTCATAGGTCGCAATACCATCCACCAGCAGTGTCACTTTATTACCAATTACTAAAGGACTACCAACAATCTCCATTTCTACGGCTAAATGCTTATCAAAGATATTGGTATCATCACTATTTTTTTTCAGCTTGCTGAGAATAGTTTTACTTTGCTGCGCCGTTAAAATGCCATACGCTCCACCCAAACGTACAGGATGCTTCGGCTTCATAGTCATATCGGGAGAAATGAGAGGTAAAGAGCCACACCCCACAAGCATGATCACAAAAAATGCAATCAACAATTGTTGCAACACAAGTAGGATTTTAGTTTTTATATTGTTGTTTTCCATTGTTCTTAGGGTTGGTAACGTTTGGCTAAAGCCCACTTCTACGACAACCCTAGACATTGACATCCTCCCCTAACTAAAGCAAGGAGATTCCTCTGACGAGACGCTCATGTCCGAGCGAGAGAATGCAGCTTTTACGTCGCAGCCATTAGAACTGGTAATGCCCCCGATAATGCCCCAAAAAAAGTAGGCTTACAATGTCTATAATGAATATCCTAGACAATAAAAAAGCCCTGAACCGTTACGGCACAAGGCTTTAATGTTTGTCCTAGAACATGCTAGAACTGAATATGGCGGTGAGAGAGGGATTCGAACCCTCGGTACGCTATTAACGTACACACGCTTTCCAGGCGTGCGCCTTCAACCACTCGGCCACCTCACCATAGGTCTTCTTTGTTACCTGAGTAACAAGGTGCGCAAGACTATATCAAACTGAATCAAAAGGCAAAATATTTTTATCCTAACGATGATATTTCTCGCTTTTGTAAAGCAGTGCTAAAATGGGAAAGTTTCACTCATTAAACAGGTTCAATCCGACTTCAAAACCAATCAGGCGTTTTATCCAAGTCATACCACTTTATATTTAACCAAATAACCCAATTTTATCCGAACAGGTGTTATTGGGGAGAGTTACTTTTTATGCAGACAGAAAATACCCAACACACCCCAATGTCCGCACTAACACTAGGGGCTTTAGGTGTCGTTTTTGGCGATATTGGTACTAGTCCACTTTACGCACTCAAAGAGTGTTTTCACGCGAGTCATGGTTTAGCCATTACTCATGATAATGTTCTCGGCATTTTATCATTGATTTTTTGGTCGCTCACAGTCGTTGTTTCTATTAAATATGTCGCGTTTATTATGCGTGCCGATAACAATGGTGAAGGCGGCATCATGGCTCTCTTAGCTCTGAGCCTGCGTAATAAAAATATCAGCATTTGGCAACGTACATTTCTGGTGAGTGTGGGTCTGTTTGGCGCAGCATTGTTTTTTGGTGATGGCATTATCACACCCGCTATTTCCGTGTTATCCGCTGTTGAAGGATTAAAAACGATTACTCCTGTGTTTGATGCTTATATCTTACCGATTACTATTATCGTGTTAATTACTTTATTTATGATTCAGCGTCACGGTACAGGTTCGGTGGGTAAATTCTTTGGTCCTGTCATGATTCTATGGTTTGGCACCTTAGCCATGCTAGGGGTTATCAACATTAACCATTACCCGCAAGTCTTATATCTTGTAAATCCTTTTTGGGCATTTGAATTTATTGTTGAACACCAATTTGTCTCATTTATTACCTTAGGTGCAGTTGTACTGACGGTAACAGGTGGTGAGGCATTGTATGCAGATATGGGGCATTTTGGTCGTGCACCTATTCGTCGGGCATGGTTTTTTGTTGTATTCCCCGCGCTTATTTTAAATTATTGTGGGCAAGGTGCATTGTTACTGTCTGACCCTCATGCGATTGAAAATCCATTTTTCCAATTAGCCCCCAAGTGGATGATTATTCCACTGATTGCATTGGCCACATTAGCCACTGTTATTGCCTCACAAGCCGTCATTTCGGGGGTATTTTCCATTGCGAGACAAGCAATCCAGTTAGGGTATTTACCACGTTTTGAAGTGTTGCACACCTCCGCTAAAGAAATTGGTCAAATTTACATTCCTTTCTTAAACTGGTTGTTATTGTCTTCTATTATTATTTTAGTGTTGATGTTTAAGTCATCCAGTAATTTAGCCTCCGCTTATGGTATAGCCGTTACGATGACGATGATTTGCGATACCTTATTAGCGGCGATTGTTGCAATCACCATTTGGGGTTGGTCACGTTGGCTAGCGATTGTTGTTGCCACACCATTTTTAATTGCTGACTTTGCTTTTTTTGGCGCAACATCGTTAAAAGTATTACAAGGTGGTTGGTTCCCATTATTAATTGGTTTGTGTGCTTTTACAGTGATGTTGACGTGGAAACGCGGTCGTGAAATTCTGTTTGAAAAACTCAATAGCGAAACAATGCCATTGAATTTATTTGTTAACAGTATTGGTGCAGGCTCTATTCATGTCATTGATGGCACGGCTATTTTTATGACAGGCACTCATAAATCCGTACCTCATGCGTTACTGCACAATATCAAACACAACAAGATTCTTCATGAACGCAATATTCTATTAACGCTACACACTAAGGATATTCCGACTGTCGAAAATCAAGATAGGCTTAAAATAGAGCAAATTTCGCCGCATTTTTGGTTGATTACAGGGCAATATGGTTTCAAAGAGCAACCCGATGTGCCTGAACTACTCACTTTATGTGAGTCTTATGGCTTGACCTTTGACATGATGGATACTAGCTTTTTCTTATCGCGTGAACGCTTAATACCCCGTGTTGAAGGTGGCATGGCTCCGTGGAGAGAACTATTGTTTGTTGCAATGTCACGTAACTCGGCATCGGCAACCGATTTTTTTCAAATTCCAACCAACCGTGTAGTTGAATTAGGCACGCAAATCGAATTATAAGTAAACTATTATTTGTACAAATGGGCAGTCTTCTTTTAGACTGCCCATGTTGTTGTCAGACAATACTGTTATCAACGAATACAGCGAGGGGAATTTTTCAACAATATCGTTAAACAGTACAAAAATTTTTGAAAATCTAAAAAAAACAGGAAACCCTTATGGCTAATAATTCTAAAAACTTTACCAAAATCGGCATTTTTTACGACGGTAATTTTTTTCTCCATGTTAGTAATTATTATCAGTATTATCATGCCCGTAAATCACGTATTAGCATTTCGGGTTTGCATGAATATATTCGTCATCGTGTCGCTAACGAAGAAGATACCGATGTTCGTTATTGCCATATTGTCGATGCTCATTACTTTCGCGGACGCTTACGCGCTCAAGATGCCGAACAACGTGATTTATTATTAAAAGAACGTTTGTTTGATGAAGTGTTGATGCGTGAAGGCGTGACGACTCATTATCTGCCCTTAGGCCCTGATGGCGAAAAAGGCATTGATGTCTGGTTGGCCTTAGAAGCATATGAGTTAGCCATTTACAAACAGTTTGATGTCTTGGTATTGGTTGCGTGTGATGGAGACTTCCGCCCATTATTACGCAAACTAAATACCGTTGGTACGCGTGTGATGTTGTTGGCTTGGGACTTTGAATACACTGACCGACACAATCTACCCAAGCTCACGCGTACGGCACAAGTGTTGTTAGATGAAGCCACCTACCCCGTCTTAATGCACCAAATTATTGACGATCGCTCCACCAGAAACGACCAACAAATCAATAATTTGTTTTTATATCCTAAAGATGAACAAGCCATTTTAGGTAATTTCGCCACATATAATCCCCCGACTATTCCATTAACACCACCACCCCAAGTGACAGTCAATGCCGAAAATCGCAGTGAAGGCATTATTCAAAGTCTAAAAGAAGGCGGCTTTGGTTTTATTACCCCTAACGATGATATGGAAAATATTTTCTTTCATTTTAGTGAAGTCAAAAATCGCAACTTTGCTGCTTTACGCTTAGGTGACAAAGTCAGTTATATTTTAGGCAGAAACGAGAAAGGCTTTTGTGCAACAGGCATTATGGCATTATCGCCAGAACCCAGTGGCAATCATGCGCCGTTATCCGCAGGTGGCATTCCCTCTCCAATGGCGGAACATGTGCCCTTCTTAGCTTATGATGATGACGTAGAGTAATTCACGTTTCATTAAAAAGGCGTGATTTATCACGCCTTTTTAATATCGGATGTTGCTTAATTAACTGTCTTTACGAAACAACACATCCCAAACACCATGCCCTAAGTTTTGCCCTCTCACTTCAAATTTCGTTAAGGGTCGATAATCAGGACGCTCTGCAAAGTGGCCTTTTCCTGCACAATTACTAAAGCCTTCGGCAACATCCAAGACATCTAACATACATTGGGCATAATGCTCCCAATCCGTTGCCGCATGAAAAATACCGCCCACTTTGAGTTTTTGACGAATCAACTGCATGTTGTGAGTTTGAACAAAACGGCGTTTATGATGCTTTTTCTTTGGCCACGGGTCAGCAAAATACAATTGCACGGTATCAATACTCTGATCGGCAAAGTAATTTTCCAATATCCCTAATGCGTCACCATCAATCACCCGAAGGTTGGGTAACTGCTTTTGCCCTGCTTCATAACAAATTTGGGCTATGCCATTCGGGTGAATTTCAATACCAATAAAATCACGTTCAGGCGCAGCTTCCGCCATCGTGATTAACGAGTAACCCATGCCAAAACCAATCTCTACAGTTAATGGTGCAACACGACCAAAAATTGCAGTAGCATCAAAAGCTTTACCTTCCGTTTCCAACAAATAATGCTCACCAAACTCATCAATCCCTTGTTGTTGAGAGGTGGTAAATACCGATGAGCGACGCATAAAGGTCATGATACGGCGTGGATGTGGCTTGGTTTCGGCATTAATCTCTACAGTCACTTCTGTTGTAGCGGAGCTATCAGTCATCATTCAAAAAAACTTCCCATCAAGCGGGCTTGAAGCCGACGCATATAATTTCTTCGGCATTCTGCCAGCCAAAAAGGACTCACGCCCTGCTTCAACCGCTTTTCTCATCGCGGAGGCCATTAAAATGGGTTGTTGCGCTTTCGCGATCGCTGTATTCATTAATACACCTGCACAACCCAGCTCCATTGCGATGGCCGCATCGGACGCTGTACCTACACCCGCATCAACAATAATAGGGACGTTAGCCTGTTCCATAATAATATGCAGGTTGTACGGATTGATAATACCTAAGCCAGAGCCAATTAAACTTCCGAGGGGCATAACGGCAACACAACCCATCTCTTCTAATTGTTTGGCGATAATGGGGTCATCCGAGGTATATACCATCACTTCAAAGCCTTCTTTCACCAGTACCGCAGCCGCTTTTAAGGTTTCAACCACGTTCGGGTACAAGGTTTTTTCGTCACCCAATACTTCCAACTTCACAAGATTGTGACCATCTAATAACTCACGCGCCAAACGACACGTGCGAATCGCATCTTCGGCGGTATAACAACCTGCGGTGTTAGGTAAAATAGTGTATTTATCAGGAGAGATCACATCCAACAAATTCGCTTCATGTGGATTTTGGCCAATATTTGTACGGCGTACCGCCACTGTGACAATCTCGGCACCGCTGGCTTCAATCGCCAAACGGGTTTCTTCAAGGTCTTTATATTTGCCTGTCCCTACTAATAACCGCGATTGATAAGTGCGGCCTGCGAGAGTAAACATATCTGGAGTCATTATTCATGCTCGACAAAAAACGAAGGAATAAAGCAAGGGGTAATTTGGTCGTGAGTTTAATCCGCTTAGTGAGATGATGCACGTAAAACCATTAACCGCCACCAATGGCATGAACGACTTCTACTTTATCATTCGCTTGTAATATCACGTGGGCATGTTGGCTTTTGGCAACAATATGATCATTTAACTCAACGGCCACTCGACGACCAACAACGTCTAGCAGCACCAACACATCCGCAACCGTTGTCTTTTCGGGTAGCTCTTTTAGCGCACCATTCACATAAATATTCATCTTACTTAATGTCCTTGTTGCCATGACGCATATGCCAACCACAACCAACCGATAATAAACGCCATACCACCGATGGGCGTGATTGCACCAAACCACCGCGGAGCACCTAAAGTCATGGCATAGAGCGAACCAGAAAAAATCACAATGCCGACTTGTAAACACCATGCGGGATTTTTTGCCCACGACCATTGCGGCTGTGATGCCATTAAAACACCGATGCCAAATAGAGCTAAGGCATGATAAACATGATATTCACAGCCTGTATGCCACCATGCCAGTTGTTCTGGAGTCACTTTAGCTTTCAAACCATGTGCGCCAAATGCACCCAGCATCACAGCCAGTGCCATATTGAACGCACCAAGAGTTATAAACATGAAAACATTCCAAAAACAAACGCCGCACTAAAAGCGCGGCGTTGGTATTATCACACGAATTTAAGCAGCGACAGAGAGCGATGCTTTAATTTTGTCCATCGCATTTTTTTCGAGCTGGCGAACACGTTCTGCGGAAATATTGTATTCCGCCGCCAATTCATGCAAAGTTGCTTTATCTTCCGCCAACCAACGACGCGTTAAGATATGACGTGAACGGTCATCTAAACGATTCATCGCCGCCATTAAACGTTCTGTACTGTTATCTTCCCAATCACTTTCTTCTAACTGACGTGCTGGGTCGTAACGGTTATCTTCTAAATAATACGCTGGCACTTGACTTGGTTTGTCATCGTCATCCTCGGCAGAGGCTTCAAACGATGCGTCAAAAGCAGACAAACGTCCTTCCATTTCAAACACTTGTGCTGGCGTCACGTTTAAGGTTTCAGCAATGGCTTCGGCTTCCAAATGCGTCAGGCTATGACTACCTTTTTTCAGGCCACGTAGATTAAAAAACAATTTACGTTGCGCTTTTGTCGTTGCTACTTTGACAATGCGCCAGTTTTTGATCACATATTCATGAATTTCGGCTTTGATCCAATGCACCGCAAACGACACTAAACGCACGCCCATGCTGGGGTCAAAACGCTTAACCGCTTTCATTAAACCCACATTGCCTTCTTGGATTAAATCCGCTTGTTGCAGGCCATAACCTGCATAACTACGGGCAATATGCACAACAAAGCGTAAATGCGCCAAAATCAACTGACGTGCAGCATCTAAATCTTCTTCATAAAAATAACGCTCAGCCAGTTCACGTTCTTCGTCAGAGGACAAAATCGCGACTTGATTGACGTTGGTGATATAAGCCCCTAAGTTAACACCAGGGACTGCGAGCGTCACAGGAACAAGGCTGCGACTATGGCTCATGGTATTCTCCGTTATATAACCTAAACTTTATCTTTTAATCTTAACGCCAACCCGAAACAGTGACTAGCCCTTAACCGCTAAGTTTTATCGCGATTATGTAACATTTTTACAATGTAAAGATAAGCTTCGACTCCGCTAAGCCACCGCAACTCAACTCGGCCAAACTTAAACGCTCCCTGAGCGGAGTCGAAAGTCGTTTAAGCAGAAGTCAATAAGCCCTAAACGTCATAATGTACCGAAAAGAATATTATTAATTTTCGGTTTGAAATAATGCGGCAACGAACTCTTTAGCAATAAATGGCCGCAAGTCGTCAATTTTCTCACCCACACCAATATAGCGAATCGGCACATGGCTGCGACTGGCAATATTAAATAACACGCCGCCTTTAGCCGTACCATCCAACTTAGTAATTGTTAAACCTGTCAAACCCACCACTTGGTCAAACTCTTGTACTTGATTTAAGGCATTTTGACCTGTTCCCGCATCGACGACCAACATCACTTCATGTGG
Organism: Moraxellaceae bacterium AER2_44_116; assembly: GCA_006546595.1. Taxonomy (GTDB): domain Bacteria; phylum Pseudomonadota; class Gammaproteobacteria; order Pseudomonadales; family Moraxellaceae; genus Agitococcus. The sequence continues at coordinate 10,246 of VIAD01000010.1, read as the reverse complement.
GGCAGTACCATCGACTTTTTGCAAGACACGTTTAACCTTCCGTAACTCTTCCATCAAGTTAGATTTGGTGTGTAAACGCCCTGCTGTATCGATAATTAAAACATCCATATCTTTAGCTCTGGCGCTTTGCAACGCATCAAAAGCCACAGAAGCGGAGTCTGCACCTGTGCTTTGGGCAACAACAGCAATGTTATTACGTTGTCCCCAAATTTGTAATTGCTCTACGGCGGCGGCTCTAAAAGTATCGCCTGCGGCTAACATGACTTTTTTACCTTCATGTTGCAAACGTTTAGCAAGCTTACCAATCGTCGTGGTTTTACCGACACCATTTACTCCGACCATCAAAATCACATATGGTCTTTTATTGGGGTCAATTTGCATCGGCTTAACCCGCGGCGCAAGTAACTCGACTAACTCTTGTTGCAATGCCTTATATAAGCCATTGGAGTGCGTTAACTCTTTACGCGAAACCCGTTCGGTTAGGCGATCAATAATAATACGCGTTGCATCAATGCCCATATCAGCGACAAGCATTTGGGTTTCGATTTCTTCCAGTAATTCATCATCAATTTCTTTGCCACCAATCAGCAAGGTGACCATGCCACTGGTAAACGATTCACGGGTGCGGGTTAAACCAACTTTCATGCGACTAAAAAAGCTGTGTTCTGACACAGATGTTGCGGGTTGCGCGGTCTCAACCACCACTTCAGACGTTGCTCGCTCTGATTTAATCAATGCTTCGGTCGCAGGATTCTCAATAATAGGGACATTCACCGTCGGCAAACTGGGCAACGTCACATCTAAATTGCCTTCTTCCCAATACAAGGCATCTTCTTCGACAGGAACGGTAATCGGGGTTTCATCGGCTGGGTTAGAGCTAACCGCCGTTGTTTCTGACTTTCCCCACGAAAACAACGATTTCAAACCAATTTTCGGTGCCGCCGATTTATCATGTTCAGACATACATTCACTCATCCACAAACAGTAACAATACATGAAAAAAAGATGCGCTATGCTACCACCTCTTTTAATATCTCCCTACAAAAAGCGATGGTTATGCGTAAACTCTGGCTCTTGAGTCTTTTAATTGCTCCTTTGTGGGCATCTGCGGCTGTTACCAATGAATTCACTTTAGCGAATGGCTTAAAAGTGGTGGTGCGTGAAGACCATCGCTCGCCTGTGGTCGTGACTCAAGCATGGTATAAAGTGGGTTCTAGTTATGAATCAACGGGCTCAACAGGTATTTCTCATGCCTTAGAACATATGATGTTTAAAGGCACAACTAAAGTTCCCGCAGGTGAATTTTCACGCTTAGTGGCGTATTTTGGTGGTGAAGATAATGCGTTTACCACCGATGATTACACCGCATATTATCAACTTTATAGCAATAATCGCTTGCCATTAGCCATAGAGCTTGAAGCCGACCGTATGGCCAACCTGCAATTAAAAGAAGATGATTTTAAGCAAGAAATTCGTGTCGTGATGGAAGAACGCCGTCAACGTACCGATGATAATCCTCAAGGGATTGCTTTAGAACGTTTTCAGGCCGTGGCGATGCTCACCACACCGAACCGTAATCCGACCATTGGCTGGATGTCTGATCTCGAAAACATGTCAGTTGACGAACTCAAAAAATGGTATCAAACATGGTACGCGCCGAATAATGCGACTCTTGTGATCGTTGGTGATGTGAATACCGATGAAGTGAAAGCCTTAGTGGAAAAATACTTCGCCGCTATTCCTTCACAAATATTACCCAAAGCTTACAACCCTAAAGAACTCAGTGCGATTGGTGAGCGTGAAGTTAAACTGGAATTGCCTGCCAAAGTACCTAATTTATATCTCGGTTTTAATGTGCCTAGTTTAACCAGCGCAAAAAATCCGAAAGATGTCTATGCGTTGCGAATGTTATTAGGGGTATTAGATGAAGGGTTGAGTGCGCGTTTAGAAAGTCGCTTAGTTCGGGAAAAACGTATTTTAACTGCGGTTAACAGTGGCTATAACTTATTTGCTCGTGGTGATAGCTTATTGACCATCACAGCCGTTCCTGCCGAAGGTCATACCTTAGAAGAAGCGAAAGCGGCTATTCTCACCGAACTCAACAATCTTAAAACCGAAGCCATTAGCGATGACGAACTAAAACGCGTTTATGCCTCTATTTTGGCCGATAACGTGTTTAGCCAAGATTCCATTAGTGAACAAGCCAATCAAATTGGCATGTTGGAAAGCTTAGGCTTGAGCTGGCGCGTTTCCGACGAACTACCGAATAATCTGAAAACAATTACGGCGGATGATATTCGCCAATCCGCACAACAATGGTTAGTGCCAGCCAATATGACTACCTTATATCTAAAACCAACAACACTGAATGTTGGAGAAGCCAAATAATGAAATATCATCTATTAACCACTTGTTTATTAAGTATTTGTCTGTCTGCCAATGTCAGTTATGCCGCTCCTGAAGGCGGTGTCGTCACTGACGGCCCTCTGACTTCTTTAGACAAATTAGAGACCATTGCTGCTGTTAAAAATGCACCGTCACCACGCCGAAATATAGCGATACAACAATGGCAAACCAGTAATGGAGCAAAAGTATTATTTGTTCATGCGGGCGAATTACCGATGGTGGATGTGCGTGTGTTGTTTGATGCAGGCTCAGCGCGTGATGGCGCACAATTTGGTGTCGCCAGTTTAGTCAGCCAAATGCTAGACGAAGGCACAGCAACACGTTCAACCGATGACATTGCTGCCGCTTTTGAAAACTTAGGGGCATCGTTTCATGCGGCCGCCTACCGCGATATGTTTCTTGTTGATTTACGGGTGCTGAGTGACACAGCCTATTTAGACCCCGCACTGACTGTTTTTACCGATATTGTTGCTCGCCCAAGTTTTCCAGAGGCTTCTTTTAATCGTATTTTTGATGGCGCACAAGTTGGCCAACAACACAAAAAACAATCGCCATCCGCGCAAGCAGGTCTGTTATTTTACCAACATTTGTACGGCGATCATCCGTATGCACACCCCTCTAGCGGCACACCTGATAGCCTAAAAAAAATCAAAACAGATGACTTAAAATCTTTTCATCAGCAATATTTCGTCGCACAAAATGCGACGATAACGCTAATTGGTGATATTAATGATGATAAAGCCAAAGCGATTGCTGAAACGATCAGTGGCAGCCTTAGTAGAGGTCAAGCTGCACCGAAACAAATCCGTGTTCCGCCTTTAGCCAAAGGCATTCACAAGCATCTTTCTTTTCCATCACAACAAACCCATATTATGATGGGATTGGCCAGTATGCGTCGTGATGATAAAGACTATGAAGCCTTGTATGTCGGCAATGAAATTTTAGGTGGCGGCGGTTTTGGCTCTATTCTAATGAAAGAGTTACGTGAAAAACGCGGTTTAACCTATGGCGTATATAGCTCCGTTGTACCGATGAGTGCTGAAGGCCCGTTTATGATTAGCTTGTCAACACGCAGCGACCAAACCCAACAAGCCTTGGATTTAATTCGTAGCAACCTCCGTGACTTTATACGCAAAGGGGCAACAGACGAACAAATTACCGAAGCCAAAGATAATATTTTGGGTGGTTTTCCGTTAAGCACCTCAAGCAATGCCAGTATTTTGGCCTATTTAGGCTCAATGGGCTTTTATAATTTACCTGCGGATTATTTAGACACGTTTAATGATCGTATTAACAAAGTGACCGCTAAAGATATTCGTGAGGCATTTCGCCAACACATTAATCCTGACAAAATGCTAACGGTCACTGTGGGTCAAGGAGTTACCGTTGCGAAAAAGTAACTCTTCTCAAAAAATCACCACTAGCTCGCTACGCATCATTGGCGGGCAATGGAAACGGCGCATCCTGACCTTTATTGTGGTTGATGATTTGCGCCCTACGCCTGATCGCGTACGTGAAACCCTGTTTAACTGGCTGCAATTTGAGATTCAAGGCAAACGCTGCTTAGATGCGTTTGCGGGCAGTGGCGCGTTAGGTGTCGAAGCCTTATCGCGTAATGCCGCGGAATGTGTTTTTATCGAAAAACACGCAGGTCAAGCCAAACAATTGCAACAAACACTGACTGATTTTGGCAAACCCATGCCTGTCTTAGTGGGCGATACCTTGCAACTGCTGAATCAGCAAAAAACGCCGTTTGATGTCATATTTTTAGACCCACCCTACGCATTAAATTTTTGGCAGCCCGTTTGCGAACTATTAGTCAAACAACAGCTCATTCATGCCGATAGTTGGATTTATATTGAGGCTGATCGTGATTGGTCGGCGTTAGGCTTACCTGTAGCGTGGCAGGCAATCAAAAATACCCGCGCGGGTAGCGTTCATGGTTTTTTGGTACGTTATATTCCTGTTGAAACGCTGTAGGGATGAATTTATTCGCCAAAAAATATGACGGTTAAAACCGCCCCTACAACGCTTAATTTGAATCAAACAAGGTTATCATTCATGTCCATCGCACCGAATACCTCGTTTCAAAAAGGTTTTTTTAACAGCCCTTTTCGTCCCGCCCCTTTTTTAGCAAATCCACATTTACAGACCTTATTTGCCTCTGTACATCGAAAAACTCGTCCACAACTGACTCGGCAACGACAACGAATCACTCTCACTGATGGTGATTTTGTCTTATTAGATGCTCATACGCCCACACAAATAAGTCCAAATGCCCCGTTAGTCTTAGTGATTCATGGCCTAAGTGGCTCAAGTGACTCGCATTATGTCTTGGGCTTACAAAAAGCGTTGGCAGCGCAACATTGGCCAAGTGTGGCAATGAATTGTCGTGGAGCAACTGAACCCAATCAAGCGACACGAGCCTATCATGCAGGGGCAAGCGATGATGTACGTGGCGTTTTTCAGCACCTAATTGATAGCCAAGAACGCCCTATCATGATTGTTGGTTACTCTTTGGGTGGCAGTATGACACTAAAAACACTGGCTGAATTAGGTGATCATCCTCGTTTATTGGCGGGTGTTGCCGTATCCACGCCCCTAGAAATGGCTATTTGTGCCAAACGCTTAGATAAAGGCTTTTCGATGATTTATCGCAAACACTTGCTCGATGAATTACATGCACTCTGGTATGCAAAACTTCGCTATCTCGAAAACACGGGTGCCACTAGCGAAGCACAAAAAATTGAACAATGCTTAACCCATGCGCCGTTTAAATCCTTTTGGCAGTTTGATGATTTACTCATGGCACCATTACATGGCTTTGATGGTGTACATGATTATTATGCTCGTTGTCGTCCAAATCAATTTTTAAAAGACATTAAAGTACCAACCTTGGTGATTCATGCCATGGATGATCCCTTTATGTCGCCCTTAGTGATTCCACAATCCAATGAACTATCGCCAATGATTCATTTTGAGCTAGCCGAGTCTGGCGGTCATGTAGGATTTATTTCAGGCACTGTGACAAAACCTGTGTATTATTTAGAACAACGGATTCCTGCTTTTTTGAATTATATTCATTCATCGCGGTAGTAGGCTCAAATTAGCCCTTCGACTCCGCTCAGGGAGCATTTTTGCGCTGACTGAGCGGAGTCGAAGCCAAGCGACTTTTGAACTAATTTCAGTCTGACTTAATTCCTTGTTGCCAGCAGAGCAAATTATCGGCTATCTTCCTGTACTATCGTCCAATAAGTACAACTAGGGGGAAGTCTTGGAAAAAATCAGTGCTATCGTTTCGCGTGTCGCCAATAAAACTTATAACCACTCTAGACACTTTCTCCCTCAACAACCGTGGTGGAACTCGCTAGAGCCTAGTTTTCATAAATTCCCTGACGATTTTTATTTAGATTTCAAAACACAAATGATGGTTGAAGGCACTGCCGCTTTAGATATTGGTTTACGCACCGTCATGGCCTCGTTAGCCAGTGTCTGTTGCTTGCCTTTCACTTTATCCCCAAAACAATTAGCAGAAGATTATCAAGATCGCTTCTTTTATCAAAAATTAGGGGAAACACACGATGCTTCACAATTCTTTAAAAAGCCAACTGAAAAGGTGGTCGTTAGAAAAAGCAAAGCAGGAAGACTCGATTTTCAGCCCCAAGATGGCGGCATTTGTGAATTACTCTCTTTTGACAGCCCCTTTGAAGCCGTTAACCCGAAAAAGCGTGAAGCCTATGCCAAGCTAAAACATAATAATACGGCGTGGGCACAACATTGGCGACATGGTGATAAACCGCGCCCTACGATTTGTATGATTCATGGTTTTATGGCCGACCCTTATTGGTTTAATAGTCGTTGGTTAGCCTTACCGTGGTTTTATCAACAGGGGTACGATATTTTGCTATATACCCTTCCCTTTCATGGACGACGCAAAGCACCTACTGAGCCTTTTGGCGGTTATGGGTATTTTGCTCATGGCATTTTGCATATTAACGAAGCCGTTGCCCAATCAGTTTATGACTTTCGTTTATTTATGGATTATTTAGAAAGCACAGGTGTAGAGAAAATTGGCGTAACAGGGATTTCTTTAGGCGGTTATACCAGTGCCCTTTTAGCCGCCGTTGAAGATCGCTTACAGTTTTCGATGCCCAATGTGCCCGTCGTCAGTTTGGTTGATTTGTTGTATGAATGGTTTCCTGTTGCTCCTCTCGTAAAAACTGGCTTACGGATTGCCGGCATTAATATCCATGAGGCTAGACATACACTATCCGTCCAATGTCCATTAACATATGCCCCCAAGCTCCCTAAAGAGCGTTTGATGATTATTAGTGGTGCAGGCGACCGTTTAGCCCCACCGAAACATAGTCGTTTATTGTGGGAGCATTGGGATCGATGCCGGCTTCATTGGTTTCCGGGAAATCATATTTTGCATTTAGACCAAGGTAAGTATTTGAAGGATATGGCTCGTTTTTTGCGCGACATTGACTTTGATAAGTGATTTTTTCGATTAATTGCTTGACAAGAGATCGATAGACTAAGAAAATACGCGCCTCTCTTGTAGAGATCGATGGCTATGTAGCTCAGTTGGTTAGAGCACAGCACTCATAATGCTGGGGTCACAGGTTCGAGTCCCGTCATAGCCACCAAAATATCGTTGTAATATCAAAGCCTTGCAGTAATGCAGGGCTTTTTTATTTCTTGTAAATTTTTGCTGGGTTACTCATGGGTTACCAGCCGCCTTCACGAGACTATTTTCAGACAATAAAAAACCGCCTGTCGGTGGCGGTGTACGTTCTTAATTATTGCCAATAAAACAAATAACTAACTCCTAAATTTTGAGGGACATCAAACAAACGCCTTGAGTTTTGTACGAATATCATCATATTTTGACCAAGACGAAAACAAAGCTCCTCCGTACTTGCTTGACCGATTCCATTTGAACCGCTTATCACCGTAAGTCTCTAAAACTGTACCGCCTTTATATAACGGTCTTTTATTGGCCGCCTTGCGTTTACGCTCTGCCACCTTATCCGCCGTGTACTCCCCTGTCTTGAGCGCATTTTGTGAAGACTTCTTTTTTCCTTCGTCCGTATGTGCGCCGCCTGACATCAACCAAGGTTTATATTCCCGTATCTTTTCGGCTTGGGCTTTCTTTTGTTCCTCTGTCCATTTTCTGACTGGCATATCATCCACCCTATAAATAAGTAACAGTTCGTTCTTAAAATAGAGTGTAAATGGTAAAAAGCGTCTGTTTTGTTCGGGTTACACCGTCAACTTGAACATGCTTAAAAATCAATGATAGCAATACTTTGAAATGAATAACGGTCAATGCAATACCGTCAACTTGGCGTTGCATTTGCGTCAACCGCCACCGTCATTGCTAAGATTTGAAAATCAATCAAACAACCAAAGAATATCTTGTTCGCGCTTCAAACGGCTGCAAGATTGTTTTTAATATTCTCAAGAACACTAGGCGGAATTTTGGTTGCTTGCAGCGGGTCGCCTTTGGCTTCGGCTTCTAATTTTTTGGCTAGTTTTATCAGTAGCTCACAGGTGTCCATGATGCAACTAGATACCGTGAATAATTCATCAACCATAGGATTAATGTGTTTTCTTACTGACTCCACATCGTCTATTGTCCAGACTATGCGCTTAGATTTTTTAATTAATGATTGAGCGCGTGTGAGCTGTCGAATGATCGGCTTTAGATCATCCTCATCGGTGAAGGCTTCTTGATTAAATTTGAGCTTGGCAAGTAGCGGCTCTAATAACTCGCTATCGTCGGCTAGGGCTGGGTTCATGCTTTTAATCAGAGATATGTAAGCCTCACGTGTCATGCGAACACTACAACCATGTTTAAGGCCATTTCTCGCAACCTTGCGCTTGCCTTTACTGGTCTTTGCGCCTGTCGATAACTCCCACGGTTTATATTGGCGAATCCGTTGTGCTTGTGCTTCTCGTTGTTCAGGTGTCCAGTTACGCGCCGCCATTGTCTGCCTCCAAAGGTTAAAAAAGCTATCAGTTTGCTTTTTTCTATTTTGCACGACGAACGCGGACACCCTACCTATCTGTTCCACCTATACCGCCACCGATTCTATGAAAAATACTACACTCATTGAGCCGTAAAGTTTTTTGTGAAGCTGTGAGTTGTTGGCAATTTACTAACAGTAGCGTAACTGATAGATGACTTTTTCAAATAATGATAATGACCTGTAAGCCTTATGTGGCAAGGGTTTAATGGCTGCATAAATACTTGAAAAATGACAGAAAAAGCAGTTTTTAGAAGCTATTAGTTTGATGGTGTTTAGCCAATAAAAAGGGTCACGCTTAAAACATTACCTTTGATGTCTACATTGATGTTTCTTTTCGGCTTGGGCTTTCTTTTGTTACTCTGTCCATTTTCTGATATGGCATATCATGGTGAACAGACCAATGACAGTTTTTTATCATCATCGCTTTACGGTTCATCCCCTCAGGCATGGGGAACAGCTGCTCAATTACTGCTGTCCGCATAAAATAAAGTCTTATCATGAAATGATCGTAACCTATTGATTTTACGTTACCATCAAATTCTGACGAAAAATTAAAGTTGTATCATTGAAAGACTAAAACTGTCTTCATTAAAGACACACAACCAACTTGCTGATCTATCGTAAACCACCCGATAGTTCTACAGTATTGCAGCCAATGAGCTAATAATCTACCATCAGAACCTCATCCTCGCCAACAAAAATACATGGCGTGATTATCTTAACTCTACCTCTGACTTCTACTATCGAGGAGAAAAATACTATACCCGATGCCAGCAGCTACCGCTCCCTCAAACTCTCATTTTTCGACTCTAAAAACGGCTTCAAGAAGTATTCAATCACCCGACGTGTCCCCGTTTTGACTTCCACCGTCACCGCCATCCCTGCCGACAAATTCACTTCTTTGTTTTCGACCATCATCGTACTACGTGCTAGTTTCACCCGTGTCGAATAAATCAAGCCGCGCTTTTCATCATTAATGGCATCGTTAGATACGCTGGTCACTGTGCCATGAATAATGCCGTATTTGGTGTAGGGAAAGGTTTGGATTTTCACTTCCGCTTCTTGGCCTTCATTCACAAAACCAATGTCTTGGTTTTCTAAAAAAGCCTCCACTTCGACTGCGTTATCGTTTGGCACAATCACCATTAACGCTTGGGCTTCTGTCACGACACCACCAATGGTATGAATCGCGAGTTGTTGTACTGTACCATCCACAGGCGCAATCAAACGCATTGAGTCATTACGCGATTTGGCTTTAATTAACTCTTGTTCTAATGCTGATGCTTTTTGATTCGCTTCATTTAAACTGTCTAAATGTGTGCGATTGGTTTCGGCTAACAATGCCTTTTTTTGCTCTTCTGTCGCCGCTAATGCCGCCGTAATTTCTTTAATACGACTGCGATTAGTGGCCAAATCCCCTGCTTGATCCATGCTTTGTTGTTCACGCTGCAAATACGCATCTTTAGGCACATTATCGTTATCGGCCAACTGCTTGAAGTTTTGCGCCCGTTGTTGGGAAATGGGGAGGCTTCTTTGCAGCTTATTCACAACTTCTTGTGTCGAACGTTGTTCTGCTTGCTTTTTATTGATATCCGCTGCCAATAAAGCCAGCTTCGATTGATACTCAGCGTACTGCCCTGTCAACAACTGTTGAGCGTCTAAAAACTGCACATCAGATACGCCTGAAGGCCGAAGTAAAACTGGTTCTGTGTTATTGGCCAGACCCTTTAACATGGCATTGGCGCGTGCAATTTGTAGCTTTTGCTCCATTAAATCATGGGTGACACGATCAATATCGGCTTGAG
>VIAD01000034.1 GCA_006546595.1 Moraxellaceae bacterium AER2_44_116 | reverse complement strand
CAGTACGAATGAAGAGAAAGATGGATTTAGTCACGACGCGAAAAACAGTCAACCCTCATGATTTTTTAGATGGCCAATCCCCTCAAAATCGAGCGAAAGAAAAGCTTAAAAAGACTTTGGACTGGATTTACCGTTGGGGTTTTACAACTGAAAAAGTGATTCATTTACTTAGCGGTCAACAAGCACATACTTATGCAAAAAGCTTAGTCAATCGTGGATATCTTGTCGAAACGAAGACCATTACAGGCTCGCCTAAATTCTTCTATACACTCTCTGAGATAGGCTTGCAAGCCGCAGAGCGAGAAGCATTGGAGGTGTATGAGTACAAAGAAAGCAATGCCTATAAAGTAAATCAAGCATTGATTCGACATCATGTTCTTGCCCAAATTGCGACGTTTAAAAGCTTAGATGACGGGAAAATAGTGGACTTTTTGACAGAGCGACAAGTCAGTACTTCAGTCTATAATAAATTCAAAATCCCCGATGTCATTTGGCAATTAAAAGACAACCGAAGCATTGGTGTCGAGGTCGAATTATCTGCCAAATGGTCACGAAAATTAGATGATTTTGTCTTGCGGATTCATCAAGCATTAGACAGCAAACTGTATCATTTTTTTGTCATTGCGACGGATTCCCCTGCTATTCAAAGTCGCTATGAGGCGGCGTTTAAACAGCCTGCCGTGAATCGTTGGCAAGAAAATAATCGAGGCCATTATCATATTGTTGAGCAAATTGACCTGCCGCCGACACTCGTCAAACAACTCGTTTTTAAATTAATGCAGGACGAATAATGCTTAAAAGTTTCGTTACTGCTGCCGTAATATTCATCAGTTTGCTACTCACGGGTTGTCCTCAAGTCGATGTTAATCGTGTTCCTCAGCCATTAGATGAGGAGGTTGATGCAGGTAAAATAGACTGGCTTTCGCCTAATATCCCCACACTCAACCTCGCGTTAATGGCTTGCATGGTTCAAGATAAAAAGCATCTTGAACAAGAAAAAGCACTACAGCAGACCCCGCCAGACATGTTTAAACCCGCCCCCACGCTGATCACTAAAAGTCCACGTTGTGACGATCGCCAACAGGAAGCAGAAGATTTATGGCAGGCGATTGAAACGTGCAAAGCCAATAAAGAATGGCAAATTCCTCGTTGTTTAGAGCTGGATCAGTGGATGCATGCGAAAGCTGACGGCGAAACAGAACGTGAAAATGGTGTGAACGTCTATGTCTTACGCCATACCATGACTCAATATTTCCATTTTATTCAGCCGACCATCATCGAACTGCCGTACTCGCCATTTTGGCTGCCAGCCAATCCCTACTTAGCTGCAAATTGGCAAGGACAAGATCGAAGGGCAATCATGCATCGAGATATCCCTTTCTTTTTTTGGATTCCCGAGCTCTTTATACTGATAGTATTAGCTCTGTCAGCCGTTGTTTTTCGCGAGAAAATAATCAATTTGTATCGACAATGGGAATACAAACGGCGAAAAAAGGCTGAAGAAAAGCAATACCTACAACAAAGCCACGAGCGTGAAATGGCCGAAAAAATACGGCAACAGGAGCAAGCCGAACAAAGAAAAATAGACGAAGAACGACTTGAGCGCATAAAAGTGCAAGAAGCTGTAGAAGAGCAATTACAGTTAAAAAAAGAGGCCGAAAAGCTACAGAAAATGGACGAAGAAGCCGCGGAAATAAAGAAAATGCTAGACGATAGTTTTAATTTTTAATCATAAACTCGTCTGTTGTCATACGCGGTGATGAATCCATTGAAAATAAAAAAGCCTCTTGAGTGATTTTAAAGAGACTTTTTGATGAGATTGAATGACATATTAAAATTTATAGAGATTATTTACGAATCATTAATATGATAGATAAAGGATAACCTCAAAGATTTTACCATGAAAATACACCTTCTTCTGATCAGAAATAATACAAAAAATAATAACATTGATTTTTCAAACGTTTAATGTTCAATAGTCAATATGACTGTCAATGAAATAAATCCATAAAATAGCGATAAATAACAACCTAAAAATTAGTATTAATCGGCTTGACGCATACTTATTATAACGCTATTCTGCCAAAACCACTCCTCATTGAGTGGTCAGGCTTCGCCTCCTGCGTATTCTCAAGAGCAAAATATACCGCGCTCTGCGGTATTTTTTTGTGCTCAATCTGCCTGCACGTCTGTTATGACGGGTTGGGTGGGGGAGCCGAAAGGCTCGCCAGCTCTTGAGACTGGTAAGGCGAACCCTGCTTAACCTGTCACCATTGATTCGCCTTCCGTGGTGATGGGATGTTTAACATCTCAAGGAAATCATCATGACGAAACGTCAGGCATTGTTGCGCCCAAAATCCGACCCATTATCACGCTCCACTTCTACTAAAAAATCCACAAGAGGCCCATCACCATGCCGTCTCACTGAGACAGAAGTCTCTGCACGCTTAGCTGAAATGGGATGGAAAGTCATCTCTGACTTTACCCTGTTAGATCAATCCTGCGTCATGAGGCATGATTGCGGTTTGCAATTAAGCGGCTTAACGCCGAAAAGTTTTTGCTACGGCAAAAAACGATTTTGTCCCGTGTGTGATAAATTAGTGCCTTCGAGTTGGGTAAAAACTCCCAGTGAATTAGCACAATATCTAACCCTAGTCACCCACGGGCAAGTCACTTTAGATACCACCGTTGCGCCGTACAACACCGAAAAACTGCCGTTATTAGTCGGCAAAATTCCGTGCCGTTGTCAGCATGGCCAATTCAATCATTCGATTCGTGCGCTCTTACAACATCAATATTGTTGTTCGGTCGCTGCGTATCAGCTCAAACAAACCTATACCTTAGGGCGTATACATACCGAATTGCTCGCGCCTTTTAATGTCTTTTTATCCGATTATCCCACCATTGATGAACATGATGTACGACTCGTACGCGGGGATGAGCCCTTGGAAGTTCAATGTGCGATACACGGTGAATTGCCTAAAAAATACACGCCGTTTGAATTGAAAAAAGTGGTCTCAGGTTCGCGAAGGACAGAAAAACGAAGCCCTTGCTTCATCTGTCAGCCGAAACAAAACGAGCTGACTTCGACAACCGTGAGACAGTTTTTTGACGGCGAAAAAACGTTTGATGCCATCGGTGTGAGGTTGGCATTACTCTCTACTCCTGACGAAATAGATGCCGATATTGCGGAGTTTGTGGCGAATAACTTACGGCTCTTCTCTAGAGCTGAGTATTAAAGTGAAGGTCATTTCGCCGACGTATGGTGTGGTTGCGAATGAGTTGTCGATCAATTGGAATGATCTGTTAAAGGGAAAAAAACTCCTGCCGATCTCGGGTGGACGACATTCAGCAGCACATTTTTTATTCTATATCTTATTGACTCATGCGGGTTTAAGCGTGAAAAACGAGGTGAAACTCGCCAGCGCAGAGAGTCCTAAACATCGGCTTTTTATGGATATGTATGTAGAAGAAGCGGATTTGTATTATGAAATGGACGGTGGACCCCATTATCGTCCGATCTATGGTAAAGCTAAACAGAATCAAACTGAACGTTTTAGCAAGCAGCAACATCGCGATGCGCTGAAAACAGAGTTGCTTGGCGACAAGCTACGCCGCATTGCGACTTACGATGTGGTAAAGAAAAGAGAGCTTTCGGGTAAGCTATTGATCGATGTGTTACTGGCTGAGCGCGATCGTCTGTTACACGAATTAGGTCGCCCTGTGACACCGTTTGATCCCAAAACACTATGTGGCATGCAAGATATTCGACTGATCTTTAATAATTGGCCCGATAAAATACGCACGATGTCGAAGGGTTTTTATCACTATCAACGTCCCGCCATCGAGGTTTCCCCCGATCATGTCCATGTTGTTTGTCGGCATGGTCATAATTCTGTGTTCAATATTTATGCATTTTCACAGATTTTTCAAAGCGCGTCTCGACAGGCATATAGTGAAAATGCCTGTAAAGGCTGCCAGCAAGTGAAAAAAATAGCGAAGATTGCTGACGATATTAGCCGTGAATCACAGGGTACATTGGCGTTGATCATCGACGAATTTCAAAAAACAGGGGCAGATCCCATCCTTATCCGCATCGTCTCAGGTGCAAATCATGGCAGCGTTGTACTGCTCAGCTCACATAACGGAGCGATCAGTAAAAGATCCTATACGACGATGGCGACGCGTATTTTGGCAGAAAAACCTTTAATACAAGCAGCCGTATTTACGACGCTGAACGAGGCGGTGGCTGCAAGGGATCACATATTACATCTCAGGACAGTGATTCAATAAGGCTTTTATTGAGAGACGACATGGATTGCACTGCACCTAAAAGATGAAAATGTGCAGTGATTTAATCACTCAGCGGCAATGCTTGACGCGTCAAAAGCGCAAGACATTGCCGCATATCCTGTGCTGGATGGACTGTATGCGCCGATATTCTTGGCTAGATTATCCAATAAATCGCCTGCAAAAAATGCGGGATTGGCTACAAAGCGATCGACCAATCGCATCTTCACCTCCTGTCATAGCCGTGTTCATTGATGCCGAAAATATTTCGGCTATCCATATTGATACTATTTTGACGCAAATTCAGCAACTGGGTAGACCTTTATTCATCCGTGCCTATGCCGATTGGCGTGGCCAAAAAGAGTCATTATGGTATGAAGCAGAATGCCGACATCCGCTCCAGTGTGTACAACAAAACCGTTATGTGAAAGGGAAAAGCACTGCCGATATGGCGTTAATGATTGATGTGATGGATGTGTTACATCAGGATTCGCAGGTAAACGCCTTTTGTTTAGTGAGCAGTGACAGTGATTTTACGCCGTTAGTCTTACGCTTGCGTGCCAGTGGATACCGTGTTTATGGGGTAAGGCAGGCGCATACCGTAGAGGCTTATCAACACGCCTGTGATAACTTTATTCTGATTCACGATAAAAAACATACGAAAGCGACTCAGCAGGTAAGTACAAATACACAGCCACTCGTCACATCGACTGCACAGAATATGGCATCGAAAACAGAGATGTCTCACGCTAAAAAAGAGTCTCAAACAGATCTGACGATGATTCCCTTACCCGTGAAATCATCTACCCATAATACACAAGTGAGTTCTGATAACGCACTTCATAACGCCCTATTAGATGTTTTTGCCCTGTATCCACAGCGGGAATGGTTAGCATTATCTTTATTGACGACAGCGATACAACCGCATAGCTGTTACCAAAAATACAGACCCCAATATCGAAAGATGATGGAGTTTGTCGCGGCGATTGATTATTTGCATCTGGGTCATCCCGAAGGTGCGTTAGGGCAATATTATGTCCGCTATCAACCGACGAAAGGGGAGGTGTCGGCTGAGTCATCCCAAAAAAACAACCACACAACAAAAGTAAAAATAAGGAAGATCAACGTCTGGCCAATAAAAGGCTATTTGACAGTATTCAAGTGATTGCCATCAAAAGCTAATAAAGCTTCACAAGTGACGATCGACGAAATCACCTCTGTTTTTTATACCCTAGAGCCGATGTTTAGGATTGCTGATACGGAGTATCATTCATGGTCTGTGTTATTGGCAGCACATCCTGCCTTGTTATTTCTTCAAGGAGATAAGTCGGTGACAGGTTGGAAGATCACCTTAAATACCGAGTATTTAAAAACAGATGTTCAGCAGAGAAAGTTGACCAACGATCAGATGGTCGATCATGCGTTTTCTATGCTTCAGTATGCGAATCGTTGGGCAAATGTTGGCGATGTGGCGTTGTATTTAAGGAGTCCACATTCAGGATTTCATTGGCCTAAGGAATACAGCTCGCTTAGCCAGTTATTACTGTCGATGGAGTACTTTACAGTCGTCTGTGATCGTCTTTCTAAAAAGATGTTGATGCGCTTGGTCAGTGATGAGCCGAGCGATATTCTTTTTACACCGGGCGAAGATCCTACGCTTCCGCATCATCTGGTTAGTCGGGAGGCATTACGAGCACTTATCTATGAGCTTGCCCGTAACAGGGAGGCTAATAAAAGTCCAATGTCATTGGAGCAGTTACGGCTAGGCATTAAAAAAGCGTGTCGAGATTTTAGCTGTGCATCCTATGGTTACTCTAATTTCGAAAAGTTAGTGAAAGACCTGATGAAAGATCATCCCGACCTAACGGTGAACACCTAAACATGAGAGGGAAATCACACGAGCGAATGACTCATCCACAGATGACTTTCTCCATAAAGCGTAATATAGTGCGCATTACTACCTTTTAAATGCAGACATGCGCATGAATACGCTCATTCATCCGATCAATAACGTAGAGAAGTTATCGACGGAACTCAAAGGCTTACGTCGTCATAAAAAAATCACTCAACAGCAACTTGCAGAGCGTTGTTTATTATCCCGACGCACCATCACCAATGCAGAAAGTGCACACAATGTTGGCTTAGTTGAATTTACTCGAATGGCCAATGCTTTAGGCTATGAGTTGGTGTTACGTCCTCAAAAAGCAGTGGTTTTTGAAGAGTTGGCCGATATTTTTTTTGAGGATGATTAATGGCTATGGCATGGGAAAGCGTATTTAATCAAATTCGTCGTTTGGATATTGTGACGCCTCAAGGCATGAGTGGCACCTTAGCCCGCGAGTCACGTTTGTGTTTAATTATGCGACAAGTACTGAAGAAAGTACGGTTTCTTTGGTCATGCCGATTCGTCAAGAAAGTTATGCCAGTGGTGATTTAATGGGCATATTTGCCATGAATCGTCCCGAAGGGTATCTGCGTTATATTATAGAAGAGCGTTTAAAACGACTGGGTGCGCCCAGTGATATGTTTTTACTGTATCTGGCAGGTTCAAACCAAATAGGACGGCTCACTTATACCTTAGCAGGCCAACCCCTTTTAGGAGTCAATGGTGAACAATTAACGACTCTGCTTCGTTCACCCTCCACTGCGCTTTTTCAACACCTCGTCGATCGTTATGCTTTAGGCTCGGGTATTTCAGGAGTACAACCAAAAACCTTAGTACCGTTAATACCCTCATCGCCATTGGATATTCATTCGTCACTTCCTTTAGAAACAGTGATTGTGAAAGCAGAAGGGTTAGATTTTCTCTGTATCGCTCGGAATGAATATTTGTGTTTGTTGGTTGCAAAAGCAGCAGGTTTAGACGTGCCTGATTTCTGGTTATCCGATGATGGCTTGTTGTTGATCATGTCGCGCTTTGATCGACGTGCCGATGGTACAGCGATTGGCTTTGAAGATATGGCGGTGCTTACGGGGCGTAATAGCGCACGCAAGTACGAAGGCAGCTATGAAATGATCGCTAAAGCCGTCAGTATTTTTGCAGGAGAAGATGCGCTTAGACAAAATTACCGTTTGTTTGAGCGCATGGCCTTGTCTTGTAAATTACGTGATGGCGATGCGCACTTAAAGAATTTTGGTATGGTTTACGATCATCCTTTAGCCGCGCGTAAATTAGCTCCTGTGTATGATGTCGTTTGTACGGGTATTTATCCTGAGCTGGATGCAAACTTGCTTTAAAGCTTAATAAAAGTAAAACGTTTCCGATTCGAGCGAGTTTGTTGGCTTATGGGGTTCGTTTAGGTTTGAGTCATGATCAGGCTGAAAAAGTGCTCAAACGATTGGATGATGCATTTGATCAGGTATGTGATGTGTTAAAAGACGATCAACGCTATCGCGATGATGCGTTACTGGCAAGAATTAAACAGGCCGTTTATGTGGCCGATTAGAGCTAGACTTTTTTCATGCCCTGAATAGCTTAAATGAATAACCCCTATCGTGTTTGAAAAGTTGATAATTGAGTGTGCGGATTGGACTGAAAGGGGTAGGGGAGACTCTATGCCAAGTTGCTTGAGGTACAAATTAAAATGGCTATTCGGCACGACGCGAGTGATATTTCAAGAGTGTTCAAAATACAATGCTTGATATCATAGACCTCATAAAATAGGTAAGATATGCTGATATCTTAAATTAAGTAGTTAATTTAACTGGTTGTTTTATATGGAATAGTAAAATTTTAGTTTTATGTCTGTTGACTCGGCGTGGCTGAGCTGTTTAACTCGGCAATCGGTGTTTGGCTGAGATAATAAGAGAGATAAGTATGACTAAATTCCACCACGTATTAGCCATTCCTGTGCCTGAAATGCCGATTGAATTATCGAGTAAAAACCTAGAGTTACGGTTGCTTCCTTACTGGAAGGGCGTTAAGCATTTTCGAATGTCGAGGGTTTCGGAGCAGATCACGCCGCAAGACTACTACTGGACGATTGTTTCAAATAATCAAAATCCGACGCTGGTGAATGGTAAAGTCATTGGCTTTAACAGCCGAGCGGATATGTATTTTTCTCGCATTCCGCCCCATATTGCTGTCAAATTGTGGCAGAATTTTGGCATAAAACCGCATTCGCTATCACTGCAAAAAGCACTTCGATTCTAGCTAAAACACCGCTGACTTCGTCATTAGTGATGACGAATGACACAGTAAACATCATTTTCAAAAAAACGATCACAGGGAATAGTCAGTGGTTTTTGTGACAGGTAATACATGGATTGTACGACAGTCGCTCAAGCTGCTAATTACGGTTGTGGAGAAATTCAGATATTGAGCCATTGCATGAAACGCTTTTTGGTCGCAACGGAAGCATAGTTTGCAACAGCATCATCCAAAATGATGGAGTCTTCTAAGCCATCAATAAAGCCAGCGGCATCATGCAACAGGATTATCAAACGTCAGATAACGGTGAGGATGCCCCGCCAAATATTACTGAGCGAGAGCCTGTAAATTAAACTGTGTAAACGTTTAAATTTAGATACCCTTTTAAAGGG
>VIAD01000009.1 GCA_006546595.1 Moraxellaceae bacterium AER2_44_116 | reverse complement strand
CGTTTAGGAAACTTCATGTAAACGCGTTTACACAGAATTATTTACAGGCTCTATTTAAATTTAAATGTCATAGACTCTTCATATCAGGAGGTCTATAGAAAGTATCCGTTTTTTTGGATTAGTACCAAAAACTTGGCTAATCATTTATCAAAACAAACCTACGTTTATCCTGAAATACAGCGTGGAAATTTGTACACTCATTTTTTTGATCCAATCAATCATTTGTATGTCGTCACTCTACAAATTGGTGCAGCTAGATTTACTTGTAAAGATCATTAGAAACGTTTCTACCTGTAGCCACCACAAACAGACCTACAATTGTCGCTAGCAATCGTCGTCTGCTTTGTTACAATCGCCATCTTATTCAATTATTCAAGCAGACCTAGCCTTGTCCTATCGAACTCGCGTTAAAATCTGTGGCATAACTAGTTTGGCCGATGCACTCGATGCCGTAAGCTTGGGTGCGGATGCTTTGGGTTTTGTCTTTTATCAACCCAGTCCGCGTGCGGTTGACATCAACACAGCGCAAGCGATCATTTTGGCCTTGCCGCCGTTTGTGTCTGCGGTGGGTTTGTTTGTGGATGCGACACCTGAGTACGTGCGTGACGTCTTAGCCACTGTGCCATTAAGCCAGTTGCAATTTCATGGTGATGAGTCTGCCGAATATTGTCGCCAATTTGGCAAGCAGTGGTTCAAAGCACTGAGAATGCAACCTGATAACGATATTCACGCTAAAATAGCCGAGTATCCTGATGCCAGTGCCATTTTATTAGACGCATGGCATCCACAATTGAAAGGTGGCACAGGCGAAACCTTTGATTGGCGACATTGGCCAGCCAGTCAAAAACCGTTAATTCTTGCGGGTGGTTTAACCCCCGAAAATGTCAGCGAAGCCATTCATTTGACGCAGCCTTATGCGGTTGACGTCAGCGGTGGTGTTGAAGCCAGCAAAGGCATTAAACAATTTACGCTTTTACAAGCTTTTATGGCGGGAGTAAATGCAGCATGACTGCGATTCAATATAGTAATTTTCCTGATGCTCGTGGCCATTTTGGTGTGCATGGTGGTCGGTTTGTCTCTGAAACTTTGATGAGTGCGTTATTAGATTTAGAAAAGCTCTATAACAATCTAAAAGATGACCCAACATTTCGTGCCGATTTTGACCGTGATTTAGCCCATTATGTCGGTCGTCCATCGCCGTTGTATCATGCTGAGCGTTGGAGCCGTGAATTGGGTGGCGCACAGATTTATCTCAAACGTGAAGACTTAAATCACACGGGCGCACACAAAGTTAATAACACCATTGGCCAAGCCTTATTAGCCAAACACTCAGGTAAAAGCCGTATTATCGCCGAAACTGGGGCAGGTCAACATGGTGTGGCTACGGCGACGATTGCTGCGCGTTTAGGCATGGAATGTGTCATTTATATGGGTGAAGAAGACGTAAAACGCCAAGCGACAAACGTCTATCGGATGAAGCTCTTAGGCGCAACGGTTATTCCAGTGACCTCGGGTTCAAAAACCCTCAAAGATGCCATGAACGAAGCCATGCGTGATTGGGTCACCAACGTTGATGATACCTATTATGCCATTGGTACAGTCGCAGGCCCGCATCCTTACCCCATGTTAGTGCGTGACTTTCAATCCATTATTGGTCGCGAAGCGCGTCAACAATGTTTAGTACAAGCAGGGCGTTTGCCTGATGCCTTGGTGGCCTGTGTTGGAGGCGGTTCTAATGCCATTGGCTTATTTCATCCTTTTCTTGAAGATGAGACTGTTGCCATGTACGGTGTCGAAGCCGCAGGTGATGGCGTGGCAACGGGTCGTCATTCCGCACCGTTAACAGCAGGAAAAATTGGTGTGTTACACGGTAATCGTACCTATTTAATGGCGGATGAAAACGGTCAAATCATTGAAACGCATTCGATCTCCGCAGGTTTAGATTACCCCGGTGTAGGTCCAGAACACAGTTGGTTAAAAGATATTGGCCGTGTCAATTATGTCGCGATTACCGATGATGAGGCGTTAGCGTCATTCCGTCATGTCACCAAAACCGAAGGCATTATTCCAGCCTTAGAGTCGAGTCATGCTTTAGCGTATGTGCATAAACTTGCACCGACAATGGATAAAGACAAAATTATTATTTGTAATTTGTCAGGTCGCGGCGATAAAGACTTGCTCACAGTCGCCAAATTAGACGGTATTGTCATCGCTTAAGTTATTTTCTCGCCTTTAATATCAATTGAAGGCGAGAGATAAAATGTATCAGGAAATTGTTATGTCCCGTATTCAGGCATGTTTTGCCGCATTAAAAAGCCAACAACGTCAGGCGTTAATTCCTTATATTACCGCAGGCGACCCACACCCTAAATATACAGTCGCAATGATGCACGCCCTCGTGGCGGGTGGTGCAGATGTTATTGAGTTAGGTGTGCCGTTCTCTGACCCAATGGCCGATGGCCCGACGATTACCAAAGCTCACGAGCGTGCTCTAGTACATGGCACAAGCACCAACGATGTCTTAAATATAGTCAGTGAATTTCGTCAACAAGACAGTAAAACGCCTGTTGTATTAATGGGTTACCTCAATCCGCTAGAAATTATTGGCTATGAAGTCTTTGCCAAAGCCGCACAAAACGCAGGTGTTGATGGTCTCTTAACCGTTGACTTACCTCCCGAAGAAGCCGCCTGTTTGGCCATGACCTTAAAACAACATCACATTGATCCTATTTTCTTGTTAGCACCGACCTCAACCGATGAGCGTATTCAAAGCATTACCGCCGCAGCCAGTGGTTATGTGTATTATGTTTCGCTCAAAGGGGTAACAGGCTCAAATACCTTGGATGTTGATGCAGTTGCTGAGCGTGTGACAACGATTCGTCGTTTTACTGATTTGCCTATTGGTGTGGGTTTTGGTATTAAGGATGCCGAATCCGCCGCTGCTGTCGCTCATTATGCCGATGGCGTGGTGGTTGGCTCGGTTTTAGTCAACCGTATTGCCGAATTAGGGCAAACACCTGATGCGATTCCAGCCGAGTTACAGCGTTTGATGGCAGAAATGCGTCAAGCAATGGATAGTATTTAATCGACAGAGTTAAGACTTACGCAGCGCACCGCCTAAGTCTTAATCAAGTAAAACACACGAGGGCACTGCCATGAGTTGGCTGGGAAAAATTCTACCGAATGCAGGCAAACAAGCCGAAGAACGTAAAGTCTCGGTTCCTGAAGGCGTTTGGCGGAAATGTCCGAAATGTGATTCGGTGCTGTATCAAGCCGAAGTCGAACGAAATCAACACGTTTGTCCCAAATGCGATCATCATTTACGGATCAATGCTCGTGAGCGTTTAGATTCATTTTTAGACCCTGAAGGCCGTGAAGAAGTCGGCATGGATTTACAACCCGAAGACCGACTCAATTTTAAAGATAGCAAAAAATACATTGATCGCTTAACTGACGCTCAAAAAGCGACAGGTGAAACAGATGCCTTGATTGCGATGAGAGGCACAGTGAACGAAATGCCATTGGTGGCGGTAGCCTTTGAGTTTAATTTCATGGGTGGCTCAATGGGGGCGGTGGTCGGTGGTCGTTTTGTCCGTGCGGCTGAAATATGCTTGCGTGAAAGAATTCCCTTAGTGTGTTTTTCGACATCGGGTGGCGCAAGGATGCAAGAAGCCTTGTTTTCACTGATGCAAATGGCGCGGACTTCAGCCGTCATTGAACAGTTAAAAATGAACGGTATTCCCTATATTTCGGTATTAACCGACCCTGTTTATGGGGGGGTCTCAGCGAGTTTGGCGATGTTAGGTGATTTAAATATCGCTGAACCCTATGCCTTAATTGGCTTTGCAGGGCCCCGCGTTATTGAGCAAACGGTGCGCCAAGTCTTACCCGAAGGTTTCCAGCGTTCTGAGTTTTTACTAGATCATGGCACTGTGGATATGATTGTCCATCGTCACGAAATGCGCGATACCATTTATCGTGTGCTGGCTAAGTTGACACGTCGGCCTGTTTAATCATACAAACCAATTTTGTTGAATGATAATACGTGGAAATACAGACGCAGCAGCAAAATGGAAGTGCCATGAAAACTTATTTTAAGCGAGATAAGGTTTTTCTTTGCTTTAGTTTAATCTTTATTATGATCTATTTTATAGTTGATAAAATGGGTTTTCATGGTTTAAGTCAGCTGCATTGGGCATTGATGATGCCAATTCCAATAGTTGCTGCTGTTGTTTTTTGCGAAGTATTTAAGATAGATTGAATGCTAACTAGTCGTCTTGGCCTGTCTGCAATACGGAATAATCCTACGCCTCCGCAATTTTTAACCTCTCAGTTAACGAACCCTTATGCCATTACTAACCCTTGCCGATTGGCTCAGTCATTTAGAAACACAACACGTTAAAGCCATTGACATGGGACTTGAGCGTGTGCAAAAAGTCGCCCACGTTTTAAATTTGCAACAGTTAGGCTGTCCCGTCATTACTGTTGCAGGCACCAATGGCAAAGGTTCAACCGTCGCTACTTTAACGGCTATTTATACTGCCGCAGGTTATCGTGTTGGTACCTATACTTCACCGCATATCACCTATTTTAATGAGCGTATCGCGCTGCAAAACCAACCTGTAAATGATGAATTATTGATTTCTGCTTTTGAGCATATTGAAGTAGCACGAACGACGGTCAATATTTCTTTGACCTATTTTGAGTTCACCACACTGGCAGCATTATGGACTTTTCAACAATCACAGTTAGATATTGTGGTTTTGGAAGTAGGCTTAGGCGGTCGATTAGATGCCGTTAATATCATTGATGCAGATGTCGCCGTTGTCACCAGCATCGGTATCGATCATGTGGATTGGCTAGGTGATACCCGCGAAAAAATCAGTGTCGAAAAAGCAGGCATTTTTCGCACCCATAAACCTGCAATTTATGGCGAAGCCAATCCACCACAACCATTATTAGATTATGCCGCACAACTCGCCACGCCATTACAAATCAAACATCAACAATTTGGCTTTAATGATGACGGTGAAACGTGGTCATGGTGGAATGAAACGCAGACCTTCACTCATCTACCTAAAGCTAAACTGGCCTTAGATAATGTTGCCACCGCGATCGCAGCCATGAGCTTGCTGCCGCTCAATGTGCCAGAAGTCGCGCTGCATAATGGGTTGAAATCTGCACAATTGGCAGGGCGAGCAGAGCATTTAGTCTATCAACAGAAAAAAATCGTGATGGATGTCGCGCATAATGCACACGGCGCGGCGTTTTTTATGCAACAATTGCCTGTTATTCCGTACAAAACGTTTGCGGTTTTTGCCATGCTCTCGGATAAAGATATTGGCGCAACCTTAGATAGTTGTTTGGGACGAATGGATGCGTGGTTTATTGCGGGTTTAGATGTACCCCGAGGTACGCCTGTAGACAAACTCGCACCGCTATTACAAACACGCGGTATGGTTGTGGGTGGAAGTTATCAAACTGTCGGGGCTGCCATGCGTTCAGCATTAGCACAGGCTCAAACAGGCGATAGAATCTTAGTATTTGGCTCTTTTTATACAGTCGCTGCCGCCAAGCAGTGGCTAGCAACACATTAAATACTTATGGATACAGCAGTCAGACAACGCCTTTTGGGCGGTATCGTTTTAATCGCGGGCGCAGCCGTATTATTACCACTCATGTTAGATGGTTCAGGAGCAAAATTACTGAGTCGTCTCGAACCTATTCCTAAGCCACCCGTCACCACAACGGTTGAGCAAACACGTCCACAGTTAAATCAACAGCAACAAGAAGCTGAAGATCAAGTGGCGACTGAACATCCAGAAGACCCACAGTTCTATCCGATGGGACAGCCCAATACGGCTCAAGCAACAGCCGTCTCACCGACAACGCCTGCGCTAAATACAGCGAAGTCTCCTGAGCAATTAGCGGCAGAGCAAGCGGCGCGTAATCGGGCGATGGCGTTATTAAATGGCACGGATGGTGCATCGATTGAAGAAGCACAAGCGCAAAAACGAGCCGAAGATAAAGCCGAGCAAGAGTTTAAAAGGCAACAGGCCGAACTTGCGAGTACAACATCCGTAACGCCACCTTTGGCAAGCAATGATGCTATTGCACAACAACAGGCAGCCGCATTGCTTGCTCAAGCAAAAGCAGAGGTTGACGCAGAAGTAAAAGCCAAAGCAGAAAAAGCTGCAGCTAAAAAATTAGAGACAGAAA
This sequence comes from Moraxellaceae bacterium AER2_44_116, assembly GCA_006546595.1. Lineage (GTDB taxonomy): Bacteria > Pseudomonadota > Gammaproteobacteria > Pseudomonadales > Moraxellaceae > Agitococcus. The sequence goes on along the minus strand of VIAD01000009.1, from coordinate 126,549 downwards.
AAGCCTTAGTGATGCTTGAGTCACCTGATAGCAAAACGCAAAAAGCCGCTGAAAAGTTGTTAGCAGAAAAAGCAGCTAAACAACACGCATTGGATGCACAGACAAAGCTTGAAAAATCAGCATTAGAAGAAAAAGCAAAAATTGACGCAGCTAAGAAAAAGGAAGAGAAAGCAAAATTAGAAAAAGCGCAAAAATTACTGGCTGAAAAAGATAAAGCCAAAACCTTAGAAAAAGATAAAGCTGAGCAGTTGGCCGCCGATAAAGCCGAAAAATTAGCAGCCGAAAAAGAGAAGGCTAAAGCCGAAAAGCTAATGGCTGATAAAGAGAAAGCTAAAACGGAAAAATTAGCGGCGGAGAAAGAAAAGGCCAAGGCAGAGAAATTAGCCGCCGACAAGTCAGACAAGCTCGCTGCTGAAAAAGAGAAGTTAAAAGCAGAGACGAAGAAAAAAGAAGAAGAAAAAGCAAAGTTGGCTTTAGAAGGTAAACAGAAAGAGCAAGCGAAGGAAAAAGAACAGGCCAAAGATAAAGAGAAATCAGAAGCTTGGGTCGTGCAAGTCGCCAGTATGAGTGACCGCAGTAAGGCCGACGCGTTAAGTGCTAAATTGGCGGCCAAAGGCTATCGTGCGCGGGTGGTTAAAAATGGCGATAGTTGGAAAGTGGTCGTTGGGCCTGAGTTGCAAAAAGAAGCGGCTAATGGTTTGAAAGGTCGTTTAAGCAAAGAGTCTTCGTTAGGCGTATCAGGAGCATGGGTTACACCTTGGAAACCTTAAGTTTAGTCAAAGGCGTTTTGTGGTTATTAGCGTTTGGGTTGGTTGTTATTATTTTCATGGGGCTGACGCGTAAACCAAAGTCAGTTCCATCTGCAAAAAAGAATATCGACGACATGGCAGTTTGGCCATATATTCCTCGTGAATTAATGACTGCGCCAGAGCGCGTGTTATATGGCCGATTACGTCAGGCATTACCCGAGTATTTAATTTTTAGTCAGGTACAACTGTGTCGAATGATTGAAGTTGATCCCGATGCCGATAAGCAAGCGTGGTTTAACCGTATTAATCGCATGAGTGTCGATTTTGTCATTTGCGCGCCTGATGGCGCTAAAATTCTAGCGGCGATAGAGTTAGATGACTCTAGTCATGAGCGTGTTGATCGCATCAAAGCCGACAGCAAAAAAGACAAAGCACTGGCCTCCGCAGGTATTCGTATGATTCGTTGGCCTGTTCGAGGAATGCCGAATAGCCATCAAATCCGTGCCGATTTTTTAAGAGGGACATAGTGGCGGTTCACGAATCGTCCATTGTTGAATATCCCTATCGTATTTCTGACGTTTTGAGAACAAACATGACAGTATCAGCTTGGGTTGTCGCGTGTGCCGACGGTCTTGAATCGTTATTAGCCATTGAAGTGGCCAAATTAGGTGCAACGGTTATCAGTCAACAGCATGGCGCAATTATGGTGGAAGGTGATTTAAGCACCGCCTATAAACTGTGTTTGTGGTCACGATTGGCTTCGCGGGTTTATAAGCCGTTATTTCGCATTGAAAGTCAAACTCCTGAAGCCTTATATGAGCAAGCAGTTAATTACCCGTGGTTAGATGTGTTTGATCTCGATAAAACCTTTGCCGTTCGTGGCGTTGCTATTAAAGGCGTGGTTTGCCATACCCAATATATGGCATTAAAACTCAAAGATGCGGTTGTTGACTATTTTCGGCAGCAGACGGGTCAACGCCCAAATGTCGATACGCAAAATACCGACATCAACCTACATGTGTTAATTCAGCCTGATAGCATTATTGTCAGTTTAGATATGTCGGGCGAAAGTATGCACCGTCGGGGCTACCGTTTGTTGATTGGTGATGCACCGCTGAAAGAAACACTTGCCGCAGCTATTTTGCAACAAGCAGGGTGGCCAGATGCTAAATTTGATGCGCTAGTTGACCCAATGTGTGGCTCAGGCACATTCCTCACCGAAGCGGCATTAATGTATGGTGATGTTGCACCGGGCTTGCTGCGTGAGCATTATGGCTTTTTAGCATGGCAAGGGCATGATCCAGAATTGTGGGAGCAATGTTGGCAAGAGGCCTGCCAACGTCAAGAAGCGGGTGAGCGTAAATCGTGGCCATTAATGATGGGTTACGATGCCGATACTTCTGCGTTACGTGCCGCTGAAAAAAATATTCATGCCGCAGGTGTTAGCCAATTTATTACCCTTGAACACCGTGAGTTAGCACAATTACCGCATAAACCTGCCGCCTTTGGGTTATTAATTACCAACCCACCTTACGGTGAGCGTTTAGGCGAAACGGATACAGCGATCTATCTATATAAAGCCTTGGGACGATTAGCTCGCGAGCGATTCCCCATGTGGCAAGTGGCTGTCTTAGCGGCACAAATTGAACATGCTGATGCACTCGGTTTTGAGCATTTACACACACAAAAGCTTCGCAATGGCGACCTGAACGTGTTTGCGCGGCATGGCAATATTCAAGATGTCCCTTTAGCGTCACCGCACAAATTTATTGAGGCTGAAGGCGAAATTCCTGTTGAGGGCGAAGCCTTAGCGAATCGTTTACGTAAAAATATTCAGCACCTTTATAAACAGGCACAACGTGAAGGCGTGTGTTGTTATCGCATCTATGATGCTGATTTGCCTGAGTTTAATATTGCAATAGATGTTTACGGTGACTGGTTGCATGTACAAGAATATGCACCGCCAAAAATGATTGATCCTGAGAAAGCGACTTTCCGTTTTCGTATGGCCTTACAAGTGATTCGTCTAGTGTTTGGTTTGCATCGTGATAAAGTCTTTATCAAAGTGCGCGCCCAACAAAAAGGCAATCAACAGTATGAGAAACAAAGCCAACGCAATAAATATAACGAAGTTCAAGAAGGGCAAGCGCGATTTCTGCTCAACTTAACCGATTATTTAGATACAGGTTTGTTTTTAGATCATCGGCCATTACGCCTAAAAATGGGGCAGCAAGTCGAAGGAAAAACGTTTTTAAATCTTTTTGCCTACACTTGTTCTGCGAGTGTGCACGCGGCATTAGGTGGTGCAATCGAAACGGTGAGTGTTGACTTGTCGAATACCTATTTGAATTGGGGCAAACGTAATTTTGCACTCAATGGTATTGCTGAAACTCATCATCATTTTATTGAGGCCGACGTCATGGCTTGGCTAGGTCAATGCCAAGAAAAATTTGATGTCATTTTTATTGATCCGCCAACATTTTCAAACTCAAAAAAAATGCAAGATGTATTTGATGTTCAACGTGACCATGTTGAATTAATCACACTGGCGATGCGTTTACTCAATCCCGATGGTATTTGTTACTTCTCGACGAATTTTCGTCGTTTTCAGTTGGATGAAGACGGTATGCGTTATTTGCAACTCAAAGAGATTACGCCAGAAACCATCGGTTTTGATTATAAGCGTAATATGAGGATTCACCGTTGTTGGCAGGTGAGTCTAAAAATGGAATAGGGCAGGGTGGAGAAATGCTGATACTCTATGGTACAAAAGGTTGTCATTTGTGTGATGATGCGGAAGTGTTGCTGACACAAGCACAAATGGCGATTCGTTTTGAGTGGCAGTACACAGATATTGCCTTAGACGATACCTTGGTGAAAAAATATGGTATAAGGATACCCGTTTTACGAAAAACGACAGAGCAAGAGTTATCATGGCCATTTTCTTTATTAGATGTAGTCAGATTCGCTTGTTGAAAATAAGTATTGGATAAATAAAATATATTGGGTCTAATTTGCTGTCAATTTGTGCAACATCACACAAGCACAGCAAAAGACCATTGTCTAAGTTTACTAAAAGCGTTAACTTTGTATAAAGCATGAGGTTCTCATGCTAAGCCTTTGTAATTTATTTAGGCGATAGTTTGACAGGCTAAGTCCATTCCCCTATGGATTCATCCCAGAAACTATGTTAAAAGAAAGGCTACCCCCCCGAATAACGTATGTTCAACATGATAAACGGGGTGCTTGGTTTAACTTTCCGAACTCCACAATTGGCTATATATTATATAACCTCATAATAGGAAGGCGATTCCGATGGAAGAGAATTTTGACGGCTTAAAAGTCATGGTAATTGATGACTCCAAGACTATTCGCCGTACTGCTGAAACGTTATTACAAAAAGCGGGTTGTACCGTTGTCACGGCAACAGACGGTTTTGATGCCTTAGCAAAAATAGCGGATACCAATCCAGATATCATTTTTGTTGATATCATGATGCCGCGTTTGGATGGTTATCAGACCTGTGCTTTGATTAAAAATAACTCTGCTTTTAAGTCAACTCCTGTCATTATGTTGTCCAGTAAAGATGGTTTGTTTGATAAAGCGAAAGGGCGTATCGTTGGCGCGGATGAATACCTCACTAAGCCCTTCAGTAAGGAAGAGTTGTTTAGTGCCATCCGTCTATACGTCAAGTCCTAACCTGTCAATAGCAATAAGAATGAGGACAGTATGGCTCGAATTTTGATTGTAGATGATTCGCCGACAGAGACTTACCGTTTTAAAGAGATTTTGGAACGTAACGGTCATGTGGCATTAGAAGCAACTAATGGTGCAGATGGGGTGGCGGTTGCGCGTGCAGAGCTACCTGATTTAGTACTGATGGATGTGGTGATGCCCGGAATTAATGGATTTCAGGCGACTCGTCAAATTACAAAAGGTGCTGATACTGCACACATTCCCGTTGTCATTGTCACTACCAAAGATCAAGAGACTGATCGTGTTTGGGGAAAGCGGCAAGGAGCTTGCGACTATCTCACCAAACCAGTAGATGAAAACTTACTGATGAGTGTGATTCGTAACTTAATACCAGGCAAGTAGGTCGTACACCATGGCAGCCAAAGGTTTTATTAAACTGCTAGAACTCGCCGAGCGTTCCAAAAAACGTGGTTTAGGCTTGTTGGGACAGGGTGCTAATGCGTGGACAGGGGTTGGATTCACACTTTCGGGTGAGAATTTTTTAGCACCTATCGGCGAAGTAGCTGAAGTCTTAAAAATCCCACGTTATACCTTAGTTCCAGGCGTTGAGTCTTGGATGAAAGGTCTAGCGAATGTTCGCGGACGGTTATTACCAATCAGTGACATGATGATGTTTATGGGACGAAAGTCTCTCGTACAAGAGCATAAACATCGCGTGTTAGTGGTCGATCATCAAGGCGTATTTACGGGTTTAACAGTAGATGAGGTGCTGGGTATGCAGCATTTTAATATTGCCGATTATACGATGGATGTAAAAGCTCCCTTTACTGGAGCTGAACCCTTTGTGCAGGGTGCTTTTGTTCGTGATGGACGTACATGGTATGTCTTGTTACTCAGTCGTTTGATTGAAGACCCACGTTTCCTTAAAGCAGCAGTTGCTTAACATAGGTTTCGTGGTTTTAAAGAAAATAAAAACAGGTTGTGTGGAGATCTGTCCGCTATGAAATCACCAGTGCCAAATTTGCGAAAATCTCTTACAGGGATAAATTTTAAAAGCCTGCTTTCGAAGAATACGTTTCAGGCTGTATTTAGCCGTGGTTTTTGGCGGTCGCTTGCAGATACCCCTGATGCAACACGCTTTTTATTGGCTTTTATTATCTTTATTATGCTAACCGCAGGCTCTTTTGTCGTTGTGGCAAAAAAGAGTTCTAACGGTCGGCAAATGATTCAGCATGCGTCTGAATTGCGTGTGTTGTCTCAAAATATCGCAAAAAATGCGACGGAAGCGGCATCAGGTAACCAGCAGGCTTTCGAAGCACTCAATAAGGCTGCAAAAGAGTTTAACTCTCGTTGGGGATCGTTAAAAGTATTGCATGATGAAAGTTATCCCGAAACTAAAGCTGTACAAGTTATTTGGGAACGAGCCTCAAAAAATATTCAGGCAGTGAGTGCGGGTGAGAAAACCGTTAGTAATTTGCATGATTTAGTTGCGGGTATTGCGGATGCTGTTCCTGAGTTGCAAGCAGAAAATGACGGTATTGTTGATGCAATGGTCGCTTCAGGTTCTTCAGCTTCACAAGTGGTATTTGCTAAAAATCAATCAGTATTAGCAGAGCGTATTCTGCGTTCCGTGAGCAGTGTATTAAACGGTGATGAAAACGCTGTTATGGCTGCGGACGATTTCGGTCGGGACTCAGAAACATTTGGTCAAGTGTTAACTGGCTTATTGAATGGTGATGCTGATCAAGGCTTAGTGGCTGTGAAAGATCCTACAGCGAGAACATCTCTTACGGCCGTTAGTAAACTGTTTGAAAGTTCTGTACAGCAAGGTGCAAACGAAATTTTACAATCCTCTCCTGAGTTGTTTCAGGTTCGTGAAGCCTCTGCGGCGATCTTTCGTGACTCTCCTGAATTGCTGTCAACGTTGACTAAACTTACCGCAATTGTCGATGAAGAAGCGAATGCTGTTTCTGCGACGGTTATTGGTGTGTTTTCTTTAGCAGCAACATTGATTTCATTGTTTGGATTTATTCGTGTCCGTGCGCGTCAAGACAGAGAACGTGCACAATTAGACGCTGATGCTGATCGTCATCGTGCAGAGACTGTTGAATTAGAAAACCAACGTAACCAATCCGCGATTTTGCGTTTGCTTGATGAATTAGGTGACCTCGCTGATGGTGACTTAACTGTACAAGCAACGGTTTCTGAAGATTTCACGGGTGCGATTGCCGACTCTATTAACTACTCCATTGACCAGTTGCGTCAGTTGGTATCAACAATTAACCAAACTGCGGTGCAAGTATCTTCTGCTGCTCAAGAAACGCAATCAACAGCGATGCACTTAGCGGAAGCTTCTGAGCATCAAGCGCAAGAGATTGCAGGTGCTTCTGCTGCGGTTAATGAAATGGCGGTTTCGATTGACCAAGTATCTGCCAACGCTGCCGAATCAGCGGTCGTTGCGGATAGATCTGTAGCCATCGCCCATAAAGGGGCGGATGTGGTGCAACGTAGTATCGAGGGTATGGATACGATTCGTGAACAGATCCAAGAAACATCAAAACGTATTAAACGTTTGGGTGAATCTTCGCAAGAGATTGGTGACATCGTTTCTCTTATTAATGACATTGCCGACCAAACCAACATTCTCGCGTTAAATGCGGCAATTCAAGCGTCGATGGCGGGTGAAGCAGGTCGTGGTTTCGCGGTGGTTGCTGACGAAGTTCAACGTCTCGCTGAACGTTCAGCTTCTGCGACAAAACAGATTGAGCAATTGGTTAAAACGATTCAATCCGATACTAACGAAGCGGTTATCTCGATGGAACAAACGACATCTGAAGTTGTTCGTGGTGCACGCTTAGCGCAAGATGCGGGTGTGGCACTTGAAGAGATTCAAACGGTTTCTCGTAACCTTGCGGACTTGATTCAGAATATTTCTAACGCGGCGCGTCAACAAGCAGCATCCGCAGGCCATATTTCTAATACCATGAACGTCATTCAAGAAATTACCACTCAAACAACCGCTGGTACTATTGCAACGGCACGTTCGATTGGTAACTTGGCAGAAATGGCTGCTGAATTACGTTTATCTGTAGCAGGCTTCAAGTTACCAGACTATGCCTAATCATAGGTAATTGTCTGACCAGCATGAGGACACAGGCGTGGCACTAGAAGATTGGGGTATCAAGCCAGTAGTTCCTATTTCGGATGAACTGTTTGCTTTATGGCAAGGGCTGATTGATGCGCGTACGGGTATGACATTTACGCAAACGCGTCGCCCCTTTCTAGAGATAGCTTTATCAACGCGGATGCGAGAAATTGCTATCAATGACTATGAAACGTACTATGAACAGTTAATGGCAGGAGCTAGTGGCGAAAGAGAATGGGTGATTTTAGTTGATCGCCTAGCTGTGCAAGAAACCTCTTTTTTTAGACATGCTAGTTCTTATGCTTTGGTTGAACAACACTTAAAAGCACAGCTTGCTGATCCTAAAACGCAAGCATTAAATTTGTGGAGTGCGGGTTGTTCAACAGGGGAAGAGCCTTATTCTTTAGCGTTGTTGATTGAGGACTTGTTACACACAACAGGACGTAAAAGTGTTTTTTATGGCATTACCGCGACAGATATTAGTTTACCAACTTTAGCGAAAGCAAAGTTAGGTGTTTATAATGAGCGGAAATTACATGGCATTCCCGAACAACTCAAAGAACAATATTTCCACCTCTTAGCAAACCATCGAGACTGGCAGATTAGCCAATCTTTAAAAGCGAGAATTGCTTTTGCTCAGTTAAATTTAATGGAGCTAGAGAAAGCTCCTTTTAGTGATATGGATGTTATATTCTGTCAAAATGTACTGATTTATTTCCGCCGTTTTCGCAAACGAGATGTTGTTTCTCATCTTGCATCACGCTTGCAGCTAGGAGGAATCTTAGTGTTGGGTGTTGGTGAAATGATGGATTGGCAACATCCGTTGTTAGAGCGTATTGACTATCCTGATACTTTAGCTTACCGACGTATTGCCTAAGTATCGTGATCGTAATAAAAAGCATCAAGCCCCCAGAGGGGAGGTTAAAAAGATGAGTGATAATCATAACTTTCTTGCTTTAGACTGGGTTAAAAGCGAGATTGAAGAAACATTAAAACAAGCGCAGCAAGCATTAGAAGCATATATTGCGAATCCTTATGATGTCGCTAAACTGCGCTTTTGCTTGGCTTATTTGCACCAAATTTTTGGTACTCTGCAAATGGTGGAGTTTTATGGTGCGGCCATGCTTGCTGAGGAGATGGAGAAACTCTGTCTATCGCTTGTCAATCATAAAGTTGTTGATAGCACTCAAGCGCACCATGCGCTCATTGATGCCATGCTACAGTTGCCTGCATACTTAGAACGTTTACAAGTCGCTAAACGTGATACCCCCTTTGTCTTGTTATCAACAATTAATGCACTAAGAGTGGCTCACGATGAAGCCCCCTTGTCAGAACTGGCGTTATTCAAGCCCGATTTTGTCCGTGTGTTCTCAGTTTTAGGCCAGTCGGGTGTTGCGCCTTTTCCTGCGGCACTAAAAAAAATACGTCATGGCTATCAGTTAAGCTTGTTGGGCATTATTCGTCAGCAACATTTGCAGCAAAATTATGAGCATTTATTATTAGTATTTGAAAAGCTTGGTTTATTTATTGGTCAAAAAGCATTGCAAGCACTGTGGCAAATGTCATCTGCGCTCGTCGAAGGTTTAATGACGAATGGCATTCCGCTGACTCCTGCCATTAAAACGCTATTAGGTGAGATTGAGCAGGAGCTACGCAAGTTTTCTGCATATCCACAACATACGCCACCCTTAGATCTGTTAAAAAATATTCTTTATTATTTGGCTAAAAGTCGAGGAATGACTCATCGGATTATTGCGATACGTGCCTTGTATCGTTTAGATGAAGCATTACCTACTTTTGACATCGTTGAAGCTGAAAAAGAAAAACTCGCCGCACCTGATCGTCAAGCGATGCAGTCAGTGATTAAAGGTGTGAGTGACGAATTGGCTCATGTTAAAGAGACCATTGATGATTTGACTTATGCGAGTCATCCCGATATTCAGGCTTTAAAACCGCTGCTGCCTATTTTGAAACAAGTAGCGAGCACCTTACAGGTTCTCGGTTTTCAGCAGTTGCAAAAAATCATTTCCGAGCAAAACAGAACTCTCAGTAAAGCGATTAATTTTGGCGTGTTGCCTGAAGGGGCTTTGTTAGTCATTGCCAGTGGCTTAATTGAAGTTGAGTCCAGTTTACAGCAAGTCATTGACGACCAACCACTATCCTCATCCATTGATACTTTTGGCGGCAATGCCATGGTGGATCAGGTTTCAGCTGCTCAAGGCGCGGTACTGAGAGAGTCAAGAACGGCATTAGAAAAAGCCAAAGAGTGTATCGTTGAATACATCAGCTCTCAATGGAATGCCGAACGTTTGGCGGAGTTGCCTGCATTATTGGCAACGGTTCGTGGTGGTCTAACCATGTTAGACTTAACTCGCCCTGCACATATTTTGTCCAAGTTGTCTGAGTTTATCCAACAGCATTTGCTTAAAGATGAATATCGTCCTAGTTGGTCAGAAATGGACACATTGGCGGACGTTATTTCATCGGTTGAATATTATCTAGAGCGTGTGGCGAATCATCATCAAAATAATAGCTTGCTAGATTTAGCTTCTCAATCATTGGATAAATTAGGTTATGGTTTGGTCTTAGTACCACCACCTGAACCCGTTGCCAGACGCACCGAAGCAAAAACAGAAGAAGAGAGAGCGCTGCCAGAAGTTGTTTTTGAAGTGCCTGAGAGTTTATTAGATAAAACATTGTTTAATACCCCCGCGGTCGTATTGCCAGAACCTGTTGATATTGAAGCCGCAGCACAAGAGACCGATTGGGATAAAACGCAAGTATCTATGCCTGCATTGGTGTTGCCGGAGCCCAAGGATGATTTACTTGAGAATGATATTGATGCTTTAGATGAGACACAAACATTTGTCGCGCTGCCTTCTTTGACTTCTGATGTATCAGCCACTACGGAGATCAATGCGGGTGATAAAACACTGTTGCATATTCCTGCGGTGGTGTTACCTGAGCCGAAAGATGTCATAGATGAAGAAGACAGTGTTTTTAATAGTACATTGACGTTTGATGCCGAAGCGATATTAGGCAATATGACTTTTACGCCTAAAAAATCAATAGATACACCTTCATCAGAGCCATTAACACCTCATCTGACGCAATTCGATGGAACAGAGTCGGCATTTATGCCTTCTTCTATCTCTGATCCAGATGCTACGCTGGTCAATGTTGCAATTTCTCAACAATTAGCCACGCTAGAAGTCAAAGATACGGCAGCATTAATAGCGACTGATGAGACTACGGCGCACAGTATTGAAGATATTGCATCCGCTTTTGATGCAACTATGGTTGGCACGGATGTTATAGCTGAAAGTGCAGAAAAAATGAGTGAGGACAAAGCGGTTGACGCGTTAGTCGTGAAAGCCAGCGTCGTCAAAAAGCCTCCCTTTGAAGTGACTGCCGAAGTTCCTCAAGATGATAGTATTGAAGATGAAGAAATTCGTGAAATTTTTGTTGAAGAGGCAGAAGAAGTCTTAGAAACATTGCAAGAGTTCTTACCTAAATGGGCCGCTAATTTTGAGAATAAAACCGCATTGACCGAGGTGCGTCGAGGTTTTCATACCCTGAAAGGCTCAGGCCGTATGGTTGGAGCGAAAGTTGTTGCTGAGTTGGCATGGTCTATTGAAAACATGTTAAACCGTGTAATTGATAAATCAACTCAGCCAAATGCGGTGATGATGGGCTTGATTACCGATATTGTGGCCGTTACCCCTGATTTAGTGGCAAATTTCCATCATCAACAATCGCCTTGTATTAATACTGCTGCATTAATGACCGTTGCCGATTTATTTGCTAAAGCTCAATCGCCCTCTACAGAAGACGTGGCATGGGCGATGGCTTATGCTCGTGGCGAAGTACAAACTTTCGTTGAGGAAGCTCAAGCAGTTGAGGCGAATACGACAGAAGAAACAACCGATGAAATAACGCGCACCGCTGTGGTCGATATAGATTTAACGGGTGTGTTTAGCGTTGTTTTTGCCGATATTATTGAGTCGCCATCCGTTCAAGTCGTCGATGATGCTCCTGTCACTGAAGAAAATCGAGCTTTGACTGATGAAGCGGTTGTCTTTGATAGCGATTTAATGGATGAAGTCTTTGATGTGCCAATGGATTTAGGCGAAGAGTCTTCCCTAAGCACTCAGTCCGATTCTTTGGGTAATAATAGAGATGATGAATCGGTGTCAGCTACTGCAGTAGAGCATGAACCTGTCACTTCGGTATTACCAACGGAAGTGTCAGCAGTTGCTGTTCCTCAACATATTCCTGTTCCTACGGATGACTTTAGCCAAGATGATGAAATCAGAGAAATATTTATTGAAGAAGCCGAAGAAGTGCTTGAAACAATCAATACGTATTTTCCCAAATGGGCGGCCAATTTTACTAACTCTTCTGCACTGACGGAGTTTCGTCGCGGTTTCCATACCCTGAAAGGCTCTGGTCGTATGGTGGGTGCAAAAGTGGAGGCTGAGCTAGCATGGTCTGTTGAAAACATGCTTAACCGTGTCATCGACAAAACAGCCAAGCCTAGTCCTGAGATGACTCGGTTAATTACCGAAGTGATTCACGTCATCCCAGAATTGGTAAGCAACTTTCAAAATAAAGAAACGCCGACTTTAAACACGTCGCCGTTGATGAGTATTGCCGATCATTTTGCTCATGCCAAAGAGGTGTCTATTGCTGAGGTTGAAGCCGCCGTTGCTTGTATGCACGGCATAGAACCTGAGCCTGTTATTGTCGCGCAAGAAGTCACCGTTGATGATATTAAAGATGAGGTTGTAGCCGTTGCAGCATCGACAGCCGTAACCGCAGAAGAAAACGCTGACGAAGCAGATATGACTGATGCTTTTGAGGAGTTAGCTGCAAGTCTAGCAGAAATGCCGGCTCAATCTGAAAGTATGGTGACTCAAGACACTGTATTGCTTGATATTTTCACCAATGAAGCGAATAGCTATCTTGATGAAATTGCCACGTATCTCGCGGATTTACCTGCACAATACAAAGCCGTTGCTGTGACAGATCAAATGTTAAGAGCCTTGCATACCTTACGTGGTAGTGCAGGTATGGCAGGTATTAAAGCAATTGCATTGATTGCTGCGCCAATGGAGCAATTGCTGAAAGATTTAAGAAATCAACATCGGGGTTTACAGCATAAACATATTGAGTTGTTGGCAGAGTCTCATCGTTTAATCAAACAAAGTATTGTTGATGTGATGGCGGGTGGAGAAGGATTTATTCCCGAGGTCAATGATTTTGTTGCGCGAGTTGAAAGCACGGCTCATGCTCCTGTGTCCTCAGATGACGAAAATGTTGTTGCAGAGGCTGCGTCACCTGTTAATGCAGCAGGTTTGGTTGCAGGCTTCCTTGATTTAGGTTTGGATCATTTACTTGATGCGCCGTGGGAGTTGAGTGGTTGGTTAAGTGCGCCAGATCATGCGGAACACATTCAGTTGCTGGTGCAAGAATTAGAGCGTTTAGCACCATCTGCAAAAAATTCGATGGTTTTACCATTAGCTGAAATTAGTAATCAGTTAATTTATGTCTATCGTTTTATAGCAGAAGATGCTGAAAAAGCGTTAGCAAATGAGCAGTTGTTAGAAGACTTAGCCAATGCACATGACGAAATTATCAATATTTTTGATACGTTGGCGGCTAGTCAAACCGTGACCCCTAACCCTAAGTTGGTGGAGCGTTTACGTGAGTGGGGCGGAAGTCCTGTTGTTAATTTGCCTACAGAAAGCAGTTATGTTCCGCCTGTTGCTGAAATTGATGAGGGTGCTGATCCTGAATTGCTGTCAATTTTCTTAGAAGAAGCAGAGGAAGTACTGACCGCCGCCGATGATGAACTCAATAATTGGCGTGCCAATTTAGAAGACAAGCAGCCATTACGCGTATTGCAACGTCACTTACATACCTTAAAAGGTGGCGCAAGAATGGCGGTTGTGGCCAGTTTGGGTGATTTAGGTCATGAGCTTGAGTTTTTGTATGAAGACTTGGTGAATAACCGTTATCAGGCGACACAAGTTTTAATTGATTTATTGCAACGTTGTCATGATCGTCTTGCGGAAATGATTGAAGATTTACAAAAAGAAGGTCGTTGTAAATTTGCTAAAGACCTTGTTGATGTGATTGATTTGTATCGTCATAAGCCAAGTGATGCGGTTATTTTGGATTTTTTCTCACCAGCGGCAGGTGGCTTGACTAAAGTCGAGAACATTGAGACTGTTTCATCTGTCGCTATACCTGAGAGTCTGGCGATAAAAACTGAAGTCGAGATAGCTCCAACACCTGTTATTAGCACAACATCGGCTGCTGTTGAATATGATTCCGCTTCACAAGATTTAGACCCTGATTTATTAGCCATTTTCTTGGAAGAAGCGCAAGAAATTGTTGATGAAACCAATGCAGGTTTACAGGAGTGGATCAAGCAACCTGAAAATGTCACTCCTGTGCAAATTCTTCAACGTGGATTGCATACCCTGAAAGGGGGAGCATTCATGTCAGGTGTTAAATCTTTAGGTGATTTAGCCCATGAAATGGAAAATATTTATGAAGGTGTATGCTTAAAACGTTATCACGGCACGCCTGATGTCTTTTCGTTGTTGCAACGTTGCCATGACCGTATTGCTGATGCGGTGGTTTCCTTGCAAGACAATGGTAAGTCATTGAGTGTGGGTGACTTGGTTGAGCAATTAAAACGCTATTTATCAAGCCCTGCTACATTTAAGGATGATATTGCCGTTGTTGCTGCAACACCTGTTGCGCCTGTTTCTGCTCCTTCTGTCGCACAAGCGGTCACAACGATAGAAAAAGTCGAGTCTAGTTTGCCCGTTATTGCCGAAGGTATGATGCCTGCAATGACAGGAAACTTCCGTCAAGCTACTAACACACAAGCCGCACAAGAGATGATTCGTGTGTCGTCTGAGTTAATGGAAAAACTGATTAACTTGGCAGGTGAAACCTCAATTACCCGTTCGCGTGTGGAAATGGGGGTTCATGGTTTTGCTCAAACGGTAGAGGAAATGGGGGCAACGGTACAACGTTTGGTTGACCAGTTACGTCGTATGGAAGGTGAGTTAGAAGTTCAGATTTTGGCGAGCCATACGGAAGAAGCAAGTAAGTACGAAGATTTTGACCCGCTAGAAATGGATCAATATTCTTCACTGAATCAATTGTCGAAGTCGTTGTCTGAGTCTGCATCTGACTTATTTGAAATTAAAGCCACATTGATTGAAAAAGCGCGTGATACAGAAACTCTTTTATTGCAACAGGCTCGCTTAAACACCGAGTTGCAAGAAGGTTTGATGAGTTCGCGTCTCGTGCCGTTCTCTCGATTAGCACCACGTTTACAACGTATTGTTCGTCAAACTTCGACAGAGTTGCATAAGCCAGCAGAGTTGATTGTTATCAATGCCGAAGGCGAGATGGATCGTACGTTATTGGAACGGATTGTTGCGCCTTTAGAGCATATGTTGCGTAATGCGGTCGACCACGGTCTTGAGTCACCCGCAGACCGTGCCACGGCTGGCAAAGAGGCAATGGGACGCATTACATTGTCGATTGGCCGAGAAGGTGGTGAGATTATTTTGACACTTGCTGATGATGGTCGGGGTGTTAACGTTGATGCAGTACGTAAAAAAGCCATTGAACGCGGTTTATTGGATGAAAATACTGTTATTAGTGAAAAAGAACTATTACAGTTTTTGTTTAGTGCAGGCTTCTCAACAGCTCAAAAAGTGACTCAAATCTCAGGTCGCGGTGTGGGCATGGATGTGGTACAGAGTGAGATCAAACAACTAGGTGGTACAGTTGTGATTCATTCTGTGGCAGGTAAAGGCACGACTTTTGTAATGCGTTTACCGTTTACAGTGGCGGTGAGTCGTGCCTTGATGGTACGTATTGGCGAAGATGTGTATGCCATTCCACTTTCTCAAATTGAAGGTATTGTCCGTGCTAGCCCTTATGAGTTAGAAACGTACTATTCGCCTGATGCTCCGCCATTTGAATATGCTAATATTGGCTACAAATTGCACTATTTAGGCGAGTTTGTACACGGAGTCCGTGTGCCGAGTCTATTTGGCCAAACCTTACCGTTACCCATTATGTTGGTACGTGGCGCGGAGCAACGTGTTGCGATACAAGTTGACCAGTTAATTGGTTCTCGTGAGATTGTCGTTAAGTCGGTAGGCGCGCAGTTAGCATCGGTCGCGGGTATTTCAGGAGCGACTATTCTCGGCGATGGTTCGGTCGTTATCATTTTAGATACTGTCGCGATGTTACGTGCGGCTTCCTTGCAGAAACCACGTCAAAAACAACAAATTATTGATGGTATTGCGGCTAAACCAGAACGCACTACCCGTACAGTGATGGTAGTCGATGATTCCGTGACGGTACGTAAAGTGACATCACGCCTATTAGAGCGTCATGGTTTTGAGGTGGTATTGGCAAAAGATGGTTTAGATGCAATCACTAAATTAGAAGATATTCGTCCTGATATTATGTTGCTCGATATTGAGATGCCGCGTATGGATGGTTTCGAGGTGGCTTCATTAGTTCGACATAATCCTAACTTAATTGGTTTGCCGATTATTATGATTACTTCACGTACAGGTGAGAAACACCGTGAACGGGCTTTCCAAATTGGTGTGAATGCCTATATGGGTAAGCCATTCCAAGAGCAACAACTATTAGAAACGATCAGTGAGTTGCTAGCTGCGGTTGCAGCGAGGTAAGTGTTATGACCAAAAGG
This sequence comes from Moraxellaceae bacterium AER2_44_116, assembly GCA_006546595.1. Classification (GTDB taxonomy): domain Bacteria; phylum Pseudomonadota; class Gammaproteobacteria; order Pseudomonadales; family Moraxellaceae; genus Agitococcus. The sequence continues at coordinate 110,201 of VIAD01000009.1, read as the reverse complement.
AATCCTCGTGTTGCCATTGTCTCAGATATGAGCTTGCAACGCTTGGCACTTGCACATGCCGTGAAAGGACAGGGCTATGATTTAGTACTCAATAGCTCTTCTGACCGTTTAGACGAGAAACTGTTTAACTCGGTCACGCCTGATGTATGGATCGTGGATATGCAAGAGGAAAATGATGATTTATTGGATCGAGTATTAGATGGTGGTGTTCCTGTTCTGTTTGGCTTAGATCAAGCCCCCGCGCAAGGCACGCGGCAATACCCTCGTTGGGAGCGACGGGTATTTATTAAACTTTACGATGTCGTTGGTCATCCTGTTATTCAAGAAAACTTAGAGCCATTAGAAAAAGCACCCATTAATCCGACTCGACCCAAAAACGTTGCTGTTCCTGCTGAGTTGTTAGCTTATAAGTCTTCACGAGTTGAATATGTCTGTGTTTTAGCGGCTTCTCTTGGAGGTCCTGCGGCAGTAAAAGAGTTTTTAGATTATGTTCCTGCGGGTTTGCCTGTTGCGTTTGTTTTAGCTCAGCATATTGATGCGCGTATGCAGGAGTCGTTGACGCGTGTTTTAGTACGTCATAATCACATGCCTTGCAAAGTAGCACACGGTGGAGACAATCTGAAAAATGGCGAGTTACTGATTGCCCCCGTTGAGACTGAAATTGACTTTAGTGCTGATGGACAAGTGGTTTCTAGAAATATTAAATGGGATGGCCCTTACGCGCCTTCTATCGACCAAACATTAGCCAATGTTAGTCGTCGTTTTCACAAGCGAGCGATTGCGATTATTTTTAGTGGTATGGGCAGTGATGGCTCAATTAGTGGTCCTCTTATGGTTGAGGCGGGTGGTGTTATTTGGGCACAAGATGATAAAACGTGTGCTTGTCCAAGCCAACCCGATGCTATGAGAGCGACAGGTTGTGTTTCTTTTACGGGTAATCCTTTTGATTTAGCGAATCGTTTGGTGACGTATATCAATAATAATTTACAAGCGACAGTCGCATAGAGGTCATGATATGGCGCAAGCACAATTGGGCACTCTGAGTCAAACGACGCTATTGAGTGCAACAACAGGAAAGTTAGATGTCTGTTTATTGCCTTTATGGCAAAAAAAACTGTTATTACCTTCGTCAACAATGCTGGAAGTCGTTTCTGCAACAGAAATGAAAGTAGCAAAAAAAGGCAAGAAATCAACGGTTTTAGGACATGTTAAATGGGAAGATCAAGAAATTCCTGTGGTGAGTTTTGAGATACTCAATGGGGATGCTGTACCACCCGCACCTCAACAATTGGCAGTTATTTTTGGTGTTGGCCTAAATGAAAAGTTGCCTCACTATGCTATCGCTTTGCAGTCTGAGCCTGTGACGGTCAAAGTGAAAATTGCTCAATTAGAGGATTTAGAGAAAGCACCTGTTGGACCAATGGAATATTTACAGGTACGTTACGAAAATACCTTAGTCATTATTCCCGATTTAGATGCCGTTGAAGCGAAAATTTTAACACTACTCTAAAGTAACAAGCCAATGCGAACTAAGTACATCAACAAAAGTTTGTTTGTATTTTTCGTTCGCACTGAGCTTGTCGTGCTTCGTCAGGCTCAGCATGAACGGATAGGAAATAAACCACCAACCCTGAGCTTGTCGAAGGGGGAGGTGACGCTTTTGTGTAGCGTACTTGGCCAGAGTACCGTTAATTGCCGAACAATACGGTACTCAGCAGGGGGGGTGACAGAATCAGGGAGGTGAAACGTCAAACATAGGCTTTTGTGTCGCTGTGGCGGTCGCAGTAGGTGCTTTTTCCAATTCCGTTAGTCTTTTGATAATAGGGACAAAGTCATTTTTGACTTTTGTTTGCTCTGTTCGTTGATAGTCAATTAAAGCCTGCAAGTCGTTAATTTGCTTATCATAATTGGCAATTTGGTCTTTAAGCTTTGCCGTCGGGGTTTGACTTTTACGTTCAGCTAGTGCGGCATCTCCCACAAAATTGGCTCGTAGTCGTTTAATACGTTGAAGTTGTAGAGAGTTATAACCAATACTGGTTTCTAATGTGTCGAATAGCCGATTTCGAGCAAGTTCTGCATCATGTGCAGAGGAATAAAGTCTCAAAATTCGGGCATCTTCTTGTTGTTGCTTAAATGCAGCGTCTCGTTTGGCTTTATCTTTGTTATAGACTGTTTCATCAAAAGCGGGGAAGTGACGAATCAGTTGCATATTACGATCAACAATGTCATATCCTCGTCGGATATGCTCTTCTGACACTTGATCGCTCATTGTTGGAACGCCTCTATCATTATAATAGCGATATAATCGCTTGGAGTTGGCGTCACTAAAAGCGCACGTACTGGCAGCCAACAAGATGAAAGAGAATGTGGTATTTAACGCTCGCTGAGTAAGAATCATAAGTCAACTGCCAAAACGTAGTATGTCGTTATTATGAAGCTATTGTAGAAAAGGAAAGCTGTTGTGTCAGCAACTGATATGTTGATTTTGTTTATTATCTCGTTAATTGCTAATTTATTATCGGCTTTAGCGGGTGGTGGCGCAGGATTATTACAATTACCCGCACTTTTATTATTAGGTTTGCCATTTTCGACAGCGTTGGCGACTCATAAAATTGCCAGTGTCGCATTAGGTGTTGGAGCGAGTGCTAGACATTGGCAAAGTGGCCGATTAAATCTTCGCTTTGCAACGCTTATTTTAGCCGCAGGTTTACCAGGTGTGTGGTTAGGCACACAGATTATTTTAGATATGCCGGAAGTGTGGGCAAAATTAGCGTTAGGTGTTTTAACCTTAGCGATGGGGGGGTATTCCGTATTCAAACCTGAGCTTGGGCAACAAAGTCAAAGAATACACCGTGATCTACAAGGACTTTTTATTGGATGTGCCGTGTTATTTATTATTGGTGTGTTGAATGGTTCATTAACATCGGGTACAGGCTTGTTTGTGACGGTATGGTTGATTCGCTGGTTTGGTTTGGATTTCACGCGAGCGGTTTCATATACTCTGATTTTAGTCGGTTTATTTTGGAATGGATTAGGTGCAATTTTTTTGGCGCAACAAACAACAGTCGCTTGGACGTGGCTTCCACCTTTGTTATTAGGCTCATTAGTTGGTGGCTATGCAGGAGCGCATTGGGCGTTATTAAAAGGTAATAAGCTGGTTAAACGCAGTTTTGAGGTCATTACAATTGCGGTCGGTTCGCATTTGATTATTTCGGCATTAGCGTCATAAGTGCCTAAAGGAACTTTAGCTCGACATAAATATCAAAAACAAAAACCCCGCCTTATCAGCGGGGTCTTCGTTTGAACCACGTTAGCGATTAACCGCCAAATTGATTCATCGTGTTTTTAGCATCATCACCAGCTTTCAGAGCTTGTTCGCCAGCGAAGATCTCTTTGTGATCATCGCCAATATCAGAACCAGCCATCGCTTGGTGCTTAACGCAAGCAACACCTTCACGGATTTCTTTACGTTGTACGCCAGCAACATAAGCCAACATACCTTGGTCGCCGAAGTAACCTTTAGACAACTCGTGCATATGCAATGCTGTTGTGTGGTAAGTAGGCAATGTGATCAAGTGATGGAAAATGCCTGCTTCACGCGATGCGTCAGCTTGGAAGGTGCGGATTTTTTCATCAGCAGCCAAAGCCAATTCTGTTGCATCGTATTCTTTGCTCATTAACTTAGCGCGGTCATAAGCAGAAACGTCTTTACCAGCAGCAACCATTGCGTCGTAAGCTTGTTGGCGGAAGTTCAGCGTCCAGTTGAACGATGGGCTGTTGTTGTAAACCAGCTTAGCGTTTGGAATAACTTTCTTCACGCGGTTAACCATGTCGGCGATTTCAGCAACGTTTGGCGTAGCTGTTTCAATCCACAACAAGTCAGCGCCGCCTTGCAAGCTAGTGATACAGTCAAGTACAACACGGTCAATTTGTGTGTCAGCACGGAACTGGAACAAGCCAGAAGCCAAACGCTTAGGACGGTGCAATTTACCATCACGCTTGATTAACACTTCATCTTCTTGAGCTTCAGAAATGTCGATTTCTGTGGTATCCAAGTAGCTGATGTATTGAGAAGCCAAGTCGCCTTTTACTTTGGAAACAGGGATCTTCTGAGTCAAGTCAGCGCCTTCGGAGTCAGTACGAGCAACGATAACGCCATCGTCAACACCAAGCTCAAGGAACGCATAACGAACAGCGTTGATTTTCGCCAAGAAGTCTTCGTGCGGTACTGTTACTTTACCAGCTTGGTGACCACATTGTTTTGCGTCAGAAACTTGGTTTTCGATTTGGATACAGCAAGCACCCGCTTCGATCATTTTCTTAGTCAACAAGTAAGTCGCTTCTTCGTTACCGAAACCAGCGTCAATGTCAGCAATGATTGGCACAATGTGCGTTTCAAAGTTGTTGATTTTGTCTTCGATATCAGCAGCTTTAGCACTGTCACCAGCATCTTGCGCTTTTTTCAAGGCACGGAACAAGTCGTTCAATTCTTTCGCGTCAGCTTGGCGCAAGAAGGTGTACAGCTCTTCGATCAACGCTGGAACGGATGTTTTTTCGTGCATGGACTGGTCTGGTAATGGACCAAACTCAGAACGCAATGCAGCAACCATCCAACCAGACAAGTACAAGTATTTTTTGCTAGTTGTGCCGAAGTATTTTTTGTTGGCAATCATTTTTTGTTGCGCAACAAAACCATGCCAGCAACCCAAAGATTGAGTGTATTGGCTGCTGTCAGCATCGTAGGCAGCCATGTCAGCACGCATAATAGCAGCAGTGTACTTGGCAATGTCTAAACCCGTTTTGAAGCGGTTTTGCATTTGCATACGCGCTGCGTCTTCTGGGTGAATAGCACTCCAAGTGTCGCCAAATTTTGCTTTAATTGCGCGAACGGCATCAAGAGCAGAAGAGTACGTTGTCATGACGTTTTCCTATTATGCGGGTGGTTGGGGCTAAAGCGTCGATTAGAATTTAGAATAAAAGACGCTTTAACAATGGGCGCAGTCTAAGGTTTGTGTCATAATTTAGCTAATTTATCAAATCTATCTTCGGTATTTATTTTATGAATCTTGAGCGTGTTGACCTCAATTTACTGACGCATTTAGATGTATTGCTGCGCGAGAAGAATGTCACTCGAGCCGCTGAGCAGTTGGGGGTTACTCAACCTGCAATGTCGAATATCCTCCGTCGTTTACGAGTACTATTTAACGACCCGTTGTTGATTCGCTCTAGTGAAGGTATGACGGCGACCGAAAGAGCCTTAGAGCTTCAACCGCGTATCCGCGAAGTGTTGGGCGATTTAAGCCAAATTTTAGAGCCTCGTGCCGAATTCCGACCGTTAACCAGTAATCGTGTGTTTAGAATCATGGCTTCCGATTATGCCGAAGCGACGTTAATTCCTGCTTTAGTTAAAGCCATGCGCTCAGAAGCACCAAATGTGGTACTCGATTTTCTTACGCCCAGCGATGTTTCTTATCGGGATATGGAGCAGGGTAAGGTTGATATGGCGATTAATCGCTTTAACGAAATCCCCCAATCGTTCCATCAAATTTTAGTTTGGAAAGATAGTTTCTCGTGTTTATTACATTGTGATAGCCCAATTGTTGACCATTTTAATTTAAAAACCTATTTAGATGCACAACATATTTGGGTTAGTAAAACAGGGATGGGCGTGGGATTTGGCGTAAATCCTGAAAAGTCGGGCGGTTTAGGTTGGATTGACCAAGCAATTGCACGTCTAGGTAAAAAACGCAAAATCAGTATTTTTACCCGTCATTATCAAATGCCTGCGCTATTAGCTGCGAATGCCGATTTAATTGCCACTTTGCCGACACGAGTGGCGAAATTACAAACGACAAATCCGCGTTTAGTCATTAAAGACCCACCTTTTTATGTGCCAGAATTTGAGTTGAAAATGGCATGGTGTCCATTACTGCATCATCATCCCGCGCATCGGTGGTTACGGCAGTTGATTTTATTTGTTGCACGGCAAATTATTGAAGATGAGCGGAAACAGGCGGATAGGTTACATACTTTGCAGCAGTTAACGGGCGGGAGGTATGAAGAGTGATATTTTACTGCGCTAATAACGGTATTAGGCAGTGTTGGTATTTCGATATTTAGATTGTTTATGGCTAAAAATCGAAGCTGAGTCGGCTTCAAATAGACTTGGTTTCCACCCCGCTCAGCCCACATAAAACATAAAAATGTGCCCTGAGTGGAGTGGAAGGGTTAGATTAGGCAAGTGTCAACAGAAGCTAATCTAACGTCATATTTTTAGAGGCATTAACTGTGATGTGGACGATTGTAGGGCATTCATCGTGCAATCAGAGGCTTTCGTTATTGATGTGGCTACTTCCAGTCACCCCTTAACGCTAAGACCTTTTCTTGCAACAACTCAGGCGTAACGTGTTCAGGTTGAATGGCTTCGCCAACATTCACTTCCACAGGCGACCGTAAACGCCGTGGCAATTTCTGAAATGCTGCGCCGTTTTTACGACTACTAATACTGCCCCACATACCGCGTAAAGCAATGGGAATCACAGGCACAGGCGTGTCTTGTAAAATACGGGTAATACCACTACGGAAAGGGTACATCTCGCCATTATCGGTAATACGGCCTTCGGGAAAGATAAATACTACTTCACCGTCTTTTAGGGCTTGGGCAATTTCTGCATAGGCTTTTTCTAATAACACAGGGTCTTCTTTCATTGGCGCAATGGGTATAGCTTTCGCAGTTCTAAAAATAAAACCTAAAATCGGTGTGTTAAATATGGTGTGATACATAACAAAGCGTGGCGGACGACGAATCGCGGTCGCTAAAATCAACGCATCGTAAAAACTGACATGATTACAGACTAATACACACGCACCTTCATCGGGAATATGATGAGTATGGGTCTTTTTAACTTTATAAAAGAAACTCATAAATATCCATATCAAAAAGCGCATAAAAAATTCAGGCACTAAGGTATAAATATAAATAGAGACAATCGCACTTAATACAGCAGTCGCTAAAAACAACTCAGAAATACTAAAGTGAAATACGTTTAATAAAATCACCGCTAATATCGCCGAAAACACCATAAAAAAGGCATTAACAATATTATTTCCAGCAATGGTTCGAGCGCGGTGACTGGGTTCAGATCGGCTTTGTACTAATGCATATAAAGGCACAATATAAAAGCCACCAAAAATACCAATGCCGAGTAAGTCAAATATTACCCGATAATGTATAGGATTTTGAATAAAGACTAAAAAAGTGGTAGTGGTTTCAGGTTGTAACCCATGCGTAGCAAAATATAAATCGACACCAAAACAGGTTAAACCAATTGAGCCAAAAGGCACTAAACCGAGTTCCACTTTTTTGTCAGATAATCTTTCGCACAGTAATGAACCTAAACCAATGCCAACCGAAAAAATCGTCAATAAGAAGGTGACAACGTGTTCATCGCCACCTAAGACTTGTTTAGTATAATTAGGGATTTGCGTTAAAAACGTTGCGCCATAAAACCAAAACCAAGAAATTCCCATAATTGATAATAAAACAGTACGATTTTGACGAATAAAGATAAAATTACGCCATGTTTCAGAGAAAGGATTCCAGTTGATGACTAAGTCTTTATTAGCTGATTCTGCTCTAGGAATTTTCCAACTAACAATAAAACCAATAATGGCAATCAGTAATACAGCCCAAGAAACAAATTCACGACCGTCAGGTTTAAGGGCAATTAAAAATCCACCTAACATCGAGCCAATTAAAATAGCCAAAGATGTGCCTGTTTCAACTAAAGCATTACCACCTACTAATTCATTTTTGGTTAATGTTTGCGGCAAAATGGCATATTTAATAGGTCCGAACGCGCTAGAGTGCACACCCATCAAAAATAAGGCGATGAGTAGTAAGGGTAATTGCTGAAAATGAAAACCAATCGCGGCAATCAACATAATACCGACTTCACAGGCTTTAATAATTTTTATGAGTAGCGTTTTTTCGTATTTGTCTGCAAGTTGGCCAGCGGTGGCGGAAAATAAAAAGAACGGTAAAATAAATAAACCCGCACATAAATTAGCTAAGATGCTCGGTGAGAGCGTAGTCATACTGGCAGCATTAAACGCCAATAAAATAATTAAGCTTTGCTTAAAAACGTTATCGTTAAACGCCCCTAAAAACTGAGTGCAAAAAAAAGGTAAAAAGCGTTTTGTTTTCAGCAGGTCGAATTGATTGTGCATGGTGTTTGCTCTCAGCGTTTTTTGCTGGTAGTACGTATAACGTACTGTTTTAGTTTAATTTTATTAAAAAGCATCTTGAGGTGTGATGACAACTTGTCTCAAACATCTCTTAGGACTGACGCAGTTATCGCTTATTTATTCACATTTCAGCCGCTTTAGGCCGCTTTATGTTCACAAAACGCGTTAATCGCGGCGCGATGCGTAAGTCCTGATTTCAGCGGCAGAGGCTAGCACTATACATAGACGATGGGAACTATTTGTTAACACAGTGATTTTGTAATTTGACGTGCTATTTTTTCGGTTTGTGAGAAAAATTCGTTATTATTCGACTTTGTCTTGTCAGTAGGATGACGTAATGCGTCTGTGGCCTTCTGTTTTCATCATCTCGTTGTGGTCTATCAGTGTGTTGGCAATCGCTAAAACGGAGGACGATGACTTCAACCTCTCTGAAAACTATGTCAAAAAACTGACCAAAGATACCAGTAAAGACGTAACGCTGCGTGTTGAAGGGGTAACGGGAGAGCTAAAAACCAACATAGAAGCGTATATTGGTCAACTCACGGAAGACGATTTGAATAGTTGGCGCGAAACCTTGTTACGTTTGCGTAAAGCTACTCGTGAAGCCTCAGAAGCGGTAGGTTATTATCAAAGCGAAGCACTATTTCGCCGTGAAAAAAATCAAGTAATCGTAACGGTTAAAGCCAACGCGCCTGTCATTATTACAGACTTAAACCTAAATTATGATAAACAAAGTGAGGCGAGTAATGATATTGCTTTTACTGCGTTGTTGGAGAGTTTACCCCTAAAAAAAGGGCAGATTTTTCATCATGGCCGTTATGAAAGTATTAAATCATTGGTACAAAACTTGGCGTTAGAGCGTGGTTATTTTGATGGTAAATGGACAACGAATAAAGTGTCTGTGACCCAACCGACGCAAACGGCTGAGATCAATCTGAACTATGACAGTGGCACTCGCTACCGTTTCGGCCAAGTACATTTTAGTCACAAGCAAGAAGGTCAACCGTTACCTCTCAAGTTATCGTTGTTAGAAAAGTTAGCTCCTTTTGATGAAGGCGAGCCTTATGAGGCGGAAAAAATCATCAAGTTTAATCGGGCGTTGATCGATAGTCGTTATTTTACCGAAGTACGGGTACGTGCTGACCCAGACCCTAGCACAGAAAATAAAGAGATCCCGATTAATGTCACTTTGGGGGCAGATAAGCCCAATCAAGTCGATTTGGGGGCGGGTTATGCGACAGATATTGGTGCACGTCTAAGCTTGGCATGGCGCAGACCACTGTTAAATGAAAATGGTCATAGTATTGAAATCACCAGTGAAATTTCACAGGTCAGGCAATCCATCGACTTTCGTTATGGTATTCCGTGGCGACATCCCATTAATGATACCTTGCAAATTATCGCAGGTTTTAAGCGTGAGGATATTGATAATAACACGCTGATTAAAAATGCTATTTTGGGGATCGAACGGCAGAAAAAACGGGATAGCGGTTGGCAAACTAACGAGTCTATTCGTTGGAGCCGAGAGTCGTATAACAAAGACAACGGTGAACAAGGCCAAAGTGACTTATTATTGCCGGGTTACGGCATTAGCCGCGTGCGTACCAAAGGCAGTAAAACGGATCCAAGTAGTGGCGATCGTCAATATTATCAAGTTGAATTTGCTTCGCCTGATTTATTATCGGATGCTGATTTGCTGTCATTGCGTGCAGGGTGGCGATTGTTACGTACCTATGCTGATAGACATCAATTAGGCTTGCGTGCCGATATAGGCTCTATTTTGAGTAGTGATTTTGAAAGTGTACCCCTCAATATGCGTTTTTATGCAGGTGGCGATCAAAGTGTTCGTGGTTATGACTATAAAAGTTTGTCACCGCGAGATAGTACAGGCCAAGTGATTGGCGCAAGTAATCTTGTATCGGGTAGTGTTGAATATGCCTTCAAATTAACCCCACACTGGCGATTAGCCACTTTTGTTGATACGGGTAACGCGTTTGATGCGGTCAGTGAAAGTTTAAAAGTTGGTACAGGTGTGGGGGTGCGTTGGATTTCACCTGTAGGGCCTGTACGTTTAGATATGGCATGGGGAGTCTCAGAGACAAGTGCTAGCCCTCGGATTCATTTTTTTATGGGACCCGCTTTATAAGCGTGAAAGCCTTATATGTTGAAAAAATCGGCAACAGTACTTTGGCGAGGCAGTAGTCATCTGGTGGTGGCGGTGCTCGTATTGGTATTCGTGTTATGGCTGACGATTGTGTTATTGGCTGCGTCGGTGAGTGGATCACGTTGGCTATTAGAGAAAGTCGTACAACAGCAAAAAATGGTGCGTTTTGAGGTGGTCAGTGGTTCGTTGGTTGATGGCATTTCTCTCAAAAAATTTCGTTTCACGGGCAAAATATTTTATCTTAATGCTGAAACATTAGAGCTTAAATTGACGTGGGCGAGCTTGTTGCGCGGTGAGTTATTTATTGATCGTCTCAACGGGAATAAAGTTAGTTTGGTGTTTATTGGCCCGCCCAATCCCAAGCCAACGAAGCTTAAATATCTTAATTTACCTATTCGCTTGATTTTAGCCGACGGTGAATTGACGCAGTCATGGATTGATAAACGCGGCTTTATTATTCCGATTTCACGGCTCAGTTTGCAGGGGGCTTGGCATCATACCCAACTCAATATTGATTCGTTAGGCTTCAAGCATCCTGCGTTTGCGACACAATTACAGGGCAAATTAAATTTTAAAGATAATTATCCGCTTCAAGCGCGTGGGGTTTTTCAAGCGAATTTTTGGCAACAAAAACAACTGAAATCATTAAAAACCACGTTAAGTGGTGATTTGTCCTCGCTGAATGTGGCGTTGGTGTCGGCTAAAAGCTTTCCTGTCACTTTACAAACAACGGTGAATTTGCTCAATCCACAATTGGCTTATCAGGGCTCTGTGCGTTGGGGCAATATTCAATTACCTTGGCTGACACAACATGCATTAAGCAGTCGTCATGGACAGGTGATTATTCGTGGGAATAAACAGGGTTTGGCACTCAGTGTCATCACTGACTTAAAAGGTAAGCTTTTTCCTCAGGGTGAATATCGAGCCTTTGCGGAAACAGATTGGCATACCTTGCATTTTCTCCCTTTGGAAGCTCGTACCGTGTTAGGCGGATTATTACGCGTTGAGGGTGATGTCAGTTGGCAGAAAAAAATCGCTTGGGATCTCATCAGTCAATGGCATAACGTTGTGCCTGCGCGTCAATGGCCAATCGCTGCGCCGTATTTACCCGTGCTAACTGGACAGTTGCAAAGTCAAGGTTTCGCCACGCAAACAGGTTCAGATTTAACATTAACCACAAAATGGCTCAATAACGAACAATGGCAAGCACGTCTCAAGAGCAAGGCATGGCCGTGGCAATTTGACCAAGGACAGCGACTCGATTTTAATTGGAAAAATATTGATCGTCGTTTGCAAGGCTTGGGCTTGGTGCAAAGCCAAAGTGGTCAATTAAACGTTCAAGGCACACCTCAACGTTATCAATTAACGGTGAAGACGGTAACGACAACGCCAAAAACACCTCAAGGGCAATGGCAAATTATCGGTCAAGGCACTAAACAGCAATTTAATTTCGAGCATTTAGATTATCAAGGTGTGGCGGGGCATATACAGGCGGATGGTCAGCTATCATGGCAGAAAGGTTTAGCATGGGAAGCCAATATTCAATTGGATGACTTTCAAACAAACTATTGGCTGCCAAATTGGCCAGCACGGTTAACAGGTAATACTAAAAGTTCAGGCATTTGGCGTAGCCATCAACAGCAATTAGAGTTTATGCAAACTAGCCTACAAGGCGACCTCAAAGCGTTGCCATTACAAGCGAGTGGTGATTTGCATCTTGAGCTACAACCTGCGGGTCAGTTACCCCTGTTTCAAGCGCATCAAGTCAGTGTTGATTGGGGTAAGAATCATCTCGGTATAGAAGGTGGATTACGTGAAGTATGGGATGTCACGGTCGATAATCAACTCAGCGATTTAACGGCGTTAGATTCACGACTACAAGGGCAAGTGTCGGGTGTTATTGTCTTGCAAGGTGCTAAAAAAGCACCCGCGCTAACCTTAAATTTATCAGGCGAGCAATTACAATTTCAAGATATGGGCTTAAACAGTGTCAGTGTGAGTGGTACGTTGCCAGAATTAGGCGAAGGTGCAGGTTTTTTACAAGTCAGCGCGCAAAATATCCATGCCATGAATCGCGTGCTTCCTGAGTTTGGATTGGTTCTCGAAGGCACACGAGCCGCACATCAAATCTCATGGCAAATGATAGCAAAACCTGTCACAGCCGAAGGTGTTTTACTGGGTGGATTGGATAATCAATTTAATTGGCAAGGAGAAAAGCAAGCTGGGACGGTTGAAGTCGGCGACTTCTTGTGGCAATTAACCGCGCCGTTTGCGGTAAATTGGCAACAGCGTGAGAAAAAAATTACCTTAGCCCCTCATTGTTGGTTGGCTGAACAAGCTCAACTCTGTGGCCGCGATATAACAGAAGCAAGCCCTCAATCCGCACATGCACATATTGATTTAAGTCAGTTAGAAATCAGTCGATTATCTGCTGTTTTTCCTGAAGGTTTGGCATGGCAAGGGGTATTACAAGGTAATGTTGAATTAAATTGGCTCGTTAACCAAGCACCCGATTTGAAATTAGAGTTAATCACCGATAACGGCGCAATCGGGTTGAGTCGTGACGATGACGAGCCATTAACACTGCCTTATCACCAGTTGCGTTTGGCTGCTAACACGGAAGTCGATCATCAGATTAAGTTTCGTTTTGATATGCAAGCACCCAATATGGGTCAAGGTTATATCGAAGCACGCATTCAACCTGAAGATAAACCTTATACCATTAATGGCGCGATGCTATTAGAAAAAGTCAACTTGGCTATTCTCAAACCGTTTTTACCTGCGATGCAGCATTTAACGGGGGAAATGAATCTTTCGGGCGGTTTAAGCGGGCCTATTACCCGTCCTGATTTTTATGGTGAATTTAGCTTGCTTGAAGGTGAGGCGGCTGCCAAAAATACCCCTATTAATCTCACTCATACCAATATCAATGCCAGTATTCGGGGCAAAGAAGCGTCAATGACAGGTCAACTTAATAGCGGTGAAGGTTTAGCGAAGTTAGCGGGAAAAATAGATTGGTCTGGCGAAGAACCCTCCATGAAGCTTAAGTTTGACGGCGAAAAATTGGAATTTAAGCAAAAACCGTTGTTTAAAGCAAAAGTTAGCCCTGATTTAGATATTCTGGTTAAGCCTTATTATGTGGATATTAAAGGTAAGGCTAAAGTGGAAGATGCTATTTTACGGCCACAAATTTTATCGGATAAAGCCATTCCCTTATCCGCAGATGTGCAGGTAATTGACTTAAATGCGAAAGATCGCCTTAAAATTGCCAAAGTTATGCGCCAGTGGGACATCAATGCTGATATTGATTTGTTGTTAGCCGATAACGTGTTATTTCAAGGGTTTGGCCTTGATAGTAAATTGACAGGCAACATTCGCCTACAAGAGCAAAAGCAACGCGGTATGCAAGCAATTGGCGAAATCAAGCTGGATAAAGAAGCAAAATACGAAGCGTATGGTCAAAATCTACAAATTCGGCGTGGCGGTTTGTTATTTGCAGGTTCTATTACTCAGCCTGCATTGGACATTGAAGCGATCAAAGAGGTCGATAGTAAAGTCGTTGGTGTCCGTGTTGAAGGTCGTGCTAATGCACCAACCCTGACGCTATTTGCCGATACCGCGATGACACAAGATGAAATGCTCGGCTATTTATTGCTAGGCCGACCACTGTATCAGGAAGGACAATTGAATCTAGGAGGTGGCGGTAATGATACGGCATTATTAGCATCGGCGGCTCTTAGCTTAGGCATTAAAGGCGGACAAGGTATTGCAGGCGATATAGGCAATGCTTTAGGTGTTAAAAACGTCACTTTAGATGCTGAAGGCAGTGGTGATGACACGCGTTTTACCGTATCAGGGTATTTAAGTCCGCGTTTATATTTACGTTATGGCGTAGGGGTATTTACACCTGTTAACAAAGTGACATTACGTTATAAATTAAACAAAAGTGTGTATCTAGAAGCCGTGTCGTCACTCGAAAGTGCCTTAGATTTATTTTATAACTTTAAGTTTTAGCGATTTGTTGACGACGTGATTGACAATATCTTTGCACTTAATCGTAACTTTCGCTAGACTCGCAACCTCTCGCCGCCTTGTTGATTCTATCGCCGAATTGGTATTAAGAAACACTCCATGTATGAGTGATGATGCTGATAAAACCTTAGAAAAGTCTTGTTGTTGGCGCGATCTCGACGTTATGTGACTATTTGTGTTAGTCACCACTGCTAAAAGATAGCCTACTAGGAAAACATAAAATGCCTGTAATTACACTGCCCGATGGGTCGCAGCGTGCGTTTGACCATGCTGTTTCTATTGCCGATGTTGCCGCGAATATTGGCGCGGGTTTAGCCAAAGCCGCCGTTGCGGGTCGCGTTAATGGTGAATTAGTTGATACGTCTTATATTATTAATGAAGATATAAAACTCAGTATTGTTACCGAAAAAGATAGCGATGCTTTAGAAATATTACGCCATTCTTGCGCTCATTTGTTGGCGATGGCGGTAAAAGAATTATTCCCAACGGCACAAGTGACTATTGGCCCTGTCATTGAAGATGGCTTTTTTTATGATTTTGCCTTTGAGCGTTCATTTACCATGGATGATTTGGCAAAAATCGAAAAACGCATGGAAGATTTAGCAGCCAAAGATACCCCAGTCGTTCGTTCCGTGATGTCCCGTCCTGATGCCATCAAATTATTTGAAAACATGGGCGAACAATACAAAGTCGAAATTATTAGCAGTATTCCCGGTGAAGAAGATTTATCGTTTTATCAACAAAATGATTTTATCGACTTATGTCGTGGGCCCCATGTGCCATCACTCGGCAAACTAAAAGCCTTTAAATTAATGAAAGTAGCGGGTGCGTATTGGCGCGGTGATAGCAACAACGCCATGCTCCAACGCGTTTATGGCACTTGCTGGGCAAACAAAAAAGATTTGCAAGCCTACCTGATGCGTTTAGAAGAAGCAGGTAAGCGCGACCACCGTAAATTGGGTAAACAACTTGGTTTGTTCCATGTCCAAGAAGAAGCACCGGGCATGGTCTTTTGGCACCCCAATGGTTGGACGATGTACCAAGTGCTTGAGCAATATATGCGTCAAGTACAACGTGATAATGGCTATTTAGAAGTCAAAACACCCCAAGTCGTGGATCGCGTGTTGTGGGAACGTTCTGGTCACTGGTCGAACTATGCCGATAATATGTTTACCACCCATTCAGAAAGCCGCGATTACGCCATTAAACCCATGAATTGCCCATGTCATGTGCAAATTTTTAATCAAGGGCTAAAAAGCTATCGTGACTTGCCTTTGCGTTTGGCTGAGTTTGGCGCGTGTCATCGTAATGAACCATCTGGCTCGTTGCATGGCTTAATGCGCGTCCGTGGATTTACCCAAGATGATGCTCATATCTTCTGTACGGAAGAACAAATTGGTAAAGAGGCAGCTGATTTTATCGCGTTAACCTTGCAAGTTTATAAAGACTTTGGTTTTGATGAAGTCGCCTTGAAATTATCAACCCGTCCAGCAAAACGTGTGGGCAGTGACGAATTATGGGACAATGCCGAAGCCGCAATGGCAAAAGCATTGAACGATGCAGGCCTTGATTGGGAGTTACAACCCGGTGAAGGCGCGTTCTATGGGCCAAAAATCGAATTTTCATTAAAAGACTGTCTTGGCCGCGTGTGGCAGTGTGGTACACTACAGCTCGATTTTAATTTGCCGACACGCTTAGATGCCAGTTTTGTGGCTGAAGACAATACACGTCGTCCCCCTGTCATGTTACATCGGGCGATTTTAGGGTCTTTCGAACGCTTTATTGGTGTGTTAATCGAACATTATGCAGGCTTGTTGCCGCCGTGGCTCGCGCCCGTGCAGGCAGTGGTGATGAATATTACCGATCACCAAGCAGAAGCCAGCCAAAAATTCGTAAATCAACTCAAAGCACAAGGGTTTCGCGTGCTTAGCGACTTGAGAAACGAAAAAATCGGCTTTAAAATCCGTGAACGAACCCTTGAGCGGATTCCCTACTTATTGGTAGTGGGGGATCGTGAAGTTGAACAAAATACAGTCTCCGTGCGCACACGTGATGGTAAAGACTTAGGAAGCATGAGCATCCCAGAATTTGCCGATAAATTACGTGCTGATATTGCGTTACGAGGCCGTGTTTCTTTGGAGAAATGACAATTATTAAGCCAGAAAAACCGCAGTCTAAAGACGCGAAACAGCGCACTGCGATTAATGGGGACATCCGCGCCCGTGAAGTACGTCTTATCGATAAAGATGGCGAACAAGTAGGCGTGGTGACACTGCGTGAAGCCCTTTCAGCGGCCGAAGCAGTGCAATTGGATTTGGTGGAAATTGTTCCTAATGCCGAGCCGCCTGTGTGCCGCATTATGGACTACGGCAAACATGTGTTTGAGCTAAAGCAAAAACAGAAAGATGCTAAGAAAAAGCAACACCAAGTGCAAATTAAAGAAATTAAGCTGCGCCCAGGTACTGAAGAAGCTGATTATCAAGTCAAATTAAAGGCATTGGTACGTTTCTTAGAAGAAGGCGACAAAGCAAAAATTACCTTGCGTTTTCGTGGACGCGAAGTAGCTCACCAAGAGTTAGGAATGAAAGTGCTGCAACGCATGGAAGTTGACTTAGGTGAGTTCGGAGTTGTGGAACAACATCCGAAAATGGAGGGTCGTATGATGTCTATGCTCATCGGCCCGAAGAAAAAGAAATAGTCCGTCAGGAGACTTAACTATTTCTTACCCTCAGGCCAATTATGTCAATTGTGCTAAAAGGGTTTAATTTAACGAGGTTCGTATGTCTGCTAAAATCAAGACTGTACGCGGCGCAGCCAAGCGGTTCAAAAAAACTGCTAATGGCTTCAAGCGTAAACAAGCGTTTAAACGCCACATTCTTACCAAAAAGTCTGCTAAGCGCATTCGTCAATTGCGTGGATGTACCATGGTTGCGGCCTGTGACGTTCCGTCAGTTCAACGTATGTTGCCAAACGCTTAAGGGGAGATGATTAATGGCTCGTGTAAAACGTGGTGTGGTGGCTCATCGCCGTCACAAGAAAATTCTTGATCGCGCTAAAGGTTATTACGGCGCACGTTCACGCGTGTATCGTGTAGCATTCCAAGCTGTTATCAAAGCTGGTCAATATGCTTATCGTGACCGTCGCCAAAAGAAACGTCAATTCCGCGCTTTGTGGATTGCTCGTATCAATGCAGCGGCTCGTTTAAATGGTCTGTCTTACAGCCGTTTAATCAATGGTCTAAAAAGAGCGGCCATCGAAATCGATCGCCGTGTATTGGCTGACATTGCTGTTCATGATGCAGGTGCGTTTGCTGCGATAGCTGAAAAAGCTAAAGCTAGCCTCGCCTAAGCTATTGTGTTAGAAAAAGGGGGAGGGGCTTCAATGCCGCTTCCCCTTTTTTTATGGCTAAACATTTAACAGGACTCACTCACAAATGAATGATTTAACCGCGCTGGTAACCGATGCCTTAGCGATGATTAATGCCGCCGACGATGTGCAAGCACTAGAACAAGCGCGGGTGCAATATTTAGGCAAAAAAAGCCAATTAACCGAATTATCGAAAGGTTTAGGGCAGTTAGACGCAGAGGCGCGTAAAGAGCAAGGCGCAAAACTCAATCAAGTGCGTGATGCCATTAATCAAGCCTTAGATACCCGTCGTCAACTATTGGCGACAGCGGCGTTAAATCGTCAATTAGAAGCAGAACGTATTGATGTCACACTCTCAGGCCGTGGTCAATTAGCCGCAGGGTTGCATCCTGTTACCCGTGTGATGACGCGTATTACTGAATTTTTTACCCATGCAGGCTTTCAAGTCGCCAGTGGCCCCGAAGTTGAAGACGACTTTCATAATTTTGAAGCGTTAAATATTCCTTCGCACCATCCTGCGCGAGCCATGCACGATACTTTTTATTTTGATGCCCATCGTTTGTTGCGGACGCATACCTCGCCAGTACAAATTCGGGTAATGGAACAACAAAAGCCACCGATCCGTATTGTTTGCCCCGGTCGAGTGTATCGTTGTGATTCCGATTTAACCCATTCACCAATGTTTCATCAGGTGGAAGGTTTGTTAATTGATGAGAATGTCAGTTTTGCCCAGTTAAAAAGCGTCATTCAAAATTTCTTACGCGTCTTTTTTGAAAAAGACTTAGATGTTCGTTTTCGCCCCTCGTATTTTCCGTTTACTGAGCCTTCAGCAGAAGTCGATATTCAGTGTGTGATTTGTGACGGCAAAGGTTGTCGCGTCTGTAAACAAACAGGCTGGTTGGAAGTCTTGGGTTGTGGCATGGTTCATCCCCAAGTATTAGAAAACTGCGGTATTGATAGCGAAAAATACAGTGGATTTGCGTTTGGCATGGGCGTAGAACGCTTTGCTATGTTGCGTTACGGCGTAAATGACTTACGGTTATTCTTTGATAATGACCTGCGTTTTTTACAACAATTTAACACCTAGGGTCAAAATTTTTTGTCCTCAGTGATCAAACCATACACCAAGGAGAACAGCATGAGTATCGCTTATTACATCTGTGCGAATGTGTCCGAAGATGATGAAGATTATGAAGTTTTTCTAGATGTCAGTGGTAAAGCGATTGCCGATGTTGATGAAGACTTATTAGAGCGTTTGGCCGAGCAAGCGAATGTGATGCCATTGATGAGCTTCTTTAGTATTCCCGAAGGTGAGTGGGATGAATATATCGAAGAAGTGGAAGACTTATTGGAAGAGGGTGAAGAGTTTGACCCTAGCGAAGTGACGTGGTTTTCGGCGGCCGAAGGCTTAAAAACGGTTTCTGGTTTAATGGCGATCATTGAGAAAGACCCTGATGTTTTAGAGGATGCTGAAGCCGTATTAGATGATTTACAAGCAATGGCTCGAGTCTTGTTGCATTTGTCTGAGCGTGAAATTAGCTGGCATTTAGCAATCGATATTTGACGTATATGTTGTCAATAAAACCGCTCTTACCCTGTGTAGGGGGAGCGGTTTTAACTGCGAATCTGTAAGGTATAAAGAATATGCAAATTAGTGAACAATGGTTACGTGAGTGGGTTAATCCTGCGTTAACGGTGCAACAAATGGCGCATCAGTTAACAATGGCAGGTTTAGAAGTTGACGCATTACAAGCGATTGCCCCTCCCTTTAATCAGGTTGTTGTTGGTGAGATTGTGGCTGTTGAACAACATCCACAAGCAGATCGCTTACGTGTAACGACAGTCAATGCTGGCCAACATGAGCCGTTATCCATTGTTTGCGGTGCGGCCAATGCGCGTGTGGGGATTAAAATTCCTGTCGCCATGATGGGCGCAGTATTACCCAATGGCATAGAAATCAAGCGTGCTAAATTGCGTGGTGTGGAATCGTTTGGCATGTTGTGTGCGGCACAAGAATTAGGCTTAAGCCCTGACACTGACGGCTTGTTAGAATTACCGTTAGATGCACCTGTAGGCTTATCGATTCGTGACTATTTACAGTTAGACGATAACACGATTGAGTTTGGTATTACACCTAATCGTGGTGATTGTTTAAGTGTGCTTGGCATGGCCAGAGAAGTAAGTACATTCAATCAGTTAGCATTGAATTTTCCTTCGGTTTCTAATGCTACTGTGACTCATGAAGATGTCATTTCGGTTGAGTTACAATCAAGTGCTTGTCCACGTTATCTGGGTCGGATCATTAAAAATATTAATCCACAGGCGGCTTCGCCTGCATGGTTAGTCACTAAATTAGCACGTTCAGGTATGAGCAGTTTAGGCGCAGTGATTGATGTCACTAATTACGTGTTGATGGAATTAGGTCAACCGATGCATGCCTTTGATTTAAGCAAGGTGCAGGGCGGTATCGTTGTTCGTGAAGCACAGGCAGGCGAAAGTTTGACCTTGTTAAATAAGCAAACTATTGAATTACGTACGGGTAGTTTGTTGATTGCGGATCATGAAAAGCCCTTAGCTTTAGCTGGTATTATGGGGGGCTTAGACTCCGCCGTCAGTACGGAAACAACAGATATTTTGCTTGAAAGTGCGTTTTTTCAACCCTTAGCATTGGCAGGGAAAGCCCGTAGTTATGGCTTGCATACCGATTCATCGCATCGCTTTGAGCGTGGTGTTGACTTTAATTTACAACGCCAAGCGATTGAAAGAGCCACACAATTAATTGTCGAAATCGCAGGCGGTGAAGTCGGCGCGATTGTTGAGGCAGTTTTAGCTGACGCATTGCCCGTTCGTCGGCCTATTACTTTACGTTTAGCTAAAATTACACAAGTATTGGGCTTTGCATTACCTTCTGAGCAGATCGTTGATATTTTGCAGCGTTTAGGTATGACACTCGAAACACAAACAGACAGTTGGCTAGTGAGCGCACCGAGTTATCGTTTTGACATCAGTATCGAAGCGGATTTGATTGAAGAATTAGCGCGTGTTTACGGTTACGATAATTTACCTACGCAAAAGCCACACTTTTCGTTTGAACTTGCACCGCAAACCGAAGCCGTCTCTGAGCAAAAAATCAAAGAGCTATTGGTGGGTATGGGCTATCAAGAAGCCATTACGTTTAGTTTTGTTGATCCAAAACTGCAAAAAATTCTTGCCCCTGAGCAACCAACATTGAGTTTGGCGAATCCCTTGTCGAGTGAGTTATCGACCATGCGGACAACGTTATGGGCAGGCCTACTGAATGCGGTTGCCTATAATCAAAATCGTCAACAAAATCGGGTACGTTTATTCGAAGTGGGTAGTCGCTTTGTTCCGCAAGCCGACGGCTCATTACAACAAGAAGTAATGTTGGCTGGCGTAGCGACAGGAGATGTTTTAGCTGAAGGTTGGGCAAACAAATCAGCAGCCATCGACTTTTTTGATGTTAAAGGAAATGTTGAATCAATTCTTGCACTTACGGGTACATCTGATACAGTTAGATTCAAGACAGCGCAGCATCCTGCCTTGCATACGGGGCAAACAGCAGCCTTAGTGAATGCAGATGGGCAGGTGTTAGGTTACATTGGCAAATTGCACCCTCAAGTGCAGCAAAGCCTAGATGTACAAGGTGCGGTCTATGTTTTTGAACTGTTATTAGCTCCGTTATTAGACGCTAAATTACCGAAATTCAGCGAATTATCACGCTTTCCTAGTTTACGTCGTGACATTGCTGTGGTGTTAGATGCCTCTATTGAATGTGCAGATGTGTTAAAAACAGCACGTTCGGCAGGCAGTGAATTGTTACAAAATGTATGGTTGTTTGATGTGTATCAGGGTGCAGGTATTGCCGAGGGTAAGCGTAGTTTAGCGATAGGTACGCAATGGCAACATCAGGATCGTACATTGCAAGATGATGAAGTAAAGGCAGGTTTGCAAGCGATTGTTGAAGCATTAGGGCAACAACATCAGGCAATTCTGAGATAGTTAGTTAAATAACAAGAGGTAGGCATGAGCGCACTCACCAAGGCCGAAATGGTCGAGCATCTTTTTAATGAGCTTGGTCTGAATAAACGAGAAGCCAAAGAATTGGTCGATATTTTCTTTGAGGAAATTCGTTTGGCCTTGGAGCATAACCAGCCCGTCAAACTGTCGGGTTTTGGTAATTTCGATTTGCGCGACAAACGCCAACGACCCGGTCGGAATCCTAAAACGGGCGAAGAAATTCCAATTACGGCACGCCGTGTCGTCACGTTTAAAGCTGGCCAAAAACTTAGACAACAAGTAGATACCTATGCTAGAACCCAGTCATAACGCACTGTTGCCTGCGATTCCCAATAAACGTTATTTTATTATTGGTGAAGTGGGGGAGCTGTGTAACGTTAAGCCGCACGTGCTACGTTATTGGGAGCAGGAGTTTCCGCAATTAAGCCCTGTCAAACGTCGGGGTAATCGTCGTTACTATCAAAAAGATGATGTGTTGATGATTCGACGTATTCGTAGTTTGTTGTACGAGCAAGGTTACACCATCAGTGGTGCGCGTTTGCAGCTACAAACAGAAACGGAAACTGCACTCATTAAACCCGCGTTTACTGAAGAGATTGAAAGCGCTCCGATTGTTGAAAGCGTACCGAGTCAGTCAATTGCTTTGTTCGCGTATCAAGCACAAGTAAGCCAAAATATGCTTAATATCGTTATTAAGAATATGATTCGCGAGTTAGAAGCCATCGTTTTTTTATTAGGCAAGCGGGTTTAAGCCTTGGTGTGGTTAGTTAATCAGCCTTATACCCTTACGTTAACGGTTGGTTCACAACATCAAGATGACTTTGGCCACACGAATAACATTGCTTATTTGCAGTGGTTGGAAAAAGTTGCTTGGGCGCATTCGAACCATTTAGGTTTAGACATCGACGCTTATAAACGATTAAATTGTGGTTGCGTTGTCCGTAAACACGAACTTAATTATGCGTTTCCGACTTATATCGGTGATGAGTTGCAGGTGGGGACGTGGATCAGTGCGAATGATGGTAAACTGTCAACCATTCGTGATTACCAAATCGTTCGTGTCTCTGATCATAAAACAGTATTTACAGGTCGTACCTATTTTGTGACTGTTGATATGGTGACAGGTAAGCCTAAGCGTATGCCTCCTGAGTTTATAACCGCTTATGTGCCTGCAAGTTGAGCAGTTTTGCGTAAATTTGCTGGACAAATGGATGAAATTCGTTAAGATAGCCGCCTGTTCGGGGCGTAGCGCAGCCCGGTAGCGCACTTCGCTGGGGGTGAAGGGGTCGAAGGTTCAAATCCTTCCGTTCCGACCAAAATAATCAAAGGGTTAGACTTAACGGTCTAGCCCTTTTTTATTGGATAAGAAATTATTTATACGGCATCATCCTCTTTTGAGATATGAGCTTCTTTCACTTCGACCAATATCTCGCTCAGTCTGCCATACAAGCGTGAGTCGGCCATCAATGGCCACCATTCATATAACAAGATATCCAATGGTTTCCACATCGCGACCCAGCCGATAATCAATAAACCTTCGTTAATGGTTCGAGCGGCCATGTCTTCGGTTGGTAGCCACAAGCGAATAAAGTTACAGACGAATAAAAATACTAAGCCAATCAATAAACTTGAGCGTCCAATCCGTAAACGTTGCCGCACCTTAAACATGGTGACCATTTCACGATACCGAAAATAATTACGAATAGAAGACTTTATGGATGTCATCGTTTCTGGAGTCGTGTGCGCTAAATAAATGACTAATTTAATGTGTTTATGTCCGTGAAGTTCACGAAAGGCATTGGTTAAATATTCAGCGGCATCGGCATCTAAGTCGCGTTCGTGAAAGGGGGAAGGGTCAAAAGAATTAAAGAGTTGTGCAGGTTCGTGAAGTTTAATTTCTATTAAATTCCATGAGCCTTCTCGGCGATAAACGCCTGTAACGCGACTTAATGACATGTTTGACCTGCGTTGAAAAAGAGTGTCGGCTCTTATGTGATATGCATATCAATGGAAAAGCCCACCCATCAACATAGCACGTTTTGTTTTTGAGTATGCCAAACATGATGAATTGTAATCTATACTTTTATCGTCTTATCAATGTGTTGTCCTTAAATGACAATTATATTGTCCTCAAAATCGGTACACATTTACACAATATCCCCTTACTATCCATCTGTGTGAGTATTGGTATTATCGTGCCAATAGCGTAGTTAAATCTTAATTATCTTGGGTAAAAGTATGGCAAGTGAACATTTTGATGTCTTAATTGTCGGTGCAGGTCTTTCGGGTATTGGCGCGGCGTATCATTTGCAAAAAGAGTGTCCTAATAAACGTTATGCCATTCTGGAGCGTCGTCAAGCCATTGGCGGAACATGGGATTTATTTCGTTACCCTGGTATTCGTTCTGATTCTGATATGTTTACCTTAGGCTATAACTTTAAACCGTGGACAAATCCTAAAGCGATTGCCGATGGCCCTGCCATTCGTCAGTACGTGCAAGAAACGGCGCGTGAAAATGGGATTGATAAAAAAATTCGTTATGGCTTGCGAGTGCGTACCGCTTCATGGTCGAGTAAAACAGCAACATGGACTGTAGAGGCTGAACGTGAGCCATCAGGTGAAGTGGTGGAATTTACCTGTAATTTTTTGCAGATGTGCAGTGGTTATTACAATTACGATAAAGGCTATACGCCAGAGTTTGCAGGCATTGAAAACTATAAAGGACAGGTTGTTCATCCACAAAAATGGACGCAAGACATTGATTATGCCAACAAAAAAGTGGTGATTATCGGTAGTGGTGCAACAGCCGTGACACTTTTACCAGCGATGACCGATAAAGCAGCACATGTCACCATGCTGCAACGCTCACCGACTTACGTCATTTCTGTGCCTGAGCAAGACATTATTTCCAATAAATTACGTCGTTTTCTGCCTGAAAAAATTGTTTATCGTTTGGCTCGTACCCGTAATGTCGGTTTGACTATGATGTTTTATAACTTGAGCCGTGAAAAACCCAAGTTAGTGCGTCGCTTTTTGTTGGGGCAAATCCGTCGGCAATTGGGTAAAGATTATGATATGACGCATTTTTCGCCTAAATATAATCCTTGGGATGAGCGTGTCTGTGCCGTTCCCAATGGTGATTTATTTAAAGTGATTCGGCAGGGTAAAGCGTCTGTTGTCACCGATCATATTGACCACTTTACTGAGCATGGCATTTTACTGAAATCAGGCAAAGAGTTAGAAGCTGATATGGTGGTTACGGCGACAGGGCTGAACTTGCAAATGTTTGGTGGGATGGCGGTGACCGTTGATGGTAAAGCCATAGAAATTGGTAAAACCATGAACTATAAAGGTGCTATGTTCCGTGATGTGCCTAACTTAGCAATGACCTTTGGTTATACCAATGCCTCGTGGACACTGAAAGCGGATTTAACCAGTGAGTTTGTTTGTCGTTTATTAAATGCAATGGATAAAAAAGGACTAAAACAGTGTACGCCGCGCAACTCAGACCCTTCTGTTGTTGAAGAAAACTTCCTCAATTTAGCATCTGGTTATATTCAACGTGCTGCTGCAAATTTACCGAAGCAAGGCAATAAGTCGCCGTGGAAACTGTATCAAAACTACGCACTTGATATGGCGATGTTGCGTTTTGGTTCGGTTGATGATGGGGTAATGGTGTTTTCTTGATTTTGTAGGGGCGAATTTATTCGCCCAATTTGATATTTTGGCGAATAAATTCGCCCCTACAGAGGGTTGTTGAGGCAGGTGCAAAATCTGCCTCAACGCTTGTTATAACAATCCGTCTTTACCTAACAGCACCAACACGCCAATCAACGCAAAAATGGCTGCGGCAACCGCATGAATCCAACGAATTGGCAGTTTTTGGGCAAAATGATTGCCTAAATACACAGCAGGAACGTTGGCTAACATCATGCCAAAGGTTGTACCTGTAATCACCCAAACAAACTCAGACGCATATTTTGCACTCAATGCGACGGTTGCAATTTGTGTTTTATCGCCCATTTCCGCTAAAAAGAAGGCAATCACCGTTGTGCCAAACACGCCAAAGCGCAGTGCTTGTTCTTCTTCCTCGTCAATTTTATCAGGTACTAAAATCCAAGCAGCCATGGCAATAAAGGAAACACCCAATATCCAGCGCATATTTTCGGCACCAATTAAATGCGTAATCCACATGCCCGCAGCACCCGCAAAGGCATGATTGACAATGGTGGCAACAAAAATACCAGCAACAATGGGCAATGGTTGGCGAAAACGGGCGGCAAGTAAAAAGGCGAGAAGTTGAGTTTTGTCACCCATTTCAGCAAGGGCAACGAGAGCAGTAGCAATGAAAAAAGCGTTCATGATGGTCTTCCGAGTCGGCGCGTTTTACCCATGACTTGCCACACCTGGCCGACTCACGGCAGATGAACAAGTCAAAGGTCTGGTCAGGCCGAAGCTGCAAATGCCATGTTCTGTTGAACAAGTATGTTGACATTTGCCCGTCAGTATTGGCTACTGACAGCGACTACTCCCCAATGACAGAACGAATCATAGCAGAAAAAGTGAAGATTGTCGTTTCCTGAAAATAGGGGCTGTTGATGTTTTTGGCTTCCAAGTGTGGCTCGTATAGTGTAGGTAAAATATCAGCAAATTTTCTTAGTTAGGGCAATTTAACAATATTCGGTTGCCGCCCCATACAGGTTTTATAACGTCCATCAACGCGGCCTGCAAACCATTCGGTTGTTAGTTTGCGGGTAATCTTTGGGCTAACTAATTGAATTTGTGGTGTTACTTGTTGCGCTAAATCACGACCTGTTTGTTGTTTAGCCAGTTCAAATACCCGTTTAAATAATCGTGTTTGGCTAAACGCTTCACTTTTTTCCAGTTTTAAGTCACGTTCAATGGCTTGAGTTGTCATGTCTAAACGAGCCGCGAGCTTTATAAGCTGTTGTTGTGTGGTGCTAGTTTGATTATTTTGATACATCAATAAATCGCCATCTAGCCCCATTTTTTTATGAGCCAATATGCTTAAAGCCGCTTGAAAAGCCGCATTACGGCTACTGTAGCGACCTGCATTAAAATCGGCAAAACGATACTTCATCTGTGGGTAATTCACCCGATATTGTAATAAGTTAGCAATACCAAAATATAAACCACCACGTCGAGTAAAGACTTCATTGCGTAAGCTGCCTTTGTAACTGTAAGGGTATGGCCATGCGCGTATTTGGCTTTCAGCAAAATCAATACTCACTTGCATAGGCCCTCCTGTGCGAATAGGGTTTTTCATCTCAAAAGGCAGGCCAATTTTGCCTGCATCGGCGACCATATCTTCAAACAGCGCGTTCATTTGTTTTTCAGTTTTAAGCGCGTCAATGCGAGTTTTATAGCTACGTCCATCGGCGGAAGGTTTGAGTAAAGCCAGTTTTACGGCCAACATGGGTAAATGATATTTATCCGCGCGTTTTTCGATTTCTTTCCACACTATTTTGTCTAAATTAGCGACAGTTGGATCACTTTGCCAACTGGATTCTTGCTCAATAATCGCGATTGCGGCACAAAAATATTGCGCTTCATAAGGAATTTTTAAGCCAGTAAACGCACTTAAAATATCATTACGCCAACCATTTCGGTCTTTAATTTTGGTAGGTAATAATTGTTGGAGTAACGCGTGTGCTTGGTCAATATTTGCGGGTTGTAATGGTATTTTCGGCTGTGGCAAGGTGACGGGTGGTATGGCGGTATTACTGCTTATTGGTGGGGGTATAACGGCACTGGGCGGCAAGATTAAAGGCGGTAATGTTGGCGCAGGTGGTTTGGCCTCGGCAACAGGCTTAGGTAATGGTTTCATCATGGGCTGTGGGGTGGCACAAGCGGATAGCAAACTACTGATGAGTACAAGATATGCAACTGACTTCACAAATTTAGCCTAAACCGATAAGAGTAGCGGTATTTTACATGGATAGGGGATTCGTTGGGGGTTCTGTTGATGTTGCAATACCGTGTTTTTAGGATACTGTACTGATCTAAATCTAACGGAAATTTAATTCAACAGGAGAGACTATATGACAACTAACGAAATCCGTTTTGATGATGGTGCCGCTTATGAGCGTTATATGGGCGTATGGAGCCAATTAGCAGGAAAGGCTTTTTTGGCGTGGTTAGCTCCACCATCTACCCAGCAATGGATTGATATTGGTTGTGGTAACGGCGCATTTACCGAAATGTTGGTCGAAAGCTGTTCACCAAGCACGATAGATGGAATTGACCCATCAGAAGCGCAATTAGCTTATGCTCGGACTCGACCGTTGCTCAGTGCCGCCCAGTTTCAACAAGGCGACGCAATGAGTTTGCCTTATGCTGACAATTGCTTTGATATTGCGGTCATGCCCTTAGTGATCTTTTTTGTGCCTGACCCCGCCAAAGGTGTGGCGGAAATGGTGAGGGTTGTGCGGGCAGGTGGCATAGTGACGGCTTATGCGTGGGATTTGTTGGGTGGCGGTTTTCCTTATGATGTTTTGCGTACGGAGTTAATTAGTCGGGGTATTCATGTGCCATCGCCGCCGAGTCCAAATGCGGGAAACCGACAGGTCTTACACGATTTATGGCTACAAACAGGGTTGCAAGACGTTGAAACCTATGAAGTTGTTGTTGAGAGGATGTTTCGTGATTTTGATGATTATTGGTCAACGGTGTTGGTTGCGCCAAGTTTAGGGGCGCAATTGGCGGCCATGCCTGTTGATGAGTTGGTGGGGTTTAAAGAGACGGTTCGTTCGCGTTTAGGTGTGTGTGCGGATGGTCGGATTTGTTGTAGTGGGCGAGCTAATGCGGTTAAGGGAAGGCGGGTCGGGTAATGTACTCTGGCAGAGATTTAACAGATAAGTCTCAGATCAAAAAACTAGGGGCAAAAAACATTTGCCCCCTTTTCTCATCACCCTATAAAAATAACGAATCAACAATAAATTCACTGTTTATCACATTCCCACAGTCAACTGCCTAGTGTTAAGGTTAGCACCTGTAAAAACAATAAGGGAAGCTGGTATGACCTCCGCCGTACAGCCTGTAATTACTGCATTAGGCGCGGTAATTTTAGGTAAAAATCAACAACTTAAACTTTCGCTCGCGTGTTTTTTGGCCAAAGGTCATTTGCTCATCGAAGACTTACCGGGTATGGGTAAGACAACCTTAGCGGAAGCATTGGCACGTACCCTTGGCTTGAGCTATCAACGTCTGCAATTTACCAGTGACATGTTGCCAGCCGACATTATTGGCGTGTCAATTTTTAATCCTGCCGAGCAAGAGTTCAGTTTTCGTGCTGGACCTATTTTTACCCAAGTATTACTCGCTGACGAAATTAATCGGACGAGCCCAAAAACACAAAGCGCATTATTAGAAGCGATGGAAGAAGGGCAGGTCACTATTGATGGTATGACTCGTCCCTTACCTAAGCCTTTTTTTGTCATTGCGACACAAAACCCTAGCAGTCAAATGGGTACATTCCCTTTACCTGAGTCTCAACTTGACCGCTTTTTAATGCGTATTCAGCTCGGTTATCCTGACCCACGCGCCGAGCGTGAACTGTTAACAGGCACAGATCGACGTGTGATTTTAGGAACTTTACAAGCATTGGCCGATGCTGACCGTTTAACCGTGTGGCAACAGCAAATTGATAAAGTGCATCTGAGTGATGCGGTATTGGATTATTTACTGCGTTTAGTGACGCACACTCGCCAAAGTCGGGATTTTGTCCACGGTTTATCGCCGCGTGGTTTATTGGCTCTGAAACGCGCCACCCAAGCATGGGCATTTATTGAAGGGCGTAACTATGCGCTACCTGAAGATGTACAAGCGGTTTTACCATCGGTCGCCGAACATCGTTTACGTGGCAGTATTGAAGACCAAAGCCGTATGCACTCACTCACCAGTCAATTATTAAATGCCGTTGATGTGATTGGATAACTATGACTTTCCCACAAAGAATTAGGGCATTCTACGGAAGCCGATGGCAGCGTTGGCTCAAGCGGCGTATTCCTCGTACGCAAGATATTGTTTTGAATCAACGCCGTGTCTTTATTTTTCTGACTTCTTATGGTGGCTTTATGTCACTGTTATTGTTGTCATTATTTATTGCAGGCATTAATTACGCCAATAATTTGCTATTGGGTTTATGCTTTTTTCTCGGTAGTTTGCTCGTTGTCACCATTCATCATACCTTTGCTAATTTATCAGGTTTGCGTATTACCGTCGTTGGTACGCAGCCCGCGTTTGCTGGCGATGTTGCCGGCTTTACTATCCGCTTATCCAATCCCAATAATCGCCGTTATTATAGTTTGCAATTGGATTGGGATGGCGCAGCAGAAAAAATCTCATTTTTAGATTGCTCTCGTGAGGCGACGTTATATTTGCGTAGTCAGCAGCGAGGACTTTTTCATCCGCCGCGATTAAAAATTAGCACCATTTATCCCCTCGGTTTATTACGGGCATGGACATGGCTAGACTTAGATTTAACGGCGATTATTTATCCCAAACAAATTGCCTCTGACGTGTTACCCGCAGGTGATGGCGACAGCGATGATGCCGAATACAGTCAACAACGGCGACACGGTATAGATGATTTTGAAGGGCTAAGAGCGTTTAATGCAGGCGACCCGTTAGCACATGTTTCATGGAAACACTTAGCGCGTGGTCAAGGTTTATTGGTTAAAACCTATAGTGAACCCGTGACGGGCAGTAATGCTTTGGATTATCAAGCCTTCGTAGGTATGGATAAAGAAAATCGCCTATCGCGGCTATCGTGGTGGGTGGTTAAATTAACTCAGCAACAACAACCCTTTGCGCTAAAACTTCCCAATCAAACGATTGCTGTAGCAACGGGAAATCATCATCAAGAAGTGTGTTTAACCGCATTAGCCTTGTTTGAGGTGGATGTATGAACAACGTCATGTCACGTTATTGGTTACTAGCGGCGTTAGTATTTGCTTTTATTCCCCATCTTGAACGTTTGCCGTGGTGGTTAAATGGTGTTATCTGCGTCATGTTATTGTGGCGATTGCCTGCGATAGAGCAACGATTACCTTTAGCCAATAGTCTGATAAAAGCCCTGTTATTAGTGGCAGGCATTGTCAGTCTTAAAAATACATATCATGTTCTTTTTGGACCAGAAGCAGGGGTGTCGTTTCTTATTTTTTGTGTTGCGCTAAAACTCATAGAAACTAACGATGAGCGTGATTCATACATACTACTTACGTTATCTTTTTTTGTACTGGCGACATCTTTTCTCTTTAGTAAAAGTTTATTTCTGACGATATATGCAGGCTTTGCATTAATTGTTATCACTGCCGCATACGTGTCTTTCAATCAACAAATATCATCTAAACATGCCGCCAAAACTGCTTTTATTTTGTTAAGTCAAGCACTGCCATTAATGTTGATTTTGTTCGTGTTTTTTCCTCGTTTGCCGCCGTTATGGACATTAAAAATGACAGAAGGCTCAGGGAAAACGGGCATGTCCGATAATATGTCGCCAGGGGATTTAGCTAAACTAAGTCAGTCCAGTGAGTTGGCTTTTCGAGTAGAGTTCGAGAACGGCAACATACCTCCAAAGTCAGAGTTATATTGGCGTGGTTTAACATTATCTCGCTTTGATGGCAAAACATGGAGTGTCAGTAATCATTCATGGTTGGATGACTACGCGTTAACCGCTTGGAGCCAACAACCATTACCTAAGTGGGTGCAAACACAAATTAAAGTGAGTAAAAAAACGCCTCTCACATATAAAGTTATTTTAGAACCAACAGATAAGACATGGCTTTATGCGTTAAATGTGCCATTTTCTAATGATAAAGATATTGGACTGACGCGTGATTTTAGATTAATGAGTAGTACTCCTGTTTACCAACGTTTGACCTATAACGCCTTACAATTTGAGCCTGTTAGTTTAGACGCTGAACTGCCCGATTGGTTGCGACAAGATAATTTACAACTCCCTGAGACTGGCAATACAACTGCTCGGCAAATGGCTCGCCAGTGGCGTGATTTTTATGGCAATGATTTCAAATATATTTCTGCAATTTTGCGTTGGTTTACAAAGAGTCAATTTTATTACACCTTAGAACCTCCTCCCCTTGGTAATAACCGTATTGACGAGTTTTTATTTGAAACGCGGCGCGGATTTTGTGAACATTACGCGTCATCATTTACCTTTTTATTGCGTGCGGCGGGTATTCCAGCACATGTAGTGATTGGTTATCAAGGAGGGGCGTTAAGCCCGACAGGTGACTCTTGGCAGGTACGACAAATGGATGCCCATGCGTGGGTGGAGGCATGGTTGCCAGAAAAGGGTTGGGTCAAATTAGATCCAACGGGAGCTATTGCACCTGAGCGTATTGAGCATGGCATGAGTGATATGGCGCAAAATCAGGATGTTTGGGGTGATAGTGCTTTAAGCGTTATGAAATACGGTAATTACAAATTACTCGGCCAATTACGTAATATTGCGGATTATATGAACTACCGTTGGCAGCGTGATGTACTCGGCTATGATGCAGGAAATCAAGAGGCGTTTTTACTGAAACTCTTGGGCGATACGCAATTATGGAAGCGTTTAGCGGTACTGTTTGGGAGTTTAGTTGTTATTGTTGCATTATTAGCAGCTTGGACGATCCTCAAAGATCGCAAGAAAGTTCATCCTGCGGATAAAATTATCGTCAAGCTATCCAAACAGCTTTCTGCAAGAGGCTTGTCTCGTCGGCAAGGAGAAGGCGTGATTGCTTATTTGCAACGCCTTCAACAGCAACAACCACAATGGGATAAGTCGTTGCTATCCTTACAAGAAAGTTATAGCGCGGTTCGTTATCAAGAGTCTCACAACGATGTGCTGGAAATAAGAAAAATGGCGCGTTTATTACGCAGTTGGCCACGATATCAGCCGCAAAAAACAAAAGAGCTGTAAAAAAACTTGCATCCTGAGGTGGGGGTATATATAATTTCCGCCTCTTTAGACGTATAGCTCAGTTGGTTAGAGCACCACCTTGACATGGTGGGGGTCGCTGGTTCGAGTCCAGTTACGTCTACCAAAAATTCGTTATAAATCAGCCGCTTATATTAGCGGCTTTTTTGTTTCTGTGTCACAGGTCTGAGCGTGTCACCTAGCTCAAGAAAAGCTAAGTTTTTGTGGGTAATAAAAGCGCAGTTGATAGCGTGGGTGAGTTTGTCTAGTAAGTTGGTCTTTGATGCCCTGTTTAACATATAGGACATGTAATGTTTAAAATGCTAATGACAGCAAAAATCTCTAATTTTTTAGAAGAATAACATGGACAAAAAACAATTAACCGAACGTGATATTTGTACCAAGTTTATCAACCCTGCCATTGTGCAAGCGGGTTGGGACATTCAAACCCAAGTACGGGAAGAAGTGACGTTTACCGCAGGACGAGTCATCGTTCGTGGTAACTTACATTCCCGTGGTAATACTCGCCGCGCTGACTACATTCTTTATCATCAAAAAAATATCCCCATCGCCATTATTGAAGCCAAAGACAACAATCACAGCTTAGGGGCAGGGATGCAGCAAGCTTTAGGTTATGCCGAAGCCTTGAACGTGCAGTTTGTGTTTAGCAGCAATGGTGATGGCTTTTTATTTCACGATCGTACAGGTCAGGCATCACAGCCTGAAGTCGAGTTAAGTTTAAATGAGTTTCCCTCGCCCGATGAGCTTTGGCGGCGTTATTGCCAATGGCGAGAGTTATCTGTTGAGCAATCGGTGTTGGTGTCTGCACCTTATTATGATGATGGCTTAGGGCGTTCACCGCGTTATTATCAAATCAATGCCATTAACAGCACTGTAGAGGCCGTGGTTAAAGGTCAACAGCGTATTTTGTTGGTGATGGCCACAGGAACAGGTAAAACCTATACCGCCTTTCAGATTATTTGGCGGTTGTGGAAGTCTAAACAAAAGAAGCGGATTCTGTTTTTAGCAGATCGTAATATCTTGGTTGACCAAACCAAAAATAATGACTTTAAGCCCTTTGGCCAAGCCATGAGCAAAATCAGCAAGCGACAAATTAACAAGTCGTTTGAGATTTATTTATCGTTATACCAAGCGATTACAGGCAGTGAAGAACAACAAAATATTTACAAGCAATTTACGCCTGATTTTTTTGATTTGATTGTGATTGATGAGTGTCATCGAGGCAGTGCCGCCGAGGATTCAGCGTGGCGGTCAATTTTAGATTATTTTAGTAGTGCCACCCATGTCGGCTTAACCGCTACCCCCAAAGAAACGGCTGACATTTCAAATATTCATTATTTTGGTGAGCCTGTTTATAGCTACTCACTCAAGCAAGGGATTGATGATGGCTTTTTAGCCCCTTATAAAGTCATTCGCATAGATTTTGATAAAGACTTACAAGGTTGGCGACCCACACAAGGCCAAACTGATAAGCATGGCCAGTTAATAGAAGATCGGATTTTTAACCAAAAAGATTTTGACCGTAGCCTAGTGATTGAACCGCGTACGCAATTAGTCGCTAAAAAAGTTATCGAGTTTTTAGAAGCCACCGACCCTTATCAAAAAACGATTATCTTTTGTGACAATATTGACCATGCCGAACGGATGCGCCAAGCCATTACTAATATCAGTCCGCGCATTAAAGAAAATCGTAAGTATGTGATGAAAATTACGGGTGATGATAACGAGGGCAAAGCCGAGCTAGATAACTTTATTAATCCTGAGTCACGTTATCCTGTCATTGCCACCACTAGTAAGTTAATGACCACGGGTGTTGATGCCCAAACCTGTAAGTTAATTGTCTTAGATCAACATATTCAATCCATGACTGAGTTTAAGCAAATTATTGGCCGTGGTACGCGCATTAACGAAGACTTTAACAAGTATTGGTTTAGCATTATGGATTTTAAAAATGCGACCAAACTCTTTGCTGACCCTGCCTTTGATGGCGACCCTGTACAAGTGTATGAGCCTACAGGTGAGCAAACGCCCGTTCCACCCGATGATATAGAAGGCGGTGGCGGTGAGGGTGGTATCAATCATCCAGAAGATTATCCTGTTGGAGATGATGTTGGTGGCGAAGGTGTAGGTGAGCCACGGCCTAAATATGTGGTCAATAATGTCACGGTCACGGTAATTGCCGAACGGGTTCAGTATTACGGGGCAGACGGCAAACTCATCACCGAGTCGTTGGATGATTACACGCGGCAAACGGTGCAAAAAAATTACAGCACCCTACAAGCCTTTTTAAACAAATGGACAAGTAGCGACCGCAAAGCCGCCATTATTGCCGAATTAGAACAACAGGGCGTGTTGTGGGTGCATTTGCAATATGAAGTCGAAAAGAAACTGGGCAAGCCCTTAGACCCCTTTGATTTAATTTGCCATATTGTCTTTGACCAGCCACCTTTATCGCGTAAAGAACGTGCCGACAACGTTAAAAAGCGTAACTACTTTACCAAGTATCAAGGTGCAGCGCGGCAGGTGCTAGAAGCTTTATTAGAAAAGTATGCCGACACAGGCATAGAGCCGATTGAAGATATAAAAATTTTGCAAATTGCCCCGTTTAGCCAATGGGGAACAGCCGCCGAATTAGTTAAAGCCTTTGGTGGCAAACAAGCCTATTTACACGCATTAGCTGAATTAGAACAACAGCTTTATGCGTAAAACCTCACCCCAACCCTCTCCTAACAGGAGAGGGGGCTTCATCGTTATTGTTCCCTCTCCCTTTGGGAGAGGGTTAGGGTGAGGGGTTTTTTTTAAGGAGTCGTTGAATGTCCATCTCAAGTACCATTAAATCCATCCAAGATATTATGCGTAAAGACGTAGGTGTCGATGGTGATGCCCAACGTATTGGCCAGTTGGTATGGTTACTGTTTTTAAAGATATTTGACGACAAAGAACAAGAATGGGAATTGCTAGATGACAATTATGTATCACCTATTCCAGAACGGTTACGCTGGTGTACGTGGGCAGCTAATGCCGAAGGCATGACAGGTGATGAGCTAAAGCAATTTATTGATAATGATTTATTCCCCAGTTTGCAAAACCTGATTGCCAAAGGTACAGACCAACGCGCTTATGTGATTAAAAGCGTGTTTGAAGATGCCTATAACTACATGAAGTCAGGCCAGTTAATTCGTCAAGTGATTAACAAAATTCAAGAAGGTGTGGACTTTAACAAAGCGCAAGAACGGCATTTGTTTGGTGATATGTACGAGCAAATTTTAAAAGATTTGCAAAATGCAGGTAATGCTGGCGAGTTTTATACGCCGCGTCCTGTCACGCAATTTATGGTGCAAATGCTTGACCCTAAACTGACTGAAAAGGTGCTTGACCCTGCCTGTGGTACGGGTGGCTTTTTAACCTGCACCATCGAGCATAAACGAAAAGCTTATGTAAAAACCGCCGATGACGAACGCGCCTTACAAGCCAGTATTTATGGCGTAGAAAAAAAGCCTTTACCGCACTTACTTTGCACCACCAACATGATATTGCATGGCATTGAAGTGCCTAATCAAATTAAACACGATAATACCTTAGCGCGTCCGATGATAAGTTGGTCGCCTAAAGAACGTGTGGATGTGATTGTGACTAACCCGCCGTTTGGTGGCATGGAAGAAGACGGCATTGAAAATAACTTTCCACAAGCGTTTAGAACCCGTGAAACCGCCGATTTGTTTATGACCTTGATTATCCACTTGTTAAAAGACGGTGGACGGGCGGCGGTGGTATTACCTGACGGCTTTTTGTTTGGCGAGGGCATGAAGTCACGCTTAAAAGAAAAGCTATTAACCGAATGTAATTTGCATACGATAGTGCGTTTACCCAATGGCGTGTTTAACCCTTACACGGGCATTAAAACCAATATTTTGTTTTTTACCAAAGGCACACCCACAACTAATATTTGGTTTTATGAGCATCAATATCCCGAAGGTTATAAGAGCTACAGCAAAACTAAGCCGATGCGTATTGAAGAATTTGCCACCGAGCAAGCATGGTGGGGCAGTGAGGCCGATGGCTTTGCCAGTCGGGTTGAACATGAGTTTGCATGGAAGGTGAGTGTTGATGATATTAAGGCTCGAAATTACAACCTAGACTGTAAAAACCCTCATGTGGGCGAGCAAGAAAGCCATGACCCCGATGTGTTGTTGGCCAATTACGCGCAAATGCAGCAAGACATAGCCACTTTGCGTGACTCGATTAAGTCGGTGTTGACGGCGGCATTGGCTAAGTAACTCCGTTCACCCCGAGTTAGATAATATTGCCTCCGTTCACCCTGAGCTTGTCGAAGGGATGCTTGTCGTGGTTCGACAAGCTCACCATGAACGGAGAAATATCAAACATTAGCCGTTCACCCTGAGCCTGACGAATGGTCGAAGGGATGCTTGTTGAATAGTCGAAGGGTTATTTATTATCAGATTGTTTTTAAAGGAGTAAAAAATGTATTTTTGGGTTTATATCTTAAAATGTGCAGATGGAAGTTATTATACAGGGCATACAGATAATTTAGAGCAACGGCTAAATCAGCATCATCACCGTTATTTTCCAACGTGCTATACGGCAAATAAATTACCTGTTCAGTTGGTATTTAGTCAAAGTTTTATGACACGTGAGGAGGCGTTGGCTTCTGAACAACAAATAAAAGGTTGGAGTCGTAAGAAAAAAGAAGCCATGATGCGTGGTGATTGGCAACAAGTTTCAAAATTGGCTGCTTGTCGTGCTAATGGTTCGACCATTCGTCAGGCTCATGGCTCACTATGAACGGAGAAATATTAAACATTAGCTGTTTGCCCTGAGCTATGAGTTGGTCGAATAGTCGAAGTTGGTTGGTGTAGATGCTTCGACAGGCTCAGCATGAACGGAGTCGAAGGACATTTCAGTAAACGCTAATTAAAATTAATTGAGAAGATAATGAATTTATTAACCGAACATTTAGCGACTTGGATTGCGGCGGATACTAGCGAAAAGTCGGCGCGTGGTCGTAGTGCGGCGGCGAGTTTGTATGGCGTTAAAAAGCTGCGTGAGTTGATTTTGGAGTTGGCGGTGCGGGGTTTGTTGGTGCCGCAAAACGCGGATGATGAGCCTGCGAGTGAGTTGTTAAAAAAGATAGCGGCAGAAAAAGCCAAGTTAGTAAAAGAGGGCAAAATTAAGGCGCAAAAGCCGTTGCCACCGATTGGGGATGATGAAAAGCCGTTTGAGTTGCCGAAGGGGTGGGAGTGGGTACGACTACCAGATATTTATTACTCAATTCCTGTTGGTGGAAATCAACTGCTTTCATCTGAAATTAAAGAAACTGGCGATTTTCCAGTAGTTGATCAGGGGCAGCGATTCATTGCAGGCTATACAAATAGAGAAGAATTGCTTATTAAAATACCTAGTGCTGTTATTGTATTTGGCGACCACACAAAAGAATTTAAGTTAATTGATTTTGACTTTGTCGCAGGTGCTGATGGTGTAAAAATCCTTCGTCCAGTAATAGTCAATGAACGTTTTTTTTGGTTACAGCTATCAAATTTAAAATTGGAGAGTCGGGGATATGCTCGCCACTTCAAAGTTTTAAATGAATCATTTTTTTCAATTCCACCCCTAGCCGAACAACAGCGCATTGTCACCAAAGTTGACGAGTTAATGGCCTTATGTGACCAACTCGAACAACAACAAAATAACAGCCAAGCCGCGCATCAACACTTAGTCAGCCAGTTATTAAACGCCTTAACACAAGCCGCTAACGCCAATGACTTTCAACACACATGGCAACGCATCGCCAGCCATTTTGATGTGTTATTTACCACCGAAGACAGCATAAACCAACTCAAACAAAGCATTTTACAACTAGCGGTGATGGGTAAATTAGTACCGCAAAACCCTGATGATGAGCCTGCGAGTGAGTTGTTAAAAAAGATAGCGGCAGAAAAAGCCAAGTTAGTGAAAGAGGGCAAGATTAAGGCGCAAAAGCCGTTGGCGGTAATTGGGGATGATGAAAAGCCGTTTGAGTTACCGAAGGGGTGGGAGTGGGTGCGAATTGAAAATTGTTGTGATGTTCAGGGTGGGATTCAAAAAACACCGATACGTCTCCCTAAAAATAATCACTTTCCGTATTTAAGAGTCGCAAATGTTCAGCGTGGCTGGATAACTGTAGATGTATTGGAGCGATATGAATTATTTAACAACGAGTTAGAACAATGGAGGCTGCAAGCAGGAGACCTTCTCATTGTTGAAGGTAATGGTAGTGAGAGTGAAATTGGTCGTTGTGCAATTTGGCAGGGGCAAGTTGAGGATTGCGTATTTCAAAATCATTTAATGCGAGTCCGTCCTCGAATTTTGAAGTTCGTAGAGTTTCTCCAGTTGTTCTTAAACTCTCCGATTGGGTCAGCTGAGATGAGACGGCTTGCCATTACTACAAGCGGCTTATTTAATTTGAGTGTCGGAAAAATACGAAATATAGTAGTCGCGCTTCCTCCAACCAAAGAACAACAGCGCATCGTCACCAAAGTTGACGAATTAATGGCCTTATGTGACCAACTCAAAAACCAACTCAACCAAGCCAAACACCTACAAGGCAAAATCGCCGATGTGTTAGTAGAGCAAGCGTTGGCTTAAACAATGCCACCATAAAATAGCTCTTTTCCTTCGGGTTGCGTTAAAAATTGGCTCATATCCCTTCGACTCCGCTCAGGGCGATTTTTTGCGGCTGAGCGGAGTAGAAGCCTTTTATGACGTGGTTTTATTTGAGCTTTTCAAGCAAAACAACCTGAACTTCAAAACGTCAACAGACCCTACTATTACTGTAGATCAAAGTGTGATGTAGCAATCATCATCTTCAATTGTCACAAATAATTCATAAATATATTTTGTCGTCCGTCTAGGCTGATATTTGTCTTGCAGTATTTTCAAACAAAAACAAGCTTAAGCACATCAACAAAAGTTTGTTTGTATTTTCCGCTCGCCCTGAGCTTGTCGAAGGGTGGTTCGACAAGCTCACCATGAGCGGTGAAACTTTTGTGTAGGTACTTAGCAGCATTTTAGAAGGACATTAATATGGCTATTTTTTCATTTCGATCATTGATGATAAACCTCTCAAGTTGTCTATTTTTAACAGCACCCGTTATAGCGCAGGCACGAGAGTTGACGATGTGTATAGACCCCCGTTTTGCCAAACAAGGTGAGTTAAAGGTGTATTCAAACATGATGTACACGGCGACACAAATGGCAGGTCATCACCTTAATCTTGTGCCAATGAACTGGGAAGAGTGTCAATAAACAGTGCGTAGCGGGAAATATGATGGTGCAATTCCAGCATCGTATAATGCCGATCGTGCCGAGTATATGATTTATCCTGCGGATGCAGCCAAGAATCCAGATTCCAAAGAAGCGGTTGCCCGCTTAAATTACGTTATTGTGATTCCAGTAGGGACAAACTATCAATATGATGGTAATCCAAAAACCATTCCTGTACCTATTATGTTGCCTGAAGGCTATTCGGTCGTTAACGATATACGAAAGATAGATGCAACATTGCAATTAAAAGAAATGGGTGCTGATGATAAAACGAATCTTGTGCGGTTGCTGCATGAAAAAGGCAGCGTTGTGATGATGGGAACTTA
Organism: Moraxellaceae bacterium AER2_44_116; assembly: GCA_006546595.1. Classification (GTDB taxonomy): domain Bacteria; phylum Pseudomonadota; class Gammaproteobacteria; order Pseudomonadales; family Moraxellaceae; genus Agitococcus. The sequence goes on along the minus strand of VIAD01000009.1, from coordinate 69,742 downwards.
TGCTGAAACGTTATTAGATCGCTCTATGTTTAAAGGGAAACTCAAGATTGTGTCACGTCCAGTATTTAGTAAGACATATTTTATGCCTTTTTCTCGTTCTGGCAGCGTGCCTCAAGCCGATATGGAGAAAATTTGGAAAAAAATCAACGTGTTGAAAAATGACAAAAAATGGATGGCTGACAATATGGCAGCTAATGCGGATTGAAATATTATCTCAATTCTACTTCGCTCAGTAGCCATAAACAGGTTCTCTGAGCGGAGTAGAAGGGGATAATTCAACAAAATGCTAACCGATACTAAGGTTTAAGCCGCTTTGGCAGGTTTGTCTTCACTTGCTGTTTCTTGATATAAAGGCTCACTCAAAACAGCCCAATCAATATCACCATCGCTGACTAAATTTTCGTATTCTAAAATACCGAGTGCCTCAAATTTGGGTCGAACAGTGTCTGTTAATAAGCCAATCCGTGCCAAATTGGGAATAATACGGGTAAACAAAAATTTATTAAAATACTGCATCACGCTGGATTCGAGCATGTGTTTACGCGCGGCTTCAACATCCCAACCAAACTCAGCAAACACTTCGGTGGCAATTAAACGTTCGCGCATCACCACACAGGCTTCATAGGCAAATTGAGCACGTTCTTCAATTTCGGCGGGGGATAAATGCTGAACAATGTATTCCAAATAGTTGACCCCAAAGGTGACATGACGCGCTTCGTCACGCGTGACGAGATAAATGAGATCCTTTAATAACGGGTCTAAACACGTCATCCGCATGGTATTAAAGGCCGCTAGTGCTAAACCTTCAATCACAATTTGCATCCCAATAAATTTCAAATCCCAACGCGCATCGCTCAATACTTTGTCAATCAATGACTTTAAGTGTGGGGTGATGGGATACATAATTTGAATTTTTTCTTGCAGATAACGATTAAACGTTTCCACATGACGCGCTTCGTCAAAGGTTTGTGATGACGCGTATAGTTTGGCATCAAAGGTCGGCGCACAGGATACTAATTGTGAAGCGACCAATAACGCCCCTTGTTCGCCATGTAAAAATTGAGACAAAGTCCATGCTTGATAATGCCAAGCAAAACTGAGTTTTTGCTCTTCGCTCATGGTTTCAAAAGGCGCATAACCTGCAAAAGGATTAAATGACATATCGCTAGGTGATTGATCTTTAGGATAATTTTGATCCCAATTGAGATCGGTTTCTTGATTCCAATTCAGCTCTTTGCCTAAACGATAAAGTTTACGAATACGGCCATCAATACTGGAATAGTCCCAGTTATAGGAGCCTTCTAAAGGAGTTTTAAAAATTTCAATAATATCTTGGATGTTATCTTCAGTGAGCTTGGCAGCAATGTCGTCAGCTTCGGGAAAATAGCGTACTTCGTTAGGGGTATGGGCAGCCACTTGAATCGTCATTGTTGTTCTCCGTATGTGTGTTATTTGCACTATAGTACCAACTCATTAAATATATACGCCATGAATACAAAAAGTGCAAATTCTTTTCCGTGACCAATGACTCATAAAAGTCAAAAATTCAGATAATAGTGCGATAATGGCCAGTCAGGACTTACGCATCGCGCCGCGATTAGCGCATTTTGTGAACATAAAGCTTCCTAAAGCAGCTGAAATGTGAACAAATAAGTGATAACCGTGTAAACCCTAAAATAAGCGTTTAATTGAAATATTGAGATCAAGAATGCAACGACAACAACTCATCACCGACCGTCTGCAAGCCGCGTTCACACTTGAACATTTAGAAGTGATTAATGAATCCGACAATCACAGTGGCCCAGCAAACCGAGAAACTCATTTTAAATGTGTGATTGTTTCACCTGATTTTATTGGCAGGCGTTCGGTGCAACGCCATCAGCAAGTTTATGCTTTAGTGCAAGATGAAATGGCCAAAGGCTTACATGCGCTAGCTTTACACACTTACACGCCAGAAGAGTGGTCGGTGCTGCAACAAGCCCCAGCTAGTCCTGTCTGTCATAGTAAAAAATAGGATTGTTTTAAAGATGAATAGCTATATTGCTTTGAAACACTTACACATGACGGCTGTCGTTTTAAGCGGTTTATTTTTTCTCATTCGCGGCGGTTGGTTGTTGCAGAATTCACCACAGTTACAAGCAAAATGGGTAAAAATCAGCCCTCATATTATTGATACCATTTTGTTGTTATCGGCGATTGGCTTATTAGTGGTGGGACATCAATTTCCTGCTTGGGTACATGTAAAAATTACGTTATTGATTGTGTATATTGGTTTGGGCGTGATGGCCTTTAGAAAGGCGAAAACAACCAATCAAAAAGTGGGATTTTTGGTATCAGCGATGATGGTGTATATGTTTATTATTAGTGTCGCGATTGCGAAGTCGCCGTTGGGGTTTTTTAGTTAAAGTTTGGTTAAATTGACCCTTCAACTTCGCTCAGGGAACGTCTTTGCGTTGGCTGAGCGGAGTTGTGGTGGCTGAGCGGAGTCGAAGCCAAGCCTCTTTTGTCCGCTCACCCCATATCTTTACTAGCCAGCCACTCCGTCATTTCTTCGTTTTTTACCCGTTGATAAATTTCTTCTACTGTCAATGTTAGTCCAATAGATTCAAAAGTTAGTTCATCGCCCAAATAGTAGCGCATTGGTTGCCAGTTTTCGCTTTTACGCACAATTTCAATTTTGACAAAATCTTGTTCGATTAAGACATATTCTTGTAGCGTGGGAATTTGCAAATAAATCAGGCGTTTTGTTGTTTCGTCCATACGTCGAGTGGATTTAGATAACACTTCCACCAAAATAATGGGGCTTTCGGTGAAGTAGTCGTCAACGTCAGAACAATCCACCAAAACATCAGGGTAAAAATATTTACTGCCTACTTTGACTTTCATATCGGATGCGTAAGGCTGACAGGGTTTGCCTGCTAAGTGGTTGGCAAATGCTACGGAGAGATTCATCGAAATGCGATTATGATTCGCGTGTGCGCCTGACATGGCATAGACATAGCCGTCGATATATTCGTGTTTAACGTCGGAGATTTTTTCGCCCGCTAAGTATTCTGCTTCGCTAATAAACGGGGTTTGTTGAGCGGTTGCCATAACAAAACTCTTGGGGAAGAATGAACGTAATCTGTGCAGCTTACCTTCATCTTCCCCAAGAAACAAACAAATTACCAGTGTTGGCCTTGTAAAACATTGGCCATCACAATCGCGGCGGCGGATGGTTTTTCGTCTTTAGCACCACGAGCAGCAGCAGATGATGGGAACAGTTTAAAGCCCAAACTTAGCACTGCATCATTGATTTTTGGCCATAAGGCATAAGAAATTTCAGCCGTTTGACCTAATGGTGTTTTGATACGCTTAGGCTTGCTGACAATGGCTTTAATAATCAAATTAGCCGCTTGGTCAGGTGTAAATGTCGGCACATAATCATACATCTTGGTCGGTGCAATCATTGGTGTACGCACTAAAGGCATATAAATGGTAGTGATGTTGATGTTGAATTGATGAATCTCTGCGGATAAACAACGCGAGAACGCATCCAACGCCGACTTACTAGCCACATAAGCCGCAAAACGTGGAGCATTCGCCAAGCAACCAATCGACGAAATGTTAATAATTTGGCCTTTATTGGCTGCTTGCATTGACGGTAACAAACCCATAATCAAGCGAATCGAACCAAAATAATTCAATTGCATGGTGCGTTCAAAATCATGGAAACGGTCTAAAGATTCAACCACTGCCCGACGAATAGAACGACCCGCATTGTTAATCAAAATATCAATCGTACCGTGATCGGCTAAAACTTGTTGAGCAAGGGCATCAATCGCTTGTAGATTATTTAAATCACAAGGATAGATGTACGCTTCGCCGCCAATTTTACGAATCATCTCAGCCGTTTGTTCGAGCTTCTCGACACCACGCGCCACTAACAACACGCGTGCGCCTGCTTGCCCGAGCTTTTTGGCCACGGTCAAACCAATACCACTCGAAGCACCTGTAATTAGCACCGTTTTGCCATCGACCATTTCTAAGGCTTTGCCCGTCATAAATGAGCCGCTATCTAAACTCCATTCCCAGTATTCCCACAGTTTTTCGGCGTAAGTTTCTAAACGAGGGCAGCTAATGCCACTGCCTGCCAACGCCGCTTGCGCGTTTTTATCGTCAAACTCAAACTTGTTGGTGACATACGTTAACGTTGAAATCGGTGCGCCAATGACTTTCGATAAGGTGGCAGCAAGGTTGCTTTCAGTAAATTTATGAAATAAAGCTTTGGCCGAGCTAGGCATACGAACATCAGGAATATCAAAGTTTTTGGCAAACTCAGGGCCATGTGCGGCGGCAAATAAAATTTTCATCATTTCGCCCACGGTAGGCGCAGGATTTTGTACTAAGCAAAAAGCTTTACCGTCTAAGCCGTCTTTATGAGCAATATAGTCCATTGCATCAGCAACATAATCGACAGGGCAAAGGGGCATTTGACCGCCATTAATGCCTAATAACGGCAACCATTTAGGCACATTGTCACGGATGCGTTGAATGGTTTTGAAGAAGTAGTATGGACCATCAATTTTGTCCATAAAACCAGTTTCCGAATCACCAACCACCATACCAGGGCGATAAATGCGGTAAGGGACTTTTGTTTCTTCGCGCACGATTTTTTCAGAGGTGAATTTGCTGCGGTAGTATGGGTGATTGAGCGTTTGGCCTTCGTCAAACATGGACTCTTTAAAGACTCCTTCCCATTCTGTGCCTGCGACTGCAATGGAACTCATGTGGTGTAAACGTACTTTGCCACCGAGTTGATTAACAAAATTGACAACGTTACGTGTGCCTTGATTGTTAATGGCTTCGCCTGTGGCATCGCTCATGTTCATGTCATAAATAGCAGCGAGATGAAATACGTGGTCAATCTTGCCCGTGAGTTTTTTTAAGTCAGCCGCAGATACTAAACTTTCTTGGGAAATATCACCAAAAATAGGAATCAATTGATGGTCATTTGCGCCCAATTCATCCATTAAGTCATCAAATTTATTTTTAGATGCTTCACGGCATAATAAATACACAACCGCGTCTTGGCGTTTTAATAAACGGGATACCAAAAAGCGACCAATGAAACCTGTACCACCTGTCACAAAATAATTCATCGTCTTTACCCTCTATCATTCATTTTAGAACGTGTTTATCGCTTATTTGAAGTCTCCCTGTAGAATCCTTCTTTTTTGAAAGAGGGGTCAGGGGAGATTCTTTAGTAGAACCATAAAAAAACTATGGTTTCTGTTTGTTATAATGATTATAGAGGACAGAGTTGTAGAATAAGTAGTCTAATTATCTGTTTTTTAAGCTTTTAAGTGTAAAAACTCTTGATTTTTTCTAGAGTAAAAACACTAAAACAAGAGATGTGTTTGATGGCTTTTAGCAATCCACATCAGATGTCATATAAAAGCATTGGTTCTCTTATCTATCACCGTTACAATTGCACCAAATTTAAAATAAACCTAAGAGGCTATCGCATGAGGCGTGTCATTTTTAATCAAAAAGGTGGTGTGGGCAAGTCGAGTATTACCGTCAATTTAGCGGCGGTCAGTGCGAGTCAAGGTTTAAAAACACTAGTGCTGGATTTAGACCCACAATGTAATGCGACACAGTATTTATTAGGAGAGGTTGCTGAGTACGCGGCGGATAAACCAGAGTTACAACCCAATATTGGCCAGTTTTTTGCACAAACATTGAGCTTAAAAGGCCGTGAAAAGCCATTGTCGGAGTATGTGCATCCAACGCGTTTTGAAAATTTAGATGTGATTCCGTCTAATCCAGAATTGGGTGAAATTGAACATTTATTGCAAAGTAAACATAAGATTTACAAATTGGCAGCGGCATTAAAAGAAATCAGTCGCGATTACGATAATATTTTTATTGATACACCACCCGCGTTTAACTTTTATACCTTGTCAGCATTGATTGCGGCAGAGCGGTGTTTGATTCCGTTTGATTGTGATGCGTTCTCACGTCGTGCTTTATATACTTTACTGGAGAATGTGGGTGAGACGCGTGCTGACCATAATGCTGAACTGGAAGTGGAAGGGGTAATTGTTAATCAGTTTCAGCCTAGAGCAACGTTGCCAACACAATTGGTCGCCGAGTTACGCGCTGAAGGTTTGCCAATTATGCAAACGCATTTAGGTTCATCAGTGATTATGAAAGAATCACATCAACAAAGTATGCCCTTGGTATTTTTAGCACCGAATCATAAATTGAGTGAGCAGTTTGTGGCATTGTTTGCTGAGTTATTGGATTAAGTCCGGCTTCGACTCCGCTCAGCCAGCGCAGAGACGCTCCCTGAGCGGAGTCGAAGGGTTAATTTAAGTGTAATTGTAGAAGCGTTTTAATTCATACTGAGTTGTTGGCCATTGCCGCCATACAATTTGTTATAACGCCCAATCACCCGTTTGACATAGTCTTGCGTTTCGGCAAAAGGCGGAATGCCTTTGTACTTATCTACGTTGCCTTCACCTGCGTTGTAGCCTGCCAACGCCAGTTCTAAATTATTAAACCGCTTCATTAAAAAGCTTAAATATTGTGTGCCACCTTTAATGTTTTGTGCAGGGTCATAGACATCACCAACCGCAAAACGACGAGCAGTAGCGGGCATTAACTGCATTAAACCTTTGGCACCCGGCCCAGAGCGTGCGTGTGGATTAAAACCAGACTCGGTATGAATCACCGCTTTCACTAAACCCTTGTCAATTCCATAAGTATTGGCGGCATCGGCAATCATGGCATCATAGGCATCTTTATTTTTGCTAAAACTAGGGCGCACGGCGCGTTCATCACTGCCCCAATTGTGATATTTATGTACATTGGTATCGGCAAACCAAGTCACTTTTTCTAGCTTGGTATATTGATTGAAGTCCTCACCACGCGGCTTACTATGACTGTCCACAACGTTGGTAAATAAGATGTTGCCACTTGCGTCTCGAAACTTATAAATGTTACCCGCCTCAGCAGAAGCGCAGGAGAGAGCAAGGGTTGTTAGCAGTAATCGTCCTATCATAGGAATAAAATCTTATGTTTATTTGTCCGTTATTGTCGCTCAAAGTCTTGATGTTCGACAAGTTTTTTCCATCACGAACATTGTTGGCTTTTTAGTCATATTTTGACATAGTTTATGCTTAAAAAACGAACACATATAAAATTGCTGCTATTGACAAGCGAATGGTCAAGTATTTTTTTATAAAAAAATGATTGTGACAGTATTGTAAAAATTAACTCTTTGATTTTATTGGTTATTTTTATAAAGTACAAAAAATAGACGATTTAACTCAAAGCATTGGTATCGTTAGCTTTGTTGGGGTAGATAACAGACTTATCCACAGACTTATCCACAGATTTTGTGGAAAACTTTTTTCAATCGTCGGTATTAAAAGAGTGGTGTAATAACTAGCCGATTGTCATTTTTTTTGTATCTGTTGCGCTTTTTTTAGACGTTATGGCATTGACAGACCGCTATGCAATAGCAGATGCAAAATATAAGTGCCGCTTAATCATTGCGGGTCATCGTTTGGCGTGGCAATCTGCCGTGCGAATGATGAATGAGTATAAGGATAGCAAGATAGTTTTTTGTTTTATTTTTTCGTCTTACTTTTGGAATGTTAGTTATGCTGAATCGTTTGTGGCCGAGTTTATTTTTATTGGCTTTTTTTAGTTGCTTGTATCAAGCGATGATGGGACATCCTGAAGTCTTGGCGGCTACCATTGAGGCCAGCTTTAAAACCGCAAAATCGGCAGTAGAAATTGCCATTGGTTTAGTGGGTTTATTGTGTTTTTGGCTAGGGCTATTTCAAATTGCCGAAAAAAGTGGCTTGACCGATAAATTAGCATGGGCATTAACGCCGTTGTTTCGTCGGTTAATGCCTGAAGTTCCCGCAGGGCATCCTGCCATTGGTTCGGTGACACTGAATATGGCAGCGAATATGTTGGGGCTGGATAATGCCGCCACACCGATGGGCTTAAAAGCGATGAAAGATTTGCAAAGCCTCAACACAAAGCCCGATACCGCAACCAATGCCCAAATTTTGTTTTTGGTGATTAACACATCTTCAGTGACGTTAATTCCTGTCAGTATTTTTATGTATCGGGCGCAATTTCACGCACCGAATCCCGCCAGTGTTTTTTTACCTATTTTATTAGCAACGTGTGCTTCAACATTTTCAGGCATTTTAATGGTGGCATGGATTCAAAAACTCAAATTATGGGATCGAGTGGTTTTGGCTTATGGGGCAGGCTTTGCTGTGGTCATGGCAGGGTTGATTAGTTTAATTGTTGGTTTGCCTGCGGAGGCGTTGGGTGAGCGTTCGGCATTGATTGGCAATTTGGCGTTATTTGGCATTATCGCTTTGTTTTTGTTGGCGGGCTGGCGTAAAAATGTCGCTCTTTATGATGAGTTTATTACAGGGGCAAAACAGGGGTTTGACTTGGCCATCGGTTTAATTCCCTTTTTAGTCGCGATGTTGGTGGCGGTGTCGATGCTTAGAGCAAGCGGTGTGTTGACGATGTTATTAGATGTTATTGCTAAAGGAATTAGCTTATTAGGTTTAAATACCGATTTTGTTCCTGCACTTACCACCGCATTAATAAAGCCATTTTCGGGCAGTGGCGCACGGGCAATGATGATAGAAACCATGCAAACCTATGGCGTTGATTCTTTTCCCGCTTTGGTAGCAGCAACTATTCAAGGTTCTAGCGAAACAACGTTTTATGTGTTGGCGGTTTATTTTGGTTCGGTCGGTATTCGTCGCGAACGCCATGCGTTAGCGTGTGGTTTATTTGCTGATTTTGTCGGTGTTGTGGCCGCAGTTTTAGCATCGTATTGGTTTTTTCATGTGTGATTTTTAACTCTCTCTCTTGGTGAGAGAGGACATAATTCCCCCTCTCCCCGAGGGAGAGGGCTGGGGTGAGGGTTTATTAAAGAGTATAAACAGTGGCGATAAAATTTTTTAATCATCAACAATATGATGCGCCCTCATGTGCAGAAATGTTATCGCTCGGTGTACAACAAACGCGTCCGCATTTGTCATTTTTATTGGCAATACTGGCTGTCATCACGGCAGTCAAGCCTTTAGCTATTAGCATCATTGCTATTTGGTTAAGTGCGGCTTTTATCACCATGATGATTGGTTTTGCCTTTAAGTCATATTCCCAACAACAATTTACAGCTGCATCTCTGTCATTGCCCAAGTTACAACTACTCGAAAAAGTAGGCATGTTTTATAGTGCCTGTATCGGTTTGTTGTGGGGCAATAGCTCACACCTTTTACTCGCGGGGGAAGTCGAACATAACCTTGTCATCACCATGATTTATTTGGGAGTTTGTGCAGGGGCAGGCTCAATTGCAATTTTTGGTTTGGGACATTTTTTGGTTGGCTCAATAGGGGCATTGTGGTTTTTTATTGGCTATTTTCCCTATGTTTTCCCTCTGCATTGGTTGGAGTTGTCAGGTTTTTTTATTATTTATCATGCGGTATTAATGCGGATGGCGTTAGAGCGTAATGCCATTATTATTGCCAATATGCGCCTGCGTCGTGATAAAGAGCAGTTGTTAGTTCAGCAACAGCAGGAAGTCGAGAAAGCCCAACAAGCCAATATCGAAAAATCAGCTTTTTTAGCGGCGGCCAGCCATGATTTGCGCCAACCTGTTCATGCTTTAATGTTATTAGGCCACGCGTTGAAGTTGCGATTACCCACAGGCGAAAACGTACGCTTAGTCGAACGTATTTTAGAAGCAGGGCAAGCACTGGCAGAGCAATTTAATAACCTTATGGACTTGTCACACATGGAAGGTGGGATTTATAAATTAAATATCCAGCGTGTGCATTTGGCGGAGTTTATTTATCGCCAAAGTATGGGGCATCAGCAAGTCGCACAACAAAAAAACGTGCAAATTCGGATTAAAATAGATCATCGTTTGCAACAGCAAGCCATTGAGAGTGACCAAGCATTACTCGGAAGGGTATTGGATAATCTGTTAGCTAATGCCATAAAGTTTTCGCGTCCACAGACTAAAGTATTAGTGGCTTTGCGATTAAAAAATAAACACATCGTCTTGTCAGTTTACGATCAAGGTATCGGTTTTCCTTTGGCAGAAAAAGAGCAAATTTTTAAGCCTTATGTGCAACTGAATAATGCCAATCGTGACCGCGCCAAAGGTATTGGTTTAGGGTTGAGTATCGTTCATGAAGCGAAGGTATTGCTGGCGGCAAAAATAGACGTTAAATCAACTGTTGGGCGAGGCAGTTGTTTTTCCTTAGTGTTGCCGCAGTCACCAAGTTATACCATTCAACCATTGGTTTATGCTGCGAAGCCTGCAAACGAGCAGCAATCTCTTGATAAATTGCGTCATCGTAAATTGTTATTGGTTGAAGATGACCCAATGTCTGCTCAGGCTCTCATGACATGGGCGCAGGATTTAGGTTTAGTCGTCGACCATCATCCGCAACCTGATACGGTAATGATGGCCGAAAAGCCCGATATCATCATTTGTGATATTCGTCTGGCTAGTATCAAAGATGGCATTGAATGGCTCAGTGAATGGTTAGTGTATTGGCCTGATGCGCGTGGTTTATTGATTTCGGGGGAGTTAGCCGCAGAAACGCATGAACGTGCGGAACAAGAAGGTTTATTGCTGTTATCAAAACCTGTTGACCCCGCTGTGTTGTTGCAAACTTTTATGGGCTTATTACGTTAATCCCCCCATGAGTAGGGATGCAATCTATCAACCGATCTCTATAATCGTGCTTAAAACAAGATAATTACATTAGGGACGACAATGCGTTTACTCATTATTGATGACCATCCCATGACTTGTGCAGGATTAAAAAGCTTGCTACAGGCGTGTTATCCCGCGGTACAGATTGAGGCTAAACACACCTCTCATGGCATTGCTGATTTAGCGTCTTATGCTGATTATATTTTCTTAGATATGCACTTACCCGACATGGGTTTTTTAAACATGTTGGATGTCTTAGCTCCCTTTATGTCGCGGGTAATTTTGATTTCTGCTGATCCTGAATTGGGTTTGGTGATGCAAGCGCGGAGTCGCGGTGCGCGAGGCTTATTATTAAAAAATGCCGATGTTGACCACGTATTACAGGGCTTTAAACGCATTCAAGAAGGCGAAAATGTGTTTGATGCCATAAAAGCCAACAGTGCCAATTATGTCGAGCTATTGACCGAGCGACAAAGAGAAATTTTTGATGCCTTGTTAGCAGGACTGTCGAATAAACAAATCGCGAGGTTACTCAATATTAGCGAATATACCGTTAAAGAGCATGTAACGGCGGTTTTAGCTATTTTTGGTGTTCGCAACCGTTTAGAACTGGTGTTAAGCCAACAAACAAAACATTAAATGGCACTTTTTATAGACATAAAATTAGTGTAAATAATAAATTTACCCCCTCTTTAGTGGGGCAGAGACTTTACAACACCGTCTTATAATAAAACATGAATCAAAAAGTAGAGCATGAGGGAATCATAATGTTTCAACGTCAGCCTTTAACCATTGCCATCTTAGCCGCGAGCTTGGGTTTAGTTGCTTGTAACTCCAACGATCACGATAAGCCTATCTCAACATCCACCCCAACATCCACCCCAACATCCACCCCAACATCAACCGCGACGACCACAGTCACGGTTACGCCTTCATTGGGTAAAATTTTGAGTGGTCGTGTTGTTTTACGTGATGCCAAAACGGGCGTGGACTTAGCCCCACCAAAAACCTTAACGCCTGTTGATAATGGTGTAGCCACTTTTACTGTCCCTGTAGCCAAATTAGCAGCACCCGTCATAGCGGCTGTATTACCTACGGTGGCTGGAAAATTAGAATACGCCGATGAGGCACTTGAAAAAGCAACAACCATCACTGTTCCTGTAGCAGATGCTAATAAACCCTTATTACGTGCCGCAGCAAGTGTGACTCCTAATGCCAATATCGGCGTTACAGCCCTAACCGAATCAGCGGTACAACAGGCCGAAAAAGCCGTAGGCGGTTTAATCGCCCAAAATATCAACCAAGCCAATGTGGCAGTTAAAAATCAACTGAAACTGAATTTTGATGTGACTCAAGCTCCAATTGCAATTGGCGTAGGTGAGTTTGATAAATTAGTGAATGCTGCTTTAGATGCACAACGCCGTGCCTATGCGTCGTATTTAGCAACTTTAGCGAAAGAAGCACAACGGATGAACAGTGCGAGCTTAACACCTGCTTACGATATGGCTAAGGTTTTGGCCAGTGATTTTAGTGATGGTACGTTTGATGCGAAACAAGGTACAACGGCATTAAGTTTTTATAACGCGAACTTTGTGAATGCGTGGATTAATTGGGTGCAAAATTTTTATAGTTCATTTGCTCAATTGTCTAATATTGTTGCCTTAAATCGTTGGTATGGTGGTTTTAATATTGTAGATAATAAGAGTGTTAGTAATTATCCAGATGCCGTACCAATTCGTACGGTTGAAGGTGTTGAGGAATACGCTTGTAGTGGTGAAGGGCGAATAAAATCGAGTCAAGGTGCATCGATTTATATGGATTTTGTTAATCAGCGCGGCTCTAATATCAATGTCTATTGGCTAGATCATAATGCTAGTCGTGTGACATATAAAGCAAATCTTGCAACAACACAAACTCACAACCAACAAACCTTTGTGACACATCCTTGGTTAATTACCGATAATACAGGCGCGTGTTTGGGAATTTATAGACCTGTAACGGCAAGCAAAAAGACCATTACTTTTAAAGCAAATGAAGTTGTTTTAGCGGGTGCAGCTGCGCCTGTTGATACAGGAAATACGGATACTTGTGCTAGTAAAGGTTTGCCCAGCGGACAGCTTACTAACCTTAGCAATTTTGTTGGTAGCTACAATGTGACTTTGGGGAATAATGCCGCATCAACATTTACGATTGAAGCAACAGGAAAATCGACATTAAACGGTCAAGTAGCGCAATTTAAAGAAGTGTGTGGCCCGAATGTCCAAAATAACGGCACTAATTTCGTACTGATTACCGATAAAGCGAATGTGACTTTATTTAAAGATACCGCCAATGTGATTACCGCAGAAGGGGCTGATTTTACTACGCCTGCTAATGATTTCTTTTTTGGCACTAAAACACAGGTCGCTGACCCATTAAAACCCATCCGCACCATAAACGGTGTAGAACAGTATAGTTGTGACTCTTGGGGAAAAATTGGCAATGGTACTGCTGATGGCACGCCAACATTGAGTTTTGTAAATCAGTTGGGTGCAAATACCTCACTGGAGTTAAGTGGTTTAAGTAGTATTAACCGTACTACGACGATATTTAGCGGCCTACAAAATACCGCCACTTATAAAGACCCTAACAAGGCTCTAAAAAATCAGTTTGTTAAAATTTCGAAGGGAAGTGGTGAATGTGTTGCAGTTGTTAAAGCGATTACCAATGACGATAAAACGATTACTGTGACTTCATCAGGCATAGATGTAACCAATATGCCTGTTGCGAACGGTTGTAGCTCTAAAGGCTCAGATACTAAGTTAGGTTTTACCAATGCGCCGAGTGATTTCTGTAGTTTTAGTTATACCTATGGAGCATCAACCTCAATTAGCTCTCCTGATATTTACACATTCAAAGATGCAAATGACCCACTGGCCAATGCCAAAGTCACCGTAGTAAGCGGAAGTGTACAAACATTCCAGTTAGAAAATAGTAAATATGCGTATGCATGTGGCGCAGGTGGTATGCCTGCTTGTGTAGGTATTACTATTCAAAATAATAACAACCAAGGTATTGAGTTTGCGTTTAATAAAGCCCAACTGAATGTTGTAAATGGTGCAACGCAAGGCTTAATTATTGACAGTGGATTGTTGATGCATAAAAAATTAATCTCAAACCCAACAACCTTAGCGGCGAGTGGCACAGCATCAGGAACCATTACAAATGTGCAATTCAACAAAAATGGCACAGCAACGGGGGGGAAAGGTGAATTGAGGGCTAACGCCTATGAGTTTGCGGGTGATTTAAACACGGCTTACACGCTCAAAGTCAATGATACCATTCAAAATTTACGTTATGAATTAGCCAACAGAAATGGTCAGTTCACAGCCGTAAACTTGTATTCAGGTGCGAATAGTGCGACTCCATTGTTTGTTTATACTTGTGATACAACAGGAGATAGCAGTTGCCTTGGTAAAGTGAGTTTTACCCAAGGTACAACTCCAACCTTAGTGTTTACTGATATGAAACTGAGAGGGGTTTATCAGTCTCAATATGATGCGATTATTAACGGACAGGTCAAACTTAATCCTTAGTAAGTTAATTGGCGATACCAAAAAGGCGAGTTGATCTCGCCTTTTTTATTCTCAGCAAAAATCAGTTAAAATGGAGTCTCTTTTTTGCCTTGACTGATACATCATCATGACTGTCGATATCTTTACCCCCGAATCCTTTTCGCAAGCAAAACCTGAGCCTGTGGTTGCTGATCCCAAAACCCGTACTGAGTTTAACAAACTACAAAAAAAATTACGGCGCGGAGTTGGTCAAGCAATAGCTGACTACAACATGATTGAAGACGGCGACAAAATTATGGTCTGTTTATCGGGTGGTAAAGACAGTTATACCATGCTCGATATTTTACTTAATTTACAAATGAGTGCGCCGATTAAGTTTGATATTGTCGCTGTCAATATGGATCAAAAGCAGCCTAATTTTCCTGAAGACGTTTTGCCTAAGTATTTGACTGAGCGAGGAATTCCGCATTATATCTTAGAAAAAGATACCTATAGTATTGTTAAAGAATTAACACCCGAAGGTAAAACCTATTGTGCGGTTTGCTCGCGTTTACGACGGGGCAGTTTGTATGGTTTTGCTCAAGAAATAGGCGCGACGAAAGTGGCTTTAGGTCATCATCGTGATGATATTATGGCAACTTTATTTTTGAATATGTTTCACGGTGGCAAACTGAAAGCCATGCCGCCCAAGTTGTTATCGGATGACGGCAAAAATATCTTAATTCGCCCCTTAGCATATTGTGAAGAAAAAGACATTATTGAGTATGCCCGTTACAAAGCCTTTCCCATTATTCCCTGTAATTTATGCGGCTCTCAAGAAAACTTACAACGTGCCATGCTCAATGAAATGTTGCGAGAGTGGGGTGAAAAATTTCCCGGTCGTTTAGAAAGTATTTTTACCGCCATTCAAAATGTCGCTCCATCACAACTGGCTGATCGAGAGTTGTTTGATTTTGTCAGCTTAAAAACCACACCTCGTGAAGAAAATGACTCGCCAAAAGATGATAAACGCTTGGATGTGGTTAATTTGATGTTTTAGAGTGGGCACAGTGAGGATGAGTCGTGATAGTGTTGAGCAAATCACTCGCAATGGACAGTTACGATGGACGATACACCTAAAGTTCGTAAACAATCCTTACTGAATCGCACCCTTCATGCTGCCGATAAAGCATCTGAGGTCGCTAAGGATTTGGTTGATATGGCGCATGAAACCGCGAAATCTGTGGTAGAGGTGGCGGTAGAAGTGGCCAGTGATACCGCCCGTAGCACCTTACAATTTACGGCAGATACCGCACAGACCGTTGCTCAGTTAGCGGGTGGCGGTGCCAAAATGACGGTGCAACTGGCCAGTGGCACAGCTAAAGTGGCGACACAAATCGCGCAAGAAGCAGCCTTGCAAATGGCGCAAACGTATTTTAGTAAAACAACGCTGACGGTCAGTTTGCCAGAAAGCCAAATCAATAAACAACTTCGGAAAATGACCGAAGGCCATCCATACCTTGACTATATCACCGTTTCTTGTGGCTCTGACCGTTTAACGGTGGCTTTAGATGGCCATTATCAACGTTTGGTGTATAGCTTTAGTCTGGATTTTGATGTTTTAGAGTGCAAAGTCTCGCACGATGAGCAGTTTTTACTCCTGCGCCAAGTCGATACAGGCCTAGATGTACAGTTTCGTGCAGCCCCCATGCTCTCTAACTTTGCATTACGGCGTGCTGCCCAAGCGGTGGCTTTTGTTAGCAAACGTTTACCTGATCCCATTACTCCTGCCTCATTATTATTAAACAGTGTGTCGGGTGTGAGTGGCGAAGGCCCTCATTTGTGGCGTGTCGCTTTACATAAAAATATCATGCTTGAATTATTGCAAAATCGCTCATGGATGGTGGATAAATTATTAACACTAACGGATTTAAGCGTCATACCGGGCTTGTCACTGTTGATTGATAGCGAAGATATGCTATTAAGGCTAGTCAATCAGTTTGAAATTCGCTCGATGCGGGTTTTGCCAAATCGATTAGAACTATTGATTGGTATTAATACGTAAATACCAGCAAAAATTAATTTTATTAGGGGTAGGTTATGGCAAGCACTGATAGCTCAGGCATTAGTTTTACCGCATATTATACGGGCGAAGTATGGCGACAACATGGCTTATCTTCTGAAGCATTTAATACCACCCAAGGTAAGACCTTATATTACTTAGGTCAACCTTTTGAAAAATTTGCGCGCGCTGTGGCGGGGTTTTCGACGCAAACCACGTTATTGCAACGTCATCACATGATTGATGAAGTGGTGAGAAAAGCGATTACTGAACAAGGCGTGACGCAAATTGTTGAAATCGCCTGTGGTCTGTCGCCGCGTGGTGTGCGTTTCTGCCAAGAATTTCCTGATTTACAGTATGTAGAAGCCGATTTACCTGCCATGTTAGCGCACAAAGAAAAATTGCTCGCTGAAAATGGCTTATTAACAGCGAATCATCGTGTCGTTGGTATCAATATTCTCGAAGAAAGCACACCCGATGCGTTAGCAGTGGTTTTTCAACGTGAATTAGACCCAACACGCAAAACCTTAGTGATTACTGAAGGCTTAATTAACTATTTTGATTATCAAACGATTAGTATTTTTTGGCGCAATTTGGCGCAGGTGTTAAGGCAGTTTCCAGCAGGCGGTTACGTCACTGATTTATATCCTAATTTCCAATGGCATCCGATGAATCGTTTGATTAGCACGTTTATTCATGGTTTGGCGTTTGCGACTAAAAGTAGTGTCACCTTACATTTCAAAAGTCAGCAAGCGATTGTGGATGGTTTTGGCCAATTGGGTTTTGCTAAAACAACCGTTCATATTCCTGAATCTTATTATGGTGTTTTGCCTATTCCTACTCAACGGATGGCCAGTCTTGTCCGTGTTGTCGAAAATTGGGTGTAGTGCTAATGCACGCTAAAGTAAATTTGCCGCAAAAGCTGTGTCCCGTTTGTTCACGGCCTTTTGTCTGGCGAAAAAAGTGGGAAAAAGTATGGGAAGAGGTGAAATATTGTTCGGAACGGTGTCGGCGGCATAAAAATGCTAAAGCTTCGTAGTCCGTCTGCAACACGGGAGCATATTGTACGTCTCACACTTGTCCCGTATTCCACACGCTATTTGTTCTCAGTCAGTTCTGACTAATTATTTAATATTTTCATGTAGATAAGCTATGTATTCTTGGTTTGAAAAAAGAGTTGACCCTTACCCAAGCTCACCCGCGACACCGCCACAAATGGGCTTATTGCCGTTTATGTATTCTTGCACCGCAGGTTTACGCGGCTGGATTATAGGCTTGATGATTGTCACCGCCATGACAGGTGCGTTTGAAGCGTATTTGTTTAGCATGATGGGCACAGTTGTCGATTGGCTAAACACTTTCAAACCCCACGAATTATGGCTACAAAAACAGACACATATTATTTTTATGTTAGGGCTGATTGCCTTTAGTCCTTTGGTTGTCATGCTGCAAGCGTTAATCAAATTCCAAGTTTTGCAAGGTAACTTCCCCATGCGGATGCGCTGGAATTTTCATCGTTTAATGCTTGACCATAGTTTAGGCTTTTATCAAGATGAGTTTGCGGGTCGCGTCTCTGCCAAGGTAATGCAAACGGCTTTGGCGGTGCGTGATGCGATGATGACCATTGCCAATATGGTGATGTTTATTGTCATTTATTTTGTTACCTGCGCTTTGGTACTGCAAAACTTTGATACATGGTTGTTAGCGCCATTTTTAGGCTGGATTATTTTGTTTAGCCTCGCGCTGTATTATTTCATTCCTAAATTGGGTAAAACAGCCGAAAACCAAGCCGATGCTCGTTCGCTAATGACAGGCCGTATTACCGATGCTTATGCCAACATCAGTACCGTAAAATTGTTTTCCTATAGCCAGCGTGAATCGGCGTATGCAAAAAGTGCGATGCAAGAATTTATGGTGACAGTGCATCAGCAAATGCGTTTAGTGTCGCAATTTGAAACCGTTAATCAAAGCGTCAATATGGCTTTAGTTGCGGCAACATCGGTATTAGCGTTATGGCTGTGGTCGCAAGGTTCAGCATCGGTAGGTGCGGTGGCAGCATCTATCGCAATGGCACTGCGTTTAAATGGTATTTCTCATTGGATTATGTGGGAACTAGCCATGTTATTTGAGCATATTGGTACGGTGCGTGACGGTATGGGGACACTGTCAAGACCGCATAATATTCTTGATGCACCCAACGCACCTGCGCTTAGCATTCAACAAGGTTCGATTGATTTTCAGCACATTAACTTCGCTTATTCGACAGATAAACCTATATTAAAAGACTTTAATTTACATATTCAAGCAGGCGAAAAGATTGGTGTTGTCGGTCGTTCGGGTGCAGGTAAAAGCACTTTAGTGAATTTGTTATTACGATTTTATGAATTAAATCAAGGTAAAATTACCATTGATGGCCAAGACATTTCTCAAATTACCCAAGACTCGCTTCGAGCTAATATCGGCATGGTGACGCAAGATACCTCATTGTTGCATCGTTCAGTACGCGATAATTTATTGTATGGACGGCCAGCCGCGACCGATGCTGAAATGATTGAAGCGGTGAAAAAAGCCCAAGCTTTAGAGTTTATTGAAACGCTAAAAGACGCTCAAGGCCGTACAAGTTTTGATGCTCATGTTGGAGAGCGGGGCGTAAAGTTATCGGGCGGCCAACGTCAACGCATTGCCATTGCACGAGTGATGTTAAAAGATGCACCAATTTTATTGTTGGATGAAGCCACCAGTGCTTTAGATTCGGAAGTAGAAGCGGCGATTCAAACCAGCCTATATCAGTTAATGGAGGGTAAAACGGTAATTGCTATTGCTCATCGTTTATCAACCATTGCTGCAATGGATAGATTGATTGTCGTCGATGAGGGACGAATTATAGAGCAGGGCACACATACAGAATTATTGGCGAAACAAGGTTTGTATGCGCGCTTGTGGACTAGGCAAAGTGGCGGATTTTTGGGGGAGTTGTAGCACAAGACATACGCCATTAAGTACCTAGGCAAAAACTACGCATAGGTAGTTAAACTTTTAATAATATCCTCAAAGCGTATAGGTTTGCCAAACGCATAACCTTGCGCATAATCGCACTGCTCTTGTGTTAATAGCGCGATTTGTTCTTTTAGCTCTACGCCTTTGGCGGTGACCTGCCAGCCGAGTTTATGTGACATCGCAATAAGAGCCGCAACAATTTCCGCATCGTGTGGATTCGTGCTATCTAATAATAAACATCGATCCAATTTTAACTCAATGATGGGAAGCGTTTTTAACCATAATAACGATGAGCCACTAGAGCCAAAGTCATCAATAATCAGTTTAATCCCCGATTGATTCAACTTAGATAAAAAAAGAGGAGCTTTATGACGGTGTTCATAGAGCACCGATTCAGCAAGTTCAAAACAAAACCATTTTTTGTCAACGCCTTCTTCTTCTAATATATGTATAGCATCTGGAATGAATTTATCATTATTAATATTGAGTGCGGAGCAATTCATACTGATTTTGAGAGGAGTGTTATTGTTCAGTAGGTTTTTAATATCATGACAAATACGACGAATAACCCACATGTCAACTAATTCAACAAAGCCATTAAATTCAGCAATATTAATAAAATGTTCAGGTGTCAATATGCCTTTTTCGGGATGTTGCCAGCGAACTAACGCCTCTAAAGCAACAATCTTTTTGTCAGAGAGCCTCACGATAGGCTGATAATCTAAAAATAACTGTGATTTACTAATAGCAGAATGTAAATCTTTTTGAATGGCTAGTTCACGATGCGATTTACTTTGTAAATAATCACTGTAGAAATTGAGTGTGTTACGACCACTCCCTTTAGATTGGTATAATGCCGTATCAGCATTTTTAATTAATTGATCTTGGCCATCACCATCATAAGGAAAAAGACTAATACCAATACTGATGGTGGTATTGGCAACATGGCCACTAATAGTAATCGGCTGTTGTATTTTTTGTAAAATGCGCGTCCCAATCATTTTGGCTTCAGCAGTGCTACTAATGGGAGCAACCAAACAAAACTCATCACCACCAATACGGCCAATTAAATCGTGGCCACGTAAAACGCTCCGCAAGCGGCGGGAGATAATGCGTAATAATTCATCACCTGCCGAATGACCAAGCGTGTCATTGACGGTTTTGAAGTTATCTAAGTCAATAAACATAATGGCGAGCTTATTTGCCGCTTGTCGTGATTCGTTTAGTCTGGCTGTAAATGCCTCCATAAATGCGCGACGATTATATAAACCCGTTAGTGTGTCGTAATGTGCTAGTTTTTCTAAAGAAGTGTGATCGTCATTTAGTTTGTCCATTAAGCTTTTATTTTCTTCTAAGTCATTGGCTTGCTCTAAAATTTTAGTATAGGCAAAAATAGCAAAGAATAAGAAAAAAATAATAAATAATAGTGTAATGGATATCATAAGGGCAAAAATTATTTTCTCTGAATTCTGTTGCTCGGTAAGAAGAAAAAAATTAGTCAATAAATTCACACTGCCTAAATTAAGTCGGTAACTAATGACAAAAAATATCGCAGTAAAAAGGCTAATTAATGCAGATTTTGTGTCAATAATAATTATTTTTTCATCTTTGTCATGGTTGCTAATAGATAGCATCATTATTCCTGTTAGTATAATTAATATAACAGATAAGAATATTGGAAAAGCAGATATAGAAAAATGGTTTTGATTAGTTAATGGAATAATCAGTGTTGCTTGAATGATACATATTGTCGCAGTATTTAAAAAAATCCATGAGTATTTTTCTTTTTTTGTAGTCTCTGCTTTAGAGCTAATACGCAAGAATAAAAAATAATTAGCGCACGAAATCAAGAGAGAAAAAAGCATGGCTAGATGAACAGGCGGTGGTGGTAGTTTCACTCCTAGCATGAGTAATAAATGAATCGCCCAAATACTGCTACCTAAAACACAGCTAACGATGATTTGCCCACCCAAATAAATCGCGGAGCTTTGTTGGTTTAATTTCCGTATTTGCTCTCTAATGGGCATGATTGCAGAAAGAGGTATTATCGCTAGTACTAGACTTAGCATGACAAAGAAAGGAGAAATCTGCCATGTTAATACGTCAGGTGTTGGGCTTGAAAATGATGCAAAGTGCCAGTTATTCCATTGGCTATCCATAAACGTCTCTTTTGTGCCTGATATACGTGACTTTAATGAATGACAATATCCGTCATTTTTGACTGGTTGGTATTTTGTTGGTCAATCATACCAATTTTTATTCTTTCAATATCATCTTCTTTTGAGTAGGAATGTAAAATACATCACCACTTGATTTTTTTGGGGGGGAAGTATTTTTTTGGGGTATTGTCGACAAAATGCTTCAATTTGTTTGACTTGTGTTTGTTTCGTCGTAAAATACCTCGCATATTTTATAGATTGTAGACAATCAATGTCTGATTTGTTGGCTAAAGACACTTTTAATTTGGAAAGCGCGACGCTAACGTTGGCGGACAGAGTATTCAGCCAAATTCAAGATGCCATTGTCAAAGGTGAGTTGCTTGCTGGAGCCAAAATCTCAGAAGCCGAATTAACCACTCGTTATGGCGTATCCAGAGGGCCTTTGCGTGAAGCATTGCGTCGTTTAGAGGCACGTAAGTTGTTGACACGTATTCCTCATGTCGGTGTGCGTGTTGTTGAGTTGTCGATTGCCGAACTATTAGAAATGTATCAAGTGCGCGAAGTTCTAGAAGGTATGGCGGCACGATTAGCGGCGATTCACGCGACCGATGAAGAAGTGACTGGCTTAAAAGCCTTATTAACTCGTCATCAACAACAAACCGAATTGCAATCAGGCAGAGGTTATTATCAAGAAGAAGGTGATTTCGACTTTCATTATCGGATTGTTAAAGCCAGTCGTAATGAAGTGTTGATGCAAATGTTGTGCGGTGAGTTATATCATCGGGTGCGTTTGTATCGTTATCAGTTTTCGGTCACTGCAGGCCGTCCTCACAAAGCCTTTGCCGAACATTCTCGCATTATTGAAGCGATAGAAAGCAGAGATGGCGAATTAGCCGAATTTCTTATGCGTCGTCATATTAGCTCGGCGCGTAAAAATGTTGAAACCCATTACCACAACAAGGTGAATTAGCGATGAGTATAAACAGTGCGGGTGCGCGTTTTCGTCAAGCGTTACGTGAAGAAAGTCCGTTACAAGTGATGGGGACAGTCAATGCTTATGCGGCGATGATGGCAAAAGATGTTGGTTATCGTGCCATTTATTTGTCGGGAGCAGGGGTTGCCAACTACTCCTATGGATTGCCTGATTTGGGTATTACGTCGTTGGAAGATGTGTTAATTGACGTACGTCGTATTACTGCCGCAGTCGATACGCCGTTACTGGTTGATATTGATACGGGTTGGGGCGGTGTATTTAACATTAGCCGAACCATTAAAGAAATGATTAAGGCGGGTGCGGCCGCGGTACATATTGAAGACCAAGTGGCACTTAAGCGTTGTGGTCATCGTCCCAATAAAGAAATCGTCGCTATTGATGAAATGGTTGACCGTGTGAAAGCAGCGGCGGATGCTAAAACGGATTCTGAGTTTGTGGTGATGGCGCGTACTGACTCTTTGCAAAAAGAAGGGTTGAACGGTGTGATCGACCGTATCAGTGCTTATGTCGAAGCAGGTGCAGACGCGATTTTTGCCGAAGCCATGACTGACATTACTATGTATCGTAAAGTGTGTGATGCGGTAAACGTCCCTGTTTTGGCTAATATTACTGAGTTTGGTGATACGCCTTATTACACTCGTGAAGAATTAGGCGAGCAAGGTATTGCAATGGTACTTTACCCTTTATCGGCTACTCGTGCGATGCAAAAAGCGGCTTTGGCGGTATTTGAGGCTGTTCGTAAAGAAGGTACTCAGGTAAATGTGCTTGACTTGATGCAGAAGCGGAAAGAGTTGTATGAGTTTTTGAATTATCACAGCTACGAAGACAAAATTGACCAGCTTTTTGCGGGCAAGAAATAAACCTATTCTTAAATCGAATTTTACGAGGAGACTCACCGTATGAGCACTACCCCAGAAACAACAACGACTGGCTTCAAACCAAAAAAATCCGTTGCCTTATCGGGCACTGCCGCAGGTAATACCGCGTTATGTACGGTTGGCCGTACAGGTAACGATTTGGCTTATCGTGGTTATGACATTCTTGACTTAGCACAAACTAGCGAATTTGAAGAAATCGCGTATTTATTAGTACATGGTAAGTTGCCAACGGCTTCTGAATTGACAGGCTATAAGTCTAAATTAAAAGCCTTGCGTGGCTTACCAGCAGGTTTAAAAACAGCTTTAGAACAATTGCCGCCGTCTGCTCACCCGATGGATGTGATGCGAACAGGTGTATCGGTTTTAGGTTGTTTGTCTCCTGAAAAAGATGACCATAATCACCCTGGTGCGCGTGATATTGCCGACAAACTCATGGCTTCTTTAGGCTCGATGTTGTTGTATTGGTATCACTACAGCCACAACGGCAAGCGTATTGATGTTGAAACCGATGATGACTCGATTGGTGGCCATTTCCTTCATTTGCTACACGGTAAAACGCCTTGCGAAAGCTGGGTTCGTGCCATGCACACGTCATTGATTTTGTACGCAGAGCATGAGTTTAACGCCTCTACGTTTACCTCGCGTGTAGTGGCAGGTACAGGTTCGGATATGTTCTCGGCGATTACGGGCGGTATTGGTGCATTACGTGGTCCTAAACACGGTGGCGCAAACGAAGTGGCATTTGAGATTCAAAAACGCTATGACAATCCTAACGAAGCCGAAGCGGATATTCGTGAACGTGTAGGCCGTAAAGAAGTAGTGATTGGTTTTGGTCATCCTGTTTATACCGTCAGTGATCCTCGTAACAAAGTGATTAAAGACGTGGCGCGTGAATTAAGTGCCGAGCAAAACAACATGAAGATGTACGACATTGCCGAACGTTTAGAATCAGTGATGTGGGAAATTAAAAAGATGTTCCCGAATCTCGATTGGTTTAGTGCAGTGAGCTATCACATGATGGGCGTTCCGACAGCCATGTTTACACCCTTGTTTGTCATTGCGCGCACATCGGGTTGGTCTGCACACGTCATCGAACAACGTATTGACGGCAAAATCATTCGTCCAAGTGCGAATTATGTCGGTCCTGAAGACCAAAAATTTGTGCCGATTACTGAACGAAACTAAAGACTATTGTATTCCCTCTCTCTTTGGGAGAGGGGGAAGTCTCACCCCCAATTTCTCATTACCCTAACCTTCTCCTAAAAGGAGAGGGGATTAGAGACCATCACGATGAATACTCAATACCGCAAACGCCTCCCTAATACCGAACTCGATTATTTTGACACCCGTGAAGCCGTCAATGCCATCGAAGCAGGTGCATACGAAAAACTGCCGTACACTTCTCGCGTGTTGGCCGAAAATTTGGTACGTCGTTGTGACCCAGCAGCATTAACCGACTCACTCAAACAACTGATTGAACGTAAACAAGACCTTGATTTTCCTTGGTATCCTGCGCGTGTCGTAACTCATGATATTTTAGGCCAAACGGCTTTAGTTGACTTAGCAGGTTTGCGTGATGCCATTGCCGACATGGGCGGTGACCCAGCAAAAGTCAATCCCGTTGTCCCCGTGCAATTAATCGTTGACCATTCTTTAGCCGTAGAGTGTGGTGGTTTTGACCCTGATGCCTTTGCTAAAAACCGTGCCATTGAAGATCGTCGCAACGAAGACCGTTTTCACTTTATCGAGTGGACAAAAACGGCGTTTAAAAATGTTGATGTTATCCCTGCGGGTAACGGCATCATGCACCAAATCAACTTGGAAAAAATGTCTCCTGTGATTCAATCGCGTGATGGTGTCGCTTTTCCAGATACCTGTGTCGGTACAGACAGCCATACCCCTCACGTTGACGCTTTAGGGGTAATTGCGATTGGTGTCGGTGGTTTAGAAGCCGAAACCGTCATGCTCGGTCGTGCCTCAATGATGCGTTTACCCGACATTATTGGTGTTGAACTGACAGGCCAACGTCAAGCCAATATTACTGCCACTGATATTGTTTTAGCGTTAACCGAATTTTTGCGAAAAGAGCGTGTGGTTTCTGCTTATGTTGAATTCTTTGGCGAAGGCGCAGACAGCATGAGTATCGGCGACCGCGCCACGATCTCCAATATGACACCTGAATATGGCGCAACTGCTGCCATGTTCTATATCGACCAACAAACCTTGGATTACCTCAAGTTAACAGGTCGCGAAGACGCTCAAATTGCCTTAGTCGAAACCTACGCCAAGCAAACAGGTTTATGGGCAGATAGCCTAAAAACCGCCGTTTATGAACGTGTGCTAAGTTTTGATTTGTCCACTGTTGGCCGTAACATGGCAGGGCCATCGAATCCGCATGCGCGTGTTGCTACCGCAGACCTAGCTGCCAAAGGCATTGCAGGTGTGGTTGAACATCGTACCGATGGTTTAATGCCAGATGGTGCGGTGATTATTGCCGCCATTACCAGTTGCACCAACACCAGTAATCCACGCAACACTGTTGCGGCAGGCTTGTTGGCGCGTAAAGCGAATCAACTCGGTTTAACGCGTAAGCCTTGGGTTAAGTCCTCATTTGCACCGGGTTCAAAAGCTGCTGAATTGTACCTAAAAGAAGCGGGCGTTTTGAGCGAGTTAGAGCAGCTTGGCTTTGGTATTGTTGCTTTTGCTTGTACGACGTGTAATGGTATGAGTGGCGCACTTGACCCCGTGATTCAACAAGAAATCATCGACCGCGATCTATACGCTACGGCGGTATTATCGGGTAATCGTAATTTTGATGGTCGTATTCATCCTTATGCGAAACAAGCCTTCTTAGCTTCTCCGCCGTTAGTGGTGGCTTATGCTATTGCAGGTACGATTCGTTTTGATATCGAAAAAGATGTATTAGGTATCGATAAAGACGGCAACGAAATTCGCTTAAAAGACATTTGGCCATCCGATGCTGAAGTTGATGCTTTAGTGGCGAAAAGCGTGAAGCCAGAACAATTCCGCCAAGTGTATATCCCGATGTTTGACCTTGGTGCTATCGAAGAAGCAGAAAGTCCTTTGTACAACTGGCGACCACAAAGTACCTACATTCGCCGTCCGCCGTATTGGGAAGGTGCATTGGCAGGAGAGCGTTCATTAACCGCCATGCGTCCTTTAGCTGTATTGGGTGATAACATCACCACCGACCATTTATCGCCTTCAAACGCGATTATGATGGACAGCGCGGCAGGTGAGTATCTACACAAAATGGGCTTGCCAGAGGAAGATTTTAACTCTTACGCCACCCATCGTGGCGACCATTTAACCGCACAACGGGCGACCTTTGCCAATCCGAAATTACTCAACGAAATGGTGCGTAAAGAAGATGGCAAAATCAAGCAAGGCTCTTTAGCGCGTATTGAACCCGAAGGCAAAGTCACGCGGATGTGGGAAGCGATTGAAACCTACATGGAGCGCAAACAACCGTTAATTATTATTGCGGGTGCAGACTATGGCCAAGGCTCGTCGCGTGATTGGGCGGCGAAAGGCGTGCGTTTAGCAGGTGTAGAAGCGATTGTTGCCGAAGGTTTTGAGCGTATCCACCGTACTAATTTGGTGGGCATGGGCGTTTTGCCGTTGGAATTTAAAGCAGGTGTGAATCGTTTGACGTTGAACATTGATGGTACAGAAACTTTCGATGTCATTGGTAAACGTACGCCACGCGCTGATTTAACTTTAGTCATTCATCGCAAAAATGGAGAGCGAATTGAAGTGGCCGTTACTTGTCGTTTAGATACTGAAGAAGAGGTGTCTATTTATGAAGCAGGTGGTGTGTTGCAGCGTTTTGCGAAGGACTTTTTGGAGGGTTCGGTGGCTTAAAAGCCTAAGCTTTAGACGGATAATAAAGCCTCATCGGTTGATGAGGCTTTTTATTAGTTGATAACCTATAATCTTTACTGACTTTATCTATTGCATGAGTAATGTTTGATGAACAAAAAATTAGAGGCTTACGGTGTATCTGCTGTTGAGCGTCCAAAAATTAAAGCGACTAAAACGCTAGATTTATCTGGTGAGTCTGGTCGTCAAATTATTAAATCAGAAACTAAGTTGGCATTACGTACTCATGTAAAAACCTTTAAAAAATTAGCTGATATGTGATGAATATTATTTTTTTCCTTTTGAGCGTGTTATCTGCATACAGGCTACAACGATTGGAACAAGTTTTACTCATATGACAACCTATTAAAAAAAACATTCATACTCTATTGGATGAATTAAATGACCATTAAAATACCTGATTGGCTATTAGAAAATATTCCAGAAACTCAAGAGCCTGCAATATTGTCATTGCGAGAAGATCAGCTCGTAGTAATATATCCTGACAATACCGAAACCATACATAACACCTTAAAAGAAGTTCAGCACCAAACGTATAAAATAAAACCGACAGATATAAAAATTCTTCCAGAGGTTTATCGGCGCTTTGGTGAAGATAAAGAACAAGGCTTGCTATCTTTTAAGTCATCTGAACACTTTTATGGCATGTTGTTCTCATATTCTGACCAAGATAGATTTGATCGTTTAAAAGACAGCCTACAAGTAGCATTAGATAATGAAAAGTTATACCTAGAAAATCCGACAGATTTTTTTGCAGCATATCATTTTATAGATACGCATCCTGCTTTTTGGACAGTACAGGGTGAGTTACCCACATGGCATTGGAGTACAGAGGGGCATTGTCAAAAAGTGAGCCATTGGGTCTATAAAGATGAGGACGATGGTCGATTAAGAATTTGTTTGGAAACGGGGTCACATGTGAATAAGGCTTTTGATAGTGTGAAAATTTATCAAGAGCATTATCATGATTATCGTCTCGATGTATATGCAGATTCATTCGAGCAGGCTTTTATACAGTTAGCGGAATTGCTTTACAAGTTTTTTGATAATCATGGCATTGAACGCCCCGATGTTGAGCATCTAAAACCACAGTGGATTTTAGAGCTTGAACAGCAAGTTGTTGAATGTAAAAAATGGGAGGCGGAAGATAGATTATAACTGTTACTTTTAATCCTCTATTCTGGAACTCCTATGACCACCTTAATCCTCCACCATTACCCCATGTCGCCATTTTCCGAAAAAATCCGTGCCATGCTCGGTTATGCTGGCTTATCTTGGCAGTCTTGCATGACGCGTGAAATGCCGCCGCGTCCACTGTTAGCGCGTTTAGCTGGTGGTTATCGTAAAATTCCTGTTGCACAAATGGGTGCGGATATTTTTTGTGACTCACACATTATCGCAGCCGAAATAGCCCAATTAAGCAATAAACCTGCCTTAAATTTAGATAATCTAGACGCAGTGCAACAAGCCTTTATTACCAAAGTTGACCTAGATTTGTTTTTTGCCTGTCTGTTTGCCGCAGGCACGCTGAAACTAAATATAAAAGTGCTTAAAGCCATGTCATTGCTTGATGTTGGTCGGTTTTTGCTTGATCGCATTAATATGGGACGTAAAGCAAAAGTTCGTGCTGTAAGCCCGTTAAAAGCAAAAGAGCTGGTCATTGCCCATTTAGCCGACCTAGAAAAGCGTTTAAGCCAAGACTTTTTATTTGGTCAACAGCCAACACATGCCGACTTTTCTACCTATCACACGTTATGGTTTATCCATGATCTTGCCGAGTCGTCACTATTACAAGGCCATCCTCGTTTGTTAAATTGGATGGCACGAATGAAAGCTTTTGGTCATGGTCGCTTGCAGCGAATTAACGAAGCCCAAGCTCTACAGGCAGCACAAGCTCAACCGCGTGCTATTGCTCAGGAATATCGTCAAGATGCGTTAATTGGTCAAACCGTATCTATTGCCCCTGCCGATTATGGTTGCGAACCCACAACAGGCGTTTTGGTTGGAGTGATGCCAAATCGCTGGATTATTGCCCGACAAGATGCCGAACTAGGCACATTACATATTCATTTTCCGCGTCAAGGTTATACACTTAGATAGTTTTTACACGTTTTAAATAGGTGTTTTTGGCTTTTGCATGGATGCGGTGGCACAGTTGTTTGAGGCATGCATGCTGAGTTCTGTGCCACAAATGGTTTTGCCTACTTTTGTCGTAACAAAAGTGAGGCCTGCGGCAGGCAGCAGCAACGCGAATAGGCACAACCAATAGCACAAAGCGATTTAATCATTTTTGAGAGTCCATTATGTCCAACCTTCAACAAATCAAAGTTCCCGCAACCTATATGCGTGGAGGTACTAGCAAAGGCGTGTTCTTCCGCTTGCAAGACTTACCCGAATCTTGCCAAGTCGCAGGTACAGCGCGTGACCGCTTATTTATGCGTGTCATAGGTAGTCCAGACCCTTATGCTAAACATATTGATGGCATGGGTGGCGCAACCTCAAGTACCAGTAAATGCGTGATCTTGTCTAAAAGTAGCCAGCCTAATCACGATGTTGACTACTTATATGGCCAAGTGTCTATCGATAGTGCGTTTGTTGATTGGAGTGGAAATTGCGGTAATTTATCAACAGCAGCAGGGGCATTTGCCATTCATGCAGGTTTAGTTGGTGCTGAACGTATTCCCGAAAATGGTGTTTGTGTGGTGCGTATTTGGCAAGCCAATATCAACAAAACGATTATTGCTCATGTACCTGTGACTCATCATCAAGTACAAGAGTTGGGGGATTTTGAATTAGATGGCGTGACTTTTCCTGCCGCCGAAATTGTTTTAGAGTTTCTAGACCCTGCCGATGAAGGCGAAGGTGAAGGTGGCGGCTCTATGTTTCCTACGGGTAATTTAGTTGATGATTTAGAAGTACCTAACGTAGGCACACTAAAAGCAACCATGATTACCGCAGGTATTCCCACCGTGTTTGTTAACGCCGCTGATATTGGCTATACAGGCACAGAACTACAAGACGCAATCAATGGTGATACTAAAGCCTTGGCGATGTTTGAAGCGATTCGCGTGGCAGGAGCATTGCGTATGGGCTTGATTAAAACTCCCGAAGAAGCGATTAAGCGTCAACATACACCCAAAATAGCGTTTGTTGCGCCACCTACTGATTATGTATCTTCGAGCGGCAAAGCCGTTAGTGCAACAGAGGTTGATTTATTAGTGCGTGCTTTATCAATGGGTAAACTCCATCACGCCATGATGGGCACAGCCGCCGTTGCTATCGGCACAGCCGCCGCCGTTTCGGGGACATTAGTGAATTTAGCGGCAGGTGGTGGTGAACGTACGGCAGTGCGTTTTGGTCATCCGTCTGGTACGTTACGTGTTGGTGCAGAAGCCACTCAAACAAACGGCGAATGGACGGTCACTAAAGCAATTATGAGTCGTAGTGCGCGGGTGTTAATGGAAGGATGGGTGCGTGTGCCGAGTGATATAGTATAAGTCTTTGATTTTGTTTGTTTTTAATGATAAACAGAGAGTGTGGTCTCTGTTTGTCATGGTGTTTTGTGCTACAAATAAATAATTGCATAACAATAAAAAGACATTAGACTAAAAAAACTATAAAGACCAGATATTGCTAAAACTCCATGAAAAAAATAAAGCTATTCGCCTCATTAGTTGTTCCTATGACGTTGTTTTCATGTGGCGGGGGTGGTGGCGGTGGTCAGTCTGATGTATCTGCGCCCGTATCAACAGATTTAGATACGGCTGTGTTAGCGTTGTTAAAAGCTCAAAATATTACCGCTACACCGCTTGCAGGACGTGAGTTACCTTCTATCAATGATGCTGTTCCTCAATTGGGGCGAGCATTGTTTTTTTCTAAAACATTGAGTGGTGACAAAGATACTGCCTGTGTCAGTTGCCATCATCCGTTGTTGGCGGGCGGAGATGGTTTATCTTTGTCTATTGGGGTTAATGCTAAAAATCCTAATTTATTAGGGTTAGGTAGAACATTAGAAGTCATTACTTCAGATGACCCTATAAATAATGATGGTCCAAATGTGCCTCGGAATGTGCCTACAACGTTTAATATTGCTTTGTATGATAGAGCAATGTTTCATGATGGCAGGGCGTTTGTTTTAGACGAAGCTACTCGTCCAAATGGAGTTGCCCAAAAAATTCGTACCCCCGACAGTGTTTTTCAAAGTGCAGATGCCCATGCAGGCGCAAATTTAACAGAAGCCCAAGCAAGGTTTCCTGTTACCAGTCTATTTGAAATGCGAGGTTTTGGTGAGTTTAGCTCATTGACCAATGAAGAATTACGTTCGGCTATTGCAACACGCTTACAGCAAAATTCTGAATGGGTAAAAATGTTCAAAACAACGTTTAATGTCCCCACTGCAACACCTCAACAAGTTATTACCCCAACGAATGTTTTTAGAGCAATATCTGAATATCAACGCTCACAAATTTTTATGGATTTGCCTTTTTTTTCATATGTTAAAGGCGATATGCAGGCTATTAGTACACCTGCCAAAGAAGGTGCAAAGTTGTTTTTTACTGACGCCAATAAGGGGGGGGCGGGCTGTGCTAGTTGTCACAGTGGCAATCACTTTACCAATGAGAAATTTTTTGTTTCAGGTTTTCCACAGTTTGGACGTGCCAAAGATACTTTTGGCGAAGATGAAGGACGTAGAGAAGTTACACAACAACAAGCAGATCGTTTTAGTTTTCGCGTTCCATCATTGGTGAATGTCGAAAAAACAGCACCGTATGGTCATGCGGGTAGTTTTTCTACGCTTAAAGAAACGATTAGCTATCATATAAATCCTAGAAAAGGGTTTGATAGTTACGATAAAACTTTAAAAAGCCTCGCACAATTTAAAAGTTTGTCAGTGACTTATCCAAACTTGCAAAAAAACACCATTAATGCCATTGATGCCTTTGAAGGCTCTCCCTCAGTTGGTTTGTTCAATAATGCATTAACGTCACAACAAATAGATAACTTAGTGGCTTTTTTAGTCACATTAACGGATAAAAAAATATTATCAGCTACCGCACTTGCTCCTTGGATTGCAACGTCTGCTAATGATAATCCCGATGGCCAAATGTTGGAGGCATGTTTTAGCGATATCACATTAGCTAAACCTTGTGGAACAGGAACGGGAACGGGAACGGGAACGGGAACGGGAACAGGAACAGGAACAGGAACAGGAACAGGAACAGGAACAGGAACGGGAACGGGAACGGGAACGGGAACAGTTGATAAAGATTATGTTGAATCGCAAGAAGTGCCTACAATTTCAAAGGTTTCAACTGTAGTTGGTAGGGCATTTGCAGATGATATAAAAAAATGCCCTAATAACATAGGTGTGGCGGCAAATAGTCAGAAATCTTTATTTAAAGATAGTTCAACGGTATTTAGCCATCAACATACGTTAGATAATGCATTATGGGCATCAACAAAGAGTGCAGTAGAGATACTGCCATTAATACAATCAGGTGGTGTAGATGTTGCTTATTTAAGTTCAGATTGTTGGCCTGATATCGTGTTCTCAGCAGCGTCAAGCGGTGTTTTACGTTATAAAAATAATGAAGGACAGTTTTTAAATAAAGAGCAATTGGATAGTGCTTTGATTTATAGCACAGCGATTGCTGACTTAAATGGGGACTACCGCAATGATATTTTCCTTGGGGGATTTTCTAATAAACCCAGTTTTATTTTGCAAAGCACCGATAATAACTTACTAAAACTAGACAAAACGCAAACTAATATTCAACCTGCTCATAACACTGTAGGCGTTGCAACGGGAGATTATGATAATGACGGCGACATGGATTTGTTGACGGCTCATTGGATGCCTTTTAGTTCTACTATACGTTCTGCTCATTTAAGAGCTAATATCGGTGATTTTAGATTTAGTGCGAAGGATGCTAGCAATGGTCTAGTTTCTTTGGTCAATGGTAGTGACTACACTTTTAGTCCTGCTTTTGTTGATATTAATGCTGATGGTTGGTTAGATATTTTAATGACATCGGATTTTAAAACGTCACAAAGTTATGAAAATCATCAAGGGCAGTATGTAAGAACAACAGATACGTCGGTGATAACAGACGAGAATGGAATGGGTTCGGCGATTGCTGACTTTAATGGGGATGGCTATTTAGATTGGTTTATGACTAGCATTTACAGTGCAGATCCTTTGTATCAGATTTCAGGTAAATCGGGTAATCGCTTATATAAGGGATTAGGCAATGGGCAGTGGCAAGATATTACCCAAAGTGCGGGAGTGCAGGATGGCTCTTGGGCGTGGGGAGTCTGTGCAGCAGATTTTGACAATGATGGCGATACAGATATTTATCAAGTGAATGGGTTTTATAATATTCCAGCAGATAAGCAACTTGATTTTCCTTCTCAGACGCAACAATTTTTCTCTCACTTTCAGAATGTACCTGCGCGATTATTTATCAATGATAGTCGGGGACATTTTACAGAAAAAGCAAGTGAATGGCAGATTGCTGATACCAAGCAAGGGCGAGGAGTCGCGTGTTTCGATTATGATCGAGATGGCGATATAGATGTAGTTATAGCGAATAATCAGGACAAACCCTCACTTTATACAAATCAGATTTCAGGCAAGGCGAGTGCTAATTTTATGAATATTCGTTTAGTCGGTTTGAGTCCTAATACACAAGCATTGGGAGCGACTATCAAAATTAAAGTCAATGGCGTACAACAAATGCATCAAACCAACTTAAATAGCAATTATTTGAGTCATAACTTAGCGGATGTTCACTTTGGCTTAGGGGGGGCATCTAAAATTGACGAGCTAAGAATCGTTTGGCCTAAGGATAATAAAGAAACAATTCTTAAAGACATTAGTGCGAATCAATTTTTAGTGATTTCACATCCAGACTTGTGATGTGATAAGTTTGCATTAAAATTGGTCTGATATATTGACCACTTATCGCTTATTACAAAAAAACGACTCTATAGGTAGGCATGTTCTTTGGCAAATCTGGTAAAAAGCGGCATAATCTAGCAAGGGTAAAATTAGTCATGCTTTTTGAGTTCGTTTTGTAATAACAAACTATCCATAAGCCATACAACAAAAAACAGGGCGAGTGTATGAAATTGCCTCTTCTTAAAATACTTTGTCTCGCTATCGCGGCCATTAATACACCATCTGCTTTTGCATTAGTTGAATTAGAAGACGATGCACTAAGCGAGACCACTGGTGAAGGCATCGCCATTTTGCCTGAAAATTTTGCGGCTAGTATGAATGGCGCAGATGCAGCCAATGGTGGGGCAGGGACATACGGCACGGGTTATATGCGTTATATTCCTGTAGGGCCATTGACTGCAACTGCAACTGCAAAGGGGTATCAAAAAGCGGACGCGTGGTTGTATGGTGTGTCGTTAGCGCAATCAAAAACGGATTATGGTGCGACAATAACCAGTGCAGATTGGGGTGTGCCTTTTGGAGCGATTGGTACAGCGGCAACGGATTTTGGACGCGGTATTACTTCATGGGGAACCGCAGAAAATCCTTGGCTTATAAAAGCAACTACAGAAGTCGCACCTGATTTTGTGGGTATAAATAAAAACGTTACGCATTTAGATTTGATTGCTCCATTATATCATTCGGTTTTGCCAGCATCTGGTTCAGCTGCATCTTCGGCATATAACTTAAAAATGGCCTATTGGATGGATGTGTGGCAACGCAACTCGACAATTGCTGAGGGGGTGGGGGCAACTGCATACAATGGTTTAACCAACCGTCTGCGACTCGCGTTTGCGTGGGATAGTTTTGGTGTTAATGGTTCGAATATTAAAGTGTTTCAAACGCTTGATGGTGTAACACCTGCAATGGGTGGCACTTATACGGCACTTTTAAAAATTAATGGTGTGCCAAACGTGTCGAAGACGTTTAATTACGGCATGAGCACTTCCTATAATAAAACGTTTGGTATGGCAGGCTTGCTGCGCTTAAATAGTGGGGCAACGGATACACGGCGTGGGGTTGTATCGGCTCAAACTGTAACAAGAGAAATTCGTCAGATTGATTTTGCGGCAACTTATCCCGCTTCGGTGCGAACCAATACATTTACCGTAGGACCCGTGCTAGTCACTAAAACGGGTGGGACATTTGCAGCAGGTGCTGAAACAACGGCTGTACAGGCGACAAACAGTTCGGCAGGTCTAGATGAGTCGTATAGACCAATGACTAATGGTGGATTGGATCCATTTGTGCTGTATTATCCTGGAACTTTTCCTAGTGGTGGCGTATGTACTTCGGCTCAAGACGGTAATAGTAATACGGCAGGACTCAATCAGGCAGGGCAATGTTTGACGAATGAAGGCTTTACCACCCGTCGATTTAGTGCTTTTGGTACAAATACGTGGACACCTCCGACAACAAAAAGTGTGATGCGTATTAGCACACAAGAGTTGGCTACAGGAGTGTTTGGTGCTGGTACTCCTGCCCTTGGTGGTGCATCGGGGACTGTGCCAGATTTCAGACCGAATGCGAGTGCAGAAGGCATATTTTTATATGATGCTAATATTAATTTGGTCTTGGGTAATTTGTATCAGCCTTTGATGTTGAGTACAGATGGTAATAACTTTTCTTTAGAACTTGCTCGCATTCCCAATAATGTGAATGTCTATAGCAAAATTTATACCCGCTACCCCGGTGATACAGGTGATGGTGCGGTCACTTATCAAGGCTCAACATGTAATATTCATCAATGTAGTACCGCACCCGTAACCTATGGCGGAGTGAATTATCAAGGTTCAAGCGCAACCCATAGCAGCATTACCATTGGCTCAACCGTTTATAGTGGAGCAGGCACTAATCAATTAACTGCTTATAGTGGAGTTGAAGCGTATGGCGTATCAATTGGCGAGTTACAGTCAGGTACACTACTGAGTAGCTCAACCTCTGTGGATTATACTCAGGTGTGGAACAGGACAAGAGTGAGATCGGGTGGCGGTTGGACGGCATGGCCAGCTACTTGGAATGCTGTTTTGCCTAAAGCGGCGGTTGCAGGTCAACCACATCCCTCATTAAATCGTCCAAACCCCTACGAGACCACTTTTAGACAAGACTATAATAACCAAATTTTGGGCATTCAAACAACGATGCCTGTGGCGGCGAATATGGTATCGACCATCAATGCTATGACTCCTACAGGTGCGACTGTCTTCAATAATTTCGGTTCTGTAGTGATTGATGGCTTGCTCATTCAGCATCTTAAATTCTCGACAACGGGCTTATAAGGAGATTGTCATGAATTTTGATGTAATAAAAACGCTCAGACTAAAAGTTTTCGTTGTCATAGTTTGTGTTACATACGCCTTGCCTGCATTGGCCGAAATGCAACGTTTGGATGACCAAGAATTGCAAGGAGAGATTGGTCAAGCGGGTGCTGATTTCTCTCTCAGACTCTCTTTAAACCATCGAAGTGATTATACGTTTGACACGACAGTGTGTTCTGACTTGGTCTATTGTCGTCTAGGGATGTCATTAAATAACCGCTACCATGATGGCACTCAAGATACGTATGATGTCAACGGGGTTCGTACACCATCGCCCACAGGGCGTAAACAATGGTTAGTGTTTAAAGGTATTCAAGGCACAATTAATATTCAACAGATTGCTTTGGATGGTGAAGATGTTGTGTATGGCTCAACAGTGCAGGCTGCGATTAAATTAGGATTTACGCCAACCAAACCGATTGAAATAAGAAACTTTGGCTTTAAATCTTTATCCATTGAGACGGACACCTGTACCGAAGCGAATGCTAACTGCTCGGTAGGGGTGACCAATGTCCCAGGCTATTTAACCCCTGCTACTGTGTATGGTGGTGCGGGCTTTGATGCAAATAACGAAAAAGGCTTTTTGGGCTTAAATGTGAATACCAACTTATCACTGACAGGTAGTATTAAAATATTTTCCTGCTCGAGTGGACACCCACGTTGTTAAGGACAAGGGGGATAATATGATAAAAAGAACTCCAATGAATGCTCGCTATTTTGCCTTAACAACATTATCCGCCAGTATATTACTGTTGAGTGAGTCAAGTTACGCTTTGCAAATTTTGCAAGATAATGATTTACGGCAAATTGAAGGGCAAGATGGTATTGATGTCACCATTAGCTATACACAAGCAGATTTTAATAAATTGTATTGGGAAGATAAAGCGGGTACGGCAACAGGGGTGGCTGAGCAACTTTTAAGAGCGACGGCCAATACCGTCAAAATTCGTGATACCAATGCGGGCGATGGCCTTAGCTTAGGCGCACGCTATAAAGTTGATATTGGTAGCAATGGCACTAAAACAGGCGTTGCTTTGCAAATGGTAACTAATCCATTCACCATGTCAGTTGATGATTTTTCAATTTGTGACACATCATTAGCCTGTGATCCATCTGGCGCATCAGGAGCATATAATGGAAAAGTTAGCAGTTTGGCAGTCCAAGCAGATTCTGCTATTGATGTGACAATTAAGACAGCAGATGGCTTATTTAATAAAAATGATCAAGCCTCTCTTCATTTGGGTTTACAAAACCTCAATATTTTTACAGGCTTAAAATTAGCCCCCGCAGCAACCACTCAAAACCAACTGATTTTGAAAAATTTTAATTTTAATTTTGATGGTGTGGGCGTGATGTACATCGACGCTACCAAAGGCTTTATGATAGAAACAAGTGCGGATGTTTCTACAGGTGTAGGTAAAGCAACAAAAAGTACCAGTCCAAGTACCACGCATGGTTATATAGACTTTACCCGTGTGACTGATCCCGATCAAACAGGTGCAGCAACAGGCACATACGGGGGCAAGAGTGCAGGTTTGAATTTGGAGCTTATGACCAAAGCCAATGCCGATATGACACTGCCAAATCCTTATAGTTTGACAAATGCCAAAGGTTTGATTCGCCTTGGTGCGAGTGGGCGGATGGTGAATAGCTATTTACAATTACGCGGTGTCAGCACTAATGGTTTGGCAGCGCCAACGGATAACAATACGACGAATACGCATATTCTGAATAATATTTTGGGCTTTGCCAGTAACAACACCACGACAGGTACTGGTGCAGAAAACACGGTGATAGGTTCTAATGGGGTATTGCTGCATTTTCGAGGCGAATTTACCGCCAAAGATGATGCCATGTTAGGCGGTGATAATACCAAAGCCACAACACTAGAGCTTGGCGGTGCGGGCACAAATACCTTTGGCTTTGAGTTTGGTGAGTTGCAACCCTTAGTGTCTGGCTCGGCGGATCGTGCTTACTTTGATAGTGGTGATATTTATTTCAATTTAGTCAATACCCGCCATCTCAGAATGCCTGAAAACTCGGTATTAAGAACATCACGGTTTGGTGGAACAACGAATACCTTTTTGACCGACTCGTCAGATTATGTGCAGCAAGTTCATAATTTTACCAATAATCCTTACAGTCTCGTCACCGCAATTCGGGGTTCAGAATTTCAGGCACTCTCTAAACGAGGGCGTTTTACCTCCAGTAGTGGTGTGTCTGCGGGTAACGCAATTGCTGCAGGTGCAGGCGTTAATAATAAATGGGGTTTGGGTTTACCATTTTATAATCTAAACGCCAATATTGCCCTGTACAGTAGTAGCTACACAGGTACTGTGTATTCCTTAGACGGAAGTAATAATGTCACTAGTGGAGCGGTAGCCAATACGCAACGTTTAGGTTTAGCGTTAGCACTCAGCACTGAAGGTAAAAATAGTGATGGTAGTAAAACTACCTCTATTATGGTGATTGATGGTGGCGATAATCCGAATAATCTCAATAAGCCGACGGATTATTACATCGGCTTGCGTAATATTGATATGTTACTCCGTGGTTATGGCAGTGTAGGCTTTGAAAACGGCAACTTAAACATCAATTTACCTGATCTTTTAATGGTTATGTCTGCCGAAATTGCAGCGGGTTATTTACCAGGTGCAAAATATAAAACGGGTGCTGGAAGTGCGCCAGCGAATAACTTTAATTTAAAACAAGATGTTTTGTTTGGCTTAAAAGTAAAGTTGTTGGGTGATATGAATTTTGCCTTAGTCCCTAATAATGAAATTTCGGGTGTCTATGGCAGCCGTTTGTCGATTGTTGGTCGTTATAATCTCACAGCAGGTACAGTGCAGGTCAGTGATCCGATTGATGACTCAATCATCGGTTTTGATAATATGTCGGGTTTGATACAGTTTAACAATGCCATTGTTATTAATAAAGACGATGTATCGTTTAACTATAGTTTTGATTTTAATCCCGATCATGACCCAGCCAAAGTATTTAGGGTCAGAGATATTAACTTTTATCCGCCGGCTGCTTTGGCAAGTAACCGTGGTCAGCGTTTAGGTGAAATGGTGATGACAGGCGGTCGTTTAAGTGCTGCAATGAGCATTAAGCCACGCAACTAATCAAAATATATGAGGCATGAGATGAAACATAACATAAAAAAAACGATATTGGTTTCTGCCTTGTATGCGGCAATGTATCCAGTCGTGGTGATGGCAACGAATATTCCAAGTTATGATGCAGTAGCAATGGCTGACATGGTAGAGCTTGATGATGAAGAAATGTCTAGTGAGGTAGGTCAAGCTTTACTCTCTCTAGCATATACCGCACCAACGGGTACAGGGGTTGGTGCAAGCAATTTGGACTATGGTTATTATAAGTTAGGTTTAGAAGCCAAAATGGAGCTAAATCTTAATATTCGTAACTTGCAATTGGGTTGTGGCGGCGTGAATGGCCCTGGTAAATGTGATATCGACATGGAGAACGTGGCACTTAGTGGCTCAGCTAATGGCAAGGTTGTGAGTGGTGTGATAGCAGATAATGGCACGCCAACGTGGTCTGTTGGCCGATCCAATACCAGCGCATTGCTTACGAATCCCTTTGTGGAGTTTGCCATTAAAAATCCTAATACGGCTGCATCGCGTGAAGTAGTTGGCTTTCGTTTTAGTGCCGAAGATATTTTAGGTTATTTATCAGCAGGGACTGTCAATGATATCGATTCAAATGGAATGTCCACTGGAGGAGGCATTAAAACTTTTAGTGGTTTTATTAAAGTTGCACAAACTCCCGTAAATTCTTTTACAGACCCAGCAATTTTTGGTACGAAAGTGGACCAAATGATTAATGGTAAAATTACGTCATTAGGCTTATTCCCAAGAACAATTGCGACCAATCCTAATGCAATGACAGTCGGCTCTGCCAACTATATCACTCCCCCCGCAGGGACGTATGTGTATGGTGGAAGTAATATTTGGGGTATCAATGTGCCTCGTCAAACGGTAAGTTTCAATTTTCCAGAAACTGTCGTGACGGGTACTCGGATGTCACAGCTCAATCTTGTCGTGAAAGATGTTCCTATTCCAACGATTGGCATCTCAGGATCAGATGGGGGAATACGTCTGCGTTTGGATGCTCCTATCAGTCTTCTTTTTGGCGCGATTTTTGTTGAGGACGCTACTTTTTTTATGGGTGATCAAGGTAGCCGTACTCTAAATGTTGTAGCCACAGGTAGCCCGGCCTATCTTGCGATGAGTGCTACGGATAAGACAGGTAATGACCGATTAATTACATCAGGTATTACGCCAGGAAATGTAGGGTGTTTAAATAGTGGTAATAACGCAAGTGCAGGGTCTTGTTCATACATCAAAAATCTAAAAGCAAATGTCACGGTCAAGCAGAATTTTAATTTAGTTCACAACTTGCCAATTAGTAGCGGTGGTTACTTGTCGCTACAAAAGCAAGCGATGCAGTGGCCTGGTAGTGATGCTCTTGATATTGCACAGCCTGGTTGGTGGATGGCGTTTAAAGATCCTCTTGATTTTGGCGCATTGAACCCAACATCAGGTATTCCAATGGATGATGTATTACCGCAAATCGCCACTTTTATCACCAACTATCTTTCGCAAAACAATATTAACTTAGATATTGCCTCTACTTTTGATGCTGTTTTTGGTGCGCCTGTTTATAAGCCAATTGGAGACATTACACTAGCGAATGATGCTCGTGCCGTAATGGTTTTACAGAATTTGCTCTTAGATGGTAACCAAAAGCCTGTCTCAAACTGTTGGGGTGGTTTGAAGTTTTGTTAACCAACACTTGTTTGCATAAAAAATTCAAGTGAAATGACGGCAAAATAGGCTTCGACTCCGCTCAGCCAACGTAAAAACGTTCCCTGAGCGGAGTCGCAGGATTTCTTTAAGCGAGTATCAACAAAGTTTAGCGTGTATTTTCATTGTCGATGGTTATTTGAAGACGCTATAAGCGTTCGTGCAACTTTTGTATAGAAAAGTTGCGACTTGACTGTATTTGCAGGTGTCAATACCTCCTTGTTTTGCGTAAATCTACAATCTCTCGTATAATCCGCCCCTTTCATATGATAGTTCTGAGATAAAATATAGCCTGTTACACTGTAAAAAATACAGAAAAGATTCTGTAAGACTTATGGGCTGCTTAAAAGCATAGAAATAAACCTGTGTTTTGTCTTAGAGGCTCAAAATAAATCAATGGCCTTTTGCCGTAAATTAGAGAGTGCTATGCAAGTTTCCATCGAAAATGTTTCAGGCTTAGAACGCCGTTTGAAAATCTCTGTGCCAGCCAGTCAGGTTGAGCAAACAGTGAATAAGAAAATTAACCAAGCGGCACGCACCATCAAAATTGATGGCTTCCGTGTAGGTAAAGTTCCTGTTAACGAAGTCAAAAAACGTTATGGTGCTGGTATTCGCGCCGAAGCTTTAGATGACATCATTCGTGACTGTTACATTGCTGCAATTGAGCAAGCCAAATTAAACGTAGCAGGTTTTCCAAATATCGTGCCAATCAGTTTTGCTGAAGGCAAAGATATTGAGTTTGCAGCCATTGTTGAAGTCTATCCAGAAATCACCATCGCTGATTTTTCTGCGTTAGCAGTTGAGCGTCCTACTTCCGAAGTCACAGATGCCGATGTTGACCACATGATTGATAACTTACGTCGTCAACGTGCAACATGGGAAGACAGCACCGAAGCATCTGCCGATCAAGACCGTTTAAGTATTGATTTTGAAGGCACGATTGCAGGCGAAGCTTTTGCAGGTAACAGCGCACAAGATTTTGCGTTGGTCTTGGGTTCTAAGCGCATGATTGCAGGCTTTGAAGAGCAATTAGTTGGCGTAAAAGCAGGTGATGAATTAACGATTACAGTGACTTTTCCAGCCGATTACCAAGCTGCTGAATTAGCAGGTAAAGAAGCTCAATTCAAAATTAACGTCAAAAAAGTCACCAAGCCTATTTTGGCGGAATTGAACGATCAATTCTTGGAGACGTTTGGTGTTAAAGAGGGTGGTATTGACACTTTCCGTGCTGACGTGCGTAAAAACATGGAGCGCGAATTGCGTAATGGCATTCGCTCAAAAGTCAAAGCATCCGTGTTTAATGCCTTGGTTGCAGCCAATGCCATAGATATTCCAAAAGCATTGTTGTCGCAAGAAATTGTTCGTCAACGTGAACAAGCCATGAAACAGTTTGGTGCGAATGCGTCGCAAATTAAACCAGAAATGTTGCCTGATGAGTTGTTTGCGGATAACTCACGCCGTTCTGTGGCATTAGCATTGTTGGTTAGCGAAATTATTGCTAAAAACAGCATTAAAACCGACGCTGAACGTGTTCGTGCTTTGGTCGATGAAGTCGCACAATCGTATGAAAGCCCTGCTGAGGTGGTTCAGTGGTACTACAGCAGCAAAGAGCAAATGTCACAAATTGAATCGGCTGTGTTAGAAGATCAAGTCGTTGACTTGATTTTAGCGCAAGCACAAATCAGTGATAAAGCAGTCGGTTATGAAGAGTTGTTGCGTCCTCAGCAATAACCAAGTCTCACCATAAATGACTGGCACTTAATGTGCCAGTTGTTTTTTGTGCGGTTAATCGTTTTAATTGTTGCTTGAATTGACTGTAATTCACTAGATTAGCAGGTGAATTTCTGCTAAAAGTTTTCTATATTAGCGTGTAACATGGCCTGATGCTTTTCATCGCATGGATAATTGACTGTGCACCAACGTTAAAATAATCAAAGTCAGTCCTATACGTTAAGCGATTTGTCTAAACCACATAGAGAAAAACTCAATGATACCTGTCAATAGCGGCCTCGTGCCAATGGTAGTAGAACAGTCTGCTCGTGGCGAACGTTCCTATGATATTTACTCCCGTTTATTAAAAGAGCGCGTTATTTTTATGGTGGGCGAAGTGGAAGATCACATGTCCAACTTAATTGTCGCTCAACTGTTGTTTTTAGAGTCCGAAAATCCTGATAAAGATATTCATTTGTATATTAATTCACCGGGTGGCTCTGTCACCGCAGGTATGGCTATTTACGATACCATGCAGTTTATTAAGCCTGATGTCAGCACGATTTGTATGGGGCAAGCCTGTTCAATGGGTGCGTTTTTATTAACGGCCGGTGCTCACGGTAAACGCTTTTGCTTGCCTAATTCACGGGTGATGATTCACCAGCCCTTAGGCGGCTTCCGTGGTCAGGCTTCTGATATTGCGATTCATGCACAAGAAATCTTAAAAATTCGTTCGCGTTTGAATGAGTGTATGGCAAAACATACAGGACAACCGCTTGAGCGAGTCGAAAGAGATACCGATCGTGATAATTTTATGGGTGCGGAAGAAGCGCGCCAGTATGGTCTTATTGATGCTGTGTTAGAGAAGCGTCTCTAAGTATTGTCAACAAGAATAATCAGGATTTACGTGCTGCAATCACCCCTAACCCCTCTTTTGAAAAGAGGGGTACTTCATTCCTCCTTTCGTAAAGGGTGGCTGGGGGATTGCCTAAGCGACAGTTGCGTAAGTCCTAATAATGAGGAACAGCGATGAGTGATGACCGTAAAAGCCGCAGTGAAAAAATGTTATTTTGTTCATTTTGTGGCAAAAGCCAACATGAAGTGTCAAAGCTGATTGCAGGGCCGTCGGTTTATATCTGTAATGAGTGCGTGGATTTGTGTAATGACATTATTCGTCAAGAGCCTGAGGCCGAAGTCACAGGTAAAAAAGCGAGTGATGATTTACCTATT
Organism: Moraxellaceae bacterium AER2_44_116; assembly: GCA_006546595.1. Taxonomy (GTDB): domain Bacteria; phylum Pseudomonadota; class Gammaproteobacteria; order Pseudomonadales; family Moraxellaceae; genus Agitococcus. The sequence continues at coordinate 25,370 of VIAD01000009.1, read as the reverse complement.
CCTCACGCGATTAAACTGACGTTAGATGATTATGTCATTGGTCAAGAAAAAGCCAAAAAAGTACTCGCCGTTGCCGTTTATAACCATTATAAACGTTTACGTGCAGGGGCTAAAAAAGCGGTTAACAATAAAAAATCCACCGAAGTTGAATTGTCAAAAAGTAATATTTTGCTCATTGGCCCTACAGGTTCGGGTAAAACATTGTTGGCTGAAACCTTAGCACGTTTATTGGATGTGCCATTTACGATGGCCGATGCCACTACCTTAACCGAAGCGGGTTATGTCGGTGAAGATGTCGAAAACATCATCCAAAAATTACTGCAAAAATGTGATTACGATGTTGAAAAAGCGCAGCGCGGAATTGTCTATATTGATGAAATTGACAAAATTTCACGCAAGTCCGACAATCCGTCTATTACGCGTGATGTGTCAGGCGAAGGCGTTCAACAAGCACTATTGAAGTTAATTGAAGGCACAATGGCTTCTGTACCGCCTCAAGGTGGCCGTAAACACCCGCAACAAGAGTTTTTGCAGGTGGATACGTCTAACATTCTCTTTATCTGCGGCGGCGCGTTTGCAGGCTTAGAGAAGGTGATTCTTGGACGTTCAGAAAAAAGCGGCATCGGTTTTAACGCGACAGTCAAAGGTAAAGACCAAGAAAAAAGCATAGGTCAGGTGTTTAAAGAAGTAGAGCCAGAAGATTTAATTAAATTTGGTTTAATTCCTGAGTTTATTGGTCGTTTGCCTGTGATTGCCACTTTAGAAGAGTTAGATGAAGCGGCATTGATGCAAATTCTGACTGAGCCACGTAATGCATTAACGAAGCAATATCACAAGCTCTTTGAAATGGAAGGGGTTGATTTAGAGTTTAGTACCGACTCATTAACAGCGATTGCTAAAAAAGCGATGGAGCGTAAGACGGGTGCTCGTGGTTTGCGCTCGATTTTAGAAGGTGCGTTGTTAGGTACGATGTATGACTTACCTTCTTTAGAGGGGGTGAGTAAAGTCGTAGTCAGTGAAACGACGATTAACGAGCACCAAGAGCCATTAATTGTGTATCAAACAGAAGCAGTGGTAGTTGCTCCAGAAAATACTGAAAAAGTGACGGAACTTTCTGTCGTTGAAGAGGTTTTAGAGCCGAAAAGCCTAAAAGCCTCTTAAACACTTCTTGAAAATAAAAAAGCGCAGTTAATCTGCGCTTTTTTATGTCTTTAACGCGTATTTTGACGATGTTTTACGTTCTTTTTCGCTAAAAAAGTCCTTTTTCTTGATGACAGCCTTGTAATTTCCAAATTTCTCCCTAAAACAATAACTCAGTAAACTATTTTAGTGTGGCGGCGTGTTGTTAGCCCTTTACGCGACTGGAGAATCTTATGTACGAGCAAAACCTGCTTGATTTGCCGCTGTTACCCTTGCGTGATGTGGTCGTTTATCCGCACATGGTTATTCCTTTATTTGTCGGTCGAGATAAGTCGATTTTGGCTCTTGAAAGAGCCATGAATGGCGATAAGAAAATCTTTGTTGTGGCGCAAAAAGATGCAGCGCATGATGACCCAGCACAAGCCGATTTATATACCGTTGGTACGGTAGCCACCATTTTACAATTATTAAAATTGCCCGATGGCACAGTAAAAGTATTAGTGGAAGGTTTATATCGTGCAGAAGTGGAAGATATTGAAGATGAAGGTAGTTATTTGTCGGCCAATGTCCAACGTCTGGAATCTAAGGCTTTAGAGCCAAATGAAGCCGAAGGTATGGTGCGCTCGTTATTGGTTGAGTTTGAGCAATACGTTAAACAAGCCAAAAAAGTCGCCAATGAAGTGTTAACGTCGGTTATGACCATTAAAGAGCCTCAACGCCTAACCGATACCATTGCCGCTCATCTCGTGTTAAAGCTAGAAGAAAAACAAGACATTCTTGAGTTGATTGACTTACAAGAGCGAGCTGCTCATTTATTAGGAGTGATGGACTCCGAAGTCGATTTATTAAAAGTCGAAAAGCGCATTCGTGGCCGTGTTAAAAAGCAAATGGAAAAAACCCAGCGTGAATACTATTTGAATGAGCAAATCAAAGCGATTCATAAAGAGTTGGGTGATTTAGGCGAAAATGGCGGTGGCGGTGAAAATGAATTTGCCGAAATGGAACAACGCATTGAAAAAGCAGGTATGCCCACCGAAGCGCGGAAAAAAGTCGATGCCGAAATGAAAAAACTACGCATGATGCCTCCGATGTCGGCAGAAGCCACCGTCGTGCGTGGTTATATCGACTGGATGTTGAGTGTGCCGTGGAAAAAGCGCAGTCGCATTGGTATTGACCTGAAATTGGCACGTCAAATTTTAGATGCCGACCATTATGGCCTCGAAGAAGTGAAAGAACGGATTTTAGAGTTTTTGGCGGTACAGTCACGCGTTAAAAAATTGCAAGGTCCTGTTTTGTGTTTGGTTGGCCCTCCGGGTGTGGGTAAAACTTCATTAGGGCAGTCCATTGCCAAAGCGACTAAGCGTGAGTTTGTGCGTATGGCTTTGGGTGGTGTTCGTGATGAATCTGAGATTCGCGGCCACCGTCGCACTTATATTGGTTCTATGCCGGGTAAATTAGTGCAGCGTTTGGCAAAAGTGGGAGTCAAAAATCCGCTCTTTTTGTTGGATGAAATTGACAAGATGGGCGTTGATAGCCGTGGCGATCCTGCTTCTGCATTATTAGAGGTGTTAGACCCTGAGCAAAATAGTCATTTTAACGATCATTATTTAGATGTTGATTTTGATCTGTCCGAAGTGATGTTTTTGTGTACCGCAAATACGATGGATATTCCTGCGCCGTTGTTAGACCGTATGGAAGTGATTCGCCTACCGGGTTATACCGAAGAAGAAAAGGTGAATATCGCCAAGCAATATCTCATTCCTAAACAAATCACTTTGTCGGGCTTGAGCAATAAAGAGTTGGTGATTGAAGACAGTGCGATTCGTGAGCTCGTGCGCCGTTATACCCGTGAAGCAGGGGTGCGGAACTTAGAACGCGAGATGTCAAAAATTTGCCGTAAAGTGGTGAAAGAGGCTGTTTTAGGGCAAACAAAAAACACTTCGGCAGTCGTTGTGACAGCGGCGAACCTAGAGCAATACTGTGGTGTTTATAAGTTTAGCTATGGTAAAGCCGAAGAAAAAGACCAAATTGGTCAAGTCACGGGTTTAGCATGGACATCGGTTGGTGGAGAGTTATTAACCATCGAAGCGGTGTCAACCATTGGTAAAGGCCGCTTTACTATGACAGGTAAACTCGGTGAAGTGATGCAAGAGTCGATTAAAGCAGCGATTACCGTTGTTCGGGCGCGTTCACAGACGTTGGGGCTTGCACCTGAGTTTCATGAGCAACAAGACTTGCATATTCATATTCCTGAAGGGGCAACCCCGAAAGATGGGCCAAGTGCGGGTATTGGTATGTGTACGGCGATTGTCTCGGTATTAACAGGTATTCCTGTGCGTGCGGATGTTGCCATGACGGGTGAAATTACCTTGCGTGGCCAAGTATTGCCGATTGGCGGTTTGAAAGAAAAATTGTTAGCGGCGCATCGTGGTGGCATTAAAACGGTGATTATCCCTGAAGAAAATGCCCGTGATTTGAAAGAAATCCCCGATAACATCAAAGCAGATTTAACGATTAAAACCGTGAAATGGATTGATGAAGTCTTGGCCATTGCGTTAACGCGGCAGCCAACGCCCTTGGCCGATGCGTTGCCAACAGCCATATTAAGCAAGAGCGATGAAGGTGATGACAGCGAGCGCATGAGTACGCATTAACTCATGACTTATACTCTGTCCTAAACTCATAGTCGATTGATATCGAAAAAGGTGCATACTTGCCAACGTGAGTATGTGCCTTTTTTTTAGCAGTATTTTGGCGCATCATGCTCAGGTTTATTTTATGCGCTACGGAGATTTTATTTTTATGACCACCAGTAAAATTGAGCAAGCGACACGCTTTGCAAAAACCAGTGCCGCTTTTGTTAGAAATGCTGTGCAACGTCGCATTAATAAAGAAAATTATATTCTTTCAGATAAAACCGACAATGAAGTCATTTTTCAAGATGGCATTATGTCGGTGAAGTATTATCGGCCATTAACCGAAGATACTTTAGTGCTAGAAGGTGGTCAAACCTTGCACGTTCGTCGTCGTCGCTTTGCTATTCCCTTAGTCATGGTGCCGCCGTTGGGTGTGTTTGCGTGGATTTTTGACTTACTCGCTGACCGCAGTTTAGTCCGTTATTTTTTAGCGCATGGTTTTGAAGTGTATTTAATTGATTGGGGTAAACCAACGATTGATGACGCAGGGTTATCCCTAGAAAATTATACCCTTGATTGGTTTCCTAAAGCCTTAGCTGCCATTCGTGAACATAGTGAGAGTGATGAAGTGTCACTGCTAGGCTATTGCATGGGCGGTTTATTGTCATTGATGTATTTGGCCGCACATCCTGAAGATAAAAATGTGGCGAATTTAATTACCATTGCTAGTCCTGTTGACATGCACAAGATGAATCCCATCACAGGACCGATGAGTCAATTATTGTCCATTCCTGCCAGTATGATTCGTAAGCGTGGCTTCCAGTTGCATCAAATTGCCGATGAGCGTTTTCATGTCGATGGTAAAGTCTTGTCGTGGATGTTCAAAATGACCAATCCATTAGGCGTGGTGTCGAGTTATATTGAGTTAATTCGGAATCTTTCCGATGATGATTATGTCGCTCGTTATATGACCATGAATGAATGGTTTACTAATATGCCCGATTACCCTGGTGCAACGGTTCAAGAGATGATGCGCAAAATGGGTTTATATAATCGCATGGCGAAAGGCAAACTGAATATTGGTAATCGCGTAGCCGACTTTAGCAACATTACGGCAAATATCTTGGCTTTTGCAGGCGATAACGACAAAATCGTCAGCATCGGCGGTGCGCGTGCCATTATGACGGTTGTTAGCTCTACAGATAAAACCTTTCATATTGTTCCGGGTGGTCATGCGGGTGTGTTTACGGGCAGTAAAGCGGTACATACCACATGGTCAATTTCTAAAGACTGGTTGCAATTGCGTTCTAAAGCGTATCCACGTCCTGTCAATAAGAGTAATAAATCATGACCCAAGTACTGAATATTCGCCCTTTTGATGGAGTCTTACCTGTCGTTGCTGAGTCCGCTTTTGTTGATGCAATGGCGGTAGTGATAGGTGATGTGCAACTGGCTGAAAATAGCTCGGTATGGCCATGTGCGGTGATTCGTGGCGATGTTAACCGTATTAGCATTGGGGAAGGTTCTAATATTCAAGATTTTGCCATGCTGCACGTCACTCATAAACGACCTGCTGATCCTTTAGGTGCGCCGTTGGTGATTGGTAAAAACGTCACCATTGGTCATCATGTTACGTTGCATGGCTGTACGATTGGTGATGAAGTGTTGGTAGGCATTGGCACGATTATTTTGGATCGGGCGATTATTGAGTCGCAGGTATTAATTGGCGCAGGAAGTTTAGTGCCACCGAATAAACGCTTAGAGTCGGGGTATTTATATTTGGGCAATCCCGTTAAACAAGTACGGCCTTTAACGGACGAAGAAAAAGCCTATTTTAAGTATTCCGCCGAACACTATATGCGTTTAGCGGTGAAACATAAGGCGGGTGTTTGATGGATACCTTAGCCGCGTTAATGACGCGTACCTCTCAAGGTGCATTAACCGAACCCGCGCCATCCGCAGACGTGTTAAATAATGCTTTCCAAGCGGCACTGCGCGCTCCAGACCACCGTTTATTGCGTCCTTGGCGTTATTTAGTTATTGATGGTGAGGCTAGACTGCGTTTAGGTGAGTTATTTGTTCAAGCAGGTTTGCAAGATAATCCTGCGTTGACAGAGGTCGAGCAACAGCGTTTATTAAAAATGCCTTTACGTGCTCCCATGATTGTCGTTGCCATCACCGTCGCCAAAGATGATCCTAAAGTACCTGTAGTAGAGCAAATATTAAGTACGGGTGCGGCATTGCAAAATTTTCTGCTTGCTATTCATGCCCAAGGTTTTGCCAGTATGTGGCGTACAGGTTGGGTGACGGAACACGCGCATATTAGGACAGCTTTAGGTTTGTTGATGAATGAAAGTATTGCTGGATTTATTTATCTTGGTACTGCGGCCAACGCGCCACGGCAACCGACGCTGTTAGCGGTGAATGATTTTGTTCAACAATGGTCTGCTTGATATGACAAATTCTACAGATGAGATGAAAGCCTTTCTCTATCAACATATTCCTTTAGCCGTGGCGATGCAGGTAGAAATAGACTCTTATGATGGTCAGCGTTTGGTGTTAAGTGCACCACTTGATTGCAATCATAACGATAAAGGCACAGCCTTTGCCGGTAGCATCAGTAGTTTAGCGACTGTATCAGGGTGGATAGCCTTGATGTTATGGACAAAAGATCACTACGACGGCGAGTTTCAAGTCGCTGTCGCTCATGCCGATATTCACTATAAAAAGCCTGTTCTAACAGATTTTAAAGCAAGAGCAACTTTGCCTCATGGTGACGCTTTAACCCAACTTCGCAAAACACTGGCTCATAAAGGGCGTGGTAAAGCACAATTACATATTGAAGTATATGACGAACATGGGGTGGCGGTGATACAAGTGGCTGAATACGCCGTTTGGCGCGTGAAAGAGTAAACATTTCCTCCTAGACATCCCTCATAACATACTCTATGGTATGCCCATACTAATGAGTATGTTGTGTTATGCGCGATAAACTAATCACTATCCTCAAGCATTTGTGCCATCAGCATGATATTTCCGTCATTAGTACGGAAATGTTGGCGGAAGCAGCTCATGTGCCTGTAGAAACGGTCACTAAAACCCTAGGCTCTGCCGAAAATTATCCCGCCTTAGTCGCCTTTGAACAGCCGAATGTCACCCGTGAACGTATTTTATCCGCCGCGATGTGTGTCTTTGCGCAAAAAGGTTGGCAAAAAACCTCGCTTGATGAAATTGCCGCCGCCGCAGGCATGACTAAAGGGGCAATTTATTGGCATTTTCGCAATAAAAATGATTTGTTTTTTGCCTTATTAGACGCACGTTTACAACGCAATACGTCTCCTGTGCCCGAAGAAATCAAGCAAGCGATTATTAAAGGCCAAACTGGTGAGGCGATGCCCTCTGTTGCCGATTTGTTTGGTGCGGCATGGTCGCGTTGTTCTGCTGATAGAGATTGGCCACGCTTATATTTAGAGGTGATGAGTCATTCGCGTGACCCTGAAATGGCGCAACGATTACAGACCTTATATGAATACATTTGGCAGATGTCCACTGAGTTTGTCAAAACCATGCAAGCGGGAGGCTTAACCCGTAACGATATTCCGCCACAGACGTTGGCTATGCTTTGGTGTGCGATTTTTGATGGTGTGATGTTAGCTGCGATCGCTAATCCCGAGCTAGACGTCAGCCAATTAGCCCACGAATTTATTCCGATTTTATGGCAAGGACTTGCCCCATCATCCACTCAAGGGGAAAACAATGAATCCTAAAACCTTGTCCGTACTCGCTTTAGCGATAGCTGCATTAACCTTAACGGCTTGCGGCGAAAAAAAAGCAGAAACTAATACTCCAAAAGCGGCTGTTGCCCCCAGTTTAGAATTATCCGCCAATGATGTTTTTACCGTTGCCGAAAGCACTATACAAGCAGGCGTGACGATTACAGGCCAATTGGATGCTTTAAACCATACCTCTGTCCAAGCGCAGGTTGGCTCAAATGTCGCTAAAGTATTGGTGCGTGAAGGCGAGTCGGTGAAAGCAGGACAAGTGTTGATGTTGTTGGCGACACAGGATTTAAGTTCGCGCTTACGTCAAGCTGAAGCCGCGTTAGCGTCGGCCAAAGCAGAAGCGATTTTGGCCAAAGCTGTACAAGAGCGTAACGAACTGTTGTACAAAGAGCATTATGTGTCGGATATTGATTATAAACGTGGTGTTGCCGAAGCCCTTGCCCGAGCCGAAAATGTCAAAGCTCAAGAGTCGCTTGTCGCTATTGCGCGTAAAGCCTTAAATGATGCGGTGGTCAATTCGCCAATGAATGGCATTATCGCCAAGCGTTATGTGCAAGCGGGGCAAACGGTGGCGATGAATGCCCCGTTGTTTGATATTGTTGATTTAACCGAATTAGAGTTAACAGCCATTATTCCTGCCGAACAAGTCGCGGCCTTAAAAGTCGGTCAATCGGTTATTTTTACTGTGCAGGGTTTTAGTGAGTCGTTTACGGGCAAAGTCAGTCGCATCAATCCTGTTGCCGAAGCAGGCACACGCGCTGTTGCTTTTTATGCCAAAGTGCCGAATCCGCAATTAACTCTGAAAGCAGGTTTATTTGTTCAAGGTCGTTTAGCTATTAGTAACAGCGAAACAGGTTTAGTTATTCCTAATACCGCCATTCGTTATGACGAGCAAAAACAGCCGTATGTTTGGACGTTGGCGCAGCAAAAGCTGATTAAGCAAGTCGTCAGCCTCGGTACGGTCGATAACACGCGAAATCAAACCCTGATTAAAACGGGATTAAAGGCGGGCGATGTGGTTGTTCTTGCCCAATTAACGGCACAAGTGGCCAATATGCCGATTAAAATGGCGGAGTAAGCAATTATGTGGCTGACCCGCATTAGTGTTCAAAATCCTGTCTTTGCCGCGATGATGATGTTCGCGCTGATGGTTTTAGGTTTATTCGCCTATAAAGATTTAAGTGTTGAGGAATTTCCCAACGTCGAATTCCCCTTTGTGATTGTCAATACCAGTTATCCGGGGGCATCACCCGAAGTCGTCGAGTCTGATATTACGCGCAAAATTGAAGATGCGGTAAATACCATTTCAGGGGTAAAACGCGTTATTTCTACTTCTTACGAAGGGCGTTCATTTATTGCTATTGAATTTTATTTGAGTGTGCCTGTACCTGTGGCAGTACAAGATGTACGCGACAAAATCGCAGTATTAAAAACGACGTTTCGTGATGAAATCAAAGACCCGATTATTGAAAAATATAACCCCGGTTCAACGCCTGTTTTATCCTTAGCGTTTACTTCTACCACCTTGCCAATGCGCGAATTAAGTACCTATATCGACCAAAAAATCAGTAAACGCCTACAAACAGTATCAGGTGTCGGTAAAGTCGAAATTTTAGGTGCAGTCAAGCGTGAAGTCCGTATCAATCTCAAACCACAAGCACTGAAAGCCTATAGTATCGGTATGGATGAAGTGCTACGGGTGTTAAAAGCGGAAAATTCTGAACTACCTTCTGGGACGATTAAATCAGGCAATCAAGAACAAGTTGTGCAAATTAAAGGCCGTTTAGCGCAACCTGAACAATTTAAACGCTTGATTGTCGCCCGTCGTTTGGGTGTACCGATTTATTTAGAACAAGTCGCCGATATTATTGATAGTGAACAAGATTTAGAGTCTGCCGCACTAATTAATGGGCAAGCAGCGGTTTCTTTAGATGTGATTAAAAGCTCTGGCGCAAATGTCATTGATGTCGTTGATAAAGCCAATGAAGTATTAGCCGAAATTCGACCACAATTGCCCGCAGGTGTCAGCATGACGGTGGTAGCGGATAGTTCTAAATCCATTCGCAACTCCTTAGCCGATGTGCAAAAAACCTTATTAGAAGGCGCAGGACTGGCTATCTTAATTGTTTTATTATTTTTGGGTTCATGGCGTAGTACTGTCATTACGGGATTAACGCTACCAATTTCCTTATTAGGTACGATTTTCGCGCTCTATTATTTTGGCTTTACCCTGAATTTAATGACCTTAATGGCTTTGTCGTTATGTATTGGCTTATTGGTGGATGATGCCATTGTCGTGCGGGAAAACATTGTGCGTCATGCGGCAATGGGCAAGAGTCACTATCAAGCGGCATTAGATGGTACGTCTGAAATTGGTATGGCGGTCATTGCCACAACCTTAACCATTATTGCCGTGTTTTTACCCGTTGCGTTTATGGGCGGCATTATTGGTCGTTTCTTTTATCAGTTTGGCGTGACCGTCAGTTCTGCCGTGCTGTTATCGATGTTTGTCAGTTTTACCTTAGACCCGATGTTGTCATCGGTGTGGCCAGATAAACATAAGCATGGCGAAAAACGTCGTGGTTTTGGCGCGTTTTTGGATTGGTTTTCTGGCCGTTTAGATAAGCTTGGTGATGTTTATGTTGCGTTGATTGGTTGGGCATTACGTCATCGTCGGATTACGTTAATGATTGCGGTGGCTAGTTTATTTGGTGCTTTTTCTTTATCCAGTTTAATTGGTAAAGAGTTTGTGCCTGAGCCTGATTTAAGCGAAATCGGCGTGAAGTTTGAAACGCCTGTTGATGCTTCGCTCGAATATACACTAGGTAAAGTGCATCAAGCCGAAGCCATTGTCCGCACCTATCCTGAAGTCATTAGCACCTATGCCACGCTTAATACCAGTTCAGACCCCGGCCGTAATCGAGCGACGATTCGTGTGCTACTAAAACCGAAAAAAGAGCGTACGCAGAGTCAAAAAGCCTTAACCAATGTTTTTCGCCAACGTTTGAGCCAAATTGCAGGCATTACCTTAACCTCTGTTGCGGCAGCGACAGAGTCGGTATCGGGTGGTATGAAACCGATTATGCTCAGTGTGCAAGGGTCTGATTTGAAAGAGTTGCAACGCATTTCTAAAGAAATCTCCGATGGTATGCATAAAATTGATGGCTTAGTCGATATTGAGTCGTCACTGAAAGATAATAAATCGACGGTGGCGGTGCAGTTAAACCGTGAAGCCGCCAGTGATGCTGGATTGAGTGTTGCTTCGATTGGCCAAGCTTTACGTCCTTTATTGGCGGGCGAGGCCGTCACCACGTGGCAAGACACTCAAGGTGAAAACTACGATGTCCGCGTGCGTTTACCTGAGAGTGGTCGTCGTGAAATCAGTGATTTAAGTGGCTTGAGTTTTGCGAGTACTCATAAGAATTTAGCGACGGATGCCCCGTACATGATTCCTTTAGGTCAAGTCGCCACTTTTGAGCAAAGTGAAGGTGCAGCACAAATTAACCGTCGTAATTTATCACGCGAAGTATTGATTCAAGCGAATACCAGTGGTCGTCCCGCAGGCGATATTGGTGTTGATGTGCAAAAGCTACAAGACAGTATTAAATTGCCCGCAGGCTATCATTTTGAAACGGAAGGTGCGAATAAAGATATGGCGGAGTCGGCGGGTTATGCCGCTAGTGCTTTAATGTTAGCCATTATCTTTATTTATATGCTTTTAGGCTCACAATTTAATAGCTTCTTGTATCCTGTCGCTATTATGACTTCCTTGCCGTTATCGTTAATTGGTGTATTTTTGGCGTTGTTTGTCTTTCAAAGTACGCTCAATTTGTTTTCAATCATCGGTATTATTATGTTGATGGGCTTGGTGACCAAAAACGCCATCTTGTTGATTGACTTCATTAAAGAATCGTTAGCGCGCGGTGAAGACCGTACCCATGCGATTTTAATGGCTGGCCGCACGCGTTTGCGTCCCATTTTAATGACAACAATGGCGATGATTATGGGCATGATGCCCTTAGCATTGGGTTTAGGTGATGGGGGGGAACAACGTGCACCGATGGCTCATGCCATTATCGGTGGTGTTATTACTTCAACTTTACTGACGTTAATAGTCGTGCCTGTCGTTTACACTTATTTGGATGATATTAAACGGCTGTGTTGGAAGTTTTTGACGAGGAATAGTGTGAAGTAATTGAGAAGGGCGGGTATAAACCCGCCCTTCTTATTTGTCACTAAGCATCATAATCCACATCAACACTAAAGTTATTCGGTGTATGCGGCGTAATACCTTTATAAAAAGCCATGATTTCTTTCATGTCTTTTTTGATGTCACCACTCGGATAAACTAACTTGGCAACACCCACTTCTTTTTTGGCATAATCACAATAGCCTAAAGCAATCGGTACATTTGCTAATACGGCAATATGATAAAAACCTGTTTTCCATTGTGTGCGTAAAGAACGAGTGCCTTCAGGGGTAATTAGCATGACCAAATTTTCATTGTCTTTAAACAAATTGGCCATCAGTTGCACCATACTTTCGCGCTCTTCGCCTTCTTTTTTTGGACGACGGTTAATGCCAATGCCACCTAAATAACGAATCATAGGACCATAAGGAAAACGCATCCAACTGTCTTTAATGGTGATTTTGACGGGAATCCCCATCAGCACAAAAGCAAAGCGGGTATAGGGAGCATCCCAATTACTGGTATGTGGGGCTGCAATCATCACGCATTGTTTAATATCGGCGGGCATATTATTTTTAAATGTCCAACCACTCACGGTAAAAAATGTTTGGGCAAGAAGTTTAGCGAGCATAATAAAGCGGTCTCTTTTTTTAAGTTAAGAATTCTTTGGCTAGTTAAATGTAACATATAAAGGACAAATGTATATTATTAAAGCATAAAAAACCCCACTTAAAAAAGTAGGGTTTTCTATGCACACCTAGAGAGAGTTAGGTGGAGAACGCGTATAATCCGATTAAGCGGCTTTTTTCATCGGGAAGTGCCACAACTTCATTAATTCTTCGCAGGCATTAGAGATCATTTCTTCAGTGATTGGAATCTCACGGCCTTGCTCATCAACGAGAGCAGCACCATGAAACGCTTGAAGGTCAAACAAGTTGTTGTCATATTTTTTGTTCATTTCGACGACTTGCATAATAATCTCTCTCTAATCTAGCCGATGGGTAATCGCTTCTTGATGTGGTCAGTATAGGAAAGCAATCGCCTTGTGTATCGTTAAACTTCATCGAATCTGTAACCAACTATGAAACATGAGAATAATTCTTGCTTGCATTCGTTACGTATTGGCGTACTTATCAATCCAATGGCTGGCTTAGGTGGTGCGCGCGCATTAAAAGGTAGCGATGGGCTGCCTTCTATTGTGTTGTCTGCTAGCGAGTCCAAAGCCTACCAACGCAGTTATGAAACCTTAAAATTATTACAGTCTTATGCTCATGCGCTGACATTTTTCTGTCCGTCAGGATTGATGGGGGAAGATGTATTAATGGCTTGTGGCTTTACGCCTCATGTTGTTTGTCAAATGACACAACCAACCACCGCAAACGACACCATGTTTGCCGCTCATGCCTTAGTTACAACAGGTATTGATTTACTCCTGTTTGCGGGTGGCGATGGTACGGCACGTGATTTATGCCAAGCAGGACTAAACTTGCCCGTTTTAGGTATTCCGTCGGGGGTCAAAATGCACTCAGGCGTGTTTGCCATTAATCCTGAAAGTGCCGCCGAGTTAATTGAAAAATTATTAACAGGTGGCGGTGTGGTAATAGAAGCGGCGGAAGTACGCGATTTAGACGAAGTTGCATTGCAAGCAGGTAAAGTACAACCCCGTTTTTATGGTGAGTTGAATGTGCCTGTTGATACCCGTTTAGTCCAACAAATTAAATGTGCCAGCGTGGAAAGTGACGAATTAGTACAAACCGAAATAGCGGCGAGTGTTTGTGAATGTTTAGAACCAGACGTTTTATATTTATTTGGTGTCGGTACAACTGCCGCCGCGATTATGCGTGATTTAGGCTATCAACATACTTTATTAGGTTTTGATGCAGTGTTAAATGGTGAATTAGTTGGCGAAGATTTAGACAGTGACGCTGTTTGGACATTAGTGCAACAACACCCGACACGTATTATTTTAACGGCAACAGGTGGCCAAGGCATATTAATCGGTAGAGGTAATCAACAATTAACGCCTGAGATTTTGCGTTATGTCGGTCGAGAGGCATTATGGGTAGTGGCAACGCCGAAGAAGTTAAAGGAGTTGGCAGGCAGGGCATTACGTTTAGACACGGGTGATGCGGCATTGAATCAACAATGGCGCGGTTTGATTAGCGTCACGACAGGATATCAACAACAACAGTTATATTATGTGGAGTAATAAAACTTAACCCTCACCCCAGCCCTCTCCCTCGGGGAGAGGGAGTATAGTCCTCTCTCCCCGAGGGAGAGAGTTAGAGTGAGGGTTAATTTCCCATTACTACACCCACTAAAGTATTATTAACCCGAAATCAGCTTAGATAGGCTATTATCCCGTCAGTCTTAACCTTTCATTGGAACTAGAGAAGACCATGACGACAGGGAAAAAAGACAAGACCCCAACGACAATGCCGTCAATCAATACGGCAGCAGCAATGCCGACATCTCCTTCTAGTCATTTTCCTATTGTGGGTATTGGCGCATCGGCTGGTGGCTTGGCGGCCTTTGAAGCATTTTTTTCGGGTATGCCCAACAATGCTGAACCTAATATGGCTTTTGTATTGGTACAGCATTTAGCACCTGACCATGAAAGTATTCTCACTGAACTCGTGCAGCGTTATACCCATATGACGGTATTTGAGGTTGAGGATGGCATGGAGGTGAAAATCAACTGTGCTTATATCATTCCGCCCAACCGCGATATGGCTTTTCTGAATGGCTCATTACAGCTATTAGAACCCACCGAGCCACGAGGTCATCGTTTACCGATTGATTTTTTATTTCGTTCGCTCGCGCAAGATCAGCATCAGCGCGCGATTGGCATTGTGCTGTCGGGAACGGGCAGTGACGGGACTTTAGGGGTGCGCGCCATTAAAGGGGAAGGAGGTATGGTGATGGCGCAATCACCAGATTCTTGTGGCTTTGATGGTATGCCTCGCAGTGCGTTGGCGACAGGTTTGGTGGATTACGAATTACCCCCTCCTGAAATGTCTGCGCAACTGATCGCTTATGTCACTCATGCCTTTGGTAAAAGTCATCGCCCGATTAACGCTGCAATTCCCCAAAGTGATGGCGCATTGAAAAAAATATTTGTCTTGCTACGGACGCAGACGGGACACGATTTTTCGCAGTATAAACCGAGCACGATTTATCGCCGAATTGAACGGCGGATGGCGGTTCATCAGATTGATACCATTGATAGTTATGTCAAATATTTACAGCAAACTCCCGTCGAAGTGGAAGCGTTATTTCGTGATTTTTTAATAGGTGTGACCAATTTTTTTCGTGATACTCACCCGTTTCAAGAGCTTGAAAAGCTGGCCATTCCTAAACTGTTTGAAGGTAAAACAGCGAGTTCAGTCATTCGTATTTGGTCAAATGGTTGCTCAACGGGAGAGGAAGCTTACTCCATTGCTATTTTGCTAAAAGAGCATCTTGAAGCACTCAAGAAAAATTACAAAGTACAAATTTTTGCCACCGATATTGATAGTCGAGCCATTGCTATCGCTCGTATTGGGGTTTATCCCGCGAGTATTAGTGCCGATATTTCACCTGAGCGTTTAGCGCGATTTTTTACTGCTGAGTCCGATGGTAGTGCGTATCGAGTGCATAAAGACATTCGGGATATGTTGATTTTTTCTGAACATGACGTCATTAAAAACCCACCATTCTCCAAGCTAGACCTCGTCAGTTGTCGTAATTTGCTGATTTATATGGGCACAGAATTACAAAAAAAACTCATCACCTTGTTTCATTACGCTCTGAATCCAAGAGGCTTACTATTTTTAGGAACATCGGAGACGGTGGGTGAGTTTGGTGATTTATTTACCGTGTTGGATCGCAAGTCGAAGTTGTATCAGCGTAAAGAGGATTTTCAGGGGGCACAACGCGCAGCACTGGGTCGATTTTTACCGCCGATTACCATTGCCGATGTTTCTTTGCCAACGGTTGTGGGTAAAACGGGTCTGCCTGTCAAAATATCGTTGCGTGATTTAGTTGAGCAAACGCTATTACAGCAAATTGCACCCGCCTGTGTCTTGGTGAATGGGCAGGGCGATATTCTCTATTTGCATGGTCGAACAGGCATGTTTTTAGAGCCTGCTCAGGGTGAAGCAGGTATTAACAATATCCTGAAAATGGCACGCGAAGGCTTAAAGCGAGAGCTAACAACATCTTTACGAAAAGTGGCAGCAGCAAAAGAACGGATTCGGGTCGCCAATTTACGCGTCAAAACCAATGGCCATTTTACCTTAGTCAACCTGACCATTTGCCCTGTTATCGTGAGTCAGACGACGGTACAAGATTCGCCATTATTTCTCGTGGTGTTGGAGGAGTCCTCTGCGCTGCATCATCCATTGCCGATACCGCCTGTTAGCTCAAATGAAGATAGCAAAAGTCGAGATGCGAATAGTCAAATTGCCGAACTCCATGAAGAGTTACAAGCCACCAATGAAGAGCTAGAAACCACGAACGAAGAATTGAAGTCATCTAATGAAGAAATGCAGTCGGTAAACGAAGAGTTGCAGTCTACGAATGAAGAACTAGAAACCTCGAAAGAAGAGCTACAGTCTATCAATGAAGAGCTGGCAACCGTGAACACGGAGTTGCAAACCAAGGTCACGGATTTATCACGCGCTAATAACGACATGAATAACTTGTTAGCGGGGACAGGCATTGGTACGGTTTTTGTTGATCATAACCTGAAAGTTTTACGTTTTACGCCTGCGGCAACACTGATTATTAACTTGATACTCAGTGATGTTGGGCGGCCTGTTGGCCATATTGTGTCTAATCTCGTGGGCTATAATCAGTTAGTTAGTGATATACAAGCGGTATTAAGAACGCTGGTTGCCAAAGAGATTGATGTGCAAACCACGGAAGGCAAAAATTATACTATGCGAATTTTGCCTTATCGCACCTTGGATAATGTCATTGAAGGGGCAGTAATTACCTTCGTTGAAATCACGGAGATTGTGCGAACGCGAGAAGCATTGCGTAAAGCCAATGAGTTATTACGTTTGGCGGTTGTGGTACGAGATGCCTTTGATGCCATTACCGTGCAGGACTTAACAGGATGTATTATCGCGTGGAATCCGGGTGCTGTTCGACTGTATGGCTGGAGTGAAGAAGAAGCATTGCTGATGAATGTGCGTGACCGAATTCCTTTAGCCTTACAGAAAAGTGCCTTACTAAAAGTACAGCAAATCAGTCGTGCGGAAACACTAGAACCCTATCAAACGCAACGGCTGAGTAAAAATGGCTCAGTGATCGATATTTCGTTAACAGCGACCGCATTAATCAATGAATCAGGTCAAATTTATGCGATTGCGACTACCGAACGCAAAAAAGAATCGACAGTCGCTTTATAGGAGGACGCGCACCATGATCTACAGGGACAATAGTATTGACATAAGCAACGATGCAGCACACGTTTTACGCCTGCAAGCCGAAGAGTATGTGCGTGAAAGTGCTGAATTATCGGCAAAAAACCTAGATAGTTTGTCGCCTGAGGCCATGCGCCAAACGCTACATCAACTGCAAGTACATCAAATTGAATTAGAGATGCAAAATGAAGAGCTACGACGGACTCAATTACAATTAGATGCCGCGTTATCGCGTTATTTTGACCTTTACGACCTTGCGCCAGTGGGTTATTGCACGATTAGTGAGTTAGGAGTCATTCTTGAAGCCAATATTGCCGCCGCAACGTTATTAGGTATTTCGCGGCGTGAGTTAGTGGGGCAACGCATTACCCGCTACGTGGTCAAAGCGCAGCAAGATATTTTCTATCAATACCGTAAACAGCATTTTATCTCGGGTGAGCCGCTCAGTTGCGAATTACAAATGATGAAAAGTGATGGTTCGTATTGTTGGGTCAATTTATTGACCACCGCGATTGAAGGTGTTAATGGAGAGACGGTGCAACGTATCGTACTTAACGATGTCACGGAACGAAAGCATCTGCATCAGGTTTTACATGAAAAAAATATCGAGTTAGAGCGTGCTAAATCGGTAGCTGAAAAAGCCAACCTCGCAAAAACAGATTTTCTGTCGAGTATGAGTCATGAGCTACGCACGCCACTCAATGCCATTCTTGGCTTTGGCCAACTGATCGAGTCAGGTACACCCACGCCCACGCCAAGCCAACAACGCAGTATTGGCCAAATTCTGAAAGCAGGTTGGTATTTACTGGAGTTGATTAACGAAATTTTAGATCTTTCCTTGATTGAGTCGGGTAAGTTGTCGCTGTCACTTGAAGCTATCTCTTTAAATGAAGTCATGTATGAATGCCAAAACATGATTGAGCCGCAGGCGCAAAAATACGGCATTACCGTGACGTTCCCTACATTAAATTCCCCTTACTTAGTGAAAGCAGATCATACCCGCTTAAAACAAGTGCTGATTAACTTGCTATCTAATGCCATTAAATACAATAAAATTTGCGGTTCGGCGATGGTGAGTTATCGGATGAATGGTGCAGGGCGTATTCGTATTTGTATTGAAGATACAGGCAAAGGATTAAGCACGAACCAAATAGAGCAACTGTTTCAGCCCTTTAATCGTTTAGGACAAGAAGAGCATAAAGAGGAAGGTACAGGTATTGGTCTGGTTGTTTGCAAACGATTAGTCGAGTTAATGGGCGGGATGATTGGTGTGGAAAGTACTGTTGGCGTGGGGAGCGTTTTTTGGTTTGAGTTAAACTTGGCGGATTAATAATAAAAAAGCAGCCTAAGCTGCTTTTTATTCACTACAAGTACAACTTAACGATTACCCCACAACGAGCCATTCGCAGGAACATCATTAGGAATCTGCAACGCTTCTAAAGCAGCAATACGCACTTCAATGGTAGGGTGAGAGGCAAAGAATTTATCCAAACTAAAACCCTCACGACGACCTGTAGTAATAGCCAATGCTGTCATTTCCGCAGGCATGTGGTCAGGTACATCATGTTCGGCTTGCAAACGACGTAAAGCATTAATCATCGATTGTTTGCCCGCTAAACGCGCACCTGCTTCATCCGCCCGAAACTCACGACGGCGCGAGAACCACAACACAATCGTTGACGCTAAAATGCCCAACACTAAATCAGCAATTAAGCTAGTCACAAAATAGGCAATACCCGGCCCGTCTTCATTTTTGAAAATCACACGGTCAACAAAGTTACCAATAATACGCGAGAAGAACATAACAAAGGTGTTCACTACGCCTTGAATCAACGCCAACGTCACCATATCGCCATTAGCAACGTGACCAATTTCATGGCCTAAAACAGCACGCACTTCATCACGGCTCATACGGTCTAATAAACCGCTAGACACGGCCACCAACGCTGCATTTTTGTTCCAGCCTGTCGCAAAAGCATTCGATTGATAGCTTGGGAATACACCCACTTCTGGCATTTTAATGCCTGCTTTTTGCGATAACTCAGCAACGGTGTCCACCAGCCAGCGTTCTTCGGCAGTACGAGGATTCACGATTAACTCTGTTCCAGTCCCACGTTTAGCCAACCACTTCGACATCAACAAAGAAATGATTGAGCCTGTCATGCCAAAGACAAAACAAACAGTTAATAGATTAGAGAGATTAAGGCCATTACCGACGGTATGTGTTGTACCAACACCAAACACACTCAAGATGATACCTGCCACTAGCAAAACCGCTAAGTTGGTCAGCAGGAACAAGAAGATACGAAACATGGTGTCAAACACTCCTAATTAAACAGACATTAAATAAATGAAATAGTCCGATAGTGCTAAGGTAGGGGTGAAACGCAGGGATTACAAGAGAACAGTATTGTGCGTTTGTAACAGGCGAAGCCGATTTCTCTCCCTTGAGTCAAGGAGGGGTTGGAGCGTAATGCTAGTCAGTGAAGTGATTATTTGATTTCGACTCCGCTCAGTCAACGCAAAAATTCCCTGAGCGGAGTCGAAGGGACGGTTTAATTAAATCGCGCCCGATACTGTGCTAGAAACCGCGCTAAACGATTAATCGCTTCTTTGAGTTCGTCAATGTGTGGTAAAAAGACAACACGGAAATGGTCGGTATGAGGCCAGTTAAAACCCGTTCCTTGCACTAATAACACCCGTTCGGCTTGCAGTAGTTCTAAGATAAACGCTTGATCGTCAGCAATCGGATACATTACTGGGTCTAAGCGTGGAAATAGATATAACGCGCCTTCAGGCTTGGTACAACTGACACCGGGAATGTCATTCAACATTTTCCAAGCTACTTCCCGTTGCTCATACAAACGGCCATTGGGTCGAATCAAATCATTAATGCTTTGATAGCCGCCTAATGCCGTCTGAATGGCATATTGTGCTTGTACATTGGCGCACAAGCGCATGGAAGCTAGCATATCCAAGCCTTCAATATAGTCTTTAGCAATTTTTTTATTGCCACTGACCATCAACCAACCCGAACGGAATCCTGCAACACGGTAAGATTTAGACAAACCATTAAAGGTAATACACAATAAATCATCACATAGCGTCGCAATGGAAGTATGAACGGCTTGATCGTATAAAATTTTGTCGTAAATCTCATCGGCAAAAATAATGAGACTGTGGCGACGTGCTAACGCCACAATGCCTTCCAAAATGTGTTTGGGATACACTGCACCTGTTGGATTATTAGGGTTAATCACGACAATGCCGCGTGTTTTGGGCGTGATTTTGGCTTCAATATCGGCTAAGTCAGGATACCAGCCATCATTTTCATCACAAAGGTAATGAACAGGTGTGCCGCCTGCTAAGGTGACAGCCGCCGTCCATAAGGGATAATCAGGAGCAGGAATGAGCATTTCATCATCATTATTAAGCAAAGCTTGCATTGCCATAACAATCAGTTCAGATACACCATTGCCAATGTAAATATCGCCGACATCAACAAAGAGATTTTTCTGTTGGTAATATTGAACCACCGCCTTACGCGCTGAAAATAAACCTTTAGAGTCGCAATAGCCAACGGCATTCGGTAAATTGGAAATGACATCGGCCAAAATTTCTTGTGGTGCTTCAAAGCCAAAGGGCGCGGGATTGCCGATATTTAGCTTGATAATCCGATGACCTTGTTCTTCCATCGCGTTCGCCGCTTTGAGGACAGGGCCGCGAATGTCATAACACACGTTTTTCAATTTTGCCGATTTTACAATTTCCATAGTAACAAACTCGTTCGCAGAGACTCTAAACACTTGATTCTAACGAAAAAGGCCACCATTGTTCAGTGGTAATTACATCTTTCTCTGATATAAATTTCTTCGTAAGAGCTTAACTGGAGCGAATGATGATTAAAGTTCAAAAAACAGCCACCGAATGGCAAGCGGAATTAACACCGCAAGAATTTCAAATTTGCCGTGAAAAAGGCACAGAGCGAGCTTTTACGGGCGAGTATTGGAATTGTCATGAGGAGGGCGTATATCACTGCAAGTGTTGTGGTGCGCCATTATTTAGCTCGGAAACCAAGTTTGAGTCGGGTTCTGGTTGGCCCAGTTTTTATCAATCTTTACAGACTGATGCCATTGCAGAACATCGTGATATCAGTCATGGTATGGTGCGTACCGAAATTATTTGTCAGCAATGTGATGCACACTTAGGCCACGTTTTTCCAGATGGTCCTAAACCAACGGGTTTGCGTTATTGTGTGAATTCTGCATCCTTGCGTTTGACGAAAAAATAACTATTTGTATGGCTTATGCGACTATCGGTTATTGACGCACAAAATGCGCTAGTTTCAGTGATACGCCTAAGTCATCTATTCCCAGAGGAGAAAGACGATGCCCAGTGTTTATGAATATTCAGCAACGACGATTACAGGCCAAGAAAAACCGATTTCTGATTATAAAGATCAGGTGATTTTAGTCGTTAATACGGCGAGTAAATGTGGTTTTACACCGCAATTTAAGGGTTTAGAGGCTTTGTATGAAAAGTACAAAGACCAAGGCTTTATTGTGTTGGGTTTTCCTTGTAATCAGTTTATGAGTCAAGACCCTGCCAGCAACGATGAAATTAGCCAATTCTGTGAGTTAAATTACGGTGTAACTTTCCCAATGTTTGCTAAAATTGATGTTAATGGTGATGACGCACATCCATTATTCAAGCATCTAAAAGCAGCAGCACCGGGTTTGTTAGGTTTGAATTTAGTTAAATGGAATTTCACTAAATTCTTGGTCAACAAAAAAGGTGAGGTTGTTGAACGTTACGCACCAACAACAGAACCTATGGATATTGCGAAAGATATTGAAAAACTGTTGAAGCAATAATTTAAGTGCTGTCAGTTTTTGGGTAAATACACCCTTCGACTCCGCTCAGGGAGCGTTTTTGCGTTTGCTGAGCGGAGTCGAAGCCTATCTCTCACAAACCACGCCTTCATGTTTCAATAACCACTCTTTACGCCACAATGCACCACTATAACCGCCTAATTTACCATTACTGTTGATTACCCGATGACACGGAATAATTAACGGGATTGGATTACGGCCATTGGCTGTACCCACCGCACGTTGTCCGTTTTCTTTACCAATTTCTTGGGCTAATTGCTGATAGGAAGTCGTTTGACCTGCTGGAATGCCACGTAAACCTTGCCAAACCTCTTGTTGAAACGGTGTACCATCAGTATGAGTTTGAATGAGACTTAACGCATTGATGTCACCTGCAAAATATCGTTCTAATAACTCTTCAATCGCAGCATTGGGAGCAGGTTGCAAGTTTAGGTTTTCGGCGAAGCGTTTTTGCAGTTGCTCCATGAGTTGTTCTTGAAACTCTGCAAAGGCTAACGCGTAAACAACATCATTGGCGTGGGCAAAGTGGAGTAAGCCAAGAGGGCTATTGAAGGTGTGAAAATAAAGAGTCGTCATAATGAGTGATTTTCTTGTGACTGAATCAAGCCATTGAATATCAAAGAATGTAATTTGTACAGAGGACAATAAAAGTTGATTTTTTTTGCAAATACCAGTTCCCAAAGACAAAAAGCTCACCTATACTGTGCGTCCGCTTTAAGTAAATTGTAAAGCGCGCTTGCTATGGTGACTCTGTCGGTTTCCTCGCAACGTTAAGCAGTGAATCCCGCCAGGACCGGAAGGTAGCAACGGTAATTGTGACGCGTGTGCCGAGGGTCGGCTGGCAGAGTTGCCACCACTCAATCTTTCCGCTAAAAATAAAATCTTGACACTCCAATCATAAAATACTGCTAACGGTCATAAGGCCTCTACCTGACATAATCCCGCACTGACTTCGTATAGTTTTAATGCTAAATCTTCATTACGTGCGCGTGGCGACATGAGTGCTTGTTCACCTTTGCTAAAATATTTGCCTGTGCTATCGCTTAAGTGAGGCGCGGTGGCTAATAGAACAGCAGTGCGAGCACCTTCTTCGGGGGCGGCCAAAAATGGTTTGACAGTTAAATAAGCGGCGCGTGGTAGGTTAAAATAGATTTCTTGCGGCGTACCACCGGGGTGAAAGGTATTGCTGGTAATTTTGGTCTTTTTTAAGCGTCGTGATAATTCATTACTAAATAATAAAATAGCGAGTTTAGATTGAGCATAAGCGCGGATGGGGTCATAAAACTTGCCACCATGAAAGCTACCAAAATCAATGCCACCCAACCAATGCATCATCGACGAGGTATGGACAATGCGCGCCCGTCCTGCTTCGTTGAGGACATCTAAGAGTAGTTGGGTGAATAAAAAATGACCTAAATAATTCGCCCCAAACTGTAGTTCAAAGCCGTCACGGGTTTTTTGTTTGGTGAGCGGTGCAAGACTGGCGTTATTAATTAAGACATCAATATGACTATATTCACGTTGCAACTTGTCGGCTAATAAACGGATCGATGAGAATGAGGCTAAATCTAAGGATAAATTTTTGACGCTGGCACGCGGAAAGGCAGTCATGATGTCGGTACAGAGTTGTGCGCCATCTTCGGCTTCGCGACAGGTAAACAGCACGCGATGTCCTTGGGCTGCTAATGCCCGAGCCGTTGCTGCACCCACGCCGCTTTCACCACCCGTAATTAATATTGTTTTGGTTTTCATTGCGCTCAATATCTAAAAAAGCTAAAAGAACAGGATAATTCAGTACGCTGTTATACACGGTTACGCGTGGGCGGAATGGTGATAACCTGCGAAAGTCCTAAAAATGGGCTTAAATCAATACCATAAAACACTTTAGCCCAAAACAGGCTTCCGTTACCATTACTTATCTCAACTTATCTACTTTTGATAGATATTTTGTTCGAATTATTTTTTATTGCTCGTTGAGTCGGATATTGGCATGGGTTATCAAGTTCTCGCTCGTAAATATCGTCCAAAAAACTTTGCTGAATTAGTCGGGCAGGAGCATGTTGCTCGTGCATTGGGCAATGCTCTCAGCCAAAATCGTTTACATCATGCTTATTTGTTTACAGGCACGCGTGGTGTCGGTAAGACGACGATTGCCCGTATTTTAGCGAAATGTTTGAATTGTGAAATAGGCATTACACCTGAACCCTGTGGTGTTTGCTCTACCTGCCAAGAAATCAATGAAGGCCGTTATATCGACTTAATTGAAATTGATGCCGCCAGTAATACGGGCGTTGATGATGTGCGTGAAGTCATTGAAAACTCACAATATATGCCGACGCGTGGTCGATATAAAGTGTATTTGATTGATGAAGTCCACATGTTGACCAAAAACGCCTTTAATGCGTTATTAAAAACCTTAGAAGAACCACCAGCACACGTTAAGTTCTTGTTGGCGACGACTGATCCGCAAAAAATTCCTGTCACTGTCTTGTCTCGTTGCTTACAGTTTTCCTTAAAGCCAATGTCGCCTGAACGTATTGTTGGTCATTTAGAAAAAGTGTTAACGGCAGAAACCGTCAGTTATGACATGGCCGCATTATGGGAGCTAGGACGTGCGGCCAACGGTTCAATGCGTGATGCGTTATCGTTGACTGATCAGTCCATTGCTTTTGGTAATGGGGCATTGCGTGAGGCCGATGTCCGCGAAATGCTGGGTAGTATCGACCGTGATTTAGTGTTTAGGGTGTTAGATGCCGTTAATGCAGGTGATGCCGCTGAGATTTTGCACGTGATTAATGCCCTAGC
This sequence comes from Moraxellaceae bacterium AER2_44_116, assembly GCA_006546595.1. Classification (GTDB taxonomy): domain Bacteria; phylum Pseudomonadota; class Gammaproteobacteria; order Pseudomonadales; family Moraxellaceae; genus Agitococcus. Next base: position 515 of record VIAD01000009.1, on the reverse strand, counting down.
CGAGCAAAGTGTTGATTTTCAAGGGGCATTAGCGGCCTTGATTAGTACTTTGCATCGTTTGGCCTTAGCACAATTATTGCCCGATGCTATCGAAAACAGTGAAGGTGATCGTGATCGTGTGTTAGCTATGGCACAGATCATGACTCCCGAAGATGTGCAATTGTATTATCAAATAGCCTTACATGGTCGCCGTGATTTACCGTTGGCGTTAAGTGCCCGTCAAGGTTTTGAGATGTGTTTGTTACGGATGTTGAGTTTTAAGCCTGTCCCGACTAAGCCACAAGGCTCATCACCCTCAAAAGGCGGTTTTAGTGCCAGTGCGGCATTAGGTCAAGCAAAAGCTGCGCCCCCGTCTGTGGTCACTAGGCCAGCACTGAGCGCGACAGTCGTTGCTCCTGTTGTTGCATCTCCGTCAATAGTTGAACGTGTGGTTGAAAAACCGCTTGTCGCTGTCAATGTCGTTCCAGTTCCAGTTCCAGTTCCAGTTCCAGTTCCAGTTCCAGTTCCAGTTCCAG